>CP151667.1:5597062-6996328 GCA_038400315.1 Isosphaeraceae bacterium EP7
GAACGCCGTCGTTCTCGCCGTCGAAGACGAGACGGAGTTGCACGTCGTCGCGCGAAGGCTTCAGCTTGCTAGCGTGCCGCACATCCTCGTGCGTGAGGTGGACCCGCCCTTCGATGGGCAATGCACGGCGATCGGGGTTGTGCCGGTGTCGGACCGGGCAAAGGTCCGGCCGATTCTCGGAAAGCTCCCGCTTCTCGGGACGTAATTTTTACGGGGGAGGGGTGTGTAGACGCACTCCGGGGTCAGCCCGGAGGAGTTGGTTCAATTCCAACCTCCCCCACCATTTGCCCCTGTGATGAAACGGCATCATACCGAAACTAATGACTTCGGATTTGCGGGTTCAATTCCTGCCAGGGGCTCCATTCCTCGTTTCAATCAGCTCGCTCCCTCGATCCCGTCACTAAAGTCGGGTGCCGCAACGTGGTTGGGCACCGCCGCCGTTGCAGCCTTAACGGTTTCCCGGTCGATGCTTGTGAGCTTCTTATCGACTGCATACTGAATGACGTTCGCCGCGCGAGAAAGTGTTGTGCGGGGGTGAACCGAGGTCGGCACGCCCAGCAACTCGTCTAGGCCATCCGTCGTAAACGGCCTGATCGAACCCTTCTCTTTCGGGTTCATGCGATAGTAATCGAGATGGGCAACGATGATGTCTTTCGCCTGATCCTTACTCGGGAAGGGAAGCTCGACCGAGTTCTGCGAGCCCGGATCGAGGCGACCGACAGCGGCCAAGCCCGCCTCGCCCCATGCGACAGCCAGGTAGGACGAGGCCTGCTGGTGCGTCGTGAGAACGCACGAGAAGAACTTGTAGGCCGTATTCGCGTAGCCCGGTCGAACAGTGCAGAGTCCGAATTCCTTAGCGAATTCGATGCGCTGTTTCCGCGCCATCTGATCGACCAAGTTCTCGATGTCGTCGATGAACAAGTAGCCGCCCCCATAGCCCGCCGCGCGCAGGTAGTTCACCACGTCATCAAAGAGCAGCCTGCGTGAGTATTCGAGGATCTTCGTGTCACGAGGCATGTAGAGCGGTTCAAGCTGCCCGTCCTTACGCATCGATCGCAGGTAGTCTTCGAAGGTGCCCCGGGCAAGTTGGCGAGCGACCACGGCCTCCACGCCCCCGGCAGTGAGCGTCTTCGCGACCGTTTCGTCGAGCTTGATTGGATCGACACCATGCTTCGTCAGGATGTGATCTTTGAGCAGATTATCGGCGCTCGCTTCCCCTTCGGAATCATCGGAGAGCACCAAATCCGTCTTGTCCTCCGGCATCGCATTCAGGCGTAGTACGGCGCGCGAGGCTTCCAGCACGCCGTTCTTGCAGACATCGACCAGGCCGGAGAGAGCGAGTTGTTCCATGTAGCGACGGTCCACCTGGCTTTTGAAGCCGACGTAGATGACCGCGGCTGAGAACTTGCCATTGAATTCCGTGTTGCCCCAGTCCTTGTTGATGCGCTGACGGAAGTACTGGAGTAGAGCCGTCTTGCCGACACCACGACCAGTCTCGCTGTCGCCCTTCGCCCACAGGTAGGCGAGCTGCGCGCGGTTGGGGAAATCGTCCGGCCGAATTAGCAGGCTCTCGAACTTGGCGATCGTTTCCCTCGCTGTGGACTCCGCGTAGATGGCCCCGTTGATCTTCGGATCGGGACTGTGCGGGTTCACGAAACCGTTGCTAGGGAACGGCATGTTCGTCAGCCCGAGGGGCGCGTAGATCGAACCAAGCGAGTCAGAGCTCTTCTTCGGCAGGTTGATAGGCATTAGGCCCTCGTGATCAAGTTGAAAATCTGTGTGTTTTCACGCGCGCGAACCAGCGGCTTGCGTCGCCCTGTGATTCGGTCATATGTCAGCCCGAGTGTCACGGGAGGCTGCTTCATGTCGAGAAGAGCGTTAATGCCCTCGTCGAACGCCGCTTCCGGGATCAGCAGATTTTGACAGACAAGATCCCTCACGTCCGGCAAATCGTAATATCCCGCTTGCGATTTCAGCGCGTCGAATGCCGTCATCACACCCGCAAGAAATTCTCCCCTGGTGGTCCGGTCCGCCATGTCAGGCTCGCTAAGGTAGATCGTGTAATGGCCGTAATTCGGAATCGTCACCTCCATTGAGTTGTGCCACCGCCTGTTGTCTGCACCCTCGGTGCATGGCGAATAGCTTTTGGAAAACTCACCGCTCTCGTTCGTGACCCGCATAATGTTGAGCAAACGTAAACTGATGAGTCGATCCCCCATCGCACGGAAGATCGGGAGCTTGAGCCCCGGAACGGCCTTGTCGAGAATCCGTTCTCGAAGAGCGTTTTCGAGGGCCTTCGGCGAATCTCTGTCTATTTGCTGGAGGAGTTGGGCCGCCTCCGTTTTGGCGGCGCCGTCGAAACTTGGAGTCAGAAGGCCCTCAATGTATTGAACGTCCCCCTGTCTCCCTGTCTCCACGATCGGGCTCAGGAGGCCGCCGAGAGCGATGTGCGAGTGGACGACGGCGAATAGGTTCGAGTAGGTCCGCAGATGAACGGCCGCCATCGTGCGTCGCAGCTCAACAAACTCCTTGTTTTCGAGGAGCGCCAAGACACGCGAGCCCTCGTCGGTGAGCGTGTACCCCTTATTACGGACGGGATCTGCGAAATTGAAGTGGGCAAGCTCCTGACAGATCTTATCTCCCAAGGATTCGTAGTTGCTCTTTGGCTCGGGCAGCATAAGGCGGATCGCCTTGTCGCGCGAAAACTTCAACACGCTTCGCGAGATCGTTTGCGTTTGCTCCTCGCGCGTAGCCGTGGGCATCGCCGCGACAACTCGCAGCCCGATGTAGTGATAACCAACATCGGTCACGTTGAAGCTGGTGATTTTCATGAAGTTCTCCTGACGGTGGCCGTTTTAACCACTTCTATCAGGCGAGAGCATTCCGCGTTCACGGCACGCAACTGGTCACCGATTTCCACGGTCTGACTCATCTTCGTGGCGCGGATCGTGATCGTTTCTTCGTTGAGAGAGTCGCACCGTCTGTTGAGGTCGGCTGGCGAAAGGAGAGCCGATAAGCGATTCAGCTCTACGCAAAAATCCTCGTATGCGTCCCACTCACCCTCGGGGAGCGCGAGCCCCTTGTCCCGCTCCGCCCCCATGCAACGCGCGTTGTGAACGAGCAGGGGTAGGGGTCTCAGGCCGGGAGCCACGGGATGGATGCCAAGACCGATGCACGCGGCGAGTCCGGTGTACTCGAACGCGAAAGCCGACATGAACACCGGCACCAAGGTCTGCTTGAGCAGGCTCGGGTTGACGCACAGGTAGTCCAGGATCTTCGCGAAGAACACGATCACGTCGTTTTTCTCGGGCGGAAAATCCTGCCGGTTCTTTAGCTCGAAGATGCACCTAAGCGGTTCGTTCTGGGCTACAAGATCGATTTCGTGGAGCACGCCCGACGAGGTGGTGAGCACGCTGCCGAGGTTCAGCTCGCGGTGCTGAGAGATGACCCAGCCCGGCTGAAGGCAGCTTTCTCGAAATCGCTCCTCGAAGCCCTGATCGGGAATCGGCTCGCGTTTCATGTGCTGCCAGCGTTCGGTAACGAACAGGTAGGTGTGACGAAGGAGAGCCACTCCACCTTGAGGTAATTCGTTTTCGATGCGAAGCGTCATGCGAAGCCGGGCCCCCAACCGCCACGAGATCGCCTTTGGCGTCCCGCGAACAGGGACCGACACACGATCTCGCTATCCAGGTATATTGTAGGATTTTGCGACGCTACGCGACAGGTCAGTAGGCGGCGAAAAAACGCCGTCACGTGACGGAATTCCAGAGACGGGCTCCAAGGCCTGACCGCCGCTCCTGTCCCCGTTTGTCCCCGATTTGTCCCCGAGCCTATTGCAAGACGATCAAAAGCCTGTAGAATTCTGCGAACCGGCCGGTCGTCGCTGAGGTTTCTCTGCGGGGACATGTCGGGGACAAAACCCCGCAAGGCTTGCACTTACGGTTACGGCAGAAGCCAAAAAGCTGAGTTAAACCAGCTGTCTACGGAACCGAAGGTTATAGGTTCGAATCCTATCGGGTGCACTCAAAGTCCCTGCCGTTACGCGGTTAATAGGGCACGCAGTTCGATCTCGGTGCGAAGTACTTCGAGATCGAATTGATCGGTTAGGATCTCATCAACATGCCGTCCCGGATGGCTTCAGCCCCCCGAAATTGGGCTGAACGTCCGATCGTTGTTCCTTCATCGGCCCACCGAGACTGTTGTCGATCGGCCGGCTGACCTGGGTGACGCTCACGGTCTGTATGGGTCGTTTTGTCGCGGGGATTTTCAGGCAGCTTGGCTCGGGCCGCGACCTCTCTGCCCATCAATTCAAGGCACGCCAGGCGGCGCGAAGCTTGTTGAAGAGATCCGCGCCGCGTGGGGAGATTCGTGCCGGGCTCCGACGACGACCTCAGGCGATGTGGCCGTGCGGCAGGATGTAGCCCAATTCGAGGAGCTTGTCGATGATCACGTCGGCGCACTCCTTGGCGCCGAGCGTGCTCGTGTCGATCGTGACCTCGGCGTTGAGTGGTGCTTCGTAGGGATCATCGACGCCCGTGAAGCCCTTGATCTCGCCGGCGCGGGCCTTGGCGTACAGGCCTTTGACGTCACGCTTCTCGCAGACCTCAATCGGCGTGTCGCAGAAGACCTCGACGAAGTTTCCCTTCGACAGCTTGCGGGCATTGTCCCGGGTGTGGCGGTAGGGGCTGATGACCGAGCAGAGGGTCGTCCCGCCATGGGAAGCGACGAGGCCAGCCACGTAGCCGACGCGGTTGATGTTCGCGTCGCGGTCTTCCTTGCTGAAGCCGAGGCCCTTCGAAAGGTGCGTGCGGATCTCGTCGCCGTCGAGGAACGAGACGTTGCGGCCGAACTCGGCCAGACGCTCGACCAGGGCGTGGGCGACGGTGCTCTTGCCCGACCCGGACAGGCCGGTGAACCAGATCGTCAATCCCTGTCGGAACCTGGGCGGACTGGCTTCGTTCAGGATCGCGGCGACGGCCGGGCGGCTGAACCACTCGGGCAGAGGGATGCCCTTGGCCAGGTAGTCGTCGCGCACCTGGGTGCCGGAGAGCCCGGCGGTCTTCGCCCCATCGGGGACCTCGTCGACGGCGCTGTAGCGGTCTTCGTCGGGCAGATAGACCATCGGCTTGACGTCGACGATGCCCATGCCGATCTCGTCTTTGTACCTGGCCATCGCCTCACGGGCCTCATCGGGACCGTAGAAAGGCTTGCCCTTGCTGTCGGCACCCGGGCCGGCGTGGTCGCGTCCGACGATGAAGTCGGTGCAGCCATAGTTGCGGCGGATAATCGCGTGCTGCAGAGCCTCGCGCGGGCCGGCCATGCGCACCGCCAGCGGCAGCAGGCTGAGCACCACGGAACCGGGCGTGTAGGCGGTATCCACCAGCGCGCGATAGCAGCGGATGCGAGTGTAATGATCCACATCGCCGGGCTTGGTCATGCCGACGACCGGGTGAATCAGGAGACCGCCGCCGATCTGCTTCGCGGCTCGCTTGGTCAGCTCTTCGTGAGCCCTGTGTAGCGGTTCGCTGGTCTGGAAGGCGACGACCTTCTTCCAGCCGAGGCTCTCGAAGTGCTCGCGAAGCTTCGAGGGGGTCAGGCGTAGGTCGACGAAGTCGAAGTGCGGCGGGACGCGGATGACTTCCAGGCGGCCCGCCGCGTAATGGTCGGCCGACCGGTCGAGGTAGGCGACAGACGGGTGCCTGGAGTCATTGGTGCCGTACGCGCCTCTGGCCTCGACCGCCTTGTCGTAAGCGTAGATTTCCTCGATGTGGAGGAACGCGAGGAGGTTGCCGTAGACGTCTCTGAGCGCGAGGGTCTTGCCCACCTCGACGCCGTCGCCGGGCTCGACCGGCAGGGTCACCGGCAGCGGCCAGAGGGTGCCGTCGGCCAGCCGAGCCTCGGCAACCACGCGATCGTAATCGGCCTTGCCGAGAAAGCCGGTCAGGGGACTGAACCCTCCGATGGCCAGCAGTTCCAGGTCGCACAGGGTACGCTCGTCGAGCGTCAGGGTTGCGAAATCTTTCGCGGTGGCCTTCATCTCGCCGGCGCGGGCATCGGAGACGATCAGGTTGACGAGCTTGCCACCATACGGGGAGTTCAGTCCGGTGGCCGGGATCGCTGTGCCGGAAATGGGAAGGCTCCTTGAATCCGCCAATGGAGAGGGGTTGGCGCATCGTGGCGCCCGAGTTCGGCGATTCGGGGCGTTCTCGACCATCGCGTGAGCACGCCCAACGGCCGCCATAGCATGTCGGTCCGAGATCGAGCTTAGATGACCCAATCAGGGGGAGACGGAGGCGCGGCCAATTGGGCGATCGATGTGGAGTCGAGCACCGACCGTTCCGCGGCGCGGATCGCGGCCCAGACGGCGGCCAGGGATCGGGCGGACGGGCCATCCCCTTCCTCGCGCTCTCGCTGGGCCAGGTCCGGGCCGTCGATGGCCGAGAGGACTTGCCCCAGGGTCATTAGCTCGGCGGGCCTGGCCAGGCGATAGCCGCCGGCGGCTCCCCGGGTGCTGACCACCAAGCCGGCCCCCTTCAATTGCAGCAGGATTTGCACGAGATAGCGCTCGGGAATCGCGTGCGACTCGGAAATCTCCCGGATGCGCAGGGGCGGCTGATCCTCGCGTCGTCTGGCCAGCGCCAGCACGGCCAGACAGGCGTACTCAGCCTTGGCGGAGATCCGCATCGAAAACGCCCCCACCCTCAAGGCCCCAAGTGTGGGACCCTGAGGGACCTGCCTTGGTTCAGAGTTGGCTGCTGTCCAGGGAATGCAGCCCGCATTCGGTCTTGGCCTGTCCGGCCCAGCGGCCAGCCCGTTCATCGGTCTCGCCCGAGCCGACCGCCCTCGTGCAGGGCCAGCAACCAATCGACGGGTAACCCTGGTCGTGCAACGGGTTGTACGGCACGTCGTGGGTCACGATGAACGCCCAGACGTCGCGTTTCGTCCAGTTCAGGAGCGGATTGATCTTGGCCAGCTCGAACTTCTTGTCCCAGCCGACGACGCTCGTTTTGGCCCGGTGCGCCGACTGCTCGGCCCGGATGGCCGAGATCCAGGCGTCGTACCCGGCCACGGCCCGCCGCAGCGGCACGAGCTTGCGGTCGTTGCAGCACTGGTCGGAATTGGTCACGTACAACGGCCCGCCGTTCTTCGCCTCGTACTCGGCCACCGAATCATCGGCCCCGACCAGCTCGACCTCGATCCCGTACCGGGCCGCGATCTTGTCGCGTAGCTGCAAGGTCTCGGCGAACTGATAGCCGGTGTCGAGGTTGAAGACCCGCACCGTCGGATCGATCTCCGAGAGCATGTGCAGGATGATACATCCCTCGGGTCCGAACGCCGTCGCCATCGTCAGCCTGGAGGAATAGGTCTCCACAGCCCATCGCAACACGTCCTGGGGCGAGGCCCCGGCTAGTTGCTGTGCTGCCGATTCCAGATTGACGCGAGAGACGACTTCGATGGCCATCGACCGATCCCCTCCAGATTGAGTTACCACAATCTTACTCATCATACACAACGAAGTCAACTTAGTCGGATTTAAGTGCCCTGTCTTTTCGGCCCTGAGCGAAGTGGGCGGTTCAGGGAGTCGGTCGGGCCTTCTTCGAGTTGGCAGGCTTGATGTCGCGCGGCTTGAGGAACATGAGGACGAACGTGCCCTCCTTGGGGATGGCCGCGGTGTTCGCCTCGAACGTTCGATTGGCGTCCTGGTCCGAGCTGGCGAAGGGAAGGTCGAGTAAGGAGCTGGGGAAGTTGACCACGGTGATCAGGTCTCCGTCATCGGCACCGTAGATCATTCGCTTGGAGTCGGGGTCCTGCCAGAGCTCGCTGCCGGTGAAGACCCAGTCGGTCTCCAGCGTGCCACCGGACTTGAGGTCCTTGATCCAGCTTCGTGCATTGGCCGTCTTCGATTTGCCGTCCTCGACCCAACTCAGCTCGATCGCCATCGGCGTCCCCTTGGGCGGGACGAAAGCGGGACGGAAGCGGACGGTGCTCCCCTTCTCCGCGCCGGTGAGCAGGATCGCGGCGTGAATGGCCCGCGCGGGGGCATCGGTGGCCAGCACCGACTCGTGCTCCTTGGTCCCCTTCAAGCAGAGCAGATGCTCGAGGGGCCCCTCACGGAGGGCGACGCGGGCGCGTACGACCACCCGACGTGCGGCGGGATCGAACCAGAGATTGGTCCCCAGGCTCTTCCAACCCGGCTCGGGCTGGAACGCGTCCTTGGCGGGCTCCTGCCCCCCGGCCTGGGCCAGGACGGCTGCCAGCAGCAGTGTCAACGTCATTGGTGCCTCGCAAGGTGGAAAGTGGGGCAGGTGGACCATCGGCAAGGTTGCGTGCGGAGCGTGGGAACCGGCCCTCGTGGACGTTCGATTCTATGCGACCTGCCTTCGACTTCGAAGGATGAGGCGGCGCATTGCCCACCTGACTTCGGAACCTACGCGGATCATCGGCGACTCGCTGGGCAGGAACTTTGGGAATGAAAACGAGCGTCGCCCGTCGGGCTGGGGTTCAGCCGACGGGCGACGCCCGCTCGTTCCGGCCACAATCGTCGGTGGACTCGGCATCCATCGCGGCGTTGGAGTCGTCCGACCTCAGACCAGGTCCTTCAGCGCCTTCAAGGGCAGAGCCTTGATCGCGCGGCGGGCGGGCTTGGCCTTGATGGTCATCGGCTCCTTGGTGAACGGGTTGACGCCCTGCTTGGCCTTGGTGGCGGGCTTGTTGACGATCTTCAGCTTGAGCAAGCCGGGCAGGACGAAGAGGCCGGGGCCCTTCTTGCCAAGCTGGGCGGTGATCAGCTCGCTCATGGCGTCGAAGACGCTGGTGATTTCCTTCTTGCTCAGGCCGGTCTTCTCGGCGAGCTTCGTGTAGACCTCGCCCTTGGTCGCGGCTTTGACGCGCGGGGCGGACTTGGCGGGCTTTTCCGCGGGGGCCGGGGCGGGGGCCGGGGCGGCTTTGGATTCGGCGGCCTTGGGCGCGGCTTTCTTGGCCATGGGTCGAGAACTCCTCCTGCAGCGGCGTGCTCGTCGATCGGCGGACCCGCCGGCCACCAACTTCCCATCGAAGGTGGCGCCGTGATCCCTGCCGAATTTTTCGGCCCGGACGCTGGAAACATACAGGAAAAAACGAGGATGTGCCCCTGGAACCCCAAATTTCCCCGGAAAATGCCGCCGGAGGGCGTCTCAATGGGGAAAACAGGCCACGTCGACCGCTCCGAGAGGCCTCACGCGAGGTTTTTCGACCACCGACGTCGGACGGCGGAACGGGGGTGACATTGACCAAATGTCGATCCGGAGACACCATGTCCGCGCGGGCTGGGCATAGGCCGTCGATGGATCGCCGCCGGGCCCGGCCCCCCCACGGCAAGGATGCCCGCGATGCCCCAGGCGACAACGATCTCCGCCGCCCCACGCCTCTCGGTCATCATCGCCGCGGTCAACGGCTGGGACCTGCTGGGGCCGACGCTCGAAGCCCTGGATGGCCAGCCGGAGCGAGCCTCGATCGAGATCATCGTCGTGGCGAAGTTCGCCGACCAGGTCCGCGAGCCCCTGGCCGCGGGGCCCTGGCCGGTCAGGCTCATCGAGGGAACGGCCGGCGCCACGATCCCGGCGCTGCGGCATCAAGGGGTTGTCGCTAGCCGGGCCGATGTCGTGGCCATCCTCGAGGACCACGTCCGGGTCGGTCCCGACTGGGCCGGCGGGATGCTCGATGCCCATGCCAGCGGAGCATGGGGAGCCGTGGGCGGGGCGGTCGAAAACGGCCGGGAAGGGCTGGTCAACTGGGCCGCATTCCTCTGCGAATACGCCAAATATATGGGCCCTCGGGCCGACGAGGCGACCGACGACCTTCCAGGTAACAATATCTCTTATCAACGTTCCCACCTCCTGCGGCATGCCCACCTGCTGGCCGAGGGGAAGTGGGAATCCTGGATCAACGACCAGCTGCGTGCCGACGGCATCCCCCTCCGGGGCTCGAGCCGGGCCGAGGTCCGCCACATCAAGCCTTTCAAACTGGCACACTTCCTCGTCCAGCGGTTCCACTTCTGCCGATCGTATGCCGGGATGCGTCGGCCCGACCAATCTTGGGCCCGCCGACTGATCTACGGAGCCGGCTCGACCGCCCTGCCTGCCCTGCTCACGCTGAGGCTGGTCCGGACGGTCCTGGAGAAGGGCCGACACCGTCTGAAGCTGGCGGCCGCTCTACCGCTGATCGCCGTCTTTTTCGCGGTCGGGGCGACGGGCGAGATGCTCGGATACTTGATCGGGCCGGGGCGAAGCCTCGAACTGGTCGAATGAGCGGCCCAACGCCCGAAATCCCGGCCCTCTCGGTGGTTGTCATCGCCGGCGGTTCGGCCAAGGCCGTCGACCGACTCATCGCCTCATTCGGCGCTAGAACGACCGCTCGGGTCGAGGTCATCGTCGTTGCCGATTCGGTCCTCGGCTTTAATGGCGACGCTCGGGAAGTCGTTTGCCATCCGGGCACCGCGGCCCCGGCGATGCGGATTCAGGGGATGAGGTCGGCACGATCCCCGTTCGTGGTCTTCGTGGAAGATACGTCGGTCTGCGATCCAGGTTGGCTCGAAGCCTGGATGGACTCAGCCCGGGATGAAGGGATTGTGGCGGCCAGCGGGCCGGTCTCGCTCGATCCAGGCGCCTCGGCCGTCACCTCCTCGGTCTATTTCTGCGAATACGCCCGGTACTCCCCCGGGAGCCTCCCCTGCCCGGCGGGCCATCTGGCGGGCAACCATTTCGGCGTCCGCCGGCTCGCGATCCTGGACGTTGAGGCGATCCACGAAACCGAGCTGGCCGATAGTCTGCGAAGAGCCGGCCTCGCTCCGGCCTGGATCAACACCGCACGAGTGCGACACGTCGAGTCCGCCGGATTCGCCCGAGCCGCCCGGGATCGGCTCCGATTCGGCTTCGACTTCGGCCTGGGTCGCGGCCGTCACGACCGATCGAGCGGTCGCTGGCTGGGTCCGCTGGTCGGCCTCGGGATCTGGCCCATCCAGGTTGCAAGGCTGACCGTGCTTGCGGCCCGCTCCGAGCAGCCCTGGCCGCTCGGGCGATTCGTGACCTTTTTCCCGCTCACGCTCCTGCTGCTCGCCCTCTGGAGCCTGGGCGAGTGGGCAGGATGGACGATTGGACTGGCGGGCTCGGCCGCTCGACGACCGCGTGCAGGATCGGCCCGATCCGCCTTGCGAGCCACTGGCCAGCCCAGGTCGAGGCCAGGCGGTTGTACAACTGGCCCAGGCGGCGTTTCAGCGGGCTGAAGTGGGCGAGGTCGGCGGCCGGTAGGAGTGGGGCCAAGATCGAGCCCCCGCCGAACGGGCTGGATTTGAGAAGCTGGCTGAACTCCCCCGCCCCGAGGTTGCGGATCGCCCGGTAATCCCGACCGGTCCATACCCTGACATACCAGCCCATCCAGGCCCGCGGCAGATAACCGACCCCGAAGACCCCGACATGCGGTTCGGCCCCGAGACTGAAGCGGTTAGGGGTGGCGAACATCGCCCGGCCTCCAGGCTTCAGCACTCGGAAGGTCTCCCCGATCGTGGCAGCCTGGTCGCGGACGTGTTCGATCACGTCGCCCGAGACGAGCGCCGCGAACTGGCCGTCGGCGAACGGGAGCCGCTCCGAGCCGCCGCAGACGAGCCTGGCCCGATGGAGTCCCCCCTCGTCGAGACGCTTGCGAGCGACGAGCAGCCAACGCATCGCGATGTCCACCCCCACCCAGGTTCGACCCGTTGCCTGAGCGGACGCCAGGAACGAGCCGCTTCCGCAACCCAGATCGAGGCCCGCCCCCTCGCCGACCTCGCCCAGAGGACCGATCCAGCCGCCGACCCTGCCCGGCGCCGTCCTGATGTGCCGGGCGTAGCGGGATCGATCGGCCTCGGGCACGTCACCTGAGAGCTCGAAGAATCGGGCGAGCAGGCCGTCGAAGTCGTGGCGGTCGAACTCGGCATCCAGGGCTTCGGCGATGGCCCAGTCGGCTTCGTTGTCGAGGTAGACGTCGTCCTCGATGCGTAAATCCGGGATGCCCCGAAGGCCGCGGTACGTCGCCGAGCATCCGTCGCACGTCCAGGACTGGGGTGTCGTGGCTTGCAGCGGGGTTCGGCAGGCCGGGCAGAGGATTTGGACTTCGAGGTGTGGCGGAGCTTCCGAGCTCACTTCGCCCCCGCATCCTTCGTCCCGGCAAGGGTCCGTCGGAAGAACTCGACCGTCCTGTCCAGCTCGTATTTCCGACCGCTCTCGCGCCTCGATGAGTGGCGATCTTCGGGCAGCGGGATGAGCTCGAACGACTTGCCGGCGGCGATCAACGCTGTGGTCAGCCTGGCCGTGTGGCGGAAGTGGACGTTCTCGTCGAGCATGCCGTGGATGACGAGCAGCGACCCCCGCAGCCGATCGACGCGGGTCAGGACCGTCGACGCTTTGTAGCCGGCGGGATTCTCCTGAGGCGTACCCATGTATCGCTCGGTGTAGCCGGTGTCATAACCGTCCCAGTCCGTGACCGGCGCATTGGCCACCCCGGCCTGGAAGACCTCGGGGGCCTCCGTCAGGCATCGGAGAGTCATGTAGCCGCCATAACTGGAACCCGTCACACCGACGCGCGACAGATCGACCTCTGGCTTGATCGTCTTGAGGAACGCGACGCCGTCGACCTGGTCCCGGACCTCGACGGAACCCATGTCGCGCGAGAGGGCAGCCTCGAACACGACCCCTCGGCGTGATGACCCGCGATTGTCCATCTTCCAGACGGCGAAACCTTCGCTCGCGAGGAGTTGGGCCTTCATATCGGCCGTCAGCGTCCAAGAGTCAGTCACGGTCTGGACGTGCGGGCCGCCGTAGAGCATCACGACCACCGGGACACCCGCGCCTGAGCGTAACGCCTCGGACCTCGGAGCGTAATAGGCCCCGAACAGGCGAACACCATCCCGCCCACGGAACTCGAGAAGCTCCGGGGCTGGAAGATTCATCGCGGCGATCCTGGAATCGGAGTCGCCGCGACCAAGCTCGGCACGGACCGCACCCGCCCGATCAAGTAGTCGGGCGACCGGAGGGTGGCTGCGGTCCGAGGAGACCACAACGCGGTGCTCGCCGTCGGGGGAGACCGCCGCGGCGTGCGTTCCTGCATCATTGGTCATGCATTCGACGGGACCGCCATCGAGCGAGACCCGGTACAGGTGCGACTCCAGGGGCGACTCGCGATTGCCCTGGAACCAGGCCTCACGTCGAGCCGAGTCGAGGGCCACAACGCCGCGCGACCCGGCATGCGTCGCGGTCGGGTCGACGGCCCAGTCCCCCTCGGTGAGGGTCCGCACGAGCTTGCCATTCTTGTCACGCAACTCCAGGTGGCGGAAGCCGCTGCGCTCGGTGGACCAGAGCAGCTCGCCGGTCCCCTCGACGATGCGCAGATCGTCGTGCAGATTGATCCAGTGTTCGGCCCGCTCCTCGATAAGCACCTGCCTCGATCCGTCGTCGAGACGATGGCGGGCCAGGATCGTCTGTTTCTGGTCACGCGAGAGGGTCTGCACGAGCAGGCTCAGCGGCGACTCCCAGGTCACCCGGGCGAGGTAGAAATCTTCGGTCGGGACCACCAACTCCAGCCAGCGAGTCGACCCGCCGCCGGCCCCCACGATGCCAAGCTTGACCCTTGCGTTGGCCTTGCCTGGGAACGGGTAGCGGTGCGTCTCGACCGAGACCTCGGTGCCTCCCTGATGAACGATCGGATAAGGCGGGATGTGCCGCTCGTCTGTCTCCTGATAGGCGATCGTCTTGCCGTCGGGCGACCACCAGTAGCCGCTGAACCGATCCAGCTCCTCCTGCGCGATGAACTCGGCCAGGCCGTGGGTCAGGCCATCCGCCGCCCTCGTGGTCAGGCGGGTCTCGGCCAGGGTCGCCAGATCGAGGACGTAGAGGTCGCCCTCGCGGACAAACGCGACGCGCGTGGCCGCGGCGTCGAGCTTTGGGTCGAGTTCCGGGCTGGGCGTGCTCGTCAGGCGAGTCAGCTCCCCTTCCCCTCTCTGGAGATAGAGGTCGCCGTTGATCGGGATGAGGGTCGCATCGGCGGCGCTCGCGCGGACGACCTGGGCCAGCCCCGTCGCCGTCTGCCGTTGCCGCTCGCGTCTCAGCGCCTCCTCGGGCGAGACGGTTCGCTCGGACACCCCCTCGCCGGGGGCCCGGGCGATGACCCGCGGCTTGCCGCCGGCCAGGTCGACTTTCCAGAGGACCTTGGCCAGGCTCGCCCCTTCGGGCTTCAGATAGGTCAGCGACTTTCCGTCGGGGGTGAAGCCGAAGGAGTCGGGCATCGCGACCCCCGGGAACGGCCTGCGGGCCGCCTCGATGGGCTCGACTCGATGCATCTCGGGCTCCTGTGCGGGACGGGGCGGCGCCTGCGCCGCGGCGACCGAAGCCAATCCGACCCAGGCCCAGGCGGAGGCCAGCGCGATCAAGCGGGCATTCAACGGGGTGCGCCTCCGGGGTGAACTCTCGGCCGGGCGCAAACCGCCCAGCCAAAGGGTAATCACCGGCGGGTCGCCGACCAACCCCTCACTGCCCGTCGACACGCGGCTGATAGGCCAGCCAGAGTGAGCGGAAGTACGCCAGGACGCGCTCGGGGTCAGAGCTCCCGGGGATCTCCGCGAGCGTGAACCCGTCATAGCCCGCCTGGTTCAGCAGGGCGAACAGGTCACGCCAGGGATAGGCCTCGTCGGTCAGGTCCCGCAGGTGGACCTCACGGATCTTGGGGGCCACCAGCTTGAACGTCTCGCGGATCGAGCCATCCTTCAAGTCGGTCGGGTTGGAATTCCAGCAGACGTAGACATTGGGATGGTCGGCGTAGTCGATGATCTTGGCGAGGTTGCCAAGATCCTGAGTCACGGCCCCGTGCACCTCGACGCGAATCTGGACACCGAACCCGTCGGCATCCTCGCCCACCTCATGTAAGGCCCGGCCGATCTGCCGCAGGGTCGCGTCCAGGTCGGCCCCACGCGGGATTCCGTTGGGCCGGACCTTCACGCCAGGCGAGCCGATGTCGTGGGCCAGGCGAACGTACTCCTTGGTCCCCTCGACATTCTTCTTGACCTCGGCGGGATCAGTCGCCTGATACTCGAACGCGCTACCGAGGCCCGCCAGCTTCACCGGGCTGTCGTCGAACCGCTTGCGAACCTCGGCGCGTTGAGCGGGCGTGAGGGAGACCTCAACGCCGTGTTTATGGGTCGTCCGAAGTTCGACCCCTTCGTACTTCAGGACCGCCAGCTTGGTCAGGAGCGTCGGCAGGTCCCAATCCTTGGCGATATTGTAGGTGATCGTCCCGAGTTGGAGCATCGCGGAAGTCCCCCGACCTGGCGCATTCGACCCGACGTAGGCATCAAGTTCCTGGGAACCTTACTCGCACGGCGGGTCGTACGCCAGCGGGGGCTCAGCCCATCTCGGGGATGAACAGACCGTCGGATCCGAGCGTGATGGGGCGGCCGGCCCGGTTGGGGAAGGCCAGCTCGGTGTCGATCCCGAGCTTCCGGTAAATCGAGGCGGACAGGTCTTGCGGTCGCAATGGGCGGTCCTTCGGGACCTCGCCTCGGGCATTCGAGGCCCCGATCGTCTGGCCGCCCGGCACGCCCCCGCCGGCGACGAGCACGCTCATGACGTCGCCCCAATGGTCGCGGCCGGGAGTAGGGTCCTGCGGCAACCCCTTGTTGATCCGGGGAGTCCGTCCGAACTCGCCCATCACGAGCACCATCGTCGTGTCGAGCATCCCGCGCCGGTCGAGGTCGGAAATGAGCGTCCCGACCGCATGATCCAGGACGGGGAGGACGTCGTGCATCCCCTTATCAAGGTTTGCGTGCCAATCCCAGCCGCCATACGTGAGCGTGACAAAGCGGACGCCGGCCTCGACCAGCCTGCGGCCGAGCAGGGCACTCTGCCCCCAGAGGTGGCGTCCGTAGCGATCGCGGAGCCGAGGGTCTTCCTTAGACAGGTCGAACGCAGCCCGCGCGGCGGGACCGGTCACCATATCGAAGGCTTCGCGCTGGAAACCGTCGAGCCCTTCCATCAGGCCCGACCCGTCGGCATCGCGACGCATCGTGTCGAAGGAGTTGAGCAGGCCCCTGCGGTCGTCCAGCCGGGGCGAGTCAACACCGCTCAACAGGTCGAGGTTGGGCACCCGGTAATCGGGGTTGTTGGGGTCGCCGTCGGCGTTGAACGGATTGTAGCCAACCCCAAGGTAGGCCCCTCCGTGATAGCCCGGGGCCAGGCCCACCGAGTGCGTGTTCGGCAGCCCGACATACGCCGGCATGCCCGGACGCCGAGTCCCCTTGACCTTGGAGATCACCGAACCGATCGAGGGGTACTGCGCCGCCAGGTTCGCCGAGTTCGAGCCGAGGTAGCCCGTCAGCATCCAGTGGGCGGCGGCGAAGTGATCGCCATTGGAGTGGGCCATCGACCGGATCAGGGCGATCTTATCCATCTGCGCCGCATGCAGAGGCAATAATTCGGAGAGGTGGATGCCCGGCACCTTGGTGGGCATCGCCTTCAGGGGGCCGCGGAATTCGATCGGCGCATCGGGCTTGGGATCGTAGGTCTCGTGCTGCGGCGGCCCGCCGTCGAGCCAGATGAGGATGACCGAGATGTCCTCGGTCTTGGGCCTGGCCGCGGAGCCCGCCGCGAACGCCGCCTTGGCTCGCAGCAAATCGGGCAGGGCCAGGCCTCCGATGCCGAGCGTCCCCACCTTGAGGAACTGTCGACGCGAGACGCCGCTGCAATTCCCGAACGTACGATCGCCGAGTCCGATCATGGCAGCCTCCTCTTAAGCCTCCCGAGGCCCCGGACGGGGCGACGAGGCGCGGGCCAGCTTGGCCCGACGGTTGGATCGTATGTCAGTCGTTGAACTGAAATTCCTTGGAATTGACCAGGGCCCAGAGGATGTCCTCGAAGGCCTCGCCACGCTTCGTCGCGTGCGATTCCAGATAGCTCGTCGCGCCGGCCGACTCACCCGTCGTCGGGGCCCGGCCGAACGCCGCCCAGAAGAGTTCGTCGACCTTCACGACATCGGGCCTGGGATCGGCGGCGAGCGCGATCGCCCTGCCTCCGGCGGCGGCCAGTTTCGACTGCACCTCGCCGGAATTCAGCAGCATCAGGCTCTGGCCGAGGCTGGCGTCGGTCACCCGTTCGCACTCGCACGATGTGTCCCGCTTGGGGCGACCGAAGACGTCCAGGAACGTCGAGGCGATGCTCTCGTCGGGCAGTTCCACCGCCCTGGTCCCCGCCGGCATCCCGCCGAACGGGGTAGCCACGCCGGTCAGTTCCGAGATCGCGTCGAGCAGCACCTCGGCCGTCATCCGCCGCGGATAGTGCCGGGCGAAGCTCTGCTTGTCCTTCGCGTTGAACTCATTGGGGATGCTGGAAAGGGCATACGTCCGGCTCGTGCAGATCAGCCGCACAAGCGCCTTCAGGTCGTACCCGCTCTCCTTGAATCGCGAAGACAAGGCGTCGAGAAGCTCCGGGTTCGACGGCGGGTTCGTCAGCCTGAGGTCGTCCATCGGCTCGACGATCCCCCGGCCGAAGAAGTGCGACCAGTATCGATTGACGAGCGCCCGGGCGAAGAACGGGTTGTCCGGATTCGTCATCCAGTCGACCAGGTTTTTCCGCGGGTCGGCCGTCGCCGCCAGCTTCAATTCAGGGCCGCCCAGCCCGCGAGGAACCATCACTTTGCCCGTCTTCGGGTGAGTGACGGCCCCCTGCCTCGCGTTGAAGATGACCTCCTCGGCAGGAGCGACTCCGGGCGCGGGCGGTAGACCGAACGGCTTTCGACCGATCTTGGCGAAGAAGGCCGCGAAGCCGTAATAGTCGTCCTGGCTCCACTTTTCGAACGGATGGTGATGGCACTTGGCGCACTGGAGTCGCATGCCCAGGAAGACCTGCGCCGAGTCATCCACGAACGCGTCGGCCTGCCTCAACCTGCGGAACCACTGGACGGGCGGGGCCGTCTCCGGAGTGCCCGTGGCGGAGAGGATCGACCTCACGAACTTGTCATAGGGGACATTCGTGTCCAGGCTCTCGCGGATCCAGTCGTGGAAGCTGAACGACCCACGCTGATAGAGCGGATTTCCCTCACGCTTGTTGCGCAGGACATCGGCCCACTTCAGGGCGAAGAACGACGCATACTCGGGGCTCGCCAGCAGTCGATCGACGAGAGCGCGACGCTTCTCCGGGTCGGTGTCCGCCGTGAACTCCTTGATCTCCGCCGCTTTCGGCAGCGCACCGGTGATGTCGAGGCTCGCCCTGCGGATGAACTCGGAGTCGGAACAAGGCCCCGACGGGGTCACCCCGAGTGCCTGCCACTGATTGCGTGTCGCGGCGTCGATCGGATTGGAGGAGTCGAACTCCGCAGCGACTACGGCCCCCTTGCGGAGCGGGACCGTGGCGCGAAAGACGGCGACGTTGCCCTGGTAGCGGGCCATGATTGCCGCCTGACCCGACATCTCGCGAGCCCGGGCCACGCCCCCCTGGGCGACCTCGGCCACGTCGACGTCGTTCGACTGATACTGGGCCCAGCGGGTCACGTCCTCGGTCGCCCCGTCCGTGTAATGGGCGGTGACGATGACTTGCTGCGTCTGTCCGGCCGACATCACCCGGGCGTCGGGATAGATCTCAACCTTGGCGACCACCGGGTCGGTCGACTTCCCGAACGGCATCCCCGCCCCGATCCAGCGGGCGATGACGCGATATTCGTGCGACCCCCGCTCCATCTTTCGACCGCCACCGTGGGGCACCTCGGCCACGGCCTTCTGAAGCAGCAAGCTCCGCTCCGGGTTCGCCGGGAAGAGGCGCCGCCCCCGGCCTTCCTTCACGAGCGTCTCGTAATCCAGGGGAGGATCGAAACCGAAGAGGCTCAGCTTGAACCCGTTCTGGCCCGTCGCCTTGCCGTGGCAACCGCCCGAGTTGCAGCCGAGCTTGGTGAAGATCGGGACGACCTGATTGCTGAAATTGGTCGGCGTGGTGCCGGCGAAGTCCTTGACCTCGACGGGCACAACCTCGGTACGCCCCGCCGCTGTCACCCGGATCGATGCCTTGCCGTCCCCCTTCGCGGTCACCGTCCCGGCCGCGTCCACCGTGGCCACCGCCTCGTCCGAAGACGCGAAGATCGCCGCCGCCGTCACGTCTCCATGATTCTGGAGGTTCTCGACGGCGAGTTGTTGAACCGAGTCGGGACCGCGCAACGTCGCCTTGGGGGGGATAACTCCGATGCCCGGCTCCTCAGAGGCAGCAACGCCGGCGATTCCGGAGATGCAAGCGACCAAGACCAGGCAACAGAGGCGTCGAAGGTGCGATGGGTGCATGGTGAGATTTCCGCGGTTCGGGCGGCCATCGCCCCTGGAATCAGTCTGGCGGATCGGGCAACCCTTACCCCGGCCGTCGAGTCTCCGGCCGAACTCTATTCAATGTGTACTCGATTTACAAAGTGCATTGTTGGATATTTCTTGGAAATCGCTCGTCGTGGTGCGATTTTTCCACCAACCTTCCGCGACCAACCGGCCTGAACCCTGGACGGAGGGACGATGTCGGGTTAAGGTATCAGTCGATCGCCGGGGCCTCGTGCTCCTGCGGCCGGATGACCGGGTAGCTCAGTCGGTAGAGCAACGGACTTGAAGGCATCGCAAGATGCAATCGGAGCCTCGCGCGGGAAGAAATCGAACTGCGCGAGTGCATGCCGCAGTATGCTGGGACGCCCTGAGAGCGGACGACACCACAGCGTGGCCGGTAACGGCGAGCGCGACGGTCGAAAAGGCGTCCGATTGGGTAATCAGCAGGCAAGGGACCGCCCACTCAAGCGGCCCCGGCCCCAGAGACTAGACGCGGCACGCCTGCGATGGCGAAGGGATAGTCCAGACTTGCAACAACCCAGCCCCAAGTCGGAATGACCTCAAACGTCTTCCTTCCTTAAAGCTGAAGTTGGTCGGTGAAAGCCGAAGCGGTATGTTAATCCGTTGGTCCTGGGTTCGAGTCCCAGCCCGGTCACTTTTCAACACCCCACTTCCCCCTCTCCTCTCCCGCCTTCGAACTCGCCACTTCGTTCTCGGTCGCTCGCCAGGATGATGGCAATGACGAGGAACCCGGCCGAGATCCTCATCATCGGTGCGGGGCCCACCGGTCTGACGCTCGCCCTCTGGCTGGCGAGGCTGGGGGTTCCGTCACGGATCGTCGAGAAGAACAGCGGCCCCGGTCTGCAATCGAGGGCCATGGTCGTTCAGGCCAGGACGCTGGAGTTCTACCGCCAGCTTGGTTTCGCCGAAGAAACGATCGAACGAGGCTTCAAGCTCGACTCGGTCCATCTCCGCCGGGGAGGGGCCGAGGTGACCCACTTCCGAATCGGCGAGATCGGGGTGGGGCTCAGCCCTTTTCCGTTCGTCCTTAGCTTCCCCCAGGACGACCACGAGCGGCTCCTCATCGAGCAACTCTCCGATGCAGGAGTTGAGGTCGAGTGGGGCACCGAGCTGACGCGCTTCCGGGAGGAAGACGGTCGCGTCCGCGCAATCTTGCGGCACGAGGGATGCGAGGAAGTCGTCGAGACCTCGTACCTCTGCGGCTGCGACGGGGCCAAGAGCACGGTTCGACAGGGGCTCGATCTGGACTTCCCGGGCGGCACTTACGCTCAGACCTTCTTCGTCGCCGACACGGTTGCAACCTGCCCCAGCGGCGAGCGCGATGTCACGCTCTTCCTGGGCGATCGCGATTTCTTCGTGATCTTCCCGATCCGGAGCAGCGGCATGCGCCGGGCGATCGGGATTTTCCCTCCCGAGGTCGAAGGGCGAGAGGAGCCCTCCTTCGAGGACGTCAGACCCAGGCTGGAAGCCGTCGCCGAACTTCGGGTGTCTAAGGTGAACTGGTTCTCGACGTACCGCGTTCATCACCGGGTCACCGACCGATTCCGCATCGGCCGAGTCTTCATCGCCGGCGATGCGGGGCACGTTCACAGCCCGGCGGGCGGCCAGGGGATGAATACAGGGATCGGCGACGCGGTCAACCTCGCCTGGAAGCTGGCGGCCGTGCTCCAGAATCGCGCCTCGCCGGCCCTCCTCGAGACCTACGAGGCCGAACGACTCCCCTTCGCCAGGCTCCTCGTCTCCACCACGGACACCGCGTTCCGGTTTCTCGTGGGCAAGGGCGTGCTCGGGAAGGCGTTTCGGACGCTGGTGATGCCTCGTCTCGTTCCCTCCCTTCTGCGCATCGAGTTCGTCCGGACCCTGGCCTTCAAGGTCGTCTCCCAGACCCGCATTCACTACCGGAAGAGTCCCCTTTCGAGCGGCCACGTTGGGAAGGTCAGGGCCGGCGATCGGCTCCCCTGGCTCGCCGAGGATGACAATTTCGCGCCGCTCGAATCGCTGGATTGGCAAGTTCACATCTATGGTGACGTTGCCCCGCACGTGAGGCGGCACATCCTCGCGACGGGCCTCCCTCTCCATATTTTCTCCTATACGGAAAAAACTCGGGCCACCGGATTGGCACGTGACGCTCTTTATCTCGTCCGTCCCGACGGCCACATTGCGCTCGCGGACACCGGACAGGACCCAAGTCGACTCGATACCTACCTCTCCCGCTTCGCAATTCGTCCCGCCAATCGATCGATCCTCCCGACGGCCTGATGGCCGAGCCTCGACCGAGTCGGCCGGGATTTCTTGACGTAACTTCTTGCAGAAAAAAGATGTTCCGACCTGAATCGTGCGTAGAAGGCCGGCATGCCCGTCCCCGGGTTCACGCATGCCTAGAATGGTTCGTTGCGAGGTTCCAGCCCCGGCTCACTCGAACGTCGACCTCCTCTTGTTGAGAGCGATCAAGACGATGATGACGATCCGTTTGAACCGACTGGGGTGTGCCTTCATCGTCCTCTGGATGGGAGCTGGCCTGTCTCCGACGTTCGGGGCGGAACCGGGGGCCAAGGATGCCTACCGGGACAAGATTCTCCCCCTTCTCGAGCGGTTCTGCATCGACTGCCACTCGAAAGACTATTCGGAGGGGGGGGTCGTCCTCGATCTCTTCGAGTCGCAGGACGCGGCCATCAAGGACGGGCAGACCTGGCTGCGGGTCAGAGACGCCATTGAAGGGCGGATCATGCCGCCGGTGGATTCCGATCAGCCCACGCTGGAGGAATTCGACGCAATGATCGGCTGGATCGAGAACGACTTCCTCGCCGCCCAGTGCGGGACGAGGGAGAGTTCGGCCTCGGTCGTAATCCGTCGCCTGAATAAGCAGGAATACAATAACACGATCCGGGACTTGCTCGGCCTGGACCTGAAGCTAGGCGATTCGTTCCCGGCGGACGACATCGGTTTCGGTTACGACAACGTCGGTTCGGCGCTGAACATCTCCCCGGTGCACGTCGAGAAATATCTCGACGCTGCCGAGCTGGCGATGGGCAAGGCGATCATGCTGCCCGATGCCGAAGGGCATCCGCCGATTGAGCTGATCGGCCTGAAGACGTATCCGCTGAAGCCGAAGGAGCCGGTCGAGTTCAAGCACACCCTGAAGCCGGGTCGGTACATGGCCGACTTCAGCCTCGTGCGGGTGGGGATCCCCGAATCGGTCCCCGCCCCCCGAATGCTGATCGGCCTCGGCAAGGACAGGCGGACCGTGGAGGCCGTGCAGATCCAGGATGAGACGGTCGTCTATCGGTTCTGGATCCAGGTCGCTGAAGGCGACGATACCGTCCATGTCGAGATTGCACCGGGACCGATCGCCCCCCCCAAGGACGCCAAGCTCGGGGATGTCGCCGACAACGTGAGCGGGGACAAGCGGTACGGCAATGACCGCGGCCTGCACGTCGATTCGATCGTCGTCCGCGGCCCGGTGGTTCTTGCGGCCAACTCGGCCCCTGAGTCTCATCGCAAGATCCTGGTCCGGATGCCCGAATACGGCGACCAGTCGCGGCTGGACGCAGGCCGCGAGGTCATCACAGGCTTCGCGACGAAGGCATTCCGCAGGCCGGTTCAGAACGATGAAGTTGACCGCATCCTCACGGTCTTCAGTCTGGCCGATGACCGCGGCGAGAGCTTCGAGCGTGCGATCCAGGTGGCCCTGACGACGGTCCTCGCGTCGCCCGAGTTCCTGTTCCTGGTCGAGCCCGATGAATCCAGCAAGGATCGCCCCCTGACGGAGTTCGAGCTTGCCAGCAGGCTTTCTTACTTCCTCTGGAGCAGCATGCCGGACGAGGAGCTGTCACGCGAAGCCGGGACATCGACGCTGCGAGCGAACCTGAGGAAGCAGGTCGTCCGGATGCTGGATGACCCGAAGTCGGGCGAGTTCGTTGGGAATTTCGCCGGCCAGTGGCTTCAGCTACGCAGGCTGGCGGGGGTCGCACCCGACCCGAACCTGTTCCCTGGGTTCGACGACACGCTCCGCGACGCGATGCGTAAGGAAACCGAGCAATACTTCGGGGCGATCCTCCGAGGCAATGGCAGCGTGCTGGAGCTGCTCGACTCGGACTACACCTACGTCAACGAAGCATTGGCAAAGCACTACGAGATCGAAGGGGTCAAAGGGGATGAGTTCCGTCGTGTCTCGTTGACAGACCGGCGTCGCGGTGGGGTCCTGACGCAGGCGAGCGTGCTCACCCTGACGTCGAACCCGAACCGGACCTCGCCGGTGAAGCGTGGCCAGTGGATCCTGCAACAACTGCTGGGAACCCCGCCCCCCCCTCCCCCGGCCGACGTCCCAAAGCTGGACGACAGCGAGCAGGCCTCGGGCGTCTCGTCATTGCGCGAGCGTATGGAGCTGCATCGGAGCAATCCTCAGTGCGCCTCGTGCCACCAGCAGATGGACCCGCTCGGGTTCGCCCTGGAGAATTTCGACGCGGTGGGTCGCTGGCGAACGAAGGACGGGGACTTCAAGGTTGACGCCTCCGGCGAGCTGACCGGCGGACGGAAATTCTCCGACATCAAGGAGTTGAAGCAAGTCCTCGGGTCGACCGCGACGAAGAAATTCTCGAGGACCCTGATCGAGAACATGCTAACGTACGGGCTGGGTCGCGGGCTCGAGCCCTATGACTTCTGCACGGTCGAGGAGATCCGTGGGCGGCTGACCGCCGACGATTATCGAATCCGGAACATCCTCTTCGGGATCGTGGAGAGCCGATCGTTCCAGTATCGGGGTGCGGCCGAATAGCGATTGCACCGCCCGAGCGCTCCTCGGAATCTCACATGCCAATGCGATGGTGACTGCAACCTTCGCGAATCGCGCCCGGCTCAAACGAGGTCATGATGATTCAGCCGACACGTCGGACGATGCTTCGCGGGATGGGCGCGGCCCTGGCCCTCCCCTGGATGGAGAGCTTCTCGGGCGTGGCCCGCGGGGCGGCCAAGGCGGCTGTCAAGCCTCCGGTGCGGATGTGCTGCTGGTATGTCCCCAATGGCGTGCACCTGCCGACCTGGTTCCCGCAGAACGAGGGGACGCTCGTCGACCTGCCCGACACCCTGAAGCCGCTCTCATTCGCCCGCGAGTACCTCAATTGCTTCCACGGGCTGACGCATAACTCGGCCATGACCAACGGCGACACCGAGGGATGCGGCCACGGCCAGGGCTCGGCAAGCTTCTTGACCGGCTCCCAGGCGTACAAAACGCAGGATGCCGTCAAGGTCGACATCTCGGTCGACCAGCTCTACGCCAGACATGTCGGCAACGCCACTCGCTTCCCGAGCCTGGAGCTGGGCTGCGAGTCGGCCCGGTCGGGCAATGCGTTCGGATACAGCGGGACCTACAAGACTCACATCTCCTGGCGCACTCCGACCTCGCCTGCCCCCTATGAGATGAATCCGAAAGTGGTGTTCGACCGGCTGTTCACCAAGGGAAGCAGCAGCCTCACCCAGGCGACGGTGGCCGATCGCGACTTCTACCGCAAGAGCATGATCGACTACGTTCTGGCGGACGCCAATCGGATCCGCAGCCGGGTGGCCAAGGCAGACCAGCGCAAGCTCGACCAGTATCTGACGGGAGTCCGCGAAGTCGAGCGGCGGATTCAGCATGTCGCAACCTCGTCGGAGCAACCGGGGGCCGAGTTCCCCAGGCCCGCGGGCATCCCGGAAGACTTCGACGACCACCTGAAGCTGATGTGCGACCTGATGGTGCTCGCCTTCCAGACCGACAGCACCCGGGCGTCGACCTTCATGCTGACCAAAGAGGCCAGCGACCGGAACTATCCCTGGCTCGGCTTCACCGACGGCCACCACGAGCTGTCGCATCACGGCGGCGAGGCGGAGAAGAACCGCAAGCTGCGTGAAATCGACCGGTATCACATCTCGATCCTCGGCTACATGGTCGAGAAGATGATGGGTGTCGAGGAAGCCGACGGCTCGACCTTGCTGGACAACTCCTTGGTCCTCTTCGGCAGCGGGATCAGCGACGGCGACCGCCACGACCACGTCAACCTGCCGGCCATCTTGCTGGGCAAGGGGGGCGGGACGATGCGTGCCGGGCAGCATCAGAAGCTCCGGGCGGAAACCCCGATGTCCAACCTCCTACTCGCCATGCTCCAGCAGGCCGGCGTCCCCATCGACCGATTCGGCGACAGCACCGAGCCGATCTCGGGCCTGCTCGCCTGAGCGACCCGGGCTTCAATGCTCTCCCCTCGCCGGATCACAACGGGCGAGGGGAGGGACGCGCCAGGGAGTCAGACCAACCCGCGAGAACGCCTCACCGAATCTGAGCGGCCGAACGAGGATCCGACCATCCCCTCACCACGAAGGGCCGAGTGCGGATGCCCCTCCCAGGCAACCTCGAATGCGCCACGAGTAGGAGCTTCGCCGTGTGCATTCGTCGCCCCATCCGGGCCATTGCCATCGTCGCCTGCGTCATCGGATACGGACCTTTCGCCTCGCCGGGTTGGGCTGTCGAGCCCACGGCCGCTCTCCTCGAACATCTGCGATCGGGCGAGGTCGAGGTGCGTCGTGATGCGGCGGCCAAGATCCGGCTGGCGGAGAAGAACGTCCAGCGAGAGGCACTTCCCGTCCTGATCGAACTCTTGCAAAAAGAGAAGGATGGCCAGGTACGGCTGGCGGTGCTCGACACGGTTACCTACCTCGGCCCCGACGCCGAACCCGCCGTCCCGGCGCTCGTCCAGACCCTGCGATCCGACTACGGAGGCCTGGGAAAAGAGGAGCTGCACCAGGATTATCGGTCGGCCCTGGCCCTTGCGACCGTGGGCAAACCGGCCGTCGAAGGGCTCCGCGGCCTCCTCTCGGAGAAGAAGGAGAGTGTGAGGGCCGAGGCGGTGATGGCCCTGGGCCGAATCGGGCCCAATGCCGAGGCGGCCGTGAAGGACCTGATCCCGCTGCTCGGTCATACGTCTGAACGGATTCGACGGGAGGCCTCGCTGGCGCTGGGTCGGATCGGCAAGCCCGCGATAGGACCTCTGGTCGACGCCGCATCGGGCGAGAATCTGCAGGTCCGAGCCCTGGCGGTCGATGCACTCGGGCACCTTCCCGCGACCGACGACATGACCCGAGGAGCGGTCCTCGCGGCGGCCCATGATGGCTCGCCCGAAGTCAGGGCGGCCTCGACGAGGTCGCTGGCCAGACTCGGGCTGCCCGAGGACGTCGTGCTACCG
This sequence comes from Isosphaeraceae bacterium EP7, assembly GCA_038400315.1. Lineage (NCBI taxonomy): Bacteria > Pseudomonadati > Planctomycetota > Planctomycetia > Isosphaerales > Isosphaeraceae > Kueselia > Kueselia aquadivae. The sequence continues at coordinate 5,623,640 of CP151667.1, forward strand.
ATCATCAAGGAGAATCTCCGGGACGAGGACGAACTTGTCAGGTTGGCAACGGTCGACCTCCTGGTTGGTCGACCGGCATTGCTCCAGCCTTTGGTGGCGGACCTGGAACAGCTGCTGACGTCCAAAAACCCGGGGATCTCTCGCCACGCCGCTCTCCTCTTGCGTCGAGTCGGGCCGGATTCCGCCCGTCTGCTTCTCAATGCCCTGGCCCGCAAGGAGAGCCGGATCGATCAGATTGCCGAGGCGTTGGGGCAGGTCGGCCGTCCGGCGGTGAGCCAACTCGTGACATCACTCCAGGACCCCGAGCCCCGCGTTCGCCGGGGCGCGGCCCTGGCACTCGGACAGGTCCGGCCGCTGGCGCCTGGCGTCGTGCAACTCTTGACGGCCGGACTCAATTCGGACGATCCAGAAATGAAAGCCTCGTTCCTTGCCGCCATCGGCTCACTCGGCCCGGGCGCCGCGGAGGCCGTCCCTGCGGTGCGAGGCTTGCTGAAGGACGAGTCCGAGGAGATCCGACTCCAGGCAATCTCCATACTGTCCCGGTCCGCACCGCGCGACGAGCGTCAGGTCGGCGACCTTGCGGGCTTGCTTGGAGACCCGAGTCCCCGGGTCCAGCGCCTATCGATCGAGACGATCCGCGCGCTAGGACCGCTGGGCCGCAAAGCGCTGGGACAGGTTATCGAGTTGCTGAAGAGCCCCAGCACGGATGTTCGCCTGGCCTCGGCCGAATTCATCGGCAGCCACGGGCAGTCGGCCGAATCGGCCGTCCCGTCGCTTCTCACGCTACTCGACGACCCGACTCCCGCTGTCCGGTCGATGTCCGCCAAGACGCTGGGCTCGCTCGGAAAGGCGTCGCAACCGGCCCTTCATCGGCTCGCTTCGTTGCTTGATGACGGCCAGGCGGAAGTCCGTTCGGCCGCAGCCCTGACCCTCGGGAGCCTGGAACTCGAGCCCGAAGCGATCCGTCCCCACCTGGCCAAGGCCCTCAGAGATACCGATCCTGACGTTCGGAAGTCGGCGATGGGGGCGATCCAGCGCCTGGGACCTCCGGGTGCAATGTTCATCCCGGACATCATCCTGATGGCCGAGAAGAAGGAGAACGTCGGCGCGGTTCAGCGCATGCTGCGCCGGTTCGAACGCAAAGGCCCGGACGCCCGCTCGGTGCCGGAACTCGTCAAGCAGTTGGATCACCAGCAGGAACCGGTGCGGCTCCTGGCGGCGAAATTCCTCGGCCTCGCCGGCACTCATGCCCAGGATGCGATCCCCATCCTGGAAAAGATGCGGGACGACCCGAGCACCGAGATTCGAAAGCAGGCCGAGGCTTCGATCGAGCAGATCAAGAAGGGCTCGGCCCCGAGCTGAGATCGAAGCGTCTGGGGACGATCCGGCGACAGCCTTGCCGGCGAAGTCCGGCAGGGCTGATGCGCTTCGAGCAGCCCTGAGCCCTCGAGCGCTCGCAGGTGACGAGCGGAATCGTTCAACAGGATCATGCGTCGACGAAAAAAGGGGCCCGAGGCCCCTTGATTGAACGTTCAGTGGAATGGCTGTCGTGAACCATTCCGGGTAGTGGAGGATAGGGGATTTGAACCCCTGACCTCTTGCATGCCATGCAAGCGCTCTCCCAGCTGAGCTAATCCCCCGGCTCTGGATCTGCTTCGGAAACAATCCAAAACTTCCGTATGAAACGGCCGTCTTGAATTCTTTCCGACGGGCGAATCATCCCAGGAAATGGGAGCGTTGTCAAGGATGGCCCCACGATCTGACCCAACATCAAAGGAGTCCAGGCGTTGAGATCGAGCTGGGCTCACGGTTCTTTCGCAGACCCGTGGGAGGATTGAAAGCGTCCTGGCCATACGGTCCTACCGGCGAACCTCGGGCAGAGGGTCTAGCCCTAACATAGAGAGAGTATGTAACGAGGTAACAAGACCTCGATCGAGGCAAGCGGTCTCGAGAGCGAAGGCTCGCTGCGTTGACACTGTCGATCGAGAGGGCGTATGATGACTCCGGGTTCGACGCGAATGCATGCACCCTTCTTCCTCGCGTCCCCTTCCGCTTCCGCTTAGACATGGTCCGGCATGGATGTGACTCCGCGCGGGGAGCCGAGCCGTCGCCCCATGGACCTCGGGTGAGATTCTTGATGCAGGGTTCCGAGTTCGGGCACCCCCAGGGACATCCGGAGGCAACCGGGTCGTGGCGACCGGCTGCGGCCGACGAGGCTCCCGAGATCGGGGCCGATCCCCCCACGGTCCGATCGGGCAACTCCGGCTCGACCAATGTCCGCAAAGGCGGGCCCGTACCCGACCCGACCCCGCTGCCCAAGCCCGGCGAGTCGCTGGACCAGTTCGTACTGGAGGACGGCATCGGCGTCGGCGGCATGGGGGCGGTCTATCGGGCCCTCGATGCCCAGCTCGATCGCTACGTTGCGCTGAAGATCCTGCCACCCGAACAGGCGGTCGACCCCGAGGTCGTCCAGCGGTTCTATCAGGAAGGGCGGGCCGCGGCCCGGCTCGACCACGAGAATATCGCCAGGGTCTATTCCATCGGGCACGACGCGGCGATCCATTACATCGCGTTCGAGTACATTGACGGCACGACGATCCGCCAGCGAGTCGACGCCACAGGGCCCCTGCCGGTCGGCGAGGCGGTCAATTTCACGCTCCAGATCGCCAATGCGCTGATCCACGCCTCGGAACGCGGGGTCGTGCACCGCGACATCAAGCCGTCGAACATCATCGTGACGCACCAGGGGCGAGCCAAGCTTGTCGACATGGGCCTGGCGCGAAGGTTCGAGCGCGGGGGCGATGAAGGGCTCACCCAGAGCGGGATGACGCTCGGGACGTTCGACTACATCAGCCCCGAGCAGGCCCGCGACCCGCGCGACGTGGACGTCCGCAGCGACCTCTACTCGCTGGGCTGCACCCTATTCCACATGCTCGCCGGGCGTCCCCCGTTCGCCGAGGGAACCGTTCTTCAGAAGCTGATCCAGCATCAGGAAGAGCCGGTCCCCGAGATCCGCGACATTAACCCGGATGTCCCTTCCGAACTGTCGGCCATCCTTAACAGGCTGATGGCCAAGGACCGAGACAATCGCTTCCAGACCCCCGAGCAACTGGTCCGAGATCTCCTGATCGTCGCCGGGAGCATGGGATTGCGGTCGACGAGCCCCGAGGGCCTCATCTGGATGGCCCCGATTCAGTCGCCCGCCTGGCAACGGCACGCCGCCTGGGCCCTTCCCACCGCAGGGCTCGTCGCGTGCCTTTGCTACCTCCTGCTCAGGCCCGAACCGGTCATCATCCCCGAAACTCAGCCGAGTCAGGCCATCCCCAAGGTCGCCGATTCGGGCGCGAAGACCCAGGCCGTGACCAAACTGGTCGAGGAGCCCACGAGCCCCCGCGTGGGCGCAAGCCTCGGCTCAACACTTCCGGGCCTTCCCGGCGAGATCTCGGTCGATTCGAGCCAGGATCTCTGGGCGTCACTGGTCCGCGCCCCGGCAGGTTCCGTGGTGGTGCTCGTCGACGACGGCCCATACCTGCTCAAGCCGATGCCGAGCGACCCCGACCTGCCGGCGCGACTGGAGTCTCCCGACCTGACGATCCGTGCCGGTGAGGGAGTCTCCCCCTTGATCCGGCTGGACCACACCGGCGAGCCGTTCGACTTCGCCCCGAGCGAGGCGGTGCTCAACGTCAAGGGCGGCCGCCTCAATCTCGAAGGCCTGACGATCCAGATCGACGGGGGTAGGCCCGAGCAAGATGGGCAGATCTCGGCCCTCCAGGCCGTTGACGTGGACCTGACCGTCCGCCGCTGCTCGTTCCGCCGGAAAGGACCGACCTCGCCGGGCGACCGATCCGTGGGGATCTCGCTCACCGCAACGAAGCGGCCGACCGCCGAGATGAAACGCCCCCCAGACGTCGAGATCGAATCCTGCCACATCGAAGGGGCATCTGCGGCGATCCACGCGACAGGTCCGGTCGACCTGACCATGCACGACTGCACGGTCGCGGCCGTCGAGAGCATCCTCTCCGCCGAGAATTTCGACCAGACGCCCACCGCGGCCGAATTCCGCCTCAAACACGTCAGTATCGCGGCCGGGACCCGGCCCGTTTTCGTTTTCATCGGTGAATCACCCAGAGTTCGGCTCGATGATTCCGTGATTGCACCCTCTCAAAGTCGCGACCCGATGATCGACGGCCCGCTCGTGCTGGTCGCCGCCGACCATCCCGAGCAGCTCGACTGGCGCGGGCGGAACAATCTTTATTCCAAGATCGACACTTACCTGCTCCCCTCCAGGGGGGCTGGCGTCCTCACATTCAAGGATTGGCTGGCCTACGGGCCTTCGACCCGCGAATCCAACTCGATTGCCCGGCAGGGCCCCGACTGGCGCGTGGGCAACCCGCTGGAGACGCTCGCCCGGACAGACCGCGACACCACGCACGCCTTTCAGCTTGTTGACGTCCCGGTCAAGCTGCCCGGTGTCGGCGTGACTCGCGGACCGCACGCCACGGCCGAGGCGGTGGCTTCGACGGCCCGCGATGCGACGTCCGACGCCCGTAATCCGAGGGCCGGGGGCACCTCGCAGCCCGCCTCGCTGAAGGACAGGATTCTCGCGGCGATCCCCACCGGAGCCCTTCTCCCCGACACACAGCCGAGCAAGACGGTTATCCGGGACAATCCGATCGGCGACGCGGGCGCCAAGGGCTCTCCGAGTCCGCCCACGGTCCCCATCGAACCCGGCGGGGGCGTCCTGGGGGCATCGGAGCCAGAGGCCGGCCGCACCGAGACGACGATCCGCCCGGATGGGTCGTCTCGGAAAGTTCCTCCGGGACTTACGCCCCCATCCCCCCGGCCAGGTGCAATCGTCCGCACCGATCGAGGGGCTCTTGCCGGCGTGGAGCCCGCTTCGGACTACCCCTTGATCCGCACGGCAGAGCAATTCGTCGAGCTGCTCGGACGCCCCGAGGCTCGCGGGGGGACGGTGATGATCGCGTCGAACGCGAACCTGGAGCTCCCCAGCACGACGGTCCGGGCCAGCGGCTCCTGGAAGATCCGCGGAGAAGCGGGCAAGACAAGGCCGAGGTTCACGTTCCGTCCGGAGCCCGGAGACGCCGCCAAGGGAGCCGTCTGGCCCGCCTGGCTCCACCTGGTATCCGGCAGGCTGAAGCTGGAAGGGATCGACATCGTGCTACCCGATGTCGCCGCCGACGGCATCAAGCGGGGGGTCTTCAGCGTCGCACCCGGCACCGACCTGACCCTGGACGTATGCACGATCACCGTCGAGGGGACCCGCGGCCCCTCGGCCGTCTTCCTCATCCACGGCGAAGGCCCCACGCGCGACGCGGCCACGGAGCCCGAGCCGCCGGCCGCGACCGTCGGTGTCAGCAATAGCCTGATCCGAACCGGCGGAGTCCTCGTCGACGTGGCCGCGGGCCGACGCGTCGATCTTGAGTTGAACAACTCGGTCGTCGGCACCGGAGGCCCGATGGTCGCTGGCCACGGCCTTCCCCGCGGCAAGCCGGTCGAGCGGATCAAGATCGAGCTGCGCCAGGTCACCGCCCGCGCCATCGGCGGCCTGGTTGAGCTCAAGGGAACCGATCAGGACCCCGAGCTGCCGACCGCCGACGTCCTAGCACGCGACTCCATCCTGGCCACCACGTCTGAGGGCGACCCCCTCTTCCGCGTCAGCGGCCCGGACAGCCTGGAGATGCTCCGCGATCGGATTAAGTGGGAGGGGCACGCCGTCGCTTATCACCAGATCCGAACCTACCGGATCGACGAATCGCTCAAGCCCGGCGGCCAGCCCAAGTTCTACGACCGAACGGGGTGGGACGACGCCGTGTCCCTTTCCGACTCGGCGCCCTCGCACGACAAGCTCAAATTCACCGGCGACTGGGACTCGGGCCAGCCTCCCTGGAGCCTCAGGCTCGACGACGTCAAGCTCGCGCCCGGCGCCACGATGGCAACTTCTGGCCCGGAACTCCAGCGAATCCCCAGCCCGCCCGCACGCTGAGGCGAACCCGGCCCCAGGGGTCGACGACTCTCGACGCGGCCCGTTCAACGCGGTTGCTTGAGCCGCTCGCGCACGAGATCGGGCAGATACTTAACCGGCAAGGTGCCGTGCGACATCACGGCCTCGTGGAAGCGCCCCAGCTCGAAGGCGTCGCCTTGCTCACGCTGCACCTTCTGCCGGAGCCGGTAGAACGCGGTTCGTCCGGCGAAATAGGTCGAGAGCTGCGTCGAGGACTGCTTCGATCGGATGACTTTCCCGAGGGCCTCCCCCTCGCTCTGGAAGGCTCGGCCTACGAGCAGCTCCATCGCTTGCGTGTCGGTCATGGTCTCGCAATGCATCCTGTGGTCGAGGATCGCGTTGACCACGGCTCGCAGGTAGAACTTCAATTGCTGGAGCCTGAGCTTCAGGTCGCCGTCACCAAACCCCTGGTCAAGCATCATCTGCTCGGTGTAGACGGCCCATCCCTCCGCGAATGTCCCCGATGAGAGGATCAGGCGGATGGGCGACGGGCACCGGTTCGCATATTCGAGCTGCACGTAGTGGCCGGGATAGGCCTCGTGGATGGTCAGGATCTTGAGCATCGCCCGGTTGTATTCTTCCAGATAGCTACGCACCTGCCGCTCATTCCAGCCCGACGGGGGTGGGCTGATGGCGTACTCGCTGGGTGCCTCGCGATCGAGCGGCGGGGCCGACTCCAGGTAGGCCACCGAATTGCCCCGCTTGAACTCGGGCATCTCCAGAATCTTGCAGCGGTCGGGTTCGGGGAGGCGGAGGATGTCTTTCGTGGTGATAAACCGCTTGATCGCGTCGACGGTGGAGCGAGCGTCGCGCACCAATTCCTCGGGCGTGCCGTGATCCCTGGCGATCTCGGCCAGGACGCGCCGGGTCATCGCGCGCCGACCCTCCTCGTCATCGGGAGGGACCGCCTCGATCGGGAACATCGAAGACCAGAGCACCCGAGCGATGACGGCCATCTCGCGCTCGACCCGGGTGGCCTCGGAAAGCGCCTCGGCCAGCAGGTCGTCGGCCGTGATGCCGGCGTCGATCTCCAGATCCAACTTGCGGGCGAACTTCTCCTTGCCGAGCCTCCAGTCTTCGGTCGCCCGGGCCAGCACGTCTCCTTCCAGGTTGCGCTGATGCGTCTTGAGGGCTTCGACGATCGCGTTCGCCCGCTGACCCAGCTCGCCTTGCCCGGCGGGCTCTCCGGCCAGCGTGAACAGCTCGCCTTGATAGAAGCCGATTGCCCCCTTGGTCTGGCGGATGGCCGTCTCCACCATCACGCGCGGGGCCTTGCCGATGGTTGAACGGGCCACGTCGACCAGGGCCGGGATCTTCTCCATCCTCGACAGCACGTTGCGAAGCTTGATCTCTCGCGGCTGTGTCGACTGGCTCAAGATCAGGTAGACGCTGTCCGAGAAATAGTCGCCATAGATCCGCGGATCTTCGACGAACGGATCGGTGTTCTCGGCAAGCCAGATGTTCCGAACGAGATGATGTTCGAGGATGTCGAAGTCGACCCGGCCGTCGCCCGAGAGGCTGGCGCGGTCGACGAGCGTCGGCAAGTCGGCCAGCATCGTCCGGTCGCGTTCGACGTTCGACTTGCGGGCCTCGGGGCTCAGATCATCGAGTTCTGAGTCGAATCGACGATCACCTAGGCGGGTCGCCAGCAGGGGCTCGGCGCGGAAGACCCGCTCGAGATAGTCGCGGAACACGCTCGCGAGCTTGGCGTCTTCGGGCGTGGCGACGCCCGCTATCGCGGCCGGATTGACGATCATCGCCCACCCTCCAAGCAGCAGACAACACGCGGCAAGTCGACGCGGCATGGCATCCCTTCGATGGATCCGAAGCCCGGCCCACGCGTCCGACCGGCCGGCCGTCGTCATTCCGGGCAGGCGGCTACTGTAACGCGACCGGTCCCGTCGGCGTACCCGCCATCAATCCGTCCAGTGTTTCGATCGCCGCGGCCTGGTTCCCTTCGGAAAGATGGATCGAGGCCCGTCTCAGCGCGTCCACATGCTCGACCCGAAACGGCACGGCATCCCTCGCTCCAGGGGCATTCATGGTCAGGCGGGCGGCGATGGCTTCGATCAGCGCGGGGAGCCCTTCGCCGGTCGCGGCCGAGACGGCGAGGGCGTCGACTTGTCCTTCATCCCAGGCGGCGGGCAGGTCGGACTTGTTAGCCACAATCAGGGAGCCGGGAACCTCTGGTTCGCAGTCATCACGGGGAAACGACCGATCGAGGACCACTACGACGAGGTCGGCCCTAGCGTGCCAGCTCCTGGCCGCGACGACCCCGGCCGCCTCGATCGCGTCGCCCGTAAGGCGCAGCCCCGCGGTATCGGCCAGCTCGACGGGCCAACCAACCAGGGACGTCGCCGCGGTCACCACGTCGCGCGTCGTGCCGGGCGTCGGGTCGACGATGGATCGGTCGTAGCCCGCAAGCGCGTTGAGAAGGCGGCTCTTGCCGACGTTGGGACGGCCCGCCAGCGCGACTCGCCAGCCCGTGATGAGCCGGGTGCCGACCTCGGCCCGCTCGATGAGGCGAGCCAGATGGTGCGCGGCAGCCACCGGATCGTGGGAGACCAGGTCGATGATCAGTCGAATTTCGCGGTCCAGCGCCCCGTCGACCTGATCCATCAGGATCTCGGCGGCCCGAGCCGTGGAGGCCGCGGCCAGATCCAGCTCGGCCTGGACGGCAAGCGGCGAGGCTTGACGACTCACGAGCCAGTCGGAGGGAGCCGCCAGCGCGACGCCGGAATCGACGAGCGCGTCGAGCACCAGCGATAACGCGGCCGGCCCGCCGTGGGTGTGGATCTCGACCTCGCAAGCCGCGCCGGGAACGATCGAGACGACCACTTCATCGCCCAGGCCCCGACCGATGCGTCCGAGCCGGGGGCGTCCGGGGTCCGTCCGCGTGAGAGCCCGAGCTCGGTCGGGGCGGAACGCAGAGTCGACCGCGTCGACGGCCCCGTTTCCCCAGACCCGGACGACGGCCAGGGCCCCTCGCCCATCGGCGGTCAGGACGCATGCGCGGGAACCGGCGTCCTGCTCGGACGGGTTCACGGCCGGGCCCCGCGGGCGAGGATCGCCAGGCCTTCGAGGACCAAGTCGGGGGCGACCTCGATTCTCGAGTCGCCCAAACCGGCGGCGATGGTGACGGCATCGCCGCCGCAGAAGACGATCCAGGGAGTGCCCTCGGACTCCTCCGCCTGGCGGGTGAGAAGCTCGCGGGCGATGCCCACGGCCCCCCAGTAGATCCCCGCTTCCATCGCCGGGCGGGTCGAGTCGCCCGATGGTGGCGGCGAGCTCACGGGCGTGATCTGGGGGAGCTGATCGGTTCGCTCTCCCAATGCCCTCGCCATCATGTTCAGGCCCGCCGCGATCGCACCACCGCGCCAGATTCCGTGGTCATCGATCGTCTCCACCGTGATCGCCGTCCCGCAGCAGACGACCTGGCCCGGCCCGCCGACCGGGTGAGCGGCCAGGGCCGCGAGCACCGCCAAGGCCCGGTCGACCCCGGTCGAATCGGGCCTGGCCAACGCGTGGCGGACCTGGACATCAGATGCCGAGGTGAGGAACGTCGTCTGGCCCACGCCCCGGCGCTCCAGGAAGGCGCGGAAGCGGGCCATCACGGGTCGATTCACCGAGGCGACGGTCCACTGCAACTCTTCGGGATCGCAGGGGCAGAAATCGTCCCAGGCGTCGTCCCAGGTGCATGGGTCGTCGAAGACCAGGGCCCTGACGTCGACGAGGCGCCCGGCCTCGTCGAGTCGGCCCCACTTGAGCCGCGAGTTGCCCAGATCGGCCACCAGGTGGGGCAACGCTCAGACCCCCATCGGGGCGGTCGTGTCATCCGTCAGGGACGAGATTTCGCCGCCGGCATCGGTGTCGTGGTCGGCCGGAAGTTCTTCGGGGATCTCGATCTGAGTCAGCTCGGCAAGCCTCGATGTGATCGTGCGGATCAGTTCGGGGATCCCCTTGCCAGTCACGGCGGAGATCGACAGCGGCTCGACCCCGAGCTCGGCGGCGAACCGGTCCCGGGCCTCTTCCGATCCCGTCAGGTCGAGCTTGGTGACGATCAGGAGCTCGGGCCTGGACGAGAGCGCGGGGCTGTAAAGCTCCAGCTCCTTGCGAATCGTCCGGTAGTTAACGATCGGGTCCGAGCCGTCCATCGGCATGGCGTCGACCAGATGGACCAGCAGCCTGGTCCGTTCGACGTGCCTGAGGAATTCATGGCCGAGGCCGTGACCCGAGTGAGCCCCCTCGATCAGGCCGGGGATGTCGGCCACGACGAACGCCTGGTCGCCGTCCCCGTGCACTGTGCCGAGGTTGGGATACTTGGTCGTGAACGGATAATCGGCGATCTCGGGGTGGGCCCGGGAGATGCGCGAGAGCAAGGTCGACTTGCCGGCATTGGGCAGGCCAAGCAGGCCGACGTCGGCGATGACCTTCAATTCGAGCGAGATCTTCCGCTCCTCGCCAACCTGCCCCTGCTCATGCTGGCGTGGGGCACGATTGGTGGACGACTTGAAGTGGGCATTGCCGTGCCCACCTCGACCGCCGCGGGCCGCAATGACTTGGTCGCCGGGGACCTTAAGATCCTTGAGGATGTGCTGGCGTTCCTGGTCGCGGACGATGGTGCCGACGGGGACGTTGATGATGAGGTCGTCGGCCCCCCGCCCCGAGCAGTCGGAGCCCGACCCGTTATCGCCTTTTTCGGCCCGCCAGTGCCGCTGGCTGGAAAGGTGGGCGAGGTTGGTGAGCCCATCGGCGGCGCGGATGATCACGCTGCCGCCGCCCCCGCCGTCGCCACCATTGGGGCCGCCCTTGGGCGCGTATTTCTCGCGACGGAAGGCCAAAGCCCCGTTGCCACCGTCTCCGGCCTTGACGTAGATGGCCACGCGATCGACGAACATGGGAGCACTCTCGCCAGAGGGAGCGGATTCGCTCGACTTCGAGGCGACCTGGAGACGTGAACGAGGTGCCGGAGGTCCGACCCTAAGTTAGGCCGGCTCCCGCACCTCATGGAAGATCAGACGGATCGATCGGGCGGGATTCGCCCGGATGCGACCCTTGATCAGACGGCGACTGCGGCGACGGGGGCATCTTCCAGGATCGGATCGACGTTGATCCGGCGGCCGTCGCGATCGAACCGGACCGTGCCGTCGATCAGCGTGAAGATCGTGAAGTCGCGGCCCAGGCCCACGTTCTTGCCGGGGGTCCAGCGCGTGCCACGCTGGCGGCAGATGATGCTGCCGGCGCGGGCAAACTGGCCGCCGTACAGCTTGATGCCCAGCATCTTCGGATTCGAGTCGCGGCCGTTGCGGCTTGATCCCTGACCCTTTTTATGTGCCATCGACGAAACACCCTCGTTCTCGGACTCTCAGGCGGCCATACCCGGCTCGCCGTGGGCGCAATGCGGTCTCGCCCAGCGGCGGAACGGTAAACCCCGAGCATACCCAAGTCTCACGAATGCTGGCAACCCACGTCGACTTCAGATTCGCGACCTGGGATTGCGCAAGACCTCGCGATTCACCAGGTTCCTGGGGGCTTCCCCGGACAGGATCCGGCGGGCTTCCTGGGCCGCCTTGGTCCGCATCTCCACGAATCCTTCCCCGCTGTAGAACGCCGAATGCGGCGTCAGGATGACCTCGGGGTGCGACCTCAGTCGATCGTCGTCCAGCGGCTCGCGTTCGAAGACGTCGATGCCCGCGCCCGAAAGGTGCCCGGACTCGAGCGCGGCGATGAGTGCCTCCTGGTCCACCAGGCCGCCGCGAGCCGTGTTTAACAGGATCGCGCCCGGGGGCAGAAGGGCGAGCGTCCGCGCATTGATGATGTGATGGCTCGTGTGGTCCAGGTAGCAATGCAGGCTGAGGAATTGACTCTGGGCCAGTAGCGAGTCCAGGTCGTACTCGCGGCGGATGCCCAACGCCTTCTCCATGCCCGGCGGCTGCACCGGATCATAGAAGACGACGTCCAGCCCGAAGGCCTTGGCCCGCAGCGCCGTGGCGATGCCGATCCGGCCGCAGCCGATCAGCCCCAGGGTCTTGCCACGCAGCCTGGGGGCCGACTGCCCCACCTTGTAATCCCAGACGCCGGCCCGCATCGACGCGTCGAGGTGCAGGAGCTTTCGAGTGGTCGCAAGCAGCAACATGATCGCGTGATCGGCGACCTCTTCGGTGCCGTAATCGGGCACGTTGCAGACGAGGATCCCGCGCTCGCCGGCCGCCTTCCAGTCGACATTGTTGTAGCCGACCCCCGCGCGGATCACGGCCTTGCAACGCTCGGCCTTTGCGAAGGTGGCGTCGGTCAGGGCCGCGATGTCGTGGAAGATGATGATGACATCGGCGTCGCGGCAGAGTTCCTCGATGTCGCGCTCGTGCGTCGCGTGGCCGAGCACCAGGTCGGCCAGGCCGGAAAGTTCGGGAGCTTCGAGCGTCGTCTCTTCGAGGAAGTCGGTGATCAGAACTCGCTTCGGGCCAGCCATCGTTGTTCGTCCTTCGGAGGGAGAGGGTCGTTGCGTTCGGCCCGCCGGGCCGGGGCCCGATCGGTGACCAGGTCTGCGTTCGCGTCGAGCCAGGCGACCGTGCCCCCGGGGTCGGCAAGGGCGAAGATCTCCTCGACTCCGTCGCGTCGAGTGAGTCGGACGTAGTCCGGTAGATCTCGGACCATCCCGAGGAACATCCGCGGAGCTTCGACGACCTTGACATCGGACCAATCGCCGGCGGGCAGGCAGAGGGGTTCGTGGTCCGACGAGTCGGGGAAGAACCAGAGACGCGTGTTGGTGCGGACGAGCATCCCCGGCCCCCACGACCAACCGCCACGTCGCCGCGCGGGGCTCGAGCCGATGACCGACTCGAACGCACCCAGGTGGAACGACGCCGCCTCTCCGCCTGAGGACGGCGCGTGCCAGCGTAAGACCGCGGGACGGATGATGAGCCGGACGATCAGGTCGGCCGCGATCGTACAGCCGGCGGCCACCATGAATGCGATGAAGAGGAACCGGGGCGAATAGAAGAAGAAGATCGCCCACCGGGGCAGGGCCGGCGGGTTCGCCAGCTTGCCCGCCTCGCTCCAGAGGGCCATCTCCACAAGCAGGAAGAGGACCATCGAGAGGCGAAACAGGAGGCGTGCGAAGGCCAGGCGAACTTTGGGCCTCGATCTGGCCGCAGGCTCGGTCTCGTTCGACATGGAGACGGACCTCAATGACCCGCAGCTCGCTCGTTTGACCCGGCCGGGGCGCCGCTTCGTTATCGCCGACCGGACGTGTACGATCAAGTCTCTGAGCGATCGACCCCAGACGAGACGAGGGCCGCCCATGCTCCGGATCAAGCCGCTACTAGCCGAGGGGAAGGTCGTCCGCCTCTTCGGCGTCGGCCAGCTGTTCCTCCCCAAACTGGTCGAGATCGTCGGCCGCCACTCCGGCTTCGACGGCCTCTGGATCGACGCCGAGCACGCGGGCCTGACGATGAAGGAGATCGAGCTGGCCACCCTGGCGGCCGACGCGGCGGGGCTCGATCACTTCGTCCGGATGCCCGCGACCGACTATGCCTCGGTCATGCGGGCGCTCGAAGCGGGCGCGCACGGCATCATGGTGAGCATGGTCCGGGAGGCGGCCGACGCCGAGCAGGCGGTGCGCTGGGCCAAGTTCTGGCCGAGGGGCGAGCGCGGCATGAATGGAGGCAATCGGGATGGCCGGTTCGGGCTGACCCCGCTTTCCGAGTATGTGGTCGACGCTAACGCGGAGACGTTCGTCGGCATCCAGATCGAGACCGCCTCGGCGATTGAGCAGATCGACGCAATCGCCGCGGTGCCCGACGTCGACCTCCTGTTCGTCGGCCCCGCCGACCTCAGCCAGGTCCTGGGCGTGCCCGGCCAGTTCGAGCATCCGAAGTGCCTGGCGGCGATCGAGAAGATCGCCGAGGCCTGTGCCCGCGCGGGCAAACCCTGGGGGACCGTGCCGCGTGGGCCCGAATATGCCGCGAGGATGGAGGCCCTGGGCTGCCGGATGTTCGTCATCGGCATCGATATCCACGTCGTCCACGCCGGGATCCGGGCCGCGCTGGAGCGGTACGCGACACTTGGCACCTGATCGCCGACCTCAGGCCCTGGCCACTTCAGAGGCGAGAGGCGATTGACGCGGCCCGGCATCTAATTAGAGTAGGGGCCCCAGAGCCGGGTCGGGCGTTCCTCTCTTGCAGCGACGAGGCAGAGTTTCATGGCGACAGCGATCCTCAATGAGACGCAGCTCGAAGAGCTGCGCCGGTACAACACGCCGACGATCGCGAACGCGATCGAGATCTTCGACGTCCGCCCGCGCCATGTTGGCTTCCTGCCTCATGAGATCCGCTGCCTCCTGCCCGAGATAGGCCCGATCATCGGCTACGCGGTGACGTCGCAGACCAGGGCGCTGCCCAGGCAAGACGATGAGCCGACGGCTGACCTGCTCGGAGACTATCTCCGCTACGTCGCCGCCCAGCCAGGTCCGAAGATCGCCGTGGGGAGTGACCTCGACGATCCGCCGGGTCTTGGAGCCCAGTTCGGCGAGGTGACGGCCACGATCCACAAGAAGCTCGGCTGCGTGGGGCACATCACCGACGGCTGTCCGCGCGACCTCGACGAGGTGGCCAATCTGGACTTCGCCCTCTTCGGCCGCAACCCCTGCGTCAGCCACGGCTACGTCCGCCTGGTCGGCTACGGCAAGCCTGTCCGCCTCGCGGGCGTCGAGATCAAGCCCGGCGACCTTCTGCACGCCGATAAGCACGGCGTCTGCATCATCCCGCATGAAATCGCCTCCAGGCTCGCCGCGGCCTGCGCCGCCGTCGAGGCCATGGAGCGACCGCTGCTGAACGCCTGCACGACCGAGAACTTCTCGCTGGAAAACTACATCGACTTGCGGAACGAGGCCAAGGTGACGATCCGTGAGTGAGACCCGCCAGGTTTCACCCCGACCTCCGTCCGTCGAGGACCGGGCCCGATGACCCATCCGCCCTCCATACTGACGCGGCTCGTCGTCCTTGGGATCGTCCTCGCGCCCCCGTCACCCCTTCGCGGCGACTTGTTGTACTTCAAAGGGGGGGGACGGGCGCAGGTCGCGGCTCGCGTCGAGGGCGATTCGGTCATTGTCGACGCCCCGATGGGGAAGCTCGCCTTCCTGCGATCGGATTTCTTGAAGCTCGTCCCGGGGTTCGACCCCCGGGGGGCCTGGCCGGCACGACGCGAGGCCGTCCGCGACGCGCCGGCCGAGGCCCAATTCCGCGAGGCCTGGTGGGCCCTGGAAAACGGCCTGCCGCGCGAGGCCGTCGCCCTGCTTCGCGACCTTCATGTCGGGCACCCCGATCATCAGCCCACGGCCCGGATGATCGCCGCCTATGACAGGCTCTGCGTCCCCATCGAAGATCCCGACCTCTCCTCGCTCACGCCGGCCCTGGCCCAGGTCGGCCGCCCGCATCGCACGGCTCATCTCCTTCTGTATCATGAAGGGCCCCCCGAGGAGGTCGCCGAACGGGCCGAGATGCTCGAGGACGTGGTCTCGGCCTACCAGCTGATCCTGACCGGTTGGGGACTCGACCTGAAGCCTCCCGCGCATCGGCTCCCCTCGATCTATCTGAAGTCGCGAGCGAACTATCTCGAACTCCTCGGGCAGCAGGGCTCGGCGGCGTTCGCCACCACCCGGGGCTATTACCACCCGACGCTCAGAGTCGTCTTCGCCTACGACACCCGGGGCGACGAGGCCCAGGCCCGATCCAGGTCGCGGATCGCGGCCGTGCAACGCCAAGTTGACGGCTTCGAGACCATGCTGTCGCGAGTTCCGGAATCGGGTCGGGTGCTCATCGAGGCGACCGGTGCCGACGGCAGCCGGAGAGTCACCAAGGCGGAAGCCGGCCGGGTCCTCGACGACAAGGTGCGCGACCTCCGGCGCCTTCGGATGCTGGCCGATCTCGACTGGCGCGCAATCGACCTGGGGATTGCCGCCCACGAGACGATCCATCAGCTGGCCGTCGAGACCGGGCTCGTCCGCCGCTTCGACGACCTGCCGACCTGGCTGCACGAAGGGTTGGCCGCGCAATTCGAGGTCGTCCGGGGTGGCCGCTGGGCCGGATTCCGCAGGGCCCACGACCTGAGGCTCCCCGATGCCCGCAAGCTCTCGCCCCCGCCTCCGCTGGAACCCCTCGTCCGGGGTCGAGGTTTCGGGCCCGGCTACGACCGCGACCGCTATGCCGCCGCCTGGTCGCTCGTCGACTTCCTCGCCAATGAAGCCCCCGTGGGCTTCGTCTCGTTCCTCGAGATCCTTCGCACCTCGCCCCCGAAGTTAGCCGATGATCGGGGCGATCGGGCCTGGAACGCCTTCAAGCTCAGCCTGACCGCTCCGACATCGGACCTTCAGCGAGACTGGCATCGCCACCTGAACGATCGCCGGACACCCCTCGAAGAGGAAGCCCCGCCCCCATAGACTCCTTCTCGGAACATTTTGAAGACCGGAAACCCCGGACAGGCCCGAAGTTTCGCCGAATTCCTCGATAACAAGACATTTTGTCTAAGCGAATGTTGCTCCCGGGCAACACGCCGAGGTCGTCCTCAAAAAATGCGTGAGCAAATGACCCTTTACGTAAAGGAAGACGGGAAGGCCACTTAATGCATCCATCCAGCTAAACATCGGCAGGAACGATTGTCCGGCATTTTCCGGCCGCATCGTCGCCCCTACCATGCTTAAGTACGATCTTTCTCGTGCGTCACGGGCTCGCTAGACTAGAGTAAATCTATCGTAAGTTGGCAGGACGCAGATCGTCATCAAGGGCTTGAGTCGCGATGTTCAGGCGGCTCGTGCGACGAGATTTTCCGGGATGCCGGCCCGCGATGTGATCTGCGGCCCGGTCGCTAACTTCCTTCTCGTGGCGAAAGTACGAATCCATGGCCCGCGCGAAAAACTCTCCCGAGGCGGTCAGGACAAAACATTCCTTGGCGGAACGCTTACGTACGCTGAGGATCGAACTGTATGGCGAGCGTGGCGGCCCCGAGCTGGCGCGTAGCCTGGGGATCCCGGTGCGGACCTGGTACAACTACGAGGCGGGCGTGACCGTCCCGGCCGAGGTCGCCCTGAAGATCGTCGAGCTGACGTCCGTGGAGCCGCTCTGGCTGCTGCGGGGCACAGGCGTGAAGTTCCGCGAGGAGTCGGGCCCGGGCGAGACCCGTCGTGAGACCAGCGTCGCAGGCCTGCTGCGCCAGGCCATCGAACGGCTCGAGCAAGGCAGGGACTCAAACAGGGCCGAGGGCGAACAGGGGCGCTCCGTCCACGAGCTTCCCGGCACCCCCGAAGACCACGTCGAAGATGGCTCGGACTTCGTCCTGATCGCGGTCGAGGACGAAGGCCGGGTGGCACTTTCGCGAGTCTCGGGGCCGCGTTACATCGCCGCCAGGCGCGAATGGCTCTCGGCCGAGCGCGACTGCCGATGCGTCCAGGTCGAGGGAGATGCCATGGCGCCGATCATCTCGGCAGGCGCCTACGTCGCATTCGCCGAGGCCGAGGAAGCCGCCTCGACGCTCGACGGAAAGCTCGTGGTCGTCTGGATCGAGGGGCAGCCGATGGTCCGCTGGTTCCAGTACAGCGGCCAGTTCGCCCTGCTGAAGACGGAGAATACCTCCGCCGAGATGGCCACCACGCTCGTCGAGCTCGACGCGATCCGCGCCTCAGGCCGGGGCATCCGCCGGGTCCTCTGGATCAACACACCTCATTGACCCGCCGTCATCGGGGCCCCAGATGACCGCCTCGCCCAGGCAGGGGACGATCATGATCTTGCCGTCGCCGATTCGACCCGTGCGGGCCTGCCCCTGAATGGCCCGCACGGCCGCCTCGGCATCCACGGCCCGCACGAAGAGGGTCAATTCCACCTTGGGCAGGAACGACGAGTTATACTCGCTGCCCAGATAGCGGCTCAGCCGGTTCTTCTGCCGGCCATAGCCCATCGCCTCGCGGACGGTCCCTCCCAGGATCTCGACCCCTTCCAGGGCCGCCAGAACCGCCTGGGCTCGATACGGCTTGACCGTCGCGATGATGCAGACCAACACTCACCTCGGATCGTCCCGGCGAACACCCGGCCCGACACCCGAGCCGCGTCCACGAGTTGTACGGGGCGGGGCGTCTGCTTGACAAGGCGATTGAGGGAGCGGAGATTTGAAGGGACGTGCCCCGGCGATCCGATCCGGGGCCTGCCCTCTTGCGGTTCGAGGTGACGCATGCGACGGGTCTCGGTCTTGCTCTTCTCCGCGTCACTACTCGTCGCGACCGGCTGCGGCCTGAAGCGCTATGAGCAGCGCATGGACCTCAGCTTAGAAAAGCTCAAATACGAGAAGCGCCTCGCCGACAATCTGGCCCCGCCGCCCACCGATCCCAGGTTCCAGGAGCTGGGCATCTACGTCCGCCCGCCCAAAGGGCTGGAGCTGACCAAGGTCTTCCAGCTAGGCGACGTGCCGCCCGGCCTCTATGACGTGGAAGCCAGCTTCATCGAACCACAGAAGCAGCAGATGCACATCGTCGCCCGCAACAAGCAGGCCGCCAAGAAGGCCGTCCCCAAGGGCCAGGCAGCCCCGCCCAAGGCGGCACGCAACGACTTTAATGCCGACGTGCTGCAGGGCATGCTGGGCCCGGTCTACGGCGTGACCGAAGAGGTTCAGCTCACGAAGCTCAAGGATGAGACCAAGAAGGCACCCCCGGGTGTCGGGGCGGGCAACAAGTTCAAGCGTCTTCTGTTCCAGGTGGCGACGGGCGCGACCACCAGCGACGTCCAGGTCTACATCTACAAGCAGGACCCGTACGACGTCGCCTTCGTCTTCGTCTTTCCCACCGGTGACGCCAATAAAGCGGCTTCCAAGATTGAGCTGACCCTCGAATCGTTCGCGGTCGGCGAGCGTGCCAGGCGTATCTTCTCGGGCGGCAGCGCCGACGAGGAGGGAGAAGGCGTGGAGACCGGCGGCGGGGTCGCCTTCTGACCGGCCGTTCGATCGCTCATCCCATCCTGTCCATCGCGTCCGACGGCCTGCGTCGGCACGCGATCGGGCCCTGGGCTGATCCCTCTCTCAGGGATCAGCCCGTCAGGAACCGCTGCCGGTCAGGGTCACGCTCTCACGCCAGGCCTTGCGAGCCTCCAGGTCTTCGACATCACCCAACAGTTCTTCGCGGATGATGGAGATGCCCTGGGGGGCCTCGATCCCGAGCCTGACCTGATTCTTGTCGAGCTTGACGACGATGATCCGGATGTCGTCGCCGATCAAAATCCGTTCCGACCGCTTGCGGCTGAGTACGAGCATCGTCGCCTCCTGGTGTCTCCGGGGCCCATCCCTTGGGCATCCCGGTCCGTGGTCTTCATCCTGCAACCACTAAGACTTCGCGTTTCAAGCCCGATCCACGACAGAGATTCGCCGATCCTGGGCCAAACTTGAACGGTTCCGCAAAAATCAATCAATTCGACCCGCACGGCCGGCCCCCTTGGGTCGCTTCAACCTGAACGGGATCATCCAGTTAAGGGCGAAATGATTGAGCCTGCGAGTGTCAAGCAATTCGTGAATTCCGGTCCCGCGGCAGACCTCTCCGGTCGCCTCGCGGATCTCCCAGTCCGAGATCCATCGCAGGTAGAACGGCCCTGAATCGACGAGCGAGCGAGGACGGACAAGGATCTCGGCCCCGTCGGCGGAGATCCGGATCAGGCCCGGGAATGGGATGCCGAACCCGGACCGAGCGGGTTCGTCCATGATAATGGCGGCGGGGCTGCTGGACTCGGATTGAGCCTCGCCGGCGTGGGATAGCCAGAGCGATCGATGGTTCCCGTCCTCGGTCATCGAGTCGTAATAGACGCAGGTCCGATCGCCCAGATGGGCCCGTCCCCAGCCCCATCGGCGCACCGAGACGGAAAGCTCGTGGGCACCGGCGTTGTGATCGTGATAGCCACGCCCTCGGAATTCCAGGGGAGGCGTGCCGTCGATGACGATCTCCCCCTCAACCCGGCAGTCGGCGGCCGCCAGGATCCAGGTATGGGGCGAGCCCGGGGTGCCCAGTTCTGACTCGAAGGGCACGGTGGCCGCCGCGGGCCGGAATCGAAGCTTGGCTCGGATTCGCCTGCGGCCGTCGACATCCGGGACATCGACCTTGATCAAATAGCCTTCGTCGTCCCGCGACACGACGCTCCCGGCCACATCAACGCGGAATGGGCGGGCGGTCTGAGTAAAATCGTCGCGTCGATGGACATTGAGCGCGAACGCCCGTGTTTCCGCGCCGGGCTGGCCAGGCCAACGCCGGGGCGGCCCAGGCTCACCCGGGCGATACCAGCTGATCCCGACCGCGCAGTGGTCGAGCGGATCGGGCGCCACCCCTCGCCCCGTGCGGAGGACTTTCCGCGATGGGACCCCATAGGCGGGGTCGAACGGACATCCCGCGTAGAAGATGATCACGACAGCGTCGCGGCCGTCGTCGGAGATGGCGTCGAAGTACCACCACTCCTGAGAGCCAGGCGTCTTCCTCGCGAAGAAGCGGTCGGGGTCGGGCGTCAAGGCCGCCGGTTCGTTCAAGGGACGTTCCGCCTCTTGCTCGCGGGAGTTGAGATTCAGAGCCAGAACCGGCGAGCCGCATCAGCCCACCCCTCGCCCTGGCAGGCGGCCAGCGTGGCGAGTTTTCGGGCCCCCGACACCCGGGCCCGCGACCGGAACACATCCAGGCCTTGCCGCTCGATCGCCCCCAGGATCCCGCCGTAGAGCCGCCCCATCACCCGGACCGTCAAGCGACTCGACGCCCCTTCCAACCAGGCCACGCCCGCCTCGGCCTCGGCGTAATAGTGCCTGGCACGCCCGATCTGGAACGTCATCAAGTCGCGGAATCCGTCGTTGACGTCCCCTCGTGCAATCTGAGCTTCGGTCACGCCAAACCGACGAAGCTCATCCTGCGGCAGATAGACGCGGCCCATCGCCGAGTCCTCGCCCACGTCACGCAGGATATTGGTGAGCTGCATCGCGGTGCCGAGCGCCAGAGCCTGGGGGAAGCAGCGGTCGTCGCGATAGCCGAAGAGATGGGTCATCATCAGGCCGACGACTCCGGCCACTCGGTAGCAGTAGAGGTCGAGCGCGGCGAAATCCTCGTATTGGCGGACGGTCAGGTCCATTTCCATGCCGTCGAGCAGGTCGTCGAACAGCGGCCGGGGAATCGAACGCTCGCGGACGGTCCGGCGGAACGCGGACAATCCGGGCGCGACCGGCCCTCGTCCATAAGCATCGTCGAGCGAGGCCCGAGCGAAGTCCAGCCGCGCGACGGCCTCGGCCGGGCTCGCGGCGTCGTCGACCCCATTATCCGCCCAGCGGCAGAAACCGTACACGGCATAGGCATGGGCGCGGGTCTTACGAGGCAGGCAGGTCGAGGCGAAGTAGAAGGTTTTGGCGTACGACCGGGTCACCCGCCGGCAGACGCGCGTCCCGCGCTCGTTGGCCTCGTCGGTGCAGGTCTTGACGCTCAAAGGAACCGCTCCAGCACCTTCGCGCTGCTGATGACTCCGGGCAGGCCCGCGCCAGGGTGCGTCCCCGCGCCGACGAAGTAGAGCCCGTTCACATCCTCGCTCCGGTTATGAGGCCGGAACCAGGCGGATTGAGTCAGCGTCGGCTCGAACTGGAATGCGGAACCCTGGTAGGCGTCGAGCTGCGTCTCGAAGTCTTTGGGCGTGAAGGTGATCTTCGAGATGACATGCTTGCGGACGTCCGGGAGCAGGTGCTCGCGTTCGAGCGAGGCCAGGATCCGATCGGCGTATTCATCCTTGATGGCGTCCCAATCCTGGCCGCCCCCCAGGTGCGGCACCGGGCTGAGGACGTAGAAGCACTCGCAGCCCGGTGGCGCCAGGCTCGGGTCGGTCCGGGTCGGGGCATGCAGGTAGAGCGAGAAGTCCTCGGCCACCACCTTCGCGTCGAAGATGTCGCCGAGCAGCCCCTGGTACCTCGGCCCCAGGATAATCGAGTGGTGAGGCATGTGCTCGTAGGTCCGATCCGTGCCGAAGTAGAGCACGAAGAGCGACATGGCATACTTCATCTTCTCGATCCGCCGGTCGGTCCACTTCCGCCGGTGCTCGGGCTTGATCAGCTTGCGGTAGGTGTTTGCCACGTCGCCGTTGGAGACGACCACATCGGCCGTCAGCCGCTCGCCCCCCTGCACTCGCACGCCCGAAACATGCCCGTTCTCGATCTCGATCTCCTCGACACGACGGTTCAGCTCGATCGTGCCGCCCAGGTCTTCGAACAGCCGGACCAGGCCGCGGACGAGCGCCCCGGTCCCACCCATGGCGAAGTGGACGCCCCAGGTCCGTTCGAGGAAGTGGATCATCGAGTAGATCGACGACGAGCGGAGCGGGTTGCCGCCGATCAGCAGCGGCTCGAAGCTGAAGACCTGCCGCAGCGCGGGGTCCTTGATGAACTTCGACACCTGGGCATACACCGAACGATCGGCGCGGAGGCGGATGAGGTCGGGCGCGACCTTGGCCATCTCCCAGATCGAGTGGAACGAGTGATCGGCCAGGTCGGTGAAGGCCCGGTCGAAGATGCGACGGCTGTAGTCGAGGAACGCCCGATAGCCGGCCACGTCGTCGGGGTTGAACCGGGCGATCTCGCCTTCGAGTCGCTCCGTGTCTCCGTTGTAGTCGAAGGTCCGGCCATCATCGAAGAAGATCCGGTAGAACGGGTCGCATGGGACGATCGTGGCGTAATCGGCGATCGTCCGGCCGGCCAGGGCCGCGAGCTCGTCGAGGACGAACGGGACGGTCACGATGGTGGGGCCCGCGTCGTAGGTGAAGCCGTTGTCCTCGTAGACGTAGGCCCGGCCGCCCGGCTTGTCTCTCATCTCCAGGATGGTCGTCCCGTACCCTTTGGCCGCCAGCCTGATGCCCGCGGCCAGGCCGCCGAAGCCACTGCCGATGACGACCGCCGTCTTGCCCTGGCCGGTTTGCCGGGCCTTCGACTCCAGGCGTTTTCGCGGGGCGACGTCCTGGGTGGCGAAATCGAGGGGCATCAGGTCGTCGTTCCTGGCATGGGGCCGGTTCTGATTCAGGTGACCGTCACCGGGCAAGGCTCGCCGATCACCGAAGCAGGGGTGGCCTGCGGCGGCGTCGGGAAGCCGAAAAGGTCCATCAGGGCGACGAAGGAACGCCGCTGGGCCGGCTCGATTGACGAGGCCCGGAGCGCCTCGACCGCTTCTCGCTGGAGATTCATGAGCGTGTCGCGGCTCGACTCGATGGCCCCGCTGTTGCGGATCAGGGCCAGCAGGCGATGCCGCCTCAGGACTCCCGCGGGTGCCTCCAGTGCGTCTTCGATGGCGCGTCGACCGCGCTCCGTCGAGGCCCGATAGGCACGCATCAGAACGTACGTTCGCTTGCCCGAGTCGAGGTCCGCGTGATCGCCGGACGTCTCGTCGGCCTCGAGCCCCTCCAGGTCGTTGCGCACCTGGTAGCCGAAGCCGAGCAGGTCGCCGAACTTGTCGAGCGCCCGGCAGACCGAGGAAGGCGCCCCGGCCAGGACGGCCCCCAGGACCAGGGGGCCCGAGACGCTGTAGCGGGCGGTCTTACGCAGGTAGGCCTCGACGACATGTTCCTCGTCGAGCGTGTCGAGTGGGCAATTGCCATAGAGGACGTCGAGCGCCTCGCCCAGTCCCGTCTCCAGCATCATGTCGGCGACCAGCCGATGGACGCGGCCAAGCCGCGAGTCGTCGAGGCCCGACCGGGCGATGAGCCGCAGGCCCAGCGAGCAGAGCAGGTCGCCGGAGATCAGGGCCAGGTCGGCGGCCGATTTCCGGGTGGTGGGGCACTCGGGCGTGCTCGACCGGAGGCGAAGGTCTTCGTGCAGGGTCGCCCGGTCGCGCCTGAGCAGGCTGGCGTCGATCAGGTCATCGTGCACGAGCATGAAGGCGTGGAGGATCTCCAGGCTCGCGGCGCAGAGCCAGACCGGCCTGGGCGGAGGCTCGCTCCCGCCTTGCAAGATCCGGTAGCTGGCCAGGCAGAGACGGGGCCTGAGCCGCTTGCCCCCCCGCACCACGAACTCCGAGGCCGCCTCGTACAGCGGCCGGACGTGGGGGTTGGAGGCGTACTTCCGCCCGGTCTGGGCGAGGAACGCCGTCAAATAACGGTCGACCCGCTCGCGATCGCGGGCGGGCGAGACTTCCGCCGATGCCGAGCACGTCGCGGAACTTGCAAGCTCGGGCATGGATCCGACCCCCGCGACTCGAGACGACCACCAGGGGTCGCAGCCCAGCCCTCGACACGCCGGAGATCCGGCGTCATCCCGGGATTTCGTCGGGCTCGATTCAATCCCTGAGCATTGTACTCCCCCGGATAGGGGGCAATGACGAAGGGTCTCGACTCAGGAACGGGGGCGAGTCGAGACGTCCGCAGGGAGGATGACGGGGGCCCGTCGCGCGCCCGAGAGAGGTGCGCGACGGGGGCGGGCAAGGCGGCGTTTCAGTCGTCCTCGTCGATCTTCAGGTCGAGCAGGAAGTCGGCGACGGCGTCCTCACCGATCGCGGCTTCCTTCTGGAGCGGGATCACGTCGACGTCGGTCTCGGGCGCCTTCTTCGGGGGCGAGCCCGTGACCGTCTTGGGTGGATCGACTCCCGGGATGGTGGTCGGCTCCTCGCCGAAGTCGAGCTCGAAGGTCTCGTCGTCGATGCTGTCGTCGATGAGGGCCTCGCTGATCGCCGTGTCGCCCGGCGCGGCGGCCCTGACCGAGGCGACCTTCACCGGAGTCCTGGAGGCGAGCTCGCTGATCTGATCAATCCGGAACTTGATCGGGCCGACGGTGAGGGTGTCGCCGTTCTTCAGCGCGACGGGCTTCTCCACCTTCTGGCCGTTGACGAGCGTGCCGTTGGAGCTGCCCAGGTCCTTGACCATGAGCTTCCCCTTGCTCTCGTACAGCTCGCAGTGCCTGCGGCTGACCTGAGAAGAGTTGATACGGAGCTGGCAGTCTTCCTGCCGCCCGACCGTGGTCACGCCCCCGGCTAGTTTGACCACGTTCGAAGCGCTCCGTCCCTTCAGGACGGATAGCTGATAATCCATAGTCGAGATCATCCTGCTCGGGAACCGCGATCGGTCAGTGAACCCCGGGCCCCCCGCGCGTGGGCCGAGACGACATTCTGCCCCTAGCTTAACTCATGGATTCGGCCCGTCGCAATCATCCGCGCCACGCTTCGCGATGACGAACTCGTCGGCCCGCCTCGGAGGTTGCGTCTTGGGCACACCGAGTCGATTAGTAGCCGGCCGCCATGCCGTCCTTGCGCGGGTCCGAGCCCCCCATCAGCACGCCCCGGTCGATGTCCATCCGGATCGCCTGGTAGCCGCCGAAGCCCCCCTTCCCCTCGACGAGCCGATGCCCCAGGGCTTGCAGCTTGCGGCGGACCTCGTCCTCGATGCCCGACTCCAGCGCAACCGACCCCGAGCCGTCGGCCTTCGCGCCGGTCGGGTCGCTCGACCCGGCGTGGCGGAACCGCGCGGAGTCGCCCGCTTCCTGCACGTCCATGCCGAAGTCGACCATGTTCACGATCACCTGGGCGTGCCCCTGCGCCTGCATGTCGCCACCCATTAATCCGAAGGTCATCCAGGGGTGCCCGTCTTTGGTGACGAACGCGGGGATGATCGTGTGGAACGGGCGTTTGCCGGGCTCCAGGCGGTTGGTACTGGCGGGGTCGAGCGAGAAGGAACATCCGCGGTTCTGGAGCGCGAAGCCGAGCGAGCCCGGAACGTGCTGCGAGCCGAAGCCGCTGAAGTTGCTTTGGATCAGGCTGACCGCGTTGAAGTCCTTGTCCACCACCGTCATATAGATGGTGTCGGCCTCAAGGATCACGCCCGGCTCGGGCTTGTCATTGGCCCGATCCAGCTTGATCAGCTCCCCGCGGGTCCTGGCATATTCCTTGGAAATGAGTGTGGCCACTGGCACCTTGGAGAACTCGGGATCGGCGTAATACCTGGCCCGGTCCTCGTAGGCCAGCTTCTTGGCCTCGATCAGCAGGTGCAGGGCCTCCGCGGAATTCGACCCCATCGACTTCAGGTCGTAGGGCTCCAGGAGGTTCAGCATCTGGAGCGCCGCGATCCCCTGGCCGTTGGGGGGCAGCTCCCAGACGTCATAACCACGATAGTTCGTCGAGACGGGCTCGACCCAGGTCCCCTTGTGGGTTTGGAGATCGCCCAGGGCCAGCAAGCCGTCAACCGACTTCGAATAATCGGCGATCGACGCGGCGATCGGCCCCTTGTAGAAGGCGTCGCGGCCCCCCTCGGCGACCAGTTTCAGGGAGCGGGTGAGCCCCGGGTTCTTGAAGACGTCGCCCGTCCTGGGCGGCTGGCTGCCGGGCAGATAGGTTGCGGCGGAGGTCGGGATCCTGGAGAGGGATCGTGTCGAGCCCTGCCAGTCGGCGGCGATGATCTCGCTGACGGGGAACCCGAACTCGGCGTATTCGATGGCGGGGGCCAGCAGTTCGGCCAGGGGCTTGGTGCCGAACCTGGACCGGAGCATCTCCCAGGCGTCGACGCAGCCGGGCACCGACCACGACAGCGGGCCGCTCGTGGGGATGCTGGCCATCCCCTTCGACTTGTAATAGTCGAGGCTCGCGGCGGCCGGGGCACGGCCGCTGCCATTCAGGCCGTGGAGCTTCTTCCCCTTGGCGTCCCAGACGATGGCGAAGAGGTCGCCGCCCATGCCGCACGACATCGGCTCGACGACGCCGAGCACGGCGTTCGCCGCGATGGCGGCGTCGACCGCATTGCCCCCCTGCTGCAAGACCCGGATCGCCGCGGCGGTCGCCAGGGGCTGGCTGGTCGCGGCCATCCCCCCGCGGGCGATCACCGCCGACCGTGTCTTGTGCAGCGGCCCGCTCGGCCTGTCCTGCGCCGCGCTTTGATTTGGCATGATCATCGGGGTCAGGACGTAGGCAGCCAGGGCGGCGATCGGTCCGAGTCGTCGGGCGGTCATCGGGTCACCTCGGTCGGTTCGCAACGGGCGTTCATGCGTGCGAAGCCGGCCGATGACAACGCGCCCCCCGACCCGAGTCAAGCGGTCGGGGGGCGCGGCTACTCCGATCAGTGGGAGACGACAAGCTCGGTCTCGACCAGGTTGGCGTCGTCGGATTCCGCCGACTCCCTGACCGGCCGGCGCCACTCGGCCAGGCGCTGCATCACGACGTAGAAGACGGGGACGAAGAAGACGGCCAGGAAGGTCGCCGCGATCATCCCGCCGAAGACGGCCGTGCCCAGCGAGCGGCGGCTGGCGGCACCGGCCCCGGTGGCGTTGACCAGGGGGTAGATCCCCAGGATGAACGCGAACGAGGTCATCAGGATCGGCCTGAACCGCATCCGGGAGGCCTTGATCGCCGCGTCGACGATCGAGAGGCCCTGGGCCCTCAGCTCGCGGGCGAACTCGACGATCAGGATCGCGTTCTTGCTCGCCAGCGCGATGATGAGCACGATACCGATCTGCGTATAGATATTATTATCCATCCCGCGATACGACACCGCGGCCACGGTCCCCAGCAGGGCCAAAGGGACGACCAGGATCACCGCGGCCGGCATCGTCCAGCTCTCGTACTGGGCGGCGAGCACCAGGTAGACCATCAGGACGCCAAAGGCGAAGACATAGATGGCCTGGCCGCCGACGCGCTTCTCCTGGTACGACATCCCGGTCCACTCGTAGCCCATCGAGCCGGGGAGCTTGCGCTCGGCCATCTGCTCCATGAGCAACATGGCCTGGCCCGAGCTGAACCCCGGCGCGGCCTGCCCCTGCACGGTCGCGGCCGGGTAGAGGTTGTACCTGGGGATGATCTGCGGGCCGTTGGACCGCTCGACGTTGGCGACCGTGCTCAGCGGGATCATCTGGCCGTTGAGGTTGCGCACCTCCAGCCGGCGAATGTCCTCGGGATTACGGCGGAACTTCTGGTCGGCCTGAACCCGGACCTGCCAGGTGCGGCCGAACTTGTTGAAGTCATTGACATAGGCCGACCCCAGCGAGGCCTGCAAGGTGTTGTAGAGTCGGGCCAGGGGGATGCCCAGGCTCTTGGCCTTCTCGCGGTCGATGTTGGCGTAGATCTGCGGGACGCCCGATCGGAACGAGGTCTGCAAGGCGGTCAGGCCGGTCTGGGAATTGCCGTCTCGGACCATCTCCTCGGCCACCTGCTGCATCTCGGCCAGGCCGGTGCCCCCCTTGTCTTCCAGCTTCAGCTCGAAGCCGCCCGCCGTCCCCAGGCCCATGATGGCCGGAGGCGGGAAGGCGAAGATCATCGCCTCGGGGATCTTCTGGGCCTCGGTCATGAAGTGGGTGAGGATCCCCTGCAGGCTCTTCTCGGGGTGCGGCGTCCGCTCTTCGAACGGCTCCAGGTCGAGGTAATACGTGGCCGCGTTGGGCAGCGCGGCGCCGTCGAGCAGCGAGTTGCCGCCGTTCATGAACCAGCCGCGGACCCCTGGGGTCCCTTCGAGAATCTTGTTGACCTTGGCGATGACGGCGCGGGTGCGCTCCTCGGAGGCCGCGTCGGGGAGCTGGATGCCCATGATCGCATAGCCCTGGTCCTCGGTCGGCAGGAACCCGGTCGGCAGCTTGGTGAACCACCAGCCGGTCAGGGCCACCAGGGCGAGGAACAGGGTCATCATCGGCAGGGTATGCCGCACCGCGCGGGTGACGATCGACGCGTAGATGGCCTCGCATCGGTCGTAGATGCGGTTGAACCAGGTGAAGAACCAGTTCTTCTTCTCCGCGGTCGGCCGCAGGTAGACGGCGCACTGCGCGGGCTTGAGCGTCACGGCGTTGATGGCGCTGATGATGGCCGTGGCGGCGATGGTCAGCGAGAACTGGCGGTAGAGCTGCCCGGTGATCCCGCCCAGGAACGAGGCGGGGAGGAACACGGCCATCAGGACGAGCGTGATGCCGATGACCGGCCCGATCACCTCGCCCATCGCCTTGATCGTCGCGTCCTTGGGGCTCAGCTTGCCGCGGTCGATGTGATGGACGGCGTTCTCGACGATGACGATGGCGTCGTCGACCACGATGCCGATGGCCAGCACCAGGCCGAAGAGGGTGAGCATGTTGATCGAGAAGCCCATCGCCGCCATCGCGGCGAAGGCGCCGATGATCGTCACCGGCACGGTGGTCGCTGGGATCAGGACCGCCCGCCAGTCTTGCAGGAAGACCATGATGACGATGAGGACCAGGATGCCGGCCTCGAAGAGGGTCTTGTAGACCTCGTGGATGGCCTCGTCGACGAACGCGGTCGGGTTGAACGGGGTGCTGTACTCGACCCCCTCGGGCAGCCTGGCCTTGATGACCTGCATGGCCGCATCGATCCGCTTGGCCACGTCGAGGGCGTTGGCTCCCGGGAGCTGGAAGACGCCGATGCCGGCGGCCGGCTTGCCGCGGATCTCGACCCACTGGTCGTACGACTGGGCGCCCAGCTCGATGCGTGCGATATCCTTGATGCGCGTCAGCCGCATGCGGGAGGGCTGGTCCTCGACGGCCTTGACGATGATGTTGCCGAACTGCTCCGGCTCGCTCAGCCGCCCCATGGTGGTCACGGTGAACTGGAAGTTCTGGCCCTCGGACGTTGGCGACTGGCCAACCTGGCCGGCGGCGACCTGGACGTTCTGCTCGGAGATCGACGCCAGAACATCCTCGGTGGTGAGGTTACGGGCCTTGAGCTTCTCCGGGTCGAGCCAGATACGCATGCCATAGCTGGAGCCGCCGAAGACCATGATGTCGCCGACCCCGGTGATTCGGCTCAGCGCATCCTTGACGTACAGCGTGGCGTAATTGCTGAGGAAGAGGCTGTCGTACCGTCGGTCGGGCGAGGTGAGGGCGACGACCATGATGATGCTGGTCGACTGCTTCTTGGTCGTGACCCCCTGCCGCTGAACTTCCTGCGGAAGCCTCGGCTGGGCGATGGCAACCCGGTTCTGCACCAGGACCTGGGCCCGGTCCAGGTCGGTGCCGACCTCGAAGGTGACCGTCAGGCTGTACGCCCCGTTGGAGGCGCAGCTCGAGTTCATGTAGAGCATGCCCTCGACGCCGTTGATCTCCTGCTCGATGGGAGAGGCCACGGTATCGGAGAGCACCTGGGCGTCGGCGCCAGGGTAGGCGGCGACGACCATGACCGTCGGCGGCGTGATCGAGGGGTATTGCTCGATCGGCAGGTTATACATCATGACCGCGCCCACGAGCATCGTCATGATGGCGATGACGTTGGCGAAGATCGGCCGTTCGATGAAGAATTTCGAGAACATGTGGGGGTCTGCCCGTCGGCCTCTGGAGTGTTCAGTTGGGACGGGCAGCGGGCGCATCGCCCGCGTCTTCGTGCCTGGCCACGGCGGCCGCGGCCTCCTGGTCGAGCTTCGGGCTGACCTTCAGGCCGGGCCTGGCTCGCAGCAGGCCGTCGACCACGATCCGGTCGTCGGCGCCGATCTTGCCGGTGACCTCGCGGAGGCCGCCATCCTCGATCCCGAGCTTCACCTGCCGCCTCTCGACCTTGTCTTCCTTGCCCACGGCCAGGAGATAGGCCCCTTGCTGGTCGGAACCCAGGGCACGCTCGGGCACCATCAGGGCATTCTGGCGGCTCTCGAACGGCATCCGGACGCGGACGAACTGGCCCGGCGTGATGATGCCCTCGGTGTTGGTGAAGAGGCCTCGGGTGCGCCTGGTTCCGGTGCCGGTGTCGACCATGGGGTCGATGTAATCGACCTTGCCTTTGTGCGGATAGCCATCCTCATTGCCCAGGCCAAGCTCCATGGTCAGGGTCGCCTCGCGATAGTCGCGCTGCTTGCCCGCGCGGATCATGTCCTGGACGCGGAGCATGTCGTCCTCGCTGACGCTGACGTAGGCGTAGACCGGGTCGATCTTGACGACCGTGGCCAGGGTCGTGGCCGTCCCCTCGCCGACGTAGTTGCCCACGTCGAAGTCTCGGTTATTGATCCGGCCGTCGATGGGCGACGAGATCCGGCAGTAGCTCAGGTCGAGCTCCGCATTGCGAACGGCCGCCCTGGCCCCTTCCAGGCTCGACCTGGCCGAGAGGATGTTGATCTCGTAGTCGGCGGTCGACTGCTCGATGGCGGCGAGGTCGGCATCCATCTGGGCCTCGCTCTTCTTGCGGGTGGCCTCGGCGCGGTCGAGGTCCTCGCGAGAGGCGGAGTTGCGCGCGACGAGGGCCCTGGTGCGTGCCTCCTCCAGCTTGGAGAGCGAGAGCTGCGAGTTGTCCAGCTCGTGCTGCGCCTTGGCGATCTCACGCCCCTTGGATCGCTCGGCCTTGGCCAACCCCGCCTCGGCCTCGGCGAGCTTGGCCTTGGCCTGCTCCAGGCCGACCTTGAACGGCTCCTCGTCGATGACGAACAGCACCTCGCCCGCCTTGACGTCGGCCCCGTCCTGGAACAGGCGTTCCTTGAGGAACCCCTTCACCCTCGCCCGCAACTCGACCTTCGAGGTCGGCTGGGCGGTGCCGGTGTATTCCAGGTAGCTGGTCACCCCGCGCAGGACCGGCTTGGCCACGATCACCTCGGGCGGCGGCGGCTCGTGGTAGACATTCCCCTGGCCGCAGCCGGCCGCGAGCAGCGAGACCGCGAGCATCGGGGCGAACATCGCCGCGACTTTCGTCAGGGGACGCCCGTACGGCCGGGCCGTCGTCAGGTCGGGATCGAGCATCGTTGGGCCCATGTGAGTCTTTCGAATCCGGCGGCTGTTTACTGTTCGATCGATCAACTGTAAGATTCCAAGGTCGTCTGAGTCAAGATGGGATGCCTGCGAAGGGTCAGACGTCCAGATCCTGCCGAGGCGAGAAGGTTCGCATTTTCAGGCAATTTTTAGGCGAGATATCCATGATTGATGGGGAGGGGCCTCCCGCCGGCGAGTCGCAAGTCCGGGTCAGGAATGCAACCGCGACGAAGGCGGCCGTGCTGGCCTCGGCCGAGCGGCTGTTCGCCGAGCGAGGGTTCGCCGGCACCTCGATGCGCGACCTGGCGGCGGCTTCGGGGGTCTCGCAGCCCTTGATCCAGCACCACTTCGGCGGCAAGGACGCCTTGTACGCGGCGGTCTTGCGGCATTCCATGGAAGACTTCGTCGAACGCACCCGCGACGAGGCGACGCGCACCGACCTGCCGATCAGCGTCGCCGAGGACTTGACCAGGCTCTTCGCGTTCCTGTGCGCGCACGCATCGGTGATGAGGATCATCGGCTGGGCGCGGCTGGAGGGGAAGCATGACCTGGTCTCGGGGTGCGAGGGGATACGGCTGGCGATGATCGGGAGGATCGTACGCGGGCAGGAGCTCGGCCTCGTCAGGACGGACATCGACGCCCCCTCGCTGGCCGTGATGCTTGAAGGATTGCTGATCTACTGGTTCGAGAATAAGGCACTGAATCGGGTCCTTTTCGACCACGAACCGGACGACGAGGCATTCCTGCGTAAGGCGATCCTCCTCCTGGAGCGCGGGATCGCGCCGGCGACGCCCGGGGCCTGAACGGCTGGCCCCCGGGCGACGCCAGAGGGTCAATTCCCGGCCTCGAACAGCTCGGAGAGGACCCGGCCGTCGGGGCGTCCGAGCGAGACGCCCAGCAGGTGCGCGGCGGTGGGGGCGATGTCGACGGTGTTCACCCGGTCGACGAGTGCCCCGGCCTTGACCCCGGCGCCGTTGACCAGGAACAGGGCGTTCATCTTCGGCTCGGTCGAGACGTAGCCGTGGGAGCCGGTGGGCGTGGCATTGGCCTCGATGAGCCCGGCGCCCTTGGCCGTGGCGGAGAAGCCGTAGCCGTCCTTGGCCACCAGCACGAGGTCGGCCATCGACCGGTTCTCGGCAGGCTGGGGGAAGTGATATTCGGGATAGTCGGCGGGCTGGAGCACCGCGGCGATCCCCTCGGCATCCCGGAAGAGGGACGTGACGGCGTCGCGATCCTGGGCCGCCGTGGAGGGGTCGGTCAGGTAGACCATGCCGATCCCGCCCTCGGAAATGACATGGGCCTTGGCCGACTTGATCTTGGCCTCGTCCGCGACCAGCAGGCCGGCATCCCGCAGGGCGATGTTGGGGCGGATGTTCTTGGTGACGGCGATGAAGCCGTGGTCGGAGAGGACGAAGAGGGTCGTCTGCTTGCGGATCCCGGCCTCCTCAAGGGCCCCGACGACCTGCCCGACGAGGCGGTCCAGCAGCGATGCGGCGGTGTAGCCCGGGGCGGAGTCGGGCCCGTGGCGGTGGTGGGTGCCGTCCAGGTTCAAGAGGTGCAGCGCCAGCAGCCTGGGCTTGCGGGCGCGGAGGATCTGGCAGGCGGCCTCGGTCCAGACCTCGTCGCGGACGACCCCGCCCCCCTTCTCGTAGTTGACCAGAAGACCCTTGTCGGCAAGCTCCTGCTTGAGCCTGGGGGTGGTGAAGTCGAGGTCCTTGGGGACGTCGGGCATGTTGTCGGCGATGCTCTTCGAGCCCCGGGTGCAGGGCCAGAACAGGGCGGCAGAATCCATGCCCGCGTCCTTCAGGACGTCGAAGAGGAGCGGGATCTTGACCAGGTCTTGCTGGCTCCGCGCGGGGTCGACGAGGGTCGGGCTGCCGGGCTCGCCGCGGGTGGCCACGCCGTTGAAGAGGACGCCGTGGCGGTCGGGGTAGACGCCGGTCATCAGTGAGGTGTGATTGGGCCAGGTCACCGACGGGTTGACGACCCGCATCCCTTGCCTGGATGAGGCCCCCTCGGCACGCAGCTTGCGCAGGTTGGGCAGCGAGACGTGGGGGTCGTCCAGCAAGGTCGCCGGGAAGCCGTCGAGGGTGATCACGACGACATGGCGGTCTTCGGCCCGTGCCGTGGACGGCATGACGAGGGCCAGGGCGAGGGCGGCCAGGGCGAGGCGTCGATGCATCGGCTGTTCTCCATGCGATTGGGGCTGAGCCAGGTGCGGGAGGTCTTCCGAAGGTCGAGTTTAGCGGGTCGTGTGTCGAGCGTTCGGTGCATGGAATGTCGGGGCCGTGAAGATGGTGGGAACCTTCATGCGTCGGCCCAGGCGGCCTGCGAGACGGGCTTCGGCCGGGTCGGTGGGCTCGGGACGTCGGCCGGTTTGGGGAAGCGGAGTATGAAGCGGGCGCCCGCGTCGGGACGACTCTCGACCCGGACCGTCCCGCCCCCGGCCGCGGCGATCCGCCTGACCACCGACAGCCCCAGCCCGACGCCGGGCCGGCCGACCATCCGGGCCCTGGGCGAGCGATAGAAGGGGTCGAAGACCGCCTCAGCCTCCTCGGCCGAGAGCCCGCAGCCGTGGTCCTCCACCACCAGCATGGTGGCATCGGCCTCGGGCCAGCAAGCGACACGGACCGACGTCCCGGTTTCGCTGTATTTGAAGGCGTTGTCCACAAGGTTGTCTACCATCTGCGAGAACAAAGGGGGGTGGGCGTTGACCCTCGCCGGGGCGTCGGAAACCTCGACGCGGAGGTCGTCGCCGCGGTCGTGGTCGTGCCAGCGGCGGAGCTGCTCGGGGAGCCAGGTGGCCAGGTCGATCACCTCGGAGTTGGGGTGCACGGCCTCCGCCTCGGTGCGGGCCAGGAAGAGGAGCGACTCGACGATCTGCCGCAGCCGGCTGGCCTCTCGGTGGACCTGGTCGAGGGTCTGCTCGTACTCGTCGGCCGGCCTCGGGCGGCGACGGACCACCTCGATCAGGCTGAGCAGGCCGGCAATCGGGGTCCGTAGCTGGTGAGAGGCGTCGCCGGTGAATCGCCCCTGTCGGTCGAACGATTCATGGACCCGGTCCAGCAGGCCGTTGAAGGCGCGGCCCAGGTCTTCCAGCTCGTCGCCCGTGCCGGGGGTGGGCAGGTGGTGCGAGGCGTCGGCAAGCTCCATGCTCCGCGCCGAGGCGGCCATCTTCGTCAGCGGTGCAAGCGCTCTTCGGATGAAGCGGCGGCCGGCGACGGCGCAGGCCAGCCAGAGGGCTGTCGACACGCAAATCACCGCCATCGCCAGGTTCCGCAGGCTGGCCTCGGCGGGCGCCGGCGAGAGGCCGACGGTGAGGATCATGGTCGAGAAGACGGGGTCATCCTGGTCGTCGTCCTGATGCCCGCGGCCCAGCTTCAGCAGCTCGGGAAGCCGCAGGTGGCGGCGGGCCAGCCTCCAGCCCGGCAAGGTGCCGACCACCGTCGCGTCCCCCTCCCGGGGCGGCAGCACCGACGAGTTCGGATCGGGCGGGGCGAAGCTGCTTTTGAACGAGTTCACCGATTGGTCGAGGATCCGCCCGTTCGCAAGCTGGATCGCCCAGCGCACGTCCTCGACGTCGGGCTCCAGGCCCAGCAAGAGCCGCCGGTCCTCGGGCTCCCACTCCAGGCCCTCGGTCTCGACGTCCACCGCCGCCTCCAGGGTGTCGAGCGCCTGCTCCAGCCGGTCGTCGAGCTGGCGGGTCAGGTATGACGCCCCCAGGGAGTAGATGGCGCCCGAGAAGCCGATGAGCACCGCCGCCAGGGCCGCGAGGAAGAAGACCGACAGCCGAGTGGTCAGGCTCATGTTCATGACGTCTCCTTCGCCGCCGCGGCGGGCCCCTCGCCCAGCACGTAGCCCCGGCCCCTCAGGGTGTGGATCAGCCGAGGGCCGTGCGCCTCGAGCTTCCGCCGCAGCTCGAAGACGTGGACCTCAAGGCTGTTGGAGATCCCGTCGTGACGCTCGTCCCAGACATGCTCATAAATCCTCGTCCTGGAGAGCACCTGGCCCGAATTTCGCATCAGGAAGACCAGCAGGGCGTACTCCTTGGCGGTCAGGTCGACCGCGCGGCCCGCACGAAGGACGCGCTGGCTGGCCAGGTCGAGGCTGATGTCCGAGAAGTCGAGCGTAGTGCCCGATCGACCCTCGCTCCGACGCATCAGCGCGCGGCAGCGTGCCAGCAGCTCCTCGAAGGCGAAGGGCTTGCTCAGATAGTCGTCCGCCCCGCCATCGAGCCCCCGGACCCGGTCGGAGACGGCATCCCGCGCGGTGAGGAACAGGACGGGCGTCTCGCGGTCGCGCTGGCGGAACCGCTTCAGGACCGTCAGGCCGTCCTGCCCCGGCAGCCACCAGTCCAGCACGACGAGGTCCCAGCCCCCGCCCGCCAGGGCCGCCCAGGCCGCGTCGCCGTCGGCGGCGTGCTCGACGACGAAGCCCTCTTCACGCAGCCCCCGCACCAGGGATGACGCGATCAGCTCATCGTCCTCGACCAGCAGGATGCGGATCCCCATTTTCGGCCCCCCTTCGGCCTTAACCCACAAGGCCGTCCACCCCACGCATTTTACCCGGAAAAGGCCGCAATCACATCCAGCGGGGAGCCTCGTCGCCGTCCCGACCCGCAAGCAGGCCCAGCCGCCTCAGCTCGGCCTCATCCTCGGCGGGCTCGCAACCGGCCAGGCCCATCCGGCCCAGGTCGCTCCAGGACTCGACGGCCGGGGGCGAGGCGACGACGTCGGACGGGCCATCGGCGGTCATCGGGGGCTGCATGTCGCGGTCGGTGATCTGGACGAAGCGAAAGAACATCGGATGTCCTCCGGAATGGGCCTTGAAAGGTCGATGGGCTGCGGGCGAGCCTCAATGTTCCAGGTCCTCCCGGAATGGATCTTGGTCGGCCTGGTCTTCCGAGGGCTGGCTGACGAAGACACAGAAGGCGTCGAACGCATCGACCATCGACTTGATCACATAACCACCGGCCAGCCCCGTCACCATGGCCTCGCAGGCGGGCACGATCAGCAGTTCAAAGGCGTTGGATTTCATCGGACTCTGCTCCGCTCGGGTTCGTTCCTCTCAAGGCGGCGTCTCATCTCGCCGGCCACGAAAGAAATCTACCGGGCGAAGCTTAACCCACCGTTACCAAGGGATTAAGATTCGCTAAGTTTGACTTAACACCTTAATTTCATAACCTTTAGGCCCACGAAATTCCCCCCGAAATACGGTCGTTGCCCCCGCTTTGGTCGACCATTCCTTCGCATGACAGGCCGACTGGCTGGAAACGGGACGGCCGGACCCCGGAACCTCCGGCGCTCCGGCTGAGAGACCCTTGGACCGAACCCGATCGCGTTCGTCGGCCCGCGACGCAACGGCCATGGGAGACAGCCCGGGGCGGAACCATCGACCGGCCTGGTATGCGCGATGCCCGCGCGGGGAATCACCTCGTTCGCTCCGAATTGTCAAAGATGGGGGCGATTTCAAGGGCAATGGACCGGGATTCAGGCGGCAGGAGCGGCCAGGAGACGGAGAATCCCCGCTCGTGCAGGAAGCCTCGATGCAACGGACGGCCGGCATAGGCGCCGAGCGGGCCTGGCGAGCGGCTTCGCAGTCAAAGCGGCCACGTTCAGGCCGACGAGCGAGCGGGCCAGGCGGCGGAACAGGCCCGACAGGTGGCTTCGTTCGGCGAATCGGGTCGGGACAGCTTGATGGGTTCGTTCTGTGCGGAGGACCGGGGCGGATTGTGGCTGGATTCCCGCCTGTTCCACGTCACCGGGCGGCTGGGAGTGGCCGCTTTGTTCCGAGGAGTTCCCCCGATCGGGACCGGATGCGGGGGGCACGGGCTCGTGGTCGGGGGCCGGGTCGGTGTCGGGGAATTCGCGGGCGGGCGGACGGACGTAGGAGGTGTCGCGGGGCCGCTCGCGGTAGTCGTCGGACATGGTCAGGGGCGCGGTCTCGCGTCGCTGGCGCCCCTTTTGCAGCATGTCCAGGGCCCACCGCTGGCGGCGGAAGCTGGCCGTCTCGTAGCGCCGGAGCAGGACGAGCGTCGGGTCGTCGACGGCGATCAGTCCCATCGACGTCGCCTCGCGCAAGTCTTCATCGATCTCGTCGAGCATCCCCTCTTTGCGGTCGTAAAGCCCTTCCAGCTCGCCCTCGACCAGCTCACGCAGGTGGGACAGTGTCTCTTCTCCCTCGTCCGCATTGAGCGGGCTGTCCAGCTCTCGCAGCTCGGCGGCGATGCCCAGCAGGTCGTGGGCCAGGCCCTTCTGCTCGGCGGTCCAGCCCCCGTTCTTGTCGAGGCCTTTGCCAAGAGCCCGCCAGCGAGCAATCAGCCAGTCGCACCCGGCCGAGGTCGTCGCCAGCCGCGCCGCCACCTCGTCGGGCCGGTCCGCCAGGGTCCGCCCCAGCTTCGCCGCCTCGGCCTTGCGCTCGTCGCCCCAGCAGGCAACCGCGCGTCTCGCCCGGACATCCCGCACCAGCCGCTCCTCGATCCGGCACCGGTCGATCCGCACGCCCTCGATCGCGATCGTCTCGACCAGCCCCATCTCGAACGCGTTCATCGGCCTGAGCGACGAGACCAGCTGCTCGCCCCGCTCCTGTGCGGCCTGCGCCTCGCATTCGGGAACAACCACGCCACTGCCCGCCAGCCCGTGAATCAGGCTGTTCCGGCGTGATTTCTCCTTCCCCTCGGCGGTCCTCGGCCCGGTGCTGCGCTGAGCATTGCGTCGGTTGGCGTCGATGCGCCGCTGGCTGACTTCGAGCTTGCCCATGATGCTTCGTCGCTTCCCTGGGTGCGAGTTCGAGGGGGTGGATTCGCCGACATCGGCGAGGGGCGGACCGCGTGACTTCGCGAAGAACGGCCCCAGGAGAGACTATCCCGAAATCGGGACTCCCGTCAATGCAAAATTCCATTTTATTCGAGCTGCGGGCCTCGCCGCCCACCCTGGAGTGTCCCTGCCTGCTGATGCCCGGATGACCCCCGCGAACCACTCCATCGATCGCATTCGCTTGCCATTGTTTTCCCCCCAGAATTCGCGAACCAATCCAGTTTGATTTTGTACATACACCGCCGTACAATCCTATTCTGTCATGACGAAAGGATCTCAGGGCCGGCCGATGGGCTTCAAGCAAACTCGCCGGGCCCTGATCGAGGCCTTGCTGGCTCGTCGCATCGAGTTCGAAGACCGGCGGGATGCGGGAAGCAAGAATCTCCTCTATACCGGCGAGGTCACACCGGAGTTCGTCGTTGAGTTGCTACTCCGTTGCACAGGCGACCAACACTCGACGAGCCGGCACCATATGGATCGAGACCAGATCGTCGACATTTTCAAGGTCCCGAATGATGGCGTCCGTTGGTATATCAAGTCATATCTCGTCGAGGACGACGGGGTCCTGGCGATCTTCATCAGCGTGCATCCTTGAAGACGGTCAACTCCCGGGAGGCAGGGCGATGAGGTTGTTTCAGCCGGGCGATCGATCGGTGGGCATTTGCCAGCACTGTCGGTGCAAGGTCCGGACGGTCATGAAGTACGTCGACTTCACGCCGGCCGGGACCGACGCGATTGTCCCCGACGTCCTGCTCGGCATCTGCGAGAGGTGCGACAATGTGGTCGGCATCCCGTACCAGTCGACCCCGAAGATCAACGAACATCGCGCAGCCGCCGCCCACACCCAGGAGAACATCGAGGCCCGCGTCCCCAGGTCACTGGAGGAAGCCCTCGAGCTTGTCACGGCATCGGTCGGCGGCACGCATAAAGAATTCCGGCCTGCCATGATGCGTTATTATTTGAATCAGGTTTCGAAGGACCCGGAGGTCGCCAGGCAGGTCGAGGCCCGGTCGAAGGCAGACCTGGCGAGGGGGAAGGCGGATCGACGCCTGGCGCTGAAGGTCCCATCCCGTCAGTGGGCCGCCGCATGGACGGCTGCCAAGGCCGCGGGGATCACGCGGAATAGCCAGCTCTTGCGGGGTGTGGCTGCGCTGATCGCCGACGATTACGGGATCTCGCTCAAGGGCAAGGGCGGGGAGGGTTTGCCGGCGACCAAGCCTTCGAAGGGGGCCCGGGCACGGATCGCGTTCCTTAAAGATCTCGTTGAATCGATCTGATCGGGCGAAGTCGTGTCGAG
Organism: Isosphaeraceae bacterium EP7; assembly: GCA_038400315.1. NCBI lineage: Bacteria > Pseudomonadati > Planctomycetota > Planctomycetia > Isosphaerales > Isosphaeraceae > Kueselia > Kueselia aquadivae. The sequence goes on from CP151667.1 coordinate 5,663,433, forward strand.
AGGAACAGCATGCGGATTATGGTGTGAGGGGCCCAAGTAAGTTAGCCTGGGGTTCACATCTCGGGAGTTTGCCGATGCGATTGCCTGCATTCCGTGTCCGCACCTTGATGCTCGCCGTGCTGGCGTTCGCTGTTATTGTCGGCGGCCCGATGGAGTTTTCCAGGCTCAGGCGGCTCTCGGCTTATTACCGCTGGTGCGCCGAAATGTGTGCGGCGAATGCTCAGAAATCCGATCAAGCGACCCGTCGTGTGATGCGACAACTCGCCGCGGCCAACCTTAAGCCAGGGGAGGCCGAGCGTCTGAGGCTCGATCTCGAGATCTTCTGTTCGCGGACGGCGAACGAGGCCAACCGCGCGGCAATCTTCGATCACGCGGCGTCGCACCCCTGGGAGGCGGTCCCGGAGCGGACCGCGGAGGCGTACGGGCTCAGGCCTGATACCCCACAAGTGCGTCGACTTCTGGCCCTGCCGATCGATACGTCGGCGCCAGCTCCCGACCCGGGGCCGAATTTCCAGTGGCCCGGCGAGACCATGCTGACTCGCGACATCCCGCCGAATCCCCCAGATCCCTCGGCCGCTCCCAGAACGACCGCCGCACCGTCGCCCTGACACCGTGCCCCGGAAAGGTTCGGCCGATTCGTCGAAAGTCCCTGAAAACTTCGGGCAGGCCAGGGCCCGATCGAATGCGGTGGTGCGCCCGGGGTTGAGGTCGGTATGATGGCGGTTTGGCCGGTGGGTCGGTACGCGCGGTTGTCGGTCGGTGAGAGGGGTGGAGCTTGGAGATGGGGATCGAGGGGGAAATCGAGTCGCTCGATTACCCGGTGGATAATGCTCCGATCCGGAGCCTGGTGCATCGCGGGCTCACCATCGAGGGGTATTCCAGGGCCGCGGTTCAGACCTACTGGCGCATCCCCGAGATGAAGCTGGGGTTCGACCTGGGGGTGCAGCCCTGGTCGTTCATGACCACGCCGACCTGGTTTTTGTCGCACACCCACCTCGACCACGTCGCCGCCCTGCCCGTCTACGTGGCCCGGCGGCGGATGATGAAGATGGCCCCGCCGACGATTTACATGCCCGCCGACGCGGTCGAGCCGGTCGAGGCCCTGCTGCGGGCCTTCCAGCGGCTGGACCGGGGGCGGATGCCGGCGAACCTGGTCGGGCTGGTCGACGGGCAGGAGGTGAACCTGTCGCGCGAGCTGGTCGTGACGGCGTTCGACACCAAGCACACGATCCCGTCGCTGGGCTTCCTGGTCTGGGACCGCCGCCGCAAGCTGAAGGCCGAATACCAGGGGCTGCCCGAGGCCGAGATCCGCGACATCAGGCTCTCGGGCCTGGAGGTCTCCTCCGAGGTCCGGTTCCCGAAGCTTGCGTACATGGGGGACACCGCGCCGGCCGGGCTGGACCATTTCCCCGAGGTCTACAAGGCCGAGATCCTGATCATGGAGATGACCTTCGTCGCCCCCAACGAGCGCGCGTCGGTGATCCACAAGTACGGCCACACCCACCTGGACGACTTCCTGGCGCGGGCCGACCGGTTCGAGAACGACCTGATCATCGCGTCGCACTACAGCACGCGGATGCACCCCGACCAGATCCAGCGCATCGTCGAGAAGCGCCTGCCCGAGAAGCTCAAGTCTCGACTGAAAGTCTGGCTGTAGGCGTCGCGGCCCGGGCCGGCATCCCCTCAACGCGGGCGTCCCTCATCTTCCCCTCCATCAACGACACCGAGAGACGCATGCCCGAACCCGTTCACATGAAGTGGTGCTCGATCCGCCATGGTTCCGACCTGTTCGAGGTCTACTGGGATGCCGCGGAGGGGCGGGCATTGCGGGCCTTCTCCGGGACCTACGTCAAGGACGAGGAGCCCGAGGCGACGGCCAAGCCGACCGGCATCGTGGACGTGCCCTGGACGGCGGTCGAGGCGCGGCGGGCGCGGGCCTGGCTGCTCGACGCCCTGAAGTCGGCCCCCCTGGAGCCCGATTCGTTCGAGGTCGGCCAGCGAGTCGCGCTGATCGGCGGCCACAAGAACGAGACCCTGATCCGCTCCACCGAACCCTGCAAGCTTTGCGCGGGGACGGGGACGCTGGCCAACCCCCGGAAACGCAAGGGGACCGAACCCTGCCGGACCTGCAAGGGGGAGGGGACGATCGTCAAGAACCTGGAGAAGGTGCGCGACGACGCGGGCAACCAGGTCTACGAGGCGTTCGAGCCGGACTCCGCGGGCGTGGTGACGAGGCTGGGGAAGGACCGGGGGACGCTACCCGCTCGGAGCAATAACCTGGACGTCTTCGTGACCCTGGACGACGGCCGCGAGATGAAATGCCCGGTGCGCAAGCTCCGCCTGGAGCGGGCCCCCGAGGGCTACGGCCAGTTCTTGAAGGAGGTCGAAGCCCAGGCCGACGCGATGGACCCGACCCCGTTCCTGGGGTTCCGGGCATCCAGCGTGGAATTCCGCGAGAACAAGGGGGGCGCCTTCCTGGGCACCTTGAAGCGTAAGAGCCTCTAGGCCGGGAGGATGACGGCCTAGCCCCCCGCCCCGCATCACTTGGCCGGGCGCCGCGATCCGACGTCGACGGGCGGGCCTCAACGGGCGGCGGGCGGGAGGAGATGAGTGCCGAGCCAGCGATAGGCGGGGATCTGGGCGGCCCGGAAGTACCTGAGGTCGTGATGGGCTTCGGGATTCTCGGTGAGGTCGACGGCGATGCCCCGACTCGCGGCCAGCCAGGCGAACGAGCGGGCCTGGGCGTCGAAGTTGTAGTTGTCCCGCCCCGGAAAATTGACGTAGATCTCGAGCTGACCCGGACGCAGGTCGGTCCGATTGATGAGGTCGTAGGGGTTATCGTGGGCGATCCTGGACAGGACGTCGGGGCCTGAGCCGTAGACGGGTCCCACATACCGCTTCACCCTGCGGGTGAGAAAACCGTGGTAGTAGCGGGCGATGACCATCTCGGGGTCGTACTGATTGCGTTCGCGGAAGGTGGCGGGGTCGAAGTCGTCGCCGTAGCGGTCGTCGCAGGTGTTATAGAGCATGTTGAGCGGGCCGGCGAGGGTGGCGACGACGCCGAAGAGGTCGCGATGCCGCAGGGCGATGGCCATCGCGCCGTAGCCGCCTGCGGAGATGCCGAGCAGGGCATGCGCGCGGGCCTCGGGGCGAATCGGGTAGGTTCGCACGAGGAAGGGAACGACCTCGTCGATGAGGTGGTCCTCGAAGCGGCCGCCCAGGCCGTTGATCCAAAACGAATGGGTGGCGTTGAGCCTATTCTTGCCCTCGTAGGTGCCGTCGGGCGCGGCGATGATCGCGGGACCGAGCTCGCCCCGGTCCATCATCCGGTCGAGCTGCTTGAGGACGACGGGATCGAGGAGGCCGTGCTCGTCGACGTCGGCGCTGTGGAGCAAGACGATCAGGGGGTAGGAGAGGGCCGGGTTGTATCCGGGCGGAAGGTAGACGTAGAGGTCTCGGGGCCCGCCCAGCACATTCGAGACGAGCCTGCGGTCGGCCCCGTGATTGGACGTGTAGTCGACCACCCGGCCGCAGAGCTTGCCGTTGAGATGATCCAGGCCGATCGGTTCGAACAGTTGAGCACGGGCCGGGGACGCCGTCGCGGCCAGGAGGGCGAGGGCCGCCACGAGTCTTCGCATTGATCGATCCTTCGACCGTGACGAGGCGTGAGATTCATCCGATAACCCGGACAAGATCGGACGTGAGGGGGCGACCTCGCGAGCGATTTTGGCCGGGACGCCGAGTCCCCCGCGAATTCCAGGCTCGCGCGGGGCAAAACCGTCGTTCGGTGATCGGGGCTCACGCCGGCGACGGGCGGCAACAAGGCCCGCACGTCCGCGACCGATGCCGGAAATCGTGCATGGTTCATGGCAGCTTGAATCGACCGCTCCGTTCGGATGACGGTCGAGATCGCTCAAATCAGGACTTCTTTGCCGGAGGCGGGGTCAGGTGTGGCTGGCCGACCAGGCTCGCGGGGATCCCCCACGGGGCTCCGAAGACGAATTCGGCCAAGGGTTTCCGGGTTCTGGGAGCTAGGTCCCGCTGGCGATACGTCTCCGGCAGAGTGTCGGGCTCGGCGGCGTAACCGATCGCCAGGCCGGTCAAGGGCTGCACGCCCTCGGGGATCTTGTACAGTTCCCTGGCCCTGTCGGGCAGGATGCCAATCATCTGGTGGACGCAGAGTCCGCGGGCCGTCGCCTCCAGGGTCAGGCCGGCGCTGGCCAGCCCGAGGTCGTGCAACGCGGCGGCGTTGGGCTTCCCATTCAGGGTGAAACTCAACCTCGTGCAGCCCAGCGCAAGCACCGGCGCGGCCGCGGCCCAGGCCTGGTTCCCCTCGACCAGGCAGGAATGGAGCCGCCCGAAGGCTTCGGGCTCCTCCTTCGTCGCCACGAGGTAGCTCCAGGGCTGCTCGTTGTACGAGGAGGCCGCCCAGCGTGCCGCCTCGAACAACGAGCGGAGATCGTCCTCGGAGACCGGGCGGTCATCGAAGGCGTAGGGGCTCCATCGCTGCGCGAGCAGCTCGTGGATGAGATGGTCGGGGGCCGCGTGCTTCTGGGCGTTCATCACTCGCTCCATGCGCCTCGGCGGTTGAGTCGGAGAGGAGATTCGGCGCGTGATGCACCCGAGTTCGGCGCCGAAGCCCGTCGGTGTCGGTGTCGGTGTCGGTGTCGGTGTCGAGCGATCTTCTGAATCCATCCGCGCCATCCACAACGATTAACGTTCCATTATTTCAATTTCCATGTGATCCGCTAGCGCGTTGTGGAGAAAGGTGCCGGCCAGCCCAGGTCGTCAACGAAGCCGGGGGACAGGGCCGGTCCCCGCTCCGTGGTCCTCCGAAGAGATGTTGATGAACGAGGTTCTGCCGCCCAGGAACGAGCGGATGCCAGTCGCGAGATTTCATCGATCCCGGTCAAGATTCAGAATCGTCACGACCGAAATAACGAATCTCAGGTGTCATGCCTGTTGAGTTCCGCATTTCATATTGCTCGTTATGCAGGATGTCCGGGCTGAAGCGGCCTTGCCAGTCCTAGGAGATTTGAGTGATGGGATGGATCTGCCGCTTGGCGTGCGTGCCGGCCGCCCTGCTCATGTCGACGGTCGTCGCGGCCCAGGACATTCCGGTCGATCCGGCCGAAGCAACGGGCCCCCCCCCGGCGAATTACGCCTCCGGCCTCCAGGCGGAATCGCTGCCGGGCGAGCTCTCGGAAGACATCGACGGGGCCCTGCCCGGGACGCCGTTGGGACCGACACCGGTCGCCGACGTCCGTTTCTTGATGGATAATCTGGGATTCAAGAATTTGGTCGGCGAGAGCCGGATCCGTACCTTCGGCTGGTTCGAAGGGGGTTACACGGGGGCGTCGTCCGGAACCGGCATGCTCTCCGTCCAACCCCGGCAGAACCGCTTCGGCAATGAATTCCTGGTGAACCAGATCGGCTTCGTGATTCAGAAGCCGCTCAAGCAGGATCAGTTCGACATCGGCTTCAACGTCCGCTACTTCGCGGGCGGGGATGCGGCCCTGGGACAGCCCAAGGGGGGCATCGGCGACCCGGTCAGCAACCAGCACTTCGCGCAGGACTTCCGCGACCTTTACATCTCCGCCCACTTGCCCATCCTCACCGAGGGGGGCGTCGATGTGAAGGCCGGCCGGATGAACTCGATCATCGGGTATAACGGGTTCCTGGCCCCCTATCGCCCGTTCTACTCCAGCGACTACCAGTTCTTCTACTCGCAGGACGGTGCCTTCACGGGCGTCCTGACGAATCTGCACGCCACGGACCGGCTTGAGATCTGGAACGGCGTGACGTTCGGGGCGAACACGTTCTTCACCAAGCGCAGCTCGAATTCGATCTGCTACATCGGCCAGGTGAATTACTGGCTCACGGACGAGCACAGGACGCGGCTGACGGCCTCGGTCTACACCGGGCCCGACGCCATTTTCGCCGCGCCCGGCATGAACGGCGACTTCAACACGACCGTGGAACTACGCCTCCAGCACAACTGGACCGAACGGCTCTTCCAGGTGGTCCAGTCCAACATGGGCTGGGATGCCAACACCCCGGTCGGCACCGGCTCGTGGTACGGCCTGTACACGATCGGGATCTACAACCTGACCGACACGATCAGCACCCAGGCCCGTGCGGAATGGTTCGACGACGTCCAGGGGACACGGACCGGGGTCGGGACCAATTACTCCGAGGTGACCCTGGGCCTCAACTGGCACCCCAGCAAGTTCTTCGAGCTTCGTCCCGAGATCCGCGGCGACTTCGCCGGCGCGCCCGCCTACGGCGTCGGCGGCGAACACACCCACTACAGCCAGTTGACCGGCGGCATCAGCGCGCTCGTCAAGTTCTGAGGACCGATCGATCGATCGACGCGAGAGGCATCGAGGCGGCGTTCGGCCCGCCGCCCCGATCGTGTGGCTCAAGCCGTCGCCACCCCTTGCGGCCTCGAGAACCAGTGGTTGGGGGCAAGGTCGGTCGAGTCGAGCAGCCAGGGCCGGGCGTCGGGCCCGACGGTCCAGATCGCGGCGAGGCGGAGGGCGGTCCGGACCAGGTCGGCGGTGACGGCCGACGGGTGGCCGCACCAGCGCATGCAGGCCTCGCCCGACTCGAGCCGGAAGAGCGAGCGCCTGAGGTCGGGGCCGGTCTCGGTCCCGGGAAAGTCCTCGGGAACGGGCCCGGCGATGAACAGGCTGCCCGTGGCCAGGAAGCCGCCGACGTGCCAGCCGGTCTCGTCGGCGTTCCAGGGCCCGTCCCAGCGGAATCGGTCGCGGTAGACGAGCGAGCCCCCGCGATGGGCCTGGAAGTCCTGGACGATCCGCTCGAACTGGTACCGCTCGGAGAGGACTCCGCGGTCGTAACGACCCGGCAACCAGATGTCGCCCCAGAGCAGCCTGGCGCGAGGGGCGAGCGCGACCCGGCCCCGCTGGTAATAGCGGCAGGCGCGGAACGGGATCGCGGGGCCGGGCAGGACGACCAGGCAGGCATCGTCCTCGACCTCGACGTCCCATTGCTGGGTCGCGTAGCTCGAGACGGCCGGGTGGATTCGCGTGGCCGACTGCCCGGTCACGACGGAACGCGTCCCGGCCCTCGCCTTCAGCTCGATCAGGTGCCCGTCGCCGTCCATCAGGCCGGCGGTCAGGTTGATCAGATACAGAAGCGAGGCGGGCTCGCCGTCGAAGTCGAACGGCGGCATCAGACAGACGGGGACCTGATGATAGCTCGAGCCCAGGCGGGTCGAGTCGTCGGGCCCGCGGATCAGCTCGATGCGTGCGCCGCCGACGCGGGCGGCCTGGTGCTCCTTGGGCTGGATGTCCCGGAATTCGGGCGGGATCAGGAGTTCTTGACGAATGATGCGAGTTGCTGGCGCACCCACTTGATCACCTCCTCGACCCCTTCCTTCTGGCGGAGGCTGACCATCAGGAACGGCCGTTCGCCGCGCATCTTCAGGCTGTCCCGCCGCATCACGTCGAGGTCGGCGCCGACGTGGGGGGCCAGGTCAATCTTGTTGATGAGGAGCAAGTCACTGTTGCAGATGCCGGGCCCACCCTTGCGGGGGATCTTGTCCCCTTCCGCCACGTCGATGACGAAGATGAACTGATCGGCCAGTTCCCTGGAGAAGACGGCGGTCAGGTTGTCGCCGCCCGACTCCACGATGACCATCTCGAGCCCGGGGAATTGCCGCTCGAAGTTGACCACGGCGCTGAGGTTGGCGCTGGCGTCCTCTCGAATGGCGGTGTGCGGGCAGCCGCCGGTCTGGACGCCGACGATCCGCTCGACGGGCAGGACGCCGCTGCGAGAGAGGAATTCGGCGTCCTCGTGGGTGTAGATGTCATTGGTGATGACGGCCAGGTTGATCTCGGGCCAGAGCTCGCGGCAGAGCGCCTCGACCAGGGCCGTCTTGCCCGAGCCGACCGGGCCGGCGACACCCAGGGTGAAGACCTTGCGCGACGGGCCGGCATAGCGTGCCGGTCCGGGCCTCCCCCTATGATCGTGGGGATTCTCATCGAAGTGGAAGGCGAGGCCCCAGCGGGGCGCGCGCCGACGGCTCGGCGGGTCGGACATCGGGTCAGGACCGATACATCCGGGCATAGAGTTGAGTTTGCTCATCGCAAAGGATCTCATAAAAGGGTGAGCCGGCGCCCGCGGTCTCGGGCTCGCGGTCGACGAGTTCCGCGACCAGGCCCCGAATGACATCGTGAAGGTAGGCCACCACCTGCTGGCCGTGGGTATGCCCGACCGGGATGGCGCGAACGCCCGCGCCGATCATGCCCAGGGCGGCCTGGTGAAGGTAGGCCGTCAGCACCCCCTCGGGTCCGGCGCCCGCGAGGGCCCCGAGCAGACCGAAGGCGATGGCGTGATGCCAACCGGCCGGGATCTCCGGCGTCGGCCCCGTGAATGGCAGCATCCCCGCGGAGCACCAGGCCCAGGTCGCCCCCAGGGCCAGAAGCTGGTCTCCCATCTCCCGGCTCGCGTGTCGGGTCGAGGGGGGGACGATCGAGGCTTCGAGGAGCACGTTCAGGGCGAGGAAGTCGGCCGGGCGGCCAGCATGCACCGCCCGGCAGGCCGAGGCCACGAGCACCCCTTCGAGCGGGCCCAGCGAGTTGCGGAGCCAGAGGCCGGTCCAACGTTCCAGGGTCTCGGGGTCGTGGACCAGCCGTCGGGCGATCGCCGCCTCGAGCCCCCACGAATGCGTATAGCCGCCGATCGGGAGGGCCGAGTCGGAAATCTGAAGCAGGCACAGATTCATCGTTCACCGAAGTTCGCGGGCGGTTGACGGCGAGGCGGGCGGGGGTCGGACCGTCCGGATCAGAACAGGAAATACCGTTGGGTCAGGGGGAGCGACTCCATCGGCTCGCTGCCGACCGACTCGCCGTCGACGTACACCTGATAAGTGTCGGCGTCGACCCGAATCTCGGGGGTCGCCTCGTTGCGCCTCATGTCCTTCTTGCCGATCGTGCGGCAATTCTCCACGCCGACGAGCTCGCGCTTGAGGCCGTAGCGCTCGCCGATCCCCGCCTTGATCGAGGCCTTCGACACGAAGCTCAGGCACGAGTGGGAGAGGGCAAGGCCGAGCGACGCGAACTGCGGGCGCATGTAGACCGGCTGGGGCGTGGCGATGCTGGCGTTGGGGTCGCCCATCTGAGCGGCGACCAGCAGGCCCCCCTTCAGGATGAGGAACGGCTTCACGCCGAAGTAGGCCGGGTCGTACAGCACGAGGTCGGCCAGCTTGCCCCCCTCGATGCTGCCGACGTGATTGCCGATGCCGTGGGTGATCGCCGGGTTGATGGTGTACTTGGCGACATAGCGCTTGACGCGCTCGTTGTCGTTGCGCGAGCTGTCGCTGGCGAGCGGGCCGAGCTGCACCTTCATCTTGTGCGCGGTCTGCCAGGTCCGCACGATCATCTCGCCGATGCGGCCCATGGCCTGCGAGTCGGAGCTCATGATGCTGATGATGCCGCGGTCGTGGAACACGTCCTCGGCGCCGATGGTCTCGGCTCGGATCCGGCTCTCGGCGAAGGCCACGTCCTCGGGGATGCTCCTCGACAGATGATGGCAAACCATCAGCATGTCGAGATGCTCGTCGATCGTGTTGACGGTGAACGGCCGCGTCGGGTTGGTGCTGGAGGGGAGCACGTTGGGCAGGCCGGCGATCTTGATGATGTCCGGGGCGTGGCCGCCGCCGGCGCCCTCGGTGTGGAAGCTGTGGATCGCCCGGCCGTCGATGGCCGCGATCGTGTCGTCGATGAAACCGCACTCGTTCAGGGTGTCGGTGTGGATGGCGATCTGGATGTCGTACTCGTCGGCCACCTTCAGGCTGGTGTCGATGACGGCGAGCGTGGTGCCCCAGTCCTCGTGCAGCTTCAGGCCGCAAGCACCGGCCTCGACCTGGTCGCGCAGGGGCTTGGCGATGCTGCCGTTGCCCTTGCCCAGGATGCCGACGTTGACCGGTAGGCCTTCGAAGGCCTGGAGCATCCGCATGATGTTCCAGGGCCCCGGCGTGCAGGTGGTCGCCCAGGTGCCAGTGGCCGACCCGGTGCCGCCACCGATCAGGGTCGTGACACCGCTGGCGATGGCCACCTCGATCTGCTGAGGGCAGATGAAGTGGATGTGGGTGTCGATCCCGCCGGCCGTGCAGATCCGGCCCTCGCCGGCGATGATCTCGGTGCCCGGCCCGATGACGAGCCTCGGGTCGACGCCGTTTTGGGTCAGGGGGTTGCCCGACTTGCCGACGGCCACGATCCGGCCTTCGCGGATGCCGATGTCCCCCTTGACGATCCCCCAGTGGTCGATGATCACCGCGTTGGTGATCACCAGATCGCAGTGGGGCGGGCTCATCGGCTCGTCCAGCGGGCACTGGTCCTGGCCGTCGCGGATCGACTTGCCGCCGCCGAAGATCGACTCCTCGCCGTAGTCGGTGTAGTCGTGCTCGATCTCGATGATCAGCTCGGTGTCGCCCAGGCGGATCCGGTCGCCGGTGGTCGGGCCATATTTCTTTGCGTACGCCTTGCGGGAAATTCGGACGCTCATCGCTCGATGTCTCCAATCGTTCTGGGTGAGAAGGCTTCGGACTCTATCCGGATGGTCAGCCCGACTTCTTCTCAGAACGAGAGGGACCTTTGCCGCCGCCCGGCTTCGGCCCGGCGGGCTTCGTGTCGGCGGCGCCGGGCTCGGAGGGCTTGTGGCCGTACCCGGCGGCGAAGCAGCGATCCAGGCTGCACTGCTTGGTGTAGGGGTCGTCCAGGCGGCCCATCACCAGCGCGTTGAATCCGTAGACGACGCGCCGGCCGCCGTAGGGGATCAGATTGACGTCCCTGACATCGCCCGGCTCGAATCTGGCGGAAGTGCCGCTCGGCAGGTCGAGCCGCATGCCATAGGCCTTCTCCCGGTCGAGGACCAGGGCCCGGTTCACCTCGAAGAAGTGGTAGTGCGCCCCGATCTGGATGGGGCGGTCGCCGGTGTTGTTGACGGTCACCGTCACCACGGTCTGGTGCTCGTTGAGGACGATGTCGTCGCCGTCGAAGAAGTACTCGCCGGGGATCATGGGTCTGCCTCCGAGGTTTCGATGCGTGCCTGGATGTGCCGAAGACGACGTTTAGCGGATCGGGTCGTGGACCGTGACCAGTTTGCTGCCGTCGGGGAAGGTCGGCTCGACCTGGATCATCGAGATCATCTCGGGGACCCCGTCCATCACGTCATCGCGTCCGAGGATCTCGCGACCGGCGGCCATGATCACCGCGACCGACTTGCCGTCGCGGGCCATCTCCATCAACTCGGCCGTGATCAGCGCGATGGACTCGGGCACATTCAGCTTGAGGCCGCGTTCTTTGCGAGCCCTGGCGACCTGGGCGGCGACGAAGATCAGGAGCTTGTCGCGCTCCTGCGGGGAGAGATTCATCGGCGAGACTCCACGGGACAGGTGCTCATCTTCTGCGGGACGACTTCCGACGCTCCGGGCGCCGGCGGTCCATTGATCCGGGTGATACGGGTGCGGACGTCGTGTGCGGCCCGAGCAGCCTCCCTTCGAACCAGCCCAATGCGAGGACGATCCAGGTCGCAAGGACGAAGGGGGCCGTCAGGGCGGGCAGGCCGAGCAGGGGGACGACTTCGGTCAGGGGGACCGACAGGAGGATGCCCAGCAAAGGCGGGATCAGCGAACGCCGCCAGAGAGACAGGGCCACCGCCGCCAGGGTCGCGTTGTATCCGTAGAGACCGAGCGCGATGTTCTCGAGCAGGGCGCGTTCGACGAGCCGCTCGGGGTCGATCGCCCTGGCCGTCACGGTGGCGTGGTAGCTGCCCACCAAGGTGCCCACGATGGCACCCACCACCACCCAGGCCGCGTGCTTCGTGCTGCCGAGGGCGATGCCGAGCAGGAACAGCACCCCGGTCGCGATGCTCGCCTGGAACATCACCTGGCCCACCCCGTGCAGCACCGCCTCGGCGAACGTGGCCGAGATCGCCGCCCCGGGGGCCACCGGTGCGACGCCCGTCCTCAGGCCCAGGAAGTAGATCGCCCAGGTGATGAGGATGAACGGAGTGGTATAGGTCGGGAACGGCACATGTTTCCGCATCAAGTGGGTCAGTGCCGCCGCGGCGACGCTGCCGACCACGAGCATGGCGATGCTCGCCGGCCCCTGCTTGAAGAAGAAGAACGTGGCGATGCCGACCAGGGCCGAGTTGAATCCGTAGATTCCGGCCGCGATTTCCGCCTCGTCGAATTTCAGCAGCTTGGCCGTCAGCAGCCCGAGCGCCGAGCCGACGACCGCGCCGATCGCCATCAGCGGAGAGCCGATCGCGATGCCGATGACGAAGCAGAGGCCCGAAAGGGCGTTCTCCTGGAAGAAGACCTGCCCGATCCCCCGGAAGACGGGGCGGATCGGGCCCGGGATGACGGAATCCGACATGATCTGCATCGATCGAGCCTCGAAAGGACGATGGGCAATTCTTCGACGGATCTCGACAATCGACGGCCCGCTCACTCCGCGCGGCCAGGCGCCCGTAGTCCCGGACCACGCGTGGCCCCGAGACTGCTCGTGGGTGATGGATCAGGACCAGTGGTCCGCTCCGGTCGGACGCGAGGTCCGACTCAGGAGCTGGACTCATGGCCGGGTCGGCCGATCAGCCGAAGATTTCGACGGTGCCGGACTTCAGATGATAGGTCCCGCCGACCACCTTGAGATCGCCGGACTTGACCATCCCCGACAGGATCGGGTCGAGGCCCTTGAGCCGCTCGACGTTTTCGAGGACGTTGGCCTTGATTGCGTTGGTCAGCTTGTCGCCGGGCTGTTCCCTGCTCTTGATCGCGGCCGGCCTGATCAGGTCGACCAACCCTCGGATTGATCCGGGCAGGACGTCGTTGGCGTCGATGTGATCGATGGCGGCCTGGACGGCGCCGCACTTCTCGTGGCCAAGGACGATGATGAGCCGGGCGCCAAGCTCGGCCACCGCGAACTCGATGCTCCCCTTCAGGGCGGGGCCGGTGCCGCTGATGATGTTGCCCGCCACGCGGACCACGAAGAGGTCGCCGACCCCTTGGTCGAAGATCAGCTCGGGCGAGACCCGCGAGTCGGCGCAACCGACGATGATTGCGACGGGGGCCTGCCCTTCCGCGAGCGGCAGGAAGTCGGCCGGCCTACGCCCGGGGTGAGTCAGCTCCCCCTTGACGAATCGCTGATTGCCTTCGAGGAGGCTGGCGAGCACTGCGTCGGGCGTGGCCCGCACGGCCGGCTCCGCGACGGCCGGGCGGGCGCACGACAGGGCAACGCCCGCCGCGCCAATCGCCAGGCCCGAGCGGCTGAGGAACTCGCGACGCGACGACGCGGCCGCAACCTCCGATGGGTTGCCTCCGCCCTCGACGACGGACATCGGATCCTGAGCCTGGACGTTCGTTGGCCGGGGCTGATTCCGGGGCGTTCTCATGGCGATCGTTCCAGCAGGTTCGCCAAGACCGGCGGGGTTGAACGCAATTCAACCCGACGCGTCGTCGGCGGGGAAGTGTGTTGAGACCGCAAATTCGGAGTCATATTCGGTTATTGCCCATACTCTCGCCTTTACGCGAGCTGCAAGCAACAGGTTGCTCGGGTCGCCGAAGGAATTGGGCCGGTTGACCCGAATCTAGGCATCGGGGAATTCATCAAGGAGCGTTTTTGCTCGAATTTGCTCGGAGGACTGATGCGTTCAGAGGTTCAGACCGAGCACCCTGGTTCCACTCTCCTCAGAAGTAGAGCTGGAACCTCAGCCAGAACATGTCGGCGCTCTCCTGCAAGTGACCGGCCCGGTACTGGACCGGGTCGCCGAATTGCCCGTGGAGCCAGAACATGTAAATTTTGATGTATTCGTTCCAGTACCAATTTGCACCGAGCTCGGTCGTGACGGCCGAGTTGGACCAGAGATTCGGATCGGCGAAGCCCGCGTTGAAGATTTCCCGCCCGAGGCTCAGACGACTGACGCGAGCGACGGCCTCCCAGGCGCCCGGCCCTCGGATTCCCCCCGACTCCAGCGGGATGAACGGCCGCAAGGGCCGGACCCTGGCACGCTGCTCGATCTGCTCGCCGGTCAGGAAGTAGGCGCCCGTGAGGTAGAAGCCCGAGAACGGAACTCGAGTCGACGACGGGTTGGCGGCCGACGCATAGCCGCCGTAGCCGTACTGCCACTCGCCGATCAGGGAGAGGCTTTTGTAGAAATACGCGGCATGGGTCGAGCCCAGCACACGCTGTCCGCGCTCGACCACGTCGCGGTTGAGAATCAGGAACGGGGTCGTGCCGGCCCCCGGGATATCGCCGTTCGGCGAGCCGCCGCCGAGCCGGAACGACATCGGCACGGCCTGCTGGTCCTGGTGGCCGACCGCGACCGAGGTGCCGACGTTGAGGAACCGGGCGAACGGCAGGGCGTCCGTCTGTTGAAACGGCCGCGCATTCAGGTAGCCGACGAAGTCCACGCCGTTGGCGAGGCTTTCGAAGGAGTTGCGCGAGCCATTGAAGATGCCGGCGGCGTAATCGACCTGCTTGTCGAACAGATAGCCCCAACCCATCAGGCCGAACTGGCGATTCAGGCTGAGATTCGTCGTGAACAGCGAACGCTCGGGAGTCGGCAGCCAGTAATTCGAGATTGCGTACTGATCATAGGGAAGCGGCGTGAAGAAGCGGCCGAAGCGGACCTGGAACCGGTCGTCCAGATGCAAGTTGATGAACGCGTTGAGGACGTTGACCGTCCCCCCCGACCCTCGGTTGATCGCGAGCTCGTACTCGACCTGCCGCGTGAGATGCCCGCTGAAGAAGATTCGCTGACGGGGAAGGAAGATCCCGCTATTGTTCGGATCCTGATCGGACCGGCCCCAGACTCGCCCCTCGATCTGGGACTCATAGTGGATCTGGAGCTGAAATTCCCGGTTCTCGGTCTGAAACTGAAACCCCGGCCCGAAGCTGCCCAGGAGCGGCAAGCGGCCTGAGCTTGAGCCGGGTCGCCCCGTCGGGGGGGCGAAGCCGGGCGCGGGCGTGAATGGGGCGAACTGGCCTTCGGTATAGTCCGGGACCGGGCTGACATCCGCCGTCGGAGGGTCGCCCGTCGGAACCGTCGCATCCTCGAGAGCATCGCCACCGAGCCCCGGGCGCGTTGTCCGACCATCGGTCTGATCCCCGAAGCGTTCGAGGATCTCCCTGATCTGGGCGTCGTGCTCACGCTTGCTTCGTTCAAGCTCGTCGGCGAGCTTCCGATTCGTGTCTTCCATCGCCCTGAGCCGCTCGGCAAGTTGCTCGACCGTGATCGGCCCAGCCTGGGGGAGCGGAGGTGGGGCCGTGGTGGAAGGGGTCGCGGGGGTGGGCAGGATGACCGGCGGACGATCCTGCGACCTGGCGATCGAGCGGAATACGGCCAGGGTCATCCAGATGACGACAACGACCCTACGCCAGACAGGCCGACGAATCCCCGATCTCACGCGATTTCGACTCCGTCCACCGGACGCACAGGCTCCATCGCCCTTGGCCGACCCGGAGGCCGATCAATCCCTCGCACGCGGTTGGGACGCAACCTAATCTTTGTCGGCGAATCTCACAATCTCGGATGTCGCGATCTCGGGGCCGCGCAGCGGTCACCCGCCGGCGAATCCGGGCGGTGAGTCGAACGGACCAGGCCTGATCACATAAAATTCTTAATATAATCACTTTTTGACGTGCGGTGAGTCCTCACGCGAGGGCCTTGCGATGGCGTCGAGAATCTCAGATCATTTGCGGGGTCGACGGCAGCGCTTCGAGCCTTCAATTCGACGGTAACGGGCCGCGGCACAAACACTTCGGCGCGATCGCGGCCTCGCCGCAAGCCCCCGAATTCTGCCCGCAGACGAGCGATTCAAGCGAAACTGCCGCCGAGGATGGGCGGGGATTGATCCCCGTTCGGCGGTCCGGCGGTGTTCGATCCCGGGAGAAAGTCCGATGAGAACGCGTTCCTACCCGAGGGCCACGATGGCCGTCGGTGTCCTGATTCTCGGCGGCCTCGCCGGCCTGGCAACGGCCGCGTACCAGGGGGCGGCCCCCCGCTTTGTTTACGCCTCTGGCGCCCAGGGGGTCCGCTACTATGCCAACCCCGGCGCCCGTGCCGTCACTCAGGCACCCCCCGCCCAACGCCGGACCGTCGGGCCGGGCACGCGAGATTGGACGTCAGGACGACGGCTGGGCATGCACAAGCCCTGGCTCCAGTCCCGGGGCTGACCGAATCCGCAAGCGACAACATCCACCCAAGCATAATGATCCGGCCGTCGTGCCGGCGAGGGAGACGGCGATGATGAAAGACTTGAAGGTGTGGCTCGCGGTCATCCTTCTGGGCGCATTTGCGCTCGCTGAAGGAACCACACACGCGGCGGATTGGAAGTCGGAGCACGACGCCGGTTGGGCCGCTTACAAAGAAGGTCGGCTCGACGACGCCGAACGGCATCTCAAGCTGGCGGAAGCGGAAGCGAAGAAGCTCGGCGAGCAGGACCTGGGGCTGGCGACGACCCTCGACCACCTCGCCTGGGTCTTCTGCGCCGAGGGCAAGTGCGACGAGGCCGTGACCCTGGCCAAGTCGGCCCTGGCGATCCGCGAGAAGGCCCTGGGCAAGGACCACCCCGACGTCCTGGTCAGCCTGAACACGGTGGCCTGTGCCTTCGA
Organism: Isosphaeraceae bacterium EP7; assembly: GCA_038400315.1. Taxonomy (NCBI): domain Bacteria; kingdom Pseudomonadati; phylum Planctomycetota; class Planctomycetia; order Isosphaerales; family Isosphaeraceae; genus Kueselia; species Kueselia aquadivae. The sequence goes on from CP151667.1 coordinate 5,680,073, forward strand.
TGCTGCGGGCCAGCCTGCCGAGGCCAAGCCCGCATACGAGTCGTATCTGGCCGCCGCGGAAAAGGCCCACGGCGCCGAGAGCGTGATCGTGGCCGAGGCGCTGGACAACCTCGCCACGGTCGATCATCTGCTGGGAAACGCCCCCAAGGCCGAAGCCTCGTACAAGCGGGCGCTCGCCATCCGCGAGAAAGTCGCCGGCGACAAGCCCGTCGACCTCGCCCCGACCCTGCATAACCTTGGTCTCTTCTACATCGATCAGAAAAATTACGCGGCCGCGGAACCGCTCCTGAAGCGTGCCCTCGACATCAGCACGAAATCGCTGGGCGAAGATCACCCCGACGTGGCTTCCAACCTCGAAGCCCTTGGGTGGCTGTACGCAAGCCAGGACAAGGCCGCCGAGGCGGAGTCGGTGCTGAAGAAGGCCCTGGCACTCTACGAGCTCGACCTCGGCGCGGATCACCCGCACGTGGCGCGATGCAGCTCCAAGGTGGGCCAGGTCTGCTCGACGCTAGGCCATCAGGCCGAGGCCGAGGCCTGCTGCAAGCGAGCGGTGGCCATCTGCGAGAAGGCCGGCAACGATCCGATCGAAACGGCCGTCACCCTCGACGAATACGCAGCCGTGCTCCGCAAGGCGGGCAAGAAGGACGAAGCCGAGGCGGCCGAGGCCAAGGCCAAGACCCTCCGCAAGTCTCACGAACCGGCCAAAGCCCCGAAACGCTGAACTTCGGGCAAACCAGCGAGTCGGCCCGGTGTCACTCACCCAGGGGGAGGTCTTCTGACCATCATGACGCCGGACACAGCCGGACCCGAGCTGAGATGACGCATTGCGTCAGATCAATGTCCGAATGAGACCTCCTCACCGCGACTCGGCCCTCGACCGTCGTCGGGCCAGGGCGTTCAAAAGACCCCTGACCCCGACGACGTATCCCGACGATCGGCCGTGGCTTCGATGGACGACCGCAAGTCGAGTCGCGCCCTTGAGTGTGATCGTTTCCGAGAACGTGACGGTGGCTCTCGAATGTAAGCCGGTCACCTGCCTGTGCTGCGTGCGTGGCAATCGGCGGGAGATTCCCGAGCAACCAATCGCCGTGTTGGCCGACGTCAGGCGGCCCGCGCCTTGGTTCGATGATGTCGCCGATGACGCATCCTGGAGGCCGCGACGAATGAATTTTCGAACTCATCGCAAGCTCGTCCTGGTCCTCCTGGCCATGCACATCGCCCGTCCGGCGACCGCCGATGGGCCGGGGATTCTCTCCCCCGGCGCACGCCCGGAACTCCTTCAGGAACATGGCGCGGGCGAGGGGCCGGCCTGGCACCCGAAGCTCGGCCTGCTCACAAGCGGCAACGGCGACATCGTTCGCCGCGACCTCGACGGCAAGGTCTCGGTCTTCCGCAAAGGGGCCGGTTCGAATGGTCTGATGTTCGACCGCCAGGGGCGGCTGGTCATCTGCGAGGCCGCGAACCGCCGCGTCACACGGATCGAGGTCGACGGGCGACTGACCATCCTCGCCGAACGCTACGACGGCCACCGCTTCAACCAGCCGAACGACCTGGCACTAGACTCTCACGATCGCATCTACTTCACCGACCCCTGCTACGGCGACCGCACGGGCATGGAGATGGTCGACGCCGACGGCCGGAAGGTTGAGGGCGTTTACAGGATCGACCCCGACGGCCGGGTCAGCCGCATCATCGCGCACGAGGTGGACCGGCCAAACGGGCTGGTCGTCACCCCCAATGACCGAACACTCTTCGTCGCCGACAACAACAACGACAGAGTCGGCGGTGCCCGGAAGCTCTGGAGGTTCGTGCTCGGGCCCGAGGGAACGATCGACCCCGACAGCCGGACGCTCGTTTATGACTGGGGCGCCACGCGAGGCCCCGACGGCATCAAGCTCGACGCCGCCGGACGCCTGTTCGTCGCGGCCGGCTCGAACCGGCAGAACCCACCCTACGAGACGCAGGAGAAGCCCACGGCGGGCATCTATGTCTTCTCGCCGACTGAGAAGCTCCTCCAGATGATCCCGATCCCTCGCGACGAGTGCACCAATTGCGGCTTCGGCGGCGACGATTTCAAGACCCTCTTCGTCACGGCAGGCGGCACGCTCTGGTCGGTGAAATTGAATGAGCCGGGGCGCACGGTTTGGAACGTGAAATGAGGCCCTGAGATCACATTCGATCAGCAATCCCAAATCCGTCCCGCCGACAGCGATTTTCATCAGACTCATCCCGTTCGGCCTCATGCTGTCGACACTAGCCAGCAAGGTTGGTGTCCGAGCAAATCTCCGGGCTCGCGACCGAATTCGCGCGTTGAATGAGTTGTTCAACAAGGAAGTTACGGGCAACGAAGCACGATTTGGAGCAAGCCCCCAAGGCCAATCGGATCGGCCAGAAGAAGTGGCAGGACGTGGTGCGGCCATTGGGCGAGAAAAGGAGCGGCGGATGCAGCGAAGGACATTCCTCGGTGCACTGGCAGTCGGCACGCTGCGCGGGGCGGAAACGCCCCCACTCCGGCTCGGAATGGCCGGCCTGGTGCACGGCCATGCGGCAGGATTCCTGTCCCGATACCGTGATTCCAAAGAGATCGATCTCGTCGGTGTCGCCGAGCCCGATCGGGAGGTCGCGGCACGCTACGTCAAGCGATCCCGGCTCGATCCGGCGTCGGTCTATCCCTCACTCGAGGTCATGCTCGACCGTTCGAAGCCGCAGGCCGTGGTCGCGTTCACCGACACCGCGGATCATCTTGCGGTCGTCGAAGCCTGCGCTCGCCGCAAGATCCCGGTCATGGTGGAGAAGCCCCTCGCCATCAACATCGAGCAGGCTCGTGCCATCGAGCGGGCCGCGGCCGCGGCCGACATCCCCGTGCTGGTCAACTACGAGACGACCTGGTATCCGTCCAATCACGCCGCTTACGCCCTGGCCAAGACCACAAAATCACTCGGCGAGATCCGCAAGGTTGTGGTCCACGACGGCCACCGCGGGCCGAAGGAGATCGGAGTCCAGCCCGAGTTCCTCGCCTGGCTGACCGATCCGGAACGTAACGGTGCCGGTGCCCTATTCGACTTCGGCTGCTACGGCGCCAACCTGATGACCTGGTTGATGGACGACGCGCGACCGACCTCGGTGACCGCCGTGACCCGGCAGTTCAAGCCCGAGATCTATCCCAAGGTGGACGACGAGGCGACGATCCTCCTGGAATATCCCGGCGCGCAGGCGATCATCCAGGCGTCGTGGAACTGGCCGTTCGACCGGAAGGACCTGGAGATCTACGGCCGGACCGGGCAGGTGCTGACGGTGGCGAAAGACGGACTCAAGGTTCGCCTGGAAGGGAAACCGGAAGAAGTCCGCCAGGCGGACCCGCTGCCGTTACCCGTCGACGACTTCTTACGCTATTTCGCCGCCATCGTGCGGGGTGAGGTCAAGCCTTCGGGGCTATCCTCGTTGAAGAACAATCTGATCGTCGTGGAAATCCTCGACGCCGCCCGCCGCTCAGCCGCGATGGGTCAGACGGTGCGTCTCAACTGACTGCCCATGGGGATGTCGCGACCGGCGCCCGCTCACGCCGCCCACCGGGCCAGTTCCGCCCGTTTCAGCTCATCGCGCCAAGAGGCACAGGATAGCCCCCCTGCCCCATCGAGACACGACACTCGAAGAGAAAGGGGGCGCCCCGGGTCGACGTCGCGATCCCGGGCGCCTCGTGTTCACTTCCCGCCGTTCGCGGCACCGATCTTGGCCGGCGACGCGCCGGCGAGCTTGATCTGTCGCGGCTTGGCGGACTCCGACTTGGGCAGCGAGAGCGTGAGGACGCCGTGCTCGAATTGGGCCTGCGCCCGGTCCGAGTCCACCGGCGTGGCCAACGACACCGATCGCTGGAACGATCCGGAACGTCGCTCGCGGATGTGCCAGTGCTCGCCCTTCCTCTCCTGCTCCTCCTTGCTCTCGCCGCGGATGGTGAGCGTGTCGCCGTGGACGGTGATTTGCACGTCCTCGGGCTTGACGCCCGGCAGCGACGCCTTGACAACGAAGCTGTCCTCCGTCTCGGAGACGTCGAGCGGCAGCGTCGCCAGGCCGCTGGTGGCCGAGAGTGCCCCGGGCCGGACGAAGCTGTCCTGGAACAGTGTGCTCATCGCATCACGGAGGCTGATCGGCTCGCGGAATGGAAAGGGATCCCAACGTTCGATCGCCATCAGATTCCTCCTTTCTGATTGGGGAAGGTCCTCCCAGCCCTCAATCGCGGAATGAGTCTTCTCCCGGAGCGTGGTCGAACCACCGAATTTCACAGCAAACAACGCGCCGATTCTTTCAACAAATGTGACAACATCGTGAACGCAATTGGAAGCACGTTCCGGGGACGACTCCCATTTCCGGCCGACGCCATGGGCCGGTATGCTACGGTCATGCAGAGTCTCGCTCGATCACCATCCATCGGTGCGAAGCGGCGGAGAGTCGATCCGATCGTCGTTCAGAGTTGCATCTTCAAGACATGGCGGACGTCGAGCATTTCTGGCGACGGCGGCGGCGAGAGCGACCGCAAGGCGCCTTCATCCACGCTTTCGTAGAATCGGCGGATCGCTGCGACTCGGGGCCTCGTCTCGCGATTCGTGTCGATCCGATTGCCCATAGGCAAGCAGGCGAGAACTCAGGCCGATGCAGCGGGACGTCAGGCTTCTCGACGTTTCGAGCGGAGCAGTTGCGCGGGCTCGCGAAAATCGGGCATTCACAACCTGATAAAGGATCCGCGAGCCATCAGGGCGGATCGAACTTTGAGGCCTCGGCTTCCGACCTCCACGCCCGCCAATAGGCCCCAAATCGGGCGACGAAGACTCCGGGACGCTCGCCAAAAATGTCCCGTCCCAGGGCGATTGCGTCCCGCTGGAGTTCGGCCCGGCGGCCGTCGATTAGCGGCAGGAGCGTTGCTGCCGACGCCGTCTCGGCCTCCCCGTCGCCGATGGCTTGGATCGAATCTCGCAAGATGACCAGGTCGTGATCCTCGCCCAGGAGATCCGCCAGCCAATGTGCCGCCACGGCCCGATCTTCGATGAATCCGGGCCGAATGGGCAGGAGCATGTCCAGCGCATAACGGAGGTCCTTGACCCGCTTCCGCCACTCGTGAAGGCCCTCGTCGGTCGGGGCATCCGTCGCTTCGTGGAACGCCCCGAGGCCCCGCTTGTAAATCCTCCGCAAGCCGACTTCGAGGGCGTCCCAGTCGTGCCCTGCGACCTCCCAACGCTTCACCTCCCGACGGGCCTTCTCCAGTGTCTCGACGAGTTCTTCAAGGGCTTTCCCCTCATCGAGGACCCGCCGGTCGACTTCCCCTTTGAGACCGAGGAGAAAATCACGAACCGGGCCGATGGACTCCGGCCCGATTTGCCCGGCGGACCACTCGGCCAATCGGTCGAGCGTCTGGACGAGCACGCTGGCGTCTCGCAGTTCGGACAGGGGACGCCCTGCATCGCGAAAACGGGCGTCCTCCCGGTCGGCGAGCTTCCCCCCAAGTCCGCCTCTGGTAAGTCGGATCAAGGCACGGACCTTCCTGAGCCGCTGGCGGATACGATGGACAACGTCCTCTGGCGCGGCAGCGTCCGAGCCCTTCAGTTCGCCCAGCGCCTGGTCGATCTGGGTGCCGGCGATCCGCCGGACCCTCTTCGCGACCGATTCGTCTGCCTTGAATTGAAATGCCATCGTCCGTCTCCCGACCGCGTCCACGATCACCTCGTCTCCGGCGACTTCCCGCCCCAGCCAGTGGGGGCCTGGAACTGGCGGGCGGCTTCCTCGCGGGGAAACTCGATCTCGGCGGTGACGTGCCCCATGAGCCTGCGCCGGGAAACATCGGCCTTGATGGTGGGCCCGTCGTGCGGAAGCTGGCGATGGGCTTGCCCAGCGTTGAGGGTAGCACCGACCAAGCATCGCCTTACCGAAATTCTCGGTCGAACCCGGCCTGGAGTGCCTTGCTCCCACGCTCCCGGACGATTGCCTCGACTCTCTCGCGCAGACGCGGGTCATCCTTGTAGATTCGAATCGCCGACAGCGCGTCGATTGCGGTGAGTTCCGGCCCGGTTCCGATGAGCTCGTTCAGGTACTCAACCGAGGCGGGTCGCCTGAGGATGGCGATGGCCAGAAGTACGTGCTGTCTCAATTCAGTTGAGTGACACCGCTCAAGGCATCGCTTCAGCGGGTCGAGGGCTTCGGACAGGCGTGACTTTCCAAGTGCCAGTGCCGCCGCCTCGCAAGCAGCCGCATGGCCTGGTTCAAGGAACTCGATGACGATCGACAGATTCTCCACCGGGTCAACCGTGAGGAGCCCCAGGAGGCAATCGGAGAACACATCGAGATCTTTGTCGCCGATGCGAACCTTGAGGCGGAGAATCAACCCCGCGCTCTCGGTCCCGATGGCTCCGAGCGCCATTGCCGCGGCGGATCGCACGTCCCTTGCGGGGTCGATCATCGCATCGACGAGCAAGGGCAAGGAACTCGCGCCTTCAACGCGCGCCAGCGCGACGAGTGCGGCCGCTCGCACGGGTGGGGCGGAATCCTCCGTCGTGCCCCAGACCGGCTCGAGTTGGACGTGTCTCGCCGCCTTCAGGAAGACGTCCGACTTCTGATGCTCCATCTTGTCGAGGGCCTGGACGATCGCGATCTTGGCGCGGCAGAGCTTGTCATCCTTGAGCGGATTGACGAGAAACCGATCGAAGGCCGCTACCAGGTCTTTGGACAGTTCGACGAGCATGTTCTCGCCGGCGATGGGCGCCGCCGCGGCGACGACCAGATTTGACCGATCGCCGATCGACTTCCGCAGTTCGGAAATCTGCTCTGGTGTGAGCGATTGCCCGCGGAGTGTTCGAATCGCCGCCAGTTTGTCATCCAGCGACGCGCGCCCAGCCATGCTTCGTTCCGAGGCCTGGAAGAGGTGAGTTCGTGGAGCCCCATCATACCCCCAATCGTTCACGGCGAGCGACGCCGACCTGGCTGGGAGGGTCGTCCTGAAGGCGCTAATAGACAATCCCAACGAAAAAAGGGCTCCCGGCAAATGCCGGGAGCCCTTTCAATGCAAGTGCCGAAGAGAGGACTTGAACCTCCACGGGCCGTTAAGCCCACTAGGACCTGAACCTAGCGCGTCTGCCAATTCCGCCACTTCGGCATTGAGATCAAACGGAAATCGCCTTGATGGCGAGAGAACTTACGTCACCTCACCGTATTCGACGAGTGATGGGGTGATTCTAAACGATGCACCCAGTTAGGGCAAGAGCTTCGTCGCGGGCGGAGGCGTTTTTAGCGGTCCCCTTTGGGAGTCTCGGAGCTCCCGCTCGAGCGCTGATCTTGCGGTCGTCCACAAGCGTAGAAATTCATCGATCGGATCAGGATTTGACGGCCGCATAACTCGGGCGGAACCAGGTGCCGATCAGGCCGAGGAACAGGCCGGCGAGGGCGGCCGTCGAGAGGAAGAGGCCGTTGCGGAAGGAGACAGGGTTGTAGGTGTAGACGAGCTTGTGCCGGCCCGATGGGACGCCCGCGCCTCTCATGGCCCGATTGGCCCTGAGGATCGGCGCGGGCTTGTCGTCGATGGTCAGGGTCCAGCCCGGATAGAAGACATCGGCCAGGACGACGATCCCGGGCCGCATCATGTTGACGTCGATCTCGACCCTCTGCGGCGAGGGGTAGCGGACGACCGGGACTTCCGACGGATCGGTGATCGAGCGGGTGATGAAGGGTCGCACCTGGTTCACGTCGGTCGTCTCGATCCAGGCGATCGCCTTCGGGTCGATGACGGCCCAATCGGGCATCTTCCAGATGGGGTCATCGGCGTAGAGGATCTCGTTCATCGGCTCGACGCGCGAAGTCTTATCCATCCCTTCGACGGGCTTCAGGAGCCGGACATCGTGGACGACCCAGGCACGGGGGTAGGCGGAGCGATTGCGCAGAATCCGGTAGTCACGAGTCTTGGCGTATTCCAGCTCACGGGCCTCGCGATCGGGCCCGTCGAAGGCGCCGGCCGGGGGATGAACCGCATCGGAGTTGAAGACGAACGAGGCATAGCCCCGATTTTCGTCCTTCCAACCGGCCGAGATGCTGGGCACGACGAAGTATCGAGTATTCCAGAGATCGTAGCCGCGTCTGGGCTGGTAGACGATCCTCTCGCCTTCTGGAATCATGAGGGCGCCGGAGACCTGGGGATTGGCGGATCGCCAGAACGGGGCGAAGAACCAGTCGTAGTCATATAACTCGGCGGTGCCCAGGGTATGGGTATACTCGGCGCCGTAGTTGATCCCGTACTTGGGCTGGATGGTGGCCCGCTCCCACTCGACGAAGTCGGCCACGCGATCGTTCGAGGCCTGCTCCTGCCAGATCATCGGATCCCAGATGGGCATCCTGTGGATCCGGAACGGGCCCGTCGCCGGGTCAAGCTTCTCCGCGTCCTGGATCAGCTTGAGGACCTCGGGCGTCCCCTCGAGCATCGATTGCGGGACCGTGGCGATGAACCGTGAGTTGGCCATCGCCAGGTCAACCGAGGCGAGGAGGAGCAAAGCGGCGCCGGCGAGCCTGGGCCGACGACTCGCGAGAGCCGCCAGCAGCGCCAGGCAGGCGAGCACGCCGGCCGAGTGCACGAACGCCATCCTCGCATTCTGGAACGCCCCCTGGACGTTGAGCGGCCCGAGCTGCGAGCCCGAGGCCGGCTCGGCCGCCGAGGCCGTGAGCCAGCCTACGAACGGCCCCCGGGCCAGCGTGATGGCGAGGATCGCGGCCAGGCCGATCCCCGAGAGGGCCAGCGCTCGCCGCCGAAGGCGACGGGCGGCCTCTTGGTCGGCGATGACGCGGTCCCAGCCCGCACCCGCGAGGATGGCCAGCGCCAGCACGGTGAAGGTGAGCAGCTTGGCCGGATAGCGGAAGGTGTGGAACCCCGGGAAGATCAGGGTCATCATCCAGTAAACGCTGCCATCTCCGTCTCGCAAGTGGCCATCGAATCGGATCGCCGAGGTATCCGGGCCGTCGGGGATGCCGATCAGGCGGGTGAGTGACGGGACACCGCGGGCCCACCAGAGAGGACCGCCGTATTCACCGAGACCGGCGACGAAGCTCAGGCCCGCGACCACGAAGAGCCAACGACGCCACGGGGGGGCGGAGCCCGACTCGGGCCGGGCCATTGCCGCCCAGGCAAGCAGCAGGACCGAGGCCCCCATGTAGAGCGTCGGGACCCAGTTCTTCGCGTGGCGGGTGCGGGGCGGAAGAAACTGATGCCAGGACGTATTGCCGGCCGTGCCGATGTATGAGCCGAAGAAATTCGGCCAGATGGCCCCGACAAGCGCGTCCGGCTCGACGCTGAATGGGTAGATGTCGTGGGTCGACTGGTCGGCCGACCTGGACGTCAGGGCGGTGAACTCGACCACCGGCAACAGTTGCGCCGCGGAGAGCGCCCCGGCGAGGCCGGCGGCGAAGCCCAGGCCCGCCAACCGAACGACGATCGGTCCCCGCCTTCCCCCCTTCCTGCGTGACAACATGACAACCAGGACCAGCGCCCAGCAAGCCGCCGTCAGTCGGGGAAGCCAGGGGACGATCGGCAGGACAGGGGGCGGAAAACCCTTGGGTCGCAGACTTGGCGTGATTGCGGCGAAGGCGAGCACCGCCAGACAGTAGACGATGCCGATGGAGAGCAAGCCGATCGGCCCAGGCATACTGGATCGTGCGAGCGAACGTCCTTCCAAGCGTCCAGAGAGCATGAACGCATAGAGCCCGGCGAAAAGGCCGGTGAGGTAGGATGCCTGCGGGTCGCCCCCCAGCACCTGCATCGCCAGGACCGTGGCCAGGCCCAGAATCGCACGGGTGCGCCCCAGCCTCAACCAGCGGTCGACGGCAAGAAAACCCAGCGGCGCCCAGGCCGCGCCGACCAGGAAGATGATGTTGCAGTACTGGAACACGATGGGACCGGCGAACGCATAGCTGAGGCCCGCCAGCCCCGATCCGACCGCCGAGATCGACCAGGAGCGTGCCAGCGCGAACGCGGCGACAAATGCAAGGACGACATGCGCCACCGCATACAGCCGTGCCCCCCAGGCATAGGGAAGGACGGTGTAGATGAGCTTGCCCGGATAGAGCACCGCGGCCGTGGGCTGTCCCAGCAGCGGCATCCCGGAGTTTTCTTCCATCTCCCAGAGCGGCCATCGGCCCGCCTGCCACTCGGCCTCCACCCGCTGATAGAGCGGATAGTAGAAGTGCGCCGAGTCTCGGAAGGCGAGCTGACCGCCCCGGAACAGGGCATCGCCGAAGAAGACCGCGACCAGGGCCACCAGGCACGCGAAGCTCAGGGCGGGCAGCGGGAAGCGGCGCATGGAGGGATGGCCCGTGACCTTTGTGGGAGCGACTGGTCGACCTCTGAGGACGGACCAATGTACCACGAAGGAGCGACCACGAACGCAGGCCCGCCCCGCTGGCCCGGCCAATCGACCGGGGGCGGGGCGGGCCTTGGAATTTTCAACCTATCGCGAAGCGGAATGGACTCAGCGCACGGGGGCGTGGACGTCGCCCAACGCGGTCTTGGGGCTCGGGGGGGTCAGGGCATCCCTGGGATTGGGGGCCTTGCCGTCGGGGCCGGGCGGGAGGGTCGGCAGCTCGACCTTGATGATCTCGCCGTTGAGGGCCTTCATGAACTCGACGAGGTCCTGCTTCTCCTGGGGAGTGAGGCCGAGCTTCTTCATGTCCTTGTCGATCCAAGGGTTGGCATTGCCGCCGCGGTCGTAGTATTCGACCACGTCCACCAGCGTCTTCTCCTTACCGTCATGCATGTAAGGGAATGTCCGCTCGATGTCCCGGAGAGACGGGGTCTTGAAGGCCCCCTGCTCGGCCGGGTTCTTGGCACCGACCGGGGCGATCTCGAACCGTCCGATGTCGGCGAATTTGTTGGTCGCGACGTCAAAGCCGACGCCCAGGTTATGGAACTGCTCGTCGGTGAAGTTGGCGCCGATGTGGCACGAGGTGCAATTGGCCTTCTTGAGAGTGACCTCGGGCTTGAACTCGTCGTCGGCGTTGAGCCGCAGGCCGAAGAGAACCATCCCACGCTTCTGGCTGTCGGTAAGCGCCTTTAGGTCCTCGGGCGACTCATCCTTCGAGGCCAGGTTGTAGCGGTCATAGGGAGAGTTGCCCGAGAAGGCGGTGCGCTCGAAGGTGGCGATGGCCTTCGCCACGCCGTCGAGGGTCACATCGGTGCCGAAGACTTTCTGGAACTGTTCGCGGTAGCTGGGAATGGTCCGCAGCCGGTTGACGATCTCGCCGTAAGACTGGTCACCCATCTCGATCTTGTTCTGGGGCGGGCCCTGAGCCTGGCCTTCGAGCGACGGTGCGCGACCGTCCCAGAACATCGTCTTGCCGTAGACCGTGTTCAACACGGTCGGGGCATTGCGTCCGCCGACCTGTCCGAGGATGCCGACGGACGTGGGAAGGTTGTCGGTCCAGGCCTTCTCGGGATTGTGGCAGGTGGCGCAGCTGACGGTGGTATCCTTGGAGATCCGCGCGTCGAAGTAGAGTTGCTTACCCAGGTCGAGCTTCGCCTGGGTCATGGGGTTCGCCGCCGGGATCAGCGCCGTGATCGGTCCCAGCCCTTTGGGGGGGGTGATTGCGACGACTTCGGCGGGGGCAATCTTGCTGCTGTCGGGCATGGCCCAGAGGTGGTCGATCGAGGTCGGCACCGCGGCGGTGGCCTCCCCTCCCTTGATTTCTTCCTTCACGACGTCGACCACCTTGCTGGTGTCGACCTCACGGACCGGCGTGACCGACTCGCCCAGCTTGCCGCCGCTCGGGGCCGGGGCCTTGCCGGGGGCCTGGGATTCCGGGGCATCGGCGACGGCGACCGGGGGAGTCGCGGGGGGGGAGGCCTCATTGCCGGCTCCGCCACAGCCGGCCAGGGACAGAAGCGCCGCCGGCAGACACCAGGCCAGCCGCGACGCAATCCGGGACGATGCGAGACGCATGCAAGAACTCCAAACAAGAGGCGTGGACGAGCCGGGCCGCCGCACTGGGCGGGGCTTCCGGCTGGCCGGGACCGGCCTCGGGATCGAGACTCAGGAAAGTACACGGGGACCGAGCAGCACCCGTTTGGGGCGGCCGGCCATGGGGCGAGCAGGTCGCACGAGCGGTCGGCCGGGCTGGGCCGGCACGACGCCCGGGCGGCCCGATTATTTCTTCTTGGCGGCGAGGGTGAGCGCGTTACGCTGGGCGGCCTCGACGAGGTCTTCCCAATGCTTTTCGACGTATTCCGGGGGGCCGCCCTTCAGCGCCACGTACTGGGCCACTTCCAGGGTGTCGACCATGTCGATCGTGTCCCAAGGACAGACCTGGGCGCAATGCTTGCAGCCGATGCAGCGATCAAGGTCGACGTCGCACCAGGTCTGAAGGCTTGGGTGATCCTCACCGGGCACCTTGTAGATGCAGTCGACGGGGCAGACCTCGAGGCATGCCTCGCACCCGGTACATCCATCGGCGTGGATGACGGCCAGGATACGGGGGACCACTTTGCGCGGCTTACCGGCGGTCGAGGCGGCCATGGTGAATCCCGTCTCCTGACTGTGTGCAGGGCCTTACGTCGCGTCGGATCGACGTCGAACCGATAATGATTATTGTTCCGCAGGCCGCGAGGGTCAAGCAATCAAACCCGCTCGCCTCGCGTTTCATCCACAATGGTCCCCGAGGGTGGGGCAAAGCCCCTCGTTCCAGACGTGAAGTATCCGCCCAAGCAAGGCATGTCGGCCGAGGAACGGTTCATCGTCGACGAGACAAACCGGATCACGTTCAGCGATTCCCAGATGCCCGCCGTGCTGGCGACCCCCTGGCTGATCCTCAGGCTGGAGTTCGCCGCGCGGCACGCGATCGAGCCTTGCCTGGAGCCGCACGAGCGCAGCGTCGGCACCTACGTCGAGGTCGAGCATCTGGCCCCCGCGCCCGAGGGCTCAGAGGTCGTCTGCCGCGCCAAGGTGATCCACGTCAATGGACCGGTCGTCACCTTCCAGGTCGAGGCCCACGACGGCATCGAGCCCCTGGCCCGCGGCATCCACCGACGTCGGGTGATCGACACCGAACGCTTCGCCCGCCGCCTCGCCCGCAAGAAAGCCCAACTCGACGAAGGGAGAGGCTGATCCGGAGACAGGGGTCACCGTCGCGCGTGCCCCTGGCACCCCCGGCCCGGCGTGGATATGGTACGCCATCCCCAACGGAGAACTCGGTCCATGGATCACGCGTCGAAGGTGCCGTCGAAAGCCTGGGTCGTGACGTTCGCCGGCATGTCGGTGAACCTCTGCCTGGGCATTCTCTATGCGTGGAGCGTCTGGAAGGCCGGGCTCCTGAGCGATCCGGCTCATCCGGCCGGGACGCCCATGGGAGGGCGGAATGCCGGCTGGACGTACCTGACCGACGCCCAGGCAACCTGGGCTTACGCGCTCTGCGGCATCATCTTCGCGCTGTCGATGATCCCCGGCGGCCGGATCCTCGACCGGTTCGGGCCGAGCTTGGGTGCCACCCTGGGCGGCCTGTTCCTGGCCTCCGGATGCATCCTGGCCGGGCTCATGAAGAGCTATCTCGGGCTGCTCCTCGGCTTCGGGGTGCTGGGGGGAATCGGGATGGGCCTGGCCTATGCCGCGACGACCCCCGCGGCGGTCAAATGGTTCGGCCCGCACCAGCGTGGTCTCATCGTCGGCCTGGTGGTGGGCGGCTACGGAGGCGCGGCGATCTACATCTCGCCGCTGGCCAAGTCGCTCATCGCCGATTATGGCCTGACCGGCAGCTTCGTCGTGCTCGGCAGCCTCTTCGCCCTGGTCGTCGTCGTCGCAGGCCGCTTGCTGGCGTTCCCTCCGGCGGGATACGTCCCCCCCGGTGCCCCGTCCTCGGGCTCTGGCTCCGACCAGTCGGGCCTGACTCGCGTCGACTGGACCCCCGGGCAGATGGTCCGAACCTGGCAGTTCTACGGCCTGGTTTTCCTGTTCATCGGTTCGGCCCAGTCGGGCCTGCTGGTGATTGCCAACGCAACGCCGATGCTCAACGGGACGGCCAGCAAGGTCGCCTTCTTCGCGGCCAATGCCTGGTTGCTCTCGTCGTTCGGAGGTCTTGCCAACGCGACAGGTCGGGTGGGCACGGGGATCTATTCCGACCGGATCGGCCGGGCCAACGCCTACCTGATCAACGGCCTCATCTCGGCAACCTGCCTGTTCCTGATGCCGACGATCATGGCCTCGGGCAGCGTGCCGCTGCTCTTCCTGGCTGTCGGGGTGGCCTACTGGCAATACGGCGGCGGCCTGGCCCTGATGCCCGCGTTCACGGCCGACTACTTCGGCCCCAAGCACCTGGGGAGCAATTATGGTCTCGTCTTCCTCGGCTGGGGGATCGCCTTCATCGTCCCGCAGCTCGCGGGTTACGTGAAGGACGCCACCGGCAGCCTCGACGCGACCTTCTACGCCTCGGGAGTCCTGCTGCTGGCGGCCGTCGTCCTCAGCAGGATGCTGACCCGCCCACTCTCCCCGACGGAGACGATTCGGGCGGAAAGCCCGATCCTGCTCGCATCAAAGTAAGTTGTCCCGCCCGGCATCTCAGCGAGCCGACGCGATCCGGTCGAGGAACGCATGCAATGCGTCCTCGACGCTCCGGCCTCCCGCATCAAAGTAGTCGTTGTGGTCGGCCGCATCGACATCGATGCGTGTCGCGCCGGGCACGCGCTCGGCCAGCCTTTCCGACATGGCGAACGGAATGAGCTGGTCGCGTCGACCGTGGCCGATGAGCACCGGGACCTTCACTCCGCCGATCTTCGAGAGGTTGTCGAATTTGTGCTGCAACAGCAGCGAGGTGGGAAGGAACGGGAAGGAACGGCGGACCATCTCGGCCAGGCTGGTGAACGGGCTGAAGATGGCCAGACCAGCGACCGGCCGACGCGCCGCCAGGTCGACCGCGACCGCCGCGCCGAGCGACCACCCCGCGGCCACGATCCTGGCCGGGTCGACATCCTTACGCGATGAGAGATGGTCGAAGGCCGCGTCGGCGGTGCGGTAGCATCCCGACTCGCCGGCCGATCCGCCGCTGAGACCAAACCCGAGATAATCGGGGATCAGCACGTTGGCCCCCAGCCTCCGGAACGACTCGAACCGTGAGATCGAGTCGGCCAGGCACATGCCGTTGCCATAGAAGAAGAGGATGGTGGGCCGCCTTGACGCCTCGGGATCGGGCGAACCCCCCGGCCCAAGCGCCGGGCCGAAGAGGGCCACCACCTTGTCTCCGTTGGCGTCAAGTGTGACGATCGTCGCACCGGGAGGCGGGGTCACTCGGGCCTCGGGCCTCCCTTGCGAGTCGGCTCCCGGGAAGATCAAACGGTCCTGAATCGCGGTCAGCACGATGAGCATCCCCATTAGGACGAAGACCGGGAGCCGCAGGAAGCGCCAGACCCGGCGGGCGGCGGAATGCCCCGGGAGAATCATCACGTGTCAACCCTCTTACCCGATCACGCGGAGGCAGCAGGACTCCGTGGCGAATCGCCCGTAGGAAGGTCGCATGTCCGGTCACTTCGCGAAAGGCGCAGCACGACGACGGCCGCGTCATCCCCTGGGCGGAAGGATGACGCGGCCGTCGTGCTTGCTCTGGCTCGGGGCAACCTCGGCATCGATCCCGTCGGGGACCGGATCTGTTCAGATCCCTGAGCCGAAGGAGATGTCGCGGTCGGAGGCGACGCCCTCGGCGGAGGTCTCCTTGCGGGGCGCGACGTGGGGCCCGCGTATGACCGACTGTCCGTTCCGGTTGTGCTGGGCGTGGCCGCGGAGCGGGCTGCGACGCAGGGGCGGTGCCTGCTCGGAGCCGGGTGCGCCGGCCTCGGCGCCCACGTGAGCGGGGAGGTTGACGTCGAACTCGCCGCCGTCGAGGTCATCGTAGCGCGAGACGTAGCCGGGCAATTTGGCCCGTTCGAGCTCGTCGGCGTACGAGGCCAGTACGGCCGATTGGATCTTCTCGCGGCAGGACGAGTTGATCGGGTGGGCGATGTCGGCGTGCAGCTTGGCGCGGCCGTCGGCGTCACGCAGGGCGCGGTTCTCGTCCAGGCGGCAGCCGCACTGGTTGCAGAACCGGCTGCGGAGGTGGTTCTTGGTGCCGCAGTGGGTGCAGCGGTCGGTCAGCTTGCGAGATGGCATGGCGACGAAGAAGCCCTTGGCCCCTTCGATGATCTTCAGGTCACGGATGACGTACGAGTCGTCGAACGTGATGCTGCAGAACGCCTGCAAACGCTCGTTGCTGCCCGAGTTGTCTTCCATGAGCTTGATGCGGACTTCGGTGATTTCCACGGCCGGTACTCCTTTACGAGGCGTGTCCCGCTCAAGGGTCGCAGGTGACGGCCCGGACCTGTCCCAGTCCGGGGAGTTGCAGTCGGTTCGCGGCCTCGCGTGCCGCGTCTTTGTCGCGGCAGAGCCCGAAAAAGGCAGAGCCGCTGCCGCTCATCAGGTGCCCGTCGAGCAACGGGCCGAGGTCGGCCAGGGCCTTGTTGACCCTCGCCAGCTCCGGCCGGATCGACTCGGCGATCGGCTGAAGCCGATTAAACAAGAGCTCAGCCAGTTCGGCCGGCTTGCCGCCGGCCAAGGCCTCCACAATCCCTCCCATCGGCCTGGGCCGAGGGGGGGGCACGAGCGCCCGGTACACGTCCGCCGTCGAGACTCCAACGGGGGGGCAGACCAGGACGAAGTGCAGAGGAGCCTTCAGATTGATCGGTTCCACACGCTCGCCTCGACCTCGGCAGACAGCCGCAGGACCGTGCAGGAAGAAGTTGACGTCGCTGCCCAGGCCCGAGGCGAGCTCGTCCAGCGCTTCGATTCCGAGGCCAAGGCCCCAGAGTCGATCGAGGCCGACCAGGGTGGCCGCCGCGTCGCTGGATCCGCCCGCAAGGCCTGCCTGCGACGGGATCCGCTTCTTCAGCTCGATCCTCACGCCGCGCATCGTCCCGGCTCGATCCTTGAGCCGTAACGCCGCGCGGACGACCAGGTTGTCTTCGTCGGTCGGGAGCGTCGGGTCATCGCATTCCAGGGAAACCTGCCCCGATGGGTCATCGACCAGGCGTAACGTGTCACGCAGGTCGACAGCCACCATGACTGTCTCAAGCTCGTGGTATCCGTCGGGCCGCTTGCCCAGGATCTCCAGGAACAGGTTGAGCTTGGCCGGTGCTTCCACCTCGATCGCACCGTCACGGTCATGCACGATCATCCGATCGACACCCCGCGACGGGCCACGCGGGCGGCGTCCCGACTCATCCCCAACTCGTTCCCTAAATCCATGTTCCGGCCTCGACTTCCGTCCATCCCCGGCCGATGCCCGGGCGAGCTCTCGGGGCCACTTCCGGCGACCCTCCCGGAACACCGGACCTTGTATCCCGATCGCGGAAAGGTCGCAAGCCGAAATCCTCAAGTCGCGAACGACGCCTGCCGGATGACACATTTCGCGGCAATTTCACGACGGGCGGCCCGCGCGTTGCTTCGGGGCCACACGTCTCCTAGACTGCGGACTTCGCACCCATTTCGTCCCGATCTCGATCGCGGGCCGAGCGCCCGCCCGGAGGATGCAGCGATGAGCGGCAATCGTTGGAGTCGCAGGTCGTTTCTCGGGACGATGGCCGCCGGCGGCCTGGCCCTCGGCACCGGCGTCCGGCCGGCATTCGCGCTGGCCGGCGGCCAGCCCAAGCCGGGCAAGATCGGCGACTTCAAGATCTCGCTGGCTGAGTGGTCGCTGCACAAGGCCCTCCGCGAGAAAGACGCCAAGATCACCAACCTCGACTTCCCGCGCATCGCACGCGACGAATACGGCATCGAGGGCGTCGAATACGTCAATCAGTTCTTCAAGGACAAGGCCCACGACGCGGCCTACCTGAAGGACCTCAACAAGCGGGCCGCCGATAACGGGGTCACCAACGTCCTCATCATGATCGACGGCGAAGGGGACCTCAGCCTCGCCGACGCCGCCAAGCGCAACCAGGCCGTCGAGAACCACAAGAAGTGGGTCGACGCCGCCGCCACTCTCGGTTGCCATGCCATCCGCATCAACACCGGCAGCAACTACGGCCCCGACAAGACCGACGACGCCGCGGCCGGCTGCTCGGCCGTGGCCGAGTACGGCGCCAAGCACAAGATCCACATCATCTGCGAGAACCACGGCGGGCCGTCCAGCGACCCCGACTCGCTGATCGCGCTGGTCAAGGCCGTCAACAATCCGATGTTCGGCACCCTGCCCGACTTCGGCAACTTCCCCAAGCATAAGAATAACAACACCTACGCGATCGATGTGTATGACGCGATCGCGAGGCTGATGCCCTACGCAAAGGGGGTCTCCGCCAAGAGCTACGACTTCGCCTCCGACGGCACCGAGTCGAACCTCGACTTCGCCCGGATCCTCAAGATCGTCACCGATTCCGGCTACAACGGCTGGGTCGGCATCGAGTACGAGGGCAGTCGCCTGACCGAGCCCGAGGGCATCCGCGCCACCAAGAAGCTGCTCGAAAAGCTGAGGGGCGCGGATTACCGGGGCTGAGCCGGAACCGGCCGCGAACTTCCAAAGGCCGCCCGCGCACGGGAAACCGGGCGTGGGCGGCCGATCCATCTCCAGGGAAGCCCGAGATGCCCGACGATCGCAGGCCGGTGGCCGCCGTGGTGACCGAGTGGCGGACGAACAGCCACGCCGACGTCTTGCTGGCCCGACTCCTTGAGCCCAAGGCCTGGGGCCACGCGGTCCCGTTCAAGCTCAGGCTCGCGTCGCTCTACGTTGATCAGGTTCCCGCCAACGACCTCGCGCAAGACTATTGCCGCCGCCACGGCATCCCCATCTTCCCAACGATCGCCGGGGCCGTCGGCGTCGACACGGGCGGCGAGCCGGTGGCCGGAGTCCTGCTCGTCGGCGAGCACGGCCGATATGCCAGGAACTCGCGCGGGCAGACGATGTACCCGCGTCGCGGACTATTCGAGGGGATCGTCGACGCGTTCCGCTTGAACAAGCGCTCGGTGCCCGTCTTCTGCGACAAGCACCTCTCCTATGAATGGCTCTTCGCCCGCTGGATGGCCGACCTGGCCCGTCACGAGGGCTTCCCCCTGATGGCCGGCTCGTCGCTACCCGTCGGCTGGCGGGTTCCGGCCGCACAGACGCCGATGGGGGTTGAGCTGGAAGCGGCCTTTGCCGTGGGCTATTCCGATCTGGAGGCCTATGGCTTCCACGCGCTGGAGACCCTCCAGTGCCAGGTGGAACGTCGCAAGGGAGGAGAGACCGGCGTGGCCTCGGTTCAGTGCCTGACTGGCGAAACCGCCAAGGCTCGCTTGCGGCCCGGCACAGTGGATGGCGACATTCTCGCCGCCCTATCTAATGGTCGCGTGCAAGCGGTCCCCGGCGCCTTGCCTTATCGGGCTCTTCCCGACGACGTGGTTTTTCTCATCCGCTACTCCGACGGCCTGGAGGCCGCCGTGGCGATGGTCGGCTCCATGGGGGAATGTTTCGCCTTTGGCTGCAGGCGCAAAGGCGAGACACGGCCCGAGACATTCGCGATCGAGCTTGAGCAGGTCCGCCCGTTCGGTCACTTCGGCCACCTGCTGCGGGCCGTCGAGCACATGATCGTGACCGGATCGCCCCCCTACCCGATCGCCCGGACTCTGCTGACCACCGGGATGCTCGCCGCCCTGATGGAGAGCCACCACGAGGGGGGCCGTGAAATCCCCACCCCGCACCTGGCCACGCTGGGCTATTCCCCGACCGACTGGCCCTATGCCCCGGGAGGGATGGGAACGCCGGCCTGAGTCGGCCCGCCGCGGGCGGGATTGACCGATTGTGCGGGCCTTCGTATGGTACCGGCTCGATCCCGGCGCCAAGGATTCGGAGGCCGGTCGCCCCCTCAGGGATGGAGCCCGTGGGTACGCACATCGTCGTGCTGAATTACAACGGCCGCGAACTGCTGGCCGAATGCCTCCCGTCGATCGCGCTGGCCGCCGCCAGGGCGCCGGTCTCCTGCCCCATCACGGTGCTGGACAACGGCTCGACGGACGACTCGCTCGCCTACCTGGCCGAGAACTGGCCCGCCGTGCGCGTCGTCAGCGAGCCGAATGCGGGCCTGGCCTCCTTCAATACGTTGCTCGGCCGCCTGACAGAGCGCACGGTCCTGCTGCTGAACAACGACGTCAAGCTCGCCTCGGACGCAATCCAGCCGCTTCTGGACGAGCTTTACGCGAATCCGGACGCCCTGTTCGCCGCCCCGCTTTGCTGGGACTTCGCCGGCGAGGCGTGCGAGGGGATGCGGACTAAAGTCGGCATGCGGTACGGCCTGATCCGGGGCCTCTGCCGGTTCCCCGGCCATGAGTCGGGGCTCGATTCGCCCGACCTCACGGCCTCGGCCGGGCCGGTGCTAGCGGTCGATCGGCTCAAGTTCCTGGCACTCGGCGGCTACGACCGGATCTATTTCCCGGGCCGGATCGAGGACCTCGACCTCGGCTTCCGCGGCTGGATGGCCGGCTGGACCGGGAGGTACGTCCCCGGCTCGGTCGCCTATCACCGTGGCTTCGGCTCGTTCGGTCCGGCCTTCGGGGTCGGAGGCTGCGACCGCCTGGCGATGCGCAACAGCCTGCTCTTCGCCTGGAAAAACCTGGGCCTCAAGCGACTGGCGGGGCACCTCGCCTGGCTCCCCGCGCGGCTGACCTACGCGACCGTACGCGGCCAGACGACCCCCTGGCTTGCCCTGGCCGGAGCGCTGCGTCGACTTCCTGCGGCCGTCCGTGGTCGCAGGGCGCTGGGAGTGGGCAAGGCGGGGTGGTCCGCGCGAGAAGACGCGTTCTTCGAGAGGTTTGACTGGACGAAGGACGCCCCGACAACTCGCGCCGCCTGAACCCCGGCGGCGTCAAGGAAGGTGTCCCATGGCCCGACCCGCACTGGTCATCGACGCACGCCCACGCGGGCCCGAGGGGCCCATCGCGCTGGCCCTGGTGCAGGGCCGGCCGGTGCTGGCTCATCTCGTGGAGTTGGCAAACACCCTCGACGAAGTGGCCGTCGCCGTCCATGCCCGGCCCGACGAGCAGGCGAGCTTCGGCGCCGTCCTGGACCGCCGCTCCGATCGCTTCCTCTTCCGCACTGGCCCGCCCCCCGAGGGCGCGGCGATTCTGCGTGCCGACCGCGTCTACGACGCCGCAAGGCTTCGGAAAACGCTCCGACGCGGCGGCGACCCTGAGCAGGCCGTGGTCTGGAGGCTGGATGGTGCGCCCGCCTTGCGGGCCGTCGATGATGAGCTGAACCGACGTGCGACTTACCAGCCGCTCGGATCCTACTGGGCGATCGGCCCGGCCCGGTTCCTCGCTCAGCGGCTTTGCCCGACCCATATCCGGCCGAACGCGGTCACGCTCGCCTCGGCAAGCCTGATGATGGCCGGATCGGCCACTCTGGTGCTCGCCCCGGCCACCCTACCCATCCGGCTCGCCATCGCCGGTGCCTTCGCCCTGGCCCTGGTTCTGGACACCGCCGACGGCCATCTCGCCCGCTTGCAGGGGACGACCAGCGACTTCGGCCGCTGGCTCGACTCGACGCTCGACGAGTGGTCCGACATGGCTCTCCACGCCGCGATCGCCTGGTCGGCCTACGCCCGAGACGGACGGCCCGAGTGGCTGGCGGTCGGGATCGCCTACGCGATGGGCAAGTATCTGTACATGGTTGGCGTCCGTGCCTGGGAGCCCGCCGAGGAGTCCGAGGCGCCGAACCAGGCCGCCGTGCCGTCGGGGCTCGCCCGGTGGCTGGTCCGGGCGATGGGCCATGCCGACCTGCGTTGGCACGCCTGGATCCTCCTGGCCGCGGTGGGCCGGCTGGATGTCGCCCTCGCGGTCTACGCGGTTTACTTCCCTCTCAGGGCCGCCGCCGGGCTGGTTGGCAAGGGGGTGCGACATGCCTGAGCCGCGACTTTCCGCCCTAATCCTGGCCAAGAACGAGGCCCTAAACCTGCCCGGATGCCTGGCCTCGGTGCAGTGGGCCGACGAGGTGGTCGTCGTCGTCGACGATGCGAGTCGCGACCGAACCGAGGAAATCGCCCGGCGGGGTGCCGACCGAGTCGCCGTCCGCCCGTTCGACGACTTCGCCGCCCAGCGTAACGCCGCGCTCGACCTGGCCACCGGCGACTGGGTCCTCGCGGTCGACGCCGACGAGCGGGTCACCCCCGACCTCGCCGCCGAGATCCGCCGTGTCATCGACCCGAAGTCCGCCCCCGCATGCGGCTACCGCGTGCCCATCAAGAGCGTGATCCTGGGCCGTCGCTTCTCGCACTCGGGCACCCAGCACGACCGCCCCCTGCGCCTCTTCCGTCGCGACGCGGGCCGATGGACCGGCGCCGTGCACGAGACGGTCGACCTGGCCGGCGAGGCCGGACAGCTCGGGAACCACCTGACGCACAGCACGATCCCAGACATGCAGACATTCCTGCACAAGATCAATCTCTATACGACGCTCGAGGCGGAGAAGTTCCGCCGCGAGGGTCGAGAGACCGGCGCGGTCGACCTCGCGGCCCGCCCGGTCTGGACGTTCCTCAAGCTCTACCTCGGCAAGCAGGGGTTCCGCGACGGCCTGGAAGGCTTCACCTTCTGCGCCCTTTCCGGCCTGTCGGTCGCCGTCCGCCACTGGAAGCATCGCGAGCTGACGCGAGCCGGGAGGGCGGCATGACGGCCCTGCACGAGGCGGGCGTGGCCCTCAGCTTCAACCGTCACGCGGCCCGCTTCAAGCGCCAGGTCGACGCGGATGACGTCCGCCTCCGCGCGGTGATCGATGCGCTCGGGCCGCTCGTAGGGCGGACGATCCTCGATCTCGGCTGCGGCAAAGGGCGGTTCGCCGCCAGGCTGACCGAGGCCGGGGCGTTCATCGTCGGGCTCGATGTCTCGCCCGAGATGCTCGCCGAAGGGTCCGGCGCACGGACGCTCGGCTCGGCCCGACGCCTGCCATTCGCCGATGCGTCGTTCGATGGAGTCTTCGCCATCGAGGTCCTTCAGCACGTCCACCCATCGCATCTCGACGAGGTCCTGTCCGAAGCCCGGCGGGTCCTCGCACCAGGCGGACGGTTGGCCATCGTCGACAAGAACGCCGCGGCTCTCGACGCGAATCGACCCTGGTTGCCGGCCCTGGCGGTGAAGTGGATCGATGTGCGTCGAGGTCGCTGGATGTACCCGGCCCGCGGCCCGCTTAGGGAACGCTGGTTCCTCGCCAGCCGCATGATGGCCCTCCTCTCTCGCCGCCAGTTCAAAGGGGTCGAGGCCACGCCGATCCTCTCGCCTCGCGAGGCCGGTCGGGCCATCTTCCGCATACTCCCGCATGCCCGCTCGTTGATCCTCTGGACGGCGCACGCGCCGGGGGGGCTGAATGACTGAGACGCCCGATTTGAACCTCCCGCTGCTCCCGCTGCTGCTCTACAAGACCCCGCCCGGCCTGGAGCTGATCCTGGCCCAGGAAGGGGTTGCGCAGAAGTCCATCGCCGACCTGACCCCCGCGACCCTGCTCGCAGGCCGGTTCGTGCTGTATGACGGCCGCGTCACCTCGCGAGATCGCCTGAAGGCGATGCTCACGCCCGAGCACTTCGCCATCGACGTCGACCCGTTGCGAGGGGGCGAGTCGGTCGACCCGTTCGCCGCCCTGATCGACAACGAGAGCCGGATGGCGTCGTGGAACATCGGCGGTGCCTTGCCTCGCGAGCGGATCGCGCGGAGGCCGAAGGGGCGTATTCGCCGGACTCTCATCGACCGCCTCAGGCGCACCGTCGGCGAAGCCGGCGGCCTCTGGGCACGCCTCGGCTCGTTCCCCTATCCTTATCGATCGGCCTTCAATTTCAGGGCCGACCTCGACGAGTCGGTCCCCGACGATTACTGGTCGTACGCCAACGCTCGCAGACCGATCGAGGACTGCTCGACCCACTTCGTCTCGACCCGCGCTTACGGCAATTGCCCCGCTGTGCTCGACGACCTGCGTGACTTCGACGCGCAGTCGCACGGCCACTATCACGTCATCTCGCGTGATGCCGACTCGAACCGCCGGAACCTCCGGCGCGCCCACAGGCTGCTGGTCGACGCCGGGATCACCCCGACGGGGTTTGCGTCGCCGCACGGACGCTGGAACCCGGGCCTGGACGACCTGCTCGAAGAGCTTGGTTATGAGTATTCCTCCGAATTCCAGATCGGCTACGACGACCTCCCCTTCTTCGCCTGGAAGGGGGACCGCTTTTCGAAGGTGCTCCAACTTCCGATCCACCCGGTCTGCGAAGGGATCCTCCTGGAAGCAGGCGTGACGGGCGGGGCCGACATCGCCGATCACCTGGCGCGGGTGGTCCGGGCCAAGATCGAAGCGGGCGAGCCGGCCTTCGTTTACGGCCATCCCGAGCACCGTCTCTGTCGCTACCCGATGGTCTTGCGGGCGCTTGCCGAGACAATCGAAGGGGAAGCCTTCGTCTGGCGGTCCACGATGACGGCCTTCGCCGACTGGTGGCGCTGGCGGTCCGAGCGTGCCTGGTCGGTGGTGGGCCGAGGCCCGGGTCGATATGAGGTCATGCTCGAAGGTTGGTCGCTGCGCTATCCCCTGGGCATCGAGGTCTATCGCGGCGACCACATCGCCCGACTGCCGATCGACGCGCCGCGGGTGAACCTGAACCTGGGTGAGCTGGCCTACGAACGTTCGACGTCGAGGGCCGACATCCCCCATCCCACCCCCACGCCCCGAGAAATCGGCTGGCGAAACTTCGTCCGCGAGGCGCTCGACTGGGAGACGGTCACTCCGCTGAGCGAGCTGCCCGCATCGTCGTTGACCGGCCTGGTCAAACGCGAGCTGAGGCGATGGCGAGACAGCGACGACTCCGATGCCCTGGCCCTGGAAAGGACTTCGTCGTGAGCACCCTCGCCCGCGTGGAGCGGGCCCCGAAGATCCTCGGGAACGACTGGCCCGCTCATCGGGTCGAGGGCCCGATGGTGCCGGGCTCGGTGCTGGTCCACGCTCCGTCGTCGGCCTTCCAGGCCCCGGGCGGCGGCGAGAATCAGCTCGTCCAGACGGCCCGGCAATTGGAACGGCGCGGGCTCGTGGTCAGGCCGTTCAACCCCTGGCTCGACCGGGTCGAAGACTCAAGGCTGCTTCATCTCTTCGGCATGTCGCGCGAGGGCCTGGAACTCGCCCGGGTGGCCAGGGCGCGTCGAGTCCCGGTGGTCCTCTCGCCGATCTGCTGGTTCGAGCCGGCCGCCCTCCGGGCGCTGGCATCGAGCCCCTTGCGGGGTTGGCTGGATGTGTCGAAGCTGGCCGCGCGCCGGTTTCTCCCCGGCCTGCCCGACTGGCGCCGCGAACTTCTCGCGATCTCCGATGCGATCCTGCCCAACTCGAAGGCCGAAGCCGATCAGGTTACCCGCCTCTTCGGCGTCGATCGGTCTAGGATCCAAATCGTGCCCAACGGGGTCGACGCGCGATTCGCGCAATCTAGTCCGCGGGCCTTCCATGAATGGGCGGGGGTCGACGACTTCGTCCTCTACGTCGGCCGGATCGAGCCGAGGAAAAACGTCCTCGGCCTAGCCCGCTGCCTCAGGGCGATGGGCCGTCGTCTGGTCGTCATCGGCGAGGCACCGCACTGGGCCCGTGACTACGAGCAGACCTGCCGACGAGAAGCCGGCGAGCTTGCGACCTGGCTTCCGCGCATCGGCCACGACGACCCGCGGCTGGCCTCGGCCTATGCCGCGGCGCGCGTCGTCGCGCTGGTGAGCTGGTTCGAGACGCCCGGGCTCGCGGCCCTGGAAGGCGCGATGGCGGGGCGACCCGTGGTGGTGACTCCTTATGGAAGTGCCCCCGAATATTTCGGCGGGCTCGTCCGCTATGCGCGCCCCGACAGGCCTTCGGAAATCGCCGGTGCGATCGACGAGGCATGGGATGCGGGTCCTCAACCAGGCCTCGCTCGCCAGATCGGCGGTCGTTTCAGCTGGTCGGTCGTGGCACGACTCACGGCGGAGGCCTATGATCAGGTCGGCGCTTGAACCCAGGCCTGTGGTGCTCGGTCGCTACCGCTACAGCAAGTGGCGGTGGCGCATCCTGGTACGTGCCTTCGACGCCGCGGGCTCAATGGCCCTGCGCGGCTGGAGGACCGTCCGCCCCGCGCCGATAGCCCCCGAGCCCCGCCGGATCCTGGTGGTCCAGCTAGACCACATGGGGGACGCGGTGCTCAGCAGCCCAATGTTCCCCAGGCTCAAGGCGGCCTTCCCTGGCGCAACCATCGACGTGCTCGCCTCGCCCAGCAATCGCGAGGTCTTCGAGGCCGATCCGCACGTCGACCGAGTGCTCCTGGCCGAGCGCAACTGGTTCGAGCGGAGACGCGGACATTGGTCGCTGGGCCAGGCCGTCTGGACCCTCGGGCGTTCGCTCAGGGGCGAGAAATACGACCTCGGCATCGATGTTCGCGGGGATATCCTGACCGTCCTGGTCCTCACCCTGGCGGGCATCCCGCGCCGCGCGGGCTGGGCGATGGGCGGAGGCGGATTCCTGCTCACCGACGTGGCCGATTGGGTGCCCGGTCGGCACGAAGTTCGATCGAGGTTGGCCCTGCTCGATGCGATCGGGATCGCCGTCGACGACCCGGCGCGGGTCCACGTCTATCCCAGCGACACCGACCGAGCGCGGGTCGCGCGGATGCTCAATGAGACGTGGAGCGGCGGGTCGAGGCGGTCGGCCTTGAGTCGAGGCCTGGCCCAGGTCGGCCGCACGGCCAGGGTGCTCGCCGGGGTCGGCCGGCGCGATGATGGGGCGTCGTACAGGGACGACGAAGTCGACCTGGACGCCGATTCTCTACACGCAGGGCGGTTCGGCGAACCCTCGCCGCTGCTCGCGGTGCACGTCGGAGCGGGGACGGCCGCCAAGCGCTGGCCGCGTCGGTACTGGGCGGCCCTGGTCGCCCGGTTCCTCGACGAAGGGTGGCGCGTGGTGGTCATCGGCGGACCCGACGATACCGAGACGGCCGAAGCGATGGAACCGCACGATCTGCTGGCCGACTGGGTCGGCAGGATGTCGCTGACGGAGACCTCCGCGCTGTTGGAACGTGCTGATCTGTTCATCGGCACCGACAGCGGCCCGGCCCACCTGGCCGCCTGCGCTGGAGTCCCCTCGGTGGTCCTCTTCAGCGGGACGAACCGGCACGCGCAGTGGCGTCCCTGGTCGCGGCGGACCCTGGTCTTGCGGAAGCGAACGGGCTGCGGCCCGTGCCATCAGAAAGTCTGCCCGGTGCCGGGTCATCCCTGCATGTCCAGGCTCACCCCCGACCGGGTTCATCGCGCGGCCTGCCGCTGGTGGTCGAGGCTCCACCGATCGGAGTCGCCGCATGCACCGGTCTGACGGCGATTCGCCGCAAGCCTGGAAGACCTGGGTAATCCTCGCCTGGGTCGTGCTCATCGCGGGCCTCTATGCCGGCACGCTGGCGCGATCGAGGCCCGGCCTCGCCGCCGGCGTTCATCGGGCGTTCGCCCAGTTGCCGATCCTCCGTCGCTGATCCGACGCGAGGCAATTTCTCGGACCGTGGCGCGTGACTTCGGCACCCGGATCGAGTCCATTAGGCGAACTCGAAGCGCCCCGGCCGATGCACCTTCAACGGCCGGGCGTCGTTCCTCGAACCGCTAACAACGGACTTGAAAGGACGCCCCATGCTCGTCGCCTGCCTGCTGCTGAGCTCAGCCCTCGTCGCCGCCGACCCATCGCCGCCGCCCGGTTTTATTGCCCTCTTCAATGGCAAGGACCTGGAAAACTGGAAGAACGAGGGGAAGGCCAAGGGCCACTGGACCGTCAAGGACGGCGTTCTCCATTACGACGGCAAGGGTGACAGCCTGCTCACCGCCAAGGATTACGGCGACGTCGAGTTCTTCGTCGACTGGAAGATCGGGCCTAAGGCCGACTCGGGCATCTATCTCCGCGGCAAGCCCCAGGTGCAGATCTGGGACGACCCGGTCGGCTCGGGCGGCCTCTACAACAACAAGGTCAACCGGAGCACACCGCTGAAGGTGGTCGACAAGCCGGTGGGCGAGTGGAACACCTTCCGGATCATCATGAAGGGCGACAAGGTCACGGTCTATCTCAACGGGACGCTCGTCACTGACAACACGACCCTGGAAAATTGGCCCGACTACAAGGGGCCCGTCCCAGCCAAGGGGACCATTGAGTTGCAGCACCACGGCAACCCGCTCGAGTTCCGCAATATTTACCTGAAAGAACTCTGAGACAGTCGAGGCTCGAGGCCCCCTATCCAAGGGGGCCTCGGCCTCCGGGCCGCGCATCCGAGGCAAGGTTCACGCCCTCAAATCGACGCAAGCAACGAAGATTACAAGAGTTCATGCGATGAGGACGCGGCAGGGTCGAGAAACTTGAGTGATTTCGCCGAATTTGTCGCCTTTTTCCTTGAGTCTCGATGGTGCGACCGTTAAACTCCGCCTGCACGTCAAAGACACCCCCGACGTGCAGCCAACTGGCCATCTGAACTTTGAATTTGCTCCAGGCCCGCACGCGTCAACGATGACCGTCGTCCCGGCCCATGTCGCATGGATTTGCGGCATGGAGCACCCCCGTCCTGCCCCAGGCCGCCACGCGTGGAACGCGTTGGGGGTCCATGCCACAGGTCACTCTGCAGGGACAGCCGCCCGCCGACTTCTCCGGTGAACGGCGTCGAATGCTCGGGTTTTGGAAGACCCGCAGGCACCGACGTTCGGAGCGTTCGGGTACCGAGTTTCAACTCGCCAAGGCACAAGGAGGGCTATGCCATGAAGGACCGGCCTCTCATCGGGATCAACACCGACTACCGCGCGGCCGTCAAGGGTCGCGCCCCGCAGACGATGGTGCACAGCGGATACTATGACAGTATCCTCTCCGCAGGCGCCATCCCCATCCTGCTGCCGCCGCTCACGAAAGAACAGGACCTCGGGCCGATCCTCGACAGGCTCGACGGCGTGCTGCTCACCGGCGGCGACGACCTCGACCCCAAGAAGATGAACCTGGGCTTCCACCCGTCCGTCACCATGATGAACGAGCGGCGCGAGAACAGCGACCGCCTGCTCTGTCGACTGGTCCAGGAGCGCAAGCTCCCCGTGCTGGCCATCGGCGTGGGGATGCAGGAGCTGAACGTCTGCAACGGCGGCGGCATCTACTTGCACCTGCCCGAAGACCTGCCCAAGGCCATCCCGCACCGCGACCCCCAAGGGGGCCCGCATCGTCACACCGTCGTGATGGAGCCGGGCACGCGGATGGAAGAGATCTACGGGCCGGGCGAGATCCGGGTCAACAGCTACCACCACCAGGGCATCCGCAAGCTCGCCCCCAACTTCGTCGTCGCCGCGCTCGCCCCCGACGGGCTCGTCGAGGCCTACGAAGGTCGCGACCCGGGCTGGTGGGTCGTCGGCGTCCAGTGGCACCCCGAGAACGAGGGGACCATCTCGCTGGACACCCAGCTCATCGAATCATTCGTCGCCGCCTCGTCGAATTCTCACGCCAGCCCGAAGCTCGCCAAGGTCGGCTGAGCCTGAGGACTTGGAAGTTTGGCACGCCGCTCGTCCAACTCCATCGAATTCGGAACGCCGCATCGCCGGGTCATTTCCGGGCACCGATGCCGCAAACGTCCCAGCCCAGGGAGCATTTTCCCGCAGGGGCCGGACGAACCGAGATTCCTTCGACTGATGAGCACGCGAAGTCCGCGGGGATCGATTCCCGGCGGACTTTTCGCGTCGACGGCCGCAAGTGATCCCTCATGCTCATGCGAGCAGCATTCGCATGCGATGCCTGGCTTCTCATCGCAACCCCGTCGCGACGAAGGCCCGCCGGATGCGGTTTCCGGCGGGCCTCGAATGACGCACTGATCTCACAATTTCAACGGGAAACGCGAAGCGATCACCGACGGCCACCGCCTCCGCCGCCGCCACCGCGCCCGCCCATTCCTCCACCACCTCCGCCACGCCCGCCCATTCCGCCGCCGCCGCCCATGCGAGCGCCCCCCATTTGACCGCCTCCCATTCCGGCACCTCCCATGCGCGGACCTGCCATCTGGCCGCCTCCCATGCGCGGACCTGCCATCTGGCCGCCTCCCATGCGCGGACCGGCGACCTGGCCGCCTCCCATGCGCGGGCCGGCGATCTGGCCACCTCCCATGCGCGGCCCTGCCATCTGCCCACCTCCCATGCGCGGGCTGGCGATCTGGCCACCTCCCATGCGCGGGCCACCCGCCTGGCCAAATTGGCCGAGGCTACCCTGTGAGAGACCACCGCGGGCCATGCCGGCGTTCTGCTGCGGGTTTCCCCCCATGCGGGGCTGGCTTATCCCGGGCGCTGCTTGCCCGCGGAATCCCTGCGTCGGCCCCTGGCCACGCGGTGGTTGCACCATAGCTCCGACCCCGGGACGGTTACCCTGAGGGCCGCCGGCACGCGGCTGCACTGCGGGAGATTGAGCTTGTTGACCCATCCCCGGCCGTAGATTCCCAGGTCCGAAGCCCCCCCCTTGTCCGGGCCGCGTTAGCGGCCGTTGCTGACCTGGCTGACCCGGACGCATCCCTTGGACTCCTCCGCCAAGCTGGCCGGGGTTCTGCGATCGGGACGCCTGAGCAGGCCCCACGCGTCCCGGAATGATCTGCGAGGGAAGATTGGCCCCGCCCGCGTTGGATGAGTTGAACGCCGGTCGACCGACAGAGTGGCTCAGGCCCTGAGCATTCTGGCCAGGGCGAGTTCCCCCGTTGAAGCCTGGTCGCCACGATTGACTGGCCATCGAGGTGGTTGGTCTCTGCCCCTGGGCTCTCGGAGCCTGGTTCTGGCGAAACGGATTCCCATAAGCCGACGACGCGGGGGGAGCCATCGACCCCGGACGCGGCATCGAAGCGAATGAGCTGCCATTCGTCCGTCCTCCCGGACGATCGCGGCCCGGCTGACCCATGGAAGGACGACCGCCACCCGGCTGCCCCGGACGGATGGGGCCCTGCCCCGGTCGGCCGCCTGCTCCCATCTCGCCGCCTGGTCGGTTCACGAACGGTCCGTTGCCATTCGGCCTGCCACCTTGCCCGCCGCCGTTCGGCCGACCTTGATGGCCGCCATGATTGGGCGCGAACGGATATCGGTTGTGACCACCTTGATGGTTCCAACCATTCCCCCGATTAACCCATCCATTGTTGCCCCAACCTCGGTTGCCCCAGTTCTGTCTGCCCCAACCGCCACCTCCCCAGTTGTTGAAGCCGAAGCCCGAATAGACGGGCCAGCCGAAGCCGCCGTAATTTCCAAATCCACCGAAACCGCCGAAGCCATAATTCCCGTAATAAGGGAAGCCAAAACCCGAGCCGAATCCAAGGCTCAACGAGTTGAAGCCGCCGTAGCCGCCGAACCCGAAGAGGCGGCCAATCGCCAGGCCACCACCCAGGCCGCCATATCCAAATCCCCCCGGGCTAAACCCGCCAAACCCTCCCGGGCCGTAGCCGCCGAAACCGCCGAAGAGACCATTACCGCCGTAGCCGGCGGAGGTGAGGTAGGGGTAGCCGAAGGAGCCCTGATAAGGAAAGTCGAGGTAGCCGGAGTAGGTCCCGAGAGACCCGTAGGAGGCGTAACCGTAATACTGGCCTTGGGGGTCGTAGTAGCAGCCGGGGTAGCCGTCGTAATAGCTGGTCGGTCGGCCGAACGCGCCGTAGAGTTGGCCGAAGGACTCGGGAGTCACCTGCGTGATTGGCTGATAGACGACCTCGCCTGCGTCGCGCGCCGTGGCGTCGACCTGGGCCGGCGCGAAGAGGGTGCCGCGATCTTCTAGTGTCCGGTCCCAGTACCCGTCCTGGAACGCCCACCCTTCAGGCTGCTTGATCCACTGAGCGGGAACCCACGCCCAACCTTCCTGGGCCTTGGTCCAGAAGCCGGGTTTCCAGACGACGCCATTTCCGTCTGGGTAGTACTGGCCGGGGATGTAGAAGGCGTCGGCCGAGGGGGCCTCGCCGGGGGTCTCCTCGGGCCGATCCGTGGGCGGGCCGTCCTTGCGGAAGTCGACCCGGTCGGTGGTCCGGTCGCTCCAGAAACCGGGCACGCGGGCCCACCCCTGGTCGTCTCGCTTCCAGTATCCGTTGACCCAGAAACGGCCCGGAGGGGGGACGCGCCAGGCGCCGGTCACCCAGGTGAAATCTTGGCGCTTGGTATCCCAGTCCCAGTAGCCGTCGATCCATTCGGCCTTGGGGTCGGGCTTGTCGATGCCGGGCCGTTCGACCACGGGCGCAGGCGGCGACTGCTTGACGCGCACAGGGTCGCGATCGCGGGCCGGCGAGAGGAACCCTTCGTTGAGCGGGCCTTCCATCAACGCCTTGACGTTGGGGTTGGCGACTCCCTCGCGCGGGGCGTCGGGAAGGGCCTCGGGAAGCGTCGTGATGTCCTGGGCGGGAGCCTCGGGCGCGACGAGGGCGGGAAGTTGCAGCGCGAGGACCGCCGAGGGCCATGAGGCCAGCCCGAGGGCCGCCGTCAGAAGGCCCTGGCCAAGCCGGGACTTGACGACTGGTCCAACCATGGTAGGTGCTCCATGGGCGCCGACGACGCCCGTTAGCCGATGCTTCAGCCTGTTGCTCTGATTCTACGAGACATAGAAGCAAACCCCGAGCCTCACGGCGCGGAATCGCCTGCCGAGTCCCGGATTCGGCCGCAAACGCCGATTGTCCGAGCCGAGGGATGATCCTGCGATCGCGCTCGTCATCAGGGACCTCCCTTCCTACGCCAGAAACCTGGCGACGGGACGGAGAGATCTCACGGATCGACCCGCGAGGTCGATCCTCACCTCGGCACGGCTGACGGTCCTCCTTCGATTCGATAGGCCCTCGCGCATCGACGGGCTCGACGTCTTGGAGAGGGCCAACGCACGCGTCGAAAGCTCGCGAGATGCCTCGGACGTATGCTCCGCAGGGAGCATTCGCTTCGCCCGAGAGAGACGCTGCAATCACCAAGAGCCGCAAGCTCACCGCGACCGCCAGACTCGCCCCATGTCGCTCCTCCGATGACCTCACTCAGGCCGCCCCGGCCAGGCGCCAGACCACCTGAGCCCAGCCCGCTTCGGTCGTTCGATGGACCTCGTTCGCCCCTCTTCTGGAGAGCTCTGAGAGGAGCCGAGAGAGCCCTCGGTCGTCGACGCGAAGACTCCTCGAAGGACCCTCCCGGGATCTCTCTCGGAGGTCCTTCTCGCAGTCAGTCGGGGCAGTGAGTTGGAACCCGCACGTCCGTCGCGTCCGTCATGATCGAAACGAAGGGTGGCCCGAGCGGGGCTGACATCGCGTGGCTGACATCGAAAATCCTCTCCATTCCGAGATTTTTTTTCGGACCCGATCCCGCGCGCGTCTGGCCGCGACGAACTTGTATTCTTCGAAGGGTTGCGACGAGCCTCGAACGGAGACCCTGGCCTCGAACCCGCAAAAACCGCGGATTTTCAAAGGTCCGCGGCGTCCCATATCGAATGTATAATTTTGATCACATCCTTATTTGGATCATGAGAATCGCACTCCCACTTTGGCTCCGATCGATTCGTTTGGCAAAAACCTCCCGGAAATCGACCGAAACGGGTCGCGGGTGTCCCATCTTCGTCTTCCCGAGCGTGATATATTTCGCTAAGAAATGAGCGGCGAGGCGGTGGAGTTGGGACCCGGCCTCGTCGCAGTTCCACACTCAGTTGAAGGAAGATACGATGGCGGTGAAGAAGCGCGAGGCGAGCAAGTCCGAAGTCGCGGCCAGCACCTCCAAGGCCACCAAGCAGTCGGCGCCCAAGAAGGCCGCCGCCAAGAAATCCGAGGCCCCGGCCGCCCCGGTTGCGGCCCCGAAGGCCGCCCCGAAGAAGGCGGCCGCCCCGGCCCCCGTCGCGGCCAAGGCCCCCGCCGCGGCCAAGGCTCCCAAGAAGCCGGCCCCGGCCCCGATCAAATTGTCGGCCACTCAGACCGAGTTCCTCAAGAAGATCAAGGACACGG
The DNA here is from genome assembly GCA_038400315.1 of Isosphaeraceae bacterium EP7. Taxonomy (NCBI): domain Bacteria; kingdom Pseudomonadati; phylum Planctomycetota; class Planctomycetia; order Isosphaerales; family Isosphaeraceae; genus Kueselia; species Kueselia aquadivae. The sequence goes on from CP151667.1 coordinate 5,714,004, forward strand.
CCGAGGAGGGTTACCTCGCCTCGAAGAAGGTCGAGCAGAAGACCCTCGAGGCTCTGCTCAATCGCAAGCTCATCAAGAAGGGCGGCAAGGACAAGACCTCAGGCGGCTTCAAGTACCTGATCTCCAAGCAGGGCGAGAAGCACCTCGAGACGCAGCCCACGGCCTGACCGGCCTGGACTGTTCTCGACCTTCTGCCCCAATGTCCGCCCGCCGAGGGAGCGTCCGTCTCGCACGGTCGGCTCGGACCCGGGGGCAACCCACGGGGACGGGTCCGCGGAGGTTCGCTCCGCACGCGAGACCTTCCCAACACGCTTCGCCCGGGGGGCCGCAAGGCACGCCGCCCACCCCCGGGCCCGCCAGCCGAAGACGCCGCGTCACCCGTTCAAGCTCATCTCCGGCAGCCCTCGCGGGCGGGTCGGGCGATGGGCCGGGCGAGAGACGCGGCGTTCTTTCGTTGAGGCCTCGACAGGATCCCGAGGTCAGGCCGGAGGCAGTTCGTCGTACAACGGGGTGCACTCGACGAGGCGGGCGGAGTCGCCGTCATGGAGCGCCATCTTCTCGCCCGCCCAGAGGCTGGCGCCGGCGTACTTGCCGTCCTTGGTGACGCAGTAGAACTTCACCTGGAAGTTGGGCCGGCCCTTCTTGTCTCGCAGCCGATCGAGCTTGTTCGTCGCCACCACCCGCTTGCAGGCATCGAGAACCGCGTCCTGGGGCGCCCGCCCGGCGCGCAAGGATTCGACGATGGTGTGGCTCGACAGGTTCAGGAGGTTGGCCTCGCCCCGACCGGTCGAGCCGGCCGAGCCCACCTCGTTGTCGAGGTAGAGCCCCGCGCCCAGAATCGGCGAGTCGCCCACCCGTCCGGGGATCTTGAAGTAGAGGCCCGACGTGGTCGTCACGCAGCCGAGGTTGCCGTGCGTGTCGAGCGCCGAGCAGTGGATCGTGCCCGGCTTGCGGATGCCGAACTCGGTGCGCACCGCGTCGTCCAGCTCGTCGTCGGGCGGGGGGAATCGGTCGTCGTCCTTGCCGTTGGTCTCCTTCCAGTAGAGCCAGATCTTGCGGGCGTCGTCGGTCAGCAGGTCCTCCTCGGGGAACCCGTGCGCCTTGGCGAACCGGAGCGCGCCCTCGCCCACGAGCAGGCAATGGTCGGTGCGCTTCATCACCAGGCGGGCCACCGCGGCGGGGTGCTTGATGTTGCGGAGCGAGGCCACCGCGCCGGCCGAATGAGTCGGCCCGTGCATCACCGCGGCGTCCAGCTCGACGACGCCGTCTTCGTTGGGAATGCCGCCGTAGCCGACGGTGTGGTCCTCGGGGTCGGCCTCGACGATGGCGACCCCGGCGATCGCGGCGTCGAGCGGGTCGGCCCCGGCGCGGATCTGCTCCATCGCCTTCTCGACGGCCCTCAGGCCATTGCCGCTGCTGACGACGATCGGCCGTCGCTGGCCCGGAGGCTTGGGCCGCGAGGCGCCAAACGAGGCGGAGGCTCCCAGGCCTGCCGCGGCGTTCAAGGTGAGGAAGGTCCTGCGATTGAGCGGCTCGGCCATGACATCGTCTCTCGCCAGGCAAAGGGGTGAGGTCCGTCGGTGCCGGGCCTCGTTGATCGGTTCGGCACAAGCATATCGGCCCCCCCTTGCACACGCCACGACCGCACCTCGCGCATTGCAGCCGGTCCGGAACCGGTTAGCCTGGAGGAGCGGGCGGGAGCGGAGAACGTCTCTCCGGCCATGCCCGATCACCCACACCGCGGGGCCTTGAACCGATGCGGCGAGCCTCATTCGGGACGATCCTCGCGGCCGCCTCCCTCATCGCGGTCGCCCGTGCGCAGGCCCCCGTCGGGATCGCCCCGGTGCTGACCACGATCCTCCCGCCGGGCGCCACACGAGGCGCCACGTTGGACTGGATCCTCTCGGGCCGTGGGCTGCCCAAGGCCGAAGACGCGAGGCTCATCATCTCCGGCGAAGGCATCGAGGTCACCTCGATCGAGCCGGCCGGCGAGGGGACGCTGAAGGCCTCGATCAGGGTGGCGGTAGGTGCGAAGCTCGGTGTGCGCGACGTCAGGATTCTCGGCCCCGAGGGGCTGTCGAACCTCCTGCCCATCGTGGTCGACACTCTGCCGCAGGTGGCCGAGGTTGAGCCCAATGACTCGATCGAAGGAGCGACGCCCATCGACCCGGAGAGTGTCGCAACGGGGACGATCCGGGCCAGGGACGTCGACCATTTCCGGGTCAGGGCAACCGCCGGCACCCGGCTCACGTTCGAGGTTCAGGCGCAGCGCGTGGGCTCGCCAATCACCCCCTTGCTCACCCTGCTCGGCCCCGGCGGCGTGGCCGTCGCGCAGGCCCGTGAAGGGCGAGGCGGCGATCGCGATTGTCGACTCTCCTTCGTGTTCCCCGACGACCGACCTTACTTCGTCCAGCTCCGCGACAACACCTATGGGGGTGGAGACGGCGTCGCCTATCGGCTCCGAATCACGAGGGCCCCGTTCTCCACCGCGGCCTTCCCGCTGGGCGGCCCAGGCGGCAAGCCACTCATCGTCGAGGTCTCGGGAGGAAGCCTGAGCGAGCCCGCAACCGCGACCGTCGACCTGCCCGACGACCCCGGCGCACTGGTCGATCCGGGGTCAATCGAGGTGCCCGGCGGGACGACCACGATCCCGCGCAGGCTGGTCGTCGGAGACGGCCCCGAGATCGTCGAGCCGACCGGCCTGGACGGCAAGAGTCCCCCCGTCCCGCTCGTGCCAGGCACCACGGCCAATGGTCGAATCGGTCGCGCCGGGGAGGTCGATCGCTATTCGCTCTCGATGCTCAAGGGAGCCCGTGCGCGGGTGAGTCTGCGGGCCGACGATCTCGGCTCTTGGCTCGACTCGGTCCTGTTCGTTCGAGGCCCCAAGGGTACGGTCGTCGCCGAGAATGACGATGCAGGGCCCGGGAGCCAGAATCGAGGCGGGGCCTTCTTCGGCATCGGCACGGGGGACACCGACAGCCGCCTTGCCTTCGAGGCCGATGCCGACGGCGACTACATCATCGAGGTGGCCGACCGGTACGGCGACGGCGGCCCCGAGTACGCCTACCGACTCTCCGTCGAGGACGACCGGCCCGACTTCGAGGTGACGCTGCTCATCGGCAGGACCGGCAACGGCAGGGCCGCAGACCCGGCGAAGGCGGCCAACGTCCCGCACCGCCCCGGGGCCTTCGGCGTCTTCAACCTGAGGCCCGGCTCGCAAACGCCCCTGAACTTCCTGGTCGTCGCGCGGGGCCGCCCGGGGCCCGTCGAGGTCCGCGCGGAAGGGCTGCCGCCGGGAGTGACCGCGGCGCCGTCCAGGGTCGACCTTCCCCGCCCCTTGAAGACTAGGGGGCCGATGGCGACGGCGGCCATACCGGTCGGCGGATCGATCGTGCTCAAAGTCGCCAACGACGCAAGGCCTGGATGGTCGGACGTCCGGATCGTGGCCACGGCACATCCAGATCCCCGGACGACCCTCCGACGCGTGGCCACGGCGACCCTGACACTTGACGCGTCGGACATCCAGGGGTCATCCAGGCCGGTGGTGCGGGTCGTGCGCGAGATCCCCTTGAATGTGCTCGGCCCGACATCGGACAAGTGACTCGACGTCGTCTTAATCGATAGGACCCGACGGCCGACGGTCATTGACGCGAGAATTCACCGATGTTGGACGCCGGGGATTGCCGAAGAGTAGGGAAGACACGGTCGAATAGTCCGGGCGCCTCAGGCGTCCAGAGGATATGTCGCGGGCGCTGTGATGCAGCTCTCCATATCCGGTCAGGGCGACTTCGATCCGACGATCGACGTGAGTCCGCCGCGTCGGCGGGCTTTCTTCCGCGATTTCTAAGGGCCGACGCGGCCTGTCCCGGGTCCAGACGCGACCGGGGCGGCCCTTTCCAGAGAGGTCCAGCGCGATGCATTGGCGAAGCCTGAGCCCGGTCCGGGCCTGCTCGGCCGCGGGCCTCCTTTTCCTGACCGCCAGCGGAGCCTTCGGCGACGAGCCGGCCGGGCCCGTGCCGAGCGCCGCCTCGCTGTCCGAGTCGGTTGACATCCTCAAGGCGCGTAAGTCGGGCGAGCTTCAGGTCGAAGTGCGAGGCCAGGGCGAAGGCCAGGTCAAGCTCTCGGTCAAGAATCTCGGCACGCGCCGGCTCAACGTCGTCCTCCCCCCCGGCCTGGTCGCGGCCTCCTCGACCGGTCAGGGCGGCATGCCCGGCGGCGGCGGCGGCAACCAGAGCATGGGCCTCGGCCCGGCGAACGGCGTCGCGGGCGCCTTTGGCCAGTTCCGCGGCACGGATGAGGGCGTCGGCTTCCGCAGCGTGGCCGCTGAGCCCAAGACCAGCGCGGCCGGGACGATCGTGGTGCCCTCCGGCCAGTCGGTCGACGTCTCGCTGCCGGCCGTCTGCCTGAACTTCGGCCTTGCCACCCCCAAGGCCAAGGACCGGCTCCAGCTGATGGATGTCGACGACTACTCCAACGACCCCCGCACCCGCAAGGCCCTCCGCAGCCTGGCCACCTACGGGTCGAGCTTCGGCGTCGCCCAGGCCGTCATGTGGAACGTCTGCAATGACCTCTCCTTCGACTCGATGGCCGAGAAGGGGGGCAAGCTGATCAACCGTCAGGAGGTCGCCCTGGCCTCCCGCTTCGTCGAGGCCGTCGACGCCGCCTCGGACCGCGACCTGATCGACCCGGCCTACCTGACCGAAGGTCGCCTGTTCGTCCGGGTCCGTGGCGAAGGGGCTGTTGCTAAGGACGCCAAGCGGCTCGAAGAGCAGCTCGACGGCCAGCGCATCTTCGGGCTCCCCGCCCGGGTCCTGACCGAAGAATCGACGGTGCCCGCCTCGTCGTCGGCCATCTACCTGACCGTCCAGCTCTCAGCGACCGCCAAGGGCCAGACCCGCGGCAAGGTCGCCGTGCACGCCGTCCTTGGACAGGGCAACGCCTCGTCGCTGGGCACGGTCTCGTTCTCCGAGCTGTCGGCACCTTCGGGCCTCGACGGTGCGACGCTGGCCGGTGCGATCGACCACGCGGTGGCCGCCGGGTTCGTCTCGGCCAAGCCGACCAAGAAGATTGAGGGGGGCACGGTGCTCCGCATCGAGAACCGCCTGCCGTTCACCATCGCCAGCCTCGACGTCAAGCCGACCGGCTCGTCGGGCAGCCCGACGGTGCACTTCGGCGGCGTCGGCGTCGGTGCTGGCCGCACCGGGACCGCCACGATCCAGGCCTCCGGCGGCACGGTCGAGCATGTCGAGCTGAACGGGCTCTGAGTTCCGTTGGGCCGATCTTTCGAGCCTCTCCGCGACCACATCCTCCCGCCCGGTGGATGTGGTCGCGGCCGTTGACGGGCCGAGATTTTATGGAATCGTTCGAACTTTTTTCCCCAGGAGACGTAGTGGCGTCATGGCCATTGAGCGTCGGCATCTTTATTATCAAGGGCGAGTTCAAGGGGTTGGCTTCCGGGCCCGGACCGAGCGGATTGCGGCCGGCTATGCTTTGAGCGGCTTCGTACGCAACCTGGATGACGGCCGGGTCGAGCTTGTGGTCGAGGGAGAACTCGGGGAGATCCAGCCGTTCCTCGCGGCCCTGGACCGCGAACTCGGGCGCCACATCCGCGACATCAGCCAGACGACCGAGCACCCCGAGAAACCGATTTACGACGGCTTCACGATCGAATACTGAGCCAACTTGCCGGGGCGGCAGTGCGTCGGGCCCCGGCGGCGGACTCTCCTTCATCCTCAGAGCGATTCGTCCATGAAAGCCCTCACCATCGCGCTTGCCACGGCCAAGGAAGCGATCCGCCAGCCGGCCTTCTTCGTCCTGGCGGCCTTCGCCGGGTTCATGCTGGTGATCACCATCTTCGTGTCGTACTTCACGTTCGGCGAAGACATCAAGATGTACAAGGACACGGGGCTGACGACGATCTCGTTCGCTGCCCTGCTCCTGGCCTTGCTGACGTCGAGCTCGACGGTGGCCGAGGAGATCGACGGCAAGACGGCCATCACGCTGCTGTCCAAGCCGATCACCCGCCGCCAGTTCATCCTCGGCAAGTTCTTCGGCATTGAGCTGGGCGTGCTGGCCCTGTACGTGCTGCTAGGTAGCCTGTTCATGGTCGGGGTCTACTACAAGTATCCGTACGACCTCCGCGAGTCGGCCGGTGGCGCGGCCGACGTGGCGAAGCAGCTTGCCCAGGTCAAGCAGGTCCTCCCCGGGCTGGTGCTCGGCTTCTTCGAGGTCACCGTCCTGACGGCCGTGAGCGTGGCCATCTCCACCCGGCTGCCGATGCTGGTGAACCTGGTCGTCTGCATCGCCCTGTTCTTCCTGGGCCACCTCACGCCGGTCCTGGTCGAGGCCACCGGCGGCGGCAACACCAACGAGCTGATCAAGTTCATGGCCCGTCTGTTCGACTGGGCTCTGCCGTCGCTCGAGTTCTTCAATGCAGGTCCGGCGATCTCGACCGGGGCGCAGATCCCCTGGGTCGGATATGTTTTGCCTGCATTGGGATATTGCGTCATGTACAGTGGAGCAGCCTTACTGTTCGCGTTCCTGCTCTTCGAGGATCGCGACCTGGCCTGATGACGCTGCCCTCGCCGGTGGGGCGGGCCGTCCGTCGTCGGGCACCGTCCACCGGCCCGCGGGGTCCTTTGCATGTCCACGGCGGCGTATCATCGCGCTCGCGATCAGAAGTCCGACTCCTCCAGGTTTGCGACGACGGCCAGAATCCTGTCCGTCGTCCAACCGCTGCTCGTCCTGGCGCTGGCCGTGGTGGCGGCCCTGCTGGTCTCGCTGCTCATCGGCCGGGGCGAGGCCCGAGTCGCTCCCGCCGACGTCCCGAGGCTCCCTGGCTGGGTGTCGGGACGGTCCACCGGGCAGGATGGCGGGCTCGTCCTGATGGACGACACCGGACTGCTGCCCCTGGCCACCGACAACATGAACAGCGGCAACCCCCTGCACCGTCTGGGGTCGAGGATCGTCTTCGCCCTGACCGGACGGATCCGCCCCCTTCGCAACGACGCGGGGGCCCTCTCGACGCTTCTGGCGGTCGGGCTATCGCTGGGTCTCCTGATCTCGGCACTGGCCTCCTGGCGCAGGACCGCGGCGGCGGAGGCCAGCAGCCGTGTGGCGGCCAACCTCAGGCGGCAGATCCACCGCCAGATGTACCGGCTCGGCCAGTCGTCGCTGCCGGCCGAGGGGATCGGCACGGTCGTGAACCTGTTCACTCGCGAGGTCAACGACGTCCGCGACGGCGTGTTCGCCGAGCTGAACCATGGGATCAGGTCCCCGCTCGTCGCAACAGGGCTGCTCGTCCTGGCCCTCGTCATCTCGCCGGTCACCACCGTGTTCCTGGCCTCGCTCTGGGCCCTGATCTGGCTGGCCTACGGCGCCCTGGCGAGGTCGGCCAGGCTGGCGTCTCAGGCCGCCTTCCGCGACTCGGCCGTGCAGATGACCTTGCTGCATGACGACCTCGGCCGGCTGCGGACCGTGAGGGTCTACGGCATCGAGGGGATCGACAAGGAACGGTTCGACGAGCACCTGGAGCACCAGCGCCGGGCCGACGTCGTCCGGCTCCGAGGCGAAGGGGCCGTCACCCCGTCCTCGGGCCTGCTGGCGGGAATCGGCATCGCCCTGGCCGTCGGGCTTCTGGGCTCCAACGTCATCAATAACCGGGAAACCCCGGCGGCCGAGCTGACCCTGGCCGGTGCCCTGCTGGGCCTGGGCGTGCCGACCTGGAACTGGATCCAGGCCCGTAAGGCCATCCGCAGGGCCGAGCGATCGGCCGGCGCGATCCAGGAGTTCATGACCCGCAAGCCCGAGCTTCAGCAGGCCGTCGGAGCCCACTTCCTGCCTCCCTTGAAGGGGAAGATCACCTTCGAGAACGTGACCCTGAAGGGGGCCAGCGGCCGGACCTTGCTGGAGGGGTTCTCCGCCGACATCCCCGCCGGGGCCCGCACCGTGATCATGGGCCTGGACGAGGATGCCAAGCAGGCCCTGCTCTGCCTGATCCCCCGGCTGATCGACCCCGTCGTGGGCCGTGTCAGGCTGGACGGGCTGGACCTCCGCGACCTGACCCTGGAGTCGGTCCGGGCCCAGGTGGCCACGGTGCTCCAGGCCGACCTCAGCTTCAGCGACACCGTCGCGGCCAACATCGGCCTGGGCGACTCCAGCTACGGGATGCCGAAGATCATCGATGCCGCCAAGATGGCCCATGCCCATCAGTTTATCCAGGACCTTCCGCAGGGGTATGACACGGTCATCGGGCCGCTAGGGCACCCGCTCTCGACCGACGAGCGATACCGGATCGCGCTGGCGAGGGCTTATCTGCACGACCCCTCGATCGTCCTGATCGAGGAGCCTGCCGAGACCCTGGAAGACGACGTCAAGGCGATGATCGACGACACCATGAACCGGATCGCGCCCGGGCGGACTCTGGTCATCCTGCCGCACCGGCTGTCGACGATCCGGTCGGCCGACAATGTGATCATCATGCACAATGGCCGGGTCGAGGCCTCCGGCAACCCTCGGGACATGCACGAGGCCAGCCAGCTCTACAGGCATCTGCAATACGTCGAGTTCAACCAGTTCGCCACCGGCGAAGTCGAGGCCGGCCAGATGAACGGTTGAGCACTCGTCTCTGATCTCAATCTGACTCCTGGGGCGGGGCCATCATCGGGTGGCCCCGCCCCTCGTCCGTTCAGGCCCAGTCGTCGACGGTCGGCTTGATGACCAGCTCGGGGATGTGGGCCCGAGGGTGCAGCTCGACGAGGAACTTGACGGCGGCGGCGACGTCCTCGCCCTGGAGGATCTCGGCCTTGCGGGCGTCTTCGACCTTCACGGGGCGAGCGTCGAGGATCGGGGTGTTGACCTCGCCGGGGTAGATGACCGAGGAGCGAATGCCGTTGGGGCCTTCCTCGCGGGCCAGGCAGAGGCCGAGCGCCGCCTGGCCAAACTTCGAAGCCGAGTAGGCCGAGCCGCCGAGCACGCTGGCCCGCTTGCCGGCGATGGAGGCGACCTGGACGATCAGGCCGGCGCCGGCCGCGCGCATGGTCGGCAGCGCCGCGTGGACGAGGTTGAAGGCGCCGGTCAGGTTGGTGGCGATGAGCCGGTCCCACTCGGCCGGATCGAGCACGTCCAGCCGACGGTCGCGGGTGTTGGTGCCCGCATTACAGACGAGGACGTCGAGCGAGCCGAACTCGTCGATCGTCCGGGCCACGGCGGCATTCACCCCGGCGCGGTCGGCGACGTCGCAGGGAAGGACCAGGGTCGTCGCGGCCGCGGCCCCGAGGCCGGCGCGGGTGGCTTCGAGCTTGGCGGCGTCGCGGCCGATCAGGGCGACGCGCAGGCCCATGGCCGACAGGGTCGTGGCGACCGCGCGGCCGATGCCGCTGCCCGCTCCGGTGATGAGGGCGGTTCGTGCTGGAGAGGCCAAGCGAGTTGCTCCGCGCGAGGTGAAACCCCGTCGGGTCGGCTTGCGGGCCGCCCCGGCGGGATCGTGAGTTCAAAGGGTGTTGCGGTCAGGCTCTTCCCGGCCCGCCCCGGTGAAGGGGCGGGCCGAGGCTCATCTTATCGGCGGCGGGCGCCCTTCACAAACCCGGCGCTCCAGGCCCGGTTCATCGCGACCCGCTGGGACTTCGCTACGCCCAGGGCAACCGCCCCGGCCTGGCCTTTCTGGGCGATCGTCACCTTCTGGATGACTCCCTCGGGCTCGGCGTCGCCGGTCTCCGACGAAGCGGGGACGGCTTGCTTGCCTTCGGTCGTGCTTGCCGATGACTTCCAGACCTTCACGTCGGACCACTTGCCCGAGAGCTGGCCGAAGAGGCCCGACCAGATCGAGTCGGTCGAGCCCTTCTTGATGTCTCCCTGGCTTGCATTGCCCAGGACGCTGCCCTTGGCCGCGTTGTCGGTCCCGGTCGAGACCTGGGTCGTCGGCTTCGTCGCCTGGACCGGGGTCGTCTGGACGGGGGCCTTGGCGGGGGGCGTCGTCACCTGGACCGGGGCGGTCGCGGTGTCGGCGGGCTTGGTCACGGCGGGCTTGGACTGGGCCGGGGGGGCGACGTCGACCGGCTTGGTCTGGGCCGGGGGGGTGGTGGCCTGGACCGGCGTGGTCGGCTTCGCGGGTGCGGCCGGCGCCGTCGGCTTCGCCGGGGTGGCCGGCGCGGCGGGGGTTGTCGGGGCGACGGGCGCGGGGGCGACCGTCACGGGGGCCGGGGCGGGGGTCGCCTTGGGTGCCCCGGGGATCAGGGCGGCGGCCTTGGGAATATCCAGGCGGCCGATCGTGGCCCCGGTGATGGGGTCGTTGATCGGGTCGGAGCCCTGCTTCAGCCAGCTCTCCACGTCGGCCAGCTTGGGCAGGACGCCGAAGCGAGACTTGTAGATCTGCTGGAGAAGGACGACGGCGCCGGAGACCAGCGGGGCCGCGAAGCTGGTGCCGTCCACCGTGGTGAACTGGTTCCCCTGGATCGTCGAGGTCAGGCCCTGGCCGGGGGCGGCCAGGTCGGTGGCGTTGGCGCCGCCCATGCGCTGGGCGTTGGCGACGAAGTGGTCGGTGCTGTCGGTGGCGGTGACGCTGATGGTCTCGCCCAGGATGGCCGTGAAGCCCTCCCCGGCGGTCCCGCTGAAGCTGTTGCCGGTGGCCGTGACGACCGGGATATTCAGGGCGGCAAGGCTGTGGATCAGCTCGGTCATGCGCTGGCCGATGCCGCCGTCTTTGGCGAACCAGTTGTTGGTATAATTATTATTATCGGAAATAGACAGGTTGACTACGGTGATTCCGTATGTGTCGTGATTGTCGATGACCCACTGCATGGCGTCGGCGACGCGATCGAAGCTCCCCTGATTGTCGTTGCCGAAGACGCGGAGGGCGACCAGGTCGGCGCCGGGGGCGACCCCCAGGTGGGCGGGATCGCTGGAGGCGATCAAGCCGGCGACGGCGGTCCCGTGCTGCCAGGTGGTGGCGTCGGGGTCGGAGTCCTTGTCGGCGAAGTCGTAGCCCGCGACGACCTTGTGGCCGGCGCCGAAGCCCGAGCCGAGGGCCTCGTGGTTGTAGTTGATGCCGGTGTCGATCACGGCCACCGAGGAGCCGGAGCCGTCGACCTGGTAGGCCGAGCGGGTCGCCGAGGCACCGGTGATCGAGTCGAAGTCGGCGAGGGCGCCGGACGCAGCCGTGGTGCTGGATGCAGCGGGCTCCGCGATCGGCCCGGCGACGAGGTCCGAGGCCATCAGGCGTCGGTCTTCGAGCGCCTCAAGGTTCGGACGTCGGTCGAGCCTGTTGGAGCGAGCTCTGTCATGCATTCGCCTCATCGTACGTAGACCTCCCCAGGCGACCGCCACACCATCGGCTTGGCCGCCCCGCGAGTCGGATGTGAACGCCCCCCTTCCATGGCGCGGCCCCAGGGGGAGGTCCCCGTCGGGGTCGCGGCAGCCGGGTCCCCGCCATGGAGCCCCGGACCGATCAGAGCGCTAGCAGGTGGTGAGATGAATCCAGGCCCGATGGCGCCAGTCCCGCCGCACCACTCGCCCGGGCCAACTTCGGCCTGGGGTGACGGCGCGGGGTCTCGGCGCCGACGGGCTCGACCCATCGGCGACCGGCCGGGTCGTCGGTGCGCCGTCGATTCCCGGGGAGATCCTTCCCCCCTCGTCGGCGACCCATCGTCCCGGTCGGTTTCGGCATCCTGCCAGCGGAGACGGGCCTCAATGCCCATCCCCATTCGACAGGCTCAGGTCATCCTGACCCGAGCCCGACCGGGCCGCGCCTTGGCTTGCATCTGGTGCAATCCGACGCGGCCCGGCTACATTGGGCAACCCCGACGACCCGCGACGAACTCGCCGCGAGCCGATCCGGCTGATGACCCATGTATCGGATCAGGGAGGCGGGCACTCTCGCTCCAACCATGCAGATTGTGGCCGTGGTCCCAGCCCGTTTCGCTTCAACCCGACTCCCCGGCAAACCCCTGCTGAGCGACACAGGCCGGCCCTTGATCCAGCACGTCATCGACGCTGCAAGGCGTGCGACCCGCCTGGATCGGATCATCGTCGCCACCGACGATCAGCGCATCTTCGACGCCGTCCTGGCCTTCGGCGGCGAGGTCGTCATGACCCGCTCCGACCACGCCACCGGCACCGACCGCGTGGCCGAAGTCATCGCGGCGATCCCCGATGCCGGCATCGTCGTCAACCTCCAGGGCGACGAGCCCGACATCACGGGTGAAGCCCTCGACCTGGTCGTCAACCTCCTGGAGAACGACCCGGACGCGCCCATGGCGACTCTGGCCACGCCCATCCACAGCGAGACGATCTACCGCGACCCCTCGTGCGTGAAGGTGGTCTGCGCCGCCAACGGCCGGGCCCTCTACTTCTCACGCAGCCCGATCCCGCACCACCGCGACGGCCTGCCCGATAAGCCTCCCTACGGCCACCTGCACCTGGGCCTTTACGCCTACCGGCGCGACTTCCTACTCGGTCTGGCCAAACTGCCACAATCCCCCCTGGAGTCGGCCGAGAAGCTGGAGCAGCTCCGAGTCCTGGAAGCCGGCCACCCCATCGCCGTCGGCATCGTCGACGAGCCGAGCGTCGGCATCGACACCCCCGACGACTACCGCCGGTTCGTCGCCCTCTGGAAGGCCCGAGGCGGAACCTGAGCCCGAGCGGCACGCACCATCCCCGAATTGTCAAAGATCGTGAACGAATACGGACGACCGTAACGCATCAACAGATTGGCTAACGGCAGAAGCAACCTCGATCGGACGACCTGGAGGTCCGCCCGCCGACCGTCAAGGGAACCGGAGCGGTCCCCGACCGGCTGACATGACATGAAGAGGCCGGCTCCACGCGCAATGCGCGCGGGCTTGCGGCCGGTGGCTTACCGATCAGGCCGGATCATACGGCGACAGCTTGCGACGGACGATTCCGACGCGTCTGGCTTAGCTCGCGGAGCAATCGGGCGTTGCGATTGGCAATCTGCCGGGCCTCGACCCGCGACCTGGGCGTCGAGGGTACAGCCCTGGCGACCTTCGCGTTGGGTTCGTTCTGCAAAAGGTCGGCGAGTCGCGGGTGGGTCGGGATGACCTTCACCCGGGCCGATGCGTGGGCGGGCTGGCTTCGTTCTGCCTCGGCCTGTTCCTTGCGGAGCTGGTATTTCTCGATCTCCTCGCGGGTCGGGTATGGGCTCCGCGAGGCGGGGGCGTTGTCGTCCCACTTGGGGTCGGGGACGGGATTGTTGGGCCGGGATCGCCCCTTGTGCATCAGGTCGAGCGCCCACTTCATGCGGCGGAAGCTGGCGGTCTCGTAGCGACGCAGCAGGACGAGAACGCGGTCGTCGCCCGTCGAGAATCCCAGGATCGTCGCCTGGCGCTCGTCCTCCTCGATGTCGTCGAGGCTCGAATCCTTGCGGTCGAGCAGCCGTTCGAGCTGGTCGTCGATCAACTCCTGGCGATGGTCGAGCGTGCTGGAATCATCGGCGGGATCGAGCGGCGTGTGCAATTCACGCAGCGTGTGATCGACGCCGAGCAGGTCCAGCGCGAGCGTCACTTGTTCATCGGTCCACGTCCCATTCTTATCCAGGGCATGGCCCAGAGCCCGCCAGCGGTCGATCATCCAGTCACAGCCTGGTGCGTTGATGCTGAGCCTGGCCGCAACCTCCGCCGGCCGGCGTTCCAGACCACGAGCAATCCTGGCCGTCTCGGCCTTCCGCTCATCGCCCCAGCAACTGACGGCGCGGCGGCCTCGATTGTCGCGAGCGAGCCGCTCTTCAACACGGCAACGCTCGATGCGCAGCGATTCGACGGCGATCGTCTCGACCAGGCTCATCTCGAACGCGTTCATCGGCCGCAGCGACGAATTCCACTGCTCGGCCCGCTCCCGAACTGCCTGCTCCTGGTCCTGAGGCAGCACAACCCCCGCCCCCGCCAGCCCATGAACCAGGCTATTCCGCCGAGACTTCTCCTTCCCCTCGACCGTCCGGGGCCCGGTGCTGCGCATCGCATTGCGGCGGTTGGCGTCAATCCGCTTCTGGCTCGTGGTCGGAGTATCCATGGTGCGTCGTCGCGCCTCTCAAAGTCGGTCGGTTCAAGATGTCGCCGGCATGGCGATGGCCCCTCCTGCGCGACGTCGCGCAATCGAGGCCCCTATCAAGAACAATCTGAAAAAACGGCCGTGCCCTCCCTACTTTCTTGGAAATTTTCCAAATGATCGCGAAACATGCCCGATAGACCACGTCCGCCAGATCCAACAATCTCCATGATGACCAGTTCACTGGTCGCTATGGTGTCGCAGTTGACGCGGCTCGTCGCGTAAAGTTCTCGTGACGGATATCGAACTGGGCACCGAGGAAGAAGTTGACAAACTGAACCGGTGTCAAAGCCTGTCAGCTCCATGAGCTGTACGCCGATGTTTAACGGCTCGGGTCCAAATTGGGGCACGACCTCGTGCGGCCGTCAGCCGGAGCCGTCAGATGAGCTTCCCAGAGGAATTGCTAGCCCGTTTACGGCGTGTCCCGTTTGGTCAGGCCCCGGCGCCATGGCGGCAAGTGACCGCCCATGCCGTCGGCGGTCTGACCGAGGTGGGCTTCGCCAGTCGGTCGGATCTGCTGTTGGTGGTGTCGTCACAAGGCAGGGGCCTGTTCGAGGGCAGAACCGGAGAACGCATCGCACACGATCCGACCCCGCCGGACGACGGCTGGTACGACGAGGTCAGGCTCACCGCCTCGGGGATCGGTCCCCTCAACGATCAATTAATCCGCTTGGCGGGGCTGCATGGGGGAGGCTTGTCGGGCTGCACCGACGACGGTTGGGGGGTCACCCGGATCGCGCCGGATTGGCCCTTGGAGTCAATTGTTCTCGATCCCCCCGGATCGGCGGTCATGTATGAGGGACACACCAAGGGATGCATGAGGATTGCTGAGGACCTCGGGCTACGTGCCTTCGGCTTCTCGGAGACGGGCCTGAGCCTCGTCGTGGCTACGAGCGATCGAATCGAGCTCTGGTCTCGCCATGAACTCCCTAAGCTCCGGTAACCAGACACTCGACGATGGTCTCGACTATCAAGATCGCTTCTCTTTGCCAATAAAGTCACTCGAATCGTCGGCGACTGAGAGTGTCTTCGACAGGAAGAATCGAGACTCCCCGATCGGGTAGTCCGGCAAGGTCCCAAACACCTTGTATCCGAGCCCCTCATAGAACGGCCGAGCCTGGAAACTGAACGTATCAACCCAGGCGTGATGACAGCCCCGCGACACGGCCCGTCGCTCCATCTCGAGCATCAGTTGGCTTCCCCACCCCTGCCCTCGCAACTCTTCCGCGACGGCCAGAATTCGCACATGAAGCCAACCCCAGTTCGTCTCCCCCATCGCCCCGCCGACGATTTGCCCCGCGTCGTCGCGAAGCACCAAAATCAAACCCTCAGGCTTCCAGACGAAGCCCGACGCCCTGCTGAATGAGTCGAGCGGCGCGAGGATGGCCTCGAATTCGGCCTGGGTCGGGTTGTCGAGTGGTTCCATGTGCGGCATGGTGGTTCTCCTCCCGGATCGAGAGATCCTGCTTCGTGACCCTTCTGGCCGTCGCCCGACAACATCCTCGCAGCCCCCCTCCCCGTCGGGCCAGGTGGTTTGCCGGTATTGCCAGCGGCCCGAGGCGCAGGGCTCCGAGGTCGGCTTTGCGACGTGGGGTCGATCAACGATCACGTTCCAATGTCGGAGATTCGTTGACGAATGCCCTGGCGGAGATTCCCTTGGCCGCGAAATTCAGGCGAAATCCCCCGATCAATCGGATGCGGAGTGCAGACCATGACGTCGGACGAGAAGTCTGATTCCCCTTGCCCGACGTGCGGCGGGTCGCGCTTCACCTGGGGGATGCTCGGCGCGCAGGGCCTCAATTTCACCCCCCAGGACGCCTCGGTCATCCGCAAATTTTTTACGATCGGCTGGGAGCTACCGGCTCGACGGTGCGATGATTGCGGGAATCTTCAGCTCTTCGCGAAGCCGCCCGGCAGTCAGGGCTGAATCGCCGCCCCGAGTGATCGAGACGACTTGCCATCGAACCGCCACGGCGACGTTGCGACAAAATCGGGCGATTCTGCCGCGACTTCTCTTTCCCCTGATGTCCTCGGTGAGTCGTCGCTCCGTTCGCCTTGGATCGAACGAATCGACGTGAGGCGGGCCGATTGAGGGTCTTTTTCACGATTGGGGAGAACCATGGATCGAAGACGGTTTGTGCAATCGCTGCTGGCCGCGGGCGTCGTCGTCCCGAGCCTGCACGCCGAGGCCGCGCCCGATTGGGGAGGCCCTGTCCTCGATACCCACCTGCACCTCCGGAGCGACGCGGACGCGTGCTTCACGCACATGCAAGGCTGCGGCGTCACCCACGCGGTCCTCCTGACGCGCGCCGGGGATCAGGGCAGGGCCAAGCAGGAGATGGAACGCCGCAAGGGCCGCTTCGCGCGGTCCGTGAGCACCGATCCCGCCGCGCCTGATGCGGAGAAGGTCCTCCGCGACGCGCTCAAGGGAGGGGCCGTCAGCATCGGAGAGTTGAAGTATCACCTGGCCCTGGACTCGCCCGAGATGAGGCGCGTCTACGACATCGCCGCCGAGATGAAGGCGCCGGTGATGATGCACATCCAGACGTTCCCCCACTTCCCCGGAGAGATCCCTTACAACACCGGCTACCCCGAGTTCGACAAGATTCTCCGCGCCTACCCGAAAACAATGTTCATCGGCCACGGCGACCTCTTCTGGGCCCACATCAGCGCCGATGTCCCGACCGATCGAGGCTATCCGGCCGGGCCGATCAAGCGAGGCGGACTGACCGATCGCTGGCTGTCCGACTTCCCCAACCTCTACGCCGACGTGTCGGCCAATTCCGGCAACAACGCACTCTCGCGCGATCCTGATTTCACGCCCGACTTCCTCGTGCGGCATCGCTCCAAGCTGCTCTTCGGCAGCGATTGCAGTTGCGCAGACGGCATGGGATCGGGCGTCTCGCAGAACAACAACCCCGAGGCAGCGAGGCTGGCCGGCAAGTGCGTCGCACGCGAGACCCTTGGCCTGCTGAAAAAACTCGCGACCCCCGAGATCTTCCGGAGTGCGGTCTGGGAGAATGCAAACCGGCTGTTCCGGCTTCACTTCTCCTGACTCTGCCGTAGGTCATCGGCGATGTTGCGCCGCCGGAGAATCCATCCGAAGGCGGCCGACAAGCCGGACGCGCTGCTGGCATGGGACACCCGCATCTGCGACTGAAGTCAGGTTGATCGACGATCCTCGGGCGTCGGTTGATGCGTCATACAGGCCGCCCCGCTGGGGGCGCCATCCATCGTCTCGTCGCGAGGATGGGTCGCACGGACAGTTCGGCATGATCGATCAATAGTCGCCGGAATTCAAAATTTCGCCGCCGTTCCTGGTCGAGAGCGCCCTCCAGACGTTCAACGCGATGCCCTGCCTGGCACCTGCCGTGTGCCCGTCGACGAATAGGGCATTCACACGGCCGGAATGGTAGCTGCTCGCCGTCCAGGCGCCTTCCTGGATATAGCCGTCATTCGTGCAGGTTTGCTCATTGATCCCGAGATTGTGATTGTAGAGCGTATTGGCCAGCTGTCCTTCGATCCAGGATTGACCCTTCAACGTATTGGTCGCCCTAACCGTCTCGGTACGACATCGGGCCGTGAACTCGTCGAACTCATCCAGACCGGTGAGTTTTTGGGTGGAGAAGACGATTCGCTTGAGATCCGATCCACCCTCGCCGCGAGGGGCCGAGACCAGGCACTCGGACATCGCGACTGTGTTCGAGAGACCATCGCGAACGCTCGAGAAGGAAATCGGGCCCTCGACCATATAGGCAAACGGCCCGTTGTTCCGATGGTTGTCATCGTCCCTGGTTTGTGCGCCGTAACCGACGCACGCGACATAGTTCGTCAGGCCGCCGGCGGAGGCGGAGGACATCCCATCGGAGGGGCAGACATAGAGCTCGACCTTGGTGTTCTCGGAGGTCGAATTCGAGCGATCGTAGGTGGTCCTGGCGAAATTCAAGGAATTGAAGGTATTCGCCTGCTCGATGTAGTTCAACAACGACGAGTGCATCGAGAAGCCGTTCACCAGGCTGGCGGGAGGGAGGGTGCGGAAGGACGCCTCGTAGGAGGCGAGCGCGATTCCGATCTGCTTCAAGTTGCTCGTACAAGTCATGTTCCTGGCCGACTCCCTGGCCGACTGCACGGCTGGGATGAGGAGTGCAATGAGAAGGGCCACAATCGAGATGACGACAAGCAATTCGATCATGGTGAAGCCGCGACGACGATCGCTCATCAGGAACCTCCGTGTCTCGAGAGTATGCAAGACCTGAGGCGAGGAGGACCGAGGCACGCGGTCAGTGGGCTGCGGCGGGCGGGGCTTTGAGGCTCAGGAGGTATTCGACGAGGTCGGCGAATTCGACGGCGGTGAGGGTGTCGGCGAGGCCGGCGGGCATGATGGAGACGTCTCCGACTCGACGCTCCTCGATGGTGGATTTGGGGAGGGTGTGGATGCGGGCTTCGGCGTCGGAGATTTCAAGGTTGGTGTCGGTCTCGGCGCGGACGAGGCCGGAGAGGACCTGGCCGTCGGCGAGGGCGAGGACGACGGGCTGGTAGCCGGTGGCGATTCGGGCGGAGGGCTCGAGGACGGAGCGGATGATCTCGGCCTTGTCGTACTTGGCGGCGAGGCCGGTGAGGTCGGGGCCGAAGTTGGCTGTGCCTTTGCCAGCGGCGGCGTGGCACTTCAGGCAGCCGATCCCTTTGGGCTCGAAGAAGATGGCCTCGCCCTTCTTCGCGTCGCCGGGGTTGGAGAGGGCGAAGGAGCGGAGACGCTCGGCCGGGGTGGTTCCGGCTCCCGCCGAGGCGAGCAGGCGGTCGGAGGGGTCGGAGAGCTGGACGCTGAAGGCCCAGGGGCCGATCCCTTGGCGGGTCCGCATGAGGAGGCGGTTCTTGCCTCGCTTGAGGTCGACGCGGACGGAGTCGGAGCCCGGGGAATAGGGGCGGCCGGCGAAGTTGTTGTAGTTGAAGGCGGGACGCTCGTTGAGCGTGACGATCAACGAGCCGCTGGACCCAATGCGGAGGATGGCCGGGCGTTCGGAGGTTGACTCGATCTCGGCATAGGCGAAGGAGGCGAGGTCGGGCGAGCCGTTGGTGTCGTAGCCGAAGCCACCTTTATCGCCGGCTCCCGCCTTGAAGTCGTCGATGAGGACGCGGCCCGTGGCGGGGTCGCCGGCGCGGGCCTGCCAGGCGATGTCGCGGCCTTCCACGCCGCTGTGATGGTGGGCGAAGTCGATGGAGGGCTCGCCGATGAAGACCTGCGCGGTGGTGCGGGCGAAGGGGCCGATGACGCGCCAGTCGACAATGGGTCGGAACCGAAGGAGCAGGCGGTCGACGGCCTGCGAGGCGGTCGGGGGGAGCGTCCCACCCCGCGCGGCGGCCTCGATCTGGTCGAGGGACGTCTCTCGCACCGCGGCGAGTGCTCCCTCGGCGGCGAGTCTGAGGCGCGGGTCGCGATCGGCCAGGGCATCGAGGAAGAGGGGGATGGCGCGGGGGTCGGGCATGATGGAGAGGGCGAGCAGGGCCTCGGAACGCTCGGGCCCCTTGCTCAGCTTGAGCAGGCCCGGGATGGCGTCGCGGATGCGGGCCTGGGCGGACGCCTCGATGGCGGCCCGGCGGACGAGAGGGTCGGGATCGGCGAGCCGCTCGACGATGACCTCGGAGGTTCCCGGCGGCTTCTTGCGGACGGCGGCCAGCACGACGAGTGCCGAGGCGCGGAGCGGGACCTCGTCGCTGGTGATGAAGCTGAGGACGTCATTTCCAGGCAGAAGACCCTGTCGGCCCAGGCCGTCGAGGGCCTTGGCACGCAGGACCGCGGGTGCGGCCTCATCAAACAGCAGGGTCATCCGGGCGTTGGACGCGGCGCGATCGGGGAGTGAGGCCAGGGCGTCGAGCGCCGAGGCCCGGACGGGCAGGGACCGGCGGGGGTCGTTGAGGAGCTTCGCCAGCACGGGGAGCGAACTCCGATCGGCCAGGGCGCCCAGCGCACCGACCAGGGCCGCGAGGTTGGCGTCGTCGGTCTCGCGGGCCAGTCGGCCTCGAAGCGGGAGGAGGCCGTCGGAGCCGGTCAGGGCGAGCCCGGCGATGGCCGAGCGACGGACGGCGGGGTCGGGGTCCTCGATGCCCAGGGCGAGCCCCTTGATGACGGCGGTCATCGCGCGGGTGTCCCAGTTGACCGTCTTGGCGGGAAACTCGCCGGCCAGCGGGTTTGTGCCGAACCAGGCGCCGGTCCAGGCCGGATAAGTCCGGTAGAGGCCGGCCAGGGTGCGGACGATCTTGTCGCGGAACGGGGCGTCCTTGGAGAGGACGAGCGCCGCGGCGAGGCCCTCGACGGCGGGCAAGGTCCAGAGCTCATCGGCGAGGAGGATGGCCTGGTCGCGGCGTTTGGGGTCGAGAAGCGCGTCCTTCAAGGGGGCCGAATCCCAGGTCTTCAGGGATCGCAAGGCACCCCGGATGGACCAGCCGGCCGTGGTGTCGGGCTCGGACAGTGCGGCGAAGAGGGCGGGGATTGCGGCCGGATCGCCGGTGCGGCCGAGGGCGATGGCGGCCTCGCCGCGAATGGCGGGGTCGGGGTCTTTCAGGAGCTTGATGAGCGAGGGGACGGCCCCGCGATCGCGGCGGTTGCCGGCACTGCGAGCGGCCTGGAGGCGGACCTCGGGTGAGGTGTCGACCAGGGCGGCGCGGGCAGCGGAGCGGGCGTCGGGGGTGCCAATCGCATCCAGGGACCAGAGGGCGTGGATGCGATCGGTCGCGGGCTTATCCGAGAAGAGGAGCTTGATCAGCGGGGCGACGGATTTCGATCCGGCAAGCTTGCCCTGGGCCTTCAGGCGTACGGAAAGCGCCGGGTGGCCGAGGGCGGCGAGGTCATCGGCGGGGGTCGCGACGGCGGAGGGCGCGTCGGATCCGGTGTAGGTCAGCTTGTAGAGGCGGCCCGACTTGACGTCGGCGGAGAGCCAGCCGGCGTAGGCCCAGTCGACGAGGTAGAAGCCCCGGCCGTCCTCGGCGACGGCCATGGAGAAGGGTCGGAAATCGGCCAGCTCCCCCTTGGTGACGAGGGGGGTCTTCGACTTCACCGTAAAGGTGCCGCCCGTCTTCTCGATCTCGTAGCGGAAGACGGTCTGCACGCCCCAGTCGGCGAAGAAGAGGTTCCCCCGATAGGCAGCAGGGAGCCCGGCCTCGTTGTAGCAGACGCCTTGCGCCCCCGATCCGCCGAGCTGGCCGGCGACAATGGGGAGGTTGCGCCAGGGGGTGCTGAGGAACTCATACGGATAGCCGTAGTGGCCGCCGACGACGTGGTGGGTCAGGCTGTTGGGCCACTTCTTGCTGTCGTCGTCGTTGCCGTACGTGAAGATGTCGTTGGTCGCGGTAAGCGCCACGGAGAGCGGGTTGCGCTCGCCGGTGGAAACGACCTCCAGACCGGTGCCATCGGGCCTGACGCGGACGACGCCCCCCCCTTTGAGCTGGATGGTCGCGCCGTCGGTTCCCGTGGCCTTCGGAATCCCCTTGTCGCCAACGGCGATGTAGAGGTAGCCGTCGATGCCCAGGCGGATCCCCGAGGCGACGTGGTCGTTGATCCCGCTGAAGCCCGGGAGCCGGGGCCCGAGGCCCTTGACGAGGTCGATCCGCTGGTCGGCCTTGCCGTCGCCGTCGGTGTCCTTGAACGCAGAGAGGAACGGGGCGTGGACGACATAAAGGGTGTTGTCCAGCCATTCCAGGCCCATCACGCTCCAGAGCCCGTCGGCGAAGAGGCGGACCTTACCGCCTTTGATGGCGACGACCGAGTCGATCGGCTGTGTGGGGGGGCCGGGCATGTCCATCGGGTCTTGCCCGAGGTAGACCGTGCCGTCGGGCGCCGCGACGACGGCGGTGGGGTAGAGGATCTGCGGGGCCTGCTCGATCAATTCGATCTTCCAGCCCTCGGCGACGGCTGGCAGGGGCTGGACGTCGGCAGAGCGGGCTTGGGCGCTGAGGAAGAGGCCGAGGACGACGAGGCCGGCGGCGCGGCTTGCGAGCATGGAGGCTCCTCCCTGAATGTCGAAGTCCTGGATGCGTGCGGCCTCGTGCCGGGCGTGGGCGTTGGGCGCCGTCGGATCGGATTGGGCGGATGTCGTGTCTTGGCCTGGCGATCGGGGGGGCGTTGCGGCAAAATTGTAGCGAACCGAGGTGGGCCCCACAACGCGATGCGCGAGCCTCGACCGGGCGCGTGGCATCGAGCCGTCCCGAGCCGATCCGATCGAGGAGCCGACCCTTGTCCCAGCAGAACTTGCCCGCGAGCCTGTCGAACGCCGGGCCGACCGAGATCGCGCCCGTCCAGCCCGCCGACCCGAGGCGCAACCCCAGCTATCCCCGGAGGTTGCACACCAACGAGCGCCCGCACTGGGAAGGCGTGCTGCGAGCCTGGGACGAGCGGATCGCCGAGGCCGCGGCGAAGCTCCCCGGCGCCGCCAATCGCGAGGCGCTGGACTACCTGCACGCGCAGATGCTCGGCGGCCGCGACCAGATCGCCATGACGGCCAGACGGCTGCCGCAGGAAGTTGGCGCGGGCTATGCGGAAGACCTGCACCTGATGGAGCGGGCCATCGCCGCGCTCGAGCGCGTCTTCCAGAAGTGGGACGCTGCCTCAAAAGCCTGATGGCCCGCGCCATGTATTGACGTGATGCGGCCTCCTCGAAAATAGGGAGGCCGTTCGTGGTAGCAGCTCCGCCGCTCTCCCGCGTCGGGCGGGCTCAGCAATTGGACGCTCGATCGGGGCTTTCCGTGCAGTATCTCATCTCCGCGACGACGCCCGACTGGGTTCGGGAGCGCTGTCGGACCTTCTGGGATCCCGGCCGTCAGCTGATGAAGGCCATCCGCCGCCACGATCATTGGATCGTGAAGGGCAAACCGCTCCGCTGGATTGCGGTCTACTGGCTCTGGAATTATCGATTCTGGAGTTTCGTCACGGGCGCCGAGATCCCTCTGAACGGGCGGATTTCGGGGGGTCTGCTGATCCCTCACCCAAACGGCATCGTGATCCATCCGGCGGCGGTGATCGGGCCGAACTGCCTGATCTTCCAGCAGGTGACGCTGGGCGGAGGGGGCCGTAGGACGGGCTTCCCGACGCTGGGAGGGCATGTCGACGTCGGCGCAGGGGCGAAGATCCTGGGCGGTGTGACGATCGGCGATCATGCCCGGATCGGCGCCAATGCCGTCGTCCTGATCGACGTCCCCGAGGGGGCGACCGCAGCCGGAATACCCGCCAAAATTGTCAAGTTCGCCGACGCCGCAGACCCGCCGCGCTGACGACGCGACCTGGTCCGATAGAATTCGGACCACGACATGATTAGGCCTGAGTTTGAGCCATCGCGTCCGGATGGGTGCGTTGACGGGGTCGCGCGCCTTGCAAGAGGCCCCGCCACTCCTTCAAGACCCGACCCGAGTTTTCCGGGGTTTATGGTGATCTTTCGGGACGCCCGTGTGCACCGAGGCCGGCGTATGGTCCACTAGAGTGAGTGATTGCGTGACGGCGATCACGGGGGGAGCAGAGCCGCCTAAAAACTAAAGGCGATCCGGGCGATGTTTTTTTTGGACATAACGTCCGAAGACAAGAATTCGACCGTAGAAAGTTCGTCAGGCCGCCTCAACCTCCTAAAGTCCCCTTTGGTCACTCATCCATGGCCCACCATCAGCCGCAGCAACAAGCCGCCCGCCTGAGCTTCACCGTCCGGGAGGTCCACCTCCGGCGGGGCGACCGGGAACTCATCGCCTTCGACCACAAGTCGCTGGTCGGACAGCTCGTGCAGGCCAAGTCGTTCGCGTCGTCGAACGGCGGCGACCTGCCGCACACGGCGCTGCTGGACGCGGCCGCCCGCGTGTACAAGGCAGATCCGCAGCTCTTCACGGCCCTGCACCAGTGTCGGGCCCTGATCCGCCTCCTCCGAGGCGACCTGGCCCACGACTCCGAGACGCTCGAAGTCCCGATCGCCCAGGTCCCGCCGACCGTCGCCCCGCAACTCTCAGGCCTGACGGACAAGCCCCCGACCCGCCCCATCACGATCCAGGGGCAGCCCGACGAACCCGTGAACCCGATCTCGACCCAGGCCGTGCCGGAGCCCGCGGCGTTGGTCATGCTCACCCTGGGACTGGCGATGGCCTTTCTGTTCGTCAAGGGCGCGAGGAAGCGCCCCGTTCAGCCGCAGTCGGCCCTCTCCTGACGTTCCGACACAGCCCGGCCTCGCCGATTGATCTCTGAATCTCGCACGACCGCGACTTGGATTCTTGCAAGACGAATGAACCTGGCGTAGCTCGGTGATAATCCGCACCTTCGATCGATGAACTCGCGATGTCGGGGGTGCGGATCTGCCGAGTTGGATACGATCCGCCTTTGTCCTTTCCCCGTGGCTCCTTTGTGAGCGTAAGCGCTACGTATTCTTTGTAGGTATACTCTCTAAGCTATTGTTGATGTAAAAATTTCTTGACACGGGGATCAGGTTTAGTCATGCGATCTTCCGTGCGTCGATCTCTCTGGCAGAGTGTGATCCTAGGTAGCATGCTCCTGCTCTGGATCGGCCTCTCCTGGCTATTCGTCGTTTCTCGAGGCGACCCCGAGACCTTCCTCCGAACGACCTTCGCGGGAGACAGCCGGCCCGACGCCTTCAAAGCCCTGAACAAGGCCTCGGTATCCTTCTGGGTGGCCCACTCGTGCTTGTCCCTGGTCGCTCTGTCGGCAGCATGGTTCCGACGCCCCGATGTCCTTGTGGTCCTGCTGATCGGCCCGGCCATGGCCCTGGGGCTCGGCGTGCTGAGTCAACAGTGGAGTGACCCCAACTGGGTCGTTTTCGTCGGCGTATGCCTGATGTGTTGGCTCGCGAGCACGTTGGTCGGCCTCGCGTACTGGGGTGTAAGGCCCCCAGGGAAGCCGGCTTGAACTCGCGCTGCAGTAGAAGTAGGGTCCGCTGTGCGGACCGTATGTCTCGTGTGGGCTGTCTCGAAAGGTTCACGGGTGCGATGCCGAACTACCGCCGGGCTTACGTACCGGGAGGGATGTTCTTCTTCACTCTGATCACCGAGCGACGCGCGCCGTTCCTCGCGGAACTTGCGGCGCGAGACCATTTGCGGCGCGCGTTTCTCAACTGCCGATCCCGGTGGCCGTTCCGCGTCGAGGCCATCGTACTGCTGCCTGACCACCTTCACACGGTCTGGTCCCTGCCGCGGGGTGATACCGCGTACTCCGTGCGCTGGGCGTGGATCAAGAAGGAGTTCACGAAGGCTTGGGTGGCTGGCGGTGGGGCCGAGGAGGTGGTTAGCGAATCGCGGCGCAAGAACCGGCGACGGGGGGTGTGGCAACGGCGCTTCTGGGAGCATTCCATCGGGGACGAAGGCGACCTGGAACGCCACTACAACTATGTCCACGATAACCCCGTGAAACACGGACTCGTCTCCGCCCCGAAAGACTGGCCCTATAGCTCCTTTCACCGATTCGTGAGACTCGGCGCCTACCCGGCCGACTGGGGACGCACCGAGGAGCCCCTGTCCTTCGGTAGCCGACCGATCGAGGGCACCGGCGAGTGAAACCTGACGGTCCGCACAGCGGACCCTACCTTACTGATGTGTTAGTTGCCGGGGGACGCAGGGTCATGCCAGACTGGCAACAAGACGACGTCACGCCCCATCATCCCCAGAATCGATCGGCGTCCCCATCCAAGTTGCGGCGAAGCAAGCGGTCTACCGAGTCGGACACGCTCCGCCTTTGTCCTTTCCCCGAGGACCCTATGTGAGCGGAAGTGCTACGTACCCTTTGTCGGGATAACTTGGGATTCTTTTCCCGTTTCACACCGCTTCGATCATGGGCCACTTCCAGCCAAGTCGATGGGTCTTGAGGATGGGAGTTTGACGCTTCATTTGGAGAGTGAGGGAAACCTTGCCTCGTCCTCCGTAGAGTAACTCATCATGCGGTGAAGGCCGCCCTCGGAGAGTCGCAATCGTGAGATTCATCAGCTTCCATTTCTCGATGCCAATCAAGCTCGCCGTGGTATTCGTTAGCGTTTTTATCGCATTGGCCGTGAAAACGTGGGGAGGGTTCTTCTTCGTTCATGGCCTCGTGATCGCGGGCATCTTTCTGGTCTTGGGCTATTTGCTGCTGTTGTGCATCATGCGTCAGTATCGTGAGCAGCAAGAAGGCACTGGAGGGCCTCCCCACTCCTGACATCTCTCGGCACCTGCCGCCTTGGCGATGTTATCCCTATCCCTCGACGATCGCCCCACCGTTGATCGATCCGAGGGGCGACGACACACAGGGACGAGTGGAGTGCGGGAGGAGCCCGGTCAGGCGGCGGCGAGGTCGTGGCTCGATCAGGGCATCCCGCGCGGCCAGTTGAGGTGGCGGGCGAGGAAGGCGAAGGTGGCCTTTCCGTCGATCTGGTGGCCGGCGTTGAAGTAGCCGACCTCGGTGCGATCGGAGAGGCCGAGGGTGTCGTAGAGACGCTTGACCTTGGCGTATTCGTAGCCGATCCACTCGTCGGGGGCGACTCCGTCCTGGTGGCCCCGCTCGACCATGAAGGGGCGGGGGGCGATGAGGGCGGCCATCTCGGCGTAGTTGAAGCGCTCGGCCAGGGCGAACTCGTACATGTCGTACTCGAGGGTGTACATGTAGGAGTAGGCGCGGTCGATGTTGGTGGTCTTGACGGCCCACTCGTTGAAGTCGGCCGAGCAGATGGAGAGGCAGTAATCTTCGAGCATCGCGGGGACTCGCATGGCGGTCTTGCCACCATAGGAGAGTCCGTAGAAGGCGATGCGGCCGGGGTCGACGTTGGGCTGGGTTTTCAGCCAGTTCAGGGTCTGCTGGTGCTGGGCGGCGATGATCGAGAAGAGGGTCTTCTTGAGGGGCTGGGCCTTGCGCTGGAGGGTGCGGAAGGTGTCGTGGCCGGTGTATGGGTTCTGCGGGGCGTAGACGATGTAGCCGCGGTCGGCCAGCTGCGCTCCGTAGGAGTTGTAGACCGACTTGATCGACGGGTCGACAATCGGGTCGGGAGTCCCTTCCAGGCCGTGCTGGCAGACGACGACAGGGCGCCGCTCGCCCGGCTTCAGGTCCTTGGGCAGGAGCAGGACTCCCGAGGCGCTCACGCCGGGCCAGACGGGGATCTCGACGGCATGGGCCGTCCAGTTGGGGCGGTCGGCGAGTTGCTTGGTGCGGGCGGAGATGGGCTCGGAGGGGGGCGGGAACCGGCCAATGAGTTCTTCGTGGAAGGTCGCGCGGAAGGGCTTCGTCGAGGCGGACCAAGCTTCGGGTGAGCTGCGATTGGCCTGATTCCAGTAGGCGTCGCGACGAAGCTCCGAGGTGCGAATGAGCCCCTGAGTATAGCTGACCATCTGGTTGACGATGCGTTGCATCCGGGCGTCGGGATCGGTCAGCTGGCGCGGCGGGTACTGGAAGGAATTCGAAGATTCGAGTGTCTGACCGGTCAGTGCGAGGAGGAACGCGGAGAAGCCCTGGGAGCTCCAGGTCGAGGTTTCGTCGCCGAGAACGACGGGAAATTCGGTGGTATGGGCGGGGATGAGTCCGGCGATGCGGGCGGCCTCGCGGTCGACGGCCGACCGGGCCGGGGAGGTCAGGCGGCCCGAGGCCGCGTCATTGAGGCCATTCACCGGGGGATTGGGGCCGGTCGTCTCGGGCCCTCGGCTGGCCTCGATGACGAGCTTGCGGGGATAGATGAGCGAGGCGATCTCGGCATCGCCGAACTCGTCGAGCAGGCCCCAGACGTTGCGGTCGATGGGCTCGGCCCAGCTCCCTTCGCGGGGGCCGAACGAGCCGGCGACCCAGGTGGCGGCGATCCGAGGGTCGAGCGCGGAGGCCCCGAGCGCGACGAGCCCCCCTTCCCCGTGACCGGCGACGCCGATGGGAAGGCCCGGATGCTTCGCGGAAAGCCAGTCGACGGCGGCCCGCACCTCGTCGATCTCGTAGCCGAGGATGTGTCGGCCGGCCTCGAAGGCCATCCGGTAGACCCACTCGCGATGCGAGAGGTTGGTCATCCGCACGGCGGGATTGCCGGAGAAGGTGGAGGCCCGGCTGACGAGGGTGGGGATCAGGACTCTGCAGCCGGCATCGCACAGGCTGCGGGCGGAAATTGGAGCCCCGGATGCATGCGTCCCGGGCGCGAGGCCGGCGGGGACTTCCGGGCGAGCGTCGGCATCCCCGAGCAGGACGACGCAGGCCTTGGGCTCGCCTGCGGGATTGAGGAGCAGACCCTCGGCCTCGAAGCCGGGATAGACCGACCAGCGCACGACGATCACGGGCACGCGGAAGGGGTCGTCGGAGGGTACGGTTGCGATGGCGGCGTCGGGGACGATCGCGTCGAGCGTGACCGGCGAGACTCGCTTGCCGGTGGCCCCCAGGATGTGTTCGAGGCGGGCCCGGTTGGGGGCGACCGAGGCGAGGTAGGCGGCGTCGGAAGAGAGGTCGCGGTTCCAGTGGCGGGGGCGTCGGGCGACGCTGGCCAGGGTCTCGGCATCGAGGAAGAGGTGGAGATCGGCGACCATCGATGCGGCGGGGTCGGCCGGGCGATCCCAGGGGAGGGTCCCGGGCAGGGATTGGCCTCGGGCGGCCCCGCCTGAAAGCAGGACCGCCGCGAGGAGGACGCCCGCGTGCACGTGTCGCATCGATGATCTCCGATTGATTTTCAGGCCGAGAGGAAGGCCTCGCGGGCCATGAGGGAGGCGCCCAGGATGCCGGCGTTGTCGCCGAGGGCGGCGGCCACGAACTTGATCTTCATCTCGGGGTCGACCAGGATCTGACGGCGGGCGGACTGGCGGATGAGGTCGACGTAGGGGTCGCCCAGGGCCTCGACGACCCCGCCGCCGATGATGACCAGCTCGGGACCGAAGACGTTGACCAGGCTGCCCAGGCCGAGCCCGAGGTAGTGCGCCGACCGCTGGACGGCCCGGACGGCGACGAGGTCATTGGCCTGGACGGCGGCGGCCAGCTCCCCGCTCTTGATCTTGCCCGACTTGCGGTCGATCTTGCTGCCGAAGACGCTGGGCTGGCCGTTGCGGACCGACTTGGCGATGCGGCGGGCGATGGCCGTTCGGCTGGCCAGGGCCTCCATGCAGCCGCGCTGGCCGCAGCCGCAGCGGGGCCCGCCGGCCTTGACGGTCATGTGGCCGAGCTCGCCGGCGTTGCCGGTGGAGCCCTCGACGATCTTGCCGTCCATGATCAGGCAGCCGCCGATGCCCGTGCCGACGAAGGCGCCGATGAGGCTGTTGTAGCCGCGGCCGGCGCCGAGCTTGAACTCGCCATAGCCGCCCACGCGCACGTCGTTCTGGAGCAGGACGGGGAGGCCGCCGAGCGCCGCGGAGAGTCCCGGCCCGAGGTGGAACTCGCGGACGTTCATGTTGGCGCTGAAGTGGATCACGCCGGTTTTGGGGTCGAGCGGGCCGGGCGAGCCGATGCCCACGGCGGCGATGTCGTCGAGGGTCAGCCCGGACGCGGCGACGGCCTCGCGGACGCACGACTCGATGGCGGCGAGGATCGCATCTGCCCCGTCCTTGGCCGGGGTCGACTTTTTGGATCGGCCTGAGATCGCCTGATCCGGGCCCACAACCCCGGCAAGGACCTTGGTCCCCCCCAGGTCCACGCCCACAACAGGCCGACCGCCATCCAGCTCTGACATAGTCATCCCGGCCTCGGACCCTGGAGA
Organism: Isosphaeraceae bacterium EP7; assembly: GCA_038400315.1. NCBI lineage: Bacteria > Pseudomonadati > Planctomycetota > Planctomycetia > Isosphaerales > Isosphaeraceae > Kueselia > Kueselia aquadivae. Next base: position 5,743,712 of record CP151667.1, read on the forward strand.
TCGATCATCAACGCCCGATGGCGAGCGGAGATCCTAACCGATTGGAGGGACTCTTAGGAATGGGGCCCGCGACGGTGCCCGCCATCGGGTTGCGGTGCGGTCAACGAGGGCGGAGGTCGCCGATGCGCCGGGTCAGCTCGGCGGCGAAGTCAAGGACCAGGGGGCGCCGATCACGCCGGCGGTCGTCGGTCACCTCCGGAGCCCCCTGGAGCAGCCCCGGCCAGTCGGCGACCCAGGCCGATTCGCGCTCACCGGCGTGGACCAGCCAGGACGCGAGCCGGGCGAGCAGGACCTCGCCCCAGGCGTCGGCACCGTAAACGAGGCGCGCCACCAGGGCCCGGCGATCGAACTCGGACAGCCCGGCCGCTGGGAGTGTTTTCGTCCAGCGTCCGAGGGTCTCGCGCCGCGAACCCGGGTCGGAGCCTTCGCGCTCCAGATCGGTGAGCGCCTCGATGAACCGCCAGCGCACCAGGCCGCCGGCCGAGAGCCGAGACTCGTCGCGCTGAGTGGACCTGGGGGCGATGGCGTCGTCTTCGGGGCTGAGGCTGAGGTTGGCGAGCGGGTCGGCGGAGAAAATCCTGGGGACGAGCCATTCGCGCAGGGGTGCCAGCAATTCGAGGGCGACCGGAGCCATCGGGGCGCGTCGCGAGAAGGCATCGCGGAGGTCATCCTTCGCATCGGGGTACGAGCGGTGGTCCCACCAGGCCAGATCATACGGCTTGATCTCGGCGGCCCTCGACGCCAGCAGCGCGGCCAGCACGGCGCCGGGGCAGGCCCGGTCGCAGGCGTTGAAGAAGACCTCGCAGAACCGGGGGAGATTGGTCCCCTGGTTCAAGGCGTGGTCCCATTCGAGGAAGAGGGCCAACACCTCGGCGGCCGACTTGCCTCGCAGGTGGCGCTGGATATCGCGATAGAGCAGAGGCCAGTGCCCCTGGGCGTGGAGGAGCATCTCGCGCCAGGGGAAAAGGCCCCTGGCCCGCGACGCCCCCTTCGAGGCCAGCGCGACGATCTCGGAGGCGAGCCCGTCGTATTCGAGCCCTTCGTTCCGCGCATGCAGACCGATCCGTCCGAGCAGCCACGAGAGCCTGGAAAGCCAGGCCTCCCACCCCAGGGTCGGGTCGCCGAGTGCCTCGGCAAGCGGCCTCGCCAGGCCTTCGAGGCCCGGTGCGCCGGCCTCGAAGGCCCCCGGCCAGGCGACGACGCAGCGATCGAGGAGGGGCGTGAAGGCGTCGTTCGAATCGCCGGCGAGGTAACGCTTCAGCAGCGCGAGCAAAGCCCCACGCTCCTCGGGCTGGACGTCGGCCAGGTCGACGCCGGCCAGGTCGTCGGGGCGTCGTTTCGCCAGGGCGGTAAGCAGCGACTGGGCGTTGCGGAACCGTTCGCGTGAGCGGGGTTCGAGGTCGTCGCGGTCGGCATCGATCCAGGCGCGGAGGCCGCGGTCCTTGAACTGGCTCAGGGAGGCGACGAGGGAATAGAGACTCGATCGGCTGAGGTAGGCATCGGCCCAACCTTCGCCGACAGGGCGGTCGGACGCGGGAAGGGTGAGGAGGACTTCCTCGACGGCCCACCGGAAGGGCTCGCGGGCCGCGAGTTCCGCCGCAACCCCGAGGACAACCCGGGCGAAGGCGGGACGCAAGAGTGCGGGGACGCGGTCGCGTCGAAGTCTCCAGTCGTCGCGGCCCTCGCCGGCCTGGAAGACGCGGGTCCAATAGGGGCGGAGCCAGGTCGCGGCGTCGTCGCGGCCCAGGGGCCAGTTCTCGACGTCGGGCAGGTTGCGGCCGTGGGCCTTGTCGAACGTCCCGGCCAGATGCGAGGCGAGCGGACCGAGCTCCGAAGGCTTCGAGCAGGCGGCGAGAGCGTCGAGCACGGCGACGAGGGCTCCTTCGCTCTCGATCGCTTCGGTGAGTAGCGTGCGGAGCGGGCCGAGGTCGCCCGCCTCCAGCGAAGCCAGGGCATCGGGGGCGGCGAACGGCAGGAGCAAGCCCCGGCCGCAGAGCCCCGAGTTCGACAGCCAGAGGCGATCGAGTGTTGCGGCCTCGGGCGGGAGGGACGAGACCAAAGCGCCAACAAACGCCGGCCTGCATGCCTCGGGGGCTTTCTCCAGGGCAACACGAATGGCCGACCGACGCTCCTCGGTCGACGACTGCACGAAGCCGAGGCCGAGGGCCCGGCCCCAGGTGGACGCGGCGGCGGGGTCTGGCCATGCCCCACGGAACTTGAGATGGACGGAGAAGGCCTCGAACGCGGAGGCTGGCAGTGGTGCACGCCCGACGACCGCGAGCCACCAAGGGGCCCCGCGCCGGGCGGACCAGTCATTGCCGAGGCCGTTGCGGGCGGACCAGCCGGCGAGCTCGGCAATCCGACGCCAGCCCCACTCATCTGTCGGCGGCTCGTTGGACTGCAACGCCAACTCGACGCCGACCAGCCCATCCAGCCAGGCGTCGGTCCAGCGGTCTTCGGTGGTCTCTGGCAGGCGGCAGGAACGGGCCCGGCGGTCGAGGCCGGACCTGGCTTCTCCGCCGGGCTGGACTGACCAGGCGGCCAGCGTCTCGGCCCAGCGCGGGACCTCGACGGGCGGGTCGATTGTCCCGGCGGTCAGGTCGGCGATGGCCCCCAGCGAGAGCAAGGCCGGGCGATTGGGCCGGGCCGCGAGGGCGGTCCCCTGAAGGCGGAGGCCGGGTAGTTCCTCGGGGCGTTCATGGAAGGTGGAGAAGGTCAGGTCGGGCCGTAAAGGGGACGGAAACGCCCAGGTGAGCAGGGCAATCCGGTCGGCCAGGTGGTCGGGCTCATCGATCAGGAAGAGAGTCCGCCCCTCGCGGACGGCCCTTGCCGTTGCGGCCAGGAGGGCCGGCAAGGAGGGGTTCGTCGGCGAGAGCTCAACCGGGGGGAGCAGGTCGCCGCGGCCAGGCTCGATCGGTTCCGGCGCCCGACCGAGGCTCGGCTCGGGGTCTCCCCGTCGCCAGATCCGGGCCTCGCGGAGGCCGGCGGGCCAGTTGTCCAGGCGGGCAAGCTCCTCGGGTTCCAGGCGAAGGCCGTGGGCGAAGTGGCCACCGGGTCGTCCCCAGAGGCCGCGCTCGGTCTCGTACTCGTAGGGGCGAGGAGTGAGGTAGGCGACCTCGGCGGTGCCGGACTCCTCGTCGCGGCGGTAGCGCAGGACGGCGGGGGCGAGGGTGCGGGTGCCCGGCAGAAAGGCGCGATAGGCCAGGTGGCGGAAGTCGCCCGCGACGGGGTATCCCGGGGTCTTCCGCTTGATCTGGAACCCGCCGCTGGCACCCAGGCCGTAACCGGTGGGGCACTGGGTGTAGTAGATCTGCTCCAAAGGGGCCGTCCTCGGCATCGGGTCGGAATCAGAAGTCGATCAGGTCGAAGGCGACGGGGGCCAGGCCGTCGACGGTGCGGGCAGGGTCGGACCAATCGGCGTCATTGCGACGGCGGAGGAGCGCGGCGATGCTCGATCGGAGCCTGCGATCGAGGGCCCCGAGGTAGGCGTCGTCGGCGCGGAGCAGCTCCGACTGCGTGCGTCCGAGCAGGCCATCGGGCCGGGCGGGGGGAAGGCCTCCGCGCATCTGGATGGCATCGGCGAATGTCTGATCGCCCCGATCGGCGGCCAGAAACGACGTCTCGCCAGCGGCCGCCGCGGCGCCGATGCGGGCCAGGTCGACGAGGTCGGCCGGGGCCGAGGCGGCGGCCTTCTGCCAGGCGACCAGTTCGCGAATCAAGTCGTCCAGCTCGTCTCGACTCATCAGGACATCCAGGGTCACGAGCCTGGCCTCTCCCATCGTCTGAGCAACCCAGCCTCTGCGGACCGAAGGGGCCTTGCGACCTCCCTGGCGAGGGTCGGGCCTGGGCACGGCGTCGGGTTCGCCCCGATGGAGGTCAACCAGCACAGGAGCGACCTTATCGAGCGTCAAGCCGCGGGCGTTGACGTATTCGGCAAGCTTCCCTTCGGCCTCGGCCGCGGCGAGCGCCGCCAGGGTCCGGGCATGCTCGACGCGGTCGGCGATGAGCGCCTGGAGGGTCGATTCCAGGCGGCCGGAATCGGTCAGGTCGATAACGACGGGCTCGATTGGCCGGGCGAACCCGTTGGCCTTGTCGCCGGGCAGGAATGAGCCGGCGGCCAGTGCGTTCCACTGGGCCTCGCGGCGATTTTTCTCGTCGCGCGAGAGCTGGCCCGGCCGGTCGAGGCCGACCGCCGCGATCGTGATCCCGGCGGTCTTCGCCAGGGCCGCCAGGGCATCGGCGCGATCGGTTCCACGCTCGTGGTCGGGGGCGTCGCCCAGCAGGACGAGCATCTTGGTGGCCAACTCGCCGGCGCGTCCCGTGGGCCAGTCGAGGTGCCTGAGCGTGCCCACCGTCTCGCCGGGGGCCGCGGGAAGGGCGACCGCCAGGCCGTCCATCACCGCCTCGTCGACCGAACCATCGCCGCGACTTGCAGCCTCAATCTGTTCGAGGGCCTTCAAGAAACCCTGCGGATCGGTGAACTCGGTGACGACACGGGCCCTGAAGCCGAAGGCGGGGGCGGCGTCGCGGTACTCGACTAGACCGAGGCGCAGCGTCACGTCTCGGGCGTGCCCCTGCGTCTCGTCGGCCAGGCCCGAGGCAAGTCGTCGCGCGGCGTCGATGGTCGCCTGCATCGAGGCGGTCGTGTCGACGGCGAACGCGACGTAGGTCCGCTTCAGGGCCGGCAAGAAGTCGGCGGGAACCTCTCGCGGGCGAGGCTGCGGCGGAGCCCGGTCGCTCACCAGGCTGGCAACCTGATAGATGGTCCTCGGCGGGCCTTCTTGCTGGGGAACGACCTTCGTGGCGAGCACCGGAATTCCGAGCGTCGCGGCGGCCTGGCTAGCGGCGTCTTCTTCGCCCTCGGTTGGGCAGGGATTGGGGGCGTGGCGCGGGCAGTCTCGGCCGGCCAGGGCATCGAGCAGGCAGGGCTCCTCGCGGTAGATGACCAGTGGAGCCCGGCCAGAACGCGGGGTGGGCCGGGCCATCACGCGGGTATCCCACTCGAAGACGGAATCCGCCGGTACCCAGCCGCGCGGGGGCCCTTCCCTGGGCCCGATCTGGATGACCGGCCGGCCGTTGGCGCTGGCCTCGCCGTAGACGAAATGGATCGAGAAATAATCGAGCGGGCGCCCCGCCTTGTAGCCGGCCACCGGGTCGCTGGAACAGACGACATCGAGGTCCTTGATGACCACCTTGCGCCTCAGGCCGTCGGCCGTGCGGAGAATGCCGTCGGCGGGCGGTATCGCAACCGCGAAGGGCTTCGGCTTCGAGCTCGCGTCGGTTTTCTCGGCGGAAACGGCGGGCGTCGATGCCGCCGGCCTCGTCGCGACCCGGCGCGCGAGCAAGCCCGGCAGGCCCCAGGCCAGTACGGCCAGCAGCGTGACGAGGTAGACAACGGGCATCCGGTAGAGCGCGGGCATGGGCTTCGATGATTCCAGGCGCGAGGGTCGGACGCTGGGCAGCGGCCGACTCTCGCGGTACGTTCGATCGTATGACGGCGGTGCCCTCGCGGGCAACCCGCCGGGCTCGGACCCCTGGAGGCCTTGGCATGCCGCGTCGGTTCTGGATCGTCTGGTTTTCTGGCCTGATGCTGCTGGCCAAGTCGGGGGAATCGCTCGCCGAGTCGGTCTCGCTCCGTGGCTGGGAAGCCACTGCCAGGCTGGGGACCGGCCCGGCCGGTCGCGGGACATTCCGACTCATCGCTCGGTCCGACTGGCGTCCCGACGCCCCGCGCGAAGTGGGCCGATACTCCGTCCGCCTCACCCGGGGCGACGGCCGGACGACCGTCTCCGACCTCGCGCACGAGGATGCCCCTCCCTCGCGGCGGCTTCACCTGGAACTTCCCGCCGCCGAGATCCGCAACGTCCGTCCTGTCGACTTCTCGCTGCGCCTGGAGGTCCTCGACAAGTCGACCGGGGCGGTGGTCGGCGGCCCGCTGGTGGCGACGATCGCCCAGTTCCCGCACGGCCGGCCAGAGCCCGGCACCGTGCTCAACACCCGCCCATTCGGCTGGGGTGAGCCGCTCGCCGTCGATGGCAAAGCCCACCCCCTGCCCCGGCCCGGCCCCGACGGACTGTCGTTCGTCCGCGTGCCGGGCCTGGGCGATATGCCTGGGTTCTTCATCGCCGCTAGTGAGGCCAGCAATCGTCAGGTCGCCTCCCGCCTGCCGGGCTACGATCCGCGGGCGGGCCGATCCGACGAGTTCAACCTGGAAGACACCGACCAGCCTGCGGTCGGACTGACCGTCGAGCGGGCCGGTGCATATCTAGACGCCCTCGGTAAGGCCGATGCATCGGGGATGTCTTATCGACTTCCTACTCGGGACGAATGGATTCGAGCCGCTCGTGCGGGCCGTAAGACGGCTTTCTGGTGGGGCGACGAGCCCGCGTATTCCTCCGGCGCGAATCTGCTCGGGCCCGAGCCCGCGCTGGCCATCGACTCCACCGCCCCGGTCGCGGGGACCAGGGCCCGACACTCGTTCGCACCGAATCCCTGGGGCCTCTTCCACACGTTCGGGAATGTCGAGGAGTGGGCCGCCTACCCCGAGGGGAAATTCGCGCGGATGGGGGGGCACTTCCGCACCGAGCCAGTCGCCAAGCCCGACGAGCCCGTCTTTGATCGGAAGGACGAGGTGGGGGACGACGCCTACGTCGGAGTCCGGCCGGCACTGGACGCGACCGCGGCCCGCGTCGAAGGCCTGGCGAAAACGCTCCTCTCGGGGCGCCCGGGGCTTGAGCGGGTCACCGCCCGCTTCGATCCGGACCGGGCCATGCTCACCCTGAATGGCACGGTGGCCGATGCCTCGATGCGACGGGCCGCCGATGCTCTGATGGGCCGGCTCTGGTTCGTGGCCGCCCTGGACGACCGGATCGAAGCCCCCGCCGTTGGCCCCCGGCACCTCGCGGCACTGACTCCGATCGTCGGCCCCATGACGAGGCGCACGGGCGGAGGGCGCCCCTACTTCCAGGTTGCCGTGCCAGCCCGCTGGGTCGATCCGCTTCCGGCCGAGGGCTCCGACTGGTACGTGAATCTCGACGTGGGAGGCGTGGCCTCGTCGCACAGGCTGGTGGAAACCCGCCCCGGCACCCGAGGAGTGACGCTGCTCCTCGATCGCCAGGCCCTCGCCTCGATCCCGTCGGGCGGTGCCTTCGACGTGTCCGCCTGGCTCAGCCTGGGGGCGCCGGCGGTGAAGCCGGACGAAGCCTCGGTGGTCAGCAACCGGGTCGTTGTCCGGCCGAGGAAACCCTAGGACCAGACGCTCGCGGAGGAGGCTTCACGTCGGAAGCGAGGGGACCGCCCTGGCGGTTCCGAAGTCCGTCGAGAGCGCGTCCGGAACGTCCGACGGTTCGAGACCCCGAGCCACCTCGGCGCGAATCTCTTACTTCGTCTCGGCTCGGTGATGGCTCGCCGTATTCTTTGGTGGAGCGGAAGCGGCGGCGGAAGAGCTTCCGAGGATCAACTCTTCGGCCTCGCGGCGCAGGATGCGAATCTCCACGTCGTCCCAGGAGAAATCGGAGCCCGCCTTGGGCTGATAGGCCGCCAGCTTTTCCAGCCAGTGTTTGGCCTCATCGCGCCGGCGCAGGCGGTGGTTGACCATCGCCTGGAAGGCGAACCCCTTCGGATCGCCTCCATCCTCACGGGCTCGATTGCTTTCGTCGAAACGGCGGGCGGCGTCCTCGAATCGGCCAACGCGGTAGAGAGCCGCCCCGAGGGTCATGAGATACCCGCTTAGCTCTCGACCTCGCACCGGTTTCGCGGCCAGAGCGTACTCTGCCAGACGCACCGGGGCCTCGTAGTCCTCGACCGAGCCCGGAGCCAGCACGCAATACCAGGCTAAGCTGTTGGCATGGACGAAATCGTTCACTTTGCCAAACCTGCTGAGCAGGTCTTCGCAGGCGCGCCGGAGCCCGGCGCTGTCCCGAGCCCCCGCGAGGGACCGGATGTATGAATACCGAAGGGTCGGGCTGTCGGGCTCCTGCTCGACGAACTTGCTGAAGGCCGCGGCCGCCAGGTCCCACCGCCCGCTCCGAGCCAGGCTCTCGGCCCGTTGGGCCGCCTCGGTCACCCTGGCAAGTTCCTCGAACGCCTGGACCCGCTGCTGATTCCGAGAGTCGTGCGCCCGGAGGACGTCGTCGGTGAGCGGGGTCGCGTCCCAGACGCGGGCGGTGAAGTCGATGCCGCCGGAAACGATCCGGCGGCCGTCGGGGCTGAAGGCCACCACGAGCAAGCCGGCGGTATGGCCGCGGAGGGTGAAGACCTCGCGGCCGGTCGCCGTGTCCCAGAGCTTGATCGTTCGATCATAGCTGGCGGTGGCGATCCGACGGCCGTCGGGGCTGAAGGCGATAGCGACGATGTCCGCGGTATGGCCGACAAGAGTGTGGAGGACCCGGCCGGTCGCCACGTCGAGGACCACGACCGTGATTTTCGCGTACTTCTTGCTGCGATCGAACGTCAGGAACCCATCACCCCCAACCCACACACGGGCGAGCCGCGTGCCGTCAGGGCTGGTCACGGGCTGAGGCATGCCCTCAAATGGGAATAAGGATGGCGGGAGGTATGCGTCCCCGTGTGACGCGGGGACGACACCGGTCATCGCGGGGTCGGGGTCGCCCGTAACCGGGTCCCAGCCCATGGTCGTATCCCCCTCGAGCCGGTAAGGGCCCGCTTCGGAGACGACCCGCCTGCCGTCACGGCGGAAGCCCAGGCTCACCACCCAGCCCGTATGCCGGTCGAAAACGACCGGGAGACTCGTCCGCCGGTCCCAGACCTTCATCGTCCCGTCCAGGCCGCCCGAGGCCAGCTCGCGGCCGTCGGGAGCGAAGGCGACGGCTTGCACGAAGTCGGCATGGCCGTGGAACACACCGATCGGGCGGCCGGTGGGAATCTCCCAGAGCCGGACACTCCTGTCCTCGCCCGTCGAGACAAGCGATCGGCTGTCGGGGCTGAAGGCCAGGTCGCGGATGAACCCCTGATGCCCGTAGAGTGTCAGTTGCTCCTCGCCGGTGGCCGCGTCCCGGAGCTTGATCACCCGGTCCCAGCCGCCGATGGCCAGCCACTTCCCGTCGGGGCTGAAGGCGACGGTATACACATACCTTGAATCGCCCGGGATTTCATGGACTCTCATGCGGGCCACGACGTCCCAGACCTCGACGAGCTTCGAGCCGGCGACGGCAAGATGTCTACCGTCGCGGTGGAACGCCAGGTCGTTGACCCCTCCCTTCGGGCCGGGGAACGTGAACGTCTTCCGGCCGTTTGCAACCTCGTAAAGCGTGACCTTGTGGACATTGTCCTGGCTGAATCGGCCAAAACCCACGGCCAGCGATTTGCCATCGGGGTTGAAGGCGACGCTCATGGCATGAGGTAACTTGGGCTCATGTTCGGCCCAGAGGATTTCCCCGGTCTTGACATCTCGGATCTCGATTTGGGGGTTCGACCCGCCAATGGCCAGCTTGGTTCCGTCGGGACTGAATCTCACGCTCCAAATGAGGTTCTCGACGCAGTGAATGAGCTGCTGCCGCTGGCCAGTCTCCCGATTCCACAGCTCGACGATTGAACTGCCCTTGCCAATGGAGGAAGGCCCGCGCGAGCCAATGGCAATGAGGCGTCCATCGGGGCTGTAGGCGATTGAGACGACGATGCCGCCGAGCGCCTCAACAGACAGGCGCTCGGGGTGGCAGAGCCGATTGACGTAGTGCCACTCCCAGCCGCGGCGCTCGATCGGACAGCCGTGGAGCAGGTCCTCGGCCAGTGCGATGTTATCGGCTTGCACCTCGCCATAGGCCCGGTTGACCCGGTTGATGTAATCTTCCCAGGCCAGGTCCTCCGCTCGCTGGTTGGCGATCTTCGTCTGATCCTGGGCGATCGCATTGGCCACGGCTTCGGTCCTGGCCAGTCTTTCGGCCGTCGCGAGCGACCGGTGGATCTCGGCGTAGGACCAGATCCAGAGCCCCAGCAATAACCCGAGGAGCAGGAAGACGGACACGGCCAGTGACACGATCGATGGCCGGCGCCGCGCCCACTTGATGGCCCGCTCCCAGGGCGGGACCGGTCGCGCCACGATCGGCTCGTTGTCGAGGAACCGTCGGAGGTCGGCGGCCAACGCTTCGGCCGAGTCGTAGCGCTTCCCTGGCTCCTTCTCCAGGCATTTCAGCGCAATCGTCTCGATGTCGCGCGGCAGGCCGTGGACAAGCCGCGACGGCGGCACGGGCTCGACCGTCTTGACCTGCTCCAACGTCTCCTGGACCGCCGCACCCCGAAACGGCGGGCGGCCGGCCAGCAGCTTGTAGAGGATCGCCCCCAGGGCGTAGACGTCGGCGAGTGGCCCGAGCCCCTTGGTCTTGCCCTCGGCCTGCTCGGGGGCCATGTAGCTGGGCGAGCCCATGACCGATTGGGTGGCCGTCAGGTCGCTCTCGGTGTTCATGGCCCTGGCCAGGCCGAAGTCGGTGATCTTGGGGGTGCCGTCGGCGGCAATCAAGATGTTGGCAGGTTTCAGGTCGCGGTGGACGATGCCCAGGCGATGCGCCTGGGCAACGCCGCGCGCCAGTGACTCGACCAGCTCGGCCGCCCGCCGAGGCGGCCAGGGGTTGCCGTCGAGCCGTTTGTCGAGGCTGCCCCCCTCGACGTACTCCAGCTCGAAGAACGGCAGGCCGTCGGCCTCGCCAACGTGGTGGATCTGGACGATGTTCGGGTGTTGCAAACGGGCGACAGCCTCCGCCTCGGCCAGGAAGCGGGATTTGGCCTCGTCGTCCGCATGGGCGCCGGCAAGGATCATCTTCAAGGCGCAGGGGCGATTCAGACCGACCTCTCTCGCAAGGTAGACGACCCCCATGCCGCCGCGGCCCAGTTCTCCCAGGATCTGGTAGCCGCGGATCGCGGGGATGGGCCGCTCCCGGGGAGCCGGAGGAGTCTCGACTTCCGGCTTTTCGACGATGGAGCTGGCCGACGAACTGCTCGACGATAGAACTGTCAGATCAAGCTTGGCCACGCATCGGTCGTATTCCCCGAAGGGAGATAACGTTGCGATGGTGGGCACATTGATCCGATGGAGTAGGGCGGCAGGGCCCGACGTATCGAGCGCGGCTTCATCTAGCGAGGAGGACGGCAAGGTTGGGAGTTTGCGGCCCTCGTTCTCTCCCATTGTGTCGGCTGGTCCGAACACGGGCGGACCAGGGCCAACGAAACGCGACGAGCCGACCTCATCGTCCGGTAAGGGTCTCGGACCGTCCTCGAGGGACTTACGGTCAAAGGAGTTCGCACCTCCCATCATGCATCCTCTTGGCTCGGCGGCCGGCAGGCTTTCGGTAGAATCCCAAGATCGATCTCGCCTGCACCGGCTCAGGCGAAGGGGACCACGTTCATCGTGGATGGTTGCAATGAGCGAGTCGCTGGCAGTCAGTTCCGTCGGATCGATTATCCCATCCGATCATCAATCCGAACGATCACGTTCTTGTAACATGAGTTGGGACTGAGGTGCTGAAGATGGGCCAGCTATCGGACGAAGATGCCGCCCAGATCGATGCAAAAGACCCCTCAGGATAAGTAAGTCTCCTCAATCCAGCGTCTTTTAATCCCCCCTACGAAGTCTCCGAGGTGAGCTTTCGAGTCCGATTGAAGGATGGAGGTTGATCGACGATACGCCCAAGATCGCGGTGCGATCCCGCATCCGGCGAAGGTTAAGGAAGGTCGAGCAACGGCACGCCATGGCCTGCAACATGTTCTACGTGCGGCCGCCGAGAGCGGTTCAACCCACGAGAGCTTCGAGGGCAATCGAACTCGTATCGCTGCCCGACGCTGGTCCTCACCTGCGTGATCGGCCGGCAGGCGAAGGGGATCTCAAGGCTCGTATGTTGGCGAGAGCCGTCGCATCAAGCGATTGACATCGCCCTGACGGATCGCATTGGCCCCATCGAATGGGAAAATGTCACGCTGGACCGCCACGACTAGCTGGGGCGTGTCCAGGTCTACCGACCCGCATCCTTAGAGCCGATTTTGGCGACGATCTGGGTGGTTGCCAATGCATCCGGGGGCGTGGTCGTTGACGATCCCCGTCGCCTGCATCCAGGCGTAGACGATGACGGGCCCGACGAACTTGAATCCGCGTGCTTTCAGTGCCGATGAGATCTCCGCAGAGAGCGCGGTTTTCGTCGGGATTGCGGATCCGTCGTTCTTGATCGGCGAGCCCCCCGCCATGCCCCAGACGAAGGCCGAGAAGTCCTCGCCGGCCTCGGCCATCGCCAAGTAGACGCGCGCGTTGCCGATGGTCGCCTCGATCTTGGCCCTTGAGCGGACGATGCCCGCGTCCTCGAGCATCCGGGCGACGTCCGACTCACCAAATCGCGCCACGATTTCCGGGGCGAAGCCCCGGAAGGCCGTGCGAAAGGCGTCTCGCTTGCGGAGGATCGTGAGCCATGAGAGCCCGGCCTGGAACCCGTCCAGCATCAGCTTCTCCCAGAGAGCACGGCTGTCGCGTTCCGGCACGCCCCACTCCTCGTCGTGGTAGGCCCGGAGCAACGGATCGGACTCCGCCCAGGTGCAGCGATCGGGCATCGAAGGTTCCTCGACTTGACTGGCGTTGGATGAGTCAAGGATTCGATTCGCGGGCTTCGTCTAGCAGCCGCCGGTTTTCCGGGGTCCATCGATCGAGGACCCAGCGGACGATCCGATGGAGCTCTCGCCCACCGCCCGACTCCGCCGCCCCGGTTCGCCGCCCGATCACGTCGAGTCGATCGAGCGCCTTGCGGTATACGGCCTTCGACGACGGAGTCAGGGTGCCCTGGGCCTTCATCGCCCGAAGTCGATCGGGTGAAGTCAGCGGCGACGGCTGACACCAGGTCCGCTCGTTGAAGAAGACTGCCTGGATCTCCAGCAGATCGGCGCTGGCCTGCGAGGTCGTCGAAGCCCCTAACACCTCCCGGCCCAGGATTTCCTCGAAACGCTCGAGCTGCAAGTCAGGATCCCGACTGAACTCGCGGTAGGCAATTCGGTTGACTCGCATGGGTAATTCGTCGTAGGGCGGTTCGCCCGGCTCGAGCCATCCGAAGCCCAAGGGGACCTGGCGTCGCCCCTTGAGCCAGGGCTGCCCCTCTTCGGCCTCGGTCGCGACGAACGTGAATGCCTCCATCGATGGAATGTAGCCGTTCATCCCCGCCTGCCGAGCACGCCTCGCGTTCTCGCGGATCTCGCGAGGGCCGTGTCGGGCCGGCGAGTCGTCCCACCAGATGCTCCCGACGGACTGCTTGATGAGGGCGGGTTCTGGCGGCGCGCTGTGAGGCGTAAACATCAGGGTCCAGCGCGGGTCGAAGGGGAGCTTGGCCGCCTTCATCCCCAAGCCAGGGACGTCAGCCCCGCTGAAGTAGTGGGGATAGACCACGACCGTGTCACCTGGCTTCTTCGCCCAGACCTCCTCGGAGATCGCCCTGACGAAGGCGAACTCCTTCTCGAAGTAGCGTTCGCCGCAGTCGATGCAGTGGCAGATGGCGTAGTCGGACGACTCGATCATCAGGCCGTCGGCGTTCGGGTAGCGGGCGACGATCTCACGGGCGTAGTCCAGCATGAACCGCTGCGACTCGGGGCGCGACGGGCAGAGGTTATAGCCCCAGCAGCCGATGCCGAATGGGGCAACCGCCTTGCCGTCCTTGCCGATCGCCTTGAGTTCTGGGCGTTCCAGCGCGTATCGGTTGACTCCGTCGTACCCGAACGGGGTGAAGCCGAGCAGCACCTTGATGCCTCGGGCATGGGCGTGGTCGATCAGCGCTCGCACGAAATCGCTGCGGACGTTCTCGTGCTCCGCGTTGTAGGCCCAGGTGATCGGGGCGACCTCGGATCGGAAGCCACCGGCGACCCAGAGAATCAGAGTATTGCCCCCGTCGTCGCGGATACCGTCGACGATCCGCTTCCAGTCGGCCAGGTCGTAGGTCGGCATCCGCATGAAGGTGAGATACGCGCCCCTCATCGCGAACGGGCCGTCGGCACGCCTCGTCTCGCCTGCGGGAGGGGCCATCGTCAGCAGTGTCAGCGTGGTCAGCATCGCGAGCATCGGCGTCCATTCCTCGGCAGTTCATCCGGTTCGGACGCAAGCGGAAAGTCCCGATCGAGAGGGAGGTCGGGGGAAACATCCCGTCCAGGATGCGGACATCAGGCCCGCTTGCAGACGAAGATGCCATGAGGGCAGCCGATGTCGAACGGCTCGCCCTCCCAATCTCCGAAGATCCGGCGATCGACGAAGCCCGCGGCGGCGAGCAGGGCGTCGACCTCCCTGCAGGTGTAAACCCGGTGTGTGTTGCACTCGACCTGGTGCGCGTCTCCCCTGGTCAGCTCGTAGCGGGTCTCGACGCGGGTCGTCAGCGGCAAGTACATGTGGGTGCTGTCGACCCGGATGCCGTCGAAGTCCATGGCCATCCCCCCCTCGTAGACGGGGAAGAGGGTCTCGGCCAGCATCTGAGTGGCGAGGACGAGCGTGCCTCCAGGTCTCAAGGTCCCGGCCAGGGCAGACAGGAACGCGGCGTTCCCGTCGTCGGTCAGGTAGCCGAAGCTGTTGCCCACGCAGTAAGCGGCGTCGAACCCGGCTGACGGCGGCAGGTCGCGCATTTCGCCGACGCGGAACGAGTCGGCGAGGTCTCTGGCAGACTCGCGGGCGATGGCGATGAACTCGGGCGAGATGTCGATGCCCGTCACGACCATGCCGCGCGAGGCCAGCTCAATCGCGATCCGGCCGTCGCCGCAGGGGACGTCCAGCACCCGCATCCCGGGCTCGAGCCCGGCCAGGCGGACCAGGCCGTCGGCCTCCTCGGCGGTCATCTCGGGGGTCGTCACGGCACGCCAGAAGTCGACGATCAGGCCGCCGAAGAAGCTGCGATACCAGTCGTCGGGCACGGTCATGGGGTTCGGTTCCTGCGGGGCGACGAGGGCGGCGGAGGTCGCCCCTCGACGTCGAACCCGTTGAGATCACTCTAGGCCATCTCGAAGCGGGAGGAGGAGCTTGCCCTGTCGCAGCGAGAACGCCCTGAGGGTCTCGGGATCGAATCCGCGCGACTTCGCCCAGGCCGTCGAGCAGAGGAAGACCCGCATCCGCCGCCGAAAGGGGGCGATGCAGGCCAGATGGACGACGACCAGGCCCCCGGCGAGCAGCGGCAGCCAGGGCATCCACCATCCACGAACGAACGACATCACGCCGACCATCAGGGGGACCTGCAACGTCGCCGCCACCCAGACCCCGTAGAATCCGCCCATCCGCATCGACGTGTTTCGCTCGTCGGGAGTCATGTTCTCGCAGATCGCCCGGACCTCGGGCGACTGAAAGGGGCTCCAATTCTTCCAATCTCGCGCCATTGATCGGTCTCCCTAGGACATCGCTCGACGCGGAGTCAACTCATACCGATCATGCCTCTTGGACGCTCACGATGCCAAATGAGTTCAACCGATCGGGCCGAACCCGATTTCAGGTCGTCCTGGCCGCCTCTTTGAACGCGACGGCGGCGCGTGTCGTCTGATCGGCCGAGACGTTCAGGTGCGTGCAGGCTCGGACCACCTGAGGGCCGAGCGGACTGACCAGAACGCCATGCTCACGCAGCCGAGCGGCAAAGTTGGCCGCGGTGCCGAGCCTGGGGGCGACGGCGATCCAGATGAGGTTGGTCTCGACCGGCCCGCACTCCAGCGAAAGCCCGTCGACAGCTTCGACCGCGGCGGCAATGACGCGGGCGTTGGCGTGGTCTTCGGCCAGCCGATCGACGTGGTGGTCGAGCGCGTGTAGCGCCCCGGCGGCGATGATCCCGGCCTGGCGCATCCCGCCGCCGAAGACCTTGCGCAGACGGAGCGCCGCCTTGTGGATGATTTCAGCGGGCCCCACCAGGGCTGAGCCGACCGGAGCGCCGAGCCCCTTCGAGAAGCAGACCGAGACCGTGTCGAAGGGCGCCGCCCACGCCGAGGCGGGGATGCCCGAGGCCACGACGGCATTCCAAAGTCTTGCGCCGTCGAGGTGCATCTTCAGGCCGTGTTCATGGGCCCATTTTGAGATGGCTTCGATCTGCTCAAGAGGCTGCACCCGGCCTCCGCTGCGGTTGTGAGTGTTCTCGAGGCTGACGAGCCTGGTCTGGGCATAGTGGATGTCATCCGGCTGAATCAGGCCGCGCAGGAGGTCGACGGTTAGCCTGCCTCGGTCGCCGACGATCGTCCTGGGGCTGACCCCATGCAGCCGAGCGATGCCCCCCCCTTCCCAGACGTAGACGTGGGCGGTGGAGTCGCAGATCAGCTCGTCGCCGGGGCGGCAGTGGGCGCCGATGGCGATCTGGTTGGACATGGTGCCCGACGGCACGAAGAGGGCGGCCTCCTTGCCCAGCAGCTCGGCCGTGCGCCGCTCGAGCTCGCGCACGGTCGGATCTTCGCCGTAGACATCATCGCCCACCGGGGCCTCGGCCATGGCCCGGCGCATGGCGGCGGTCGGCATCGTCAGGGTATCGGACCTAAGGTCGATCGGGCTCGACTGACTCATCGGGGACGTCTCGTTCGATGGGCCGGCCCGGGGATCACCCCCGACCGCTCCGGCGTCCCCATTCGTATCACAGCCGGCGGCGCGACGCACCGCCCCGGATCAACGCCCACGCTTCCGGACCTCGGCCGAATCGGGCTTCGACTCCAAGGTAAAGTCAAACTGATTGGACTCGCCGGGCTTGATCACGGCCGTCAGCTTGCTCCGGTTGTTGTATCGCGTGGGGATGTCATTCACGAATTCCTCGACGGTCGCTCCGGGCTCACCATCCACGTCGGCGACGCGTCGGCCCGTCTTCTTCGAGGAGCGGATCTCGACCCGGTACGAACCGGCGACGGGCCCTTCGGCCTGGGCGATCGAGTACTCACCCGCCTTGATCAGTCCACCGACGGCTGACTCGGCCCCGCTGGGGAGGAACGTGATCGTGCCATTTTCGACGGGAGCGCCATCGAGGGTCAGTCGCCCCGAGACGGCCACCCTCGCGAGAACGTCGGCCGGCACGTCGCAGCCAGACAGGCAATGAAGAGCGAAAATACCGACGCAAACGCGGAGAGCGGGCGAGGTCATGGGACAATCTTCCTGGCTTCGTGACGCGAGCACGTCGAAGGACAGAGGTGAAGAACGACGTCCGGCATCAATCGATCGAGAGGCCCTCGCCGCCCTGCGTGGTACTCATCGCTTTCCAGGTCGCCAGGGCGACCGAGTCCTTGAAGAAGCGCGCCGAGCCGTCGCAAAGAAGGGCGTTCAGGCCACCCGGATGCTGGCTCCGAGCCGTCAGGAAATGATTGGCGGGGTCGGTGGAATAGAGGCAGGGAAGATTGTCGCTGGGGTCGTTGCCGCAGATACCCCTGTCGGGAGCCTGATTGTTCGGCGTCAGCTTCGCCGTGAGCTGATAGCACGACGAGTTGTCGTTCCAGATCCGGCCGCGGCGGTCGAGCAAGCCACCAGTCTGCGAGGGGGATTGACGCATCTCCATCATTGCCAGCGTGTTGCTCGCTCCATCGATGAAGTCAGCGAAACCCGCTCCGTAATTGATGTAGAACGGCGCCCCACCGGGCTCCTGATTAAAATACGTATTCGGACCCCAATTTACGCCATAATTCCCCTTGTGATCGATGGCCACCGATTGCGAATTGACATACACCACGGGGTCGTCCGACGGACATTGAAACGTCTCGATCCTGGTCAGCCGCGAGGTGGAGTTCTCAGAACGTTGGAACGAGAGGTTGATATTGTAGTTCGAGAACGACGCGCCCTGCTCGATGTAAGGTAACAGCGAGACGCAGAATGGGATCCGGTGGTTTCCGCCCAGCGTCGTGACCGGGTCGCGGCTGACAGACCCGAGCGGGAACTGGCCGTGGATATCGTGGTATTGATGGAGCGCGAGACCGAGCTGCTTCAGATGATCGATGCACTGGATGCGCCTGGCCGCCTCGCGGGCCGACTGCACCGCCGGCAGCAGCAGCGCGATCGCCAGCGATATCACCGAGATGACAATTAGCAGCTCGATCAGCGTGAAACCGTTTCGCGCCCCGTGCCGAACGCACGCCCCACGCTTGGCCGACCATCCCATTTCACGGATCATTCGGGAGCCTCGTCGTTCCGAGGTGCCTGGACGCAGGATCTTGAATTGGGCCCGGGTCGGCCCTCGGTTCGGGGGGGAACCGTCCCGATCATCGATTGAGTCGATCGAGACGGTCAATGAGAATTTCTCAAATGTTGCCT
The DNA here is from genome assembly GCA_038400315.1 of Isosphaeraceae bacterium EP7. NCBI lineage: Bacteria > Pseudomonadati > Planctomycetota > Planctomycetia > Isosphaerales > Isosphaeraceae > Kueselia > Kueselia aquadivae. The sequence goes on from CP151667.1 coordinate 5,761,920, forward strand.
GGAACGGACAGGGAGCTTTCCACGTCAGGGCAGGCGCCGCCGAGTCACGACGTGGGCCATCATCCTGTGCATGCTCGTCCGGGCTTGCCTCGCCGGGTAGAATGCCCTTCTTCTCCTTCGGATCGAAGCAAGGGTCGGGGACCCGGAGTTGCACGTTTGATGGCCACCACGCTGCCGATCGCCCGCATCGACACCAGCACCGAGGACGCAGGCGAGGCCATCCGCGAGCTGCGGCGTCGGCTCAGTCCTCGCGGCGACGTCGTCAGCCCGCAGGGGCGGGCTCGCACCATCGCCGCCTTCGGCGAGCCGCTCACGCCCCAGCAGGTCGTTGAACGGATCTGTGCCGACGTCCAGGCGCGAGGCATGGAGGCGGTGCTGGATTATACCTCGCGCATCGACGGCGTCCTCCTCGATCCGGCGTCCGTCCGCGTCAGTCTCGACGAATTGGCGGACGCCCACTCCAAGGCCGATCCCGAGTATCTGAAGACGATCCGCCGCGTTCGCAACAATATTCTCGGGTTTCAGTCGGGCATCCTCCATCGCGACGCCACGATGCGCCAGGGGCCCGGCTGCGAGCTGAAGCTGCGATATCGCCCGCTCCGGCGCGTGGGCGTATGCATCCCGGGTGGGGCAGCCGCCTATCCATCGTCGCTCCTGATGACGGTCGTCCCCGCGCAGGCGGCCGGGGTTCCCGAGATTGCCGTCGTCGTCCCTCCGACCCCCTTCGGCGGCTACAACGTTGATCTTCTCGCCGCCTGCCACGCCCTGAACGTAAAGGAAGTCTACCGAGTCGGCGGTGCCCAGGCGGTTGCGGCCCTGGCCTACGGAGTTGACGGGATCGAGGGGGTCGACAAGATCGTCGGGCCCGGGAACCTGTTCGTGGCGCTAGCCAAGCGGCAGGTCTACGGCGAGGTCGACATCGATAGCATCGCCGGCCCCAGCGAGGTCGTCTTGATCGCAGACTGGACCGCCGAGCCCCGCTACATCGCCGCCGATCTCATCAGCCAGGCCGAGCATTCCCCCGGCGCCAGCGTCCTCATCACCTGGGAGCCGGACCTCATCGACCGGGTCTCAGACGCCCTCGTCGACCAGCTCTCTCGCCTGAGCCGGGGCGATCTGGCCCGCGACAGCCTGGAGCGATTTGGCGCACTGATCCTGGTGCGCGACGAGGCCGAGGCCGTCGCCCTGACCAACAAGATCGCGCCCGAACACCTTCACATCTCAACCTCCGACCCCGACCGCCTCGCCGAGGTCCTCTACGACGCGGGGGCCATCTTCCTGGGCCACGACACACCGGTCGCCGTGGGCGACTATGCCGCCGGCCCGTCGCACGTCCTTCCCACAGGAGGGACCGCCCGCTGGGCATCGGGCCTGACGGCGAACGACTTCCTCAAGCGAACGAGCCTCATCCGCGTCGACCGCGAGGGCCTCGCCTCGCTCGCCCCCGACATCCGCATGCTCGCCGACAAGGAAGGCCTCTCGGCCCACCGTTCCAGCGTCGACATCCGCCTTGATGACACCCAAGGGACCACGGCCGATTGAACCTTGCGAACGAACCAATTGGCGTGTTATGACAATTGTCAGGCAAGCCGAGCTGGTCAAGGATCCGGTCGATGGTTTCAGGAAGACCCGAGCAACTGCGCAGGAATTGGATCACGTCGAGGGGTCTCCTCAGGGTCGGGCTCTGGGTGGGTCTCCTGGGGGCACTGGTCATGACCGTCGGGCTCCCCTGGTTTATCTTCAACACCGTCCTCCCCCACCAACGTGCCTCGCTCGTCCTGACTGTCTCCGGCACGCAGCCCATCTGGACGATCGACTCGACGAATTGGACGCTCGGTGGCGAGACCGAGGTCCGGGTCTCTCCGATCGATCCATTTCTCGGCGATCCCGAGGGACCGCCGTTTAGTCAGCTCACCTCGCTGCACCGTGTCACCTCGTTGAACCTCAACTCTGTCCATACCCTCCGAGACTCTGACTTGAGGTTTCTGAACAGCTTGAACGTGTTGCGCTCGATCAGGATCGATCGGGCGATCAATGCAAATGAGATCTGGGGCCCGAAGCTCACCGACCTCGGCCTTGCCGACATCTGCCGGAGGAAATCCCTGATCGAGATCTCGCTCGTCAATCAGCGGGCGATGACCGATTCCGGCCTCGTGGCCTTTCCTGGGTTGAAGCAGCTGGAGTCTCTCGACCTCTCGGGCACCAAGATTGGCGACGCCGGGCTCCCCCACCTCGGCCGCTGCGTCTCGATTCGCCGACTGGCGTTGAAGAACACCGAGATCACCGACGCGGGGCTCGCCCACCTTCGCGGACTCAGGTCGCTGGAGAGTCTCGACGTCGAGGGAACGAGGGTCACCAAGGCGGGCGTCGACTCGTTCGTCTCGGCCTTGCCCAACTCCATTTTCGTGGGCTACGGTAAAGGCCCCTCCCCCAGGCCACGAACCGAGTTCCAGGAAGCGTATCGATGACCGTGCCCGCCGCCGTGATCCGCCCCGCTCGCCCCGAAGACATCGAGACGCTTATAACCATGATCCGCGAGTTGGCCAAATACGAGGCGCTGGAGCACGAGGTCAGGGCCACCCCCGAACTGCTCAACTTGCACCTTTTCGGCGAGCGACCTTTTGCCGAGGCCTGGATCGCCGAGGCCGAGGGAGAGGTCGCCGGCTTCGTGCTCTTCTTCCACACGTTCTCGACCTGGCGCGGCCTGCCCGGGATCTATCTGGAAGACCTCTACGTCAGGCCCGCCCACCGTGGCCTGGGCCTGGGCAAGGCCCTGCTGGCTCGCCTGGCCACCCTCGCCCTGGAACGCGGCTGCGGAAGGCTGGAGTGGGCGGTACTCGACTGGAACGCGCCTGCGATCGGCTTCTACCAGGCGATGGGCGCCACGCCGATGGACGAGTGGACCGTCTTCCGAGTCGAAGACTCCGCCCTTGAAACACTTGCCGGTCAGGCCTCGATCTGACGTTCAACCGACCTTTCAACGCGTTCAACGAGGCCCAGGGATGAGCAGCTACTTCCGCCCCGAAATCGACCGGATGCAAGGCTACGTTCCCGGCGAGCAGCCGAGGGGCGGGAGCGTGACCAAACTCAACACAAATGAGAATCCATACCCCCCCTCGCCTCGCGTGGCCGAAGCCATCGCCGCGTCCCTGGGCGAGCCCCTCCGACGGTACCCCGACCCCGTCGGCACCGACTTCCGCAAAGCCGCCGCGCGGCTGCACGGCGTTTCCCCTGAGATGATCCTGGCCGGAAATGGCTCCGACGACCTCCTGACGATCCTCACCCGTGCCTTCGTCGGCCAGGGCCAACTGGCCGTCGCACCCACCCCCAGCTACATCCTCTATCGCACTCTGATCGAGATCCAGGGCGGACGTTTCCTGGAAGTCCCCTTCGATTCCACCTGGCGTCTCGATCACTCCAGGTTCGCTCATCCCGAGGCCAGGCTTGCCTACCTAGCAAATCCAAACAGCCCGTCGGGCACGATGCTCACCCCCGACGAGGTGTCCGACCTGGCGAACAAGCTTCCCTGCCCGTTGATCGTGGATGAAGCCTACGGAGACTTCGCCGACCTCCACTGCATCGCCCTGATCGCCGATCACCCAAACGTCATCGTCACCCGAACCCTGAGCAAGGGCTACGGCCTGGCCGGCCTGCGCCTTGGCTACCTCATCGCGCGTCCCGAGATCGTCGATGGACTCTCGAAGGTCAAAGACTCTTACAACTGCGACCTCCTGAGCCTGGTCGGAGCCACTGCGGCCCTCGACGACCAGCCCTACCTCGGAACAACCCGCGCCCTGATCCTCGCCACCCGCGCCCGGCTCGTCGAGACCATGCGTCGTCGCGGTTACACTGTCCCCGATACCCAAGCCAACTTCGCCTGGTGCACCGGTGGCCCCCCGGCTGCCCCACTCTACGAGGCTCTGAAATCCCGAGGGATCCTCGTCCGCCTTATGCGTTACCCCGGCTACGACGACGGCCTGCGCATCACCGTGGGTACTGACGAGCAGGTCGACCACTTCCTCGAAGTCCACGCCGATTTGACCCGCCCATGAGGTCATCTTATCAATCCCCAACTCACTCAATCCGAATTCGCCGCCGTCCGAACCTAGCCAGACCGTCGAGGTTCCTGCGCGAGACGCATTGATTACGGCGGCAGGCCCCGTATAATCCATCGTGCAATCGGGGGCGAACTAGGATCGACCGGATTGTGGATGACGTAAGCTGCGTGTCGAGGTTGGTCAGCAGGCCTCGTAAAAAGCGGACCAAATTTTATCTGCCGAGAGGACTCCCTCTCTCCGTCTCGCTGCCTAAAGCAGCCAGATAGACTTCGCGACAAGCCTTCTCCCGCTAGGTTTGTCCGGAGACGCTAATGCGGGATCGCTTGAGCCACGCCGTCTGTCTGGGCTCGGGTTAGACTTGACAGACTAAGCCGAAGTGAACCCGGTCGTCAGGGGTCAACAGGACGAAAATCAAAGAGACGGCTACACACGTAGACGCTGCGTTTGAATCATCTCGGGACGCGGGTGCAATTCCCGCCGCCTCCACTACTTACGCCAAATGCCAGCTCCTGACTGGCGGCGTCAGAAGACGACATAAACCCCGGCAATCCCGGGGTTTGTTCGTTTTCGAAGCCCTCGCCCTCGTCGTCCTCGCTGCCAGCCGCTGACACCTCCTGACCCGCGACGCCGCCCGAAACCCGACACATTCCCGACAATTCAACGGAATCGGATGTGTCCGGCGTGACCAGGTTGCCCAGCGCCCTGGCCCGGTCCATCATCCCGATATGGGTGTACTTCGCCGTCTGGCGGATGTCGGCGTGGCGGGCGAGTTCCTTCGCCTCCATGATCGACGCCCCGAGGACATCAGGCCAGTGATGTGGGAATGCCGACCGGCGGCGTGGAAGTCGGCCAGGCCCTCGTGGGTCTCGTAGGGGATGCCCGCCCGGACCAGGTTCTTTTGGACCATCGTGTAGGTCTTCTTCCGGGCCAGCCTCGGGGAGATTTTCCTCCGGCCGAGGTCGAGCGTCCACTCACGCACCAGTGCAACCAGTTCCGGGTGCATCGGCAGGGTGTCCTTCCGGCGATGCTTCGAGCAGGAGGCCTCGACCACCAGCGTGGGCTGTTCGTCGTCGAGCCGGAACGATCGGGGCGTGAGGCTGCCGAGTTCCAGACGCCGGAGCCCCGTGAAGAACGACATAAGGCACACGCGTGCACGCAGCTCGCCGGAGTACCCCTGGACCTCGACGCCCGACTCTCGGGCGGCCCGGACCAGGCGGCCCATCTCCTCGGCCGAGAGGGACCGCCGCTTGTGACGGACATCAGTCTCGGCGTTCAGTCGGTCGATCCCGGCTACAGGATTCGTCGGCAGACGCTTCGTCGAGACCAGCCACTTGCCGAACTCGTCGATGGCTTGGAGATAGTGGTTGTAGGTCCACTTCCCCAGATCCTTGGCCAGCCGGATTTTCTTCAGGGCGTCCTCGACTTGCTCCGCATCCAGTTCCCCGATGGTCTTCGCCCCCGAGGCCTCGACCAGAGTGCGCACCCGCGTCATGGTCAACTTGATGTGCTTGGGGGTGGTGTTGTCGAGCGACCGCTCGAAGGCGGTGAGTGCCTCGGCGATCGGTGACTTCTTTATCGCGAGCGTCCGCTCCTGGACGGGATCGATCATCCCCCGTTTGCGGAGCACGACCTCGTTCTCGAGCTTGGCCGCCAGCTGCTCGGTCAGCCCTTTATCAGTGAAGCCCTTGGCGTAAGCCCGCTTCCCGTCGGCGTCGACGTATTCGATGAGCCAGGGCTTGTTCTTCTTACACTTGTCCGCGGGCCGCTTATAAATCGATGCCATGAGGAAGACTCCTGGGGCGAAGAGGACGGCAGGGTGACTAGAGGCTGTTTCATAACCGTCTTCACGCAACTTCCGTCACATCAACCCTTTGTGTGCGATGTCTCCACCCCGCGAGGCGTCGCATGGCCCGCAAACGCATCATCTGCATCCGCCAGCCCGAGCTGGCCGACGAGGAATGGGCCCTGCTCGCACCCCACCTCCCCGAGCCCCGGGCCTCGGCCAGGGGCGGTCCCAGGCCGGTCCCCAACCGCCCGGTCGTCGAGGGCATCCTCTGGATCCTCCGCAACGGCGCCCGATGGAGGGCGATGCCCGAGGGCTTCCCGGCGCCGGCGACCTGCTGGCGGCGGATCTCCGCGTGCGAGGCCGACGGCACCTGGGTCGCCGCCCGGCGGGCCTTCCTCGGCGCGCTCGACGACCGGATGCGGCTGCGATGGGACGAGTGCTGCGCCGATGGGTCCTTCGCCCCGGCGAAGAAGGGGGCGACGGCGTCGGTCCCACCAAGAAGGGCAAGGGGACCAAATGGATGCTCGTCGTCGACGGCGACGGCGACGGCGTCCCGCTGGCCTGCCACCTCGACTCGGCCCGCCCATCGGAGGTGACGCTCCTGGAGCGGACGCTCGACAACGTGAGCATCAAGCGCCGGCGGGATGGGACGACGCCACGCCCGAGGCTGCTGATCCTGGACCGGGCCTACGACAGCGACCCGCTGCGGGACCGGCTGGCCGCGCGGGGGATCGAGATGGTCTGCCCGCACCGCAGGAACCGCAGGAGGCCGGCGACGCAGCGGGCGGGCCGGCTGCGTCGTTACTACAGGTGGCGGTGGCGGGTCGAGCGGACGTTCGCCTGGCTGGGCAACTTCCGCCGGCTCCTGGTCCGGCACGAGCGGACGCCGCGAATCTACCGGGCGTTCTTTCACCTGGCCTGCATGCTGATCACGATGCGGAAGTTATGAAACTACTTCTAGCCTATCATCGCCGGAGTACGCCCCGGCCGGTCTGGTGATCGCAAATTTCCTTCCTGCGCTTTGGGGCGGACCTCTCCCGCCCCCTCACGCCGCTCCCCACGTACCGCCAATGATCTGACCGTGGTTGGCCAGCCTCGAACTATCGGTCGCCTGATCTCCCATCCCCTCGTTCAGCAGGAACTCGGCTACCAGGTCGTCACCCGGCGGCAGCTCGCCCGACGCGTACAGCGCCGTAATCTCGTCGTCGCTCAGGAGTCGCTGCCAGATCCGCACCCGGGCGATGGCGCCGAGGAAATGGCTTCTCCCGTCCCGCGTGCCGATCCTGAGCATCGCGTCTTTGGCTTCGGGCTCCACGGGATCGCCGCTGGCGTCGCATTCCTCGACGTTCGGGTGCCCGACGCACTCGCCCTTTCTCGCTTCCCGGTAGACGTCGCAATCCCGGAACCGACCGTTCTTGTGAAAATGCGTGCAGCCGGCATCGGCCACTCCGACCAGGTGCATCCACTCCCCGGGCCGGTCGGTCTCTTGCTCGTAGCTGCCCGTGCCTCGGTTGCCTGCCGGGTTGAAGACGTAGAAGCTGGTCCGGTTCGGCCTCGGCGGGCGATCCGTCGTGGTGAGACAATACATTCGGAAGGCCCATTCCTGCCTGCCCGATTCGCCCTTGCCCATCCAGTGAACGTAGCCCGTGCTCTCCGCATGCGGGAACTCGAGCGTGTCGGGCCGGATCCACGCCGAGACGGTGAGCGTGTGGCGGGGAGCCAGGCTGTACTCCGGGCGGCTCGGGATCTCGATCTTTGTTGTATGGCCATTGAAGAGCAGGATGGGGCCGGTGGGAGTCGCGGGCATGGCTGGTCTCCGGGTAGTTGGTTCCCGGAAGCCGATTATCCGTCACCGCGGCACCAGGAACAGCCCATGGTTCACCAAGTGGGCTGGGCTCAGGACGGAGCCGGGGAGTTGGCAGGGGCGATGTTAGCGTTCCTTCGAAAGAAGTTCGTGGGATCGAACTGGTTCTTGAGGGCCAGGAGCCGGCGGTGATTCGGGCCGAACACCGATGGCGAGCCCGCCTTGGTCTCGTAGGTCTGGTAGTTGGCGTAGATGCGTTCGTCCGAGGCGGGACGGAGCAGGCGCAGCCACTCGTCCCCCCAGGCCAACCGCTTTTCGTTTGCTTGAGGATCGTTCCAGTTGTAGGCGACGCGGAGATGGACGGAGTGGGCCTGGCGATGCGGGAAGGCGGTCGCGTCGGGCTTCACCCGGCAGACCTCGCCGTGCATGTAGTGGCTGAGGCCCATGATCGTATCGGGCGAAGCGTGGGCGAGCTGGTCGACGTAGATGTCGATGATCTCGTCGGTGAGGCGGTCCCGGTAGACGGTCTGGATGGAGCGGAACGCCGGCGGCGGGCTGTTGCCCGGATTCGTTGCAGGTGCTTTCTCGGCGAGGGTGGCGAAGGGCTGGCGTTGCACCGCTTCCTTGGTCGGAGACGCAAACGAGCGGAGCGTCCGAAGAATCTGTTCCGTTTCTTCCTCGGCGCCGGCGTGACAAAGGCTGAGGAAGATGCCGCGTTCGCCCGGGGTCAGGTTGAGCGTCGCCTGGAACCCATCGGGCGCCCCGTGCATGAGTTCGCGGAAGCCGCGCAGGACGGCGCGTGCGTCGTGAACGGCGTAATGGACGTCGCCGGCAACGACCGAGCCGACGGGATAAAGCCTGGCCTCGAATGACGTCGTGACGCCGAAGTTCGCACCGGCGCCGCGGAGGGCCCAGAACAGTTCGGGATCAGTCTCTTGGTTCACATCCAGCGTACGGGCGTCGGCGGTGACGAGGCGAGCGGAAAGGAGGTTGTCGCAGGAGGCGCCGAAGAGCCCCGAGAGCCAGCCGAGCCCGCCGCCTAGCGTGAGGCCGGTAGCGCCAACGCCCGGGCACTGGCCCAGGACAGGGGCGAGGCCGTGCCGGCCTGCAACGCGCGCGACTTCCCCGCTCAGGACGCCCGCCTGAGCGCGCACGATGCGACGATCTGCATCGATCGTGATTTGTTTGAGCGGGGAAAGATCAATGACCAGGCCGTTGGAACTGCCCCACGCAAGATGGCTGTGGCCACCCGCGCGGACGGCAACTTCGAGTTCGTGGCGCCGCGCAAACTCAACTGCGCGGGTTGCATCGTCCTCGTGGCCGCACTGTACGACGGCAACAGGTACCCGCTCCGTCCTCGGGTTCCAGTAGAACACCCGCCGGGCATTCTCATAGACGGAATCACCCGGCAGGATGAGACGGCCCTTCAGCTTCGAGCGGAGCCGCTCGAACACGTCCGAACCAACCTCATTCTCCCCAGCAGCAAGGAGCCTCCCACAACTCGCCGCGTATCCGAGGCTACCTGTGAGAGCGGCGGTCCGTTCGATGAAGTCGCGTCGGGTGGGCCGTTTCACGATGGGTGGAGGGTCCAAAAGGGACGAAGGGGAATGGCACTCAGCGACTTGTAAGCTCCGGCTGTGAAACGAGCCGGGATTTCCCAGATGAGGGTTGACCTCGTTATCTGGGTTTTTGCTCGGATCGCCGAACACGCATTAGAGGCCTGCCGCATCCACGGGTCAAACGAAAAAGGCGAAATCCGTTGACCCGCAGCGCCCCCGCCAAGCTCACCGACGCTCCGATGGCTTCCACTCATCTCTCCCTGGGAAACAGCCCCAACATCGCTCAGGCGGAAAACCCCGCTCACGACCTTCCCGGGGAGTCGCCTTATCCCACTCATAGGGCACGCCAGTCTCGCCGATGATGAACTTCACCAGACCGGCGAACGCCGCCTCGGAGCGGACGTCGTTGAACAGGATGAGCACGCAGCGCCGGCCCTTCTCGATGCAGACCATGGTGTTGGCGGACTGGTTGTCGTGGCCGCCCTTGTAGAAGCCGGGGCCCTGCGGTCCGTCAAAGGCGATGACTCCCAGCCCCGCGTGCAGGTCCCTGCGTTGCTTCTCCGCAGGCAGGTCGGGTGGCAGGGTGGGGAACTGGCTGGGTGTCGTGATGTGCAGCTGCGGCCTGGCCAGCTCGGCGCGGGAGGACGTGCTCAGGCCGACGCCGGGCATCAGGGCGGCGGCGAATTTCGAGAAGTCGGAGATAGTGGTGTCCATCGAGCCCGCCGACCGCACCTTCTTCCGGTGAGCGTGTCCCCCCGGCTCTCCCCGATCGTTCCAGCCCTCGGCGAGGTCGCCAGCGAAGTCGTCCCGCCACATCACTTGCGAATGCGGAGGACGGTCCCGGTGGGGCACCAGGTGCGGCTGCGTTGATGCGAGGAGTTGGCCTCGCGGAGGACCAGCCAGATCGTGTAGGTGGAGACCTTGGGCAGGCCATCGGGTGCCGAGCGGAGGGCCTTCTGCAGGGTGGTCGGGCTCCAGGTCGCCGTGCCGTCGGCCTCCGGGGTCGGCGTGCGTCGTGCCTCGCGGAGGATCCGCTCGGTCGCCTCCCGATCATAGGTACGCCGTTGCCCGCCGCCGTGGCGTGGGTCGAGGGCGGTCAGGCCCTCGGCGTTGAAGCGGGCGACCAGGTTCGAGACGGCGACGCCGGAACGCCGCCCGGCGGAGAGGGCGGCCTGCGGATCATCCTCACCTCGGGCGACGGCCGGGAGCATGATCGCTCGGGCGACGCGGGCAGCGGGCTCGGTCTGCGCTGCGATCGACTGATCCGGAGGAGGAAGGCGGCCTCTTCGTCGGCGAGTGGGCGAGGAGGGTCCTTCTTGAGACGCGACATCGTTGACCTCCGTGGGGTCAGAGGTCGTTAATGCTAGCAGATCGTCGGTTCTATAGTCACGGGCAAGACAAACGACCCACTATGAGGCTCGCCAAAATAACCTGTCTAATCGAGGCGACAACTTTTCGCGGGGTTTGTGGTTCCAACTCGCCTGAAACTCAGGGAGAATGTCACGGGATGAGACAAGCGAAGCTCGGGCCGTCAGACCCGATAGCGTGCCTCTGGAAAGTTTTTCCGAAGGCGGCAACCAAGGGTGGCGGATGGACGTTCGATACGGGGTCTTATCGAACGTCTTCGGCAAGCCCGCACGACGTGACGATTACACCTTCATGCTCGCTCATGTCGAACTCGAGGAAGCTCATTCAGCCTCGATTACCGACTGTCCGATCAACCTGGCGATCTGCTACCGCCGGACCTCCGCCTTCCGGTCAGTCAGCGGATAGATGCGGCTTGGGTTCGAGCCCGTATCCCAAACGTCTTCGGCTTCACACCTGAACCGGCCGAGATCGAGAAGTCTCTCCTTTACAGCGGGTTCGTCGCCGTGACCGAGGACCAGTCGGTTTGCTATCCCTTCCGCTGCAGCGACCACTACGGTAGAGCGGCCTTGATGTTCAGCAACGACGGCCCCGGGGAGGCGGTCAAACGGGCCATTGCCGATGCATTCTGGGGAGCCTTGGCCCAGGACCCCGGCGACCTGATGGATTTCGAGGAGCGAGTCTACCACCCGGGTGCGATGGTGTGGCTGAACTATGGCTGCCAGTCCGGTCGGGTGTATTGCGACGAGTCGGAAGAATAGGGCCTCATCCCGACGTTCCGATCATCGCCGAGAAGTTCTCCAGCCTTGAGCCGGTGCTCAATGAGCGGGCTCGTCGGCTCTGGGCGGCTGCCGAAGCCCATGCGATCGGGCGAGGTGGGATCTCCCGTGTCGCCGAGGCCACCGGGTTGTCACGCATGACTATCCGATCAGGTTTGAGCGAACTCTACGGCTCATCGCCAACCGATGGCCAGGTGGAGGACATCCGGAGGGCGCGGCGGAAAGGGGCCGGGCGGAAGCCGCTGACCGAGCACGACCCGAAGCTCGAACGTGCCCTTGAGATCCTGGTCGATCCGGTGACCCGTGGCGACCCGATGTCGCCCTTGCGGTGGACGTGCAAGAGTGCGGCCAACCTGGCGGCCGAACTCCAGGCCCAGGGCCATACGGCGAGCGAACGGTCGGTCAACCGGCTGCTCCACGCCTCGCGGTACTGCCTCCAGTCGAACCGCAAGACGATCGAGGGAGGCGATCACCCCGACCGTGATTCCCAGTTCCAGCACATCAACCGGCGGGTCAAGGCATACCAGAAGCAAGGGCAGCCGGTTGTCTCCGTGGATGCCAGGAAGAAGGAGCTTATCGGCCGATTCGGCAACGGCGGGCGGGAGTGGCAGCCCTCGGGAGAGCCCGAGGCCGTCAACATCTACGACTTCATCGACAAGGAGCCGGGCAAGGCGATCCCCTACGGCGTCTACGACCAGACGACCAACACCGGCTGGGTCGGCGTTGGCATCGACCATGACACCGCCGAGTTCGCCGTGGAGACGCTGCGGCGATGGTGGTCGAACATGAGCCGCCGTGTGTATCCGCAAGCAACGAGGTTGCTGGTCACGGCCGACGGGGGCGGGTCGAACGGCAGTCGCTGCCGCCTGTGGAAGATGGAACTGCAACGGTTCGCCAGCGAGGTCGGCTTGCGGATCTCGGTGTGCCACTTCCCGCCGGGTACGAGCAAGTGGAACAAAATCGAGCACCGGATGTTCTGCCACATCATCGAGAACTGGCGGGGCCGCCCGCTGGTGAGCCGTGAGGTGGTCGTCAACCTGATAGGCAACACGACGACCGAGACGGGGTTGTCGATCCGGTCCGAGTTGGACGAGGGAAGTTACCCGATCGGCCGGAAGGTTACAGACGAGCAGATGAAGGGCTTGGCGATCAAGAAAGACAAATTCCACGGCGAGTGGAATTACACGATCATCCCGAAGGCCGATATTGGATAGGTTATTTCGGCGAGCCTCCTAGTTAAATAATTAGTCAGGTTTTAAGAGAAGGCTTGTGAAGCAGGCCGCCTCTTAAACCTGATGGATGCCATCTGGTGGGGGGAGTCCGGTGCAAGGCTGACCGGACGGCTATTTTGTTCCGCGAGGAGCCGCTCTTGCGGCGGGTAAAATAGTCGTCCGGGCACCCGTAGGGCTTGGCCTTGTGGCGGATGGGGGACGTCCCCCACTCTCTACCGGCGGTCAGCCGGTCCTGCCGCGGTGTGGGATGCTGAGGCCCTGGCACGAATCGGCTTGGTTGCTCGAACACCGGCAACCGTGATAGTACTACAGTTGCAACTAACCGATCAGCCCGGTAGTTTGGCCATGGAATCCCCGAGGAGGATCACCATGGCCAGCACCGATGCCGCCTTCAGCCCCGAGGACGTCCACGATTGGGGGCGGCAGATCGACGAGGTGGCCCGCCGGATCGGGGCGAGGTTTCCTCGAAGCGAGACCCGCGATCGCGTCCGGGCCTATCTCATCGGCCTGCTCGGGCCGGTCCAGCGGAAGAACGCCTGGCAGGTCGCCGAGCAGATCGGTGACGAGACGCCCTACGGCGTCCAGTACCTCATGGGCCGGGCCGACTGGGACCCCGACTCCGTCCGCGACGACCTGCGGGCCTACGTCGTCGAGACGCTCGGCGACCCCGACGCCGTGCTGATCCTCGACGAGACCGGGTTCCTCAAGAAGGGGACCAAGTCGGTGGGCGTGGCGAGGCAATACACCGGCACCGCGGGCCGGATCGAGAACGCCCAGGTCGGGGTCTTCCTCGCGTACGCCAGCCGGCATGGCGTCGCGTTCCTCGACCGCACGCTGTACCTGCCCGAGGAGTGGGCCGGCGACCCCGGGCGGTGCAAGGCGGCGGGTGTCCCGGAGAAGACCGCCTTCGCGACCAAGATCCGGCTGGCCAGGGCGATGCTCGAGCGGGCGTTCAAGGCCGGGGTGCCTGCGGCGTGGGTGACCGGCGACGAGGTCTACGGCGCGTGGGAGTTGCGGCGGTGGCTGGAAGAGCAGAAGCGGCCGTACGTGCTGGCGGTCCGGGCCAACCAGTATGTCTGGGCGGGGTCCGGGCAGGCCGCGGTCGCCACCCTGACCAGAGCGTTGCCGAAGCAGGCCTGGCACAAGATCACCATCGCGGCGGGCAGCAAGGGGCCGAGGCGGTACGCCTGGGCGTGGCTGGAGATCAACAGCGACCTGGGCCCGGCATGGAGGCGGTGGCTGCTGGTGCGCAAGAGTCTGGATGGCCGCGAGGAGTTGGCGTACTCCATCGCGGCCGGCCCGAGCCGCACGACGTTAACCCGGCTGGCCCAGACCGCCGGGGCTCGCTGGGCGGTGGAGGGCGGTTTCGAGGCGGCCAAGCAGGAGGCTGGACTGGCCGACTACGAGGTGCGGAGTTGGACCGGCTGGCATCGGCACATCACCCTGGCCCTGCTGGCCCATGCCGTCCTGGCCGCGATCCGGAGACTTGCCGGCGCACCGCCCAAAAAAAGTCGGCCGACGAGCCGGAGTTGATCGCCCTGACGGTGCCCGAGGCCCGTCGGCTCCTGGTCCGACTCCTGTGGGGACGCCTGCCGGAGGCCGTCGAGGTCCTGGATTGGTCGGTATGGCGGCGCGCCCACCAGGCGTTCGCGCGGCGTTGCCACTACAAGAAACGCGAGGCCGGGCCCCCGGGTTAGTTACAACTGTAGTAATAGGGATGGAAGCCCGATAGGGCCGAGACGCCTTCGTCTCGGTTCACGACAGCCCGGGCCGGAACGGCATCGCCCGACCGCCCTGAATCGCGTAAAATCGGCCCATGCCGAAGACCAAAACAGCTTACATCCTGCTCTTCCGTGGAGTCGGCGGCGCCACCCAGCTCCCCACAGCCCCTCTCCGCGAAACCCTCACCGAATCGGGGTTCGAGAACGTCGCCACATACATCAACAGCGGCAATGCCGTCCTCCGAAGTGACCTCCCGCGGGAGAAGGTGATCGCCGCCGTCGCGAAGATATGCGAGGACAAATTCGGGTTCACCAAGGCGATCTACGCCCCGACATTGGCGGAGTGGGAAGTCCTGATCGCGAACAACCCATTTCCGGGGTTCGAGACGGGGAAGAACCTTCACGCGGCGGTCCTGGCAGGCGAACCCACCAAGGAAGCTATCCAGGGCCTGCGAGGGCACGCGGTCGATGGCGAGGGGATCGAGGTCGTCGGGAGAGTCGCCTACCTGCACACCCCGAACGGGTTCGGCACGGCGAAACTCGCCGAGAAGTTCGACAAGGGCATCGGCGTGGCCAACACCGCCCGGAACTGGAACACCGTGCTCAAGCTGCTGGAAATGGCAAGGATGGCTGCCGGGTAGGGATCGGTCGCACATGATCGGCGGCTGATGTGGGTATGGCTGGCGCAGGCCCCTCAGAACATGCCGTTGTCGTTGGCTGCCGTGGGTATGGCTGGCGCAGGCCCCTCAGAACATGCCGTTGTCGTTGGCTGCCTGCTCGGGCACCGTCTGGAGCACATCCCAGTGTTCGACGATCTTTCCGCCCTCGTCCAAGCGGAAGATGTCGATTCCCGCCCAGTCAGGGCCGCCCGGCCAGACCTGATGGCAGTGCAGGACGACGTAGGGCCCCTCTGCGATGACCCGAACGAATCGCACGTGTTTCCCGGGGTACTCCCGAGCCATCCGGCTGAAATACGCGATGAAGGCGTCCTTACCGTCGGCCACTACGGGGTTGTGCTGGGTGTAGGTTGCCCCGACGTACCGCCCGACGGCTTCGAATGGCTGGCACTGGTTGAACATCAGATCGTAGAACTCCAGCACGTGCCGCTTGTTCTCGTCGGGCCGGTCGCTCATCGGAACGTCCCCTCGTCCTCATGGAGTAAGCCAGCCGTCGAGGCTTAGCGACCAAGCTTAGCGGCGGCGGGGGCCCGGTGAGCTTGATGTTTCAGAACCGAATCATGCCCCGCCGTCTGCTGCAGCACCTGGTTCGGCGTGCCTTTACTCGCCGACCAGATCCGCCCGCAACCGCTCCAGTCGTCCTTCGATCTCGCCGGAGCCGGAATAAACCTCCAGGCACTCGCCCAGCACACGCTCGGTGAGTGCCGCATACTTGCCGAACTGCGGAAAGAACCGGGCCTGGGCTTCGCCCACGCGGGCCAGCGGCCAGACGGCCAGCCCGCCGTTCGACACGTCCGACCACAGCCACAGGCCGCCGAGACTGCACCTCGCCCATTCCAGGCCGGTCTGTCGGGCCAGCACCCGACCCCACACCAGTGCTGCCGCAGACACCCCGCCAGGCGGGTAGCCGATCCCTTCGTAGTCCAGGTAGTCCAACGCCCGAATGTCTCCGAGGCCACCGCCGAACGGCTCGCCGAACCACGGCATCGACCGCAGAGACTCCCACAGGGCGCAGAACTCGGCGGCTGCCCGATCTACCCCGGCCAAGTCGTCTTGTGTGGCCGGCGTGAACTCCACCCGCGTACCCTCCGTTCGCAGAACACCCTAGTTCAGCAGACCAACCCGCCAGAGCGACTTTGAATCGTAGCAAAAACTGTCGCGGCGGGGAGGGTCCGCTGCATCAGTCGTCGATCACACCCGACCGGACTCGATCGAATCAAGCCCCTCGGGTATAAGATCACGCCACTGAAGTAGTTGCGGGACGACCTACCGAGGAAGCGAGACCCAGGAGCCCGGCATGACCGTCGATGAAATCCTCGCTCAGCTCGAGTCGCTCGGCGACGACGCCCGGCGCAAGCACAACACGAAGGCCGGGGCGCCTGACAACCAGTTCGGCGTGAAGCTTGGCGACATCCGCACGATGGCCAAGAAGATCAAGACGGACCATGAGCTGGCGCTCAAGCTCTGGGAGACCGGCAACGTCGAAGCCCAGCTCCTCGCCACGCAGGTCATCAAGCCCAAATCGCTCTCCGTCGACGAAGTCGACAAGTTGACTCGCTCCACCACCTGCGCCCAGGTGGCCGACTGGCTGAACTCTTACGTAGTCGCAGAGCATACCGAGAAGGAATCGCTTCGTCAGAAGTGGATGAAGGCCAAGGATCGCTGGGCCGCCCGTGCGGGTTGGCACTTCACCGCCAGCCGCGTGAACAAGGCTGGTGACGGCCTCGACCTCCCCGCTTTGCTCGATCGCATCGAGAAAGAGATGCAGAGGGCGATGCCCGAGGTCCAGTGGACGATGAATAACACGCTCGCCGCGATCGGCATCCACCACCCCGAACTCCGCGATCGCGCGGTTTCCATCGGCGAGAAGATCGGCCTGTACCGCGACTGGCCGGTCTCCAAAGGCTGCACTCCCCCCTATGTGCCGGTGTGGGTAGGCGAGATGGTAAAGCGGCAGGGGTGAGGTCGCTGCGGGCCGGGCTTGATACCGGCTTGCCATTCTCTCGTTGGGGTGGGATGCCCTACGATTAGCCGACACGATGCAACCCAGATGCACCGGGTGTCCTTCCACGCCGCAGCAGCAGACCGACACTGGCATGACTCGATCGCTCGGTCAACAACTTCAGCAATCCGCCGTCGAGGTCGTGATGGACCCGAGCTACTTCGCAACGCCCGCCGACTTCAGGGCCTGGCTCGCCGCGAATCACGACCAAGCTGAGTTCCTGCTTGTGGGCTTCCACAAGAAGGGAACCGGCCAGCCGAGCTTGACCTGGCCCGAGTCGGTTGATGAGGCCTTGTGCTTCGGCTGGATCGACGGCGTCCGGAAGGGCGTCGACACCGACCGCTACACGATCCGGTTCACGCCGCGGAAGGCCGGGAGCATCTGGAGTTCGGTGAACATCGCCAAGGTCCAGGTGCTGACCGAGCAAGGGCGGATGCAGCCCGCGGGTCTGGCCGCGTTTGAAAAGCGGAAAGACGCCCGCTCGGGCATCTATAGCCACGAGCAGGAAAGCGTCGAACTGACCGAGCCGTATCTCGGGACTCTTCGCGGAAACGCGGCCGCTTGGGAGTTTTTCGAGAAACAGCCAGCGGGCTACCGGAAGGCGGCCAGTTGGTGGGTCGCAAGTGCCAAGCAGGAGAAGACCCGCCAGTCGCGATTCGAGAAGCTGGTGGCGTACTCGGCCAAGGCGGAGCGGGTGCCCCAATTCACGTGGAAGAAGTCCGATGGGTGAGTCCGCCCGAAGTCCCCTCGACCAGTCATCCGCCCAGAGGTGCCCCTTGGCGTTCAGCGAATCCCTGGCTGCCCGTACCCGAGATGCCTTGGCTCGCGAGCGTGGCATCACTGAGAAGAAGATGTTCGGCGGACTATGCTTCCTTCTCAACGGGAAGCTGCTCGTCGGCGTCTTCAAGGACTCCCTACTTTTGCGTCTCGGGCCTGACGGGGCGAAGACGGCTTTGGTCAAGCCTCATATCAGGGAGATGGATTTCTCCAGCAGACCGATGAAGGGGTGGGTAGTTGTCGAACCGGATGGCATCGATAGCGACCGCGAGTTGACAGCATGGACCCAGCAGGCGATCGACTTTGTCGGGACACTCTTGTGAACCCCGATCGCTGCCTCGCCTCATTGAGCCATAGACGGGTCAGACGTCTCGGCAAAGGCGATGTGATTGCCGTCGGGATCGGTGACCATGACGGTCTTCACTTTGGCCCCGGAGGTACGGGTGCCGGTATCGACGCCCATCGCATCCAGGTGGGCCACGGCCTCCTCAACGCTGCGCACCGCGAGGGTAAACGAGCCCGACCCCGCCCGTTCGGGGAGTTGGTAGACCTGGAGCCACCCGCCGCACTCGGACTTCCACTCGGCGACCTCGCCCATCGGCCTAGAATCGGCGGGCCTGCCGAAAAGTTTCTCGTACCACTCGGACGCGACGCTCAGATCTTTGACCGCGACGCTGGCCAGCACGTTCTTGATCGTCATCAGGTCCCCCGTAGTCAGCCGTATTTTTCCTTCCACTCCGCTTTCATCTTCGCGTAGACGGGCTTCGCCTCGGCCTTCTTCCAGGCGTCGAAGAAGATCTGGGCGGACTCCGCCTTCACGGGGTCGCCCGTGCCTTTTTCAAGCTGATGCTTGTCCTTCGGGTCGTATTTCCGGCCGCCCTTGTAGTTGGTGTAGCGCCTGGCCCGGGTGAAGCCCATCTGGAGGAACTTCCGGGCCATGTCCGCCCCGACGAAGTCATTCTGCCGCAGGTAACCCAGGAACAGCTTGTAGATCGCCTTGCTGCTCGCCCTGGCGATCTCCGGCGTCTTGAACCGCCAATGGGGGACGAGTTCGCCCTTGTACGGCTCGCAGATGAGGACGCCTTGCTCGCCCTTGCCGACCCGATACTCTTCCGGATTCGCCAGGTAGTCGACGTCAGGACGCCAGTGATATTTCGACTTGTCGAAGTTCAGGTAGCTCGGCTTGTCCATGCCGAATCGAGATCGCAAGTCGCGGG
This sequence comes from Isosphaeraceae bacterium EP7, assembly GCA_038400315.1. NCBI lineage: Bacteria > Pseudomonadati > Planctomycetota > Planctomycetia > Isosphaerales > Isosphaeraceae > Kueselia > Kueselia aquadivae. Next base: position 5,780,897 of record CP151667.1, read on the forward strand.
CCGGCATGGAAAAGACGAACCAAATCCCGATCGCGGGGGAAGCCGCCGGTCATCGCGGCGGTAGTGGAGCGACTTGAGGCTCACTCCGCGTAGATGCTCTTCACGAAGCCGGTTACGTCCTTGATGGGCCAGTCCGGATACTTCTTTTTAAACTCCTCGGTGAGCTGCTTCCCGGCCTCGTCAGCGGCAATGCCCTGTTGCTTGAGGGCCAGCCCACGGGTCCGCAGATCGACGATGAATGCCTTCTCCTTGGCCACGAGCGAACCGTCGCCGGCGGGGCTGTGCGTCGGCATGACGTGCTCGGCCCCGAGATTCTCGACCTGGTCGAGCACGGCGATCCAGCTCGAAGGCGTGCCGCCGTCGCCGAAGATGTTCGGCACAACCTTGTTCTGCACGACGTCGCCCGAGATCAGAGTCTTGTCGGGCAGGACGAAGATCAGCTCATCGCCCTTGGTGTGGGCACCGCCGAACCACAGGAGTCGTGCCTTCACGCCGCCTCCGAGGTCCAGCCCATGCTCCTTGTCGAAGGTCTTGTCGGGGGCACGAAGCTTGGCGCCGACGAGGAACTCCTTCCACTTCTCGTTCCGGTTTGAGAAGAGCTGGATCATCTCCTCCCCATGCTTGTCCATCTCATCCTGCTGCACCTTTGGGCGGATCAGGATCGTCCCTTCAGGGAAACCGGCCACGCCCCCGGCGTGCTCGGGATGGAAATGCGTCGTCGTCAGGTAGAGCTTGTTGTCGGGGGCGAGTCGCTTGGCCACCTTCGCAACCGTGGCTCCATTGCGGGGCCCGAGGCCGGTGTCGACGACCAGCGTCGCCTTCTCCCCCACGACGAACCCGATGTTCGGCCAGCCGACGATCTGCCAGACGTGCTCGGAAACCTTCACGGTTTCCTCGCCGAGAGGTTTCTCGCGGTCTGCGTCAGTCTGGGCGTGCGCCGTGGCCGCGATCAGGCACAGCGAGGCCAGGGAGAGGAAGGTCTTCGTGGTGCCGATCTCCAATGTGTTTAGTGCCACCGGCCTCAGGGCGGGAACTCACGGTTGAATACTATGGTCAATTGACTGAAATGTTTAAGTGGACGAGGGTTTAGGCGAGGCAGAAGGCTGATCGACGGTGGTGAACTGATCTCGAACTAAACGACCAACCAGTGAGGACGTTTACCCCGACTGGTAGAATACGACTGATGAAGAACGATTCAACCGGGCGGGTGTTACGATGCTGACCATCGACGTGATCTCGGATATGATCTGCCCGTGGTGCTTCATCGGCAAGCGGCGGCTGGAGAAGGCTTTAGATGGCCGCCTTGCCACGGTCCGCTGGCACCCGTTCCAGCTCAACTCGGACATGCCCGCCGAGGGCATCGACCGACGTGGATACCGAATCAAGAAGTTCGGGAGCTGGGAGCGGTCGCAGGAACTTGACGCCCAGGTAGCCGCCGCCGGGCGGAACGAGGGTATTACGTTCAACTTCGACCGGATGGCGAGCACGCCGAACACCATCGACGCGCACCGGGTCATCTGGCTGGCCGGGGAGCGTGGCGTCCAGGACGCGGTTGGTGGAGTCCCTGTTCCTGGCCTACTTCACCGAAGGCCGTGATCTGTCAGACCGAGCCACACTCTCGGCGATCGCGGTCGGTGCCGGACTCGACAAGGCAGAGGTTGACGGGCTCCTGGCGAGCGAGGCGGGCCTGGATGCCGTCCGGGCTGGGGAGGAACAAGGCCGCCGCCACGGCGTGTCCGGCGTGCCGTTCTTCGTCGTCAACGGGAAGGTCGCCCTGTCCGGTGCCCAACCGCCGGAGCTATTCCTGCAGGCGTTCGAGCAGGCGGGCGAGACGGTTGTGGCTGGGGAGGCGTGTGATGGACTTCCCCACGAATGGCGAGCGCCGGGTTAACGGTTTATGAGGCTTTTTCGTACTCGGCGGGTGACAGGTAGCCCAGCGACGAATGCCGCCGGACTCGATTGAAGAAGACCTCGATGTACTCGAAGATGCTCGCCCTCGCCTCCGCCCTCGTCGCGAAGTTCTCGCCCTGAGTCAGCTCCTTTTTCAGGCTCGCGAAGAAGCTCTCCATCGGCGCATTATCCCAGCAGTTCGCCCGACGGCTCATGCTGCCGGTGATCCCGTGCCTGGCCAGCACCCCCCGGTAGTGCTCGCTGGCGTACTGGCTCCCCCGGTCCGAATGGGTCACCAACCCCGCGACGGGCCGCCGGCCGGCCAAGGCCATCTCCAGGGCGTCGACGACCAGCCGGCTGTCGATCCGCTCGGACATCGACCAGCCCACGATCCGCCGCGAGTGGAGGTCCTCCACCGCCGCCAGGTAGAGCCACCCCTCGGCGGTGGCCACATAGGTGATGTCGGCCGTCCAGGCCCGATCCGGGGCCCCCGGCTCGAACTCGCGGTTCAGGACGTTCTCGGCCACGGGGCGGTCGTGGTTGGAGTCGGTCGTGACGCGGAACTTCCGCCTCGTCCTGGCGGCGATCCCCTCCCGACGCATCAGCTTGGCCACGGTGTTCACGCAGCAGGGCTCGCCCCGTGCGATCAACTCGGCGTGAATTCGAGGGCTTCCGTCGCGGGCCTTCACTTCGCCGTGGATCGCCTTGATCGAGACGACCAGGGCCTCGCGCCTCCGGGCCTGCTCGCTGTCCGGCCTTCCCCGCCAGTCGTAGTCGCCGCCGGCGGAGACGCGCAGGACCCGGCACATCAGCCGGACCGGCCATCGATCCCGGTGGCGCTCGACGAAGCCGTACCTCATGACGACTCCCTGGCGAAGAAGGCCGTCGCTTTTTTCAAGATGTCGCGCTCCATCGTGAGCCGCTTGACCTCGGCCCGCAGCCGACGCAGCTCCTCCTCGTGCGCGGGCGGGTTCCCCTTGCCGGGGAAGGCCTGGTCACCGCCCTCGGCCGGGGCCCGCTTCCAGCCCCGCAGCAGGCTCTCGGAGAGGTCGAGGTCGCGTGCGACCTCGGCGACGCTCTTGCCCTGCTCGTTGACGAGCTTGACGGCCTGGGCCTTGAACTCGGGTGTGAAGGTTCGTCGTGTCGTCGCCATCGGGGGACTCCTGGGTTCGAGCTTATGCTCTTAACCCGGCGCCCGCTATCCGTGGGAAAGTCCATTCAGCATCTGCTTGTCAAGCAGAGGTCGGCGACCAGCTGCTTGAGCTTCTGGCTCTCCGCATCGAGGAGCCGCATCCGTTTTGGCTCGGTAGTGCCGAGCTCGCGATATTCGAACTTCCTGCGGAAGTAAGCTGCCTAGCTCACGCCCGGCTTGCGGCACGTCTTCTCGACGCCTAGGTCTGCCTTGGCCTTCCTCTGCGCGAAGACGAACTACTCCTCGGTGAACCTTGACTTCCTCGCGAATCGGGCACATTTAAGGGGAGCCTTGCCGCATCCGAGTTCTCGAATAAGACTGTCCACCCTTTCGGGGGCATGTCAGAAATCAAACGTTGGCCGCACCGCCTCGACCCCTATTGACAATCAGGTGGCCAGGTTCTTGCCGAGGAGGGGGAGTTTCGATCCCCTCCACAGCGACCGGATCATCGCCGGCTGGCCACCGAGTCGCTCCAGATGGCCGTTGATGACTCGATCCAGGTCGTGCACGTCTGTGGGCACGAAGTTGGCCATCAGGCCGTGCTTCAGGTGCCCCCAGATGAACTCCACCGGGTTGAGGTCCGGGGCGTAGGCCGGCAGCCGCCCCTGATGCAGGCGAGGATAGCGGGACAGGAACGCCCGGATCAGCGGGCCCTTGTGATTGCTCCCACCATCCCAGACCACGATGACCCGCCCCCGAAGGTGTCGCAGCAGGCCCCCCAGGAATGCCACGACTGCCGCCGTGTCGATGGAATGCGCCGGGTCGGTCCGCCAGTAGAGCCCCACCCGCCGCCGGACCGGGGCGACGCTGATGGCGGCGATCGTCGAGACCTTGTCGCGGTGCCGGCCGAACCCGGTGAGCACCGGCGTCCGCCCCACCGGGGCCCAGGTCCGGCGCACCGTGGGGTTGATGAAGAACCCGCTCTCGTCGATCAGGACGAGGTGGGCGTGCTCGTCCCGGGCTTTTTTTCCAGGCGCGGCCAGTCCTCGGCGGCCCAGCGGGCGATGGCCGGGTTGTCGCGTTCCACCGCCGTGGTCACGGGCTTCTGCGGCGAGTGGCCGCGGCGGCTGAGCCACTCGGCCAGGTCGTTGGAGTTGAAGCGGACGCCGTACCGCTTGGCGATCACCTCGGCCAGCCTCCGCGTCGTCCAGAGCCGGGTCTTGAATCCGAAGGCCTCGGGGCTGGCGGCCAGCCAGGAGAGGACCGACCGCTCCTGCCTGCGCGACAGCTTCGGAGCGGGCCCAGGGTGCGGCTTGCCCTTGAGACCGTCCTCGCCGGCGGCGCGATAGGCGGCCATCCACTTGCCGACGGCCTTGAGCGAGACGCCCAGGAACGCGGCGACATCCTTCTGCTTCCAGCCCTCATTGACCCGCGTCACCGCCAGGCGGCGTCGGGCTTCCAGTTCGGCGGCGGATCCCCGGGGTTTCATCCCCCAATGCTACAGTCGATCCGACGGGCGTGACAAGTACCGGGCTACCTGAACGTCAATAGGCCCCGAGCAAGGGAGCCGTGCCGTCCTAGTTTTTTTGATAAATTAGTTTCTCCAGCCCCGGTTTTCGCGCTGTAACGTACACCGCTGTTCGAAAGAAGGGCCGTTTGGTTACGGCCTCGCTCTCGAACAATGGCTTGTAGTTACGAAAAAGTGGCCGAATCTCTCACAAATTCCAATCGACATCTTAGGTTTTCAATTTTTCGTCACGGTCTCGCCCAGGCCGAAACACTAACCCTCGAATGATCATCCCTGACTTGCACTGGGATTTCGCACAGAGGTCGGTACCCTTCCAGATGCCATCTACTGGATGGGCCTGTTCGTGCTCGCACATCGTCTCATCTTGACGATGATCCCTTTATCAGATGGGTTACACCCTTTTATAGGGCTGGTCAAGGAGCCTGTCGGAGTCGGAAATCCTTCGAGGATGCTCCGTTCCAAACATCGCCGGGATCGGACCTTAGTTGTCCACTTTTGGTCTCAATCGCCGGAAGATATCAATCGCTCTTCGATCGATCCAAGAACATGCGCTATTTGTTTCTTCCCCCAGTGCGGTCGGGAGGGCGGTTTTGGATCAAGGCAACAAGTTTTTTATGTTAATTTTTACTTATGACTTCTCTGTAGAACTAGACCAGGCGACCTCACTTCGAACGGAAGTTGCTCATCATCTTCTCCTAAGGAATACCGAGGTTTTATAGATGTTTAACTTCAAAATACACTCTCATCCTCATCGAAATTTGCGGTCACGAGCGATTTTCAGTATTTCGCGGCATAGCACCAGCCTGGAAATGCTGGAAGCTCGAATCTTATTGGCCGTGAATGCGATTGTGGCCGAAAATCAACTTCCCGGAACGCCCGATACTGTTTGGAACGTCAATGGTGCCGGTGATTCCAGTATCCAAGGCTTCGCCACCGACATTAGCGTTGATCAGGGACAGACAGTTTCCTTCAAGATCAAAGACACGGATAGTGCCCCTTACCGTGTCGATATTTATCGGATGGGATACTACGCCGGACTTGGAGCACGTCTTGTTTCCACGATTCCGTCGTCGCAAACCCTGAGGCAGGTGCAGCCCAATCCCTTGAAGAACAACACGACAGGGTTGGTCGACGCCGGAAATTGGGCCGTTTCTGCCAGTTGGGCCGTTCCCTCGAATGCGACTTCAGGGATTTACTTTGCACGTATGACCCGTGAGGATACAGGAGGAGCCAGCCTGGCCTACTTCGTCGTCCGGGATGATGACGGTGGTTCGGATCTACTTTTCCAGACCTCCGACACGACCTGGCAAGCTTACAACACATGGGGCGGAAATAGCCTGTACTCGACAACCGATCCCTTACCGGCCAGTCGGGCCTTCGCGGTCAGCTATAATCGCCCTCTGACCGTCGATTCGACGTATGGTGGATCCGGCAACTTCAATTCGCCGCTGCATGCCGAATACCCGATGGTTCGTTGGCTTGAGGCAAATGGATACAATGTTAGTTATTTCACCGATGTTGACAGCGACCGAAACGGGAGTCTAATTCGTACACACAAAACCTTCGTTTCTGTTGGTCACGACGAATATTGGTCGGGGAATCAAAGAGCAAATGTGGAGTCGGCCCGCGACGCGGGGGTGAACCTGGCTTTCTTCAGCGGCAACGAATGCTTCTGGAAAACCCGATGGGAGAACAGCATCGATAGTTCCGGAACTCCTTACCGAACTCTCGTTTGCTACAAAGACTCGAAGAACGCTTCGCCTTTGGATCCCTTGTACAGTTCGCCGAATTGGGTCTGGACCGGCACCTGGCGAGATAATCGCTACAGTCCTCCGGGCGACGGTGGTCGTCCGGAAAATGCACTGAGCGGAAACATGTACATGAACGATCGAGCATCTACGGATCTCGGGATCAGTATGCAAGTTCCCTCGTCCGACGCCTCGCTGAGATTCTGGCGGAACACCAGCGTTGCAAACCTGGCGCCGGGACAGGTGGCCACGCTTGGTCAATATGTGGTCGGTTACGAGGTCAATGAGGATCGGGACAACGGATACCGGCCGGCCGGTCTGTTCCAGATGTCCTCGACCACCTTCGATACGTCCTTTCGGGTTCTGGTTCCCTGGGGTACTGATGTCGGGCCGGGCACCTCAACCCATAGCATCACGATGTATCGGGCTTCCAGCGGGGCACTTGTTTTTGGGGCGGGGACCATCCAGTGGTCCTGGGGCCTGGACGGGAGCAACAACAACGTTGCGGTGACCCCTGACCCCGCCATGCGTCAGGCGACCGTCAACCTCTTGGCGGAGATGGGCGCTCAACCGCAAACGCTTCAGCCGGGGCTCGTGGCGGCGACCGCTTCGACCGATACCACGGCCCCGACAACGACTATCAGTTCCCCCGTCGCGGGGACGATTCTACAAAATGGAGTGCCGGTCACCATCTCGGGAACGGCCATCGATACCGGTGGAGGCGTGGTGGCCGGGGTCGAGGTTTCTGTGGATGGTGGGTTGACCTGGCACCCGGCGGTGGGACGATCGAACTGGACTTACAGCTGGACTCCGAACCAGGTCGGGTCGGTCTCGATCCTCAGTCGCTCGGTCGATGACAGCGCGAATCTGGGTCTCTCGAGTGCGGTGACGACCATCACCTCGCAGGGACCGATCTCGATCTTTGGGACGAAGATTCCTGGGGTGCTTTCCACGCCCGACTCGAGATCGATCGAGCTCGGCATGAAATTCCGATCCAGTACAAGTGGCACGATCTCATCCGTCAGGTTTTACAAATCGAGCAGTAATACCGGAATCCACATCGGAAGTCTCTGGACAAGTACTGGGACGCTTCTGGCTCAAGCCACATTCGTCAATGAATCGGCCACGGGTTGGCAACAGGTCAACTTCTCAAGCCCGGTTAGCATCCAGGCGAATACGACCTACGTCGTTTCCTATCACACCAACGCGGGCTACTACTCGTCCGACAGCTTGTTCTTCAAAAGGAGTGGGTATTCGAACGGCGCGCTCCAGGCCCTGGCTGATGGCTTCGACTTTGGAAATGGTCTGTACAAGTACAGTTCAACCAGCACGTTCCCTACGGATACGTACAATTCCGAGAACTATTACGTCGATGTTGTGTTCGATTCGGGCGGCATCGATTCGACGCCACCCACGGTCGTGAGTCGCTCGCCTGCGCCTAATGCCACCTCTGTTCCCCTGGTCACAACCGTGACTGCGGGTTTCAGTGAATCGGTCTCGGCGGCCTCGATTGTTTTCACGTTGAGTGGGCCGGGTGGAATCGTTCCATCAACCGTCTCGTACAACTCGATTACCAACGTTGCCCTCCTGACGTCCGTGAGCCCCCTTTCGCCTTCGACCACCTACACGGTCTCAGTGAGCGGAGCGACGGACGCATCCGGAAATGTCACGGCTCCAACGTCCTGGAACTTTACGACGACGGCCCAGACCTCGTCCTCGTCTGATTATTCGATCTGGGGCGACCTGGTGACCCCCTCGATTGCCTCGTTTGCCGATTCGAGTTCATACGAACTGGGGGTCAAGTTCCAATCGTCGGTGACTGGATCGATCACGGGGATCCGTTATTACAAGGGTGCGGCGAACACTGGAACCCACATTGGAAAACTGTGGAGTTCCAGCGGGACGCTGCTGGCATCAGCCACCTTCATCGCAGAAACGACGACGGGTTGGCAGCAGGTTAACTTCAGCACGCCTGTTCCAATCACCGCCAACACCACGTATATCGCCTCCTACCACACCGACACCGGGGGCTATGCCCTGGACGCCGGATACTTTGCCAACAGCGGCATGACCAACGGACCTCTGACCGCACCGGCGAGCGGAACTTCCGGTGGGAACGGCGTGTTCTCTCCTGGGGCCAGTGCGTTCCCCACTCAATCGTTCAATTCCAATAACTACTGGGTTGACGTCGTCTTCTCGATCCCGACTTCAACACCTACAGCGACCACGACCACGCTGAGCTCGTCGGCCAACCCGTCCGTCTTTGGTCAAGCGGTGACCTTCACCGCGACGGTGAGCTCGGGCAGTGGAACACCGGGCGGAACGGTCACCTTCCTGGACGGCTCGACGGTCCTGGGAACCTCGACGCTCAACCCCTCCGGCGTGGCCACCTTCGTGATCTCCACCCTGGCTGCGGGCAGTCGCACGATCACCGCCAGTTACGGCGGCTCGACCAGCTTCGCGTCCAGTTCATCCACCGCTCTGATCCAGACGGTCAATCAGATCCAGATCCAGAGTACCACGACCACGCTGAGCTCGTCGGCCAACCCGTCCGTCTTTGGTCAAGCGGTGACCTTCACCGCGACGGTGAGCTCGGGCAGTGGAACACCGGGCGGAACGGTCACCTTCCTGGACGGCTCGACGGTCCTGGGAACCTCGACGCTCAACCCCTCCGGCGTGGCCACCTTCGTGATCTCCACCCTTAATGTGTTCATGGCCGAGGGTGCCCACTCGATCACGGCAAACTATTCCGGTTCGACCGCCTTTGCCCCTAGCACCTCGGCCGCTCTTGGCCAGGCCGTGGCTCCTGCGCCCACGACGACCACTCTGACCTCCTCGACCAATCCCTCGGCACTAGGGCAGTCGTTGACCTTCACAGCTACCGTCAGTGCGCTAAATGTCGTTGGTACTTATAGTGGTACCATCGTCTTCAGGGATGGATCGACAACGCTGGGATCCGTGCCGGTCGATGCCTCGGGCGTGACTACTTTCACCGTCTCCAACCTGATTTTGGGTACCCACTCGATCACCGCAGCCTATGTCGGATCGATAAATTTGGTGTCGAGCACTTCGGCCACTCTGGTTCAAACCGTAAATCCAGTTGTGGGGCAGGTGACAACGACCACGACACTGACCGTGACACCTACCTCGCGGGTGGCTGGTCAGGCCGTCACGTTCACGGCCACGGTTGGCACCAGCAGTGCGAACAAGCCGACCGGAACGGTGACTTTTTTTGATGGCACGACTGCAATCGGCTCAGGTTCGTTGAATACTTCAGGCGTCGCCACTTTCACAACCACTTCGCTGATCGTGGGAAGCCACTCGCTCAGAGCAGCTTATGGCGGCGACTCCACCTTTGCCACTAGCACCTCGGCTACTCTGACAAGAACCGTCAGCAAAGCGTCAACGACGACCTCTCTCTCCACGTCATTAACCCCCACAGTCTTCGGCCAGGCTGTTACGCTCACCGCTACCGTTGCCATCGTCTCTCCCGGTGCTGGAAATGTTACCGGCACGGTGACCTTCTTCAACGGCTCCGTCGCTATTGGTACAGCCTCGCTCAATTCCTTGGGCGTGGCAACCTTCACGATCTCGAGCCTGGCAGTCGGGAATCGTTCGATCAAGGCGACCTACGCTGGGGACACTTCCTTCTCCACCAGCACCTCAGCCACACTCACGCAAGTCGTTAGCAAGGCGTCTACTACCACGAGTCTCGTTGCGTCTTCACAGTCAACAGTGTTCGGCCAGACCGTCACTTTCACCGCCACCGTCGTCGCTCCAGGGGCCGGGGGCCTCGCAGGAACAGTTAATTTCTTCAACGGCACCACCAATATTGGTTCACGCACGCTCGATGCCTCCGGCGTGGCTACCTTGAGTATCTCATCTCTTGCCGTGGGTGCCCGATCAATCCGAGCGACTTATGTTGGGAACCCCTCCTTCGCGACCAGCACCTCGGATACGATTGCATTGACCGTCAGCAAAGCATCCACAACGACCACGCTCACCTCCTCGTCAAATCCCTCAGTCGTGGGCCAGGCGGTGACCTTTACGGCTACTATTGTCGCTGATGCTCCAGGGAGTGGGACGCCCGCCGGTCGAGTCACTTTCTACAATGGCTCGGCCACACTCGGTTCGGTGACGCTCGATACCTCTGGGTTGGCGACCTTTACCACTTCCAGCCTGGCCAGTGGTAACCGTTCGATCCGAGCGGTTTACGTTGGTAACACCTCCTTCTTGACCAGTACCTCCGACACTCTGATCCAGACTGTCAACGCCGCTGCAATAGCAGCCAGTTCCACAGTCGTCGGTTCGCCCAACCTAGTCTCAGCTCCGCCGGCCCAGTCCTCCTTGAATTCCTTGGTTTCCACGACGAATACGATGGTATCCGGGTCGAAGCCTGGCTCAGGTGTTCCTCCCATCGACCCGCCGATCTCGACCAACGCCAAGTTCACAGTGATGGTTCAACCAACATCCTCGAAGATGTCTGCATACCACGATATTGCATTAGAACAGGTCGAACTGAGCCGAACCGAACAGATCCTGAATTTACTGGCTTCGGACCAGACCTCCAAGCCGTCTCTTTCGCCGGGTCGGTCATCAAGATCGATCAAACCCGTCAATCTCACCTGAGCGTCGATTTTGCTGGATGATAAAGATCTCCTCGTCGCTTAACACAGATGCATGACTGGAAAGGTCATCCAATCACCCATCGACCAGGTGTGATCCGTAAGACTCGACGCTATCGACGGAGTGCGTCTCACCCGTCGACCGTGTTCGTCCCTGATTGGGAGCGTTAGCCCGGTTTTCCTTTGAGCGTGTCGGTTGACGCCTCTACCCCGCTCCGGTATCCGCAGTGGCCGAACCAGCCGCGGAGGTCGCCCGGCTCGACGGCCCTCAAAGCGTGTTGAGAAAGGCTATCATTCGAGCTTCTTGACCAGCCTTCGTGCCATCAGGTGGATCATCGCCAGCTTCACGAATGCCTCGCTGCTGGCGACCGTCCCCTCGTAGTCCTTGGACAAACGACGGCATCGGCCCAGCCAGGCGAAGGTCCGCTCCACGACCCATCGTCGCTTGACGACCCGGAATCCCGGACCCTCGCGCTCGACGACCATCAGCCGGATCGGGTACGCCCGCCGCCAGGCGAAGACCCAGTCGGTCACACGCCTGTAGATCCCGTCGGCCCAGACCGACTTCAGCCGGCTGAAACGGCCTCGGATCGACGCGAAGACGAGCGTGGCCCCGTCCGGGTCCTGGACGTCGGCCGAGGTGACGACCACCGCCAGGATCAGGCCGAGCGTGTCGACGAGGATGTGCCGCTTGCGGCCATTGACCTTCTTCCATGCATCGATGCCGTGGGGCCCCCCCTTTCGGTGGTCTTGACCGACTGGCTGTCGAGGATGGCCCCCGAGGGCTGCCGACGCCGCCCCTCGGCCACGCGGAGGTCGCCCCGCAATTCGGCCATCAATCGGTCGAAGGTGCCGTCCTTCTTCCAGCACCGGAAGTGCCAGTAGGCGATGGTCCAGGGGGGGAGGTCGTGCGGCATTGCCCGCCACTGGGACCCCGTGCGGGCGACGTACAGCAGGGCGTTGACGATCTCGCGGCGGTCGTATTTGGCGGGTCGGCCCCCGGGCTTGGGGGCCGGGATGAATCGGCAGACCTGGGCCCACTGGGGGTTGGTCAGGTCACTGGGATAGCGACGTCGTGTGTCCATGCTCCAAGCCTAGGACACCCTTTCTCAACTCGCTCTCAGGCCGTCGCCCATCGCACCGATCCGCGCCTCGACCGTCCGCGCCTTGGCCGACCTCAGGTGCGGCTTCAGCTTGGAGAACATCGACTCGATCGGGTTGAGGTCCGGACTGTACGGCGGCAGGTACCGCACCTCGGCCCCGGCCGCCGCGATCAACCGGCCGACCTCGGCCGTCTTGTGGCACGGCAAGTTGTCGATGATCACGACGTCGCCCGGACGGAGCGTCGGGGCCAGGCACCGGCCGATGTCGGCCTCGAAGCAGGCGGCGTTGGTCGCCCCGTCGAAGGCCAGGCAGGCCGCCGCCGGCACGCCGTCGAGGCGAACCGCGGCGGTCAGCGTCGTGACCTTCCAGTGGCCGTGCGGCACCGGGCCGTCAACGCGGACCCCGCTGGGGGCCCGGCCGTGGGTACGGTCCATCGCCGTGCTGGCGCCGCTCTCGTCGAGGAAGACCAGCCGCCCCGGGTCGACCGCGGCGAACTCCTCGCGCCAGGCCCGCCGGTGCGCCTTCAACTCGGGGCGATCCCGCTCGGCCGCCCGCCGCGACTTTTTTGGCGCGTGATGCCCAGTCGCCTCCGCGCCCGGTGCACGGCCGACGGGCAGCAGCCCACGCCGGCGGCCTCGGCCAACGGCGCGAGCGTGGCGTCGTCGTCGGCCCGGACCGCCTCGCGGAGTCGCCCCGCGGCCTCGCCGTCGAAGGCCGGGGCCCGCCCGCCGCCGTGCGGCCGGGGGGCGATCGAGCCGGTGTCGCGCCGCTGCCGCACCAGCTTGCCGATCCAGGTGACGCTGACGGAGAACCGCGCGGCGACCTGCTCGCGGGTGCCGTCGCGCCCATCGCAGGCGGCGAGGACCCGCGCGCGCAGGTCGGTCGAATAAGCCTTCATCCCCATGCCCTCCATCCAGGAAGGGATAACAAGGGACAACCGGCTCAGTCAAAGTGAAACCGCTCTAGGGCCTGGAACGAAATAATTTTGCTCTATCTTCTCGCCGTCGCACATAATGACATGATGCACGACAATACGGAATGTGAACGGCGGCGGGAAAGTGCAGCGCGGGGCGGGGGCCGAACGGCGGCCGAAATGGGCGACACCTTTTGTCTGACTCACTGCTCCTTGCCCACGATGGAGGCCCATAGGCCGACCATCGAGGGCAAGCGTAGTGAGGCAACGGGGTGTATACCGACATGGAAAACTGGGCCGAGATCCGCCGTCGCGTCCTCGCCGACGGCCTCTCCGGGCGGGCCGCCTGCCGAGAGTACAGCATCCACTGGAAGACACTCCTCAAGATCCTCGACAACGCCGAGCCGCCGGGATACCGCCGCACCAAGCCCAAGCGGCCCTCGATCCTCGATCCCTTCCTGCCCGTCGTCCATCAGATCCTCGAGGACGACAAGAAGGCCCCCAAGAAGCAGGGGCACACGGCCAAGCGGATCTTTGACCGGCTCAAGGCCGAGCACGGCTACCAGGGCGGCCTGACCATGGTCAAGGTCGCCGTCCGCGCCTGGCAGCTCTCCACGGCCGAGGACTTCGTCCCCCTGGCCCACCCGCCCGGCGAGGCCCACGCCGAGGGCGTCCTCGACGGACAGCCGGCGAAGGTCACCGTCTTCGTCATGACCTTGCCCTTCTCCGACGCGGTCTTCGCTTGCACCTTCCCGCGCGAGTGCGCCGAGGCCTTCCTCTAGGGGCACGTCCGGGCCTTCAAGTTCTTCGGCGGCGTCCCCCGGAGGATCAGATACGACAACTCCAAGATCGCTGTGGCCAGGATCACCGGCACGCGCGACCGCGAGCTTACCGACAAGTTCCTCCGGCTCGAGAGCCACCACCTCTTCGAGCACCACTTCTGCCTGGTCCGTAGGCCGAACGAGAAGGGGCACGTCGCGACGCTCGTCGGCTTCGCCCGCCGCAACTTCCTCGTCCCCGTCCCGGTCGCCCGCGGCGGCCTGGAGACGCTCAACACCCGGCTCGAGGCCGACTGCAGCCCCGACCTGGCGCGGAGGCTCCGCCGAGGAGCACGCGTCGATGCGGCCCCTGCCGGCCGAGTCGTTCCTGGCCGCCCGCGTCGAGCAACTCATGGCCGACTCGCTCTCGCTGGTCCGCTTCGACACCAACGACTATTCCGTGCCGACCGCCTACGCCCATCACATGCTCACCGCCGTCGGCACGGTGGACTCGCACCGGATCATGGCCGGCGACCGTGTGGTGGCCGAGCACCGGCGATGCTGGGATCGAGAGCGCGTCACCTATGACCCGGTCCACTACCTGGCCCTGCTCGAGCGCAAGCCCGGGGCGTTGGACTTCGCCGCCCCGCTGGCCTGATGGGGGCTGCCGGTCTGCTTCGGCGTCCTGCGACGTCGCCTGGAGGCCGAGCTGGGCGGGCCGGGGACGCGGCAATTCATCAAGGTGCTCCGACTCCTGGAGCGGGTTCACCCGCGAGACCTGACCCGGGCGGTCGAACGGGCCCTGGAGCTGGGGGGTGGCCGATGCCGACGCAGTGCGGCTGATCCTAGAGCACCGCGGCGAGGAGCCGTCGGGCCTGTTCTGTCTCGACGGCCTCATTTATTGACGTTCAGGTAGCCCGGTACTTGTCACGCCCGTCGGATCGACTGTCGCATTCGGGGATGAAACCCCGGGGATCCGCCGCCGAACTGGAAGCTCGACGCCGACTGGCCGTCACCCGCGTCAACGAGGGCTGGAAGCAGAAGGATGTCGCCGCGTTCCTGGGCGTCTCGCTCAAGGCCGTCGGCAAGTCGATGGCCGCCTATCGCGCCTCCGGCGACGGCGGCCTGGCGGGCAAACCCCACCCGGGGCCCAAGCCGAAGCTGTCGGGCCGCCAGGAGGCGGTGGTCCTCTCCTGGCTGGCCGCCAGCCCCGAGGCCTTCGGCTTCAAGACCCGGCTCTGGACGACGCGGAGGCTGGCCGAGGTGATCGCCAAGCGGTACGGCGTCCGCTTCAACTCCAACGACCTGGCCGCGTGGCTGACGGCACGCGGCCAGTCACCGCAGAAGCCCGCGGTGGTGGCGGTCGAACGCGACAACCCGGCCATCGCCCGCTGGGCCGCCGAGGACTGGCCGCGCCTGGAAAAAAAGCCCGGGACGAGCACGCCCACCTCGTCCTGATCGACGAGAGCGGGTTCTTCATCAACCCCACGGTGCGCCGGACCTGGGCCCCGGTGGGGCGGACGCCGGTGCTCACCGGGTTCGGCCGGCACCGCGACAAGGTCTCGACGATCGCCGCTATCAGCGTCGCCCCGGTCCGGCGGCGGGTGGGGCTCTACTGGCGGACCGACCCGGCGCATTCCATCGACGCGGCGGCAGTCGTGGCATTCCTGGGGGGCCTGCTGCGACACCTGCGGGGGCGGGTCATCGTGGTCTGGGATGGTGGGAGCAATCACAAGGGCCCGCTGATCCGGGCGTTCCTGTCCCGCTATCCTCGCCTGCATCAGGGGCGGCTGCCGGCCTACGCCCCGGACCTCAACCCGGTGGAGTTCATCTGGGGGCACCTGAAGCACGGCCTGATGGCCAACTTCGTGCCCACAGACGTGCACGACCTGGATCGAGTCATCAACGGCCATCTGGAGCGCCTCGGTGGCCAGCCGGCGATGATCCGGTCGCAGTCGAGGGGATCGAAACTCCCCCTCCTCGGCAAGAACCTGGCCACCTGATTGTCAATAAGCACCTGGACTCGGTCTTTCTATAATTCCTGCATGATCCGCATCCACCTCGAACAACCCACTCGCGACGAACTCGTGTCCCTGCGGCGGAAACCCGTGCCGCCCAAGGCCCGTGACCGCATCGAGATGCTCACCCTCGCCGACGCAGGCTGGTCGGCCCCCAGGAACGCCGCCCATCTCGGGCATTGCGCCCAGACCGTCCGCGACTTCCTCAAGGACTTCCTCGCTCGCGGATTTGAAGCCCTTCACCCCCGTCGTAGCGGGCCGGCTCCCGACCTCCGGCGGCGAGACCATGTCGCCGGCGAGCTGCGACGGTGCCTGGCCGAGGATCGGACCTGGACCAGCCGCCAACTCGCCGACGCTCTCGCCAACCGCGGCATCGAGCTGGGGCCTCGCCAGGTCCGCCGCTACCTCAAGCGGATGAAGGCCGGCGACCGCCGCACCGCCCACTCGCTCGGGCACAAGCAGGATTCGGTCAAGGCCGAGCGGGCCGGCAAAGTCCTGGCCAACCTGAAGGCCAAGGCAGCGGCGGGCGCGATCCGGCTCTACGACCTCGACGAGTGCGGGTTCTCGCCGACCCTGCCGGTGGGCTACACCTGGTCCCTGCCGGGCCAGCGGAAGCTGATCAAGTACGAGGCTCCGCAGGGACGGAGAGTCAACGCCTTGGCCGCTTACAGGCCTTTCGGGCGGAAGCCTCGACTGGACGTCACCACGGCCGAGCGGACGTGGAACTCCCACGACCTGATCGGCTTCCTCAAGGCCCTGCCGTGGTCGAAGGCGCCTCGCATGGTGGTGCTGGACAACGCCGGTTTCCACACGAGCAAGGTGATCCGCGCAGCCCGCGAGGGGCTGGCCGACCGGAAGATTTTCCTCTACTTCCTGCCGCCGTACTCGCCGGAGCTGAACCGGATCGAGCCGGTCTTCAGGCAGATCAAATATCAGGAAATTCCACAGCGCAGTCATACGACGCGGAGCGGCTTGAGGGAGGCCGTCGAGGCGAGCTTCAATAACTACGCCCAGAGGCTACGCAAAAGAAGTCAAGAAGAACTACGTCCAGCTGCTTAGAAGAAACGCGGGGCGGAACCACCAGATTAGTTACAACTGTAGTACTAGTTGGACTGTCACCGATTGCACTGTTGCTTACGCATGCCGGGAGTTAGGATGAGGGCCGGAGGCCACCGACTGGGAGTGACCGCCATGTCGCTCCTCGATCACCCCGACGCCCGCGCCATCCTGGCCGACTCCCTCCTGACGGCCGAGGCCGTCCGCGGCTGCGACGACCGTCTCACATCCTTCCTCGGGCGCTACCTGCCCCGCTTCCGGCGGGCCGAGCAGCGCCACAACGCCACCCTCGTCATCCGGGGCCTGCTCAGCGGCCTGCGGCGCAAGACCTGCGAGCCGATCGCGGTGGAGGCCGGCGTCCACCGCAAGCCGATCCAGTTCCTCGTCGGGGCCGGCCGGTGGGACGACGAGGCCGTCATGGCCGAGGTCCGGGGCCACGTCGCCGAGGAGTTGGGCGACGCGCGTGCCGTCCTGGTCCTCGACGCCACGACCTTCCCGAAGTCCGGGGCCGACTCCTTCGGCGTGGGCCGCCAGTGGTGCGGCCGGCTGGGCAAGCAGGAGAACTGCCAGCGCGGGATCTTCCTGGCCTACGCCGCGGCCCGCGGCTACGCCCCGCTGGACCGCCGCCTCTACCTGCCGAAGGACTGGGCGGCGGACGCCGCCCGGCGGGCCAAGTGCCACGTCCCCGAGGACGTCGAGTTCCGCGAGGGCTGGCGGATCGCCGCCGAGCTGATCGAGCGGAGCGGGCCGGGGGTGCCGCACGCCTGGGTCGTCGGCGACGACGAGTTCGGACGCCCGGCCCAGTTCCGCGCCTGGCTCAGGGGCCGCGGCGAGCGGTACGTCCTCGACGTGCCGAGCGACACGATCGTCCGCGACCTGGAGTGCGCGCCTCCCCCGGGCCGCCGCCCCGGCCACGGCCGCCCCTGGGCGGTCCCCTTCCGGCGCGTCGATGCCTGGGCGGCCGCCCAGCCGGCGGGCCGCTGGACCCGGCTGACGATCCGGGCCGGCGAGAAGGGCCCGCTACGGGTCGACGCGATGACAGCCCGGGTGCGGACGAGGCTGGAGCACCGGGTCGGGCCGCAGGAGCGGCTGGTGGTGATGCGCACCGTCGAGGCCGAGCC
Organism: Isosphaeraceae bacterium EP7; assembly: GCA_038400315.1. NCBI lineage: Bacteria > Pseudomonadati > Planctomycetota > Planctomycetia > Isosphaerales > Isosphaeraceae > Kueselia > Kueselia aquadivae. The sequence goes on from CP151667.1 coordinate 5,798,790, forward strand.
CGAGACGCACTACGCGCTGAGCGACGCGGCGGCCGACGTCCCGTTGGAGGAGCTGGTGCGGGCCCGGTTCGCGCGGCACCGGATCGAGGAGGTGTTCGAGGCGGCCAAGGGGGAGGTCGGGCTGGCGCAGTACGAGGTTCGGGGCTGGGTGGGGTGGCACCACCACGTCACGCTCTCGCTCCTGGCGCGGTGGTTCCTCTGCTGCGAGCGGCGGCGAGTCGGGGGGGAAAACCCGGGCCGTGACGGTGTCGCAGGTGCGCGAGGTGTTCGCCCGGCTGCTGCGCGTCCCGGCGCCGGGCCCCGAGCGGATCGCCGCGGAGGTGTCGCGCGTCCTGTGGCGGAAGGAGGCGGCGCGGATCGATCACTGGCACAAGGCCACCGGCGGCTTCCCGCCGCGCCGGCCGCCACCGGATACCAGTTGATCAGGTGAGACTTCGTTGAATCGGTGACAGTCCAACTAAGTAGGTCACCAGTAGTGATTGGACGACTCCCCGGAGTTGACCTATGGTTGCGATAGCCCCACAGAGGACTCGCGACCATGGCCCTGATCACACTCCAGCCGGCCGAGCGCGAGCACCTGCGCGGCCTGGCCCGTCACTCCGACGACCGCCGCGTCATCCACCGCGCCCTGGCCCTGCTGGACCTCGATTCCGGCCAGCCGCCGCTCGGCTCGGCGTCAGCCGATCGACCGTCTACAACTGGGCCGGCCGGTTCGCCAAGGAGCGAGATCCAAGCCCGTCGCTGGGCGATCGCCCACGCGCCGGCAGGCCGCCGGCCGCCAGGCGGGCCGCCGAAGAGTTGGCCGAGGCCGCCCTGGGGACGGATCCCCGCGCGGCCGGCTATCGCCACACCAACTGGACCGTGCCCCTGCTGCTGGCCCACCTGAACCGGGCCTCAGGCCAGCAGGCCAGCGGCACCACCATGCGGCGGGCCTTGCACGGGCTGGGCTATCGCTGGAAGCGGCCCCGCTTCGTCCTCTCGCGCCGATCGCCCACCTGGCGGCAGGCCAAAGGGGGCTGAGGCGCGGGCTGCCCGGACGCACGCGCACCGTCGTCCTCTTCTCCGACGCCACCATCCTCACCGAGACTCCGCCGCTGCGGGCCGCCTGGGCCAGGGCTGGCCAGCAGGCCGAGGTGCCGATCACCGGCAACCGCGACCGCCGCGTCCTCTTCGGCGCCATCGCCGTGGGCCGCGGCACGCTCCGCCTGGACCGCGCCGGGCAATGGAACCAGGACAGTTTCCAGAGCCATCTGCGGCACTTCCGCCCGACCTGGCGCGGCTGGCGGATCGTGCTGTTCCTGGACCGGGGCTCGCCGCACACGGCCAGGCGGTCGCGGGCCCTGGCCAAGCAGTTCTCCATCGAGCTACGGTTCCTGCCGACGGCGTGCCCGGAGCTCAACCCGATGGAGGGCCTGTGGCGCGAGATCAAGGGGCAGATCCTGGCCAACGAGCCGACGCCCGAGCTGGACGTTTCGCTGGAGCGTGCCGTCGATCACCTGATGGCCATGACCGGCAAACAACGACGCCAAACCGCGGGCATCCTCTCCGAGAACTTCTGGCTAGCCACTTAGGCTTGAATCGGTTCTGCCCCGCGAGCCTTCTTACCCGCGGCAGCCCATGAACGCCGATCGCAAGGCCAAGCTCCCGAAATGCCAACCGTTGCACAGCAGGACGACTGAATAGAAGCGACGAGTCAATCCCTTGCACGCTTCGCTCGGCCTCGGCCAAGAGGTGATGCAACAGTTCGTGACGTACAATTCCTCGCTCAAAAATCAACTCCGTGAGTCGCGTTGCGTCATCCAACAAGCCACCGATCCCGAGCGGGTCATCGCTAGCCAAATGAACTTGCGAACACATCCGAGTCATGTCGGCGATGGCGAAGGTCAGGTCCGCCCCGTCTTCCGGCTCGAACCGCGAGGCTGTTTGCAACTCTATTGACTCCAGCCTAGCCAACTGAACCGATAGGCTTTGCCATTCGTATCAGTAATCATGAGACCCATCGGCACCGCAGAAGAGCTCCAACGTCGCCGCATCCGGGCCGTCGAGCTCGTCGCCCAGGGCGAATCGCCCGACGACGTCGCCCACTTCGTCGGGTGCGGCCGATCCTCCGTCTACACCTGGGTGAAACTCGCCAAGGAGTCGATCGAGACGATCGCCGCCAAGCCCCACGCCGGGCCCAAGCCCCGCCTCGGCTCCGCCCAGTTGGAGCAACTCGAAGACGAGCTGAAGAAGGGGGCCGTGCACCACGGCTGGCGCACCGAGCTGTGGACCGCCGCACGTGTTGCTGACCTGATCGAGCGACGGTTCAGGATCACGTTCCACCCCGAGCACGTCCGCAAGATCCTCAAGCGGCGCCTCCGCTGGACCAGCCAGAAGCCCGAGAAGCGGGCCGAGGAGCGAGACGAGGAGGCGATCCGCCACTGAATGGGTCAGGAACTGCCCAACATCGTCCGCAAGGCCCGGCGACGAGGCGAGCAGCTGGTCTTCCTCGACGAATCGGGCTTCATGCAGGCCCCCACGGTGCGACGCACCTTCGCCCCGAGAGGCCAGACGCCGATCCTCCGACGCTGGGATCGCCACGATCGGATCTCGGCGATCAGTTGCATCACGGTCGGCCCGGCGAGGCGACGACTCGGCCTGTACTGCCAACTCTCGCCGGATGACACCAACGTGACGGGCGAGCGGATGGTGGAGTTCTTGCGAGAGCTTCGCCGTCAGCTGCCGGTGCCGATGCGGATCGTGTGGGACCGCGGCAACGTGCACGACAGGAGCAAGGCGGTGCGGGCATTCCTGGCGGAGCACCCGTCGGTGAAGACGGAGCGTTTCCCGTCGTACACGCCCGAGGCGAACCCCGACGAGGGGGTGTGGCAGGATACCAAGCACGGACGGCTGGCGAACTTCACGCCCGAGGACACGGCGGAGTTGCGTTCGGCGGTGAGCGGGGAGTTGACGAGGTTGCAGCGGAGTCCGAAGCTGCTGGCGTCGTTCATCCGGCACGCAGAAGTCCCGATCCGCCTACCCAAATCGTTCCGTTAGCTACGCTGGAGTCAATAAACAGGTAATCAGCCCATCCAGCGGATCGTGTTGACCCACGGAAGACACCAGGGGTCGGCTGAGATCAATGCTCATCTTCCACACGAGCCGCGTAGGACCTTCTGAAGGTATTCTGAAGGAAAAACCCTATGTGCGTCGCCGCCAATTCGACAGCCCAATTCTGAAAGCAATGCTCACCGGTCTCCTGCCCCATACGATAGAGGGCATGCATCCATTTCGTCAGGTAATGGAAGTATTGACCAGCCTGCTGCCACTCGAGTTGCGAATCCGGCCGCTGTCCCTCTCCTCGCTCATTCTGAGGCTTGCCGATGCGGAGGCCACCGCGGGTAGGATGCCGCTCGCCCTCTTCCTGGGACAGGCCGCGAATCCAACCCTTCCGTGGGTCGTCATCCCGATGGCGACCCAGAACATGATGCACCTGGTCGACGAGTGCCCGTGCAAACCGGAGATAACGGTCCTCGCCGGTTTGCCGAGCGAGGCCGAGGAAGTTACAAACGGCGAACGCGTCGGTCCAGAGATAGCGGCGAGGCTTCACCTTTCCGGAGACACCGGTGGCGTCCGCGAATTACTCCATCAGCGCCTGAGCGAGTTCGGCTCTCATGCCGCTTCTCGTGGCTTATCAGGCGGATCAGTCCAGGAAACTCGAGCGGATCCGTTCGTCGTGGCCGGCCGGGGGCAGATTCCATCGCCGGCCTCGCCAAAATCCTCACTCATCAATAATAGCAAATGGATGCGGAGGTTCGTGCGTGGCAGACTGTTGAGTCGTGAGCGGGTGAACCGCCGAGGTCCCGTCAAACCAGATCCACTCGTCGAACTGGTTGGGGAGCGAGGCATCGAAATAATGGCTTAGTCGCTCGGTTTCTGGGCGATAAATCACGCCAATGGCTCGCTCCAACCGCCTCTGCGTCAGTGCGGTGGTCAACTGCTGGTTGCGCGATTTTGCCAGCGGCAAGAAAAACGAATCCATCTCAGTCAGGTGCATCAACCGCTCGTAGCTGTCCGGAAGGGCGGGACGCACTTGTTTCACCTCCATCGCACCTTCCCAAGCCGAGGCGGCTGCCACAGTTCCATGGTCCGTCCCCTGTCCAATCGCGTAGACATCCTTGCCAAACGCCTGCCGGCAAAGTTGACCGACGTTAAGTTGCCCGTGTTTTCCAAACTGCGTGGCTGCCGCATTTCCCAGGTGAGAGTTGTGCTCCCAGATCACGGCTTTGGATCGGCCCCGGTACCGGCCGAGCAACAACCGCAATGTTTCGAACATGTGGGTGTCGCGGTGATTCCAGGACTCGTCGGACCCATAATACATGATCCGATAATACTGCTCGGCATCGGCCACCAGCCGGGCGTTCAATTGGGCGTCGAACAAGTCCTCACCGTCGCGGACGGAGGCCTCCACTCGACGTTGGGTCATCTCTCGGAGCATCCGCACGACTTCGGTTTCGCAGCTGTGATACTCCCCGGTCAACGTCGCCCGACCGTAGGTGGCGGGATCCCCTTCCCAGGGCGTCAGGCATCCATAACGGACCCGTGCCACGGCCGCCGCCTGGGAATCGACGCGGTCAAGATAGTCCAGCACACAATCCACCGAGGTGAACAGGCTGTATAGATCGAGACCGTAAAATCCGACCCGTCGCTCCGGCAATCGCTGTTGCAGGTTGTAATCACGAAGCCAGTGAATGAAGTCGAGCACTTCCTGGTTGCGCCACATCCATGTCGGGAATCGAGCGAACGCCTCCCAATCGTGAGGCTCATCACGCTCTTTGTGAGTGACAAAGTCGTGAATCCGGTATGCATCGGGCCAGTCTGCCTCGACCGCGACAAAATCGAAGTTCTTCCGCTCGATCAGTGCCTTGGTGATCTCGGCTCGGATGCGATAAAATTCCGATGTTCCGTGACTCGCCTCGCCAATCAACACCAAGCGTGCATCGCCGATCCGATCTAGGAGAGGCTGCAAGTCTGCGTTTTCTATCGAAGAAAATGGCTCCGCGGCGTTCCGAATCAATTCGGGTAGTCCCATCGACGCTTTGGTCGGCCGTCTCATGATATTAGGCCGCTTGCTCTCACCTTCCTCCTGCCAACCGGCTTCGCCGATCAAGGGGACAAATCGAACGGCCCCCAACTCTTCATACTCGAAATCATCGTCTCCTCGTCGGATCGCGCGAATCAGCTGTTGGGTGTCTTGCTCCTCACCGACGGGAATCACGAGACGTCCGCCGATACGGAGCTGTTCCAGGAGAGCATGCGGGATCCCCGGACCGCCCGCCGCCACAACGATCGCATCAAACGGGGCCTCTTCTGGCCAGCCACGAGTACCATCTCCCCAGAGCACGTGGACATTCCCGTAGCCCAACCGCTTGAGTCGCTCCCCCGCCGATTCGGCCAATGCTTGATGCCGTTCGACCGTGAACACTTCTTTCGCGATCTGCGACAGGATCGCCGCCGCGTACCCCGAACCGGCCCCAATTTCGAGAACCCGCTCGTCAGGCGACAGTTCCAGCGCCTCGGCCATATGCGCCACGATCAAGGGCTGCGAGATCGTCTGTCCGGAGCCGATCGGTAGTGGCGCATTGCGGTAGGCGAATTCCTTCATTTCCTCGGACACGAACGATTCCCTAGGGACGATACGCATCGCATGCAGGACGGCTTCGTCTCGAATCCCGAGAATCCGCAGTTCGTGCTCAACAAGCCGTTCTCGTTGCCGCTCGAAACTCATTTGAGTCACTCGATGTGGTTCCGGGACATGCCGAGTTGGGTTTTTGCTCGAAAGATGCTCGCTAGTGGGCAGGGTCCGCACCGGCTTCCCTGTCTCTCGCCTTGAGTTGTCCGTCCTTCGAAAACAAATCTGCGCTACGCCGCCGACATCGCGGCCGGTGTGCCAGCTGCGTTCGACCTCGTCCAACATTACTAATAAGTGAATCTTACTCTTGAGTCCATCTCGAGTCTACTCATGACATGAGATTTTCGATGGATAGGGGGGGGACTTCCGCTCGTTCCCCATGGCCTTTGCATATCGCCCAGTCCGCCGTGCGGGTGGTCCTGTTATACCCAGCCCGCCATGCCTAGATCTTTGAACAGGCATGTACTACAGCCGCAAGATCCCGTTCTGGGATATGCGCTCGCCGACACAGCCGTCCGTTGCAAAACGACCAATGGCGCCGGCCGAGAGTTGGCGTGCGACCGCGGGGCATTTCGTTGCGAGGCCAACCTCTCCTCGTCGCAGCGGTGATCGTCCCTCCTGTAGTTGCCCCCCCAGCCCTCGCGGCGAAGCAGAAACGAGAGACGGCGATAAGCGGATCGCACGTGTGCCCGTCCAGATCGCGTAGTTGCCCCACGCAGGCCGTAAGGCGAGCTCACCGGCGGAAAGGCCATCGCCGGGCAGCCCCGGGGTACCGCTCATCCAAGGCGTCAGCCAATAGGCCCTCGACGACTTCGCGACGCCGGGCGGGAGTATCCTTTTTTGACATGTTGTCCCGAAGCATCGCCCTGTCGAGGCTCAGGTCGGCGACAAGTTACTCGAGCTCCCGGTCCTCCTCCTCGAACTGCTCCGGCCGCTGAAACTCGCCGATGCCCATCCCACCCCACCGAGATGGCTTCTTCCTTCGCAAATAGAGGTGACCTGGCTGACGACCGGCTCGACCGACCTGACAACCCCGGCATGACCCAAGGCGAAGGCGATTAGTTCTCCAGTGAACTTACGCTTCCACATGGTTCCGTCCTCCGGTCCGAGGCCGACCAATCCCATAGATGTTCTTAAATACAAACGACTCGATTTCGGGTCAATCGAATCCATCGAACGGGACTGCTTCGTGACATCCCCGATGATGTACGGCAAACTCGGACCGCTCTCGGGCCGCCGAGTCAACGACGATCATGTCGAATAACCGAACACGAAGCCCCGTGAGGAAAGGCCCAGACACTTCCGATTAGGAGGATTTTGCCGAGCATAAAATGAATAGCGCAATAGCTTCATCGGGAGATCATGGTGATGGAGGAGGTCCTGGCCCGAGTAATCCAGGATTCAGGCGCCGGCGAATCACCCTGGACGGGGAGCTGACGGCGTGTTCCAATTAGCAGTCCGCTCGGGCGGGCTAGGCCGGGTGGTCGGCCGGAAGGGTCTGATTTTCCGCGGCGAAGGGCCACCCGCCGCCGATTGCGGAGTCGATAGAGATGTCTCAGGTCGAGACCAGCGGCAGCGATCGGCGTAGCTTCCTCCAGGCCGGGGCAGTCGCCACCGCCGCGGCGCTCGGCGCCGGGGCTTCCAGGGCCGAGGCCCAGGCCCCCGAACAGGCCAAGCCCGCGAAGCCGACCGTCCTCCCCATGCGAACGCTGGGCAGGACGGGCATCCAGATGACGATGCTGGAGATGGGCACCGGGGCCCTCCGCGAGCGCGGCGTGCTCGACCGCATGCTCCGCCAGTCGTACGCCAGCGGCGTGCGGACCTACGACACCGCCAAAGCCTACGGCACCGAGCCGGGCTTCAAGCGCTGGTTCGAGCAGTCGCCCGAAGTCCGCAAGGAGATCGTCCTCGTCACGAAGGACGTGCCCAAGGCCCCCAAGGACATGATGGCCCAGCTCGACGAGCGCCTGGCCGCCATGGGCACCGACTACGTCGATCTGTTCTTCATCCACGGGCTGGGCGACGATCAGTCGAGCGTCGACTCGGCGATTAAGTTGGTGACGAGCAAGGAGTTCAAGGAGGCCGCCGACGCCATTCGCAAGTCCGGCAAGGCCAAGTTCCTCGGCTTCTCCACCCACCACCGCAACCGCGCCGAGATCATTGAGGCCGCTGCCAAGGCCGGCTACATCGACGCCGTGATGCTCCAGTACACCCCCTGGCTGGAGAAGGATTCGCCGCTGAACAAGGCGCTCGACGTGGCCCACAAGGCGGGCGTCGGCCTCATCTCGATGAAGCAGGTTGCCGGCCAGTTCCCCGAGAAGCCCAAGGTCAACATCCTCGACGAGGTCGCCAGGCGAGTGCCGATGCTCGCCGAACGGAAACTGACCCCGTATCAGGGCCTGCTCCAGGCGATCTGGACCGACGAACGCATCAGCGGCTCGTGTGTGTCGATCAAGACGGTTGACCAGCTTCGCGACAACGCCGACGCAGCCCGCCGTTACGAGCCCCTGAAGGCCGCCGAGATCGACCAGCTCCGCGACGCCGCACTCGCCTTCGGACCGACCATGTGCGCCGACTGCGACGGCCGCTGCTCCACGGCCGCCGGCACCAAGGCCGAGCTGGGCAACCTGACCCGGTTCTACACCTACCACGAGCACCACGGCCTGCGCTCCGAGGCCCGCAAGCAATACGCCGCCATGGCCGGCGACGCACGCGACTGGGCCGGCGCCGACCTGGAAGCCGCCCGCAACGCCTGCCCTAATAAGCTCAATTTCGCCGAACTGCTCCCCCGTACCGACGATCTGCTCGCCTGATCAGTCTGCGATGAATCATGAATCACGCCCGCCTTCGCCTCGATCACGGGTGAAGGCGGGCGTTTTTGTTGATGGGTTTCGTACTCGGATCGGGGCGCCCGGCCCGCCCGATCGCGCCAGCTGCCACGTCCCGACCGGCAGGCCTCGGAATGCCTCCCCTGCATTGCGGAATGCCCTCCCTGGTTGCCGAAAGAAAGGGCGGTCAACCGCCTTCGGTCCTCGTGAGGAGCCCGCATCGATGAATCGCCCCGAGTTGCTGGTGGTCGACGACTGCGAGAGCACCCGCCAGGTCCTGGGTACCATCTTCCGCAGCCTGGGGTGGTCGGTCACCCTGGCGGCCACGCTTGCCGAAGGGATGGCGGGCCTGAGGCAGTCCCCCCGTTGCGTGATCCTCGACCTGGGCCTGCCCGACGGCGCCGGCGAGTCGATCCTGAAGACAGTGCGCTTCGACATGCCGCATACGCGTGTGGCCGTCTGCTCCGGCCTCGACGATCCCCGGCGGCTCTCGACGGTCCGCGACCTGAAGCCTGATCTGATGCTCTGGAAGCCCTACGAGTTGGCCCCCCTGATGCAGCTCTGCGAGGCCGCCCTCGCCGCACCCGCCTGACACCCGCCCGCGCCAAGGATTGGCAACGCGGCCCCCTTGCGAGTACGATCGTCGATGGTCCCGATGGGCCAGGTCGACCCGATTCGTGCACGCGAGGGATCCGCAATGGGGCCAAATTTCCTACGTCGGCCTCGGCCGACGGTTGCTCTCGGGGCGATGCTGGCGCTCGCCCTCGTCGCCTCACCCCTCCGGGCGGACGAATTCAGATTCCATCATGAAAACGTGATGGGCACCTCGCTCGAGCTACGCGTGAGGGCCGACGACATCGGCATCGCCTCGCGCGCCGAGCAGATGGTCCTGGCGGAGATCGACCGCCTCGCCGCGATCGTCAGCACCTATGAGCCGACCAGCGAGCTGAGCCGCTGGAGATCGGCCGGCCCAGGAGCGGCTCCCCAACGCCTCTCGGCCGAGCTTCACGATCTCCTCGCCACTTCGGACGAATGGACGAACGCCACCGGAGGCGCGTTCGACCCGCGAGTCGAGGCCGTCATCCAGCTCTGGAAAGTCGCCAGCTCCGCCCCTCCGTCGGATGCCCAGGTCCAGGCGGCCTTGCGGCGAATGAAGCCTCCCGCCTGGCGACTCGATCCGAAGACGAAGACGGCCGAGCTCCTCACCGACTGCCCGATCACCCTGGATGCCATCGCCAAAGGAGAGATCGTCGGCCGTGCTTGCGACGCCGCCTTCGACGGCGTGCCCGGCCTGCACGGGCTGCTTCTCAACGTCGGCGGAGATCTCCGCGCCCGCGGAAATGAGACCTGGCGGATCGGCGTCGCCTCGCCCAGTCAAGATTCCGAGACGAGCGCCCCGCTGTGCCTCATCGAGATCAATGACGTTGCCGTTGCGACCAGCGGCCGCTCGCAACGAGGGTTCACCGTCGGCGGTCGGCGAGAATCGCACATCCTGGACCCCCGCACGGGCCTGCCCGCGCGGAGCATCGACGGCGCCACCGTGATCGCCCCGCGTTCAATCGATGCGGACGCCCTGGCCACCGCATGCAACGTGCTCGACCCGGCCGCCAGCATCAAACTCGCCGAGTCGATCCCCGGCGTCGAATGCCTGATCGTCGAGTCGAACGGCCGGATCCATCAGAGTAAGGGTTGGGCCCGATACGAGGCAGTCGCGTTCGCCTCGGCCAGGGAGGTCGCCCTGCCAGCCGCCGAGGAGAAGGCCGCCGAGCCCGCGACCTGGGGCGTCGATCACGAGGTGGTGGTCGAGTTCGAGATCGTCAAGCCGGCCACCGAGCAGGGACGGTACCGTCGGCCCTATATCGCCGTCTGGGTCGAGGACAAGGACGGACAGCCGGTGCGGACCCTGGCCCTCTGGGTCTCGCAAGGGGGCGCAGGGCCGTTCCAGTGGCTGCCCGACCTGCGCCGATGGTTCGCGGCCGACCAAGAGCGGAAGAAGTTCGACAAGACGGACATGGTGCTCACCATCTCCAGACCGACCCGCCCGCCCGGCAAGTACTCGGTGATCTGGGACGGCAAGGATAACAAGAAGAAGCCGCTGGGCCCCGGCCAATACACCCTCTGCATCGACTCGGCCCGCGAGCACGGCACGTCCGAATCGATCCGCCAGGAGATCAACGTCGGCGGCGATACCTTCCGCGTGACCGCCGAGGGGAACGCCGAGGTCTCCTCGGCCGCCTTCGAGTACCGGGTCAAGGCGGTGAAGAAGTGACCGAGGACTCCCCACGGCCGAGACTGCCGCGACGCTCGAAATGGCGCAGTTTCAGCATACGCATCGCGTCGACCATGCGATGGCTGCATATTTACCTGTCGATGCTCGGGCTGGCCGTCACCCTCTTCTTCGCCGTCACGGGGCTGACCCTGAACCATCCGCAATGGTTCCACACTGAGAGGCGGATCGAGGCCGAGGGAACCATCGAGGGACGCTGGCTCACCCCCCGCCCCGGTGCCGATGGGGCGACCGACGACGTCGCCAGGCTCGAAATTGTCGAGCACCTGCGGGCCAGCCAGGGCTTCCGCGGTGCGCTCGCCGATTTCCGCGTCGACGACCGCGAGTGCTCCGTCACCTTCAAAGGTCCCGGCTACTCCGCCGACGCGTTCATCGACCGCGAGACAGGACGCTACACGGGAAGCCAGACCATCCACGGCCTCGTCGCCGTGCTGAACGACCTGCACAAAGGGCGGGACACCGGCCCGGCCTGGTCGTGGCTCATCGACGTCTCGGCCGTCGTCCTCGTCGTCATCTCGCTGACCGGCCTGATCCTCCTTTTCTACCTGAAGCTACGCCGCCGCCCGGGCCTGGTTGTCGCCCTGGTCGGATTGATCCTGTCCGTCGCCGTGGCCTACCTGTGGGTCCCCTGAACGGGCCTCAGAGGTAGACCCGGCGATTGTAGATATACCACTCGACCAACAGGACGCCCAGGGCCAGCAGTGCCAGCGGCTTCCACCAGTCGACCCGCGCCGGGGCGCTCTGCCTCGACCCCGACACCGGGTTGTAGCCGATCTTGATCTTATAAGCGTCGGCCTCCGCCTCCGTGGCGCCCGCGGGCACCAGACCACGGGGGGAGAGGTCGGCCTCGCGCGGGTCGAACTGGTTCACGGCGTAGCCCTTCCCACCCCTCGGCGTCCAGCTCGCCCGGTAGAATCCGGTCCGGTCGGTGGCGTTGATCACGAACGTCCCCTGAGTCGTCTTCGGCAGGGTCGTCGTCCGCCCCGATGGATCGGTCAAGTTCACCGTCTCGGTCGCCGCGTCCGCCCGCAGCACGATCGGCTGGCCCGGCGGATGGGCCTCTTCACCCACGGCCTCGCCCACGTTGCCCAGCAATTGCAGGGCGTTGTACAGGAAGAGCGGAAAGCTGTATTTCAGGACCCAGTCGGTGTTGAACTCCTTGCCGTCGACCAGGCTGAACGTGATCACCGCGTCGGCATATCCCCCTGCCCTGGGGGCCAGGAAGGCCAGCGGGCCGCCGTTCCCCTCGATGAGCACGGTCGAGCCCGCGGGCGGCTCGACGGCCAGGGCCTTGGAGATCCGGATCGTCGGCAGGTCGCGGATGAACTGGAGGAGCGGGTGGCCGACGTTCCAGTCCATCACGATCGGCGCGGTGACCGGCGTCGACTTCGCATAAGCAGGGCCCGGGGGTAATGCACCGAAGTAGATGGCGTTCGACTCGGGATCGGACGTCGGGGTCACCCGGTCGAAGATCGCCAGATCATAGGCCCCCGACGCCAGGTCGCGGGCCACCGGGTCGGTTTTGAGCGCATCCGGGCCCACCACCTCGACGTCGGCGCGTTCCTCGGCCAGGGAAGTCTGGAGCGTGTCGACCAGGTAGCGATTGCCGGGTGTGACGACGAGCACCTTGGCCTGCCGCAGGTTGCCGACGAGGGCGAACGCGCGGTCGTCGAGCGGTTGCGCGTCCTTCAGGTCGAGCCTCACCTCGAGCTCGGCGCTCCCCGCGTCGGGCAGGTCGAACTTGAACGACTGCTCCCCCTGCGCGGGCAGTTTCAGGTCGATCTCATCGACGAGCGTCCCCTCAGCCGAGGGCTTCAAGGGGTCGTGCCGCAGCAGCCTGGCCCGAGTCTCGACGTCCTCCCCCTTGAAGTTGCGTACGCGGCCGAAGACCTGGAACTCCTCGGGCTTGTCCTCATTTCTGCCCGCCTGAAGGGCCAAGATCGCCACGTTATCCGACGTGGGCGTCCTGGAAGTCGCCACGGGGGTCTCGCCGTCGGCGGCCGTGGCGTTAGGCGGGGACGGGGGGCCGATCACGACGACCTCGGGCTCCAGGTTCCCCAGGCTGAAGCCCTCGACGTCGGCGAAACCGCCGTCGGTGTAGATCAGGAGCTTGGGTGCGACGATCGACGTGGCGGCCACCCCCTCGATCATCTTCGATGGATTGGCCAGCCCGGCCGCCACCTGCAACGCCTCGCGCAGGGAGGTCGACGCTCGGGTGGGCTCGATCGCATCAATGCGCCGGACCAACTCGCGGCGGTTCGCGGTGTAGTTGGAGATCACGCGGGCACGGTCGCTGAAAGCGATGACCATCGCCAGGTCATTCTCCTCCATCGACTCGACCACCTTGCGTGCCTCCGCCTTGGCCCTGGCCAGCCGGCTGGGCGCGATGTCGGTCGCGGACATGCTCGCCGATTGATCTATCGCCAGCACGAACCGCCGTCCCTCACCGGCGGACCCGTTGAACCTGGGGCCCGCCAGGGCCAGCATCGCCAGGGCGACGGCCAGGAGCTGCAGGAACAGCAGGAGATTGCGCCTGAGCTTCTGGAAGAGGCTGTTGACGTGCATGTCTTCCATGCTCCGCCTCCAGAGCAGGGTGCTGGGCACGCGCACCGGCTTGCGCCTGAGCTTCAAGAAATAGAGCGCGATGATGCCCACCGGCACGCCCGCCGCGATCGTCCAGGCGGCCAGGTCGAGCGGGCTGGCGAATTGCAGCCCCGAGGTCGGCAGTCGCAGGCCCAGCGCGTTCATCGAGGGCTCCCCTCGCGGGATTGGTGCGTGCTCACAAGTCGGGCTCGCGATCCGGCTCGCCCGGCCTCAGCCCGTGCCGCTTGCGCAGCATGGTGTAGAGCAGGTAGGCCAGCAGCAGTCCGGCGGCGGTGTAGAAGACGAACGGGTCATTGATCTTCATCGGTCCATCCAACGTCGTACGCCGGGCCGCGTCAGCGGACCAGGCCACGCTCGCGCAAATAGTTCAGGACAAGTTGATCGAATGGGTTGTGCGTCGTGGTGAAGATGTAGGTGATGCCACGCTTGGTGCACCACTCCTTCAGGCCGCCGACGAAACCGTCGAGGGTTTGTTTGTAACGCCTCAGGAGCGGTGCGCTGATGGTGATCTCGGCCTCGTCATCGTCCTCGCTGTCCACCAGGCGTAGGTCGCCGACGAGCTCCGGCTCGACCTCCTCGCGGCTCAGGACATGGATGACGTAGATGTCCATGTTGCGTGCCAGCAGGTAGCGCAACGCATCGGAGTATCCGCGTTTGTCGAGGAAGTCGGAGATGACGACCACCACCCCCTTGCCGGAATGCTTGATGGCGAACGACTTGGCCGCCGCCGTCAGGTCGCTCCCCCCGGAGGCCGACAGCCGGTCCAGGTACTGCACGACCCGGTACATCTGCGACCGTCCCCGCACACCCGGAAGGCCAACCTCGAGGTTGCTGGCGAACGTGTCCATCATCACCCGGTCGTGGTTGACCAGGCCCACGAAAGACAACGCCGCGGCCACCTGCTTGCCGTAGTGCAGCTTGGTCGGGTCGCCGAAGTCCATCGACAGGCTGGTGTCCAGGAGCGTGAAGATTTGCAGGTCTTCTTCTTCCATGAAGAGCTTGAGGAACAGCTTGTCCAGCCGCGCGTAGACGTTCCAGTCGATGTGCCGCAGGTCGTCTCCGGTCGAGTAATTCCGGTGGTCGGCAAACTCCACGGAAGATCCACGCTGCTTGCTCTTGCGCTCCCCCTTCATCCGGCCCGCGAAGATCTTCTTGCTCACCACCTCAAGCTGCTCGAGCTTGTGCAGGAACTCGGCGGAGAGCAAGGGGACCGGCGTGGTGGCGGGCATCGTCGGGGTTCTCCGTCGGCCAGGGATCGTCTCGCTTCGCAGCCTTGAATCGAATCGTGGGCCGGGCTCAGCTCGCCTTCGCCAGTTCCTCGGCACGCTCGGGCACCGCTTCCAGCACCTTCAACAGGACCTGGTCGGTGGCGATCCCCTCGGCCTGAGCCTCGAAGTTCAGGAGCACGCGGTGCCGGAGGCTGGGCAAGTAGACGCGGCGGATGTCCTCGAAACTGACGTTGTACCGCGAGTCGAGCAGGGCTCGCACCTTGGCCGCCAGGACCAGCGTCTGCGCGCCACGCGGGCTGGCTCCCCATCTTACATATTGATTGGTCGCCGCGGCGGCGTAGGGTCCCTCCGGGTGGGTGGCCAGGACCAGGCGGATGGCGTAGTCCTGCACGTGGGGCGCCACAATCACCTCGCGTGCCAGCCGCTGCATCCTCAGCAGGGTCTCGCCGTCGATGACCTGGGTCACCTTCGCCTGCTCGTTGCGCGTGGTCCGGTCCAGGATGGTCGTCAGTTCCTCGCGGGTGCTGTAGCCCACGGTCAGCTTGAACAGGAACCGGTCGAGCTGCGCCTCGGGCAGCGGATAGGTCCCTTCCTGCTCGATCGGGTTCTGAGTGGCCATCACGAAGAAGGGGGGCCGCAGCTTGTGGATGGTGCCGCCGACCGTGACGGAGCGCTCCTGCATGGCCTCCAGCAGTGCCGACTGGGTCTTGGGCGTGGCGCGGTTGATCTCGTCGGCCAGCACGATCTGGGAGAAGATCGGCCCACGCTGGAACTCGAAGACGCGGCGGCCGTCGGGGCCTTCCATCACCACGTTGGTGCCGATGATGTCGGCCGGCATCAGGTCGGGGGTGAACTGGATCCGGTTGAAGTCGAGCGTCAGGGTCTCGGCCAGGGTCCGCACCAGCAGGGTCTTGCCCAGACCGGGAACGCCTTCCAGCAGTGCATGGCCGCCGACGAACAGGCATGTCAGGACGCCGTTGACGATCTCGTCGTGGCCGACGATCACCTTGCCGATCTCGTCTTTGACTCGTTTGTAGGCGTCGCGGAACTCGTCGGCGCGTGCTTCCATGGTCGGGTCCTGGGCATCGGTCGCCATCGTCTCGGTCCTCGCGGCTTGGTTCGTCGGGGCGTCGGGGATGGGCCGTCTTCGATCAAGGATTTGGAGGAGTCCTGGGCGGGTCGTCGCCCTTGGCGCGATCTTCCCAGACCTTCTGCTTGGCCTTCAGGAGCCGGTCGGTATAGCTTTCGGGTTGCTCGGACTTGGGGTCGACCCCCATGCCGGACTTTTGCTCGGGCCCTCGGGGCTTCGGCTCAGCCGGGCCTCGTTTCAGGGGCGTCTCGCCCAGCAACGGCTCGCCGGACGGGGCGGAGGGTTGCGGCTCGAACCGGTTGGTCGATCGGCTTCGCTCGATCTGCTCGCCCACCTCGGCCTTGCGCCCCTTAAGCTTCTCCATGTACTCGGTCGACGGCTGCACTTTCTCGCCCCGAATCCTCTGATACTGGTCGCCCGCAAACTTGCGGATCCGGTCGATATCGGGGGCGATCCGACGCACGGCGACATCGGCCAGGAAGACGATCAGGGACCACCAGAGCAGGGCCGGCCAGAGGTCCTGGAAGGCCCTGGGCATCTCGACCCCATCTCGGCGGAAGGCGTTGGTCCCGCCCAGCGTCAGGGGGACGTCGACCGATCCGTCCTTGCGAAACTTCCAGGATAGGACCTCTCCGTCGGTCAAGCTGGCGAGGGTCTCCAGGTTAGGGGCGTTGGACTTCAGCTCGCGGTACTCATCGGAGTAGGGGACCGAGACGCCCGAGGAGATCACCCCCTGCACGCCGTCGGACCCGCGATAGCCCAGATTCACGAAGTAGTTCCCGCTCGCGTCCGCCTCCTCGATGGTCGCCTCATAACGACCGGGTGCGGTCTGGGCCAGCTCGACCGTCCCGCGCTTCAGCGATGGGCTGACGATATTCCCCTGGAACTGGAGGAAGTTCAGGAACTGGTTTTCCTTGTCCAGCGCGTCGACCACCACCTTGATCCGCCCCTGCTCGCGTCGCACCGAAAGCGTGAGGTTCCCCCGATCGACGGGCCGCATGCTCCAGCGGATGACCTGCGACCAGAACGCGGCGTAGTTCTCCCAGTCGGGCCATGAGGTGGCCCAGCGGCGGCCCGCGTCGGAGGTGAAGGCCACCGACCGGCCCAGACCGTAGGTCCAGTGCGCCAGGATTGGGTTCAACTGCCCGCCGGGGAGCGGCGACGTGATCGGGATCTCGACAAGCTCGCTCTCCTTCGGGCTGGTCAGCACATAACCGCTGATGGGGGGTAGCTGCTGCGGCAGTCCGGTGACGGGCTCGCTGGTGAAGGCGAGCGTGGGGCGCCAGGGGGGCTTCTGCTCGAAGATCAGCGGGCGCGAGATGATCCGCGCCTCTTTCTGGTAGATGCGCGGCAGGGCCTTGTTGTTCGTGACGTTGTAGAACCGCCCCTTCGTCTTGGTCGCCAGGTCGCGCATCACGAAGGTTGCGCCCTGGTCATTGCCGTGGGCGGCCGTCAGCACGGCCGTCACGGTCACCTTGTTGGCCCTCAGCAGGTTGATCGTTTGCGCCGTGGGCGGCGAGGGGTCGCCGTCGCTGATGACGATGATATGCCGGGTCATCGCGTCGGTCAGCTTGCCCAGCGCCCTGGCCGACATCTGCAGCGAGGGGTCGAAGGCGGGCATGTCGCCGGGGGTCATCCGGTCGATCGCCCGCAGCATCCGGTTCTTGCCGCCGCCGATAGCCTGCAGGGAGAAGAGCCAGGCTTCGCTCCCCTCCCAGTGCAGCATCCCGGCGTAGTCGTAGCTGGACATCGTCTTGATCGCTTCCTGCGCCACCACCTTCTGCCAGTAGTTCCCCTCGGCGATCTCGCTGGCGTGCATGATCAGGACGAGTGCCCCCTTGCCTTGCACCCGCAGGGCCTTGATCTGCATGTCGACGGGCAGGGCCTTCTCGACCGGCGTGTTCATCCAGCCGCCGGCGCCGAAGCTGTCGGGGCCGCCCAGCATCACCAGGCCCGCGCCCATATCGTGCACGTTCGACTCGAGCAGCGTCTGCTGGGCCTCCGTCAGCGCGTCCTTGGACACGTTTCCCAGGATCACCGTGTCATAAGGCTGGAGCTGCGCCAGGTCGACCGGCAGTGCGTCGCCCCCCTCGTCGCCGCCGCCGCCCACCTTGGGGGCGGCCAGCACGGTGACCTCCATCTTCTTCTCGCGCAGGGCCTTCACCAGCTCGTTGTGCTCGCCCCGCGTCCCCTCGATCAGGAGGACCTGGGCGGTTCCGCGGGCGTGGGTAAATCCTTCGGCCACGTTGTTGATCGCCCGCCGGTCGCCGCTCCCCTTGCCCGGGTTGAATTCAGCCGTGAACGTATAGAAATTCGGCTCGGTGATGAGCTGCTTCAGGGTGAACACGTTCACCCCACGTTTCAGCTCGACCGGCACCGGCTTCTCGTTGCCGGGGCGCGGGGGCGCGATAGTTGTCGGCCTTCTGGAAGACTTGCAGCGTCCCGCTCGTGGGGGCGTTGGCCCGCACCACGACGTTGATGTTGACGGTCTCCCCCTTCTTCACGTCGGGGGGGAGGCTCACCTTCTCGACGAGGACCTCCTCGTCATACGAGTAGTCGATCGGCAGCACGTCGATCGGCACGCCCAGGTTCTTGGCCGAGAGCGCCTGCTCGACCGCGTTGCCCCGGTTCTCGTTGCCGTCGGAGAGGACCACGATCCGCCTGGCGGTGTCGCCCGGGAACGTCGCCAGAGCCAGCTTGATCGCCGCGGCCAGGTCGGAGTATTCGGGGTCGATCGTGCTCTCGATCCCCATCGACAGGTTCGACTCGATGGGCGCCGGCGGCGACTCGACGCGCGGGGTCTTGCCGAAGACGACCACACCGGAAAGATCGTCCGGCCCGCGCTTCTTCGACTCTTCGGTGACGTACTGCAAGGCCGGCCCGCGCATCTCGCGCGGGATGCTCTCCGAGGCGTCGACGACGAACAGGGTCGTCAGCCGCTCGCTGCGGCGGACCGCCTGCAACTCGGCCAGGGCCAGCACGACCAGAGTGACGACCGTCCCCCGCAGCGCGATCGCCAGCAGCCGCCGCACCCGGCCCAGGCCCGACAGCCCTCGGTAGCTGAACAGGATCAGCGGGGGCAGCACCAGGGGGAGCAGGAGCAGCCAGAGCGGGCGTCCGGCGTTCAGCGACAGGCTGCCGACCATCAGGCCACGTCCCCCTTCTGAAAGAAATCGCCCTCTCCATTGACCACCGAGCATACGCCCGCCGGCCCCGCAAATCATCGCCCCCGGCCCGGCTCAGAACCGGAACCGCTGCACGCGATGATTGTTCGTGTCGATCACCGAAACCGCCCCCTCACCGTCCACCGCCAGAGCCCAGGGGTTGTAGAGCTGACCTGGCCTGCGGCCCGAGGCACCCCAGACGCCGAGCGGCTCCCCTTCCTTCGAGAACTTCTGCACCCGGTGATTGCCGTATTCGCACACATAGACCGCGTCATCGGGGCCGATCGCCACGTCGTACGGATAGGCCAACTGCCCGGGACCACTTCCATGCTCTCCCCAATACCGCAGCAGCTTGCCCTGAGTATCGAAGACCTGGATCCGGTGATTTGTGCTGTCGGCCACATAAATTCGGTCGTCGGCGTCGATCGCTAGCGCACGGGGACGCAGGAATTCGCCCGGTTCGTATCCGTGGCCCCCCCACTGCCGCAGCCATTTCCCGTCGGGAGAGAAGGCCTGAACGCGGTCGTTCTCGCCATAATCCGCGACGTAGAAATTCCCGAGCCTGTCGATCACCACGTCCGTCGGATACCCGAACCGGCCCGGAGTCGCCGCCTGCACCCCGTCGCCGATCTGCTGGAGCAGCTTCCCCTCGGGCGAGAAGACGAGCACCCGGTAGAAATGGGTGTCCGCCACCAGCAAACGACCCAGCTGGTCGACCGTAAGGCCACTCGGCCCGTCGACGTTGAACTCGGGCATCCGCCATCCGCGCAGATAGTTGCCCTCGCGGTCGAAGACCTGGATCCGGTCGGTCAGGTCGGCGATGTAGAGCTGATCCTTGCCGTCAAACGCGGCCACCCTCGGCTTCTGCAGCCAGCCGTCCTTCGACCCGTGGATCCCCCAGACGAGGTCGGCCCTCGAATCTGCGGAGCGGTTGCATCCGGCCAGGCAGGCCACCAGGGCCCCGAGCAACAACCCGCCGAACTTGCCGCGCAAATCGGGTATCATGGGTCGCCGCGCGGAGCCGGGGTCTCCCTCGCCGGGCGGATGTCGCACGGCCGGGCCTGCCCGGACTGTGTGCTACTTTACAAAAGTCAAAGGTCGTCCCGCAAGCCGACGCCCGCCCCGTTCCCTCAAGACAATCCGCAGGAGGATTCTCGAGTGGCCGAGTTCGTCAAGGTCTGCTCCGTCGGCGATGTCGAGGAGGGCGGATCCATCACCGTCGAGGTTGGGGATCTGAAGATCGCCATCTTTTTGAAGGGAGAGACCTTCTACGCCATTGCCGACCGCTGCCCTCACGCGGGCGGCTCGATGGGCCTGGGCTGGATCGACGAGGGAGAGGCCGTCTGCCCGCTTCATCGCTGGCAGTTCAATCTGGACACCGGCCGCTGCTCGACCATCCGCGGTCAGCGGATCCGCAAATACGACTGCGAGGCCCGCGAAGGCTCCGTCTGGGTCAGTGTCCCCAGCTGATCGGATCGGCCCGCCGAAGGGGACCAGGGCATGAAGTCCCTCGCCCAGTCGGCGGGCCCGTCACAGCTGATCGGATCGGCCCGCCGAAGGGGACCAGGGCATGAAGTCCCTCGCCCAGTCGGCGGGCCCGTCACGTCAGACGGCTTCGAGATTGATCGTGCTGACGGCCAGGTCGGTCAGCGCTTCGTCTGTCGCCTTCTCCTCCGAGAGCGTCGCGTCGACGAGCTTAACCACCGCGTTCAGCTTCAGGAGCTTGGCGAACGCCTTGATCGTGCCGTAGCCGGCCATCTCGTAATGCTCGACCCGCTGGGCCGCAGCGATCAAGCCCGCGTCCCGGACCTCGGGCTCAGCGTCCTCCTTGATCATCTCGTCCCCCTCGGCGATCAAGCCCTTGATCGCCTTGCAGGTCTTGCGCTCGGCCTTCTCATCCAGCGCCTCGAACGCCTTGTCCAGTCGGCCGATCTGCCCTTCCGTTTCCTTCAGGTGCTTGCGGAACGCCGCCTTCAGCAAGGTTGAATGCGCCGCCTTCTCCATCTTGGGAAGGGCCTCGGTGATCCGATGCTCGGCGTCGTAAAGGTCCTGCATCTGTTCGACCAGAAGGTCGCGCAAAGTTTCGAGTTTCATCGTTGCGATCCTGGCATCAGCCATTGATTTGGAATCGGGAGCGAAGCCTTCAACACCCGGCAACCAACGCAAACCCCATTCCAAGATCGGTTCGAACTAGCACCCGGGCAGGCGCCAGGATCACACACCTGTTGAAGTCGCTCTGGGGAACGATTCCGCAGCCGATCCCGCACGTTGGCGAGAGCTTTGCTCCCCGTCAAGCGGAATGGCTGCGCGCCCTCCGGGGCGACCGTAGCGGGACGCACCTGGCGAATGATGGCCGCGGCCCTCGATAAGCTCGAATTTATCCTCGACTCAGATAGGGCTTAGGATTCGCTGATAGTCTGCAAGGGCTTGAACAGAGAGTGACGAGGGCACGGGGGGCGACGCCCGGCCTACGATTGGTTGCGAGAGAGGAGCCGACCTTGGGACGATTCAATCGGTGCCAGAGACGCCTGGTGCGGGGGTTTACCCTGATCGAGCTTCTGGTGGTGATCTCGATCATCGCCGTGCTGATCGGCCTGCTGCTGCCGGCGGTGCAGAGTGCCCGTGAGGCCGCCAGGCGAGCGCAGTGCGTGAACAACCTGAAGCAGATCGGGCTTTCGCTGCACAACTACCTGTCGGTACACAACACATTCGCCCCGTTCTCGGTGCTCCCGCGAACCAGGACGGCGCAACCCTGGTCGGCCCTGGCTCGGATCCTTCCGTTCATGGAGCAGACCAACCTGGCCAATCTCATCAACTGGGATAGCGACTACGAGTTCCCTTCGAAACCGACCGTCGCGGCCATCCGTGTCGCGGCGTTCATGTGCCCGAGCGAGATCAATGACCGCCCCAGGCCCACGGCGACCCTGACGTACTATCCGTCGAATTACGCCTTCAACTCGGGGACCTGGTTCTTCTACGACCCAGCCAGCGACCGCGAGGGGGATGGAGCCTTCGCCCCCAACCGAGCGTTTGCCCCTGCGGCGATCTCCGACGGACTGAGCAACACACTGGGTGCGGCCGAGACCAAGGCTTACCAGCCCAACCTCTGGGACACCAAGGTCCCGGCGACCACGGGCACGGCGGCTCCGACCACCCCCGCAACCCTGAACACCTATCTCAGCGGCGGGACGTTCGATAGCAACGGCCACACCGAGTGGATCGAAGGAGACATCCACGAGACCGGTTTCACCACCACGTTCACGCCCAACACCAAGGTCCCGTATACCTCCGGCGGCCTGGTCTATGACGTCGACTTCACGTCGATGCGCGACGGCGAGTCGATCAACCTGCCGACCTACGGGGCCATCACGTCAAGGAGCTTCCACCCGGGCGGCCTGAACGGGATGATGATGGACGGCTCAGTCCGGTTCTTCAAGTCGACGATCAACCAGGCGGTCTGGCGTGGGCTGGGCACCCGGGCCGGCGGCGAGGTTATCTCGGCCGATGATTGACCCACGGGGCCCGATTTATGTTTGACCGAGACCGCCGATGCACAGCCGCCTGGAAGGCCCTGGTGCTCCCGTTGATCCTGATCACCCTGGCGTCGGCCTGCTCGGCGCCAGGAGACTCGGCCTCCGACCTCGATTCGTCGAGGGCCGCGGCCGACGCATTCCTGGCGGAGATCCGGACCGGGAAGGTCGACGCCGCCTGGACGTCGACGACCGCCGAATTCAAATCGATGCTCGGCCAGGAAGGGCTGCGTCAGTTCGTCAGGAGCAACCCCGCCCTGCGCGAACCGGCCACCTTCGTGTCGGTCGTCCCCGTCACGAAGAACACGCTCGCCATGACCGAGTGCACCTATAAGCCCGCCAAGCGCACGGTCTCGGTCAAGGTGCTGCTCGCCCCCGAGACGTCCAGCTGGAAGGTCGAGCGGCTGATCGTCGAATGAGCTGCCCAGGCTCGCACGGGAAGGTGGTCTGAACGCATGAGCTTCCGTATCCTGGTGGTCGAGGACGAGTTCCAGCTCGCCGACTTCCTCGTCCGAGGCCTGCGCGAGGAAGGGTTCGTCGTTGAGCACGCCGCGGACGGCGAGTCGGCCCTCGATGCCCTGAAAGCGGAGACCTGGGACCTGGTCCTGCTCGACTGGTGGCTGCCGGGCCTGGAAGGCCTCGCCGTCCTGCGCCAGTATCGGGCAAGGGGCGGGACGGCGCCGGTCCTGTTCCTGACGGCCAAGGACTCGGTCGACGACCGGGTCCGAGGCCTGGACGGGGGAGCCGATGATTACCTCTGCAAGCCGTTCGCCTTCGAGGAGCTGCTCGCGAGGTCACGCGCCCTCCTGCGCAGGCTCGACCGGAGCCCGGCCCTCCAGTTAACTCACGGCGACCTGAGCGTGGACCTGGCCACCCACCAGGCGAAGCGGGGCCCGAACACGCTGGAATTGACCGCGAAGGAATTCGCCCTCCTGACGTTCCTGCTACGCCATCCCGGCCAGGTCCTCTCCCGCACCAGGATCTATGACCACGTCTGGGACGAGCATTTCGACCCCATGTCCAATACGCTGGAAGTGCACGTGATGGAACTGCGGCGCAAGCTGGAGGCCCATGGCCCTCGCCAGATCCAGACCTTGCGGGGCCGGGGGTATCGGCTCGATGCCTCCCCCGAGGAGGTCCGCTGATGAGCCTGACAGGCCGATTCTCGGCCCTGGTGCTGGCGGCCATCGGCGTGGTGCTCGTCGGCTTCTCGACGGCCCTGTTCCTGGCCGCGCGCGTCTACCTCGATCATCAGATGGGCGACCGCCTCGCCTCCGCTCTCGACATCCTCGTCGCGGCCGCCGAGGTCCACCCCAACGGGGTCGAGTGGGAGCCCCACGAGCGGGTCCTCCCCCTGGGCCAGATGACCGGCGAGGGAGAGATCTGCTGGGTGATTTACGATGACCGGGGCCATCGCGTCGACCGCTCGCGGAATTTCCCCGAGGCCGACCTGACGGACGTTCGCACCATAAATCGGCGGCAGACCGGCCTTCCCGCCCAGCAGGTCGACCGCCTGGGCCATGTCTGGCGGATGGATCGCCGCACCATCGTCCCGGGCGCGAAGAATTCGGGATCGCAGGCAGCCGCCGATCGGACCCTTCCCGTCGAGGTCGACCCGCCCGAAGCCTTCTATCCTTCCCTGACGCTGATCGCTTACGCGCCGATGGCTCCGACCCGCGAGCTTCTCGCCAGCCTGGCCTGGGGTCTCGTCGTCCTGGGGATGACGACCTGGGGCGTCTCCGCCCTGCTCTGCCGCCGTCTGTCGCGCACGGCGCTCCAGCCACTGAGCAGGCTGGCCGAGTCAGCCCGAGGGCTCGACACCGCCGGCCCCGGCTGGGTGCTCGAGCGGTCGGGCACGGGTGACGAGCTGGACGACCTGGGGCAGGCATTCAACGAGTTGCTCTCCAGGATCCACGTCGCCTACGAACGTCAGCGCCGGTTCGGCTCCGACGCCTCGCACCAGTTGCGCACTCCCCTGACGATCCTGATTGGCCAGATCGAGGTCGCCCTTCGCCACGAGCGTACCCCCGAGGAATATCGGCGGACTCTGACGTCGGCCCTGGGGGGTGCCGCCCAGCTTGCCCGGGTCGTCGAGGCCCTGCTCTTCCTCGCGAGGGCCGAATCGGACGCGGCGATGCCCGAGAGCGTGCTGCTGAATCTGGGCTCATGGGCCAGGGCCCACGTCGAAGCCATCGCGCCTTCGTCGATGCTTCTCGAATTCTGCGAGGCCGAAGGCGGGCCGATCTGGGTCCGCGCGAACCCGCCGCTACTCGGTCAGTTGCTGGACAATCTGCTCGACAACGCCCGAAAGTACAGCCCGCCGGGCTCGCCCATCACGGTGGGTCTTGGCTCGGATCGCGACTCGGTCCGCCTGTGCGTCGAGGACCAAGGGCCGGGCATCCCGACCGAGGAGGCAGACCGAATCTTCGAACCCTTCTTCCGATCGAGGCAGGCCCGTCGCCTGCCGATCTCGGGGGCGGGCCTCGGACTCTCGATCGCGCAACGGGTCGCCCAGGCGATGGGCGGACTCATCACCTATCGGCCAAGGCCCGAAGGAGGCAGCAACTTCGAACTGCGAATCCCGCGGGCCGCATCGCCACCGGCCGTCGTCTCAAGGGCAGAGACCGCCTCGCTCAAGGATCTGGTCGCCTCTTGAACGAAAGCTGGGGCATACACTCGCTTATCGGCCGACGCCAAGACCAAAAGTCCGGCCGAGGAGATCTTGAACCGAGGGCACGGTCAGCAGCACCCCGACCAGGATCAGGGCCGCCCCCACGACGGAGAGGGGCCTCAGCGGCTCGCGCAGGACAACGACGCCAAGGGTCATGGCGATAACGAAGCTGAGCTTGTCAATGGGCGCCACGCCAGAAATGGGGCCCGCCTTAAGCGCCGCGAAATAGAACAGCCAGGACAACCCGGTGGCGACCCCCGACAGCACGAGCGCCGCCCAATCCCGGCCCGAAAGCCTGCCGATCGCCGAGAATTCGGACCGCGCCCCGACAATCGCCGCGGCGAACGCGACGACCACAACGGTCCGGATAAGCGTCGCCACATTTGACGGCACCTGACTGACGCCGATCTTGGCTAGCAAGGCCGTCAGGCCGGCGAAGATTGCCGACAGGATCGCATACGACTGCCACCCCATGCGACCATCCCCTCATCAGCTAAGGCCCGATCCTGTACGACCTCAACCCCGCGCGACTCGTCTTCCGGCCTGAGGTGAGCAGTCCGTACGCCCCGGCAATTCACTCGAAACTGACACAAAACGAAGAAAGCCCCCTGATTCACAGGGGGCTTTCTTCGTTCAATCCAGCTCGTCCAAACGAATCAAGCGGAGGAGGTGGGATTCGAACCCACGATACCCTTGCGGGTACTCCGGTTTTCGAGACCGGCCCATTCAACCACTCTGGCACCCCTCCGGTGCATCCCGTCTCACACCGGCTCGTTCGAGCTGGGAGCGGGCCTGGAAACTCGCCGAGACCCGAAGAAATCCGCCAGTACCTCGCCACACTCTCGAGAACAAACACCTGCCGTGACAGCTGCTCGATGATTCAGCCGCGGGTCATCCAGGAGTCGATAAAGACTCCGGCAGGCACCCCCCTTGGGGTCGGCCGCTCCGTAAACGACCCGAGCAATTCGTCCTTGCAGGATCGCCCCGGCACACATCGGACATGGCTCGAGCGTTGCGTACAGGACGCAGCCATCGAGATGCCAGGTCCCCATTGCACGACCGGCGAGCGTCAAGGCGAGCCGCTCCGCGTGCGCGGTCGGATCGCCCGTTGACTCACGGAGATTATACGCTTGAGAAAGTACGCGACCATCTCTGACAATGATCGCGCCGACCGGAACTTCTCCCAGTCGACCGGCCTCCCGAGCAAGCTCAAGGGCACGCTTCATCCAGATCAGGTCGTTTTCCGCCCCGGCATCGCTCATACGACTTGCGAAGAGCATCCGCCTGCACGTCAACCGACTCAACCGAAAGGCCAGAATAACACCCGATCTCGGACCCCCGCAAGACCAGAATCACGAGAGAGGTAACTCGGAATGATTCACCGAGTTGCCACCTTTCGAGCAGACGAAAGGATCCTCTGCGGTGGGTACGGGCGACTCTCATGATAATCTCAGTCGGCCGACGGGACGCGGACCGAGAGCCACTCTCCGTCGTGCTGCCGGGCCACATCAAACGAACGAAACACCCCTCGCGGCGATCGAACCATGAAAACACCCGACCCTCTCCGTTGGGGCATCCTCGGCTGCGCCCGGATCACTCGTCGCGGGATCATCCCCGGGGTCAATGACTCCCAATCCGGCGTATTGCACGCGATCAGCAGCCGCGACGGGACGACCGCGCGAGCCTGGGCAGACGAATTCAAGATCCCCAGGGCCTATGACTCCTACGAGGCGGTGCTCGCCGATCCCGAGGTGCAGGCCATCTATGTCCCCCTGCCCAACGAGTTGCACAAACCCTGGGTGCTCGCCGCGGCCGACGCCGGAAAGCACGTCCTCTGTGAGAAGCCGCTTGCGCTGAACTCGGCGGAAGCTCGCGCCATGGTCGAGCATTGCCGCGAGCGTAACGTCATCCTCATGGAAGCGTTCATGTGGAACCACCAGCCCAGGACTGCCGGCGTCCTGAAACTCGTGAGAGATGGGGCCATCGGCCATCTCAGGCTCATCCGCTCGTCATTCTCGTTCGCCATCGACATGACCGACTGGCGGCTCGATCCGGCCCGAGGCGGCGGTGCGCTCATGGACGTCGGCACGTACGGGGTAAGCACCGCTAGGCTCTATGCCGGATCCGAGCCGACACGAGTCGAGGCATCGGCCCACCTGTCTCCCAGCGGCGTCGACATCTCGCTCTCAGCCCTGCTCACCTTCCCCGGCAACATCAGCGCCCTCATCGATTGCAGCTTCGAACAGCCTTTCCGCTGCTCGTACGAGCTTGTGGGGACCAAGGGGAGCATCGAGGTGCTCGACGCCTATCTCCCGCCCGAACGCCCGGTCGTCGCCGTGCGAGATCTCAAGGGTAACGCCATCGAACATTCCTTCGACGGGACCAATCAATACGCAATGATGGTCGACGCCTTCGCCCGTGGAGTCGCCGACGGCACCCTACCCGCCCCGGCTGAGGACGGCCTCGCCCAGATGCAGACGCTCGACGCGATACTTGCTTCGATCAAACGGGGATGATCCTACGAACAACCCCTCCCCGCGCCGGATCGGCGCGGGGAGGGGTCGAGTGTGATTCAAGGGCGTGACTCAGATCCGCTGATCGAATCGGAGGCTCAGCGAGGGGCCGGGGCCGGGACGGCGAGGT
This sequence comes from Isosphaeraceae bacterium EP7, assembly GCA_038400315.1. Taxonomy (NCBI): domain Bacteria; kingdom Pseudomonadati; phylum Planctomycetota; class Planctomycetia; order Isosphaerales; family Isosphaeraceae; genus Kueselia; species Kueselia aquadivae. Next base: position 5,826,507 of record CP151667.1, read on the forward strand.
TGGGGACAGGGGCAACCTCTTCGGGACGACGGCCGCTCTCGATCAGGTTTTTCGCAGAGTTCTGCGGCTCGGGCACGCGAAGATTGCGGACCTGGTTGATCACAACCTGCTGGGCCGCCTTGGCTTCCTCGGCCGAGATTTGGCCGTCGTTGTTGGCGTCGAGGGCCTTGAAAACCGCCTTCGACGGCTCGACAATCGCTTTCTCATACTCGGCCACGCTGATCTGACCATTATTGTCGGTATCGGCGGCCTGGAAGCTGGCCTGGGCCACGGCGCGGGCGGCACCAATCATGGCGGCATTGACCTCGGTCGGGCTCATCTGGCCGTCCCGATTCGTGTCAGCTGTCGCGTACAGACCTTGGACGGCCGTCTGAATCGCCTGACGGACCTCGGTAGCCTGAAGCTGCTTGTCGTTGTTGCTATCAAGCAGGCTGCCGGCCATCGCCAGCGGATTGCCAGCCGTCCCGCCGGCGGGAGCCTGGCCGGGCTTTGCATTGTTCGCGGCGCCAGTGCGCTCGAGAACAACCCGAAGCAGCGGCTTCTGGGCGAGGAACGACTCGCGAGCCTGCTTGGCTTCTTCCTGCGACAGCACACCGTCGCCATTGGCGTCGGCACGGAAGAAGAAGCCGCCTACCATGAGGTTGGCCGCGTCAATCGCCTCTTTCTGCGAGATCTGACCGTCGTTGTTAGCGTCGGCCGTCTTGAACAGGATCCGGCCGCTTTCCTGCAAATCCTGCAGGCTATCGATCGGTCCGGGGGTGTCTTCAGCGCGAGCAATCCCCACGGTCGCGGCCAAACCAAGACCAGTCACCAGTGCCCATGTCTTCAAACGCATCATCACTCTCCCTTAATTGATCAGTCCGCATTCGCGGTCGATCGCCGTCGGCATCGATCAGGACGCTCCGAGCGCCCGAGGTCGCCTTGGCATACGTAGGGAGTGAAAAGCAACCGAAGTGCCATAAGCATCCTGAATCGCTGGACTCCATGATTTTTTGAGAGTGAGCTATCGCAGCTTTCCCATTTCGCTCATATTTCCCGAAAATTCCAGCCGTCGCGCATCCCCGCGGGATTGAACGCGCAAACGTGTTCCTGATTACCACTTAATCAACGGAAAAACTGCCCCTGCCCCACCGCGTCGAACGCCCCGCGAATATGATCGATCCGGGGCGTCCCCCCTCCCTCGGGCCAGACGATCGCGACGACATCGAATCGACCACGAACGCCGGGTGCATTCAGTAGCCGATGATGCCTCAGGAAATGCAAGGCGGCCAGGGTCAACCGACGCTGCTTGCCCGCGTCGACCGCCTCGGCCGGGTTCCCTTGCTGTCGGGTTTTCACCTCGACGAAGACCAGGACATCGCCGTCCCGAGCAATCAGGTCGATCTCACCCGCCGAGGTCGAGTAGCCGCGGGTGATGATGCGATAACCCTGACTGCGAAGCCATCGGGCTGCTTCACGCTCACCCCGTGCCCCCAGCCAGCGGGACCAGAATCGACGTCCGCCGGCTCCAGGCATCGTGATTCTCGCCCGATCAGTGGATCCCGAAGTCCTGCTCGATCTCCCGAGCCTGATCGCTCAGGCCGCCCGAGAGTCGGTTGTTCTTAAATAGCTTGGACTTCGCCGGAGCCTCTTCGGATTCTTTGGAAACGACAGGCGGATCGAGCGCCGCCAACTCATCGGTACTCGTCTTGGTCCGGACCTGCTTCTTCGTCATTAAATCGCAGCCGGGTCCGGAAACAACCATCCCAAATGCCAAGAACGCTAACCCCACTCGACGTCCCATCATCCAATCACCTCGCGTCCGCGTTCCGCCCAGGCCGCAAGGCCGTGACAAGTCCGCGTTCATCCATGAAGACGCAAGGGTGCATGCGGTCGATCCAACGTCGCCGCGACAGAGGGAGACGCCTCGGATCCTGCCACAATCCAAGTCTTCCGTCTAGTTCGCTTGAATCGAGTCGGCCTCTCCTTCCCCCTGAGGACCCCACCCCCAACCGATGATGACTGCGAGTATGCCCAGCAACGGGAGTAAACCGACGACAACGAACACCGAAGAGAAGCTCCCCGTCTGATCCTTGATCCGGCCCGCAATCGGCAAGAACCCGGCCGCAAAGAGATTGCCCAGAGCGCCAAGAACACCAACAACCAGGCCGGTATATCGAGGGGAGACTTCCTGACAGAAGGCGAAATAATTCGCCATGTAGGCCGCTGTGCCGAACGCCACCAACGCGAGTATCAGGATCGTCAAGGCCGGGTGAGACGAACGGCCCACGAACAATGCGAGCCCGATGAAGAGGCAACTCACCAGGATCACCTTGGCCCTTGCTCGGTCGGAACGTTCTCCACGCCGGGATAGGAACCTCGAAAACCAACCTCCGCCGAGATTTCCCAGATCCGCAGCCAGGAACGGGATCGCGCTCGCCATACCGCCAATTAAGTAAGGCATCGAAAGATCAGTCTTGAAGAGGGTCGCCATCCAGTTCACGAGAAAATGCCAGGAGACGTTCACCGAGCATGCCATGATCACGAGGACCCAGAATCGACGAAGCCGGACGATTTCACCCATCGACCTCGCCCAGTCTCGGCCTTTCAACTCGCTGAGCGGAACCAGCCGGGCCACCGCGAGGAGTCCAAACATGAGGAAGGCAATGCTCCACCAAATGGAATTCAGGCCGAATCGGGGCGCCGTTGCAGCGATGAGGATGGAGAGCAGACCGATCAAGCCAAACGATCCAACAGCTCTAAGGCTCAATCCAGAGTTGCTCAGGTTTTGATTTGTTGCAACTGGCTCCGGATGCGTCTCGCCGAAGGCCCCATGAGGATCACGGTTCACGACGAACGGCCAGAGCACGACCCAGACAAACCCAAGCAAGCCGACGATGACGAATGCAGTCCGCCATCCGAAGTAATTCGCCAGCGGCGGAACGATCAAGGGTGTGACCACAGCCCCGATCGCCGCGCCCGAATTGAAAATCCCATTGCCCAGACTACGACTCTCGGGAGGTAGAACGGTCGCGGTGATCTTCAACGCGCAAGGCCAGTTGAACGACTCGGCGATACCGAGTAGAGCACGGAAGGCGAGGAGAGCACTTAATGTGGGGGAAAATGCGACCAGAATAGCCGCCAGGGACCAGCAGCCAACGGCAAAGGCATAGACCTTACGAACATCCCAGCGATCCGCAAGATATCCAGCCGGGACTTGAAACAACGCATAAGTGAGTTGGAAGGCGGCAAGGACCCAACCGAAGCCTTCGTGATCGATCCTGAATTCAGCCCTGACATCCTCACCAACGAGAGACATCGACTGACGATCCATATAGTTGAGCGTTGTCGAGGCAAAAAGCATCCAGCAAACGTGCCAGGCCCATCGATTGGTCGAGACAGAAGTAGAGTCGCGAGGAACGAGAAAAACCACGTCGAAAGCTCCGGGACGAGATGATCCGAACCGAGGATCAAGTCGTCCCAGAGTGCCAGGTTGGAATACGTCTCGCAATCGGTCGAGAAGGAAGATTACAAGAATCGAAAAATCAGCTCATGAGAATAGCTACAGGTTGGAAAAGTCCTTCGAAACGCCGAACGCCCCGCCGATTCCGTGGGGGGAATCGGCGGGGCGTTGGGCGATTGGGGGATCCCGGCGATGACCGACTTTCGCGCTTGCGCACTATCATGGGCCTGGCGGGCTTAACGGCCGTGTTCGGGATGGGAACGGGTGTGGCCCCGCCAGTATGGTCGCCGGGAAAGCGGACGGCGGGCGGTCAGGCCCGACGTTCGCGGTGGATGCTGCTCTGGCAATCCGGTCAGTCACGCGATCAGAATCTTCGGGCGGGATGCGATCGTCCGCGAGGGGCGTCGTTGGACGCCTCGTCTCGTGGCGAAAGATGGGCCGGAGCGGTGATTCCGCATTTCGACGGAGGTCGAGGGTGCGGGCACTCGCGGCAGGTTGAGGACTCACCCTGTTCGTCTCGGGTGGCCCGCCTTGGTGGGGCGGGGCCGAGTCGGGGTGGTCAAGCGTCTTGGCTGTTAGTACCGGTCGGCTGAGGCGGTCGCCCGCCTTACACTCCCGGCCTATCGACCTGGTCGTCTTCCAGGAGCCTTCGTGACCTGAAGTCACTGGAAACCTCGTCTTGGAGGGGGCTTCGCGCTTAGATGCTTTCAGCGCTTATCCGGTCCCGACCTGGCTACCCGACGATGCCCCGAGCGGGACAGCCGGCACACCAGAGGTCGGTCCTCCCCAATCCTCTCGTACTAGGGGAGACGCTCCGCAAGTTTCCGACGCCCACGGCAGATAGGGACCGACCTGTCTCACGACGGTCTGAACCCAGCTCGCGTACCGCTTTCATTGGCGAACAGCCAAACCCTTGGGACCTTCTCCAGCCCCAGGATGCGATGAGCCGACATCGAGGTGCCAAACCTCCCCGCCGCTATGGACGCTCGGGGGAGATCAGCCTGTTATCCCCGGAGTACCTTTTATCTGTTGAGCGACGGCCTTTCCATCCAGCACCGCCGGATCACTAACGCCGACTTTCGTCCCTGCTCGACTGATGGGTCTCGCAGTGAGGCACCCTTATACGTTTGCGCTCGTGTTGCCCGATTGCCGACCGGGCCGAGGGTACCATTGCACTCCTCCGTTACGCTTTGGGAGGAGACCGCCCCAGTCAAACTGCCCGGAGAACACGGTCCCGGCGCGAGCTCGATCGCGCCGGTGAGGGCCAACGTCCAAGCAGGGTGGTATTTCACCGGTGGCTCCCCGCCGGCTGGCGCCGTCGGATCGTAGCCTCCCACCTATGCTACACAGCGTGGACGCAGGACCAATGTCATCTTGCAGTAAAGGTTCACGGGGTCTTTCCGTCTGACCGCGGGTACGTGGCATCTTCACCACGACTACAGTTTCACCGGGTCCCTCGTGGAGACAGTGCTCCAGTCGTTACGCCATTCATGCAGGTCGGAACTTACCCGACAAGGAACTTCGCTACCTTAGGACCGTCATAGTTACGGCCGCCGTTTATCGGGGCTTCGGTCGCCGGCTACGCTTGCGCTCACCGCCTCCCTTAACCTACCGACACCGAGCAGGCGTCAGACTCTATACGTCCTCTTGCGAGTTAGCAGAGTCCTGTGTTTTTGATAAACAGTCGCTAGAGCCGATTCTCTGCGGCTCCCATCTCGCGATGGGAGCTCCCCTTATCCCGAAGTTACGGGGTCATTTTGCCGAGTTCCTTCACGAGGGTTCTCCCGAACGCCTTCGGATGCTCGCCTAGCACACCTGTGTCGGATTGCGGTACGGGCCGACGGATCGTCCTCGCGGGGCTTTTCGTGGCCATGAAGTCATCAGGCTTCCAGATCGAATGCTGTCGGCCTTGCGGCACGGGGCAATCTAACGCCCCGACCTGACTCATCACGGCGTCCTCCGCGATTCAACCTCACCGCCGGGTGGAGGAATATTAACCCCCTGCCCATCGTCTACGCCCTTGGGCCTCGACTTAGGTCCCGACTGACCCTGGGCGGATTGACCTTCCCCAGGAAACCTTGTGCTTTCGGCGGATGGGCTTCCCACCCATCTTATCGTTACTCGTTCCGGCATTCGCACTCGGGGGCGCTCCACCGGTCCTTACGGTCCGGCTTCGATGCGGCCTCCGACGCTCTCCTACCATTCAATTAAGAATCCGCGACTGCGGCGCGACGCTTGAGTCCCCGTCATTTTCGGCGCGGGATGGCTCGACCGGTAAGCTGTTACGCACTTTTGAAATGGTGGCTGCTTCTAAGCCAACATCCCGGCTGTCACCGCGATCCCACTTCCTTTACCACTGAGCGTCGTCTTGGGGGCCTTGGTCGGCGGTCTGGGTTGTTTCCCTCTCGAGCATGGAGCTTATCCCCCACGCTCTGACTCCCGGAGTACATCGTGCGGTATTCGGAGTTGGGTTTCGGTGGGTAGGCGGGAAGCCCCCCATCCGAAGTCCGTCGCTCTACCCCCGCACGACAATGGTCCGAGGCTGGCCCTAAAGCCATTTCGGAGAGAACGAGCTATCTCGAGGTTTGATAAGACTTTGACTCCTCCCCACGGGTCCTCCCCCAGTTTTTCAACACTGGTGGGTTCGGTCCTCCACGGCCGGTTAGGGCCGCTTCAACCTGCCCATGGGTAGATCACCTCGTTTCGCGTCTACTGCGTGCGACTATGTCGCCCTGTTCAGACTCGGTTTCCCTGCGGCTCCCCTCCTGAAGAGGTTAACCTGGGGCCGCACACAGTAACTCGCCGGATCATTATGCAAAAGGCACGCGGTCAGGCTGGCACGAGGCCAAACGCCCTCCCACCGCTCGTAGGCACGGGGTTTCAGGATCAGTGTCCTCCCCTGGTCGGGGTTCTTCCCACCGTTCGGTCGCCCTACTGGGTTCGCTATCGGTCGTCATCGAGTGCTTAGCCTTGCGGGAGGGTCCCCGCCGATTCAGGCCGGGTTTCACGTGCCCGACCCTACTCGGGTACCGGATAGGAGGAGTTCCCATGTCGCCTACGGGACTATCACCCGCTGCGGTGCCGCATTCCAGCGGACTTCGGCTACAGAAACTCGCATTCCATGGCTCCGGCCCCACGACCCCGCCGGGTGTCCCCGACGGTTTAGGCTGGTCCCCGTTCGCTCGCCGCTACTGAGGGAGTCTCGGTTGATTTCTTTTCCTCCGGGTACTGAGATGTTTCAGTTCCCCGGGTCTTCCGCAGGTATTCCGGGATCAATGCTCGTTGGGCAGCTCCCCCGGACATTTCGCAGCCTTCCACGCCTGCATTCCTGATGACGCCTAGGCATCCCCCCCGTGCCCTTAGGAGCTTGACCACGCCGACCCGAACCCGCCCTGTCGGACCCACGACCTTTCGGCCTTGATCCAGCCTGGCTCATCCGGACCGATGCGGTCCTCTCTCTGCTCTGCAAGTCAATCGTCGCCTCACGGCGAGGACTGACTTATCACTATCGCTCCGAAGGTCCACTTTCGTGGAGATGAAACGTGCAAGTCGCCCCTCCGAGGCTCATGGGCCGAAGCCCACGCCCGCCGGAGGCGGAGATGTATCACGTCCTAGAAACTTCTTGCGTGACTGACACCGGATTGTCAAAGAGTGTCCCTCCGACGGCCGAAGCCGCCGAGAGACCCGGCCACCGGCCGGAGGGCGACGTCCGCACAGTCAAGTGCAGGCGACGCCCCCCGCCCGGTGAAGCAGGGGGGGGACCGAATCCCCAAACCATCCGAGTGAACAATCGCCGGACGGGACGAACCCGGCCGGCGACTATCCGCGCGGTGATCGATCGAGCGAGAAGACAGATCCAGCGTGTGAACCTCTGAGGGAAGCCGACGCGTGCCGCCGCGGTTGCGGGCGGTGCCGATAACTTGGAGACATCCTTAGAAAGGAGGTGATCCAACCGCAGGTTCCCCTACGGTTACCTTGTTACGACTTAGTCCCCATCACGGGTTTCATCTTCGGCGCCTGCCTTGCGGCTCCGGCGACTTCGGATGCCCCCCGCTTTGGTGGCTTGACGGGCGGTGTGTACAAGGCTCAGGAACACATTCACCGCGGCATGCTGATCCGCGATTACTAGCGATTCCGGCTTCATGCGGGCGGGTTGCAGCCCGCAATCCGAACTGGGGGGCGGTTTTTGCGATTGGCGCACCGTTGCCGGTTGGCTTCGCTCTGTCCGACCCATTGTAGTACGTGTGCAGCCCCAGGCATAAGGGCCATGAGGACTTGACGTCATCCCCGCCTTCCTCCGGCTTAACGCCGGCGGTCTGTCCAGAGTCCCCGCCATGACGCGTTGGCAACTGGACACAGGGGTTTCGCTCGTTAGGGGACTTAACCCAACACCTCACGGCACGAGCTGACGACAGCCATGCAGCACCTGTGCACGTTGTACCTTGCGGCCTCACCGACGTTTCCGCCGGCTAATCCGTGCATGTCAAGCCTGGGATAAGGTTTTGCGCGTAGCCTCGAATTAAGCCACATACTCCACCGCTTGTGTGAGCCCCCGTCAATTCCTTTGAGTTTCAGCCTTGCGACCATACTCCCCAGGCGGGACACTTCACGGTTTCCCTGCGGCAGGGAGCCCATCGGCGAGCCCCCTACCCAGTGTCCATCGTTTACGGCTAGGACTACCGGGGTATCTAATCCCGTTCGCTCCCCTAGCTTTCGCGCCTCAGCGTCAGTAGACGTCCAGGGGCTCGCTTTCGCCACGGGCGTTCCTTCCGATCTCAACGCATTTCACCGCTCCACCGGAAGTTCCAGCCCCCCCTACGTCCCTCAAGACTGCCCGTTTCGGATCCAGTTCCCCGGTTGAGCCGGGGGATTTCAGACTCCGACGCGGCAATCCGCCTACGCGCTCTTTAAGCCCAGTGATTCCGAATAACGTTCGCACGGTTCGTCTTACCGCGGCTGCTGGCACGAACTTAGCCCGTGCTTCCTCCAGGGATCGGTCAAGGACGGCTCTGCGCCGCCCCTTCCTCCCCCTCGACAGGAGTTTACAACCCGAAGGCCTTCATCCTCCACGCGGCGTCGCTCGGTCAGGCTTGCGCCCATTGCCGAAGATTCTCGACTGCAGCCTCCCGTAGGAGTCTGGGCAGTGTCTCAGTCCCAGTGTGCCGGGCCACGCTCGCACGCCCGGTAGGCATCGAAGGCTTGGTGGGCCGTTACCCCGCCAACTACCTAATACCACGACGGCCCGTCCCACGGCGGAATCGCACCTTTGGTCGCGGGGAAATGCCTCCCCGCGACGTCGCTGGGAATTACCCGGGATTTCTCCCGGCTATGCCCAACCATGGGGTTGGTTACCGTCGCCTTACTCACCCTTGCGCCACTCACCTTGCGGTGCGTACGACTTGCATGCCTAATCCACGCCGCCAACGTTCATTCTGAGCCAGGATCAAACCCTTCGAGATGAGGTCGAGATAAGAGAAGCGTAGTCCGGGAATAAATCCCCGTCCCGCACTCCTCCTCCGAACCATTCCTCTGGGTCGAGGAAAAAAACTTGGTCGCACCAGCCAAGGGCTTTAACCCCCCCGGCCGGAGCTGAGTCCGCCCGCATCATCCGTCCGAGCGACTCCGAAGAGCCCCCCGTCCCGATGAGTGCGACGACTCGCATCGGCTTCCCTCAAGGGTCCACTCATGTGGACTGTCTTCTCGATCGACCGAATTGTCAAAGAACCGACTCGAACCGAACAGTCGATACCGGGGCCGCGATCGCTCGCCGCCCGTCGCGACCGGGTCGTCTCCGGGCGTCTGCACGCCCCTCGAACCCCCCGGCCACCTTCGACACCCGCATCCGCGTCACCGCGTTTCCGCAGCGTTTCGCGTCAGGAGGGGCCACTGTATCGCGTGGCCCCGTCAGGCGTCAACCCCGATTTTTTCGGCCCCGTCGTCTCGACCGGGCCACGTCTTGAATGATCCACCCGTCGGGTCTTGCGATCTTTGCCCCGGAGGGCCTGACCGCGGACTCGGATGAACCGGACGTTTGAGTCACCGTCGTGTCGTTTCGCGTCTCCGCGTCTCGTCACTGGCGACAAGGGGATAGTACCAGGGTCTGGCGGAGTGTCAACGAAGTGACGGCGAAGTTCTTCGGATATTCGCCGCACTTCGTTAATTCAGCTGGCTTTACGTCTTTTACTTGAAGAAAACAGATGCTTCTTCGTAGTACGTCAGGTCGAGTGTTTTCGTGCCCGAGACGCCCGCCGCCAGGGTTGTGTCGATGATCTTGGTCCCCGAGAGAGCGACCATGGTCCCGAAACTCTTGCGGACGACGAGATCGGCGGCGGCCAGACCGAGTCGCGTGGCCAGAATTCGGTCGCAGGCGCTGGGGGAGCCGCCTCGCTGGAGGTGCCCAAGGATGACGCAGCGGGTCTCGTTGCCCATTTGCTCTTCGATGATCTTGGCGACCGCGTTGCCGACTCCGCCGAGGCGGACGTGGCCGAAGGCGTCGGTCTCGGCTTCCAGGGTCGTCATGCCCGTCTCGGGGAATTCGGCCCCTTCGGAGACGATGACGATGGCGTACCCCTTCCCTTCCGACTGCCGCCGCTTCAAGACCTCGATGCAGTGCGGCATATTGATGGGCACTTCGGGGATCATCACGTAGTCGGCGGCGCAGGCGATGCCGGAGAAGCAGGCGATCCAGCCAGCGTGACGGCCCATGGTCTCGACGACCAGGATGCGCCGATGGCTCTCGGCGGTGGTCCTGATGCGGTCGACGGCCTCGGTGACGATGTTCACGGCGGTGTCGAAGCCGAACGTGAAGTCGGTGACCATCAGGTCATTGTCGATGGTCTTGGGGACGCCGACCATCGGCAGGTTGAAGTCTTTATGCAGGCGGTAGGCGACCCCGAGAGTGTCGTCGCCGCCGATGGCCACGATGGCGTCGAGGCCCATGGCCTTGATGTTCTCGCGGACCTTGGGGATGTCGACGTCGGGATTCTTGTAGGGGTTCGTGCGCGACGACCCGAGAATCGTGCCGCCTCGAGCGATGATGCCGTCGGTCTCGGAAATCTGGAGGGGACGTTGCAGGCCGTTGACCAGGCCGCGCCAGCCTTCCAGCAGGCCGACGCAGCTCCCCCCTTCATTGTTGATACGCTGGACGACCGCGCGAATGACGGCGTTGAGCCCGGGACAATCTCCGCCGCCCGTGAGCAGACCAACTTTCATGGCGATCGAGTCCAATCCTGGGCCCGGTCCACCCCGTTCGAAACGAGAGGCCGGATCGGGCCGTTGTCAAGGGAGACCGAGGCGAATTCGTTGGCCCAATCTATCGAGTCGGCGCCTTGGATTCCAGGCCAGACCGCGCGCGGAGACGCCTCGCGGCACGTCGGGTGACGTGAGCCGCGAGGCGTCGGGTAGATCGGGTTAGGTTCGGACTCAGTGGCCGGTCGCGGGCATCAGGACGCGCTCAACCCAGGTGGTGTCGACGCGGCCGGCGATGAAGTCGGGGTGACGCATGATCCGGCGGTGCAGCGATAGCGTGGTGTGGATGCCGTCAACGCCCATCTCGTCGAGGGCCCGACGCATCCGAGCGAGGGCGGCCGGCCGGTCGGGGGCGTGCACGATCAGCTTGCCGACGAGGGAGTCGTAAGTCGGAGGGACGGTGTAGCCGACCTGGGCGTGAGAATCCCAGCGGACGCCGGGGCCACCGGGGAGCCGCAAGCCGGTGATCTTGCCCGGCGAGGGTCGGAAGTCGTGGTCGGGGTCCTCGGAGTTGATCCGGACCTCGATGGAGTGGCCGTTGCAGGGGATATCGTCTTGTTTGAAGCCGAGGGGCTCGCCGCTGGCGATCAGGATCTGCTGCTTGACGAGGTCGATCCCGGTGATCATCTCGGTGACGGGATGCTCGACCTGGATCCGGGCGTTGACCTCGATGAAGTAGAAGTTGTCTTCCTGGTCGACGAGGAACTCGCAGGTGCCGGCGTTCACGTAGCCGACGGCCTTGGCCAGGCGGACGGCGGCCTCGCCCAGTCGGCGGCGCACTTCGAGGGGGAGTGTGGGCGCCGGCCCTTCTTCGACGAGCTTCTGGTGGCGGCGCTGGAGCGAGCAGTCGCGGTCCCAGCAATGGACGACGTGGCCTTGCGAGTCGGCGAGGAACTGGACCTCGACGTGGCGGGGGCGGTCGATGAACTTCTCGAGGTAGACGCTCGAGTTCTTGAACGCGGCCTCGGCCTCGTTGCGTGCGGCCTGGAGTGCGCCCTTGAACTGGCTCTCCTCGTGGCAGACGCGCATCCCCTTGCCACCGCCGCCCGCGGCGGCCTTGATGAGGATCGGGTAGCCGATCGTCCTGGCCAGGCGGATGGCCTGCTCGTCATCGGCGATTGGGCCATCAGAGCCGGGGACGCAGGGGACCTTGGCGGCGGCGGCGACCGCCTTGGCCTCGGTCTTCAGGCCCATCTTGCGAATGGCCTCGTGCGGCGGGCCGATGAACTCGAAGTTACAGCTCCGGCAGATCTCGGCGAATTGGGGGTTCTCGCTGAGGAAGCCGTAGCCGGGGTGGATCGCCTGGACGTCGGCGACCTCGGCGGCGGCGATGATCCGGGGGATGTTCAGATAGCTGTCGGCGCTGGGAGCCTTGCCGATGCAGATGGCTCGATCGGCCAGGTCGAGATAGGGGGCGCCGCGGTCGGCCTGCGAGTAAACGGCGACGGACTCGACGCCGAGTTCCTTGCAGGCGCGGATGATCCGCAGCGCAATCTCGCCTCGGTTGGCCACCAGGATGCGCTGAAACATCGGCATCGCGGGAAATCGCCTCGGATTAGGCAGGGTTGACGCGGAAGAGGGGCTGACCGAACTCGACGGCCTGGCCGTTCTTGGCCAGGACCTCGAGGATGGTGCCCGCGACCCCAGCGGGGATGTCGGTGAAGACCTTCATGGCCTCGATGACGCAGACGGTCGTCTCGGGGCGGATCGCTCCACCGGCGACGACGAACGGCGGCGAGCTGGGGGAGCTCGCCGTGTAGAATGTGCCGACCATCGGGCTCTCGATGATCAGGCCGACGGGCGCGGCGGCCGGCGGCGGGGTCGCCGGCGCGGCCGGGAGGGCTGCGGCGGCCGGCGCCTGGGCGAAGGCAACCGGGCCGACGGCCTGGACGACGGGTACATCGGCGCCTCGGCGTCGGAGACGGATCTTGGTCCCGGCCTCCTGGATGTCGATGGCCGTCAGGTCATAGACCTTCATCAGGCGGACGAGGTGGCGGATTCGTTTCACGTCGGGTGATTCGGGTCGATCCGTCGGGTTTTCCGCCATGGCAAGCGAGACTCCGGGGGCACTGGCGACTGCGGCGAGGGCGGCCTCGGCCTTGTGGCAGGGGCGGCCGAGAGACGAATGAGAGAGTATCGGTCAGAGGCGGGTCGAGTCGATCGACTTCGGCAGGGAGGTCAGAACTTCGTGTCCGTCGGGTCTGATGAGGATGTCGTCTTCGATCCGGACACCCCCCCATCCCGGGAGGTAGACGCCGGGCTCGACGGTGACGACCATCCCCGGCTGAAGGATCACGCCGGACTCGCGGTTCATCCTCGGCTCTTCGTGGATGTCGAGCCCGAAGCCGTGTCCCAGGCCGTGAGTGAAGGCCGGGCCGAAGCCCGACCCGTCCAGCGATCCTCTGGCGACGGCGTCGATCTCGGAGGCGGTCGTGCCCGGCCTGATCGCGTCGATGGCCCTCTGCTGGGCCTTCAGGACCGCCCCGTAAACCGCTTCGAATTTCGGCCAGACCTTACCGATGACGACCATCCGAGTCAAGTCGCTTTTGTACCCGCGGGTGCTCGCGCCCCAATCCACGAGTACAAATTCGTCGGGGCCAACCTGGCGTTCCGCCGAGGGCCTGGCGTGCGGCAACGCGGCGTTCTCGCCGGCGGCAACGATCGGGGGGAAGGCCGCTCCGTCGGCGCCGGAGCACCTCAGGGAGCCTTCGAGCAGGTCGGCCGCGTCCTTCTCGGACTGGCCGACCTGGAGGCCGGCGCGGAATAAGAGGAAGGCACGCTCGGCCTGATCGACGGCGCGGCGAATCTCGTCGATCTCCGCATCATCCTTGACCATCCGCAGCCCTTCGACCAGCCCGTCGACGGCGACGAGTTCGATTCCGGGTGCATTCTCGGATAGCTTCCGGTGCTGAGCGACGGTGAGGGAGGCCGGCTCAAAGCCGAGCGATTGAACGCCGAGCTTGGCCGCGACCTCGCCGATTCCCGCTGCGAGGGGCTGGCCGATCGGCCGGATGTGGGCCTCGACGTCGGGGCATTCGCCGGAAAGTTGGGTGGTGTAGCGGCCATCGGAGATGGCCAGGACGCGGCCTGGCAGCACGAGCAAGGCCGTGGCATCGCCGGTGAAGCCGGTGAGGTAGCGGACGTTGGTCTCGGACGTGATGAGCAGTGCGTGGACGTGGACGTCCGTCGCCATCCACGTGGCACGAAGCCGCTCTCTCCGCCCCGCCTCGCGATCCGCCATGCGTCCGTGCCCGCTTCTTGAGATCTCGACTCGCCCCAAGGCGTTGCGCTAACAGTTACCAGACCCGGCGCCCCGGGGCAATCGAACAGGTCAGCGATATTGGTTCAGCAGGGCGCGGACTTGCTCAGGATCGGGGATTCCCGCGACGTCGATCTCGACTCCACTCTGGCCCGAGCTGGAGATGCCGACCGAGCCGACACCCAGGATGCGCTGGAAGAAGGACTGGTTGAGCTGGATGTTGCGGACATCTTCGTTGCGGATGTCGCTGAGCCGCTTGGAGAGGATGCCGGTGCGCAGGACCGTCCGGCGATTGGTAACCGTGAGGGTGGTCCCCTGGCAGTGCAGCCACCAGCAGAGCAGGATCAGGAAGCCGACCCCGAACAGCGGGACCAGGAGCAGGCAGACGACGTAATCGATGGGCCGGTTGCGAAACATTGACGGGTGGGCGTTGTAGAGGACGACCTCCTCGTCGAAATCGAGGCCGGAAACCAGGGCGGGCTTGGTGGCGAGCATAGCGTGCGAGTCTCCCGGACGGGTGGGGCCCCGGGGAAGATTCGCACGCCACGCCCGATTCTTGGATCAGAGGCTCAGCCGGTGGCGCCCAGCACCATCCGCTCGACGGCCCCTCGGGCGAGCTGGATGAGGAACTCGCCGTAGGCCAGGCCCGCGGCTTCCAGGGCTTTCGCCAGGCCGCCGTGGGGGCCGAGGTCGGGGTTGGGGTTCACTTCCAGGAGGACCGACCGCCCATCCGGACGTAGACGAACGTCCATCGTCGCGTAATCTCTGCATCCGACCGCGTAGAATGCCCGCTCGGCGAGGTGATTCAGGCGTAAGGCGAGTTCGGGTTCGAGGTCCGCGACCGAGTGGCTCAGGCCCCGGCCCTCGGCCCATTTCCGGTCATAGGTCACGATGGGCCAGGAGTCGCCCTCGAAATGGATCTCGGTCGGGGGGAGCATGGTGAGGCCGGGGGCCTCGATGACGTGGAGCTGGAACTCGCGGCCGGCGATGTATTCTTCGATCAGAACCGGGGCGCCGTACTCGGCCAGCAGCAGGGCGACGCGGTCGCGGAGCTGCTCGTCGGTCCGGACGACCGAGCCGTCGTCGATCCCCTGGCTGCTGTCCCTGAGGGCGGGCTTGACGATCACGGGCCAGCGGTCGAGGGACTCGACAAGGGGCAGCTCGCTGACGATCAGGCCGTCGGGCACGTCGATCCGGGCACGCCTGGCGAGCCGCTTGGTCCGGTCCTTGTCGCGGCCGGCCCGCAGCGCCGTGGCGGGCGAACCGGTGAAGGCGACGCCCGAACGCTCCAGGATGGTGGCGACGCGGGCCTCGGAATGGGGCTCATCCAGCATCCGCTCGTACAGGTTCACGACAACGTCGGGTCGGCGCGACCTGAGGGCCTCCACCAGCACCGAGAGGTCGTGCCCCACCTCGAGGCATTCGACCTGCATGCCGGCGCCCTTGAGCGTCTCGGCGACCGCACGCACCGCCGGGATGTTGCCGCGCTCGGAGGCGGACTCGGGGTGCGACTCGGGAAGGATCATCGCGTTGTGCAAGACGAGCAGTCGCATCGATGCCCTCGAACAGGACGCGAAACGAGCCGACCCTCGCGGGCCGGTCTGCCAGACCCGTGTCTATCGGCGATCGCCTTCGTCGAACTTTCACGATCGGGAAATTGCGTCACCATCGACGTCGTCGCCATGCGGGCTGGTCCGGTCATCCGCCGGGAACTCATCGCCGTCGATGAACACGGGGGGCGGGTCGCGGTCGATCCTGGGCGGCGGTGGTCTTCGCTGATAATTCCGCATCAAGGCCAGAATCAGGACCAGGGCTGCGCCGCCACCAACCGCCCAATCAAGCGAGATCGGCCGCGGCGGAGGACGCACATCCACTTTTGAAGGCGCGATCACCTCAGGTACGCCCGGCCCGACGATCAGCGGCGCCAGCCTGGGGACGTCCGTCGCGCGATACTCGATCTTCTTCAGATAAACACCGACGAAGGAAACCCTGGACCCGATCTTCGGGCTGGCCTCGGGGCTGAGCAGGCAGATTGGATCGCCGGAACCGGTGGTCAGCCAGACTTCCACGAGCGCGGGCAGCTGGCCCGCGGCCCCCTGGTGAAAGAGTCGCCGGACTTCTCCCTCGACGCGCACTCGCTTCCCGAGGAACGACTCCGGGTGGTCCCATAGGTCGCGGAAGCTTGCCGTCCTGGGCGGATCGGTCGCCGCCCCGGGCTGCAAGGCCGCGTGTAGCCCGGCGATGTCGGCCAGGGTCAGCGGGCCGTCTTCCGCCAGGCAGGCGGTGCCAATCAGGAGGGTCAGGGCGACGAATAGCCGGCCGTCCCGTGGTTTCATGGCGTGGCCGTCGACGCGTTGGTGCCCGAGGGGTCGGCCAGCCGGATCGCGGCGGCCCCGGCCTTGCTGCAGACGGCGATCAGCTTCGCGGCGAATTCGTACCGCAGGCGGTCGTCGGCGGCGATACGGACACGCAGGGGGCGGTCGCCCAGGAGCTTGGAGTACCGTGTAAGCCGATCGCCCAGGCCGTCGATATCTGGGACGGGGGCGTCGCCCAGCTTGAGGGCTTTCAGGTCGCCCAGGTCGTCGGCCTCGACGCGGAGCAGGAGGTCGTTTTCCAGGTCCGAGTCGATGCGGGGGGTGCTCGAGCGTGCCTGGCCGCCGGGCAGGCTCGGCAGCACGGCGGGGGCCGCGGGCAGATACATGTCGAGCCTCGTCTCCAGGGTGGGGGCCTGGAACGTCAGCACGAAGAAGGCCAGGAGCTGGAAGGCCATGTCGAGCATCGGGGTCACGGGGAACATGACCTCCTTGTGCTCGGTCAGGCGTTGCCGCATGGCCCGGCTCATGATTTGGGCTCCCGCGTCAGCACGATCAGGCTGAAGTGGGCGAACCCTCGCTCTTGCGCCGCCTGCAACGTCTTACGCACCGATCCGTAAGGGGCATCCTTGTCGGCGCGGATCACGACCAGGGTGGGCAGCTCGGCCACCGGCCCGGCCGGGGCGAAATCGGCGCCGGTCGGCCCTCGCTTGCGGTCGGCCAGAAGTTCCTGCCCCTCTCGCCTGAGCTTGGCCTGGGCGTCCCACCAGCGCGCGGCGCTCGCCTCGTCGACCGCCTCGTCGTCAACGAGCAGCCGCCCCCGGGCGTCGATGGCGGCGCTCAGACGATCGATGCCCAGCTCGCCGCCGGGCAAGGCCGCCGCGGCCACGGGCAGGCGCACGCGCTTGGTCTCCCCTTCCAGCTTGGTGCCGAAGTGGATCAGCATCATGAAGAAGGTGATGAGCTGGAGCACCACGTCCAGGAGCGGAGTCAGGTTCAGCTCGAACCCGCCGCCCCCCCTCCGAGTCCGGCGTCTCATCCGTCACCCCCCTGTTTGTCGGCCGGCGAGGCGCGGACCATCGGTCAGGCTTCCGGCTTGGGCAGGGTCGATGCCGTCGACGACGCGGTTGCCGACGACGATGCCGCGGAGTTGGCCGTCGGAACCAGGGGAGGTCGCTGCGGGCTGATCGGCGGCAGCCCGGTCCCCGCCTGCATCTGGGGGTGGAGCGCCCGCAGGCCCGGCGTGAACAGCTCGAGCAAGCTCTCGGCCGCCAGGGCCACTTCCAGCGAGATGCGCGCGATCCGGTTGCGGTACAGCGCGTGGAAGTAGATGGCCGGGATCGAGATGGCGATGCCTTCCAGGGTGGCGAACAGGGCCGTCGAGATCCCCGCCGCCAGGGCGCTCGCCTGGGGCGACGAGCCCGCCGTGGCGATCACGCGGAAGCTGAGGATCATCCCGTAAACCGTCCCCACCAGCCCGATCATCGGGCCCAGCGTGCCGACCGTCGCCAGGTAGGTGGTCCTGTGCTCCATCGCCATGCTCATGTCGTCGTTGGACAGCTCCATCGCCCGCTGGGCTTGCGCCGCACCCGACGGCAACTTGCGCACCCCCGCGGCCAGCACCCGAGCGAAGAACGAGTCGTCGCCTGTCAGCCTGGAATAGGCCTCGGTGTATTGCTTCCGGCCGAGCAGCTCGGTCAGGTCGTCGACCAGCCTCGGCGGCATGGCGACGACGCGGCGGAAGTGGAACGCCATCCAGGCGATCAGGGCCACCAGGTAGAACGACATCAAGAGGATGATGATGCCGATCCAGCCCGAGGCTTCGAACATCCACTTCAGGAAGTTCTGGGTCGTCTCGGCGTCGGCCTGCTCGACGACCTCCTGGGCCACCGCCCCACGCGCGACCGCCAGGATGAGCAGGGCAAGGCAGAAGCCCTTGACGTTCAGGCCGAGCAACGGGCGTCTGCGGGACCTCGGCATGGAAACGCCTCTCCAACTGAGAATCGGCACGTCGCGGCCGGCTGCGAAGGGCACACGGCCGACCCCGTCGCCCGCCCGGTTCACACTATCCGATCGGCCCCCGGCCCACAATCCGGGCCGCAGCCCCTTGCGCCGCGGGCACCTCGGGACGCAGAAGTCAGCGTCAGGCGGGACCAGGACGGCTCGGCGTGGAGTCCACTCGTCGCGAGGTGAGGCGGCCAGCGTCGCGATCGGTGGACAGGCGTTTCGAGCGTCGATACACTGATCGGGATTCGACGACGGCCGGCCCTCGCTCCCCGGCGGGCCGGACCCGGGCCGATCGTCGGCGCTTCCATCGACGAGCGAACGAACCAAGGACGTCCCACGGATGGCCAGCACGGACATCGTGATCCGAGGCGCACGCGAGCACAACCTCCGCGACGTCGCCCTCGACCTCCCGCGCGGCAAACTCATCTGCTTCACCGGCGTCAGCGGCTCGGGCAAAAGCTCCCTCGCCTTCGACACCCTCTATGCCGAGGGCCAGCGCCGCTACGTCGAGAGCCTCTCCAGCTACGCACGCCAGTTCCTCGGCCAGATGCCCAAGCCCGAGGTCGACAAGATCGACGGGCTCTCCCCCTCGATCTCGATCCAGCAGAAGACCGGCGGCCGCAACCCCAGGTCGACCGTCGGCACCATCACCGAGATCAACGACTACCTCCGCGTCCTGTTCGCCCGCGTCGGCCAGGTCTCCTGCCCTCGCTGCAAGACGCCCGTCGCGGCCCAGACCCGCGAGCAGATCGTCGAGCGCATCGCGGCCATGCCCGCGGGGACGTCCTACTCGATCCTGGCCCCGGTCATCCGCGGCCAGAAGGGCGAATACAAGGACCTGTTCGCCGACCTCGCCCGATCGGGCTACATGCGGGCCCGCGTCAACGGCCAGATCATCAACCTCTCCGACGCCCCCAAGCTCGACCGCTACACGAAGCACTCCATCGAGGTCGTCGTCGACCGCCTGAAGGCCGGCCCGTCCAATCGTTCGAGGCTCGCCGAGGCCGTCGAGGCGTCGCTCAAGCTGGGCGACGGCACCCTGATCCTCGCGGTCGAGGAGCAGGCCGACCAGCTCATGTCGTCGAAGTATGCCTGCCCCACCTGCGGGCTCGGCTTCGAGGAGCCCAGCCCGCAGCTCTTCAGCTTCAACAGCCCGCAGGGGATGTGCCCCGGCTGCGACGGGCTCGGCGAGCGCAATGACTTCGACATCGACCTGATCGTCCCCAACCCCAAGCTCTCCGTCTGGAAGGGGGCCATCGAGCCCTTCGGCGCGGTCGGCAAAATCAAGGGAACCTGGCGCAGGCACCTGTTCGAAGGGGTCGCGGCCAACTACGAGTCCGACCCCGACGGGCCCCCCGCGGGCACGATGCTCAAAGGTCCCTGGGCCGATCTCAGCCCCCAAATGCGCCACGTCTGGCTCTACGGCTCGGGCGATCGGCTCATCGTCCAGCACCTGGTGAACAAGGGCAAGCACCTCGCCCACGCCGAGCCCTGGCCGGGCATCGCCGTCGAGCTGATGGCCAAGTACCGGTCCTACAAGACGGGGACGAAGAAGGCCGCGCTCGAGCAGTATCTCCGGTCCATGACCTGCCCCGACTGCGGCGGCACCCGCCTGAATTCCAGGGCCAGGGCCGTGCGTGTCGGCGGCCGATCCATCGTCGAGCTGGGCTCGATGCCCATCGGTCAGGTCTCGCGGTTCTTCGACGCCCTGGCCGGCCAACCCGCCGCCGACCTCGCCCCCGCCCAGATGCCGACGCAGCTCGATTCGCTGTCGCGCACGATCGCCGACGAGTTGCTGAAGGAGATCCGCGGCCGGCTCGGGTTCCTGGTCGACGTCGGCCTGCACTATCTGGCCCTCGACCGCTCGGCCCCCACCCTCTCCGGCGGCGAGGCCCAGCGCATCAGGCTAGCCAGCCAGGTCGGCGCCGGGCTCGTCGGCGTGCTCTACATCCTCGACGAGCCCTCGATCGGCCTGCACCCGCGCGACAACGACAAGCTCATCGCCACCCTCGGCCGGCTCCGCGACGCGGGCAACACCGTCATCGTCGTCGAGCACGACGAGGACACGATGCGCGCCGCCGACTACCTCGTCGACTTCGGCCCCGGCCCCGGCGTCAAAGGAGGCGAGGTCGTCGCGCAAGGCACCCTCGCCCAGCTCTCCTCGGCCGAGCGTAGCGTCACCGGCGCGTTCCTGTCCGGCCGCGAGTCGATCGCCGTCCCGGCCGAACGGAGACCGCCCGGCGACCGCAAGCTCAAGATCGTGGGGGCAAGGCACAACAACCTCAAGGGGGTCGACGTCTCGATCCCGCTCGGTCTGGTCGTCGGCATCACCGGCGTCAGCGGGTCGGGCAAGAGTTCGTTGATCGGGGATATCCTCCGGGATACCCTCGCCCGAGACCTCAACGGCGCCACGACCGTCCAGCCCGGCGACCACGACCGGATCGAAGGGGTAGACCAGCTCGACAAGATCATCGACATCGACCAGTCCCCCATCGGCCGCACCCCCCGGTCGAACCCTGCGACGTATATCAAGCTTTTCGACCTGATCCGCGACCTCTACACCAAGCTGCCCGAGAGCAAGACGCGCGGCTACAAGACGGGCCGCTTCAGTTTCAACGTCGAAGGCGGGCGGTGCGAGGCCTGCACGGGCAACGGCTCGAACAAGCTGGAGATGGACTTCCTCGCCGACGTCTGGGTCCAGTGCGCCGTCTGCGAAGGCCGACGGTTCAACCGCGAGACCCTCAACGTCCGCTTCAAGGGGAAGAGCATCGGCGAGGTCCTGGAGATGGACGTGCAGGAGGCGCTGGAACACTTCGCCAACGTCCCCAAGATCGCCAACATGCTCCAGACCCTGCACGACGTGGGGCTCGACTATCTCAAGCTCGGTCAGCCCTCTCCCACCCTCTCCGGCGGCGAGGCCCAGCGCATCAAGCTGGCCCGCGAGCTGGTCCGCAAGGGGACCGGCCGCACGCTCTACGTCCTCGACGAACCGACCACCGGCCTCCACTTCGAGGACGTCCGCAAGCTCCTGAAAGTGCTCCACGGCTTCGCGGATGTTGGCAACACGGTGGTCGTCATCGAGCACAACCTCGACGTCATCAAGACGGCCGACTGGCTCATCGACCTCGGCCCTGAGGGGGGCGCGGGCGGCGGCCTCATCGTCGCCGAGGGTCCCCCCGAGCACGTCGCAAGCGTCCCCGCCAGCCACACCGGCCGGGCGCTCGCCAGGATCTTCTCGGGCGAGCACGCCAAGGTCGCCAACGCCCCCAAGAAACGCGGCAAGGGCTCGAAGGTGGCCGCGTCGTCTGAGTCCAATCTTGGCGCCATCTCGGTGCGGGGCGGCCGGCAGCACAACCTCAAGGGGGTTGATGTCGACATCCCCCGCAACAAGATGACCGTTTGCAGCGGGCCCAGCGGGTCGGGCAAGAGCTCGTTCGCCATCGACACCCTCTATGCCGAAGGCCAGCGCCGCTACGTCGAGAGCCTTTCCAGCTATGCACGCCAGTTTCTGGCCCCCCTGCCCAAGCCCCGCGCCGAGAAGATTACCGGCCTGAGCCCCGCCGTCAGCATCGAGCAGAAGACGACCAGCAAGAGCCCACGCTCGACCGTGGGCACGGTCACCGAGATCCACGACTACCTGCGCATCCTCTTCGCCCGCCTGGGCCACCCCCACTGCCCGACCTGCGGCTCCGCCATCGGCACCCAGACCGCCGACGAGATCGTCGAAAAAGTCCTGGAGATGGGCGACGAGACCAAGGTCTACGTCATGGCACCCATCAACCGCCGCGAAGGGGAAGACTACCAGGCGCTCTGGGACGACCTGCGGACCTCGGGGTTCGCCAGGGTCCGGGTCGATGGCACGTCGTATAACCTCGACGAGCCCCCCAAGCTCAACCAGCGCAGGAAGCACGCGATCGAGGTCGTCGTCGACCGCTCGATCGTCCGCCGCTCCACCCGCTCGCGCCTGGCCGACTCGATCGAGGCCGCGCTCGACCTGGGCAAGGGGGTCGTCCTCATCGCCCGGGTGGGGGACGACGCCGACGAGGCCCGCTGGCAGGTCGACCGCTACAGCCAGCATCGCAGCTGCGAAGGCTGCGGCCGGAGCTTCGAGGAGCTGACCCCGCACAACTTCTCGTTCAACAGCCCGCTCGGCTGGTGCCCGCTCTGCGAAGGCCTGGGTACCCAGCACGGGGCCAATCCCGCGGTGCTCATCCCCGACGGCCGTCGCTCCTTGCGAAATGGGGCCGTGGCCGTCTGGCCGAGCTTCGCCGAGAACCCCTTCTTCGCCCGGACGATCGACGCCTTCGCCCGCGATCAGGGGATCAGCCTGGACATTCCGTTCGACGAACTGGAAGGCCGGCACCGCAGGCTCATCCTCCACGGCGCCGGCGACGCCTGGTTCGTCGTCCCCGCCGCGGGCAAAGAGCCGAGCTTCGCCTTCCAATATAAGGGCCTTTTCCCCGCAATCGAGGAGGCCGCCCGAGTCTCGTTCGTCTACCGGATGAAGCTCTCGGGCATGGTCGACAACGTCCCTTGCAACGCCTGCATGGGGGCCAGGCTGAGGGATGACTCCGCCGCGGTCAAGTTCCGCGGGTCCACCATCGACCAGGTCAGCCACTGGCCGCTGGCCCGCACCCTCAAGTTCTTCCAGGGTCTGAAGCTGGCCGGCGCCGAGAAGCATATCGCCGGCGACCTCGTCCGCGAGGTCCGCGACCGCCTGAAGTTCCTCGACGACGTCGGCCTCGGCTACCTCACGCTCGGGCGCGGCACCCCCACCCTCTCCGGCGGCGAGAGCCAGCGCATTCGCCTGGCCAGCCAGGTCGGCAGCGGCCTGACCGGCGTCCTTTATGTGCTCGACGAGCCGACCATCGGCCTCCACCCCCGCGACAACGCACGCCTGCTGACCGCGCTGCAAAAGCTGCGAGACCTGGGAAATACGCTCGTCCTGGTCGAGCACGACCGCGAGATCCTAGAGGCCGCCGACTACCTGGTCGACTTCGGCCCGGGCTCCGGCGACGGCGGCGGCGAGATCACCGCGGCGGGCCCCCCCGCCCAGGTCAAGCTGTCCAAGACCTCGCTCACCGGCCGCTACCTCAGCGGGCTCTCGGCGATCCCGGTCCCCACCAATCGCCGGGTTCCCGACGGCCGGGTCCTGGCCATCCGCGGCGCCCGCCACCACAACTTGCAGAACATCGACGCCGAGTTCCCCATCGGCTGCGTCACGGTCGTCACCGGAGTCAGCGGATCGGGCAAGAGCTCGCTTGTCGAGGACATCCTCTCCAAGGCCGCCGCCAAGGCCCTCCATCGAGCCCAGGAAACCCCGGGCGCCCACGACCGGATCGACGGGCTTGACCTCTTCGACAAGGTCATCCGGGTCGACCAATCCCCGCTGGGTGGCACCCCGGCCTCGACCCCCGGCACCTACTCGGGCGCCTTCGACCTGATCCGCGAGCTGTTCGCCAAGCTCCCCGAATCGAAGCGAAGAGGCTACACCTCGCGTCGGTTCAGCTTCAACCAGCCGGGCGGCCGATGCGAGGCCTGCGAGGGGGCCGGCCAGAAGCGGATCGAGATGCATTTCTTGCCCGACGTCTGGGTCACCTGCGACGCCTGCAAGGGCCGACGGTACACCGCCGAGACCCTGCTCGTCACGTTCCGTGACAAGACCATCGCCGACGTCCTGGACATGAAGATCGACGCGGCGCTGGCGCTCTTTGCCGAGGTCCCCAAGATCCGCCGGATCATGCAGACCCTGCACGACGTTGGCCTCGGCTACGTCGCGCTCGGCCAGTCGGCCCCGACCCTCTCCGGCGGCGAGGCCCAGCGCGTGAAGCTCGCCGCCGAGCTGGCCCGGCCCGACACCGGCAAGACCCTCTACATCCTCGACGAGCCGACCACCGGCCTCCACCTTGACGACGTCCGCAAGCTCCTCGACGTCGTCCACCGACTGTCCGACCTGGGCAATACCGTCATCCTCATCGAGCACCATCTCGAAGTGATGAAGACCGCCGACTGGATCCTCGACATCGGCCCCGAGGCCGGCGCCGAGGGGGGGAAGATCGTCGCGGAAGGGTCGCCGGAAGTCGTCGCCAAGGTCGCCAAGAGCCTGACCGGATCGATCCTCGCCGGGGTCCTCGCCCTCGGCCCCCACGCCGAACGCCCCCGCTTCGACGCCAAGGCCGCCGCCAAGAAGGCACTCGCCGAGGCCCGCGCCCGCCTGACCTCCACTGAAGTGGCCAAGCTCGCGGGTGCAACCAGCCTCAAGAAGCTCGCGGCCGAGGATTCCGAAGCCCCTAAAGTCGGAGGCCGGCTCTGGCACACAACCCACCGCACGAGTCGGACCGGAAAGCCGGTCCGCTGGGACGGCCGGGTCCTCGACATCGTCGTCGAAGCCATGTCGTCCCTCCCCAACTACCCGCCGGCCGACTGGTCCAAGCGCACCGTCGTCCGGGTCTGGCCCCCCCTCGACCAGCAATCGGATGAAGACGGGCAAAACCTGCCCCCCTTCTTCGAAGCGTCGACCGGCGCCGAGTGGATCGTCACCCTCAACTTCGTTGTCCCGCACGGCACGTTCACCCTCCCCGAGCTGAACAAGCGCCTGAAGCTCGACCCCTTCTATCTGGCCCGGCCCCCCGTGAACTCGGACAAGGACCGGATTGTCCTCGCCCCCGGCTTCGTCCTCGACCTGGTCACCATCCACGCCCACTCCGCCGAAGAGCTGGACACCCCCGAGTTCCGCCACTTCCTCCAGGACGCCGCCCAGGCCCGCCTCAATCCCCCCAAGCGCCGGGCCCGAGTCTTCCGCGCCAGCGAGCTTTGACCAACCCAGGGATGACCCGAGTCCGCAACCAAGAACGCGACGCCAACGCCCCGTGGTCGGGGCGTTGGCGTCGCGTTTGGCCGTTGGATGCCCAGCCCGAACCGGGACGAGGCCAAACTGCATCCACGCATTGACAAAATCGGGAAATCGTCAAGAAATCAGGGAGAAAATCCGGAGTTCGAACGATGGTTTTCTATGAAGGATTGTCATTCGAGGGATGTGGGCGAAAACCCTCCTGCTTTTACGCCCAGGATTTGGTCCGAACCGCGAAAACAAAGATGACGAAACGAACCCGGGAACACCTCTTCGCCCCAGACGCAGTCATGGTCCGACTCGAGATTTCCCGAGACAAAACGAACCCAAGCTCCCCTGGAAAACCCCGGTCAGGCCCCGGCCGATGAGCCTGCGTCACCTACAAGGCAGTCACTCGCTCGCTCTTTGACAATCCTGTGAACCCGGCCCCATCGGCCTCCCACGACGAAACGAACCCGAGGGCCGACGACCGGGCCGGGCCGTCGCCGCGAGGGTTGCCGACGATGGGTGGCAGCGATACCATTCGAACTGGCTTCTATCGCGACTCGTAGAACAGGGACACGTGGCCGGCGAGATGCCGCCGCCCTGACCCTCTTCGTCTCGCGGTGGACCTTGCCCCCGCCTACCGCAGTACCTCCCGCCCGTGCCAGCGTCGAATCAAGCCTCGCGCCCCCCAAGCGTGCCGGCGGCCAGGCCGTCCGAGGGTCTAAGATGATGCGCCGACTGACCGACTTGCCAGCCTGCCCATCTCGCCGAACAAACCCAATGGCCCCGATGCTGGCCGCCGCCTTGATCTGTCTGGCGCAGTCGGTCTGGGCCGATGTCCCGGCACCTAAGGTCCAGTACAACCGAGACATCCGCCCGATCCTCTCGGAAAACTGCTTCGCTTGCCACGGGCCCGACAAAGGGCATCGCAAGGCGGACTTGAGGCTCGACCTCCGCGACGTGGCCATCGAGATGGGCGCCATCACCCCCGGTGACGTCGACGCCAGCGAGCTGGTCGCTCGCATCCTCGCCGCGGCCGACGACGAAGCCCTGATGCCGCCGACCGAGTCGAACAAAGTCCTCACCTCGGCGCAGAAGGACCTCCTGAAACGCTGGGTCGCCGAGGGGGCCGAGTACCAGCCCCACTGGGCCTATGTGCCGCCCAAGCGACCGATGCCCCCGGCGGTCGACGCCACGCGCGGGCAGGTCGTCAACCCGATCGACGCGTTCATCCTGGCCGGCCACCCCCTGAAGGCATCGCCCGAGGCCGACAAGCGGACCTTGCTTCGCCGCCTGAGCCTCGACCTGACCGGCCTGCCGCCGAGCCCCGCCGAGGTGAATGCGTTCCTCGCCGACGAGTCGGCCGATGCCTATGAGCGGCAGGTCGACCGACTGCTCCGGTCCCCTCACTATGGCGAGCGGATGGCCGTCCCCTGGCTCGACCTCGCCCGGTTCGCCGACACGGTCGGCTACCACGGCGACCAGAATCAGAACGTGTTCCCCTACCGCGACTACGTCATCAACGCCTTCAACACCAACAAGCCGTTCGACCAGTTCACCACCGAGCAGCTTGCCGGCGACTTGCTGCCCGACCCGACCCCCGAGCAGCTCACCGCCACCAGCTTCAACCGCCTGAATATGATGACCCGCGAGGGGGGTGCCCAGGCCAAGGAATACCTCGCCAAGTACGCCGCGGACCGCGTCCGCACAGTCTCGTCCACCTGGATGGGCTCGACCCTGGGTTGCGCCGAGTGCCACGACCACAAGTATGACCCGTTCACCGCCCGCGACTTCTACAGCCTGGGCGCCTTCTTCGCCGACGTCCGCCAGTGGGGCGTCTACTCCGACTACGGCTACACCCCGGTCCCGGAGCTGAAGGGCTTCAACAACGACTTCCCCTTCCCGCCCGAGATCGAGGTCGACAGCCCCTACCTCAAGCGCAGGCAGCAGGGCATCGAACGCGAGATCGCCAGGGTCGCCGCCGAGGCAACCGCCCCAATCGACGCCGACCGTGCCACCCGGGACGCCTTCGAAGCCTGGCTCGCCCAGGCACGCAACACGTTAAAGGTCTGGCCCGACGGCTGGATTTCGCCCTCCTCGACGATCCTCCAGCCCAAGCCCGGAGACGCCTCGACCGCCGCCGAACTCGAGGATGGCTCGATCCTCGTCGCCGGCAAGCCCGCGGGTGGTGGCGGCCTGAAGGTCGAACTCCGCCCCACGCCCGGTCGCGTCTCGGCCCTCCGCGTCGAGCTTCTGCCCGACCCCGCGAACCTGGGTTATCTCGCCCGCGACAAGGCCGAGTCGATCTCCGTCAGGCTCGAAGTCGGCCTCCTGAAATCGGGCCAACCACAGCCAACCCCGCTCCCCATCTGGTTCGCCGATGCCGAGATCAAGGCCCCTCGATACAACGGCGGGTCGCCCATCCAGGGCGTCACCGACGTCTGGACTTCCCCCAACACAGTGAACGCCCAGGCCCGGTCGGCCGTCTACGTCTTGAGGACTCCCATCCGCCTCGCGGAGGGTGACGCCCTCGTCGTCTTCGCCGCGTCGTCCAACCTCGGCCGCGTCCGGGTCTCGGTCAGCCCCTTCGGCACCGATCTCCCCCTGACCCCGGTCGTCGATGCCCCCCTGGTCGAAGCCTTGAATGCCGAGCGAGACAAGCGGACGGCCGAGCAGACCGCGCGGCTCCGCAAGCTGAGCCTCCTGTCCCACGCCGACGATCCCGACGCCCTCGCCCGGATCCAGGCCCTTCGAAACGAAGCCAACGACTGCCGCGACGGCCGGGCCTATATCACGGTCACGAAGGCCTGGGAACCGTCCACGACGAGGGTCCTGCCCCGCGGCAACTGGCAGGACGAGACCGGGCCCGTCGTCACGCCCGCCGTCCCCGGCTTCCTCGCCATCGGGACGAAGTCGGAAGGGCGGCAGACGAGGCTCGACCTGGCACGCTGGCTGACCTCGCCGGAGAACCCGCTCACCGCCCGCGTCTTCGTCAACCGCCTCTGGAAGCAGTTCTTCGGCAACGGACTGAGCACGGTCGTCGAGGACCTCGGCTCACAGGGCGAGGCTCCCACCCACCCCGAGCTGCTCGACTGGCTGGCGGCCGACTTCGTCGAGGGGGGCTGGGACGTCAAGGCGACGGTCAAGCGCATCGTTATGTCCGGCACCTATCGGCAGGACTCGCGGCCCAGGCCCGAGCTGCGTGAGGCCGACCCCAACAACCGGCTGCTCACCTCGCAGAACCCTCGGCGGCTGGAGGCCGAGTTCGTCCGCGACAACGCCCTGTCGATCGCAGGCTTGTTGAACCTGGAGCTGGGCGGTCCGAGCGCCCACCCCTACCAGCCGGCCGGCTACTACGCCAACATCCAGTTCCCCGACCGCGACTACAAGGCCGAACGGGACGACCGCCAGTATCGAAGGGGCCTCTACTCGCACTGGCAGCGCACCTTCTTGCACCCGATGCTGGCCAACTTCGACGCCCCCTCGCGCGAGGAATGCAACGCCGCCCGCAACGTGGCCAACACCCCGCAGCAGGCCCTGACCCTGCTGAACGACCCCACCTTCGTCGAGGCCGCCCGCGCCCTGGCAAGCCGGACCCTGGCCACGCCGGGGGATGACGACGCACGCATCGACGGTCTTCTCCGCCTCGCGCTCGCTCGCCCCGCCAAGCCCGCGGAACTCCGATCGCTGATCGGTTTCCTCGGGGAGCAACGCCGGATCTACGCCAGCGACCCCGACGCCGCGGGCAAGCTCGTCGCCGCCGGCCCTACGCTGTTCCGCTTGCAGCCGGGCCCGGACGCCTCCGAGACGGCCGCCTGGATGAGCGTCTGCCGCGTCGTCTTGAACCTGCACGAAACCATCACGCGGTATTGAACCCATGAACAACGCCCACCCCTTCGACTCGCCCGAGTTCCGCCAGGGCGTCAACCGCCGGACGTTCCTCGGCCGCTCGGCCTACGGACTCGGCGGGATGGCGCTCGCCGGCCTGCTCGATCCCTCGTCCGCCGCCCGGGCCGATGCGGCCGCGGCCGTCGAAGCGGCCGGCCGCTGGCGTGGGGTGATCCGGACGCCGCAGTCGCCGGTGCGGGCCAAGCGGATCATCCACCTCTGCATGGCCGGCGGCCCATCTCAGCTCGAGACGCTCGACTACAAGCCCGAGCTGGCGCGGCTCGACGGCAAGCCGTTCCCCGAGTCATTCACCAAGGGGCAGCAGCTCGCGCAGCTCCAGGGGGCCGAGCTGATCGCCCGGGGCCCGGCCTGCGGCTTCAAGAAGTTCGGCCAGTCGGGCCAGGAAATCTCCGATCTCTTCCCCAACATCGGCGCCCTGGCCGATGACCTCTGCATCATCCGCTCGATGCAGACCGAGCAGATCAACCACGACCCGGCCCACGCCTTCATGAACTCCGGGTCGATCATCAAAGGCCGCCCGAGCATGGGTTCGTGGCTGCTGTATGGCCTGGGGTCTGAGACCGACGACTTGCCCGGTTACGTGGTCCTCACCTCCGCGGGCAAGACCGGCCAGCAGCCCGTCTCGGCCCGCCAGTGGTCCGCTGGGTGCCTGCCCAGCAAGTTCCAGGGGATCCAGTTCCAGTCCAAGGGAGACGCCGTCCATTACATCGGCAACCCCGAGGGGGTCTGCCAGAGCACCCAGAGGCAGGTGATCGAGGAGGTCAACCGACTCAACGGCCTGCTCGCCGAGGACCGGCCCGACCCGGAGATCCAGACGAGGATCAGCCAGTATGAACTCGCGTTCCGGATGCAGACCTCGGTGCCCAACCTGACCGACTTCAAGAGCGAGTCGCCCGAGGTGCTCGACCTCTACGGCATCAAGCAGCCAGGCGACGGCAGCTTCGCCTCCAACTGCCTGATGGCCCGCCGCCTGGCCGAGCGCGGGGTCCGTTTCATCCAGCTCTATCACCGCGCCTGGGACCACCACGGCGAGATCAAGAAGAGCATGGAGATGACCGCCGAGGAGGTCGACCGCCCGTGCGCCGCCCTGGTCAGCGACCTGAAACGGCGCGGGCTGCTCGACGACACCCTGGTGATCTGGGGCGGAGAATTCGGCCGGACGCCGATGGGCCAGGGTTCCGGCCGAGATCACCACATCCTCAGCTTCGCCCTCTGGATGGCCGGCGGCGGCATCAAAGGGGGGGTCACCCACGGCGCCACCGACGAGCTTGGCTATCGAGCCGTCGAGGACGTCGTCCACGTCCGCGACCTGCACGCCACCCTGCTCCACCTCTGCGGGGTCGATCACCACCGCCTGACGTACAAGTTCCAGGGGCTCGACCTCAAGCTCACCGGGGTCGAGCCCGCCCACGTCATCAAGCAGGTCCTCGCCTAGCCGCTGGAAGAGACCGATTTCAGGTCGGCCCGCTGGCTCTCGTAGGTCTCGGCAAAGGCGAGGGCTTTCGGGTCGGGCTCGATCCCCCAGTGCTTGCAGGCCTGAACATAGACGCGCGGCCACCAGTTCTCGTGCTCGGTCAGCCCTTCGTCGCGCACCGTCGTCCAGTTGCTCAGAATCTTGGACCAGCACTTGTCGCCGTAATCGAGGGCTTCCTTCCAGTGCTTGAACTGGGGGACGTACCACTCGCGGCCGATCGCCGCGTGCAGAACCTCATCGGCCCAATCGAAGTCCTGGATCGTCGCCATCAGAGGGCTGCCCGAGCGTACCCCGACCTCCCACTCAAACTTCTTGCCCGTCTTGGACATCAGGCCTTGCTCGATGAAGTAGAGCACCGCGTGCCGTTCCAGGGGCTCGCACTCAGTGTTCAGCCGCAGCGACCAGTTGTGGGTGAACCGGGCCTCGGTCCAGTCGACTCCGTTGGCGACGAAGCCGACCTCGCCCATCATCGCGTGCCTGGCCTCGTCCCAGAGCTGCCGGGTCATATCTCGATAATAGCCCCAGGGCTTGCCGGGGGTCTGCACGATGATGCTCGCCATCATCTCGGGGACGTCGATCTCCCGCAGCCGCTTGAAGAGCATCATCAGGCTCTTGGTGCGGTCGTCGAAGGAGGGGTCATACAGCAGGGCCTCGGGGTTGACCCCCTGGTTGTAGGGGTCCTTGAACCGCTCATCACGCTGCGGCACGGGGTCGTACACATAGGGACTGGCCGAGTGCATCCGCGCCGGAGCGAGGGTGTGCGGGCCCGCCGAGGTGCTCAGCAGCCCCGACGTGTCGAAGGCCCGTTCGAGCAGGTCGAGCCAGGGCCGCATCGCCGCGAGTTCGTCGGGGCCGACGAGTGCGGCCACACACTCGCGGCCGAACGTGATCATCTCGGCGATCTCGAGCCTTGCGAACCGGAGCAGGCGCAGCGAGGGGGCGTCGGTCAGCGGGTTGGTTTCCTCGGCGTAGAACTCAATGGCCCGGTCGAGCGAGGGGAGGGCGGTCTCGTAGATTCCGACCAGCAGCTCGAGGGTGTTCGGCGCCGACCTGATCTCGTCGAAGGCGACTTCCATCGCGGGGTCGGGGATGGCGTCGAGACCGAGCGGTGGCTCGCGCATCTCGCCCACGCGGTCACGCAGGGCCATGACGTGCTCGGAGCAGAGGTAGGCGTGGTGCGAGAAGCCCGTCTTCAGCTCGTAAATGGGCTCGGCGGTGATGCGTCCGACGAAGATCTCGTGCAGCCTGCGAAACGCGTAGTGGAACCGCTTCAGGCGGCTGACGCAGTCCTCGATCCCGAGGCCGGGCCTGGCCGCGCCGGCCACCGTTCCGAGACCCGCGAGCTGAGGCAGACCCTTGTACGACCGATAGGTGCCCGGACCCATGATTCGCCCCTCCATGCAACGTGCCCTAGGCCGCAGGTGGCCGACTCGATCATAATCGGTCGGGCCGAGGGCCAGACAGGTGGGAACGAGCGAGAAGGCGGGCGGAATGGCCGATGAGTCGGGAATCGAGTGGGAATTTGGCATTCCGATCCCGGGCAGGATCCTCCCCGAGGCGGAGTGGGCCCGCACCGGGATCAAGCGGATGCCCCCGCCAGGGGCGCTCGACTGGCCCGAGATCTTCGGCCGATCCGCGCCGGTTGTGCTGGAGCTGGGCTGCGGCAACGGCCGCTATACCCTGATGAGCGCCTTGCGGCGTCCAGACCACGATCACTTCGCCAGCGACCTGCTGCCGGTGGTGATCCGTTATGCCACCCGCAGGGCCAACCAGCGCGGACTGGCCAACGTCCGGTTCGCCGTCCGGGACGCCCAGTCGATCGTCCGGTCGTATGTCGCTCCGGGGTCGGCGGCCGAGATCCACCTGTATCACCCGCAGCCCTACCACGACCCGCGGATGGCCCACCTCAGGCTGATCACCCCCGCTTTCGTCGCCGACGTCCACAAGGCCCTGACGCCGACCGGGCTGTTCGTCGTGCAGACCGACAACCCCGATTACTGGCAGTACATCCGCGACCTTCTGCCCCACTTCTTTGACTTCCAGCCCCTCTCAGAGCCCTGGCCCGATGCCCCCGAGGGGCGTTCCAGGCGAGAGATCCTGGCCCGCAGCCGGGGCCTGACGATCTACCGTGCGGAGGCACGCAGGCTCGACGATCTCTCGGTCGCAGAGGCCAGGGCGCAGGCCGAGCGGCTCCCCCTGCCCCGCTTCCGGAGCCGAGGGCCCTGGTGCGATCTCGACGCCTGGGAAGAACGTCAGCGTCCGGATTGAGGATCGATCATTCAGCGGGGATCGGTGGTTCTCGATCGGTGCCGACGAGGACGCTCGTCCTGGGATGGTCGCCGGTCCACGCTGCCCAGGTCGTCTTGACGAGCGGCTTGTACGTCGGGAGCGACTTGCCCTGGAGCGGCCCTGCCACGCAGTCGAGCTGATCCTTGCCCGGCAGCCAGAGGCTCCGCGTCCGCCGGTCGTAGAGCAAGGGGCGAACCTCGCTCTGATAGCCGGTCGTCCCGAGGCTGAGGGAGCGCCCGTCCAGGATCCGGGTGTAGGTCTCCGCTCGGCCGGTTCCCCGCGACACGACGACCGCGAAGGGTACGCCGGTCTCCTCATCATTGACGACTTCGGCCTTCAGCAGCAGGTCGAGCGGAAAGGCCCGCGGCCCGTCGCCGCTCTCCATTCCGAAGACCTCCTTGCGCGGGGGGAAGTGCCTGCCCAACGTCGTGTCGACCCCCTGGAAGATCGGGTAATCGATCCCGACGATCGAGTCCATGCCGAAGCCGCCGCTCAAGTTCAAGGTCGGGTCGAACGCGGCACCGGTGATATCGAAATAGATCGTGGGCAGGTTCTTGTCGTCCATGGCGGCCCAGAGCAGCCTGCGGCCTTCGCGTTCGACGATGAACCGGCTCGGCCGATTATTGTAGGTCCTGCGGTAGTGCAGGCCGACGTAGCCGATCGGCGTCGAATCCTCGGCCGCCCGCTCCTCCTCGCGCGTGATCTTGTAGTCGCGCCAGAGGTCACGGCCGACGAAGAACCAGACCACGATGACGATGGCCGCGAGGGCGATCCACGAGAGGATCCGGCGGACCCGGAACGGGATCCTCGATTGGAGGGGCGAGATGCCTGGCCGCTCTGCGCTCAAGGTCGGACCTCGTGGGAAAGGAGCCCAACGGCTTCGAACCGGGCGCGATCGGGACGGACTTCGACGGCCGCCTCTTCCTGACGCACGATGATCCGGCACCCGACGGGTAGCCCCTCATGCGACTGCATCGTCCCATCGGGCCAACGCACGAGCAAGCGGTCGACCCTCTCCGCAGCCCCGACGCCGAAATGGGCCGCCACATCCGAGGCGGCCAGCAGGCTGCCGCCTCGCCTGACCACCGCCACCTGGGTCCGGCCGGCCGCGGTCAGTTCCACGACGGCGCCGACCCCCTCGGTGTTGGGGGCCTTGCCGGCGAGAACCACCCGGATCGAGCGATTGGGGCTGCTCCCTTCGTTGACGAGAACGCGCAAGGGGCCGTCCATGGTGGTCATCACCAGGTCGACATCGCCATCGCCGTCCAGGTCGCCGGCGGCGACGGCCCGGCCTGACTGCATCTCCGCGAGCCTGGGGCCCCAGGCGTCGGTCACAGCCCTGAAGCTCGCCCGACCTTCGTTCTTCAGGAAGAGGGGGGGCATCGCATAGGTTGCGTCGGGAACCATGGGATAGACGTGGCCGTTGCCCTGGAAGAGGTCGGGCCAGCCGTCGTCGTCGAAATCGGCCAGGACGATCCCCCAGCCGACGAACCCGAGCGAGGCGACCCCGATGCGGCTTCCGGCCGAGGCGTCGAGATAATTCCCATCGGACTGTCGCAGGTGGAGTCTGGTCCCTTCCTGGCGGAAATTGCTGTAAACCAGGTCAAGGTGGCCGTCGCCATCCATGTCGGCCACCTCGACACCCATGCTCCCCTCGGGGTTGCCGAACGTGTTGGCGGCGACCCCGACCGCGACGGCCACCTCCTCGAATCGACCCCGGCCATCGTTGAGGAAGAGTTCGTTCGGCTGGGTGTCATTCGTGACGTAGAGGTCGAGGTCGCCGTCCAGGTCGAGGTCGGCCAGGACCGCACCCATCCCCTTGCATTCGGGCCGGACGAGCCCCGCATCTTTCGTCGCATCCACGAACGTGCCGTCACCCCTGTTCTTCCAGAGGACGTCCGGCTCGCCTCTGAGGACGGACGGGCCGGCGAAGACCATGTGGCCATTCATATAATCGATGAGCGGGGCCGGGGCCAGCGGGTCGGCGACGAGGTAGTTCGTCACGTAGAGGTCGAGCCAACCGTCGCCGTCGACGTCGCCCCAGGTGGCCGAGGCGCCCCAGAGTTGCTCCTCCCCGAGCCCCGCCTCCGCGGTCACGTCCCGGAAGACGCCCTTGCCTTCATTCCGCCAGAGCTGGTCGGGGCCTTCGTGGGCGACAAACAGGTCCGAGTCGCCGTCGGCGTCATAGTCGGCCACGGCAACACCCTGGGCCCAGCCGGCGTCGGTCAGACCCGACCCCTTCGTGATCTCGGTCCAGCGACCTGGTCCGTCATTGCGGAACAGCCAGGGGCCGCCCGAAGACTCAACCCGGCCGCCGACGACCCGACTTCCCGCGGCGACGTAGATGTCCAGGTCGCCGTCGACATCGAGGTCGAACAGGGCGACGCCGGTCCCGAGCGCATCAAGCGCCGATCGCTTCTCGGGCGAGCCGCATCGGGTGACCACGGCGAGTCCCCAATCGGCCGCCCGGTCGACGAACCAAGGGGCGTCGCCGCTGCGTGTAGGCCTGACGACGGCCGCAGGCGAACTGGGTGCAAACTCGATCGACGGCCCACCGCAGCCGCCGCCGCACGTCGCAATGCTGGCGGCTGCGATGAGAAGAATGAGGGGCCTGATGGGTCCGTGCCCTTGCTCGGCTGACAATCGCGCCGCGCTCATCGAGGCCCCTCGCAGGTCACTTGATATTCGCGGCCTTCTTGGAGCTCTGGCCGTATTCCCTCTGAATGCGCTGCTTGGCTTCTTTCTGCGCTTCCTCGATCTTGGCGGGGCTCTCGGCCGGGGCAGTGTCGCCGCCGCAGCCGACGAACCCGACCATGAGGGCCGCAAGGGTGAGCGTTGCGAGCGGGCAGGACAGCGTCTTCATAGGTTCAGATCCTGAGGAAATGTGAGACTGGAGAGCGGCGACGGGCCGGCCCCGGAGGATCGGACGGCCCGTCGCGTTGCGTCGAGTCGATGATCAGTAGGCGTCGGACGAGATGACCTCGCCGCCGGCCCTCGTGCTGAGACCCATCCAGACCTGCTGGTTGATGGTCTCCTTCACCGCCTTGACGCTGCCATCGGCCATGGCGGCGGTCGCGATGCCGGGGTGGTAGGACGAGGCGGGCTTCATGATGTACCACCAGCTGACGTCATCCATCGTGCAGCACGACTGGTTGGGCGTGCGGATGGTGTTGAACCAGTTGCGCCACATCGAACCCTCGACCCAGGTGTACCCCTTGTAGCGCCAGCCGCCGGTCCAGGGGATCTGCCCGTTCTGCCAGCTGATTGCGCTGCAATTGGCCGTCGCCTGCTGCACGGTCGAGGTCGCGGTCAGGCCTCGGACTTCGTAACAGTCGGAGACCTTGGTGCGAGCCGCGCCGGAGACGAGAGGCCCGTTGGCCACTTCGGAGGCCATGAGCGTGTTGCTCAGGCCGTCGGTGATGGCATTGAACCCCACCTGCGTCGGGACGTAAGGCCGGAGCGAGGCGTCATCGTCATAAGAACGGCCGAACAGGCCGTCCCAGGTCTTCGTGCGGGGCCACCAGGTCCCCGAGTTCCAGGCGTAATTGCTCGCCCAGAAGTTGAACCCGTCCGTGGCGTAGTTGGTGTAAATTTCCGAGGGGCAGACGTAGCCGGCCACTCGGGTCCGGCCGGCCGTCAGCGTCGCCGCGTTCGTCCAGATCCAGCGGTCGCCGAGGTTGAAGTTCATCGAGTTGTAGACCTGGTTCTGCTCGATGAACGGCAGCAGCGCGATGTGGGTCGAAAGCCCGCCGGGCATCTCGCCCATCGGCAGAATTCCCCAACTGCTCGCGTAGTTGTGGAACGCCAGCCCGATCTGCTTCAAGTTATTGGTGCACTGCATGCGCCTGGCAGCCTCGCGGGCGCTCTGCACCGCGGGCAACAGGAGGGCGATGAGCACTGCGATGATCGAAATGACCACGAGCAGCTCGATCAGCGTGAAACCGGGACGTCGTCTTCTCGACATGATCGTACCTCTGTTTCTGATGAGGGCGGAGTGAGAGATCGGCCTTGGGCAGGCCTGAGACAGGACCATCCAAAGTCATGAACGAAGGATGAGGCGACTCGTCTGGGCGGGACCAGCGCGTGCGACTACTCCCCCTTTGATGGGTTTGCGGGAGATCCCAGGTTTTCGAAACTTCAGGTACCGACGGGTTGGAGTGCCGGACGTCTCGAAGGTTGAGGACGTCGACCGCGTCGAGAAAGACTGACGGAAGGATCGAGGTGGCGAACGTTCCTTGCCGTGTTGCGAAGTGAACGGCAAGTTGTTGAGGTAGGAACGTCCCGAGCGAAGGAGCTTCGCGGGAAGACCCCACCTCAATTAGACGTTAATATCACGCCTCAAAATTCGTGTCAAACACTAAGTGAAAATTCGCGTCTATAAATGCGGTTACATCGATCCCATCAAGAGCCGATGATTTTTCCAGTCCAATCGCTCATGACTGATGCAGTCAGTCATATGCTGGTTGCACCAAGTTCCACTTTGAGAGTCAACAAGGCATGGATCACTGGACCGAGGCACTGGCCCCAACGCACTTCCTGGATTGGACTTGTGCGACACCTGCCGAGGATCTCGCCCTCGACGAGGCACTCCTCGAAGAGGCCGAGGCGGGCCGACTCCCTCCGATCGTTCGCGTCTGGGAACCGAAGGTGTTGAACGTCGTTCTTGGCGCCTCCGGACGCGTCGATTTAGAGACCAATCTCGAAGCATGCAAGGCGGATGGCATCGGGATCTTGCGGCGTTCGAGCGGTGGCGGGACGGTCCTGATCGGCCCAGGCACGCTCAACTTGACGGTTATCGTCCCCATCGAGATTAGCCGGGCGATGCGGGCGGTCGACGAAGGGCAGAAGGAAACGCTCGGGTTGCTGGCACGCGCATTGCGTCGTCCCGGACTCGATGTCGAACTGCGAGGATCGGGCGACCTGACGCTCGGGGACCGGAAATTCTCCGGGAGCGCCCAGAGGAGGATGAAGCGGTTCGTCCTGATCCACGCGACCATCCTGTACCGGCTCGATCTCGGCCTGATCGCCGGCTACCTCAAGCAGCCTTCGAGGCAGCCGGACTATCGCTTGGGTCGGTCGCACGCCGAATTCCTGACGAATGTCCCGCTCGGCCGCGACGAGATCCTAAGCTCCATCCGTCAGGCCTGGCTCGTGGATTCCCGATGTCCCGGATCGGTCAGGCCACCCGTAGAGGTGGTCGACCGGCTCGTCCGGGAGAAATTCGGCGATCCGAACTGGATCTGCCGCTTCTGATCGGAGAGCCGATGACCCGACCCAGGTCACATTTCGAGGCCCTCATCCCAGGCCAGCCGTCGGCCCCGCCGCCCGGTTTGGACTCGGAAAAGGGGTGTGTGCAGGCTTGGGTTTGGGTTATGCTTGAATTGGAGCGTTCGCGCGCCCTGCGCGCACGGACTGGACGCCCGAACGACTCGCCTCACGGCACAGGGACCGGCAGCCTCGGCCGGCCCGACACGGGACCTTCATTCCATGAATCGCCCGACGGTTGCCAGTCGGTGGAATCTCGAACTCCTCGAAGATTACCAACGACGCTGGAAGAATGATCCCTCCTCGGTCGACGAATCCTGGCGCAACTTCTTCGAAGGATTCGAGTTAGGCTCGTCCGGCGGGTCACCGCCCGGCGGCGCCGATCTCGATGCCGCGCGAGCCCAGGCCGCCGTCACCCGACTGATCGACGCCTACCGCGAGGTCGGCCACTATCTCGCCGACCTCGACCCTCTGAAGCTCAAGCCCCCCCGCGATGCGTCCGAGTGGCTCGAGCCCTCGGCCTTCGGGCTGACCGAGGCCGACCTCGACAAGACCTTCGCCACCCAGCTCTTCGAGTCGGGCCAGTCAACACTCCGCGAGCTGATCTCCACCCTGCGGGAGATTTATTGCCGCTCGGTCGGCGTCGAGTACATGCACATCCGCAATATGCGGGTACGGCAGTGGCTCAAGGAGCGGATGGAGCCGAACCGCAATCGGCCCGACTTCGACCAGAAGAAGAAGCGCCGCATTCTCCTGAAGCTGACTTCCGCTGAGCTGTTCGAGAATTTCCTCCAGACTCGGTTCGTCGGCAAGAAGCGTTTCTCCCTCGAAGGGGGCGAGTCGCTCATCCCGCTGCTCGACGCGATCATCGAGCGGTCGTCGAAGCACGGGGTCGGCGAGATCCTGATGGGCATGCCCCATCGGGGCCGCCTGAACGTGCTGACCCACACCTTCAACAAGCCCTACAGCCTCATCTTCTCCGAGTTCAAGGAGATCATGACCGAGGCCGTCACCGACGGTGACGTGAAGTACCACCTCGGGTTCTCGGGCAAGCACGTCACCGCCGAGGGGTACGAGGTCCACCTGTCGCTGACCCCCAACCCCAGCCACCTCGAGGCGGTCAACCCCGTCGTCGAAGGGCGGATGCGGTCAAAGCAGCGGCGGTTCAAGGACGGGAATCGGGCGCACGGGCTGCCGGTGCTCATGCACGGCGACGCCGCGTTCGCCGGTCAGGGGCTCGTCTCCGAGACTCTGAACCTGTCGCAACTTCCCGGCTACGACACCTGCGGCACGATCCACATCGTGGTCAACAACCAGATCGGCTTCACGACCAACCCCGAAGACGGCCGGTCGACCCGATACTGCACCGACGTGGCCAAGATGCTGGAAGTGCCCATCTTCCACGTCAACGGAGACGACCCCGAGGCCGTCGTTTACGTGGCCGAGCTGGCGATGGACTATCGCCAGACGTTCGGCCAGGACGTGGTCATCGACATGGTTTGCTACCGCAAGAACGGCCACAACGAGACCGACGAGCCGGCGTACACCCAGCCTTTGATGTACGACGTGATCCGGTCGCGCAAGTCGGTGCCGACGAAGTACGCCGAGAGCCTGATCGCCTCGGGCGAGATCACGTCTGAAGACGTCAAGATCATCACCGAGACGATCACCAGCAAGCTGGAAAGCTCGTTGAAGGAAGTTCAGGATCAGGACGGCCCCAGGCCCCCCCAACGCCGGTCGTTCACCTCGCAGTGGTCGGGGCTCCAGGCCAGATGGTCGTTCGACGCGGTCGACACGACGGTGCCAGCCGCGACCCTGCGGGAAGTCGCCGCGTCCGCGACCCGGTTCCCCGAAGGGTTCACGCCCAACCCCAAGCTTCAGAAGATGTTCGCCGGCCGCCTCGCGTCCGTCGAGGCTGGCGGGCCGATCGACTGGGGCACCGGCGAGGCCCTGGCCTTCGGGTCGCTCCTGCTGGAACAGATCCCCGTCCGCCTCAGCGGCCAGGACAGCCGGCGCGGCACGTTCAGCCATCGCCACGCCAGCCTCGCCGACATGAAGACCGGCAAGCATTACGTCCCCTTGAATCACATCCGACCGGGCCAGGCCGGCTTCTGCGCCTATGACAGCCTGCTCTCCGAGGCGGCCGTCCTGGGCTTCGACTACGGGTTCTCGATCGACGAGCCCCACATGCTCATCATGTGGGAAGCTCAGTTCGGAGACTTCGTCAACGGCGCCCAGGTCATCATCGACCAGTTCATCACCTCGGCCGAGTCGAAGTGGGGCCGCTCCAGCGGCCTGGTCATGCTGCTTCCGCACGGCTACGAGGGGCAAGGGCCGGAGCATTCCAGCGCCCGGCTCGAACGGTTCCTCCAGGCCTGCGCCGAGGACAACATCCAGGTCGCCAACGCGACCACCCCGGCGCAATTCTTCCACCTGCTCAGGCGTCAGGTGAAGCGGGACTTCCGCCGACCCCTGATCGTGATGAGCCCCAAGAGCTTGCTGCGGCACAAACTGGCCGTCTCCAAGATCGAGGACTTCACCTCGGGCACCTTCCAGGAAGTGCTCGACGACACGGTCGACCCCGCCCGGGTGCGCCGGGTCCTGCTCTGCAGCGGCAAGGTCTTTTACGACCTGCTCGCCCAGCGCGAGGCCGCCGGCAAGCAGGCCGAGGTGGCCATCGTCCGCCTGGAACAGCTCTACCCCTGGCCGGCAGAGCGGCTGGCCGCGGTGCTGGGCCGCTATCGGGCGGCCAAGGACTGGGTCTGGGTCCAGGAAGAGTCTCAGAACATGGGCGGCTGGTCGTTCGCGGCCCCCAGGCTCCTGGAGACCCTGGGCAAGTCGTTCCAATACGTCGGCCGGGACGCCAGCGCCAGCCCGGCCGCCGGGTCGCTCAAGGTCCATCAGGCCGAGCAAGACGAGCTCGTGCAGGCCGCCATCGGCGCGGACCTGCCTCACCTGGTCGCCTCGACGCCGGTCCGGTCCGTCGCAGCCGCCAAGGGCTGAGTTGCCCAACCATCAACAGGGCCCGGGCGGCGAGCGTCGCCCGGGCCTCGTCATGTCAGCGAGTGCTGCCCCAAACGCCCGGCCCGCCTCGCGCACGTGAGGAC
Source organism: Isosphaeraceae bacterium EP7 (assembly GCA_038400315.1). Taxonomy (NCBI): domain Bacteria; kingdom Pseudomonadati; phylum Planctomycetota; class Planctomycetia; order Isosphaerales; family Isosphaeraceae; genus Kueselia; species Kueselia aquadivae. The sequence continues at coordinate 5,867,654 of CP151667.1, forward strand.
GGCCGGGCCCCAACGCCTTCCGGGCTCGCCTCCCACAAACGGGCCGGAGTCGCGCGACGACGGCCGGAACCCGAACCAGGACTCAACGATGGCCAGCCAACCGATCATTGTGCCCAGCTTCGGCGAGTCGATCACCGAGGGCGTCCTGGCCAAGTGGCTCAAGCCCGACGGCGCCGTGGTGAAGACCGGCGAGGATCTCTTCGAGCTGGAGACCGACAAGGCCAACAACGTCGTCCCGTCCCCCTTCTCAGGGCGCCTGAAAATCGAGACGCCCGAGGGGACCACCATCGACATTGGAGCGGTCGTCGGCCAGCTCGATGACTCCGCCGTCGCCGCGTCTGCCCCGGCCCCAGAGCCCGCACAGGCCAAGGCCCCCGCCCTACAGGCCGCTTCGCTCGCCACGGCGCCGGTCAAGGCGGGCGCAAACGCGGGCAACGGCAACGTGGAGCTCGCCCCGTCGGTCCGTCGGATCGTCGCCGAGTCGAACATCGACCCGGCTCAGGTCACCGGCACCGGCCGCGATGGTCGCCTGACCAAGGGAGACGTCCTCGCCCACGCCGAGGCCCCCAAGGCCCAACCGGCTGCCGCACCCAAGGCCGCGCCCGCCCCGTCGCCGAGCCCCACGCCTTCGGACGCGAGCCGGGGTCCCCGCGAGACCCGGCAGCGGATGCCCCTGATCCGCCAGAAAATCGCGCAGCGGCTGGTCGAAGCCCAGCACACCGCGGCCATCCTGACCACGTTCAACGAGGCCGACCTGTCGCGGGTCATCGAGCTGCGCACCAAGTACAAGGACGCGTTCAAGGCCAAGCACGGCGTGAACCTCGGCTTCTCGTCGTTCTTCATCAAGGCAACGATCGAGGCCCTGAAGGCCTTCCCCGCCGTCAACGGTCGGGTCGAAGGCACCGACATCATCCTCAACAATGTCTATGACATCGGCGTGGCCGTCAGCACCGAGCGCGGCCTGGTCGTGCCCGTCCTGCGCGACGCAGACCGGATGAGCTTTGCCCAGATCGAGAAGGGGATCGGAGCCTTCGCCGCCAAGGCCCGCGAGGGGACGATCGCCGTCAGTGACCTTCAGGGCGGCACGTTCACGATCACGAACGGCGGCGTTTTCGGCTCGCTCCTCTCGACGCCCATCCTGAACCCGCCCCAGAGCGGGATCTTGGGCATGCACTCGATCCAGCAGCGGCCGGTCGCCATCGACGGGCAGGTCGTCATCCGCCCGATGATGTATCTGGCGCTCTCCTATGACCACCGGATCGTCGACGGCCGCGAGGCGGTCGGCTGCCTGGTCCGGATCAAGGAAGGGGTCGAGAACCCCGAGCGGTTGATGCTCGACCTATAATCTTTCGCCGAGACGAGTACGGCGATCTCGCCAGCGGGGCCGGGCGGCCCCCGGATTCCCCGCGCGGGGGCCCGGCCGCCCTTCGCCCCGCTCGCGTCCTTCAAGGAGCCTGCGGTGTCGGATGCTTACGATCTGGTCGTCATCGGGGCCGGTCCCGGCGGGTATGTCGCCGCCATCCGCGCGGCGCAGCTCGGCCTGAAGGTCGCCTGCGTCGAGAAGCGGCCGACGCTCGGCGGCACCTGCCTGAACGTCGGCTGCATCCCCAGCAAGGCCCTGCTCGATTCCAGCGAGCTGTTCTACCTGGCGCAGAAACGGTTCGCCAAGCACGGGATCAAGACCGGCGAGATCGGCATCGACGTCCCGACGATGCTCGCCCGCAAGGATGAGGTCGTCAGGTCGATGACCGTTGGCATCGGCGGCCTGTTCCGCAAGAACAAGATCGAAGGGATCTTCGGCACCGCCAAGGTCACCTCGCCGACCACAGTCGCGGTCGACGGCAACGACGGACAGGCCCGGACGCTGGAGGCCAAGAACATCCTCGTGGCCACCGGCAGCGTGCCGATCGAGCTGCCATTCCTCAAGTTCGACGGCCGGGCCGTTGTCAGCTCGACCGAGGCCCTGCTCTTCGACAAGGTTCCCAAGCATCTCGTCGTCGTCGGCGGGGGCTACATCGGCCTTGAGCTGGGCTCGGTCTGGAAGCGGCTGGGCGCCAAGGTCACGGTCATCGAGTTCCTCCCCCGCGTCGTCCCCATGGCCGACGTTGAGGTGGGCAACCTGCTGGCCAAGAGCCTTCAGAAGCTCGGCCTCGAGTTCATGATGGAAACGAAGGTCACCGGCGCCACGGTCAACGGGGATAGCGTCACCCTCAGTGCCGAGGCCAAGGACGGGTCGAAGATCAGCGTCGAGTGCGACCGGGTCCTCGTCGCCGTCGGCCGCAGGGCCTACACTGATGGGCTCGGCCTGGCCGAATTGGGCGTCGAGCTGAACCCCAAGACCGGCAAGGTGGGCGTCGACGCCCACTACCACACCAAGGTCCCCACCATCTCGGCCCTCGGCGACGTGATCGACGGGCCGATGCTCGCCCACAAGGCCGAGGAAGAAGGCGTCGCGTTCGCCGAGATCCTGGCCGGCAAGTCGGGCCACGTCAACTATGACACGATCCCGAGCGTCATCTACACCTGGCCCGAGATGGCGAGCGTGGGGATCACCGAGGAGCAGGCCAAGGAGCGCGGGATCGAGTACAAGGTCGGCAAGTTCCCGTTCCTGGCCAACGGCCGGGCCAAGGCGATGGACGAGACTGACGGCATCGTCAAGGTCCTTGCCGACGCCAAGACCGACCGCGTGCTGGGCGTCCACATCATCGGCCCACGCGCCAGCGACATGATCGCCGAAGCGGTCACGACGATGGAGTTCCAGGGAAGCGCCGAGGACATCGCCCGGATCTGCCACGCCCACCCGACGCTCTCCGAGGCCCTGAAAGAAGCCGCGCTGGCGGTCGACAAGCGGACGATCAACTACTGATCGGATCGGCTGACCGGGAATCAAACGAGGCCCGCGCGACGGTCGGATGACCGTCGCGCGGGCCTCGTCGTTGACATCATCCGATCGGGATCAGATGTGGACCGACTCGCCGTAAGCCTGGCCCGCGGCCTCCATGATGGCCTCGGAGAAGGTCGGATGCGGGTGCATGGCGTAGATGATCTCCTCGGCGGTGGCCTCGAGCTTCTTGGCCATGACCAGCTCGGCGATCAGCTCGGTCGCCTGCGACCCGATGAGGTGGGCGCCCAGCAGTTCGCCATGCTTGGCGTCGAAGACGAGCTTGGCAAACCCTTCGGTCTCGTCGGCCGCCTGGGCGCGGCCACTGGCGATGAACGGGAACCGGCCGACCTTGACCTGGTAACCCTTCTCGATCGCCTGCTTCTCGGTCAGGCCGACGCTGGCGACGCCCGGATCGGTGTAAGTGCAGCCGGGGATGTTCGTGTAATCGACCGTCTTGTCGCTGAAGCCGCAGATCTTCTCGATGCAGCAGATGGCCTCGTGGTGCGCCACGTGGGCGAGCCAGGGGGGGCCATTCACGTCGCCGATGGCGTAAATACCCTTGACGTTGGTCTGGTAATATTTGTCGGCTTTGATGTGATTCTTGACGATCTCGACCTTGATCGAGTCGGCGAAGAGCCCCTCGATGTTCCCCGTCACGCCGATGGAGACGAGCAGCTTCTCGGCCTCGAAGGTCTTCTTCCCTTGCGAGGTCTCGACCTCGACCTTCACGCCGGCGGCGGTCTTCTCGACCTTGGTCGTCTTGGTGGAGGTGAGGATCTCCATCCCGCGCTTCGTCAGGCTCTTGGCCAGAGCCGCGGAGACCTCTTCATCCTCGCCGGGGAGGATGCGGTCGAGCATCTCGATCAGCGTGACCTTGGTGCCGATCGCGTTGTAGAAGTAGCCGAATTCCAGTCCAATCGGCCCTCCGCCTATGATGACCATGCTCTTGGGCTGGGCCGGCAGCGACATCGCCTCCTTGTACGAGAGGATCGTCTTGCCGTCGAACTCGGCACCCGGAAGGGGACGAGGCCGGACGCCCGTGGCGATCACGATCGACTCGGCCGTGACCTTGGTGTCGCCGAACTGCACGGTGTTGGGGGCGATGACCTTGGCCGAGCCTTGCTTCCAGTCGACCTTGTACTTGCGGAAGAGGCCTTCGATCCCCTTGTTCAGGTTGCCGGCGACGGTCCGGCTGCGGCCGATCATCTGGCCGAAGTCCCACTTCGCCTCGCCCGAATAGCCGAACGCCTTTCCATGGCGGCTGATCAGCTCGACCAGGTGGGCGTTGGTGAGCAGCGCCTTGGTGGGGATGCAGCCCCAGTTCAGGCAGATGCCGCCGAGCTTGTCCTTCTCGACGCAGAGCACCCGCTTCTTGAGCTGGGCGGCGCGGATGGCCCCCGCGTAGCCGGCGGGGCCGCCGCCGATCACCACGATGTCGTAGTCGTAAGCCATCTCGTTGAATCCTGCGTGGTGGGGTGGGTGCCCGCGTCGGCGTGGGCCGTTGTGGAATTGTAGGCAAGCCGGGAAATAGCAACGCCCCCGGGGCTTTTCAGACCCGGGGGCGAGCAGTTTCGTTCGAGCAATCGCTCAGAGCAGCATCGACGCCGGCTCTTCCAGCAGGCCTTTCAGGGTCCGCAGGAACTCGGCGGCGGTGGCACCATCGACGGCCCGGTGGTCGGCGGTCAGGGTCACCGTCATCACGGTGGCCACGGCCAGCGCGTCGCCCACGACGACGGGCCGCTTCTCGGCGGCGCCGACGGCGAGGATCCCGACCTGCGGCAGGTTCAGGATGGCATCGAACTGCTTGACGCCATACATCCCCAGGTTGCTGATCGTGAAGGTGCCGCCGTTCATCTGATCGCCGGTCAGCTTCATCTGGCGGGCGGCGTCGTAGAGCGTCTCGCTGCCGGTGCGGATGTCACGCAAGCCGAGCGTGTCGGCATTGCGGAGGACGGGCACGATCAGGCCGCCGTCGAGGGCCACGGCCAGGCCGACGTTGACGTCGGAGTGGCGGACGATGGCGGACTCGCCCAGCTTGTCGTTGCTCCCCTCGAAGGTGGCGTTCACCGCCGGGTGCCGACGGAGGGCGACGGCGACGGCCTTCGTGACGAAGTCGCCGACGGACAGCTTGACCTTCTCGGCGGCCAACGCCTTGTTCAGACGCTCGCGGAGCTTGACGATCTCGTCGACCTTGATATCGACGGTGACATGAATCTCGGGGGCGGCCTTCTTGGCTTCGAGCATCCCGCGGGCGATCGCCTGACGCATCCGATTGAGCGGCTGACGCTCGGTGGCGCCAGGGGCTCTTGGTGCGGGCGCGGTCGAGGGCCTGGCGGAAGGAGCCGGGGCAGAGGTCGACGGGCCCTTCTTGAGGAAGGCCTCGACGTCGTCGCGGACGACCCGGCCGTTCGGCCCGCTGCCGGTCACCTGGGCGATCTGGATCTTGGCCTCGGCGGCGACCTTGCGGGCCAGCGGGGTCGACTTCACCCGACCCTCGCCGACCGAAGCGACGACCGGCTCGGGTGCGTGCGAATCCTGGCCGTTGCTGGCGGCATCCGACTGGGGAGCGGCCTGGGCGTTGTTCGCCTCCGCGGCGCCTGCCGGAGCCTTGACGGCCTGCTTGGCAGTGGCTCCTCCGCCCATCGACGCCGCAGCCTGCTTGGCGTCCTCGCCCTTCTTGGCGATGACCAGCATGCGTTGGCCGAGCTGGACGTCGTCGCCTTCGTTGACGTCGAGGAGGGCGATGGTCCCCTCGTCGAACGACTCCATGGTCATCACGGCCTTGTCGGTCTGGATCTCGGCGAGCGCGTCCCCTTCTTTGATCGGGTCGCCGACCTTGACCAGCCACTTGACCAGTTGGCCGCTCTCCATGGTGGGGCTGAGCTTGGCCATTTTCACTTCAATCGGCACGGCAGGCGCTCCTGGTCGGCGTTGGACGCGGCGAAGGGCGGGTGCGACGGGGGCGGGCGCAGTTGCCCCGGGAGTCTGCACGCTTTGATCGACGGACAAGGGCGAGCCCGCGAGATCGGAACGAAGTCCGATCTCGCGGGGAGTTCTCCGGCCGATCAGCGATACATGACTTCATGGACCTTGGCGACGATCCGCTCGACGCTGGGGAGCATCGAGGCCTCGAGCGCCCGATTATACGGGATCGGCGCATCGAGGGTGGCGACCCGGCCGATCGGTGCATCGAGCTCGTCGAAGACGCGCTGATAGATCCGGTCGGCGACACTGGAGCCGACGCCGCAGTAGGGCCAGTTTTCTTCGATGACCACGACGCGATGCGTCTTGACCGTCGAGGTAATCAGGGTGTCGAGGTCGAGCGGCCGGATGGTGCGAAGGTCGATGACCTCGGCGCTAATCCCCTGCTCGGCGAGCGCCTCGGCGGCGGCCAGGGTCGTCTTCACGGAACGTGAGTACGTGATGAGAGTCACGTCCTCCCCCGGCCGCTTGATCTCGGCCTTGCCGATGGGGACGAGGTGGTCGCCGTCGGGGATCTCGCCCTTCTCGCCGTACAGGTTCTCGTGCTCAATGAAGATGACGGGGTCGTCCGACCGGATGGCGCTCTTGAGCAGCCCTTTGGCGTCGGCCGACGAGTAGGGGGTAACCACGGTCAGGCCCGGGATGTGGGCGTACCAGGCTTCGAGCCGGTGCGAGTGGGTCGCGGCCAGGCAGCCGGCCATCCCCGATGAGCCGCGGAAGACGATCGGCACGGCGAACTGGCCGCCCGACATGAACCGCATGTTGGCCGCGTTATTGACGATCTGGTCGATCGCCACGAGACTGAAGCTGAAGGTCATGAACTCGATGATCGGGCGCAGCCCGACCATCGCGGCGCCGATGCCGATGCCGGCGAAGCCTTCCTCGGAGATGGGCGTGTCGATGACTCGCCGGCCGCCGAAGCGGTCGAACATCCCCTGGCTGACCTTGTAGGCGCCGTTGTACTCGGCGACCTCCTCGCCCATCAGGAAGACGCGGTCGTCGCGGTCCATCTCTTCGGTCATCGCCTGGTTCAGCGCGTCGCGGTACGCAATGACGGCCATCGGTCGTCTCTCACTCCTGAGGGGTGTAAGGGGCCACCGTGATATCCTCGTAGAGCGCCTCGAAGGGCGTCTCGGGGCTCTCCTCGGCGAAGGTGATGGCCTCTTCGATCTCCTGCTTGACCTCGTCGGTGATCCGGTGAAGGGTCGCCTCGTCGATCCAGCCGCGGTCCATCAGGATGGCCTGATAGGCGATGATCGGGTCGTTCTTCTTGGCCTTCTCGAGCTCGTCCTTGGTCCGATACTTCATCGGGTCGCTCATCGAGTGGCCGCGGAAGCGGTAGGTCCGGGCCTCGATGAAGGTGGGCCCTTCGCCGGCGCGGGCGCGGCGGGCGGCTTCGAGGGTGACCTTGGCCATGGCCTCGATGTCGTGGCTGTCGACCAGGACGCCCGGCATGCCGTAGGGGGCGCCGCCGCGTGCGGTGAGGTCGAGAACCGCCGACGAGCGTTCGAGCTGGGTGCCCATCGAGATGAGGTTATTCTCGACGACGTAGATGACCGGCAGCTTCCACATGCTGGCCATGTTGAAGGTCTCGTGCAGACCTCCCTGGTTCATGGCCCCGTCGCCGAAGTAGCAGATGCAGACGCGGTCCTGGCCCTGGTACTTGCTGGCGAAGGCCATCCCGGCGGCCAGGGGGATGTGGCTGCCGACGATGGCGTGCCCCCCCATGAAGCCCTTCTCCGCGTCGAAGAAGTGCATCGAGCCGCCCTTGCCCTTGGAGCAGCCCGTCACCTTGCCCATCATCTCGGCCATGCCGAGCTTGACGTCCATCCCGCGGGCGATGGCGTGGCCGTGGTCGCGGTAGGCGGTGATGACGTAGTCATCTTCACGCAGCACGCCGATCGAACCGACGGCCAGCGGCTCCTGTCCGCTGTACAGGTGGCAGAAGCCGCCGATCTTCTGGTTCTGATAGAGCATCGCCGAGCGCTCTTCGAACCGGCGGATCAGCATCATCTGACGGAGCCAGCCCACCGCCTGATTTCGGGAGACGATGGGCTTGGACTCGGCCTGGACTTGAGACATGGAATCCAGCTCCTGATCGGGGTCGCAGGGCGACGAAAGCCGGGGCATGGCGGCGATCGGCGCGGGAGATTGGGGTTCGACCGCGGAAAGTGCCGGGCCGCCGCCGGGAGGTCGTCGATACGCTCCGGGTTGGGCCGCCCGGGGAAGGAGCGACCGGATCCACGATAAGATCCTAACCAAGAAGCGTGACCTCGTTCCAGCTAGGTCGACGAAAGTTCAACGTACGGGCGGACCCAGAGGGGCCGGATTGCCGGCGAGTGGGGAGCTCGCCGGGCTTGCATCGCATGAGATCGGGGGATCCCGACCGGGTGGCGACGGACGTCACGGCCGCGGCAGACGGGGGCTATTCGCGGCCGGTCAGGAGTTGTCGCAGGACGTAAGGCAGGATGCCGCCGTGCTGATAATAACGGATCTCCTGGGGCGTGTCGATCCGGACGGTCGCCTGGAATCGATGCTCCTCGCCGTCGGGGCGTTTGGCCACGACCTCGACCTGCTTGCCATTCGCAAACTCGGTCGCGATTCCCTCGGCCAGCCCCTGGATCGAGAAGAGTTCCTCGCCGGTGAGGCCAAGGCCCTCGGCGTTGTCGCCGGCGCCGAACTGGAGCGGGAGGATCCCCATGCCGACGAGATTCGAGCGGTGGATCCGCTCGTAGCTCTCTGCGATGACCGCCCGGATCCCGAGCAGCTTCGGCCCCTTGGCCGCCCAGTCACGCGACGAGCCCGAGCCGTATTCCTTGCCGGCCAGGACGACCAGGGGGACATCCCGCTCCCGATACCGTTCGGCGGCGTCGAAGATCGACATCACCTCGCCCTCGGGCAGCAGACGGGTGACCCCGCCTTCGGTCCCCGGTGCCAGGCGATTGCGGAGCCGGATGTTGGCGAACGTCCCGCGCACCATCACTTCATGGTTGCCGCGCCGGGCGCCGTAGGAGTTGAAATCCTTGACGCCCACGCCATGCTCGGTCAGGTATCGGCCGGCGGGCCCCTGGACCTTGATGGAACCGGCGGGCGAGATGTGGTCAGTTGTGATGCTGTCGCCCAGCAAGGCCAGCACGCGGGCGTCCACGATCTCGCGGACGGGCGGCGGCTCCAGGGTCATCCCGTCGAAGTAAGGCGGGTTCTTCACGTAAGTGGACGACTGGTCCCACTCGTAGAGGTCGCCGATGGGGACCTGGAGCGAGTTCCAGTGCTCGTCGCCCTTGAAGACGTCGGCGTATTCCGAGTGGAAGTGGTCGGCGCGGACGCTCTTGGTGACGGCCTCGGCCACCTCGGCCTGGGTCGGCCAGATGTCCTTCAGGTAGACCGGATTTCCTGACGGGTCGTCGCCGAGGGGCTCATTGATCAGGTCGATGTTCATCGTCCCGGCCAGGGCGTAGGCGACAACCAGGGGAGGAGAGGCCAGGTAGTTGGCCCGGATGTCGGAGTTGATCCGACCTTCGAAGTTGCGATTGCCCGAGAGCACGGCGACGGCGACGAGGTCGTCGTCCTGGATCGCCTTGCTGATCTCCAGCGGGAGCGGCCCCGAGTTGCCGATGCAGGTGGTGCAGCCGTAGCCGACCAGGTTGAACCTGAGGGCGTTCAGCGGCTCGGTCAGCCCGGCGTCGTCCAGGTAGTTCGTAACAACCTTCGAGCCTGGGGCGAGGCTGGCCTTCACCCAGGGCTTGGTCGTCAGGCCCCTGGCCACGGCCTTCTTGGCCACCAGTCCGGCGGCGATCATGACCGAGGGGTTGGACGTGTTGGTGCAGCTGGTGATGGCGGCGATGACGACCGACCCGTGATCGATGACGCCCGACCGTAGCGGGCGGACTGCGGCGGAGGGGGCGAACGGATCTTCCGACCCAACCGCGGTGCCGCCTCCCCCTTCTCCTTCCAGCCTGGCCTCGCTCTTGACGTCGTTCGTCGCCCCGACGGTCGCCGCCGCGGGCTTGCTCGCCGCAACCGGCTTGACGTCGAGCATGACCTTCAGGGCCTTGGCGAAGCTTTCCTTCGCCTGGCTCAGGGGCACGCGGTCCTGAGGGCGCTTGGGGCCGGCCAGGCTCGGCTCGACGGTCGAGAGGTCCAGCTCCAGGGTGTCGGTGTAGATCGCCTCGGGGGCGCCCACCGTGTAGTACATCCCCTGCTCTTTGTAATAGGCCTCGACCAGCTTGATGAGCGGCTCGGGCCGGCCGGAGAGACGGAGGTAGCGGATCGTCTCGTCGTCAATCGGGAAGATCCCGCAGGTCGCCCCATATTCGGGCGCCATGTTGGCGATGGTGGCGCGGTCGGCCAGGGGGAGGGTCGCGAGGCCTTCGCCGTAGAACTCGACGAACTTGCCAACGACGCCTTTGCGCCTGAGCATCTCGGTGACGGTGAGCACCAGGTCGGTGGCCGTCGAGCCCTCCCTGAGGGTGCCCAGGAGCCGGAAGCCGACGACCTGCGGCACGAGCATCGACACGGGCTGGCCGAGCATGGCCGCCTCGGCCTCGATGCCGCCGACGCCCCAGCCGAGCACGCCGAGGCCGTTGATCATCGTGGTGTGCGAGTCGGTGCCGACCAGGGTATCCGGGTAGGCGGCCGGCTCGGGGTCGTTCTCGTGACCGGCGATATCGGTCGAGGTGAAGACGACCCGCGCCAGGTATTCAAGGTTCACCTGGTGGACGATCCCCGTGTCGGGCGGCACGACGCGGAAATTCTCGAATCCGGTCTGGCCCCAGCGGAGGAACGCGTACCGCTCGCGGTTGCGGGCGAATTCCAGCTCGGCATTGGTGACGAAGGCGAGCGCGGTGCCGGCTTCGTCAACCTGCACCGAGTGGTCGATCACCAGCTCGACGGGCTGGAGCGGGTTGATCCGCGTGGGGTCGCCCCCCATCCGCTTCATGGCGTCGCGCATGGCGGCCAGGTCGACAACGGCGGGAACGCCGGTGAAGTCCTGGAGTAGCACGCGGCTGGGGCGGAACGCGATCTCTCGGCTGGGGATCGCCTTGGCGTCCCACTTGCTCAGGCCGACGATGTCGTCGGCGGTCACCGTCGTCCCGTCCTCGTTGCGGAGCAGGTTTTCGAGCAGGACCTTGAGCGAGAAGGGGAGCCGGGCGAGATCCACGCCCTGGCCGGCCAACGCATCGAGGCGGTGGATTTTGAAGGTCCGGCCGTCGACCTCGAGGGAACCCAGCGCGCCGAAGCTATTAAGCATGATCCTGACAACCTTGGCTGAGGCGAGAGTTCCGGGCGGGCCCGACGGCCCGAGCATCCGCGACGAGGCCACGCCTGAAGTGGGGCGCAAGAGGCGTGGCCGCGGTCCTCCGATGATACACGAAGATGCGCCGGCATGCGACCGCGGCCCGGATCTCGCCTTGAGCCGTGGTTCAACCCACGAATTCGACGGAAAGCGGGCCGGGGATCAGGCCCTCACGCTCGGCGCGGCCCAGCAGGGCCCGGACCGCCTCGCGGCCGCGGGGGCCGTAATCCACGGTCCACTCGTTGACGTACATCCCCACGAATCGATCGGCCAGCTTGGGGTCGAGATCGCGGGCGTACTGGAGGGCGTAGTCCAGCGCCTCCTGGCGGTTGGCCAGGGCGTATTCGATGCTCTGCCTGAGCAGCCTGGCGATCAGCTCGACCTTCTCGGCCCCCAGATCCTTGCGGACGACGTTGCCACCAAGGGGCAGCGGCAGGCCGGTCTCGCCGAACCACCACTCACCCAGGTCGACGACCTTGTGCAGGCCCTTCTCGCCGTAATAGAGCTGTCCTTCGTGGATGATGAGCCCGGCGTCGACCCGTCCTTCAGCCACGGCGGGGAGGATCTCATCGAACGGCATGACGACGACGGGGACGTCCTTGCCGAGGCAGAGTTGCAAGGTGAGATAGGCCGTCGTCAGGGTGCCCGGGATGGCGATCGTGGTGCCGGCGGCCTTCAATTCGTCGAGCGTCTTCGGCTCGCGGGTGATGATCGTCGGGCCATAGCGGTCGCCCATGCTCGAGCCCGAGGCCAGCAACGCGTACTTGTCGGCCAGGTGGGCAAAGGCGTGGATGCTGACGGCGGACACCTCCAGCTCACCTTGCAGGGCTCGTCGGTTGAGAGTCTCGATGTCTTCAAGCTGGTGGACGAACGTCAGCCCGCCCGTGTCGAATTTGTCGTGGGTCAGGGCATAGAACATGAAGGCGTCATCCGAGTCCGGGCTGTGTCCGACGCGGATGACCTGGCCTTCGGGGCTTGGGCTGCTCATGGGATCGCGATCTGCCGTGAAATGAGTCGGGGAATCAGGCCGAGGGCCGCGACGGCCTCGCATCACCCGATTATGGTACGCACGAGCGACCCCCGAGGCCACCTGTCGACGACGAACCCCCCGGTGGACGCCGGGGGGTTCGAGGTGAAGCGTCCGAGTTTGGGATGAGCCTCAGCGGCTCGCGGGCGGGGGTGAAGTCGCACCGCTCCGGCTGTTGGTGGGCATCATCTCGAGTGCATCGAAGGGGTCGCGGGTGGTGTCCTTGGACGCCGCCCTGGCGAGGTCGAGGAACGGGGTCTTGTCCGGAATTTCCTCGTTGAGCTGGGTCAACGTCCGCAGGTATCGCTGGGCGACGAGACCGGTGTCTTTCTTGTTCAGGTCGTCATTGCGATACGCGGTGTGGTTTTCCAGCAACTTGGCCCAGATGCCGAGGCCCTCCTCGAACTTGACCTTGGCGGCGGGGAACTCGGCCCGCTTGTAGGCCTTGGTCCCCTCGTAGAAGAGCCGCCGGGCCTGGACGCCCTCGTCGGTCTTCTCCGCCGCGCAGCGGTCTTTCCAGTAAGGGTAGTTCATCTGCGAGGCCCAACGCTCGGTCCAGTACTTCACGTTCGGATGGAGCGTGTCGTAGACAACGGGGTTGGTGGCGTCGTCCATTTTCACCACCTGGCCCGCGTAATCCTCGATGTTGTTGTGCACCGGGAAGGTGTAGGAGCCGAAACGGACCCACTCGCGGAGCGCCTTGTCCCACTCGTTCTTGGCGACCTCGCCGAAGGTGGCCTCGATCCCCATGATGCTCTCCTTCTCCAGCCCGGCCGCGTAGCGGGTCTGGGCGTGAGGGGGCATCGAGCGGAAGGCCAGATCTCCGGGACGGCCCTTGCGCTGGACCGGGGCATCGACGAACTCGACGACATCTTCGGCGCCAGAGACGAGCCGCTCCTGACCGAGGTCGACCAGGTCGATGGCCGACTGGAACCAGCCACGACCGAGAAGGAAGTTGTCGTTGTGGACGACATTCTCGATGGGGTCGGTCTTAAAGTCGTCGTCGGGGTCGTCGCGGAAGAGACGACGGAGGATGATCGTCTCGTCGGAGAAGCCGAGCTTGTGGTAGTAAGTCCAGGCGGTGTCCCACCGAAGGTCGGGCGACTTGGCGTTCTTGCGGACGCCATCCTTCAGGAACTTGATCCCCTGCTTGATCCACTCGTACTTGTCTTCGGGGGCGTCCCACTCGACCGAGACGTTGTAGGCCAGGTTCCACCCCTGGAACGTCCAGACCGAGAGGAAGTGGGGCTGGAGCTTGGTGATGAGGTCGACGGTCGACTTCATCTTGTCCCAGTCTTGCGCCCGCTTCATCTCCTCGGCGCGATTCCAGAGGACGTTGGCCGCGATGCCGCGTGCCCCGCCCAGCAGGGCCAGCTTCAGCATGAAGCTGCCGGTGTCGACCTGGCCGATGGTCGCCTCGCCGAGGTCCTTCTCGGCCTTCACCTTGTTGAGCCACGAAGTGTACGGGTAGATCGCGCCGAAGATGACGACGATCGCCAGCCCGTAGAGGAGCTTGCGCGACTGGTTGGGGTTCGTTTTCAAGCGGCCACCTCGCGATTCTTCAAGATGAAATAGCCGGCGATGGTGAATGGGAGGGCGTAGGCGAGGGCCATCAGCGTGTTCTCGAGCAGCAGGCGGCCGCCGACGGCGTAGCCCTCGGCCACCGTGTTGCTCACGTCAAGCGCAGTGAAGTTCGGCACGATGTAGACCAGCCTCGACATGACCGGCAGGACCAGCGAGTCGAGCGTCTTGGCCACGACGACGGCCATCGTCGGCGACAGGTCGTTGACCAGGTTCTCGTGCGAGAGCAGCCGGATCAGCGACTCGAACGGCCCGCCCCCCTGCATCTGGATCGCCTTGAGGGCGAACTCTTGCAGGAAGCCGAATGCCATCTGGCCCGCCACGAAGAAGGCGATCGTCAGCAGGAGTGCCACCGGCCAGCTCAGGAACGACCCGGCGAAGACTCCGATGGCCGTCAGCACCATCGCCTGGAGCCAGACTCCGAAGAGTCCCTTGAGGAAGTTCCAGCCGAACGTGCCCGACGGGGCGACCAGGTACAGGTCGCTCTCGGCCATCCCCAGATACTGGGTCGGGCTGAGACAGCGGACCTCGATACGGAGGGCACCCTGCGAGCCGGCCAGCAGCGTAGCCGGCAGGAGGAGCTTGTTGGTGTAGTACTCGCGGATGGCGAACGTGTCCTCGAACCGGGCATTGGTCACGGGGTTGACCGCCTGGATCGACGCGTAGACGGGGTCGCCAACGATCCCCTTGGTCGTCCTGTAGACGCTGAAGGTCATCTCGGCGGGGACGTCGGGCGAGTGCAAGGCCCGCTCGTCGCGCCTGGTCTTGTCGGCGTCCGCGGCCTTTCCGGCCGCCTCGTCGGCGTCGGCCTTCTTCAGCAAGTCGGCCGACTGCGTGACCATGCGGGCGATCTGGGCGTCGAGCCCCTTGACCTCCTCCATGTTCCGCGAGATCGCCGTGGTCAGCCTCGACGATTCAGCGGCCGGAAGGTCGGGGCGGCCCTTGGCCTGCTCGGCAGACTGGGTCTGGACGAGCAGGTCGCCGCGGCGATTCTGGAGGTCTTCGATCGTGTCCTTGCGGAGGAACTGGTCGACCGGGATCCGCCGATCCAGCGGCAGCTTGGGATCGATCGGGTCGGGCACAACACCGAAGACCCAGATGGCCGCCGACGGGGTCGCCCCTTCGACGAAGCTCCGTCGCTCGGTCTCCTGGCCGACATCGATGCCCTTGTAGTGCGGCTTGCCCAGCGAGTCCAGGAATGTCAGCGAGCCCTTCACGGGCACTCGGGCCGACATTCGGGTACGCAGCTGATCGGCCTGATCGCGGGCGGCCTTGGCCTGGGTGGTCAGGTTCTGCGAGGTGTACTTCTTTGCATCCTCGTCGACCTTGCTGATCGTCCCGCCGACGGTCCTGCTCAGGTAGAAGAGGCTGATGCCGCCGAAGATGGCGATCATCACCGTGACCAGGCCCATGTAGCCGATCAGGCGTCCCCAGATCAGCTCCAGCCGACGCACCGGCTTGCTGACGATCGTGTAGATCGTCTGCTGGCGGATGTCATTGGGTAGGCTGATCGACGACAGGATCGTCACCATGACCGTCAGGAGCAGCGAGCAGAGCAGGGTCAGCATGCCGACATACAGCCGGCCCATCTCGGCCGCGCGAGGGGCCTGGAGAAACCAGTGGGTGAAGGCCAGGATCACGCCGAAGATCACGAGCACCACGTAGGGGGCCCACATCCGGCGGTTGGCTTCCAGGATGCTGAAGTTGGCGATCGAGTAGAGACGGCGCCAGCGGATGGCCGCCAGCTCGGTGGAGAGGATGAGGGCGAGTTGGATCAGGGCCACGAAGCCCATGTAGGTTGCGCCCAGCCGGGCACCAGAGGCCAGGACGTACGGGAAGGATGCCGGCGTGAGGGTCGTGTTGAGCAGGCCTAGGGCGGCGAAGAAGCCGAGCACCAGGGCCAGGTGGGCCCCGATCAGGACCAGCGGGTCGGACTTGTGGCCGACCCGGCCGACGGTCGTCCAGAGCAACTTTTCGACCCAGGCCAGCAGCACCAGGCCGAAGCCGGTCGCCAGGACCGTCGTCAGCGGGATGCCGCCGAGGCCGAACGACCTCACTCGCTGGGTCGCGACAAGGACCTGAAGGAACGACGTCCCGATCAGGCCCGCGAGGGCCGCCAGCGCGGCGATCGACAGCCAGTCGAGGCGGACTTGCCCCCCCTCCTTGGCGGCCCGCAGCACCCGCGAGCCCACCCAGCCCATCAGCGTGAGCAGGCCCACGATTTTCAACCAGGTGATCAGCGAGCCGAGGAGCCCCGGGACCGAATACATCGGGTCGCCGAAGACCAGCAGCCACTGCAAGGGGATATCCAGCCAGGGGC
Organism: Isosphaeraceae bacterium EP7; assembly: GCA_038400315.1. Taxonomy (NCBI): domain Bacteria; kingdom Pseudomonadati; phylum Planctomycetota; class Planctomycetia; order Isosphaerales; family Isosphaeraceae; genus Kueselia; species Kueselia aquadivae. Next base: position 5,883,744 of record CP151667.1, read on the forward strand.
GAGGGCCCGCCGGGCCGGGACCGGCTTGCGCCCAGAGCATCAATGTAGGGAGCAACGAGACCATCGGAGATCACTCCTCGGGCGCCGCGCGGATCGTCGCGGGCGTTCAGCCGAGCCGTCGTCAGTCGGTAGGTCGTAATGCCGCGGGGAGCGTGCTGCGTGGATGGGCAAGGGCAAAAGCCCGGATTCGATCCGGGCCCGCCCGCCTTGGCGTTTCGAAAAAACAAGGAGAGGCGGCGGCGGGGCTCAGTTCTTGCCCGGGACGGCCGCCAGCTCTTCGGGAGTCATCGTGGGCAGGCCGGCGTCGCCCGGCTTGTCGCCCACCCGGCGTCGGCCCGGGTGCAGGTCGCTCTCGCGGACGATGCGCAGGAAGAGTTCTTCCAGCGTGGTCGTCGGGTGATCGACCGCCAGGAGTTGCGCGCCGTGACGTCCCAGGACGCCCTTGATCTCTTCGAGCGCCGTGTCGGGCAGGTCGCGCACCTTGAACTGGGTGACGTCCTGGACCGTCAGCAGGTCGCTCACCTTGCCGAGCTCTTTCAGCTCGCCGCGGTGAAGGATGGCGATCCGGTCGCAGATGTCCTGCATGTCGGCCAGAAGGTGACCCGACAGGACGATCGTCTTGCCCTGCTCTCGGAGGTCGCGAATCAGCTCCTTGATCTCCGACGTGCCGATCGGGTCGAGGCCGCTGGTCGGCTCGTCCAGGAGGATCAGCTCGGGATTGTTGATCAGGGCCTGGGCCAGGCCGATCCGGCGCTGCATCCCCTTGGAATATTCGCGGAGCTGCCGGTGCTTGGCGCCCGAGAGACCGACCATGTCGATCAGGCGGTCGACCCGCTTGGTGCGCTCGGCCCGCGACATCTTGAAGAGCCGCCCGTAGAAGTGCAGCGTCTCCTCGGCGTTCAAGAACTTGTAGAGGTACGACTCCTCGGGGAGGTAGCCGATCCGCTCATTCTTGGCGACGTTGGTCGTCGGCTCGTTGAAGATGAAGGCATCCCCCTCGGTGGGGAAGAGCAGACCGAGGAGCAGCTTGATCGTGGTGGTCTTGCCCGAACCGTTCGGTCCGAGGACACCGAAGATCTCTCCCCGATAGACCTTCAGGTCGAGCGCCTTGAGGGCCTGGACCTTCGGCCTGCCCCAGAAGTCGCGGTAGACCTTCGTCAGGTTCCGGGTCTCAATGATGACGTCTCGGCTCATCGCGGGCGCCTTATTCGGGGACGAAAGATGGAGACGATTTCGGCCGCCCTCGGCGACCTCGTCGAGTCCGCCGCGCGGACGCACTCGAGACCGGCGGGCACGTATGTGCGGATAGAAGATCTGCTCGATGAATCGGAAGAATCGTCCGAGGCGAGACGACACGGGGGTCGACTCGCGAGCCCCGGAATCCGCCAGAAGACGCCGGCGATTTGCCAAGACGGCAGGGCGGCGTCACGCTTGCTACGCCGCACCGACCTTGTTGGTTCGCCACCGGCACGAATCATTTTCGCCCGAACATGGCAGGCTGGGCAAGGGACTGCCCCGATTTAGGTGCGACATCGCCGGGCCAGCACGCCTCGTTAGACGCTCGAGGCCGCTTCGGCCCCGAGCGATTCTCGGGGCCGAAGCGGCCAGCTCAGACGCTCGCGAGATCACGGCCGATCAGGGGGTCAAACCCGAACCACCGGGAGCAATCGGCGTCGCCTCCACCCGACCACTGAACTTGGGCGTGGCGATTCCGGAGTCCCTCGCCAGCGCCTCTTCGTAGGGGAAGACGGGCGTCATCGCGCTGGCAATCGCCGGGCCTCCCATCGGGTGGCAGCCACCGCAGCCTGCGTAAGCGATGTAGCGCTGACCGCGGGTGACATACGGGTTGTAGTAGCTGGGGAGGAACATCTGGATTGGCGGGGCGGCGAGATAGCGCGGGAAGTAATATTCGGCGATCCGATCGGCGCCGATCGGCAGAGCCGTCCCGAAATCGACCCAGCCGTAGCCATCGGGGTTCCCATTCGGGAATCCGTATCCGTTGCCGGGCCCGGGGCCAAGAATCTGGCCCCCTCCGCCGTGGGAGTGGCCCTGGACCGGATGGTTGTGGGCGGGGGGGCCGGCGACGGCTCCCAGGGAGATCGCGAGTGCAAGCGAGGCCAACGCGCCAGTCATGCTCACCTCCATGATCGGCCGGGCTGCTCGATGCGCCAGGCTCAAGTGGGACAGGCCGAGCCAAAGTGCTCGCGGCGATCCTGCCGCGGGCGAGACGCTCGTGCCACCAACGCAGAGCCTACACGCGCAAACCGAACCATGTCGCCGGAAGCGCGGTCTGCCACTTCCGGTCGCGCCCACGAATGGGTACGATCCGGACGAGGCGGAGATCCGCGCCCCTCGATTTCTCGGAACCATCCGCGCGGGCTGACCCCCCTTCCGGGAACCGCATGATCCTGCTGATCGACAATTACGACTCGTTCACCTACAACCTCGTCCAGAGGTTTGGGGAGATCGACCCGACGCTCGACCTACGCGTCGTGCGCAATGACCAGATCACGCCCGACGAGATCGAGGCGAGCCGCCCCACCCACCTGATCATCTCGCCCGGCCCTTGCACGCCGCGCGAGGCCGGCATCTCCAACGCCGTCATCGAGCGTTTCGCCGGCAAGATTCCCCTGCTCGGCGTTTGCCTGGGCCACCAGTGCATCGGCCACACCTACGGCGCGATCGTCGAGCGGGCCGAGCGGATCATGCACGGCAAGACGTCCCTGATCTACCACGACGGCCAGGGGGTTTACCGGGGCCTCTCCAACCCGTTCCAGGCGACGCGTTACCACAGCCTCGTCATCCGGCCCGGCACGCTCCCCCCCGAGTTCAAGGTCGTCGCCTGGACCGAGGAGAACGAGATCATGGGCATCCGCCACGAGCGGTTTGCCCTGGAAGGGGTGCAATATCACCCCGAGAGCTTCCTGACCCTGGAGGGGTCGAAGCTGCTGAGGAACTTTCTCGAGACGCCGGCCACTCCGCCCGCGCCGGCCGCGTCGTGACGCGAGGCCCGGTCAACCACCCCGAATCACGACGGGCGCCCCGTCCATGCTGACCGACAAGGAAGCGACACTCGCGGTGCTGGCCGCCGCCGAGCCACTGCCCGCGCACCTCGTCTCGCTCGGAGACGCAGGCGGCCTGATCCTGGCCGAGAATGTCTCCGCCGACCTCGACTCTCCCCCCTTCACCAAGGCTCTCGTCGACGGCTACGCCGTGCGGTCCTCCGACCTCGGGGCGGCGGGCTCGTCGTTGCCTCTGGGCCGCCAGATCCTCGCGGGTCAGAGCCCGGACACTCCACTGGGCCCACGCGAGGCAGCCTCGATCATGACCGGGGCGCCCATGCCCGAGGGCGCCGATGCCGTCGTGATGATCGAGCGGACCGTGCTCGCGGGCGACCTGGTCGAGTTCCTCGATGATGCCCCCAGGCCGGGCAGGAACCTGATGCCCAGGGGCCGCGAGATGCGTGCCGGAGACCTCGTCGCACGCCTCGGCGACGTCCTCAGTCCCGCGCTCATCGGCCTCCTCGCGGCCGTCGGCCGGCCCAGGATCGCCGCGTTTGGGCCGGCCCGAGTCGCCGTCGTCCCGACCGGTGACGAGTTGGTCGAGGCCGACTTCCAGCCCGGCCCGGGCCAGATCCGCAACTCCAATGGCCCGATGCTGGCCGCCCTGGCTCGCGAAGCCGGCGCCCTCGCCACCCTTTACCCGATCGCACCCGACGACGAAGGCCCGCTCACCCTCGCCCTCAAAGAAGGGCTGGACGCCGACGTCCTGCTCATCATTGGCGGCGTCTCGGCCGGGGTCCGCGACCTGGTCCCGCATGCCCTGGGGTTACTGGGCGTGGAGACCGTCTTCCACAAGGTCCGGATCAAGCCGGGCAAGCCGCTGCTGCTCGGGCTCGGGCCGAACCGGTCGGAACGCCCGCGCTGCCTGGTCTTCGGCTTGCCGGGCAACCCGGCCAGTGGCTTCGTCAATTTTCACGTCTTCGTCGCCCCGGCCCTCGACAAGATGACTCACCGTCAGGATCGGACTCGTTGGGCAAGGCTCCGGCTCAGCACGGACTTCGCCCATCGCGGCGACCGCCCGACGTATCACCCTTCTCGGTATGAATTTCGAGACGGGTCGATCGCGATCCGGCCGCTCGACTGGGCGGGTTCGGCCGACCTCCGGAGCCTGACCGACTCCGACGCCTTGATCCGGTTCGCCGAAGGCGACCGTCACTATCGAGCCGGCGAGGAGGTCGATATCCTCCAGACCCGCGGCCGATCCCCGGACCTCCCCCAGCCTTGAGCACCCGACCGATGACCCCCGAAACGATCGCGGTCTCCCCACAGCCGAGGTCTCCGCTTGACCGCAGCCCGGCGTTGCTCTCGGTCGCTTCGGCACTGCTCACCTGGGCCACCTTCCCGCCGGCCGAGGCCAGTTGGCTCGCCTGGGTCTCGCTCGTCCCCTTCTTCTCGGTCCTCGGCAGCCAACGGCCCGCCCGGTCGATCTACTTCGGGGCCTGGCTGGGCGGCCTGGTCTTCTGGGTGCTCGCCATCCAGTGGATCCGGCATACCGACGAGACCGCCTGGCTGGGTTGGCTGGTCATGGCCACCTTCCTCTCCCTCGGCTGGCCCCTGTTCGTCTGGCTGACCCGCACGGCCGTGCTTCGGCTGAGAATCTCGCCGCTGGCCGCCGCACCGATCATGTGGGTTGCCCTGGAGTTGGTCCGCTCTTACATCCTGACCGGGTTCCCCTGGTATTACCTGGCCCATAGCCAGTTCCGGATGCTCCCGGTGATCCAGATGGCCGACCTCACGGGTGCGCTGGGCCTGAGCCTCCTGATCGCCCTGGTCAACGCAACACTCACGAAAGCGTTGCTCTCGTGGACCAATCCCGCCAATCTGGGCCACCCGCAACTCGACCGTGACGCGATCCGCGGGGTGATCGTCACCTCAGCCTTGCTGATCGCGACCCTCGCCTACGGCGGGATCCGGCTCGCGACGTCCCGCTTCGAGGCCGGCCCGCGCATCGCCTTGATGCAGACGAATATCCCCCAGAGCTACAAGAACAGGGCCGAGAGCACAAAGATCATCGCCGATATCGAGGCTATGATCGCTCGACTGGCCAAGGCCAAGGAGCGGCCCGACCTCCTCGTCTGGCCCGAGACCTCGTACCCCCACGGCCTCGTCCAGATCGCCGGCGGCCTCTCCGCGTCCGAGTTGGAGACGCAAGGCAAGGTCTACGGCCCCAACCGAGAGCCAGCCTGGTACAACGAGCAGAAACGCATCACCGATGGCTATTTGCTCGAACTCGCCGGCTACCTGAAGACGCCCATGGTCGTTGGGGTGACCTTGTACGACTTCGCTCGGGGGGGGGCCTCGCGATTCAATTCGGCCGTCGTCATCGAGCCCGGCAAGGCCGTGTCGCAGGCCTATCACAAACTCTTCCTCGTCCCGTTCGGCGAGTACATCCCGCTCTTCGAAGTCTTCCCCTGGCTCATCACGCTGACCCCGTACCGCGATGGTTACGTCCCCAACCTGTCGTTCGGCCGCGAGACGCCGCCACTCGACGTCAACTCCTGGCGTTATGCCGTCGCCATCTGCTTCGAGGACACGGTGGCCCGCGTCGTCAGGCGCGGCATGGTCCCGGACGCCACGGGGCGCGCGCCCGATGTCCTCTTGAATCTGACCAATGACGGCTGGTTCCACGGGTCGCCGGAACACGAGATGCACCTGGCCGTCAGCGTCTTTCGGGCCGTCGAGAACCGGGTTCCCCTGGCCCGTGCGGTGAATTCCGGCATCTCGGCGATCATCGACGGCAACGGCAAGATCATCGCCAGCTTGCCCAAGATGACCGAGGACATCCTGAGCGTCGTCACCCCGCTCGATGGCCGCGTGAGCCTGTATACCAGGCTCGGAGATTGGGTCGGCGGTCTCTGCCTGGCGGCCTGTCTGGCCGTCACGGTCATGGCATTCCTGGGCAAGACACGCCACCAACCTATCTCCGCCAATCTTCCCGGCTTGCCCCAAGGCGGATGATGAGGTAAGTTTGCCCCAATCAGGTTGCACAACGGCGCGAGCCATGGGTTGTCAGGGCGTAGGTCTCGATCTGTGCCCTGACCCTCCTTGCCGCGACTTGCGTTGCGCCGATACGATAGATCGAACCTAACTCGGCACACGCCCACGGCGTCGTCGCCGGGCGTGTGCTCATACCCTCACTTCGGACGCGAACGGACCAAACGCCCTCGCCTCGCTCGTCCTGTGCCGGCGTGGTCGGAGGGTTGGCCGGTCGACCGTCTCCTCCTGACATTTAGGGTGGAACTATGACGTTCGTCGGCAAGATCCTGGTGATCGCCATCATGGCGTTCTCCCTCCTGTTCCTCGCCTTCACGACGGTGGCGTTCGTGACGGGCACGAACTGGAAACTCGAGACGAGCAAGGTCAAGGAAGTCCTCAACAAGAAGCAGTCCGAGGTCTCGAATCTCACGGCCGAGGTGACCAAGCAGAAGACCGAGATCGACGCGGCCAAGAAGACCCACGAGACCGAGGTCAAGGACTTCGACAACAAGATCGCCCAGCTCAACAACGATATCGCCCAGATCCAGCAGCAGGCGACGGAGGCCAAGGGCTCGCTCGAGGCCGCCCAGCAGGCAGCCAAGCTGGCGCTGGATGAGGCCAACGCGAGGACGAAGGAAGTCGACCTGCTCCGCGCCCAGAATGAGGCGGTTCGCAAGCAGTCCGACGAATTCAAGCTCTCCAAGACCGCCCTTGAAGACGCCCGCCGCGAGCTCGAGCGTCAGCTCGAAGTCGCCAAGAAGCTGAACGAGAACCTGCGAGATCGGGTCTCGACCCTCGCCGCGTTCCTCCGCAGCAAGGGCCTGACCGACAACATCAATCAGGTGAAGGCCGAGATCCAGGGCGCGGTCGCCCCGCCGCCCGACGTCGAAGGCGTCATCACCCGGATCGATGCCCAGTCGAAGCGGGTCGAGATCAGCATCGGCTCCGACGACGGCCTGATCATCGGCCACGAGCTGAACATCTTCCGCACCAAGCCGAGCACCGATTATCTCGGCAAGATCCGGATCATCTCGGTCGAACCGAACCAGGCCGTCGGAACGCTGGTCAACGGCAAGACGTACCAGGGCAAAAAGCTGGAGGAGGGGGACATTGTCGCGTCTACGATCCACCCGAGGGGCTAAGGCCCCCAGCCGACCCGCAGGCGGGCGCCCCGGCGTCTTCGTCCAGAGCCCGCAGAGCGACATTTACGTCGTGATGCTCTCCATCGCCCTGGGCGCGATCCTGCTCGGATGCCTGCTACTGGCGCTCATCATGAACCAGTACGGCTTCTCGACCCAGGTCTCGTCGCTCGTGACCGAGACCTCGAGCCGGCTCCTCGCCTGACCCCCGAAAATTTCGTACACTGTACGCTTGTCAATCCCCAGCCAAAGCGATACAATCCCTACCGTCCGACCGATCGTTCCACCCGGAACGGCCTGTCGGACGGTGGCGCGCCACTTGCTTTGGACTTGTGCCTCGGCGTGCCGACGAAACGAACCCGGCGCGGGCTTTGGCCTGCCCCGTTTCGCTTCTCGCGTCCAAGAGGCGATTGATTTGCACCCGGTGTCCGACATCAAACGAGGGGGGCTGACGACCATCGAGTCGCGGCCCAGTCCTCCGGGGGGCGGTACTCATGACCCAGAATCCCGACCTATTTGCGGCCCTCGCCGCGTCCTTCGACCCGCAGGAAGTCCGCGTCCGCTCCCAGGGCGGCCGCCAGTTGCACTACATCACCGCCCGGACCGCCATGAACCGGCTCGACGACGTGCTCGGGCCCGAGAACTGGTGGGACGATTACGCCCCCAACGCCAACTCGGTGCTCTGCCGCCTGACAATTCGCCTGCCGGACGGTTCCACCGTCACCAAGCAGGACGCCGGCGGCTACGCGGGCATGGCCGACCAGGGCGACGACGATAAGAGCGGCTTCTCCGACGCCTTCAAGCGGGCTGCTGCCAAGTTCGGCATCGCTCGGTACCTTTACCGCGACGGTGTCCCGGCCTTCGTCCGGGAGCGAGATCCCGCCCTCAACATGCCCGCGCAGGACAGTTCAGCCCCTCAGAGGGCCGTCGCGGCCCCGGTTCCGCAGGCTGTTCCGGCGAATAACAACGCCAATGTCCGGCCTGCCGGCTCGGCTCCTCGCAGCGGCCGTGCCCTGTTCGCCTGGACCAAAGAGCAGGAGCAACTCCATGAAGTTGGCCTGCTCAAGTATCTGAACAACTGGGCCAAGCTCCAGGAATTCCCCGCCAGGATGGTCGACTGGGACGCCGATCAGGTTGCTCTCGCCTATACCGAGGCGACCCGTAAGCTCCAGTCGATCCAGCCGACCCACTCCGAATCGTATCAAGAAGCGCTGTCCAACTGATCGGCTTGACCTTCGGAATTTGAGCGTCACATTCCGGCCCTTCGTGCTTCACAAGCACGAGGGGCCGCTCCATTTCTCGGGGCTAGGGCCAAAGCCATCGTGCCATTCAGGGAGCCACGGCAACCTGGGCTGGCATCCTCGGTCGCGTCCGGTCGGAAGCCGTCGTCGGGGTTGTATCGACGAAAAGGCTTTTCCAGGCGAGGAATCGCTTTTCGTAGAGGTGCCAACTAAGCCAGGCTGTGGCCATCGAGCCTGCGACGATGATCCCAACCCGCGACGCAAGGGCCCAACCGGGGTCGAGCATTCCCATGGTCATCCGAGCCGCCAACATGATGAACAGAGGATGGAAGACGTACAGGCCGTAGCTGTACTTCCCCAGCCAGCGAAGCATGGCCGAGCGGAACGGAACGGCGGCCCATCTCGAGGTTACGGCAAGCACCAGGATCGATCCATAAAAGACGCCGATCAGCGAGTACTTGAACACCTGCAACCAGGCCGCGCCTGAGCCGGAATTCGCCAGATAGATCGGGGCTGCCAGGCCCGCCGTCACGATCGACGTCACCCAGGCCTTGCCACGCCAACCTGCCATCCCCAGCGGTCCCCGTGCGGCCAGGGCGAGCCAGGCCCCCAGGGTCAACGAATCCATCCGCGCCAGCGTGAACGTGAATGACGAGAACCCATAAATTTCCATCACCACGCGGATGGCCGCGGCGCCCGCGATGCAGCCGAGGCAGACGCCCATGAGCCGTCGACGCCCGAACGCGAAGATCACGGCAGGCCAGACCAGATAAAACTGCTCCTCGATCGCCAGCGTCCAGAAGTGACCGAACGTGCCCCCCTCAACCCCGAACGTCGCCGGCAGATTGGCCGTGTACGTCCAGAGCCAGATGGGGTTTACGCCCACGGGTCCGATGCCGAAAAGAGCGGGCGTAAGCACGAACGCGGCGATCAGCACGCCGTAGTAAAGCGGGAAGATGCGAAGCGTGCGGCGTCCGTAAAAATTGAAGAAGTAGCGGGGCGAGGCCTTCGTGTCGTACAGAATCCCTGTAATCAGGAATCCAGAGAGCACGAAGAACAGGTCTACACCCGTCTGGCCAATCCGAGTCGCACCATAGAATGCCCGCGCGATCCCGCCGGATGGGGCGACTTCGGACTGAGCGATATGGAAGACCAAGACCAGGAGCACGGCCAGCCCTCGCAGGCCGTCGAGGGCCGGGACGTGGCCACGAAGTTCAGACGGGATCGAGTCGACGTCGTTGGTGAGCGGATTCATGGTGGTCAATCCTTCGACCCTGAAAATTCGCGCAATTTCCGTGACGGGCCTCCGCCCGCTTGGTCGCGGAGTACTATCCGCCGACGATGACGTTCCTGTCAAGCATTCCCCTTGACCCCTGCAAACGCGAGTCCGCCGGTATTGAGGTCTCCTGCCAGTTGCCGCAGGGTCATTGTGCGGTCGGTCGGACGACGGAGTCGAGCCCCTCCGAGGGAATGCAAACTTCGAGGAACGCTTTAGAGATCGCTCGAGCGACGATCCAGGTTGCCCGCCGCCTCGCGACTCGTTACAACCGACGACCGGTCTCGCGGCCGAAACGGTCGCGCGACGCCGGCCCACGGACGGCCATCGACGCAGTTGACGAGACGGTTATGCGACGAGCAGGCGAGGACTCTCCACTCCACATCGCGATCGTCGCCTCGGAGGCGGTCCCGTTCTCCAAGACGGGCGGACTCGCGGATGTCGCAGGCTCGCTCCCCCGCGCGCTCAACGCGATCGGGCATAGGGCCAGTCTCTTCGCCCCACTCCACCGGTCCAGCCGCCAATCGGGCCTGCAACTCGAAGACACGGGCCTGAGGCTGGACATTCCCGTCGGACCACGGATCATCCAGGGTTCGGTCTTCCTCGTGAGGCTTCCCGGCACGGATGTCGTCGCTTATCTCATCGACCAGCCCGAATACTTCGACCGGCCACAGCTCTATCAGACGGACGGCGTCGATTATGGCGACAACTGCGCCCGGTTCGTCTTCTTCTGCCGGGCTGTGCTGGAGACTGTCCGCCTCCTGAACCTCGATGTCGACGTCTTCCACTGCAACGACTGGCAGACCGGACTGATCCCGGTCTATCTCGATGAGCTTTACCGCGCCGACTTGAGACTCGGCCGGGCCGGCACGCTGATGACGATCCACAACCTCGCCTATCAGGGATGGTTCTGGCATTGGGACCTGCCATTGACGGGCCTCGATTGGGGCCTGTTCAACTTCCGGCAGCTCGAGCACCACGGCCAGCTTAACTTTCTGAAGGCGGGCATCGTCTTCGCGGATCTCGTCAGCACAGTCAGCCCGACCTACGCCCGAGAAATCCAGACCCCGGCCTTCGGCTGCGGCCTGGAAGGTCTGCTCCAGCAACGCGGGGCCGACCTCCGAGGGATCGTCAACGGCATCGACACAGACGTCTGGAACCCTCGCATCGACCCTGTACTCGCCGCGAAGTACGACATCGAGAGCGTCGCCATCGGCAAGGCGGAGTGCAAAGCCCAGCTCCAGCGTCGGGCCAGCCTGACCGAATTTCCCGATGTCCCGCTGTTCGCGCAGATCGGCCGCCTCGACAGCCAGAAGGGCTGGGACCTGTTGCTCGAGGTGGCCGAGCAACACCTTCAAGGAGACGTGCAGGTTGTCATCCTCGGCGAAGGGAGCCCGCGCTACCACGAGGCCCTCGATCGCCTGGCGCATCGGTATTCGGGGAAGCTGCGCGTCTTCCTCGAGTTTTCGAACTCGCTGGCACACCAGATCGAGGCGGGCGCCGATCTGTTCCTGATGCCCAGCTTGTACGAGCCATGCGGCCTGAACCAGCTCTATAGCCAGGCCTACGGTACCGTGCCGATCGTTCACAAGACCGGCGGCCTGGCCGACACAGTGGTCGACGCAACCCCGGAGAACCTGGCCTTGAGGACAGCGACCGGGGTCACCTTCGACGAACCGACCCCGCAGGCCCTGATGGGCGCGATCGAGAGGGCGACGAGGCTCTTTCGCGACCGGGGCGCCTGGATGTCGATGGTCCGAGCGGGAATGGCGCGGGACTCCTCCTGGAATCAGAGCGCCCGCGAATACGTCGCCCTCTACCGGGAGGTCGTCGAGCATCGTCGAGTCTCCCCGGCCGAGGTCATCTGACTCGGTTGCGTCGGGGCGATCGCCCGACGATGATCGATGCGGAACGCGCGATTCAGCCGGTCGCCAAGTTGTCTGGGGATTGTGCACGCATGCCCGAGCTCCGCAAAGATCCGATCCTGGGACGCTGGGTCATCATCGCGATCGAACGGGCCAAGCGTCCCCACGACTACAAGTCGGCCGCTCACCAGCAGCTCGACGGTGACAACTGTCCGTTCTGCGAGGGCAACGAGGCACAGACGCCCGCCGAGGTCCTGGCGTACCGCGAACGAGGAACGCTGCCCAATCATCCCGGCTGGCGTGTCCGGGTCACCCCTAACAAGTTTCCCGCCCTGAAGATCGAGGGAGACCTGGATAAGCGCGGCGATGGCATGTACGACATGATGGCAGGAGTCGGGGCGCACGAGGTGATCATCGAGAGCCCCAGGCATCACGTCAGCATGGGCGAGTTGCCGGAAGAGGCGATCCGCGAGGTCATCTGGGCCTACCGCGACCGCATGGTCGACCTCAAGAGAGACCAACGGTTCCTGCACGGGATGTTGTTCAAGAACGTCGGGGCGGCCGCGGGGGCCAGCCTGGAGCACACCCATAGCCAGCTCATCGTGCTGCCGGTCGTCCCGGTCACCGTCTGGGAAGAGATGATGGGCTCCCTGGAGTTTTTCAACTACCGGGGACGCTGCATCTATTGCGACATGATCCTCCAGGAATCCACCCAGCAGAAGCGGATCGTCCTGGACACGCCGCACTTCTCGGTCTTCTGCCCCTATGCCAGCCGCTTCCCATTCGAGACCTGGATCGTCCCCAAGGCCCATTCAAGTCACTTCGAAAACATCACCAAATCGGCCGTCGACGACCTTGGGACTGTGCTGAAGTCGGTGCTCAACAAGCTGGAGGTCGGACTCGACAAGCCGGCCTACAATTACATCATCCACACAGGTCCGTTCGACCACGGCGACTTGCCGCACTATCATTGGCACATCGAGATCATCCCCAGGCTGACGAACATCGCCGGGTTCGAGTGGGGCACCGGGTTCTACATCAACCCCGTTCCCCCCGAGGCCGCCGCCACGTTCCTCGACAACGTGCGCGTGCCCGAGACCGTCCGGTGATGGCTCGTCTGGCGGCCTGGTGGAAGCGACGGCGCAAGCTCGATGAGATGGCCCCGTCGACCCGCAATGAGTTCCCGAGCCAGGCCGCGGCCTTGCTCCGCCAGGTCCGGCGCCTCCGTTTCAGGGCTCGACCCGGCGACCTGGCCCAACTCTCCGGGGCTTATCTCGGCAGCCGGCCGGGCTCGGGCCTGACCTTCTCCGAGCTCAAGCCTTACGAGCCGGGAGACGACGTCCGCCACCTTGACTGGAACGTGACCGCCCGCCAGGGAAGGCCTTATGTCCGTTCCTACATCGAGGAACGGGCCCTGACGCTCTGGATCGTCGCCGACATCTCGGCGAGCCTGGGATTCGGCCCACCGCGGGCCCGCAAGGCCGACCGAGCCATGCAATGCGCGGCGCTCCTGGCGACGGCCGCCTTGCGGAACCAGGACCGGGTCGGGTTGCTGCTGGTTGGCGATCGGATCGAGCACGAACTTCCGCCCGGCGGGGGTGTTCCTCATCTCTCCAGGCTCCTCAGGCTGCTCGTCCTCGCCCCGTGCTCCGGCCAGAAGACGAACCTGAACGCGGCAATCGAACGCCTCGCGCGCCTGGAGCGACGTTCCTTGATCGTCGTCCTGAGCGATTTCCTCGACCTCCCCGACCCGATCGCCTGGGGCAAGATCGCGTCGAGGCATCAGGTGCGGGCGCTCCGATTCGTGGCGCCCCTGGAACGGGAGATTCCCCAAACAGGCCTGCTCTCAGTCACGGACGCAGAGAGCGGCGCATCAATCGTCCGTGACACTGCCTCCACGCGTGCCTCAGCCCGCTATTCTCACGGGGCAACGCAGCGGCAAACCGCCTTCACCCGCTGGTGTCGCTCCTCCGGAGTGCTCGGCACCGAGGTCGATACCCGTCACGAACCTCTCGTGGCCCTGCTCCGACTCTTCCGCAATCTCCCATGAACCAACCCGGAATTCTCATCCCACCTCGCCCCCTGCCCGGCCTCGAAGGCTACCCCGCCGCGCGGACCTTGCCCCTTTGGGGCGTCTCGGCCGCCCTGGCCATCGCGGCATTCGCCTCGATCTGGTGGTTCCGCCGTCGCCGGCACGAACCAAGACGCGCAGCCGCCCCTTCGATCAGGCAATCGCAGGACGTTGAAGGCGAACTCACGCACGAGCTGGTCGCACGAGTACGAAACGCGTTGGTGACGCGCTTCGGGGCCGGCTGGTCGGCGAGGACCACCGAGGAAATCGCCGCCAGCACGGAGCTGGCGGCGATTCTCGGCGACGACTTGAGTCGCATGCTCATCGCCTGGCTGGCCGAGCATGACCAGTTTCGGTTCGCGCCAAATCGAGGAACGGAGGACGAGCCTCGAATTCCGCCCGGACCATGGCTCCAGGATATTCTCAATCGACTCGGCCAAGTCGACGGCGTGACGCGCTGAGCCGACACCTGCCAGCCTCTCTCAATCACCGACTTTGGAGGGACCAGGGGAGGCGGGCTTCTGCGCGTCGTTCGCCGTCAGTTCGAGAGGTTTCTTCAACTCCTCCGCGGCGACGACTTTTTCAACGCCCTTTTTACGTTCGGCCGCGTTGGGGTCGATGTACTGCGTAGGTGAAGCTTCGGCCTGATCGGCAAACGGTTCGGAATAGACAGGTCGTGCCGACCGCCGGTAGATAATCCGGGCCTCCTTAATTTTCAAAGAATCGGCCTGGCTGCGACTATTTGTATGGCCAAGCTTGGCAACTTTGAGCAAGTCAACCGGTAGCTGTGGCGCCAGCTCGGCAACATTCGACCCCTGGACCGTCAACAGACGCGACCCCTCGACGACCTCCTCGGCACGAACGATCTCATGTCCACCCGGGAAGTGAGTATCCATGAGCTTGTCCGCCTGGCTCCGATATTTGGTCGGCCAGTGGTCGGTGTTCTCCGGGATGGCGACAACGCCGAAGTCTTTGTCTTGGTAGACGTAACGCACCCCTTTCGTCGTTCCACAACCGACGACCAGGGGAATCAGGATCGCGAAAATCGTGTGCGGGCGCATGTTGAGCCTCCCATGCGAGCGCCGCTATTCCGGAGCCTGGCCGTTGTATCCGTTCCAACGGAGGCCAGAGTCCGGGCGCGTCGAGGCAGACTGACGCAAACAAATCGAGTTAAGCTCAAGGTAGTCGATCGAGGTGAGTGAAGAGGTCAAGAGCAAAATTCGCGCCGAGCCTCACTTGACATCGCTCGATTCAGCAGTTGCCAGGTCGATCTCAACTCCTAGCCGACACAAATCAAGCGGCCAGGTTCGCCGAAATTGCACCGTTCCGACGAGTCCCTCGACCACATCCGCCCTCCCTGCGGGCGAGGACGAGGCGATCGAACTCGCCTTCACGAGTCGAAATTGCGAACTGACCTTGGGAACGGATCATTCCGCGGAGCATCGGTTCGCAACCCTCCGGATCGACGGGCGTGCTCGGTATCGTAGCCAAGTGGTGGGCCACGGCTGCTCCGAAAACCTGGACCGTTCAGCCGCGGAATCCAGCGCGATTGACCTTGACCAAGGCCCCCCGATCCAATAAACTTCGACTCTCTTGATGAGGGCGATTAGCTCAGTTGGCTAGAGCACCAGCTCGACACGCTGGGGGTCACAGGTTCGAATCCTGTATCGCCCATGAAGTTGTTATCTCGCAAGTCGTTGCAAAACTTCTTGGAGTAATAGACTGAAGAATCCCTCTGGGTCACGATCCAGGGTGATGGATTCTTCCAGACGACCGATGAAGTGTCGAGGCCCGGCGAATCCTTCAGGGATTCGCCGGGCCTTTTTTATTGCCTGTCGGCCCACTTCCGAGTTGACCGAGAGGCAACTCATGGGCACAGACTTCGTCCTCTCTCGAGCAACAAGATGAACGGTCGCAATGCGACCACCACGACTCCGCGCGATCAGGAGTACGTCGAAGTCGGCCATCCCCTGGGCTTGCAACTGCCGCGAGGCGTTGAGGTCCTTCAGAGCGAGGACATTGGGGACACCAGGTCGCCGGGCCGTGTCCGCCGTCACCTGGATGGTGGCGATCAAGCGGCGGTGTCTACCGTTCAAGTTTACGCCCAGAGAACTCAGGGTGATTCATCCTCCCCTTGCCGTTTGACGCTGAATTGCGAAGTCGTCGCGGATGCGTCTTCGCAGTTTCCGACCGCTTGGGGCGTTCAGCGACGAGGAACGCCTCAGGGGCGTGTTCGGGGAGCCCCGGACGGTCGAACTCGGGATGGCCGACTCCTCGATGTCGAACAGACCAGGGGCGTAGACAGGTTCTTGCGGTCCGAGATGACCTGGAAAGTGTGCGGACGCGTTGACCAACGCCGTCACCTGCGACAGATCACCGCAGCCCCCATCTCCACCGCCCCCAGCGACGCGTCGTCGGGATTCAGTCTCGCCATGAACTCGTGATCTTCCGCGTCAGGCCTGGCTCGAACATGGGCCGGGGGGCTCAGAGCTTCTTGAGGAGATCCGCCACACTCTTCTCGAAGCGCTGCTGCCATTCGGGCGCGAGGATGCAATCGCTATCCTCCTGGGCCCCGCCCACGTTCCTGAGCTGGTCCGCAGTCGGCGCATAATAGAGATATCCGTTGGTATAACCCGCGATGAATGTCAGGTCGTGCGGAGACCTCTCCTTGATGTCGAGGCCGGTCCGTACGGTCAACTCCCCTGGAAATGTGACGAGCACGAAATCGCCGATCCTGAGGCCCATTACCTCGACTTCGATCGTCCGACTGCCTGCCGCCAGGTTGTCCGCCTGATGCTTCTTCAGCAGGGCCAGATTCGTTTTCGTCCTCGTCATTTGCTCCATGATGTGAATATTCTCGCGATAATCGTTCATGTTCGCGCGGTTCTCCGCGTCGAGTCTCGTCAGATCATCCCGGCCTGCCGCTTTCTCGGACAGATAGCGGTGCGAGGCGGCTGAAGGAGACTGGCCCGAACCCTCGTATTTCACGACGAGCGGGATGAACGATTTCAAGTTCAAGCTCGTGCCCTTCAGGGATTGGAGCAGATCCTGAAGCTCGGCCTCCCTGGCCGCGATAGGTTGCGCGAGATCGGCCCGTGGCAGCGAGACAATCTCGCGGAAGATCTTCAGGCGACTCTCCGGGACGCAGCGGATTGTCTTCGATGCGTGCAAGGTGCTGAGGCCCAGCATGTTCCCGAGGGGCTCGGCGTTGCGCGGGTGGTCGACGGCTTTATAGGAGACGGGATTGATGTCGCCTCCGCACCCTTGAAGGAACAGGGCGACTGTTCCGTCGCTGAGATTGGCCTCGATCACACTGGAGGCAAACCCCGTGAGGTCGGCGGTGATCCCTCCACTCGGTACACCTTGGATTGGATGGCAGGCGAAGTTGTAGACGATAGCCAGGGTGCGCCCGTCTTCCCTTTCCAGTCGCAGGAGGCCAATCTCCGGGTCGACCGGGCCGACCCCGGTGACGAGTTCATCGGGCGGGAGCGAATACGCATGGCGGACGTCAGCTTCCTTGCCATTCTTCAGCGTCAGCCTGCGATTCTCCATGATGCGGTCTTCGTGGCCCGCACCGGCGCCGACCTTGACGGGGACCATCGCCTTCGAGGCTTCCTCGACCGCCCGAACGGTCCGCTCGGCGACATCCGCGCAGACCACGCCGTGGCAGTGACTCGCATTGATGAGCACTCCCTCGGGCTTGATGCCCAACGTCTTCTCCAGCTTCGAGCGGACCTCGGGAAGGTAGTTATTGCCGATATGGCCGATCTCGCCGATGGCGACCGCGTCGACGGTGATGATCACCGCCGTCGTCAGGTCATCCTTCAGCACGAGTGCCCTGGCGTAGAGGCGGTCGTTGATCGGCCCGGCGACGGTGCTCGTGATATCCACCTTCGCAACGCCAGCCCTGATCCCGGCCGCGGTGGCGACGCCCGGCTGAGAGCAGAACGCAGCACACATCACGAGAAGTCTCAGCAGAAACCTCACGGAACGAGATCCCCCGCCCTTGATGCGAGACTTTTCCATGGATCCGAGATTCTGGCGAATGGTTGCGGTCATCATGGTTGGCACCTTGTCGCGGCGGTCTGCCCGATCGTTTCCGGACCGGAGAGTGTCGCAGCGGAACGGGCTCGTCGCTTCGTCGCCGAGCGCGGCGAGGAATGGAGACGAAGAGTTTAGAACGTGTGCGAGGCGAGATCGACCTTCAGGCTTGGCGGCGGCCCGGATCGACCATGACCGGACTTTGCCGAGAGAATGGTGCCGCTTGGGGATTCAAAGGAGAAGTGCAATCGCTCGATTGCTCGTCCCTCTCCTCAGACCACCGGCCCGGGTCGGATCTGCGGGAAAGATTCACCGACCGAGCTCTTCGATGGCTAGAATACGGCCGGCTCGGCCCGGTCATCGTGCTCAGCCTGACAGGAACGGAGCAAGAAAGCGACCGACCTTCATTTCAGTGGTTCTGAACGGGTGATGCAGGCTTGACCACTCCTATCGCATTTAGACTTGCGAATTCGTCCTTCTTCAAGACCGCGACGTGTTTGCAGTAGAGAGGATTCGCCCGCCGGTATTGACCGTGCGATGGAGCCGCCGACCCTGGAGATCTTTTATGTCCCGGACATACCGAATGACGCAGGCCTTCGCCCTGGTGGCGATCGGCTCCCTGTTAACACTCTCGACCCTCGAGGCCGCCCCCGGGGAAGGTCGGGGTTTGCCCTCGGCGGAATTGGCCGCAAGCGAGGGCACGCCGAAGCGTCATGGCGAGTTGCCCGATGCGCCGTTGCTGGCCTTGGCTCGACGGAACGAAGCCGCCGCCTCCAAGGCCTCCCAGGCGGGCAAGAAGCCGAACATCCTGGTTATCTTCGGCGATGATATTGGCCAGGCGAATATCAGCGCCTACACGATGGGCCTCATGGGCTACCGAACGCCAAACATCGACCGGATCGCCAGGGAAGGGATGATCTTCACCGATTACTACGCAGAGCAGAGCTGCACCGCAGGCCGATCGTCGTTCCTCACAGGCCAATGTACCTTCCGGACCGGCCTGAGCAAGGTCGGGGTCCCTGGGTCGCCCGTCGGGTTGAAAAAGGAGGACCCGACGATCGCCGAGTTACTCAAGCCGCTCGGTTACGCAACGGGGCAATTCGGCAAGAATCACCTGGGAGACCTCAATGAGTATCTTCCCACGGTGCACGGATTCGATGAATTCTTCGGCAACCTGTACCACCTGAATGCCGAGGAGGAGCCTGAGCAGCGGACCTACCCGCGCGACCCGAAGTTCAAGGAGATGTTCGGGCCCCGAGGCGTGCTGAAGTGCAAGGCCACCGACGTGGACGACCCGACCGATCAGCCTCGATGGGGCAGGGTCGGCAAGCAGACGATCGAGGACACCGGCGCGCTGACGAAGAAGCGGATGGAGACGATCGACGACGAGACATCGGACGCGGCGGTTGACTACCTCAAGCGGCAAACTTCGGCGGGCAAGCCGTTCTTCTGCTGGTTCAACAGCACCCGGATGCACTTCCGCACCCACGTCGCGGCCGACCGCCGCAGCCCCCCAGGCCTGACCGCGCGGACCGAGTATGCCGACGGCATGGTCGAGCACGACGGACATGTCGGCAAGCTCCTCAAGGCCCTGGACGACCTGGGCATCGCGGACGATACGATCGTTCTCTACACGACCGACAACGGCCCGCATATGAACTCATGGCCCGACGCGGCGATGACCCCGTTCCGCAACGAGAAGAATTCCAATTGGGAGGGGGCGTTCCGGGTCCCGTGCGTGATTCGCTGGCCTGGCAAGATCAAAGCTGGGTCGGTCTCAAACGAGATCGTCAGCGGTCACGACTGGCTGCCGACGTTGCTCGCCGCGGCCGGAGAGCCTGACATCAAGGAAAAGCTCAAGAATGGCCACGAAGCGTCAGGCACGACCTACAAGGTTCATATCGACGGCTACGACCAGTCGGCCTATCTGAGCGGGCAGGCCGAGAAGAGCACGAGGCGCGGATTCTTCTACTTCAATGACGACGGAGATCTCGTCTCCCTGCGCGTCGAGAACTGGAAAGTCGTGTTCATGGAGCAGAGGGCAACCGGGACCTTGCGCGTCTGGGCCGAGCCCTTCACTCCTCTGCGTCTTCCTAAGCTGTTCGACCTGCGAGCCGACCCCTATGAGCGGGCCGACGTCACGTCAAACACCTACTACGACTGGCTGCTCTCGCAGCCCTATCTGATCTTGGCCGCTCAGACGGCCACGGTCAGGTTCCTGGAGACGTTCAAGGATTTCCCTCCACGACAGAGGGCACCAAGTTTCAGCGTAGACCAAGCGGTGCAGAAGATGAAGCAGCACCTCGGCAGCGACTGAAAAACGCCCCTCCGGAAAATGAGGTCCGCCGGCACCGATCGAATCGGAGGGCCGCGATCGCCGCACGACTGGGTGCTGCATCGCGGCCTTCGCCGGGCCAAGAATCGAGCGTCGCCGAACTTCAGGGTTCGCCGTTGATCTAAAAGTGGAACGGAACTGCGTCTTCGCTTTCGAGCGATGATTCCCGATGCTCCCTGGGCGAGACCGTCGAGCCCCGATTGACACCAGACGAAGCGATCTCCTGCCTGTTTGACCAAGAATGAAGACGAGGCCGTGATGACCGACAGCGTGAAATCGAGGGATACAAGTGCCGGCGGGTTCGTGGACCGTTCGGCTCGGGGCAGGGTGAATATCGGCGGGCCCGATCGCCTGAAATTCCTGCATAACCTGACGACCAACGAGGTCAAAAAACTTGGAGCAGGCAAGGGGCAGGAAAGCTTCGTGACGAGCCCCCAGGGCAAGACGCTTGGGTACGTCACGCTGCTCGCCCTGGAGGATCGGATCGTGCTGCGCACAGCGGTCGAGGGGCTCCCCCCTGTGCTCGCCCATCTGAGGAAATACGGGGTGTTCGACGACGTCTCCATCGACGATGTCAGCGGCTCGACGTGCGAGTTCCACCTGTTCGGCGATGACCTGGGCGAGTCCGGCCAGTTCCTCGGGATCGAGTCTTCCGGCGTGGGGGAATACGACCACGTCGCCAGCCAGACGTTCCCGGGATTCCTCGTCGTCCGCGAGTCGCCGACCGGCCTCCCGGGGCTGACCCTGATCGGGCCGGCCGAGTCTCGTGACGAGTTGATGGCCCGAATGGAGAAGTCGGGCCTTGCACGGGTCGATCCCGACGTGTTCGAGGCTCTGCGGATCGAGGCGGGGACACCCGAGGTGGGGCGAGAGGTGAAGCCGGAGAACCTGCCCCAGGAGCTGGATCGCGACGACCGGGCGATCAGCTTCGTGAAGGGGTGCTACCTGGGACAGGAGACCGTCGCCAGACTCGACGCCATGGGGCACGTCAACAAAATCCTCCGGGGCGGCCTGGTCAGCGGGGAGCTTCCGGTCGCAGGCACCCCGCTGACGCTCGACGGCAAGCCCGTGGGCACAGTCACGTCGTCGGCCTACTCCCCGCGGCTGGGCCGAGGGGTGCTGCTGGCCTACGTACGGACCGCAAACGCCAGCCCCGGGACCCTGCTGACCGCGGAGTCTCCTACCGGCGGCCCCGCGCCGACCGTCGAGATCTCGGCGCTGCCGATGAACGAATCCCGATAAGGCGTTAGCGAACGTGGCGCAGTGAGACGATCCGGCAGGTTGGCGGGATTGTCTCGCTGCGGACTTCGTACGAGTCGGCCTCAATACGATCGACCGGCAAGTGCGGCAATGCCTCGTAGAACCGCTCGACGGGCTGGATTTTGAGGTTGATGAGCGGGGTGAGGTAGTGCATCGGGATGACGATGCACGGGCCGATCGCGGCGATCAAGGCGGGGATCTCGGGGAAGTCGATCGTCGGCGGTCCCCCCGCCGCGACGATCAGGATGTCAGCCCCGCGAATCGGCTCAAGCTCGTCCTCGGTCAGCGCGTGGCCCAAGTCACCGAGAAAGGCGACGTGCAACCCCTCGGCCCGAAAGTGGACGATCGTCACCTCGTCTTCGGGCTTTCGTTCGGGGGTCTCGAAGACGTGCACAGCCCGGAACCGGATGCCTCGAAATTCGCGGCCCTCGGGTGGGAGTTCCAGGGCCCTGACGACCTCGAACGGGGCCTGGATCTGGCCGAGATGGCTGTGATAGCGGTCGTTCTCATGGCTGACGACCACAACGTCGGCCGGGTCATTGATCGGGGCGTACCCGCCGGAATCGGGTGAGCGGTAGGGGTCGAGGATCAGGGCGACCCCTTGGGTTTCGATGCGGAAGGCGGCGTGGCCGTACCAGGTGATTTTCATGGGAGCAATTCCGTGCGGCCAGCCACGGTTTGAGTCGCGGCGTCGTTTCATTGGACGGGGCAAGTCGCCCAGGTTAGTGTCGGGGCATCGCGGTCGCCACCGCAAGCTCTCCCCATGATTCTTCCACCGGGGTTCGCCGATGCTCAGCCGCAGGAAGTTCCACGCGTTGACGATCGGGACGCTGGGCCTCGGCCCGGCCGCAGTCGCGTCGGCCCATGCGCAGGCCGGATCGAAGGCCACGACAACGTGGCTGACGTATGCGGTGAATGTCGAGATGTTCTGGACGAACCTGCCATTCCCGGATCGTCTGCGAGAGGTCGCCAAGGCCGGGTTCACGCATTACGAGTTCTGGCCCTGGCGGAACAAGGACATCGCCCTGATCGCCGACCTGAACCGCGAGCTCGGGCTGACACCCGTGCAGTTCACGGCATCGCCGCGGTCGTTCGATCGGGGCATTGCCGACCCGAAGCGCAGGGGGGAGTTCCTGGATGACGTGCGGGCGGCAATCCCGATCGCCAAATCCCTGGGCGTCAAATTGCTGACCGTGGTGGCCGGCGAGGAGCCCGCGGGGGTCGGTCGCCCAGCGCAGACGGCGGCCGTCATCGAGTCCTTGAAGGAGGCGGCACCGATCGCGGAGGCGGCGGGCGTCACCTTGATCCTGGAACCCCTGAACGTGCTGGTCGACCACCCGAAGCAGCATGTGGTCACCTCGGAACATGCCGCGGCGATTATGCACGCCGTCGGCTCGCCCGCGGTGAAGATCCTGTTCGACGTCTACCATCAGCAGATCAGCGAGGGGAACCTGATCGGCAACATCCGCAAGTACAAGGATGTGATCGGCTATTACCAGATCGCCGACCACCCCGGCCGGCACGAGCCCGGCACCGGCGAGATCCACTACGCCAACGTCCTGCGTGCGATCCACGAGACCGGCTACCGAGGACCGATCGGGTTGGAACTGAGCCCCAAGAGCGACCCGGCAGAGGCTTTGCGTGCGGTCCGTGAAATGGATGCGGCGGCCCGAGATTCAGGCTGAGCCACTTCGGTTCCGTCCGAGCTCGCCAGGCATTCGACTCTTCCCATATTCCGTCGAGCGCATGCCACCCGGAGCCCAGTGGGTGGCATGCGCTGAATCGATCGGGCGGATTAGAACGTGGGGATGGCGATCTTCTCGCCATTCTTCATCGCGGACTCGTGGGCGAGGATGCCGACCATGGTCCAGTTGGCCGAGGTCTCGGCGTCGGGCAGGGCCGGGCGGTCGCCCTTGATGGCGCTGAGCCAGGCGTGGACGAGGTGGGGGTGCGAGCCGCCGTGGCCTCCGCCCTGGGTGAAGGAAAGGTGCTGCTCGTCGTCGGAGGAGTAGACCCCTTTGGTCGTGAACTTCTGGATGGGTCCGGGGAGCAAGTCGGCGAAGTCGGGGACGGGGACGCGTGTGGGAATCTCGGGCTCGGGCAGGCTCCGGGTATGGATGACGGGCTCCTCGCCCTCAACCTGTTGCCACTCGAACGACTTGGTGTCGCCGTAGGCGTCGAAGCTCTCGCGGTACTGCCTCGCGACATTGAAGAGGCTTCGGGTAACCTCGGCGCAGAGGTCGGAGTCGCGGAACTTGAAGGTGGCGGTCTCGATCGCGAACGGGCTGCCGTACTTGGGGATGAGCTTCTCGTCGATGCGTCCCGAGCCGTGGCAGACGACGTGCTCGGCGTGCTTGCCGACGATGGCCAGGCAGGGGCTGACGCAATGGGTGGCGTAGTGCATCGGCGGCAGGCCTTCCCAGTAGCCGGGCCAGCCTTCCATGTCTTGCTGGTGAGAGCCGCGGAGGAACTGGAGCCTGCCCAACTCGCCGCCGTCGTACAGCTTCTTGACGAAGAGATATTCGCGGCTGTAGACGACAGTCTCCATCATCATGTAGACCTTGCCGCTGGCCCGCTGGGCCTCGACGACCTGGCGGCATTCCTCGACCGACGTGCCCATCG
Source organism: Isosphaeraceae bacterium EP7 (assembly GCA_038400315.1). Classification (NCBI taxonomy): domain Bacteria; kingdom Pseudomonadati; phylum Planctomycetota; class Planctomycetia; order Isosphaerales; family Isosphaeraceae; genus Kueselia; species Kueselia aquadivae. The sequence continues at coordinate 5,907,632 of CP151667.1, forward strand.
GCACGGTGCAGGCGACGTGCTTGCCGGCCTTCAAGGCGGCGACGCTCTGGGCGGCGTGGTCCTTGATGGGGGAGTTGATGTGGACGGCATCGATCTCGGGGTCGGCCAGCACGTCCTCGAAGCGGGTGAACCGCTTGGCGATCTTCCAGCGGTCGCCACATTCATCGAGATCGGCCTGCGAGCGGCGGCAGATGGCGGACATCTCGGCGCCGGGGTAGTTCTGATAGATCGGGATGAACTCGGCCCCGAACCCAAGGCCGATGATCGCGACGCGGACGGGCTTCTCAGTGGCCATCGGGCAGGCTCCTCGGCGGTTAACTCGAAGCGGGACTGGAGCATAGTCACCGCGCGAGGGCCGGGCAAGCGAGCATCGGGGGCGTCGACCGGGCGAACTGACGGCGAGGCGTTCAGGCCGCCGGCTTGTTCCGAGAATCGGCGTGCTTCGCTTCGACGGGCCGGGTGAGGCGATAGAGCCCCTTCTGGGCGACGTCGTCGAGGGGGTCGCGGGCGATGGCCAGGCGATACCAGGCGCGGGCCTCGGCGGTACGGCCCGCGGCTTCGCAGGCGACGGCCAGGCGGGCGGCGAGTTTGGGATCCTTCGCCCACGCCTCGGCCGAGGCCCCCGCGATCAGCGGAGTCAGGGCGTCGTGGCGCCTGGCGGCCTCCTGATATCGCTTCGCACGCTCCGCATCGCCCGAGGAACGAAGGGCCGTCGCCAGGGCGAAGAGGGTGGCGCGGTCGTCGGGTTCCGAGGCGAGCGCGATCCGGAGCGAGCGGGCTGCCTCGGCTGGTTTCCCCTCGGCCAGGGCTAGCTTGCCTCGAACCCGGGCCAGGTCCGGCTGGTCATCGGGGCCGCCCGCGAGGAGACGCTTGGTCCGCTCGCGGTCACCACGCTCCAGCGCCACCTGCGCTCGCAGCGCCAGGACATCGAGGTCGGAGTCGGGCAATGGGGCGAGGGTCTCGTCGGCCAGATCGAGCTGGCCCATCTGGCGATAGCCGTCGGCCAGCGTCATCCTCGACTGCCGATCGTCGGGGTCGGCCGCGAGGAACCGCTTCAGGGCCTCGTTGTCGTCCTTCGGATTCCAGACCGCATTTCGGGTCTTCCCCCAGTGGAGCAGGTGCTCGAAGGACAGGGCGTTCAGCCCCGAGAGGGTCTCCATCGCGCGGTCGAACTCGGCCCGGCGATGCTGAACGTTGTAAACATAGGCCAGCTCGCGATGGGCCTGAATCTCACCCGGGGCGACCGCCAGGGCGGCGAGGAACTGGGATTCCGCAGCCCGGACGCGGCCGCGTTTCAGCTCAATCCGGCCGGCCATCGTCCGGGCGATCGGGGCGAGGCCGTCGCCTCCGGGAATGCGGGCAAGATCGGCCAGGGCCTCGTCGGGATGACCCGATCCCTGGGCCACCTCGGCCCGCGCCAGGCGGTCCATCGGGGTCGGCTCGCGGAGGAGGGCGAGCCGATCGAGCGCGAGCTTGGCGGATGCGAACCGTCCGGCCTGGAAGTCGGCCTGGGCCCTCGCGAGCAGCTCGGTTGGACCTTCGCGATTTCGAGCAAGCCAGGCGAAGCTCGAGGAAACCGCGAGACAGAGCGAGGCAAGGACGCCACCAATCAGCCATTTCCGCCGGATGGAGTGCATGCGTGGCTGCCTTGCCTCGTTAACCTCGATTGAGATCGTGCTGTTCGGGTCCGTCGAGATACGGGCGGGCGACTCTCGTCCCGCACTTTATCTCCGGCTGCCTTTTGCCGCAGTTGGCGAGGGGGCCTTTTTGGAGGCCTTCGAGATGCCTCCCCTCATCGCAGCCCACTGATCTTCCGTGGGGGCGTAAGGAGATTTCGGAATCGGAGACGTGTCGGCAACACCGCTGGAGCCCCCGCAGCCGATGACGAAGCTGCACAGAAATGCCCCGATGACGGCTAGGCGAGTCTTCCTCATCGCTCGTGATCTCCTCTCGTAATCCTTGATCACACCACCCGCCCGGCGTGACCTGGCCAGGGCATGGCGGAGCGTGGCAGGAAAGGTCGGGTTGAAGGCTGGGGAAACCGAGAGACGCCCATCGGGGAGGGATGCACGCGGACGTGGCATCCCTCCCCGAGTCTTGACGGCCTCGACAACGCTTCCGGATCAGTAAGAGTCGGAGCTGAGAATCTCGCCGCCGGCGCGGGTGCCCAGGGCCCACCACGTCGGGACGCTCACGGTGTCCTTGATGAACTTGACCGAGCCGTCGGCCATGGCCATGTTCACGCCACCGGGATGGTTGCTGCTCGGGGGCTGGGCGTCATTGATGTTGCCCCACTGCTCGGTGTTCCCGTCGGCCGCGTTGTAGCATCCGGCGGAGTTCGGGGGCATCCAGTGGTTGTATGCGTCCCACATGAGTCCCGAGTTGGCGTTTCCGGAGATCCAGACATTACCCGACGCGGGGGCCAGTCCACCGCCGGACGCCTTGGCGGGGGTCGTCCCGGGCAAATTCTTGCAAGTGTTCACGAACAGCAAGGCCGCGGCGCTTCCGTTGATCCCCTGGTCGACGGCCTGGTTCAGCCCACTGACGAAGAGGTAGGTCGACTTCCGCTTGGTCGTGCCGAGCGTGACGCTACCCGCCGGGGGTCCCGAGCCCATCAGGGTCTCGCTGAAGAGCGCCGTGTTCGAGGTGCCATCGGCAATTCCCTCGACGCCGAACGACGAGTTGTTGCTGTTGTTCTGGCCCGCGGTCGTGCTGCCGAAGCCTTGCGGGTCGCTCTTGAAGCAGACCATCGTGCCGGACCACATATTCATGGGCGAGGGGCCGCCGATGTTCCCGCGATAGTTCTTCCAGCCGGCCTGGATCGTCGGGACTTTCTGATCCTCGGACGGACACATCATGGTGCCGAGCTTGGTGAAGAGAACTGTCGTGTTCATCCCATACGTCAGGCTGCCGTTGCCGCCGTGGACGGACCAATTCAAGGAATTGGCCATGACCGTCTGCTCCATCTGCGAGAGCAGCGACGCCGTCCAGTCGAGCGGCCAGGGGTCTCCGCTGGAGGTGGCCGCGTTATAGGCGTTTGACATGTTCTGGATGAGCGGGGGGAGGCAATTCTGCTGGGAGAGGTAATTGTGGGTGGCCAGGCCCAACTGCTTGAGATTGTTGGTGCACTGGGCACGCCTGGCCGCCTCCCGGGCGCTCTGCACGGCGGGCAGCAGCAGGGCGATCAGGACTGCGATGATGGAGATGACGACGAGAAGTTCGATCAGCGTGAATGCTCTGCGAGGTCGCACGGATGACATCCTTGCGTTTTCGAGGCGACGTCCTGAACAGGAGTGACATCGAGCACACGCCTACGCAGCGGTACCGAGCCGTCCCTAGGGCGTTGCAGACAAGTGGTCGTTAAGGGGGGAGGCCGACATGGTGGGAACCTGGGGAACGAAAGGTGGGGCTAATGCGGTCCGGCGATTCAACAGTTTCACCTAAACCTTTAGTCTTCCTCTTCTTAAGTCAGGCTTAATTCTCCATAGGCGCATCGAAAGCAAGGCGATGGCACATTTCTGCACGCCTTACTCGATCATTCGTATATCTTTGGGAACTTTTCACCCAATCGGATGCCTAGTCCGGAAGGGGTCGCTCTTTTAGATTAGCGTCACCGGCACCATTCGGACACCGGATTTTTGTCCAAAATATTTAGACGTCCTTTTCTCAACAGATCCGACGCCGAACGCGGCCGAATCCGAATATGTCCCGCAAGGCGACCTCCGCCGTCGTTTCGAATCCTACTGTCGGCCGGGTGGGAGAACGGTCGGAGAATCGGTTCGGCTCGCGGGGTTGCCCGTCGGGGTCCGAGCCATTAGCCTGTGGTGCGGCGCGTCGCTCGCCCATCGCCCTCCTCCGCTGCCCGGAGCCACTCCGATGACCGATCCGAGCTCGACCTCTCGACGCACGTTCCTCGCCACCGCGGGCGCCGCGGCCTTGCTGCCGGCACGCGGTTTCACCGCCGGGGCGGGTGCCAATGAACGCATCAGGATCGGGCTGATCGGCGTCGGGACGCGGGGGGCTCAGTTGCTCAAGCCCCTGGCCGAGTGGAGCAAGACGGGGGAGAACAATGTCGAGGTGAGTCGGATCGGAGAGATCTACACCAAGAGGCTCGACCGGGGGCTCGACCTTGTCGCCCAGCATGGCGGAAAGGCCAGGGGGGCCCGGGATTACCGCGAGATTCTCGACGACAAGGACGTTGACGTCGTGGTCGTGGCCACGCCAGATCACTGGCACCACAAGATCGCCAGCGAGGCGCTGCTGGCGGGCAAGCACGTCTACCTCGAGAAGCCGATGTGCCACACGATCGACCAGGCGAAAGACCTGGTCAAGGTCGTGAAATCCACCGGCAAGAAGCTGCAAGTCGGCGTGCAGGGGACCAGTCTGGAAGTGGCCGACAAGATCCGCGAGTGCATCAAGGCTAACGGGATCGGCAAGCTGGTGCTGGCACAGTCGAGCCTGACGCGGAACAATGTCGCCGGCCAGTGGCGGGATTACGGCGAGTACGACGTCGATGCAAAGCCTGGCCCCGACCTGGATTGGGACCAGTTCCTGGGCCACAAGTTTGGGCTCGCCCCCAAGCGAGATTGGTACGCGCCCCGGTACTTCCAGTTCCGCTGCTATTGGGACTACTCCGGGGGCGTGGCCACCGACCTCTTCTTCCACCAGCTCGCCTTCCTGGTCAAGGCGATGGGCGTGGACATCCCCAAGCAGGTGACGGCCGCGGGGGGGATTTACGTCTTCGGCAAGGACTCGACCACGCCGCAGGGGCTGCCCGACGACCGCGAAAACCCCGACCTGTTCCACATGTTCGCCGACTACGACGGGGGCCCGACCGTGACCCTCCTGGGCTCGCAGGTTAATGACACCGCGCTGACGGAGCTGATCGGCGGGCACGACGCGACCATCTACGTCGACCGCAAGACAGACACGGCCAAGGTCGTGCCGCAAGCGGGCATGGGGCGGAACAAGGAGACGATCACGCTGAAGGGCGGAGGCGCGATGAATGAGCGCGTCCACCTCGCCAATCTCTTCGGGGCGATCCGCGAAGGGACTCCGCTGAACTGCCCCGTCGAGCTGGGATACAAGGTGAACGTGGCCATCGCCATGAGCGTGATGGCCTATCGTCAGAAGGCGGTCATCGCCTGGGACCCGAAGACGGAGACCGCGAGCCCGGCCGGTGGAGCGGCGGCCTGTTCCGCCGGGTGACCGGCGGGCTCACTTATCGCGGTCGAACTTGTCCTTGCCGAAGTCGTCCGCGGCCCGCTCGGACCCGGTGGCCTCGTCGACTCCCTTGAGGAGTTCGGAGAGAATACCTCCCCTTGGCGAGACCTTGAGGCTGTAGACCCGGCTGCGCTGGCCGACATTCGCGAGTCGGCCACGGAAGATCTCGACCTTCCCCTCGTGCTTGACGCGGACCTTCCAGTTGGTCGGCTTGGCGATGCCACCGAAGCCTCCGTAGTAGTGGACAAACCACTGATACTCGCCGGAAGGCCCCTGCCCCTTGACCTTGCTGCCGTCAGAGCTGTCGGTCATCCAGTAGACGTTCTCGGGGCCGAAGCCGTCGACGTCGTCGACGTCGAGTTCCCCGCCACGCTTGCCGTGGCGGACCTCCCAGAAGATCTCGGCGCCCCCAGGCTCCAGGACGTGCAGGTCGATGTCAGCCTCGGTGTCCCAGATGAGTGTGAACTGGGGATCACCGACCTTGACCTGGACCCCCTTGATGTTCTCGCCACCATTGCCGAAGCGGGCGATGCCGAACCCTTCGCCACTGCCCGCACCCAGGCTCCCCTGCCCGCCTCCTCCGCCGCCCGCGTCGGGCGTGGGCCTGGGCAGGCTTTCAAAGGCCTTGGACGAGATTTCGGGGCTGTCGAGTTCGGACTTCAAGACCGTGATGGGCTGATCGATGGGCGAGGCGAGCTGCCCCTCGGATGGGCCGAGCGGGGTATCGAAGCCACCGAGCAGCTCGGTCCCGTCCGCCAGCCCGAATTCCGATCCGGCGAGCCTCGACTCGATGGTCGTGCCGTTGTTGGAAGGGGCGTTGAAATACCAGAGCCCGAGAGCGAGGAGCAGCAAGCCGTGCGCGACCAGCGAGACGGCATAGCTGCGGATCGCCTCGGGGGTGAGCCTGAGCGACTCGGCCTCGGCGGCAACCTCGGGCGCGGTCTCCACCTTCAGGGCCGCATTCGCGGGCCTTGCGACCTGGATGCGCAACTTTGGGTCGGCCGTCTTCCTCGGGTTCGACTCCGACGCGAGCATGGGGTTTGCCTCGGACATTCCCAAGAACCCTCTGACGCAGACCGGCGTCGGGCCGTCGCCTTGCAGACGAAGCGTCGGGCAAGAGGCGAACTCGACCTGCAAATTGTATTCCCGGACGGAGCTCACGGGAATGGGCCATGCGGTTGCGATCCGATGGCCCGGGCGGTTAGGCTTATCTCCCGGACGATCGAAGAGGCGCGCCCTCCGGGCTGGTAGGCGTTCCTCCCGCCTCGCCCCTACGGGCGCGGGAACCAGGCAAGGCAGGCCCGCGATGGACGCCCAGGAACTCAGGACACTGCTCGACGCGGTCCGTCGCGGCGAGGTCGCCCCCGCCGAGGCGGTCGACAGGATCAAGACCGCACCGCTGGCCGAGGCGGGCGCTTACGCCACGGTCGACCTCCAACGCAAAATGCGTTGCGGCTCGCCCGAGGTCATCTTTGGCCAGGGGAAGACGCCAGAGCAGATCGTCGGCATTCTCAAGACGCTCGTCCGCCACGGGAGCGGCGGCCTGGTGACGCGGCTCGCCCCCGAGGCCGCCGCGCTCCTCGTGCGCGAATTTCCTGAGGGCGAATACAACGAACTCGGCCGGACGTTCCGCGTCCTCAGCCCGGAACATCCCGGACCGAAGCTCGGGCGGGTTTGCGTGGTGACGGCCGGGACGGCCGACCTGCCGGTGGCCGAAGAGGCACGAGTCGCGGCCGAAACCTGGAACTGCGACGTGCAACTGATCGCCGATATCGGCGTGGCGGGCATCCACCGGCTGTTCAACCGCCTGAAAGATTTCTCGGGGGCCGACGCCCTCGTGGTGGTCGCGGGCATGGAAGGGGCACTGCCCAGCGTGGTCGGGGGCCTGGTCGACTGCCCGGTCATCGCGGTCCCGACCAGCGTGGGTTACGGAGCCCACTTCCAGGGATTGGCGGCCCTGCTGGGGATGCTCAACAGCTGCTCCTCCAACGTGGTCGTCACCAATATCGACGGCGGATTCAACGGAGGCCACGTCGCCGGCCTGATCGCCCGACGTGCGGGCCAGGCCAGGGCGGGCTTCGACGCCACCTGAACGGGAAGCCCCCGTTCCCACGAATTTCATGGTTGTTGCCGTCGCGCGGGGCGCGTTGTCCCGATCGCGGCGGTTTTTGCATCGTTGAATCGACAAAAGGAACCTGCAATGTCCCTGGAGCGGATCCACAATTCCCCGACCCTTCCCGAGCGCAAGACCGACGGCCACAAGGGCCTCTATGGCTCAATCCTGGTGGTCGCCGGCGGCCGAGGGATGGCGGGGGCCGCAGCCCTCGTCGGCGCCGCAGCCTTGCGGTCGGGGGCGGGCCTGGTCCGCGTCGCCTGCCCGGTCGAGGTCCAGCCGACCGTCGCCAGCTTCGAGCCGTCGTACATGACCTATCCCCTCGAGAACGACGCCGAGGGACTCACACGCGACGCGCCGGCCCGCCTGGCATTGGCCAAGCTGCTCGCCAAGGCCGACGTCCTGGCGATGGGCCCGGGCCTGGGGGACTCGGCCGACATCAAGTCGCTCACCCGCTGGGTCCTGGAGACGGTGACCCTGCCGACGGTCCTCGACGCCGACGCGCTGAATGCCGTGGCAGGCGACCAGGACGCGTTCAAATCGCTGAAGCGTCCCGTGGTCATCACACCGCATCCGGGCGAATTCGCCAGGCTCACCGGCAAGACCACCGCCGAGGTGCAGGCGAACCGCGAGGCCCTGGCCGTCGAGTTCGCCGGTCCCGAGAACCTGGTCGTGGTCCTGAAAGGGGCCGCGACGATCGTCACCGACGGCCGACGCATCTACGTCAACGGATCGGGCAACCCGGGCATGGCCACCGGCGGGGCCGGCGACACGCTCACCGGGGTGATCGCCGCGTTGATCGGCCAGAAGCTCCCCGCCTTCGAGGCGGCCGTGCTGGGGGTCTACGCCCACGGCCTCGCCGGCGACATCGCCCGCGACGGAAATGGGGTGGTGGGGATGATCGCGGGCGACCTCGTCGACTCGCTCGCGGATGCATTCTCGCACCTGGCCCCGGCCTGAGTCGCGCGGATCTGCCGGCCACGCAGGGGGGCGGGACGCAATGTTCCGCCCGCTTGCCCTGTCCCGGGTTGACGCCGTCGCGTATATTTCCTCAGTGGCCATGAACCTCGACGCCGAGGTGCGGCAGCGAGTTTCGGCTTGGTCGCCCCGCGAGGGCGTAAGGGGGCCCGGTTGTCGTCTCGCGAAAATCCTCAGTCTGAACTCTGGACCTATCGGATGGAAGTCTCTCCGACCGGCCAGAACGGGGTCGTCGGCAATCCGAATGATCCGGTCACTCTCCTGCACATGATGCTCAACCTCCAGTCGCAGTCGCTGGAACTCCAGCGGCAGGGCCTGGAGATGCAACGTCAGCAGCTCGACCTCGCCCGCGAAGCCGCCCAGGTCGCCCGCGACCAGCGCACCCGCCAGGTCGCCGAACTCGAGAAGTGGCAGACCGCCCACGACTCGACGATCGACTCGTGTCGCGACGCCCTGGGCAAGCTCGAGCAGGTCCACTCCTCCCTGATGGGCGACCTGGCAGAGTTCGTCGACGAGAACCACGAAAACCTCGTCGACGGCGATTTCGCCCTCTCCGACTTCGTCGACCGCTTCGGCCCCCGGCTCGCCCACCTCAACACGATGCTGGCGGTCCTCCGGCCCCTGGCCGTGAACATGAAGCGGTCCGAGAGCTGAGCAGGTTCGGGACTATTTGCGACGCGCGAAAGCGTACGTTGCAAATCTCCAACTCCCAATGAGAACGGCCCCCGGTGGATATCCACCGGGGGCCGTTCTCATTTGTCTAGAGTTCATCACGACTCATCAACGCATGCCGCCAGGTCCGCCCATCATTCCCATTCCACCTGGCTGCCGCTTTTTCTTGGAATCGTTGATGGCCCGACGATAGTTCCGAGTCATTTCCTCGCGGACGGGATCGGGCTCGTCGATCGCCTGGTTCCGGAGGATGACCGAGCCGTCGGACATGACGACCAGCGAGGTCGATGGGACGTTCATCATGCCGGGCGGGGTGCCGATTTGCGGGATCGGCTGCTGACCGCCGAGGGAGTCGAGCACGAGCATGTGACTTGTGAAGTCGATCGGCTTGGACTGCGCCCCCTTGCCCTCGTGGTCGGGGACGGCTGCGGCCCGATAGTCGCCGATCACCTCGCCGGGCCCGGCCTCGAAGTTCGAGATGACCGTCTGGCCATCCTCGGGGTTCCAGCGAACCACCTCATAGATGACCCGGTCGGGCCTGAGCCCGGCCTTGACCTTGGTCGTGGCGAAGGAGACGACGTCGGCGGGCACATGAACTTCGTCGCTCGGCTCGCTCCACGGTCCGAGGAGTTCCTCGGCCTGGGTGTCGACACCGGGTGTGACATCCTCATGCTTGAAGTTGGGGTTGTTCACCACGATCCGGATGCGGAAGCGATAGCTTTCGTCGGGGTCAACGGTGAAGTCGAGCGAGCGGACCATGATTTCAGGCTGTTCCGACTTCTGGAACGCCGTGTAATCTCCGCCTCCACCCATGCCCATACCGCCCATCATCCCGCCCATCCCCATCCCGCCCATCGCCATACCGCCACGCATACCACCCATACCACCGCCGGGCATGCCGCCCATCTCACCATCGTCTCCACCACCCATGGCCATCCCGCCACGCATGCCGCCCATGCCACGCATCCCCATCATTCCGCCCATCATCCCGCCCATTCCCATGCCGACGTTCTGCTCCTTGGGAAGCTCACGCTTCTCCTTGGGTACCAGGCGGGCGACGTGGACCTTCTCCCAGTAGCCCGCGTTGAGGAACGGCAGGGGATCGACGAGAGCTTCCATCCGAGCGTCATCGGGAACCCACTCCTCGTCGACTTCGGGCAGGTTGTCGATGACGAGCAGATTCTTGTCCATGTCCACGGCCTGCCAGTCGCTCCAGGTCCCGTCGGGCTTCAAGGCCTGCCGCTCGGAATCGACCCGCTTGTAGTTGGGATAGGCGAGGGCCGGGTCCTTCAAGGCGGCGAGATAGTTGCTTTTCAGCTTCTTGTTGTCGAGCACGGCGGTCAGCGAGACCCAGCGAAGACCTCGGGTCTGCTCCTTGGCCGGGGGCTCGATCTCGGCCGGTGCCCCTCCGGCAAGCGCTTCCTTCTCCTTGGCCTTGGCCTTTTCCGCTTCGGGATCGACCTCGCCGGCCAGGACGCGGGCGATCTTGGCTTCTTCATCCTTTCGACGCTGCTTGGCCTCGTCGATCTGCTTCTGAGTCATGGCACCGCCGCCCATGCCGGCCATCATCCCTCCGCCGGCGCCGCCCGCGCCTTGCCTGCGGCGAACACGACCAGGACGCGGCTCCTTGCGTTCGGCGGGGTCGTTCTCGTCAATCGGGATCCGGTTGCCCTTCTCATCGAGTTCATAGATGAGGGCACCACCCCGGCCTGCGTGCGCGATCAGCTCGGTGGGCGCGATCAGGATGGGAGTGTCTCGGATCAGGCCGGCGCCAGGCTCGGTGCTGACCCAGAGCTTCTCGACCCGGTAGAGATCCGGATTGATCTGAGCGCCTGCGGCGGCGTCGACCATCTTCTCGAAGCCGGGGAGGGTGATGTTCTCCTCCTTCAGCTTCTCCTGAATCTGCTCGGGATCCTGGCGTCGTGCCAGGTTGGAATTGGCCGCCTCGGCCGCCTTGCTGACCTCGTCCGGGGTCAGCGGGATGGTCGGCTTCATGACGGCCAGTGCGACGAGCAGGACGAAGGTCGTCGCCGCCAGGGCGATGGCGGCTTTCTCGCCGTGGCGGATGCCGACGGCCTTCAGCTTCTCGACCATCGGGTGGGCCATGGTGGGCTCCAAGGGGTCGTGAGTCTTGGGGGAGGGGAAGTCGCCGCGAGTCGATCGCGGCTCCGAGGCTGGATCAGGTCAAGTTACTTGGGCGCCGGCTCGGCCTTGGGCTCATCGCCCTTGGCCGGCTCGGTGGGGGTGACGGCGGGGGTCTCGGCTTTCGGCTCTTCCGCCGGGATGGCCGCAGGCGTTTCGGCCTTCGGCTCTTCCGTCGGAGCCGGGGTCTCGGCCTTGGGCTCCTCGGCGGGCTTGGCCGGGTCGGTCACGGCCGGGGCCGGATCCACGGCGGGTGCGCCCGGGTCGATCACGGCAGGCGCCGCGGCCTCACCCTCCGCGGGGGTTTCGGCGGCCGAATCGGAGGGAGCCGCCTCGGGCTTGGTGGGCGGGTTGTAGAAACGTGCCTGACCGTAGACGACCACCTCGACGATGTTGTAGTAGGGGTCGTGGATCGTCCGGACCGTCACCTTGGCGAGTGCCTTTTCCTCGGTCTCACGCTTCGTCTTGCGATTCTCGCTGCGCTTGTCGACCCCCTTATTGACGGGGCCACCCATCCCCATGCCCATGCCCATTCCTTCTCGGCCCATCATCCCCATGCCGCCGGGCATCCCCATGCCCTGCTGCCCCCTCATGCTCATCCCCATGCCGCCGGGCATCCCCATCCCTTCTCGGCCCATCATCCCCATGCCCATCATGCCTTCCATGCCCCCCATGTAGCCGCCACCGAAGCCGAAGCTTCCCATGACGCCCTTGACGGGCTTCTCGACGCGAGTGGAGGGCTTGGACATCTCGAAGTCGCGGACTTCGATGGCCATCGGGGAGTTTTCCAGGGCGATCAGGAATTCGGGGATACGGGTCTGGTCGATCAGGACCGAGATCTTGACGGGCATCACCTTGAACTGAGTGCTCTCGGTCGTGATGTAATAGACCGACTCGGTGGGGGCGCCGAACCCGCCCATCCCGCCACCCATCATCATCTCTTGCATGCCGCGCCCACCCATGGTGGGTTCCTCGACGACCTCCTCGGCGGCGACTTCCTCACCGCCGGCACTGACCGGCTTCAGCTCTGGGGCTTCGGCGAGGACCTGTCCGTCGGCGATGGAGATCTGGTCCTGGGAGAGCTGGTCGCCGACGTCGACGAGGTTGATCTGCTTGATGATCGCGCCGTCCCAGTCCTTGGCCTGGGCATCATCATTGACCTTGCGGACGACGTCGAGCAGGGCTCGCTGGATCCAGAGGCGTTCCTGGGCACCCCAGACCTTGCCGAGTTCGGGGAGCTTGTTGACGTCGAACGGGGCGGGGCGCAACAGCGTCTCCTTGGGAGGCGCCGAGACGATTCCCTCGCCCGACTCGGGGTCGAATGGCTTGAAGGTGGAATAGATGCTGGTGACCTGGTCGGGATAGGCGATCACATAATCATTGATGGCCTGCTGGACCGACTGGGCATCGACGCCTTCTGGCCACTTGTTGCCCCACTCGTGGAACCTGGACTCGACGACCTCGGGCCAGGTCAGCAGCGACTTCTGGCGTTCGTAAAGCTTCTCCCAGCTCTTGGTGACGTCGCCGCTGAGGGCTTCGGTCTTCTCCTCGAGCAAGGGCGTGTACTGCGCATTGATGACGGACCCGGAAGCATAGGGCTTGACGCCTTCGCTGGCCGACTTGATCAGGGATTCCTTGTCGGAGGCGGCCTTCTTGACGGGCCCCGAGCCGACGAAGTAGGCGATCATCGGCAGGATCGCCGCGATCCCCATGGTGATCCAGAATCGATATTTGACCGCAAGGTTGAGGTAGACCTTGATCTGGTCCATGGGATCATCCCCCGAACGTAAGGCTCGTGAGCATGGGTGTGGGACCGATCCGGCGCGGACCGGCCCGTGGGTTCTGGCGTTGGGCGACGACTCCGTCACGCCGGCGATTGGGTCAAGCCGGCGTGACGGGTCGGTTAAGCGAGTTACTTCGGCGTCGCAGGGGCTTCGGGCGTCGCGGGGACGGCCGGAGTCGCCGCGGGGGTCGTGCCGTCCACCGCGGCCGGGGCGGCCCCCGGATCGGCGACGGCGGCTGCGTCTCCGCCCTCGGCCTTGGCCACGGCGGCCTCGACCTTCTGGAGGGTCTTCTTGAAGTCCTCAATCGCCTTGTTCGTTGCCTTCGATGAGCTGGCGGCCAGGGCCTCGTCGCTGGGGGGCCTGCTAACCCCCTTGTTCTTGGTGGCAGCCTCGGTCATCGCGGCCTGAATCTCGGCGATGGACTTGGAGGGTGCTTCGGGCGTCGGGGGCTGCCAGACCATCTGGATCATGAAGTCGGTGCGAGGGCGGGTGGTCAGATTCTTGGTGGCGGCAGTGCCCATACCCCCCATCATCCCACCCTGTCGTCCCATCATCATGCCCATCATTCCCTCGCGGCCGCCCATGCCGCCGGGCATTCCCATGCCACCGCCGGGCATTCCGCCGCCCTGCTGGCGGCCCATCATGCCCATCATTTCCCGCATCCCGCCTCCGGGCATGCCTCCACCTTCACCACCCTCGCCGGCTTCAGCGACGGGCGGCGAGGCGCGGGCGAGGATGGGGACGCCGGCGGCCAGGCCATTGCCGCCCGCGGTCTTCTCGGTGGTCCAGGTCGGGTCGATCTTGATCCAGGCGAGGGCGACATGGTTGACGCCGAAGGCCCGGAAAGACGCGGCCTGGAGCGTGGGAATCACGATGTTCTGGAGATAGTTGCGCGGACCGAGCTTCCAGGGGGCCGACTTGGCCTTCAGCTCGGCATTGGTGGGCGTCGGGTTGTAGTGGTGACCGATGACCTGGATGACCCAACCCTTCCCCTCGGGCGGGGTGTCGCGGTCGAGCGGATGCATGAAATACTTGAATTCCTCGGGGAACTCAGCGAACCACTCGGCGTTGAGGTCGTTCCGCCAGACGGGTTTGATCGCGTCGATGTGAACCCGCAGATCGTCGATGATCGCCTGATCGGTCGGCTTCTCCTGGGGATTCAGGTTGAACCGAGCCACGGGGTCGGGCAGGTAGAGCGAGAACATCTTGAGGAACTGGGGCCAGGCGGCGCGGTTGGACGCGCCCGAGGTGAGCAGCTTGCCCTCGCCGAGTTTGGCCTCGAAGACCCCCTTGGCCGCGTCGTAGTCGGCCTTGAACTTGGCCCCCTTCGCGCTGGCGCTCTTCGCGGCGTCGACGGCGGTGGTGAAGGCGGGCTGGTTGACCTTCGCCAGGGCCTTGTAGTCGCCCAGGAAGAGGGCCGCGAAGCCGCCAATCAGCAGGGCCGCGGCGGCGAGGACCCAGGGCTTCTTGCGGCGGATCATCCGGACTTGCTCGATCTCCGGAGGCAGCAAGTTGGTCCGCATCGCGGCCTTGCCCAGGCCTTGCAGGGCCAGGCCGTAGACGCCCGGGAACGACGCCAGATTCTCCTGGAACTGCGGGGCGTTCTTGACCTCGTCGCCGGTCATCTGGGCGAACGAATCGAGCCGCTCGACCTCGTTGGAGAGGTTCTGCTGGAGGAACTTCTGCAACCCGGGCAGCTTGAACCCGTTGCCCATGCCCACGATCTTGGTGATCTTGGCGGCGCGGTTGACGCTGGAGTAGAAGCCGATCGAGCGGGTGATCTCGCTCGAATAGTCATTGAAGACCCCGCGCATCGCCTGGAAGATCTGGCGAGGGTCGGGGGCCTTGGTGGCGTTGCGCTTCAGGTGCTCGGCCTTGGCGAAGGTCTGCTTCAGCTCCTTCGTCAACGCACGCGTGAAGTGATTGCCGCCGATGGGCACGTTGCGCTGCCAGATGCGCACGCCGTCGGTGATGACCAGGTCGGTCTTGTCCGCGCCCATGTCGAGCAGGACGACCGCCTCGTTCTTCTCCATCCCCTTCTTCAACTGGTCGAAGACGATGAAGTTGTACAGGGCGATCGGGTTCATCTGGACGACGTCGACCTCGATGCCGGCGACCCTCAAGGGGAGGATCGCTCGGTTGATCTGGTCGCGCTTCATGGCGAAGAGGCCGACCTCGGCCATCGTGAAGTCATCGTCGCCGTCGCCCGCATCGCCGCCGATCTGCTGGTAGTCCCAAACGACCTCCTCCAGCGCGAACGGGATTTGCTGGCGGGCTTCGAACTTGACGATGTCGGGGATGCGCTTCTTCTCGACCGGCGGCAGCTTGATGAACTTGACGAGGCCGGCCTGGCCGGGGACGCCGATGGCGACCTTGCAGCCCTTCAGCTCGTTGCGGTCCATGAACGTCGCCAGCGCCTCGCGGACCAGGGCCTCCGGGTCGGCGTCGGGCTGGGAGAGGATCTTGGGGTATTCAATGAAGTCGAACGCCTCGGCGAGGACCGTGTCGGGGGTCTCGCCCGGGACGAGCTTCAACGCTTTAAGGGCAGCTTGCCCGATATCGAGCGCCCAAACGGCCTGGATCTTCGCCATGCGAGGAGTCTCCTGACGGCTGACTGATGCGCGGTCGCCCGGCGCTTGCGGCCGTCCGCGGGATTGGCTCGGATTTGCGGTCGGAACGTTGCGGATTGGATCGGGGTCGGATCCGGGCGATGGCCATTGCACGGGCCGCTGAGACGCGAACCATGCGTGCCGAAAGAGATCCGGCGAGGCGAGACGCCCGGACGCTGCGAAGAGCGGACAACCTAGCACGCGCGATCGAGGGGCGTCAACGCGTCGGCACTTCACCCCCGCGGACGGGGCTCGACCCCCATTTGAACATGAGGAGGCGAGGCCGGAGGAAGACGTCGTCGGGCCTGATCTTGCGTGCTGGTTCACCCTTTTCGACGACGGCGCGGACCTAAAAGTTCCCCGGTATCCCGAAGTTCATCGTAAGCCGACAAACGCGGAGAGCCCGCAGACCGTCCATTCTACCATACGGGAGGACCATCGACTCGCCTCGGAGAGCGTCCCGGTCTGTTGACCGAGCCTCCCGGGGGCGGCACAATCGGCCGCAACCTCGCGCCAAGCGACCGGGAAGGTCGCGGCGCCCACTCTCCGAACGATCGACACGAGGATCCGACCCGATGAGATTCCCACGCGTAGCCACGGCGATGGCCGTCTTGACCCTGGCCGTCGCCGCCTCCGGTCTGGCCAGGGCCGCCGACGAGGGCTTCAAGCCCCTCTTCAATGGCAAGGACCTGGCCGGCTGGATCACTCCCTCAGGCCCGACCCTGTTCACGGTCGAGAACGGCGAGATCGTCGGCAGGACCACCGACGAGAAGCTCAAGAAGAACGAGTTCCTCGTCACCGACCGCGACTACACCGACTTCGTCCTGAAGGCCAAGGTCAAGTACCGCAACGGCAACTCCGGCATCCAGTTCCGCAGCAAGCGGGCCGATGACGGCGCGGTGTCGGGCCTTCAGGCCGACATCGCCGACGGCTACTGGGGCCTGCTTTATGAAGAGCGCCTGCGAGGGATCCTGGAACGCTACGACGAGAAGAAGGCCGCCGAGCTGATCAAGAAGGGCGACTGGAACGACTTCGAGATCACCGCCAAGGGCAACCACATCGTCATCAAGATCAACGGCACGACGGTCATCGACCGGACCGACCCGGAGATCGCCAAGTCGGGTGTCATCGCGCTGCAACTCCACGTCTGGCCCGATCCCATGGAGGTCCGCTTCAAGGACCTGGAGATCAAGGAGCTGAACGGGGCCAAGTGAGCCCGTCGAGAACGGACAACGGCCGCCCGGGATCATGTGATCCCGGGCGGCCGTTGTGTTTTGTTCGAGCGGATCCGACAGGCCAGATTCAGGCCTTGGGAATGCGCGGGGGCTTCTCGCGAGTCCCCTTCCAGTCGGCCAGCAATTGCTTGAGCTCTTCGACGGTCACGTCGCCGTGATCGTCGCCCGAGTCCCAGCGCTGCATGATCGCGGCGTGGCGGACACGCAGGACGCCCTTGGGCAGGAACCGGCCCTTGAACTTCTTGAGAACCTTGAGCCGAAGGTCGGGCGGGGTCGTCTTGGCGGCCGGGGTCGCTTCGGCGACCGGGGTCGGGTTGGCGTCAGTCGACATGGATCAACCTGTCTCGGATCGAAGAGGCGTGCGTCCACCCCGAGGTCTCACCCGGGCGAAGCGAACATCTTAATCATGAAAGGCGGTCGTTGACAAGCGAAACGCGGCCCAGCCTCCGCCGATCGTCCGCCGGGACCATCCCTGAGGCCGACTCTCGGTCTTACTCGGGGATCGGCCGGCCGAGCTTTGCGGCACGCCTCACCTCGTTCACGTACTCGTGAGCCATCCGGGTCGGAGTTGGGAGCCGCAGCTTGCCCGTGGTGCCCAGGACCAGGGCGACCGCCTCGTCGAGGTCGCACAGGTGGCCCGGCGAGACGAAGAGCGGGCTGACCCGGTCGCGGGTGCGGACGACGGCGCCGATCGTTTCCCCCTTGTCGACCAGCGGGCTCCGCTCCCCCCGCCGGGGTCCGGGTTCCACAAAGTCTCCGCAGAGCCGGCTCTTGCCGCAGCCGACCGTGGGGAGATTCAGCCAGAGCCCGAGATGGCTGGCGATGCCGAGCCGCCGAGGGTGCGCGGTCCCCTGCCCGTCGCAGAGGACCACATCGGGGACCGCCGAGATCCGCTCGAAGGCCGAGAGTACGCTCGGCGCCTCGCGAAACGAGAGCAAGCCCGGGACGTAAGGGAACGTCAGCGGGGCCGAGACGCCAGTCCGCTCGACCAGCTCGAACGTCGGCATGCGAACGACGACGACCGCGGCGTAAATCTCGGTCCCCCCGCGATCGAACGAGGCATCGACGGCCGCGATAATGCCCCCTTCGAGAATCGTCGGGACGTCCAGCGGGCCGTGCGTGATGACCTCGGCGGCGAGCTTGCGTTGCAAGTCGCGGGCTTCGGCCGGGGTCAGGCCCCATTCGTGTCGCGGGTCGAGCTTCATTTCGAGCCGGTCACCTCGGCGGCCGGCTTCGCGGCGTCCATGTCCTTCTTGGCGGGTTCGTCCTTCTTGGCCTCGGCGGGCGCGTCCTTGGCCGTCGCCTTGGCGACCTCGTCGGCCTTGGGATCGTTGACCCGATACAGGGGGAGGTAGCGATAGTAGACTTCCAGGGTCAGCAGCGAGAGCGCGGTCACATAGAGGCGACCCCCCGCGGCGCCCCAACGATCGGGCTCGGGCTCGCGCGGGTTCCAGCTCCCCCGGTCGCAGCCCCCGCCGCCCATCTGCATGCTCACCAGGCCGTCGCGCACCCGGGCGTTCCAGACGTCCCAGGCCTTGCCGTGCATGTTGTGCAGGAGCTGAGTGGCGTAGTACCAGTAGTAGATGTTTCGCTCCTGCGACTCTTCCAGGTCGGCCGAGACCAGGGCCACCCCCTTGAGCAGCGCGGGGAAGTCGCGCGGCCAACCCAGATATTGCCGGGTCAGCAGGGCCTCGGCGGTCATGACGGGGGTTACGACGCGGCCGGGCATGTAGGCGTAAGTCACCTTGGTCTCGTCGACGGCCGCCAGATCCAGATAGCGTTTGCAGCGGGCGAGCACATTCTTGTTCAGCTCAAGGCCGGCGAGTCGGGCGCTGCGCAGGGCCATCATCTGCCAGCCGAAGACCGACGTGTCGCCGGGCGAGCCGGGGAAATAGCGCCAGCCGCCGTCGTCGGGGTTCTGCGACCGGATGATGAAGTTGATCGCCTTCTGCGCGGGCGCCCGCAGGCTCTTGTCCTGGGTCAGGCCGTACGCTTCGCAGAGGGCCATCGTGGCGATGGCGTGGCTGTAGAACTGGGCGGTCCCTGCGCCGCCGGTGAACAGGTCTCCGTCACGTTTCTGGTTGCTGATAATCCATTGAAGCCCGCGACGCAGGGCGATCTGGTAGCGTCCCTTGGCCATGTGCGAGTGGCCCGAGCCCAGCATTGGCAGCAGGGCAAGGCCGGTGGCGGCGGTGTCGGAATCCATCGACGGGGTCTGGGGGCAGCCGGGGGCCACGCATTGCCCCTGATACTGGAGCGACCAGCCGCCATCTCCCCGCTGGTGGCGGGCCAGCCAGTCCAGGCCGCTCTCGACGGCCTTCTCCGACTGGACGGTCCCCCCCTCGCGCCGGACCAACTCGGCCCGCGCCGGGCCTTGCCGGCCGGAGAAGGGGGCCGAGATCGCCTCGGCGGTCATCGCCCCCATCGAGATTCCGTCGGAGAGCCGACCGGGCTGGATCGAGAGGTTGGTGACCGAAAGCCGACCTGTCTTCATCGCCCCCGGGGCCAGCATCGGCCCGGCCAGGTTGGCCGCGATCCGGGTCTCGGGGGGTAGGTCGGGCTGGTTCGAGTCGCGGACCTCCGACGCATTCTCGATCGAGAGCGAGGGCGCATCGGGCGTCATGGCGTCGTTGAACGGGTCGCCGGCGATATCGGCCGGCAGCAGCGAGTCGAGCGAGTCGGTGAGCGTCCCAGGGAAGCCCAGCTCCATCGCGGGTTCTCGGCGCCCGCCGTCGTTTTGCAGGACGATCAGGGCCAGGGCCATGAGGACCACGGCGTGCAGGGCCAGGCTGGTGCCCCAGCTCGGGATCCCGTGCAGCCAGCGGCGATCGAGGTGATTGAGGCGTCTGGCCAGCAGCCAGCCCCGTGCCCGGACGAGACGCCAGGTCCTGCTTCGCTGTCGCCGCATGGTGGGCATCCCGGGGCCGAGACGATCCGTCCAAGGCATCCGTCGCGAGAGTGCGCGAACGCCTTCCCAGGGGTCGACGTCCTTGGTAGACGGCCAGGGGGAGGCCCGCATTCGATCGTACCACGAGGATCAACGCCGCGGGCGCCCCCATTGAAGCAGCGTTTGTGGTTGACCGATGTCAACACTTGGGCTAAGACACCCGGATCACTCAAGGTCGGGGTCCATTGGCGCGGACGAGTCGCCGGGCCGTCCGACGTACACGGGCACGCAGGGAGGCGGGCCGCGATGGAGCTGGCGGAACTTCAGAAACACTGGAACGCGTTCGGCGAGACCGATCCGCTCTGGGCCATTCTCACCTCACCCTCGAAGCGCGGGGGCAAGTGGGACCTGAAGGAATTCTTCGGGTCGGGCCAGGGCGAGATCGACTGGGCCGTCAAGCACGTCCGCTCCTTCGGGGTGACGATCGACCGATCCAGCGCCCTGGACTTCGGCTGCGGAGTCGGCCGGCTGACCCAGGCCCTCTGCGACCACTTCGAGCACTGCGTCGGCATCGACATCGCCCCGTCGATGATCGAGCACGCCCGCCGGCTCAACCAGTTCGGCGCCCGCTGCGAATACGTGGTCAACGACCGGAGCGACCTGGGCGTCTTCCCCGACGCCACGTTCAGCTTCATCTACAGCAACATCGTGCTCCAGCACATCAACCCCGAGTTCAGCCGCAAGTACATCCAGGAATTCGTGCGGATCCTGAAGCCGGGCGGCATCGCCCTGTTCCAGATTCCCAGCGAATGGCTGCCCAACGTCGAGGACACTGCGGCGACGGCCCTCCGGCTCTCGCTGAGCGACGCCGACTTCCGCGCCAGGATCATGCCGCGACGCCCCTTGCGTCAGATCCGCCCAGGCGAGAAGGCGGTCATCAACGTCAAGGTCAAGAACACCGGGGTCTCGACCTGGCCGGCCCCCGATGACTGCAACGGCTGCGAGGTCCGGCTGGGCAACCACTGGCTCGACGCCGAGGGCGCGATG
The DNA here is from genome assembly GCA_038400315.1 of Isosphaeraceae bacterium EP7. Classification (NCBI taxonomy): domain Bacteria; kingdom Pseudomonadati; phylum Planctomycetota; class Planctomycetia; order Isosphaerales; family Isosphaeraceae; genus Kueselia; species Kueselia aquadivae. The sequence continues at coordinate 5,928,322 of CP151667.1, forward strand.
CTCGTCGCCGACGACGCGCGGGCCAGCCTCACCAAGGCCGTCCCGCCCGGCGGTACCGTCAATTTGCAGCTCGAGGTGAAGGCCCCCAAGGCCGTCGGCAAGTACCGGCTGGAGCTGGACTTGGTGCGCGAGAGCATCAGCTGGTTCAACAACCGGGGATCGGCGACCGTCGTCCTCGACGTCGAAGTCTCCGAGACGGCCAGGCGCAGCTCCGACGGCCTGGTCTGGAAGCTCGGCCAGGGAATCCAGCAGGCCTCTGCACGGCTGGTCGGCCCCAAGGGCCGGACCCCAGGGCGGCTCGACGTCGCCCCGACCGCCTCATCGGTCGAAGCCGACTTCGAGCCCGTCATGGAGACCCACGGCATCCCCAAACCCGAGGTCATCGCCTTGGTCGAGGGCGCCGGCGGCACGATCGTCGGCATCACCCCCAACCAGCGGACCGGCCACAACTGGTCGAGCTTCGACTACTGCGTCACCAAGAAAGCCTGAGCACGGGCTTAAGCAGATGCACGCACTCGACGGGGCGGGTCCGACAGGTTCGGGCCCGCCCCTTCCTCGTTTCAGGCCACGCCCAGATCGTTCACTCGCTCGACCTCGCCCCAGCCCAACGCGTCAAGCTGCGGGGCAGTCGTCTCGGCGTCGCCGATGACGACCACGACGAACGAGTCGGGATGGATCTGGCGTCGGCCCGCCTCCTTCATCGAGTCGAGCGTGACGGCCTCGAGCCTCGCGTTGAAGTCGACGAAGTAGGTGGATGGCAGGTCGTGGATCTTAAGGCCGGCGTACCTGGAGACCAGGGCCGAGGGGGTCTCGAAGTGGCGGGCCTGGCCTTCGATCAGGGCCCTGCGGGCATCGTCCAGCTCGGCGATCGTCGGCGGCCGGTCGCCGAGCAGGGCCTCGACCTCGCCCAGGACGTCGGCAAGCGCCTCGCCGATCTTATCGGCCTGTAACGACGCCGAGATCGCGAACGGGCCGGCCGAGCGGCGAGCGTCGAACCCGCTGCGAATCCCGTAGGTGAACCCCTTCTCTTCGCGCAGCTTGGCGTTGAGCCTCGACGTGAACTGCCCGCCCAGGACCTGGTTGAAGACAAGGGCATCGACGTACCCCTCGTCCAGCCTGGTCAGCCCGACATGACCGAACTTGGCCACCGACTGCGGGGCCCCCGGCCGATCGAGCAGCAAGATGCGCCGCCCTCGCGGTCGGTCGATCGTCGGTACCGGCTCGGTCGGCGTGTTCCGCCTGGGGTCGGCCTCGATCAGGCGGTCGAGCATCTCGACCATCCGGTCGGGGTCGATGTCCCCGGCGAAGACCCAGGTCGCCTCCGAGGTGGCGTGCCGACGTCGATGGTAGTCGACCAGGTCGTCGCGAGTGATCGCCTCGACGCTGGAATACTCGCCATCGGAGGGGGTTCGATACGGATGGGTTGGCCCGTAGATCGCCTTGAGAAGCGCGCGATGGGCCCGGTTCTCGGCGCTGTCGCGTTCGGCCTTTAAGGAGGTGAGGACCTGCCCCCGGACCCGGTCGAAGTCGGCCTCGGGGAAGGCGGGCCGGGTCGCGACGTCGACGACCAGGTCGAGGCTCGCTTCCAGGTACGGGACCAGACTCAGCATGTTGACGTAAGACCCGTCCCAGCCCGCCGAGGACGTCAGGCTCGTCCCCATGCGTTCGGCCTCCTCGGCAATCTGGCCGGCCGAGCGTCGGGTCGTCCCCTCGTCCATCAGGCTCGCCGTCAGGCTCGCCAGCCCGGCCTGGGCCGACGGATGCCGCCCCGCGCCGCCGTCGAGAACCACCGTGCCGGCCACGATCGGCAACTCGCGTCGGGGCAAGACCCAAAGCGTGGCGCCACTCTTGAGGGTCCGAATCTCGGGGGTCGGGGCCCGGAAAGTCATGGCGGGCGCCGGCGTCGGCACGACCGTGCGATCCAGGGCGGGCCCGGAGACCGTGGCCGCCCTTCGTCCCTCGACGGTCAGGATCACCCCGGGGCGGCCGATCAGGTACCGCGAGGCGACGGCCTGCACCTCTTCGGCGGTGACCGATCGGAATCGCTCGAAGTCCGACGTGATCCGCGACGGATCGCCAAGATAGGTGTTGTACGCGTTCAGGCGGTCGGCCACGCCACCGAAGCCGCCCACGTTATCAAGCGCGTAGATGAACCCGGCCAGCCGGCCATTCTTGACCCGATCCAGCTCGGCGGCCTCGACCCCATCCCGGGCGATCGCCTCCAGGTGGCGGTCGACGACGGCCCTCGCCTCGGCCTGCGTCTTGCCAGGTCGCAAGCTCACCGTGATGCCGAATGAGCCGGCCAGCTCACGGCCGGTCTGCGACGCCGAGACGTTCTGGGCGATGCGCGACTCCATGACGAGGTCGCGATAGAGCCGACCCGACTTGCCGCGGGTGAGCACGTCGGCCAGCAAGGTCAGCGGGGCGTCGTCGGCGGCGAAGTTGCGGACGGTGTGCCAGGTCCGGTAGATCCGGTCCAGCTCCACCGGCTCGCGCACCGACAGCTCGACGTCGGCCTCGAGCCCGACCGGCGGCGCCCAGGGGAGCAGGGCTTTGGTGCCGCCGGGGAGCGAGCCGAAATAGCGTTCGGCCAGGTCGAAGGCGCGCGACTCGTCGAGGTCGCCCACCATGCAGAGACTGGCGTTGGCGGGGACGTAGTACCGGCGGAAGAAGGCCTCGACATCATCGCGGCTGGCGGCCTCGACGTCTTCCATCACGCCGATCGTCAGCCAGCTGTAGGGGTGCTGCGGCGGGTACATCGCCTCGGACAACATCCGCGAGACATAGCCATACGGCCGGTTGGCGTAGTTCTGGCGGTACTCGTTCTTGACCACGTCCTTCTGCACGCGGAGCTTGTGGTCGTCTAGGGCCGGGAGCAGGAAGCCCATCCGGTCGGACTCCATGGCCAAAGCCAGCTCCAGGTGCGCCGCCGGCACGTCCTCGAAGTAATTCGTCCGGTCGGCGGACGTGGACCCGTTGATGCTGCCGCCCAGGCGCTGGAGCGGCTTGAAGAAGTCGCCCGGGTAGTGCTCGGAGCCCTCGAACATCAGGTGCTCGAAGAGATGTGCGAAGCCCCGCTGGCTGCGTTCTTCGTTCTTCGAGCCGACGTGATACCAGAGGTTGGAGGCCACGATGGGCAAATTGGCCTGCCGGCGGACGATGACGTCGAGCCCGTTGGCCAGGGTAGTCTTGGTGTAAGGGACCGGGGGGAGGGCGAGGGTGGCGGTCATGCGCGAGAGGTCCGGAAGGGCGGTGCGAGGCGAGATTACCTCGTCGGATGGTCATCGGCGCGAATTCGGCCGCCCCGGGCGGGCCATTCCGGTGGATTTCAGGTCTCGGTCGGTCACACGAGCACGATAGCGTAAGTAGAAGGAGATGCCTATCCCCGGGATCGACCGTGGGGCCATGGTGGCCCCTCCTGTTCATTGACCAGCACGCACGCACTGAGAATTCTCTTCCCGAGCGAGATTGGTGCGATACAATGCCTGGGAACGTTCCTCATCGAGTCTCGCCCCGCGACATGCCCCCACAACCGGCGGCGGCCGACCTCGGTGAATCCCCGGATCGCGCGGTACGAGACACACCGACGAGCCGACGGCCCGCCGACGGCCTCCAGGTCGCCGGCAATCGGCCGAAGGCCCGCTCCCCACACCTCGGACAAGGCCAGGTCGTGAACTGGGACGACTATCTCGTCGGGGCGGCAACAGACACAGGGCTGCGCCGCTCGAACAACCAGGACTCTCACGCCGTGGTCCCGGCCCCCAGCGAGGGGGTCTGGACGCAGCGAGGCCACCTCTTCATGGTGGCCGACGGCATGGGTGCGCACGCCGTGGGCGAGCTGGCCAGCAAGCTCGCCTGCGACAACATCCCGCACCACTACGCCAAGTCCAAGAAGGACACCCCGGTCGAGGCCATCACCAAGGCCTTCCGCCAGGTAGGTGCCCTGATCCACGGCAAGGCCACCGCCAATAAAGATTTCGCGGGCATGGGCACCACCTGCTCCAGCCTGATCCTCCTGCCGCAGGGCGCCCTGATCGCCCACGTCGGAGACTCCCGCGTCTACCGCATCCGCGGCCCCTTGATCGAGCAATTCTCCTTCGACCACAGCCTGGTCTGGGAGCTGATCCGGCGCAACCACCTGTCGTCGGAGAACGAGTCGCGGGCCATCCCCAAGAACGTCATCACCCGCAGCCTCGGCCCCGACCCGTCCGTCGAGGTCGACATTGAGGGGCCCTTCGCCGTCCAGACCGGGGACACCTTCCTGATCTGTTCCGACGGCCTCTCGGGCCCCGTCACCGACCCCGAGCTGGGCGCACTGGCCTCGAGCTTCGCCCCCGAGGACGCCTGCCGCTACAGCGTGCAGCTGGCCAACCTGAGGGGCGGGCACGATAACATCACCGTCGTGATCGTCCGGATCGGGCCCTGGGTTGATCCCGACCACCCCGACGCCGCCGGTTCGCCCGGATCCGACGCCCCGGCCACCGCCAGGCGTGGGCTGATGTCCCGGCTCGGCGGGATGATCCTCGGCGGCAAGGCCCGCAAAGAGGACGACGCGGTCGAGGAGAAGCCTTACCGCACGGCCTCGGCGGAGATCAATCCCGAGCTGCTCGACAACCTCGAAGACCTGGTCCGAAGGGCCCAGGCGGCGGCCGTCGAGCAGGCCTGGTCGGTCGACTGGATCGAACTGTCCGTCTACCGCAGGCAGATCGCCGAGGCCCGCAAGGCGGGCAACCTGCGTGCAAGCCTGCGAGGCATTTGCGAGTCGATCGTGGTGCTCGGCCAGGCCGCCCGGGTCCACCGCAAGGCGGGCGGCCCGGCCATCGTGATCTGATCCGCGTCGACGCCCGGCGGTTGCGGCCGTAAGCCGGATCGGCGATGCTCCTCGGTCGAAGCCCCGCCCATTCCCGTCGGGCGGGCCGTCACGACCCGAGGCGCCCGCCATCATGAATTCGGCGACCACCAGACGCAGTTTCCTCGGTGCCGCGGGCCTCGCCGTCGGCCTGGCCGAGACCCAGGCCCTCGCCCAGGATGCCGCCGGCCAGGGGCCCAACACGGCCCCGTCACCCAGGCCCGCCCCCGGCACCGGCCCGAGGCCGAAGATCGCCGTACTGGCGTCGGTCTACCACTACCTGTCGCACGCCTACCACATCGCCGGCCGGTTCCTGGACGGGTTCGAGGTCTACGACGGCCAGGGCTTGCACCACCCGCACGCCGAGATCGTCAGCCTCTTCATCGAGCAGCTTCCGGCCAACGACCTGGGCCGGGGCGTGGCCGAGCGGAACAAGGTCAGGCTGAGCCCGACCATCGCCGACGCCCTGACCCTGGGCACCGGCAAGCTGGCCGTCGACGGCATCCTGCTCATCGGCGAGCACGGCGATTACCCGTTCAACGCCAAGATGCAGAAGCTCTACCCGCGAGGCAAGTTCTTCCGCGAGGCCGCCGCCGTCCTGGAGCAGTCGGGCCGAGGCGTGCCGATCTTCGTCGACAAGCACCTGTCCTACGACCGGGCCGAGGCCCAGTCGATGGTCGACACCGCTCGCCGCCTGAAGGCCCCGTTGATGGCCGGCTCTAGCCTACCTGTCACCTGGCGGCTCCCCGCCTTCGAGCCGCCACTGGGCGTCCCCATCGCAAGTGCGCTGGTCGTCTCGCGCGGCGAGATCGAGATCTTCGGGTTCCACGCGTTGGAGTCGCTCCAGTGCATGGTCGAGCGCCGCGACCGAAAGGGTAAGCCGCAGGGGGTGGTCGCGGTCACCTGCCTGCAAGGGGAAGACGTCTGGAAGGCGGGCGACGAAGGGCGCTGGGACAAGTCCCTGCTTCCCACCGCGATCGGCCGCAGCCACACCCTGAACCCAGGCGACATCCGCCGGACCACAAAGGACTTCACGCCCCCCGCGGGCCGTCCGTCCTACCTGAACGAGCCCCTGGCCTTCCTGGTCGAGTACACCGACGGGCTGAAGGCGTCGGTGGTCATCGCCAACGGCCATGTGGACGACACCACGGTGGCCCTGCGCACGCCGGACGGCAAGCTCGGCTCGACACTCTTCTACCTGCCAGCCCCGCCTGGTGCCTGCTTCTTCACGCCGCTCTGCCTGCGGATCGAGGACTTCTTCCGCAGCGGCAAGCCCCCCTACCCGGCCGAGCGCACCCTGCTGACCGGGGGCATCCTCGACGCCGCGCTCGAGAGCCGCGTCCGGGGCTCGGTCCGGATCGAGACGCCCGACCTGGCCGCGATCGACTACGCGGCCCCGGCCAACTCGGGCTTCATCCGGACCCCGATCGCCGACCCCACGCCGAACGCGATCTGAACCGGCGCCTCGCCGATCAATCTGCCGAGCGGTCGGTCTTGGCCGACTGCTCGGCGACGACGTCGGCGAGGATCTGGTCGAGATTTCGCGTGGGCTTGTAGCCGGTCAGGCGGCGGATCTTCGAGAGGTCTGGCACGCGTCGTTGCATGTCCTCGAAGCCGGCGGTGTACGCCTCTCGGTAGGGGACATACTTGATCGGCGCGGCCGAGCCCGTCACCCTGCGGACGCGCTCGGCGAGCTGGGTGATGGTCACCTCTTCATCATTGCCGACGTTGAAGACCTGGCCGTGGGCGGCCGGGTTGGAGAGGAGCTGCACCAGGGCAGTCACCACGTCGGAGACGTGGGCGAAGCAGCGAGTCTGCTGGCCGTCGCCGAAGACGGTGATCGGCTCACCCGCGAGCGCCTGCTGGACGAACCTGGGGACGACCATGCCGTAGCGGCCGGTCTGGCGCGGGCCGACGGTGTTGAACAGGCGGGCGACGACCACCGGCAGCCTGGCCTCGTGCCAGTGGGCCAAGGCCAGGAACTCGTCAACCATCTTGGCGCTGGCGTAGGCCCAGCGGCGGGTGGTGGTCGGTCCGATGACGCAGTCGTCACCCTCGGCGAACGGGATCCGTTCGCTCTTTCCGTAGACCTCGCTGGTCGAGGTCAGCAGCACCGGGCGTCGATAACGGGAGCAGGCCTTCAGCACGACGTCGGTGCCGGTGACGATCGTCTCGATCGTCTTGACCGGCTGGTCGACGACGAGCCGGACGCCGACGGCGCTGGCCAGGTGATAGACGGCCTGGCAGGCGACGACGCAGTCCTCGACCACGCGGGGCTCGGTGACGCTGGCCACCCGCATCTCGAATCCGGGGCGCCCCTCCAGGTGGGCGAGGTTCCCATACCGGCCGGTGCTCAGGTCGTCGAGCACCAGCACCGAGTGCCCCTCGTCGAGGAGGCGCTCGGAGAGGTGTCCGCCGATGAATCCGGAGCCGCCGGTGATGAGATAACGCATCGCTTATTCCGATTCCGATCCGACTCTGTTTTCCGGGGAACCCGCGGCCCGTCTCAGGCCGAGGGGGGATCGTCGATGGGGACGTTCCAGTAGGCTTCGCTGAGGAACCGCGACCAGCTGGCGATCCGGATGTTGGGGGCGTCGTAGAAGGGCTTCCAGGCGGGCCGAACCGGCAACTTCCGCAGCTTCATCCCGGCGCGTTCGACGGTCCTGTTCGACTTCCTGGCGTTGCACGAGACGCAGGCCAGGACGCAGTTCTCCCAGGTCGTGGCCCCGCCGAGGGACCTGGGGTGGACGTGGTCGATGGTCAGCTCCTCGCTGCCCGGCTGGCAGCCGCAATACTGGCAGGTCGAGTGGTCCCGCTTGAAGAGGTTGCGGCGGCTGAAGGTGACCGGGTTCTGCCGGGGCCGGTCGTGCCGGGTGAGGGTCAACACCTCGGGCACGCGCAGCCTCGACGAGACGGTGCGGATGAAGGGCTCGCCCTCCTTGGGGGCAAGGCGGATCCAGTCGGCCCAGTCATAGAGGCGGAAGTCGTCGGGGTCGACGATCCTGGCCGCCTCGTTCCAGACGAGGGTCAGCGACCGTGCCACGGTGGCCACGTTCACCGGCTGCCAGTTGCGATTGAGGACCAGGGTCGGGCGTTCCAAGACGGCGCAGACCATGCAAAGCCTCCCGGAATGCCGCGGAAGCGGCGGGTCGACTCGATTCGGCTCGGCGCGCTCGATGCGGCCCGGGGAGGGGCCTCGGCATAAGCATTACACCATAAACGAGGGAGGCGCGTCAGATTTTCCCGACCCTCCCCCGTTCCTCGCCGCCCCTTCATGACCCCCGCACGCCGGGTTGGGTTCGCCGGGCCGAGGATGGCCTGTTACATTGGTGGATCCAGAGCACCCGCCAGGCCAATGACGAGCACCCATTCATGAGCGCCGAAGTCCTGTCCATCGGCAGCGAGCTGGTCAGCGGCCAGAACCTTGACACCAACAGCCAGTGGATCAGCCGCAGGCTCGGCTCGCTGGGCATCACCGTCCGGTTCCACACCACGCTGGGCGACGACCTGGCCGAGAACGTCGACGCCTTCGGGATCGCGGCGCGTCGATGCGACCTGGTCATCGCCACTGGCGGGCTCGGGCCGACCCAGGACGACCTGACCCGCGAGGCCCTTGCCGCGCTGGGGGGCGTGGGGCTCGTCGAGGACCCCGCGTCGCTCGCCGCCATCTCCGACATGTTCACGTCCAGGGGCCTGGTCATGGCCGACCGGAACCGGGGACAGGCCCTCTTCCCGGCCGGGTCCGAGCCCCTGCCCAACCGTGCGGGCACCGCGCCGGGCATCTGGATGGCGGTCGGCAAGTCGGTGGTCACCTGCCTGCCGGGCGTGCCGGCCGAGATGAAGATCATGTTCGACGAGCAGGTCGTCCCCAGGCTGAAGGCCGCGGGCCTGGTCTGCCGGTCGATCGTGCATCACAAGATCAACATGTTTGGCAAGGGTGAGTCGGACATCGAGGCCCAGGCGCTCGACCTGACCGTGCGGGGGCACGTCCCGGAGGTCGGCATCACGGCATCCAAGGCCACCATCTCGTTCAGGGTCCGCGGCGAGGGGGCCGACGAGGCCGAGGCGCTTGCCTCGATCGCCGACACCCTGGCCCAGATCCGCGAGCGGTTCGCCCCGTTGATCGTCGGCGAAGGGGATGAGGACGTCGTCGACGGCCTCGTCTCCCAGCTCAAGCGTCGAGGCGCGACCCTCGCGCTGGCCGAGTCGTGCACCGGCGGCCTCATCGCCAGCCAGCTCACCGAGGTCCCGGGCGTCAGCGAGTGCTTCCTCGGCGGGGTGGTCTCCTACTCGAACAAGGCGAAGACCGACCTGCTGGGCGTGCCGGCCGACCTCATCGAGCGTCACGGCGCGGTGAGCGAGGAGGTGGCCCGCGCGATGGCCGTCGGCGCGTTGGAGCGGTTCGGTGCCGACCTGGCGTTGTCGGTCACGGGCATCGCGGGGCCGGGCGGCGGGACGCCCGAGAAGCCGGTGGGCCTGATCTACATCGGCCTGGCCATGGCCGGCGAGTCGGCCGTGCGGCGGCTCCTGATGCCATCGACCCACACCCGCGACCTGATCCAGGCCAGGACCGCCAAGCACGCCATGAACTGGGCGCGCCTGGCCCTGGTGGAGCGGGCCGCGGGCCGGCCGATCCCGTCATCTTGAGATGGGACCTCGGCTCACTTGGGGATCGGGGCACGGACGGGCTTGGTGGCGTCTTCCTTGGCGGCGTCGGCCGCGGTGTCGGGGCCGCCGATGGGCCTCAGCACCACCAGACTGGCGGCCAGATTCTTCGAGGCCGACGCCCGGCGGTAGTCGACCTCGACGAAGAGGCCGTCCTTCAGGTCGGCGGGCTTCAAGGTCAGCGGCTTCTTATCCTTGTCGGTCGCTTGATCCTTGGCGGCCGGGTCGACGGAGCCCTCCCTGGCGCCGGCCGGGGTGGCGCTCCCCTTGGTGGTCTCGTCGGTGGAGGCGCGGAAGCGGGTCTCGATCTTGGAGTCGGGTCCGAGCTCGATGACGATCAGGTTGTCCTTGTCCTTGGGCTGCCCCTCGGTGGCCACCGACTTGGCCCCGGCGCGGGCCGCCTTGTCGGTGGTCTTCACGGTCCCGAGCGTCGCCTGGTCGCGAGCCCAGTCACTCCAGATCACATCCGCGTTGACCGTGACGACGACTGGCAGCTTGTCCTTCGGGCCGTCGCCGGGCCTCCGATCGACCTTGACGATCACGCCGGAGACCCGCTCCGAGGCGGCGCCGTCCTTGCGCTGGGCCTTGGGGGGATCGGGGACTTCCTTGCCCTGCACGTCCTGGGCGTCGGCGGTCATCGGGGCCAGGGCCCCGGAGATCAGGGCGAAGAGTGCGATTCGTCGGCTCGTTCGGTTCCACATGGATCGGCTGCTCCGTCGGAGGGGCGCGACGGCCGGGTCAGCCCTGCGGCCGACCCGCGGTCGTCTCTGGCCCTTCCGGCTGCAACTCCCGGGCCGGTTTGACTTCCGAGCCCGACCAGACGGCGACCGCGCCGGGGTGGTGCCCCCGGACCCAGGCCGTCGCATCGGCAAGCTTGGACCTCCGCCCCGCGTTGTCCGAGGCCTCCAGCGCCCCGAGCAGGAACCCCGCCAGCTCGCGATTCGGCGTCTCGGCCGCGGCATCCCGCCTCAGCCTGGCGACGGCCTCGGGCTTCGGGTCGAGCCCCGCGGCGCGAGCGTAGTCGGCCCAGAGGCCAATCACCGGGTCGGCGTTGTCCGCCAGGGTCTTCAGAGGCTCGGGCGGCACCCTCGGCCTGCGATCGGCCGCCAGCGCCAGGGGCCTGAGCAGGAGTAGCCTGAGCCAGTCGGGCCAACCTTCGCTGAGTGCCACCGACAGGACATAACCTCGCGGATCGCCGGAGACGGCGTCGGCCGTCAGCCCCTCGGCCAGCAGGTATCGGCCCCGGGCCGGCACCTCTCGATCCAGGGCAATGTCCCACTTCTGGCGATCATTGACCGTCGGGTTGACCGCCAGCCGCCCGGCCGCCGCCACCCGATCGACCTCGGTCCGCCCGGGATCGTTCAGCACATAGACGTCCTGCCAGACCTCCCGCGTGGTCCAGATCCGGTAGCCGAACCACCCCAGCAGGGCGACCATCACCGCCAGCCCGCCGATCCCCAGATAGAACAGCCCGCCATATTTCTCGGCCTGCGTCAGCTTCTTCGGGGGCAGATCCCCCGGCCCGAGCGTGATGATCGGCAGCGAAGGAAACAGCGGCTTGAAGGGCTCGTGCCCCCCCTGCCCCGATGATTTTTGATCGGCCATGCTCGGTTCAACTCTCGGTTAGCCAGCGCGACGCCTTCCGCCACTCTAGCGAACCCAGCCTATCCACGTCATCCAGAGCCAAGGCTCGGGTCGCCCCCCTCAGGCCCACACCCATCGGCTCTACCCCCTTGACTTTCAGCATTCCGAGAGAGGATTTGCTGGCCAAAATTGTTGAATTCTCGGGTTCGTTTCGTAATCTTAATTTTCAGCCCACTAATCCACCCGCACACGAATCACACCATTAATTGAATCTAATCTTTGATTTAGAAGAACTTACGTCAGTTTTTCAGGGACGTCTCGACATCGAACGAGTGGAGATCGTGGGTCCGATAATCAGCGACCCCCACCAAGTTCGGACACTCGTGTTCGTGGGACAAGTGCCGAAGTAGAGACGGAGTTCGGACTTTCGAGGGAAGCGTCCGGTCGTTCGAATTGCCAAAGAGTTCGACGGGGCCTCACAGACCATCGAGGATCGATGGTAAGGCCTTCCCATGAAATAGTCTGAATTGTCGGGGGATTCGTTCTGCCTATTTTCAAAATCGACCGAATCCCTCGAATTCGGGTCGAGACGTTGCCCGAATGCAACGTTTCGACCGCGATCACTCGCCCTGTCACCGAGTTCTCCGAGGCCGTTGCGGGCGGGCTGTTGGACTGAATCGGTGGGCGAGGCATGGCCCGACTTTCGAAAATTGACGGTGCTGGGGAGAAAGCTGGATTGGCCGGGCGACTTGGTGCACTCCTTGAAGTATCGAAGCTTCAAAGGGCGATCGGGGCGACGGCATGGCCAGCTTGGGTGGCGGATCGGTCTTAGGCCGGGTCCAACGACTGTTCGGGCACGGGACCGTGGCCGGATTGGGCGAGCGCGAGCTGCTGGATCGGTTCGTGGCGGCCCGGGACGAGGGGGCGTTCGAGGCGCTCCTGGATCGATTCGGGCCGATGGTGATGGGGGTCTGTCGGCGTGCGCTCGACGACCCGCACGACGTGGACGACGCGTTCCAGGCGACGTTCCTGGTCCTGGTTGTCCGCGCCCGAACGATCCGCGACGGCGACCGGCTCGGCCCCTGGCTGCACGGGGTTGCGACCAAGGTAGCGTCCCGTGCCCGGATTCAGGGGCGACAGCGACGGCGGCGCGAGGCCGGCGACGCGGAGGGCCTGATGGGCGAGGTGCCCGTTGAGGTCGAGCGGAGCGAGCTTCGGGCGGTGCTCGACGAAGAACTGGAGCGGCTCCCCGAGTCGTACCGCCAGCCGATTATTCTCTGCTACCTGCAAGGCCAGACCCACGACGAGGCCGCCGCCCGCCTGCGCTGGCCGGTCGGCACCGTCCGCAGCCGGATGGCCCGGGGCCGCGACCTGCTGCGGGGCCGCCTGGAACGGCGAGGGATGGCCCTGTCGACGGCCGCCCTGTTCCTGGAAACCGAGGTCGGCCCGGCGACGGCCTCGGCCGCCCTGATCCGAGCCACGCTGGAGGCCGCGATGCGCGTCGCGGCCGGCAAGACGATCGCCGCCGGGATGGTCTCGGCGGCCGTGCTAACCCTTGCGCAAGGAGTGACGACGACCATGACCATGAGCACATTCACATGGACCGCCGGAATCGTGCTGGCCCTGGGCCTCGCCGGCGGCGGGATCGGCGTGGCGGCCTTGCAGGATAACGCCGGTGCGCAGGTCCCGGGCGACGAGCCTTCGGTCGAGGAGTTAAAGACGCAGCTCCACGAGGCCAGGCAAGAGCTGGCCGACTCGCATCGACGCGAGGCGGAACTGGCCCGCTCGGTCGAGACGCTTCAAGGTCGGCTCGATACCGCGTCCACGCGAACAAGGACGCAACCGAAAGCCGGCGCAGCGACGGGAAAGACGCGAGGGTTGGCGACTGCTCCCGGAGGCGAGCAGAACGATCAGGACCTTGAAACGGCGCAGGCTTCCAGGGGCACGCCCAAGGATGAGGCCAAGCCGGGAAGAGGCCAGGCCAGGAACTCGCGTGAGGGCATGCCCGGCATGGGAATGCAGGCGATGATGCGCATGACGGGCCGTCAACAGGGGATTCCTGGGGGCGAGCAGAACAACCAGGACCTTGAGAGTGAGCAGGTCTCGGAGGACACGCCCAAGGATGAGGCCAAGGCTGGGAGTGGAATGAGGGGGATGATGATGGGCCGTCAGCCGGGGATGACCATGGGCGGCGCCATGAGAGGAATGCCGGGCGGCATGGGGATGATGGGTGGCGAAGGCATGAGCATGCCCGGAATGGGAATGATGGGCATGATGGGCGGCGGAGGCATGAGCATGAGTGGGAAGCCACCCGGCTACGTGTCCGGTGGCTCAATCTTCACGATGGTGAAGCCGCGTGACGGAAAGTTCTGGGCTTACAGCCTGGAGTCGGGCGTTTGGGACGCCTACACGCTTCCTCCGGGTGTCAGCAAGGTCGTGCCTGTCGTCGACGGCAAGGTCGCGATGCTGATGATGGAAGGGCCCAGGATCACGCAGGTTGCCGCATTCTCCGGCCAATCAGGGAAATGGATTCCTCAAGACTTGCGCGAGCCCGCGACGAAGGTCACGCCGATCGTCGTAGGTGGCTTGAATGCGGTCTACATCGTGGGCCGGTTCGTCTACGCCTTCGGCGTCGAGGCGTCGGCCTGGGGGGTGCTCGAGCTGGAAGAGGGGGCCAAGCCGGGCCCGATGATCGGCCGTGACTCGGTGACGCTCGAACACGGCGGGAAGTTGCACATCTTCAGCGGCAAGCTCGCCAAGTGGTCGAGCATCGAGATCAAGGCGCCCGATTGAGGCGTTGCCAGCTGTGCAGTTCCTCGCGTTAAGCGAGGCGCGGCCGGCTCAATCCTTCGCGTGCGAGGCGGCCGCGTCGCCCAGTCGGGACGAGAATTCACCCAGATCCGTCATGTTGGTGTTGCTCAGCAAGATCACGGTGATGTCCGCGTCCATCCGATGGGAAAGGAGGCTATTCGCACCCTGGATGCTGCCATATCGCTCGAAGACCTTGTCCGGCTTCCCGCCGACGTCCAGGCCCCTGACCCAAGCCCCGTATCCATAATTGTCCAGGCCCGGCTTCAGCATCCGGTCGAGTGAGTCGGGCTTCAGGAGTATTCCGCCGAAGAGGGCATCGGCGAACTTCTTGAGGTCGGTCGCTGTCGAATACATGGCGCCGGCGGCGTACCAATTCTCGGGATACATCGGCCAGTCGTTCGTCAGTTCCTCAGACCCCTTCGGCCGCCAGTAGGTCCTCGCGAGCTTCTTGGTGATCTTGCCGTGATGGATCATCCCCGAATCGGACATCCCGAGCGGGGTCAGGATCCGATCCGCGAGCACGACTTCGTAGGGCCTGCCATCGAGGGCCTCGATCACCTTGCCCAGGATCACATAGTCGGCATTGTTATAGTCGAATTTCTTCCCGGGTTCGTTGACGGGCTTGCCCCGGGCGAGTTCGTCGAGGAGCTGTTCGGTCGTGTGGGGCAACTGGTAGAGTTCCAGGCCTTTCTTCCCGGCCTCCTCGTCCGTCAACAAGGTGTCATAATTCGCCAGGCCCGATGTGTGGTTCAGGAGATGGTGGATCGTGATCGCGCCGGCCCCCGGGCCAGAATGGCGCGGGAGGTAGGTGCCGAAGGGGGCATTCAGGTCGAGCTTCCCCTGCTCATTGAGCTGGAGGATCAGCACCGACGTGAAGGCCTTGGTGATCGACGCGATACGGAATTTCGTGTCGTCCTGGACGGGGATGTCGAACTCGCGGTCGGCGAGCCCGAAGCTCCGGTGGAAGAGCGTCACTCCCCGACGCTCGACCAGGATCGTCCCGTGAAAGTTGTGACTCGTCGCATAGTCACGCGCGACTTCTTCGAGCGCCACGCCCTCTCCCGAAGCGTGTGAGGTGACGACGAAGAGGAGGGCCGCGACGAGCGCAAACGAAGCGAGTCCGCGACACGACGGGGTTGCGACAGCGCGTGAATTCATCTGGCGGGCTCCGTTGGAAGGCCTGGCCGTCGCGACAGAGATCTGTGCCGCGGCGCGGCCGGTCCTCGATTTCGCGAATCGTCCGACGTTCTCCCCCTTCCACAATCGGGGGGCTGCACGTTGAATCGCGTTCTGTCGAAACGGCTGCCATCATTAGGCGTATTCATCATCGCGACCACGCATCCGATCCCAAAGGGTCGCGTTCTCGGGCAGTTGTTCCTTCGAGTCTTCGAGAAGGACGCCGCGAAGATTGGAGTACGAGCGGGGTGGGTCGAATGGTTTCGAGGGATGGTGCGGGAGAGGACGGGGCCTGGGCAGGAGTCGGGCGAATTGGGTCCTAGGTCGGTGGAAGTCGGGTTGGCGAAACGCCGAGTTGGTGTTAGAAGGTCGAGCAACCCGACCCCCGGATGGCGTTTACGCTGGGATGGGGGGCATGGAGGCTCAAGGGTTTCCCCGTCTTGGGCGCTGGCCAATCATGAAGAATTTCGCCCGCCTCGTGCGGTTCTCCTGGCCCTACCGAGTCAGGTTCGCTCTCTCGCTCTTTTGCGCGATGCTGGTGGGTCTGCTCTGGGGGGCGAATCTCAGCGTGGCCCTGCCGCTGATGAAGATTCTCTTCTACAACCAGAATTGCCAGATCTGGATCAACGACCAGATCGACTCCAGCGAGCTGGAGCGCGCCCGGCTGAGTGGACGCCTGGAAGAGCTGGACAACATCACGCGTCTGTCGGCGGCAAACCGCCGGGACGAGTTGTCGGATCACTTCCAGACGGTCAGGGCCGAGCACGAAGCCCTCTCTGATGGGCTTCGCGACGACGTGAGCGGCATCGACCTGATCGGCCCGCAGCCGCCGGCGCTGGTCGAAGCAACGGTGGGCGAGATCGCGCAGCTGAACGCCAGGAAGCGCGCGTTCGCCGTGATCGAGGCCCGACTCGACGAGCTGAAGCGGTCGGCGAAGAAGACCGAGGACGGCGACCATTCGGACATCGAGACCCGTCGGGACAAGCTCAATCACGACAAGGCCGATGCCGAGACCTGGCTGAGGCGCTATCAGTGGTGCCAGCCATTCATCCAGCGCTACCTGCCGGATGACGCCTTCCGGACGCTTCTTCTGATCATCGGCGTGGTGATGGCCAGCGTCGCGCTGAAGGGGCTCTTCCTCTTCTTCCAGGAAGTTCTGGTTGCCGACATCGTGCAGCTCTGCCTGTTCGATATCCGCAACAAATTCTACCGACGGACGATGGCGCTCGACCTGGCCCACTTCTCGAAGCAGAACTCGGCCGACCTGATCGCCAGGTTCACCAACGACATGGAGTCGGTGGGCCAGGGCTTGAGCACGGTCCTGGGCCGGGTGATCCGCGAGCCCTTGCGGGCGCTCAACTGCCTGGGGATCGCGCTCTGGCTGAACTGGCGGCTGACGCTACTGGCCCTGGTCGTGCTGCCGATCTCGGTGGCGACGGCCAATCGCGCCGGGCGGGTGATGAAGCGTGCCGTCCGGAAGTCTCTGGAGAGCATGTCCAACATCTACAAGATCCTCCAGGAGACCTTCCAGGGGATCAGCGTGGTGAAGGCGTACACCACCGAACGACGCGAGCGGCGGCGGTTCTTCCTGGAGACGAAGGCGCTCTACAAGAAGGCCGTGCGGGTGGCGACGATCGACGCGATGTCCGACCCGGTCCTCGAACAGCTCGCCCTGACGACGGTGAGCATCGCGCTGCTGGCGGGCTCCTACCTGGTGCTCCGGCGGACGACGTTCCTGGACCTGGGGTTCATCAAGCTCCAACTCGCCAACAAGCCGCCCGCGATCGAGGACCTGCTCTACTTCTACGTGACGCTGGCGGGCATCTCCGACCCGGTGCGGAAGATGGCCAACGTGCACTCGAAGATCCAGCGTGCCGCGGCGGCCGCCGACCGGATTTGCGTCCTGATGGACCGCGAGCCCGAGGTGAAGACCAGGCCGGGCTCGGTTCGGATGGGCAGGCACCTGCGGGGCATCGAGTTCGAAGACGTCGCGTTCCGGTATGACCAGGGCGAGCCGGTCCTGAGGGGCCTCAGCCTGAACGTCAAGCACGGCGAGACGATCGCGCTGGTGGGTCCCAACGGCTGCGGCAAGTCCACCCTGATGAACCTGATCCCACGGTTCTACGACGTCACCGGCGGCTCGATCCGGATCGACGGCCACGACGTCCGGGACATCCACCCGAGGAGCCTGCGAGGCCAGGTGGCCGTGGTGCTCCAGGAGACGATCCTGTTCGAGGATACGGTGGCGAACAACATCGCCTACGGGCGGCGTGACGCGACCCGCGACGAGATCATCGACGCGGCCAAAAGGTCGTACGCCCACCAGTTCATCTCGGCGATGCCCGAGGGGTACGAGACGATGGTCGGGGCCCGAGGGGCCGGGCTGTCGGGCGGCCAGAGGCAGCGGATCGCGCTGGCCAGGGCGATGCTGCGTGACCCCGCGATCCTGATCCTGGACGAGGCCACCAGCGCCGTGGATATCCAGGACGAGGCCCTGATCCGCAAGGCGATCGAGGAATTCTCCCGGGGCCGCACGACGTTCCTGATCACCCACAGCCTGAGCTCGCTCCAGTTCGCCGACCGGATCGTGCTGATGAACGGCGGGAAGATCGACGCGGTGGGCACCGAGGCCGAGCTGCGACGGACCTCCCCCTTGTTCCGCAAGCTGCACGAGATCCACTTTCAGCGCGAGAGCGCCTGACGCAACGACACCGACAATCGACCTTTAAGGGCCGGCCGGGTCATTCACCCGGCCGGCCCTTGGTCGTTCCATGAGGTGCCGACGCACCGGCCGGGCACATCCATGGATGGCCGGTGGCATTTTCATTGACCGGAAGATGATCGGCAGCGTACATTTCTAGGACGAGGGTCCGCGAGCCAGGCCGGCGCCCTCGCACGTCCGTTCCGGCCTCAGCCGCGAGTCAGGAGCCCGTCAATGCGACCGAGTCGTCACCCTCGTTGGTTGCTGGGGCTGGCCGGATTCGCGCTCGCCTGGGGCGTGGTCTGTCCCGAAGCCGATGCGCAGTCGGGCCGCGGCCGTGCCCGGGCCAAGCCGCCCGCGTCTGCGAAGGCAAAAGAGGCGGGGCCCGAGGACGAGATCGACCGGATGATCCGGGAGGCCTGGGATGAGTCCAAGATCAAGCCGTCCAGGGTGGCGCCCGACTCCGAGTTCATGCGCCGGGCCTATCTCGACCTGTTGGGCCGGATCCCCAATATCCGCGAGGCCACGGCGTTCCTGGAATCGAAGGAACCGGCCAAGCGGGCCAAATTAGTCGATTATCTGCTTGAGCACCCCGACTACGCCCAGAACTTCGCCAACCAGTGGTCGGTGCTGCTGATCGGTCGCAACCGACAGGAGCGGACGGTGGACCGGGTCGCCTTGAAGACCTGGCTGCGAAGGCAGTTCGCCGAGAACAAGCCCTGGAACGAGGTGGCCCGCGAGTTGATCGTGGCCAAGGGGTCGAACAAGCAGAACGGGGCGGTCAACTTCACGCTGGCGCATCTCGAATTCGAGAAGGTGCCGCTGACGTCGATCACCACCCGGGTCTTCCTCGGCCAGCAGATCCAGTGCACCCAGTGCCACGACCACCCGTCGAACGACTGGAAGCAGGCCGATTTCTGGGGGATCAACGCCTTCTTCAAGGGCCTGAAGCCACCGAAACCGATCCCCAGGACCGACGAGAATGGCGCCACAGTCGAGGACGAGTACGAGTTGATCGAGGAGCGGACCGACGCTTACTCGACCTTCGAGCGCCGGAACGCCGAGATCCGGATCGTCTTCCCGACGTTCCTCGACGGAAAGAAGATCAGCCAGGACGCGGACGTCGACCGTCGCGAGTCGCTGGGCAACTTCATCACCGACAAGTCGAACCGCGACTTCTCCAAGGCGTTCGTCAACCGGATCTGGGGCCACCTGATGGGCCGCGGATTCGTGCATCCCCTGGACGACTTCGGGCCGCACAATCCGCCCAGCCACCCCGAGCTGCTGGACAAGCTGGGCGACGAGTTCATCGCGGGGGGCTACGACATCAAGGCCCTGATCCGGCGGATCGCATCGACCCAGACGTACAACCTGACCAGCGCCACGATCCCCAACAATGAGAAGGACGAGACCCTCTTCTCGCACATGACGCTGAAGCCGATGAACCCCGAGCAACTGTTCGACTCGCTTTTGATGGCCACCTCGGCGCAGAAAGCGGGGGGGACCGGCGACAACGACAGGCTGCGAGCCGACTGGTATCGCCAGTTCGAGTTCGCCTTCTCGACCGACGAGGGGGACGAAGGGTCGAGCTTCCAGGGGACGATTCCGCAAGCCCTGATGATGATGAACGGCGACCTGATGGCGAAGGCCGTCGGCGGTAAGTCGGGGAGCTTCCTGGGCGACCTGAAGGAACGTGCGGCCTTGCAGAACGAGGCGTCCGCGGACGCATATATCGTCAACCAGCTCTATCTGGCCGCGCTGGGCCGGACGCCGACGCCCAAGGAGATGTCGATGGGCCGCGGATTCCTGGGGAACTTCCCCGACACGATCGCGGTCATGGAAGACATGTTCTGGGCCTTGCTCAACTCGAACGAGTTCATCCTGAATCGCTGACAGGACGCGACGCCGAAAGGGGCATGGGGCATGGGCGGATCGGACCGACTGATCGTACCGAGCGGCATGAGCCGGCGGCACTTCATGGGCCACCTGGCGACCTCCGCGATGGCCTTGCCGGCCATCCAGTTCGCCGGCGCGCTCCAGACCAACGCGCAGCAGGCGGCGCGCAACCAGAAACACTGCATCGTCTTATGGATGAGCGGCGGCCCCAGCCACCTGGACCTCTGGGACCTGAAGCCCGACAGCCCGAAAGGCAATGGCGGGCCGTTCAAGCCGATCGCGACCTCGGCGCAAGGGGTGCAAATCAGCGAGCACCTGCCCACGGTCGCCAAGCAGATGAAGCACCTGAGCATCATCCGGTCGCTGGACTCGAAGGAAGGCAACCACGACCGAGGCACGTACATGATGCATACCGGCTGGGCGCCCAACCCGACGGTGGTGCACGCGGGCTTCGGCTCCGTCTGCTCGTATGAGCTCGGCTCGAAGCTCGACAAGTTCGACCTGCCGCACTGCATCTCGATCAACTCGCCGGGCCAGAGCGCGGGCTTCCTGGGGATGGGCCACTCGCCATTCATGGTCCAGAACCCGACCGCACCCGTGGCCAATCTGAGACCCCCGGCCGGGGTCGACGCCGACCGGATGGGCCGACGGTTCGAGATGCTCAAGCTGGTGGAGAACAACTTCGCCAGCCAGCGCAGGGGTCAGGCGGCGATCGACCACAGGTCGGTCTACGACAAGACCTTCCGGATGATGAGCTCCCGCCACACCAAGTCGCTGAGCCTGGACAGCGAGACCGACGCGGTGAAGGAGCGGTACGGCAAGAATTCGTTCGGCGCCGGCTGCCTGATGGCCCGCAAGCTGGTCGAGACGGGCGTCACCTACGTCGAGGTCTCCCTGGGCGGCTGGGACACCCACCAGAATGCCTTCGAGACCCTTTCCGAGCGTCTGATGCCCGAGCTGGACAAGGGGATGGGCGCGCTGGTCGAGGACCTTGCGGCGTCGGGGATGCTGGAGAACACGATGGTCGTCTGGATGGGCGAGTTCGGCCGGACGCCCAGGATCAACCAGGACGGCGGCCGGGACCACTGGTCGCGCTCGTGGTCGATGGTGATGGGCGGCGGCGGCCTCAAGGGAGGCCAGGTCATCGGCTCCACCGACGCCGACGGCGTGGACGTGACCGACCGCCCCGTGGGCGTCATGGACGTCATCGCCACGATGACCAAGACCATGGGCATCAACCTGGCCACCGAGTACACCACCCCGCGCGGCCGGCCGATGAAGGTGGTCGACGGCGGGGCGCCGATCAAGGAACTAATCTGAATCCGATCGACTCGGTCGTTGCCCGCAGCCCCGCGCCGGACCACCACGGCGGGGGGACGCGGGCAATTTACGCGCTCGGCCACGGCTTCGGGCATAATAGTTTCTAGAGAGAACCTGACTCTCCCGAAATTGGCAGGCCCGGTGGTCCGATCAAGCGAGTGCCTACACGATGTCATTGATGACCCCTCCCGGACCTGCAACCTCCCCCGAAGAGATCGACCTCATCGTGCACGCGGCGCACTGGGATCCGTTCTCAGTGCTGGGACAGCACGAGGTCGGCGGCAAGTCGGGCAAGACGGTCGTCACTCGTGCGTTCCTGCCCGAGGCCTCCAAGGCCTGGCTGGTCGACCTGCGCGATGGCGAGCCGGGCATTCGCCGGCCGATGCAACGGCTCCACCCCGACGGCTTTTTCGTTGACGTGGCGGTCGATGACTCGGCCCGATTCCCCTACCGCCTGGCGGTCGAGAATCACGACGGCCACACCTGGGAGTTTGTCGACCCCTACCAGTTCGGCCCCGTGATGGGCGACCTGGACGTGCACTTGCTCGGCGAGGGTACGCACTATCGCAACTTTGAGCGATTGGGTGCGCACCTGATTTCCCACGAAGGGTTCCGCGGGGTCCACTTCGCCGTCTGGGCGCCCAACGCCGAGCGGGTCAGCATCATCGGCGACTTCAATCACTGGGACGGCCGCCGCCACACCATGAGGAGCCGGGGCGCTGCGGGGCTCTGGGAGCTCTTCATCCCCGACTTGGTCGAGGGCGAGGTCTACAAGTTCGAGATCAAGAGCCGGGTCAACGGCTACCTCGTCCAGAAGGCCGACCCTTACGGATTCTACGCCGAGATGCGGCCCAAGACGGCGTCGAGGGTCTGGGACCTCAACCATTACACCTGGCGTGATGAAACCTGGATGGAGGAGCGCCTCGTCCGCCAGGGTCTCGACGCGCCGATCTCCATCTACGAGATCCACCTCGGGTCCTGGAAGCGCGTCGCCGAGGAAGGGGATCGCTTCCTCACCTATCTCGAGATGGCCGACCACCTGATCGAGTATCTGGGGCATACCGGGTTCACTCACGTCGAGCTGATGCCGATCACCGAGTACCCGTTCGACGGGAGCTGGGGCTATCAGCCGGTCGGTTACTTCGCCCCCACGGCGCGCTACGGAACGCCCGACGAGTTTCGCGAGTTCGTCGATCGCCTGCACCAGGCGGGCTACGGCGTGATCCTCGACTGGGTTCCCGCGCACTTCCCGCGCGATATCCACGGGCTCGGCTTCTTCGACGGCACGCACCTGTACGAGCACGAAGACCCCAGGCTCGGCGAGCATCGCGACTGGGGGACGAAGATCTTCAATTACGGCCGGGCCGAGGTGCGCAATTACCTCTTCGGCAACGCCCTCTTCTGGATGGAGAAGTACCACATCGACGGCATCCGCGTGGACGCGGTCGCCTCGATGCTCTACCTCGACTATTCGCGCGAGCCCGGCGATTGGGTGCCGAACAAATTCGGCGGCCGAGAGAACCTGGAGGCGATCGACTTCCTGCGCAAGCTCAACGAGGTCTGCCACCTGGAGCACCCGGGGGTCCTGACCATCGCCGAGGAGTCGACGAGCTGGCCGGGCGTGTCGCGCCCCGTGTATCTCGACGGGCTGGGCTTCAGCCTGAAATGGAACATGGGCTGGATGAACGACACCCTCTCCTACTTCGAGCACGACCCGATCCACCGCAAGTTCCATCACTCGATGCTGACGTTCAGCATGATCTACGCGTTCAATGAGAACTTCATGCTGCCGATGTCGCACGACGAGGTCGTGCACGGCAAGTCGTCGCTCGTCTCCAAGATGCCGGGCGACGACTGGCAGAAGTTCGCCAACCTCCGCCTGTTGTATGGGTATATGTTCGCCCACCCCGGCAAGAAGCTCCTCTTCATGGGCGACGAGTTCGCCCAGCGCGAGGAGTGGTCACATCAAAAAAGCCTGGACTGGCACCTGCTCCAGTGGGACGACCACCAGGGGATCTTGCGCCTGATCTGCGACCTGAACGCGATCTACAAGCGCGAGCCGTCGCTGCACGAGGTGGACTTCAACTGGAACGGGTTCGAGTGGCTGGAGCTGCACGACTCGGAGAACAGCGTGATGGCCTTCCTCCGGAGGGCCAAGGACACGCAGGACTTCGTTGTCGTCGTCTGCAACTTCACGCCGGTCGTGCGGGTCGGTTATCGCGTGGGCGTGCCCAGGGCGGGGACTTACAGGGAGTTACTCAACACCGACTCGGGGTTCTACAGCGGGTCGAACGTGGGCAACCAGGGCGGGGTCGACGCCGTGGAAGGTGAGGTTGCCGGTCGGCCCTATCACCTCCCCCTGACGCTGCCGCCGCTGGGCGTGCTCATCCTGAAGCCGGAATGACGCCTGTCTGACACATCCACCGGATCGAGAATCGGCCGAGGCGATCACCTCGGCCGGTTCTCGTCATTGAGGGTTGCGAGCCCCAGCTGTGGGCGGTGCCAACTCCACGGGAAGTGCTCACCTTGACAGTCGTCTGGCGCGATCTTGGCTCAATCGCATAATCGCTCGTTCTGTGAAATCGCAGGTTTGACAGAGCCGCTGAATGTTGGCGGCTCGATCACGGTCACATGTAGACCTTGCTGACATGCCCCCGATTGCCATGTTCGTGGGGTCGGTCTAACTTCGGCGGTCTGCACGAACGCTCGCTCATCGAAGGAAGATGCGATAGACGGGGTTCTCCGTTTCCTCGACGTAGGGATAGGCCAGGGTCTCTAGAAACGCTCGGAAGTCGGCGTTCTCGTCGGATGAGACCTGGATTCCGACCAGGATGCGTCCGTAATCCGCGCCTTGGTTGCGATAGTGGAACAGGCTGATGTTCCAATCCGGGTGCATGCTCGACAAGAACCGCATCAGGGCGCCCGGCCGTTCCGGGAACTGGAAGCGGTAGAGCCGCTCGTCATGGGCGAGACGGCTTCGTCCGCCGACCATGTATCGGATATGCTCCTTCGAGAGTTCGTCGCCGACGAGGTCTATCGCGGCGAAACGGTGCTCGGCGAACGCGCGGAGGATTTCGGTGGCTTCCGATCGGTTACTCGTCGCGAGGCCGACGAACACGTGTGCCTCCCGCTCGTCCGAGATCCGGTAGCTGAACTCCGTCAGATTGCGACCGCCGATGATCTCGCAAAGCCGCCGGAAGCTCCCCCGCTCCTCGGGAATTGTGACCGCGAACAGGGCCTCGCGCTCCTCGCCGACCTCGGCACGCTCGGCGACGAAGCGGAGCCGATCGAAGTTCATGTTGGCACCGCAGGTGATCGCCACCAGCGATTCGTCTCTCAGCCCGTTCGCCGCGACGTACTGCTTCATTGCCGCGACACCCATCGCCCCTGCCGGTTCGAGGATGCTCCTCGTGTCCTCGAAGACGTCCTTGATCGCGGCGCAAACCGCATCGGTGTCGACGACGATGAACTCATCGACCAGGGCGCGAGTCAGGCGGAACGTCTCCTCGCCCACCTGCTTCACGGCCGTCCCGTCGGAGAACAGGCCGACATCCTGGAGCGTGATGCGTTCTCCGGCCTTCACGGAGCGGATCATCGCGTCCGAATCGGTCATCTGCACCCCGATGACCTTGATCTCCGGCCTCACGGCCTTGATGTAAGCGGCGACGCCCGAGATGAGGCCTCCGCCGCCGATGGCAACGAATACGGCGTGGATCGGTCGCTGGTGCTGGCGTAGGACCTCCATGCCGACGGTCCCCTGGCCGGCGATGACGTCCGGGTCGTCGAACGGATGCACGAATGTATATCCGTGCCGCTCCTGTAGCTGCCGGGCGTGGAGATAGGCGTCCGAGTAGCTGTCGCCGTGCAGCACCACCTCGCCCCCGAGCGAGCGCACGGCGTCGGACTTCAACCGGGGCGTCGTCTGGGGCATGACAATGACGGCACGGCATCCGAGCCGTTTTGCGCTGAGGGCGACGCCCTGGGCGTGATTGCCCGCCGATGCGCAGATGACCCCACAGTCCAGTTCCGCGGGCGAGAGGCGGGCCATCTTGTTGTAGGCCCCGCGGAGCTTGAAGCTGAAGACCGGCTGGGTATCCTCGCGCTTCAGCCACGCCCGATTCCCGAGCCGGTCCGAGAGCTTTCTCGCAAGCTCAAGGGGTGTTTCCACCGCGACATCGTAAACGCGAGCGGTCAGGATCCTCTGGAGATAGTCCAGCAGCCAGGTTTCCATCGATGCGATTCGCCCCGGTGACTTCTTCAGGCCGGGCAGTGCCGGCGTTCCGCAAACGACCCATGATCTTAACGGATCATTGGGCCGGTTCACCTGACAGGCCCTGGCAAGACCCAGGCAGCCTCCCATTTTTCCGGGCTTCACCGGAGGTCTTGTCGGAGTTTGTGAATGACGCGGTTCCGTATGATCGGCTGCCACCTATCCCCTATGCGTATCCAAACCATCGGATCCGGGGGTGGACCAGGGCAGTAACGACGACTTCCAGGTTGATCCGCGGGCGAAAATTTGCAGATAGCCGCCGATTTGACGCCGTGAGCAGGGCCGGTGACAATCGGTGAAAACCTGCCCAGACCGATGGCCCGCCCCTGGAAGGTGCTCCCAACCATGACGAAGCGCCTGCGTCTCCTCTCGCTCCTCGCCATCGCCCTCATCACGCCGGCGCCCGGACACGGAGCGGCCGCCGATGGAGAGGGCTGGGTGTCGCTCTTCGACGGCAAGACGCTCGACTCCTGGACGGTCAATGGCGGCAAGGCGGATTATCAGGTCGAGGACGGTTCGATCGTCGGCACGACCGTGGAGGGGAGCCCGAACACATTTCTCTGCAAGGGCGACTTCAAGGATTTCGTGCTGGAGTTGGAGGTCAAGTGCGACCCCCGGCTGAACTCCGGCATCCAGGTTCGCAGCCACGTCTACGGCAAGGATGCCCCCGATCCCGAGGAGCGGCGGAAGGCGGGGGTGGTCTTCGGCCCGCAATGCGAGGTCGCCCGCAAAGAAACCGGCACGGCGGCTCGGTTCTACGACGAGGGTCGTCGGGGGAAGTGGTTGGCTGAGATCAAGCCCGAGGCGAAGGACGCCTTCGCCGACGACGGCTGGAACCGATACCGCATCGTCGTCCAGGGCAACCGCTACCGTTCCTGGATCAACGGGGAGCCCGCCTCCGACTTCACCGATGATCTGGATCAGTCCGGCTTCGTCGGCCTCCAGGTCCACGGCATCCCGAAGGGCGAGGGGCCGTACCAGGTCCGCTGGCGGAACATTCGCATCCGGGAGTTGAAGCCGGGGGAGCAGGTGCAGACGCCCGGCGAGGTCCTGCGCATCACGACTCGACCGGAGTGGGATAAAGCCCGGGCCGAGGGCGGGTACAGGGGCGATACGCTGGCGACCGAGGGATTCATTCACCTCGCGACACCGAAGCAATTGTCTTGGGTCGTCGAGACGTTCTACAAGGGGCGGACCGGGCTCATCGTCCTACGAGTCGACCCGGCGAAGCTGACCTCGCCGCTGAAGTGGGAGAGCCCCCCCGACTCCGAGGAAAAGTACCCGCACCTCCACGGCCCGCTCAACCTGAACGCGGTGGTCGAGGTTGCGCCGCTCAAGGACCTCCTGTCCGAGGGCAACCGAGATTGAGACGGTGTTGGTCCGCTCGAATCGGGAACCGATGCCGATGAGTTGTCGGCCACGGGTGCCCATTCGATCCGGGGATTTCGCGATCTGAAAAGACAGACCGAGCCGTCCATCCAGACGGTCAGTTTCGCTTCCTTCCGCAGGCAGATCACGTCGGGGACGGGGATGTTGGTCGGGCTCTTCGGCTCGGAGGGGTCAATCTCTGGTCGTATGACGCGAAGGATGGATCTCGGCGAGCTGATGGCCGAACGAGTGCAGATCGCCTCGATTCTGGCCATGCCGTACAATCGTTGAATCCTTCGATTTGCGAACCCATGGAGAGTCGGTTGATGAGCATCGTCGAGAGGCTGTTGGAGACGGCTGCGCGGGCGGACCGGGCGGGCATCACGGTCACACGGATCGGGCTCGTGGTGGTACTGGTCTGGATCGGCGGCCTCAAGATCTTCAACTACGAGGGCGAGGGGATCGTGCCGTTCGTGGCCAATAGCCCGTTCATGAGCTTCTTCTATCGGCAGCCCGCCGGGGAATACAAGTCGCACATGAACCGCGAGGGCGCCCTGGTGCCCGCCAACCAGGCCTGGCATCAGCAAAACGGGACCTACCTCTTCGCCTATGGGCTCGGGTCCGTGATCGTCGCTTATGGGATCATGATCGCGGTGCACCCGTGGCTCCCGGGGGTGTCGGCCCTGGGGAGCTTCCTTGTGGCGGTCATGTCGGTCGTGACCCTGTCGTTCCTTATCACGACGCCTGAGTGCTGGGTTCCCGACCTCGGCACCTCCGAGCACGGCTTCCCGCTGCTCACGGGCGCGGGCCGGCTCGTGGTCAAGGACGCGATCATGATGGGGGCGGCGCTGGTCACCATGGCCGATTCGGCCAAGGCCGCCTTGCGCAAGCGGGCCGCCTCGCGTCCGGCGAGTCCTTCCCAGGATCTGGGCTACGTCGGCGTCTGATCGCGAGAGACTTGAAGGCCGATGCGTTCGAAGGCCGGATGAACGAAGGCCGCCCGACATCCCACGGAGGGACGTCGGGCGGCCTTGTGCTCGGGTGCTTCCCCTCGCGATGGAGACGAGGCTCGGCGGATCAGGCGAAGATCTCACTGACGACCTGGCCGGCGACGTCGGTGAGGCGGAAGTCTCGACCAGCGTAGCGGTAGGTCAGGCGTTCGTGATCGAGGCCCATCAGCGCGAGCAGAGTCGCGTGCAGGTCGTTCATGTGCATGCGGCCCTCGACGGCGGCCTGGCCATATTCGTCGGTGGCCCCGTAGGAGAAGCCCTTCTTGACGCCGGCGCCGGCGAGGATCATCGGGTAGCCGGTGATGTTGTGGTCGCGGCCGTCGGGCCCCTGCGCGGTGGGGAGGCGGCCGAACTCGCTGCCGAAGATGACGAGCGTGTCGTCGAGCATCCCGCGCTGGTCGAGGTCGGCCAGCAGCGCGGCGGTCGGCTGGTCGGTGGCGGCGCAGTTGCGGATGAGCCCTTGGTGCAGGTTGGTGTGCTGGTCCCAGCCCGGGTGGCAGATCTCGACGAACCGGACGCCGGCCTCGCTGAGCCTGCGGGCCATGAGGCACTGGCGGGCGAAGCTACCGGCGGGGCCATCCTTCACGCCGTAGGCCTCGCGGACGTGCTCGGGTTCCTTGGAGATGTCGAGCAGCTCGGGCACCTTGCCCTGCATCTTGAAGGCGAGCTCATACGACTCGATGATGCCGTCGAGCTGGTCGGGGGCGCCGGGGGTGGCGCCCAGCTCGCGGTTCATCGCCTGGACGAGGTCGATCTGCTTGCGCTGGATCCGGTTAGCCGAGGTGGCCCTGAGATTGGGCACATAGCCCGAATCGCTGATGCGCGTGCCCTGGAAATGGGCGGGCAGGAACGCGGAGCCGTAATTCGTCGCGCCGCCGAAGTTGGGCGACGGGTTGATGGTGATGTAGCCGGGCAGGTCCTGGTTCTCGGAACCCAGCCCGTACATCAGCCAGGAGCCCATCGACGGCCGCGTCAGCGAGGCGAGCGCGGCGCCGGTGTGAAGCTGGATGACGGCCTCGGGGTGGGCCGGGGTGTCGGTGTGCAGGCCGCGGACGAAGCAGAACTTGTCGACCTGGGTGGCCAGGTTGGGATACAGCTCGGACATCCAGGTGCCGGTCTGGCCGTGCTGCTTGAACTTGAACTTGGAGCCGGTGAGCGTGCCGCCGCCGGGCCCGACCTTGCCGTCGTCCTTCTGGAGCTGCGCCTTGTACTCGAACGTGTCCATCTGGCTGACGGCGCCCTGCATGAACAGGAAGATCACCCGCTTGGCCTTCGCCGGGAAGTGGGGGATGCGAGGGGCGAGCGGCCCGAGGTGCGGCGAGGTCGAGACGGTCGAGGCGACCTCGGCGGCTCTCGCCATCTTCGGGGCCGACTGGCCGAGGATGTCAGCCAGGGCCAAATAGCCGAATCCGGCGCTGACGCTGCGGAGTGCCTGCCTGCGGGTGATCGGGCCGCCGATCGGGCCTGGATTGGACGGCTGGGACATGACGTTTGCCTCGCTGCTGGCGTGTGGATGTGTGGGAAAGATGCGATGGGCGGCATGACCAGACCTGTCGGGCATGCCGCCCTGAATCATCGGGGCAATTCGATTACTTGATGTAGCGGAACTCGGCCGAGCCGAAGAGGGCCTGGCAGAAGCTTGCCAGAGCGGCGGCCTTGGGGGACTTGGCCTTGATGATCTCCTCGACGACGGGTGCCTCCTCGGGCACGAGCTGGTCGGGGTCGATGATCGGAGTCGGCTTGGCCTTGGCCCCGGCGGCATCCTCCGCCTTGGCGACGACGACAGGCTTGGCCGGCTTCACCTCGGGGGTGGGCTGGGGCTGAGGTTCGGGCTCGGCCGCGGCGGCCTGTTCGAACTCGGCGAGGTACCCCTTGGCCCGGTCGGACTCGGCGGCGGACGGGGCCCGGCCGAGCGTCTTCAGGTAGACGTCGCGGATCCTGGCGTCGTCGTCGAGGTCGGCCCTGGCCAGCAGGGTCTCGGCGAAGGCGACCGAGTTTTTACGCACGAATGGGTCGTTGAGCAGGTAGAGCGCCTGGGGAGCGACGGTGGTGGTCGACCGGCTGCCGGTGACCATCCCCTGCTCGGCGAAGTCGAAGACGTCCAGCGAGGTCGGCGTCAGGCCACGGAGCAAAGGAAGGTAGACGCTGCGGTGCAGGCTGCCGCGAGCCTGGTCCTGGAGCTTGCGGGCCTCGGGGCCGTTGTTACGCAGCTCGGAGACCTTGAAGGTCGCGCCAAACGAGCCGTCGGGCCGGCTGGCCGCGAGTGCACCGGAGGCGGCCAGGGTCGCGTCGCGAATCTCCTCGGCGTCGAGCCGCCGGGGGGCGTGCCGCCAGACGAGCCGGTTGGCGGGGTCAATCGCCTCGTTGGTCGAACTGGCCTCGGCGCTGAGCCGATAGGTGCGAGTCAGGACGACGGTGCGGACGAGTGACTTGACCGACCATTTCCCCTGGATGAAGCGATCGGCCAGGTGGTCGAGCAGCTCGGGGTGGGTGGGGACGTCGCCCTTCACGCCGAAGTTATCGACGCTGGAGACGATCCCTCGGCCGATCAGGTGCTGCCAGACGCGGTTGGCCATGACCCTGGACGTGAGCGGGTTGGCGGGCGAGGCGAGCCAGTTGGCCAGCTCCAGCCGGCCGCTCTGGGCGGGGTTCACGGGGGCCTGGTCGGGCAGCTCGAGCAGGGTGAGGAAGCCTCGGGGGACGGCCGGGCCGAGCTTCTCGGCCTCGCCGCGAATACGCAGCTCGGTGTCGCCGACGGCCTTGGCGTCGCGGACGCCCTGGATGACCTTGGCACCGGTGGCGACTGGGTCGCTCAGGGCGACGATGGCGGCCTGGGCCCGGTTCATCTTCTGGCGGGCGACCTGCCGCTTGGGCCGGCCATCGGGGCCGGGCTCGGCACCCTTGGGATCATCGCGGAGGATCTCGAAGGCCTTCTTGGCCTCAGCGTGCGCCTTCTTGGCCTCGACGACCTTCTTTTCGAGTGCGACGGTATCAACCTTGACCCCGCCCTTCTGGTCGACGATGAGCATGGCGGTGTCGTAGTAGTCGAGCCCACCGCCGCCCATCTTGTTACGCAGCCCGGCGCAGAGGTCGGTGCTCTTGAAGATGCCGGCCAGTGCGTAGTAGTCCTTTTGCGGGACGGGGTCGAACTTGTGGTCGTGGCAGCGGGCGCAGCTGGCGGTGACGCCCAGCACGGCGCGGGTGACGGTGTCGATCTGCTCGTCGATGTTGTCCATCACGTAGCGGACCTTGAAGCGCTGGTTGACGTCCTTCACCCCCAGGGCGAGGAAGCCGGTTGCCACCAGGTTCTCAGATCGCTCCGCGTCGTTGTTCGCCGGGAGGAGGTCGCCGGCAACCTGCTCGCGGAGGAAGCGGTCGTAGGGCTTGTCCTTGTTCAGGGCGTCGATCACGTAGTCTCGATAGCGCCAGGCGTGCGGGAACGGCAGGTTCCGCGAGGCGCCCGATGACTCGGCATAGCGTGCGACGTCAAGCCAGTGCCGGCCCCAGCGCTCGCCGAAGGCGGGCGAGGCGAGCAGCCGATCGACGGCCTTCTCATAGGCGTTGGGCGACGCATCGGCGACGAACGCGGCGAGCTCGTCGGGGGTCGGCGGCAGGCCACCGAGGTCGAAGCTGAGCCGACGGAGGAGAGTCGCCTTGTCGGCGTCGCCCACCGGTGCCAGACCGTCCTTCTCGAGCCTGGCGAGGATGAACCTGTCGATGGTATCGACGGGCCACGAGCCGTCGACCACGGCAGGTGCCTGCGCCGGAGGTTTCAAGGGCTGCCAGGCCCAGTGGTTCTTCTTCAGTTCGTTATACTTTTCATTGGGCTTGGATATGGTCGCCGAGACGGCGGCGACGGGAACTTCGGGCCAGGCAGCTCCGTCCTTGATCCACTGGGTCAGGTCGGCAAGCTCCTGTTCGGTCAGCTTGCTCTTGGGCGGCATCTTGGGGGCGCCGTCCTCGTGCAGGACGGCCTGGAGCAGCAGGCTTTCCTCGGGGTTGCCGGGGAGGACGGCCGGGCCGCTGTTGCCGCCGTCGACCAGGCCGTTGCGGTCGTCGACACGCAGGCCCCCCTTGGAATTGGTGTCGGCCGAGTGGCAGGTGTAGCAGTTGGAGACGAGGATCGGCCGGATCTTCTTCTCGAAGAACTCGACGGAGGCCGGATCGGGGGCCTTGGCGGGTTCGGCGGCGGTCGCCGCGCAGGCGCCCAGGGCGAGCCATGCGGGGGCGAGAAGTTTCCATCGCGGGCGGAGTGTCATGGGCTTTCGTCCTTGGGACTGCACGGGCCGGTGTCCGGCAAACGCCGCTCGGGGCGGAGGGGAGGCTCGACGCCCTGCGAGGCGGCGATGCCGGGGAAAGTTCGGGTGAGATCAGCGGGCTGACTTCATGGCGACTTTGGAACGGGTCAGGTCGAACTCGAAGTGGTTGGCGTCCCCGGGCTTGACCTCGGCGGCCAGGCGAGACTTGACGTTGTATTGCGGCGGGATGATCTCGCGGGTGACGACCATGGGGTTCTCCGGGTCGTTGCGGTCGGGGATCGTCTTGCCGGTCGCCTCTTTCGACCAGATGTCGACCCGGTGTGGGCCGTGCGAGGGGCCCTCGGCGCGGGGGAGCGTGTACTCGCCGTCGATCACGAGGCCGCTGACGACCAGGTCGGAGCCGCCGGCGGAGGGCGTGAACGTGATCAGGCCCTTCTTCAGCGGCTGACCGTCGAGGGTCACCTTGCCGGAGATCGCCTCACGAGGGGGGCCTTCCAGCTCTCCTCCGCAGCCGACGAGGGCCAGGAGCGCGACTGCTGCGTATCGAGTCGGAAGTGCGTTCTTCAAGATGCGGACCATCGTCGGCTCCCTTGAGCACAGGTCGGTACGACACCCGCGACGGCCCTGCCCCCGGCGTTGCGCTCGGGGCGGGACGGACGTCGCGGACGCGGGGAAATGGTCCAGCTCACCAGGCGTCGGCGGAGACGATCTCGCCGCCGGCGCGAGAGCCGAGTGCCCAGATCGTGGGGAGGCTGACCGAGTCCTTGAGGAACCGGACCGAGCCGTCGGCCAGCACGATATTGGCCCCGCCTGGGTGGAGGCTGGAAAGGCCAAAGACGCCCGGGCTCTGAAGCGTGCCCGTGCCATTGACCGAGCAGTTGGGATACTTGGGATTCGGACCCAGAAGGGTATTGCCCATCGAGTAGCCGACGAGGCCCAGCGACCAGTTCTGGCCGAGTGTATTGGACTTGCCGTAGGTGCCCGTCTTGTCCTTCGCCGCGGCACCGCACTGCGAGATCCACTGGAGGAACGAGTCCGCGAGCTTGGGCATGACCAACGTGCCGTCGTTGCGCTTCGTGCCGGCCGGGAAGGTGCCAATGAAGACGATGTCGGTCGGGATGGTGACGATGCTGGAGCTGCCGCTGCCGGTGCGCCACTCGCCGAACGCGATGGTATTGCTGGTGCCGTCGGTCACCTCGGCGATGCCGTGGGTCCGGCCTTTGTTCCCGACATACTCGAAGATGCCATTGGGCGGGCCGCCGCTCTGCTCGCCGGCGAATTCCATCGACGAGCCGAGCGAGGCGAAGTAATTTCCGCCCGGGGCACGCAAGCTGTTCAACAACGAGCCGGAGCCCTGGTGATTCCACGACGGCGGGGGCGACGAAGGGCAGAGCATCAGGGCCAGCCGGGTCGTGGTGGTCGTCGAATTGACCCAGTTGCCGTAGGCGTTGTCGTTGAACGCGGCCAGCGAGAAGTTGGCCGCGTTGTACAAGGCCGTCTGCTCGGAGAAGCCCAGCAGGCGGACGTGGGCCGAGAAGTCGCGGTTGTTGCCCGTTGTCAGGTCGGCCCTGCGGCCGAACAGGGCACCGGGGGGGAACGTGTCGAATGCACTGTGATAGTTGTGCATCGCCAGCCCGATCTGCTTCAGGTTGTTCGTGCACTGGGCACGCCTGGCCGCCTCGCGGGCGCTCTGCACGGCGGGGAGCAAGAGGGCAATGAGCACGGCGATGATCGAGATGACCACCAAAAGCTCGATGAGCGTGAAGCCGCGTCGGCAGTGGGTGTGAGTCGCAGCCGAGGGTTTGCTGGCGAGGGCGGAGGACAGCATGGGCCGTCCGAGGCGGGCAGGCGTTTGCATGGGAAATCTCGACTGACACGCCGCGGCCTCCGGAGGTTCCGGTCGGCTGGCGTCGGTGGAGATCGGGCGCCTCTCGTGTTCGAGTCGGCGGGGCGGGCCTTGGGCCCGCATCTCACGTCTCAGCGAAGACGTTCTTTTTCGATCCGCTCGATCTGGACGACGAGACCGTCCTGAATGATCACGCGGACCTCGCCGAAGCGGATCCCCTTGACGGCGGCGCGGATCCGATCGATTTCGACGTCGCGGGACGGGCCACGCGACGCAACTCTGGCCTCGTCGCGTCCGGAGATGGCGAGTTGTTCCGACATGTTTACCTCGACCATTGACGACGGATGAGGAACGGACCGGCGCATCGCCACGTCATCGAACAGGAAATCAAGGGGCAACCGTGGCGATGTCGGATGCATTCTTAACAACCTCGTGCCACGCGTCAAGAGTTTTATCGCCAATCCCGATCAGGATTATCAAGTATTTTCCAAAATTGCCATAACACCCTTCGCAACAATCCATTAAACCAACGCAGTATTCTTGATTGGTTTAGTAGGCGGGAATAGTCGAGGACGGAACAAGATGGGGAATCGAGCCCTTTTTGCGAAGGACAGGCGCGAATCTGCAGCCCGGCGCCGAGGGATGGGGCGGGACGTGCGGGACGTTGGACTCAGCGGGAGAGAGGCCGAACGCCTCAGGACGAGCTACGCGTCCGGCCCGAGGCGCGAGGCTGCCGCGATCCCGACGGGTCGTCGCCCTGAGCTGACAGGCTATCTTCGGGCGACGCTTCGAGTGTAAGTCCGATGGCGGAGAGCGCGGCGTAGAGGGACTCGATCAGCGGCTCGGCGACCTCGACGGCGGTGGGTCCGAGGCGTTCGCCCAGCAGCGGAGCGGTGCTCGGATGCTGGGCCAGGCCGTCGAGCAGCTCGGACGAGCGTGTCCGCAAGATCAGCGGACGAGAGGTGCTCAGGGCGCCCGGCTCGGGGTTGGCCGCGTGAAGCAAGAGCCGGATTGAGGCGGGGACCTCGCCGCCGGTGCGATCGGAGAACCAGCGTGCCAGGGCCTGAGGCGTGGCCCCCTGCTCCACGGCGCGGGCGAGCGATTTTCTGGAGACGACGAACCGACGCCGCAAACCGGTGCCGCTGCCGGGGCTAGGTGGGTCTGCGGGAATCTCGTCGGCGAACCGGGCGAGTTCGGCGTCGATGAGCAGATCGGATCGGGCCAGGTCGAGCGTGAGCGTCACGCCGTCGCCAGCGACCTCAACGCACGACTCGGGGGGCCTGCGATAGTCGCGGGAGCCGGCCATCCGGAATCGCTGGAAGGGGATGGTGGTCTCGTCCTCGACGAGAAGCATCCGCTCGGCCACCCGGGCGGGGGCCTTGCGGCCCTCGGCCTCCCAGAGCCCGAGCGCCGCGTCCAGGTCGTCGACGGTGGCGAACTCGATGAGCGTGGTGGCCGCGTGGTAAGTGACCTTGTCGCGGCGTACCGACCAGGTGCGGACGGAGTCGGCCACTCCGGGGGGCAGGGCGCGCTGGCTGTGCTCGGCCATCTCGCGGACCATCGAGTCGGGGGCGAGCCCCCCTTCCAGGCCTCGATAGACGCTCTCGGGCGTGAGCTTCAGCTCCAGGGCCGCGCCGACGCGGGTCCAGAGCAGGAACCGGCTGAGCCGGCCGATCAGGCCCGGGGTCAGCCCCTGGCGATAGGCGATGATCTCGAAGTTGGGCTGCACGTACAGGAAATGCTCGAACACCGCCCGGCCTTCCGGCGGCGGCCCCAGCGCCAGGACGTAGCGGCCCAGGGCGGAAAGCTGCACGACCCGCCGGCCCGTTTCCTCTTCCTCCGCGGCGCGGAGCAGGCCGAACTGGTAGGCGGCGCCCAGCAGGACGGCCTCCAGAGTACCCACCTCGACGGTCTCGCGCTCGACGGGCGCCGCGACGACGGCGGGCCCGGCGGCCGCCTTGTTGGCCTTGGAGTACTTGCCGGTGACCCGCGCAGGGGGGAGCGTCAGCAGCGGCGCGGGGGGCTCGACTAGCAGGGCGCGGTCCCAGGTGGGGTAGATGCGCCCGAGCTGCGTGCTCAGATCGTCCAGGGCGACCCAGTCCCCTTCGGGCACGGTGGCCAACCAGAGCAGGAGAGAGATCCGGAGGTAAGGGCTCGCAGGCTCGAGCGGAGCCTCGTCGGACTTGCGGCCGGCCAGCTCGCTCCAGTCTCGGAGGGCGAGCCAGCGGGTGGCGACCATCTGGCTGAGGTGGAACGCGTTGTCGTCCCAGAACTCGGGCTTCGCGGCCGAGATCCGCTCGCCTGCGGCATCGCGCTCGGCCAGGCCCGTGGCCAGGGCCAGCGTCAGCCAGAGCGGGGCCATGTCGGGCAGAGGTTCCAGGGCGTCGGCGATGGGGCCGGCCAGGGTCGGGTCGTCCTCGACCCGCTCACGGTCGCGCTTGTAAAGCATACCCTGCTGTGTCTGCCGCAGCGGGGCCTCTTCCATGCGCTGCCAGAGCGCCGCGAGCCGGAGGATCGGTTCCAGGGCGTCGGTTTCTCGAACCTGGCGGACCCGGTTAATTCCGGCGGGCAGGGCGGGCTCGGGCAAGATGGTGCGGGCCAGTGCCAGCGCCCCGGGATGGGCCCGAAGGCTAAGCGTGGCGGTCGACGTGCCCTCGATCAGGCCGCCGAGGTCGTCGATCGGCGGAGCGTCCTGGCCCACCATCGCGGCGAGCAGGCCGCGCTCGACCAGCGTCCGGATCGTCTCGCGAGGTTTAACCCCGAGGGCGGCCAGCGCGTGCGAGAGCCCCGCGAAGGGCCAGCGTGGCTCCTCGCCGAGCGCGATCAGAGACAGAGCCAGTCTGGGCCCGTGGTCGAGCCCGTCGACCAGAGGACGCAGGATCTCGGGGGTGTCGAGCGACTCGATCAGGAGGTCGAGCTGCGCCACGATGGCGTTGCCCGGCAGGGGCTCCACGCCGATCTTCTGGAGCACGCCGATGAGAAGCCGTGCGGGGTAGCGGCGCAGGGCCGACCGGAAGGCGATCATCGGCGGCTCGGCCGGAGTCGGGGCGGCCCCAAGGGCCGGTTCGTCGCGCTGGGGTCCGCTCATGTGCCTTGCCGCCGTCGGTCGTGTCGGTCGCTCGTCGTCGATCCCGCCGCGTGTCGCCCGCCGATCAGCGGACGATCCTGGGGGTGTGGCCCAGCCGCCTCAGCTCGTCCAGGATGGAATCTTCGTCCTCGGGCCGGACGAGCAGGACGGTCTCGGAGAGCCGGCCGACGATCATCCGGGCGAGGGACTTGCGCGCGAGGATTTCCTCGGCGACCATCGGCTCCGAGGTGCGAATCAGGCTGACCTGCTTGTGCAGCTTCACGGCGATGCGGAGCAAGGGGGGGGCCATCGGCCGGCTCTCCGAGGTCGTGTGTCATGGTCGAGACGTCGGCCTCGGCATCATTCCGGGAGGGAGACGCGTCGGTCCTCGGTCTCTCCTTCGCTTTTGACTTCGCCATGACCGCTGCCATTCGCCCCGAGGTCGCCGTGGCCGTTGGCCCCGTCGGCGACGTCGGATTCGTCGTGGATCTCGTAGCTGTAACCCTGCTCGGTGAGGAAGAGCTGGCGGTGATGGGCGAAATCCATCTCGCGAGTGTCTCGCGTGACGAGAGTGTAGAACGAGGCGGTCTCGGCATCGCCCTTAGGGCGGAGGATTCGGCCGAGGCGCTGGGCCTCTTCCTGTCGACTGCCGAAGGTGCCGGAGACCTGCACCATGACGTTGGCATCGGGCAGGTCGATGGCGAAGTTGCCGACCTTGGACAGGACCAGGCGGCGGATCTCGCCGCGGCGGAACTGGCCATAGAGCAGCTCGCGCTCGGCGTTGCCGGTCTGACCGGTGATGAGCGGGATTTCGAACCGGTCGGAGATGCGCCTGAGCTGCTTGATGTACTGACCGATGACCAGGACGCGATCGTCGGGCCCGTCGTGGCGCTTCAGCAGGTGCTCGACGATGTCGTCCTTGACCGGGTTCTCGCTGGCGATCCGGAACTTGTCGCGCCACTCGGCGACGGCGTATTCCAGGCGCCCGGTCCCGTCGGGCAGGCCGAGTCGGATCTCGTGGCAGTGGGCCTCGGCGATCCAGCCCTTCTGCTCGAGCACGCGCCAGGGAACGTCGTACTTCTTGGGACCGATGAGGCTGAAGACGTCCTCTTCGCGGTTGTCTTCGCGCACCAGGGTCGCGGTCAGTCCGAGTCGGCGGCGGGCCTGGATGTCGGCGGTGATCCGGAAGACGGGGGCGGGCAGGAGGTGCACCTCGTCATAGATGATCAAGCCCCAGTCGCGCTGGCTGAACAGCGAGAAGTGGGGGAACTCGCCGTCCTTCTTGGGCCGGAAGGTCACGATCTGGTAGGTGGCCAGGGTCACCGGGGCGATGGCCTTGCTCTCGCCGGTGTAGGTGGCCACCGAGGCGTCGTCGAGGTCGGTCTTGTCCAGGATCTCGCGCCGCCACTGCTCGACGGAAGTGGTGCTGGTCGTCAGGACGAGCGTGTTCTTGCAGAGCGCCACCAGGGCGGCGATGCCGACGATGGTCTTGCCGGCGCCGCAGGGGAGGACGACCACGCCGGACCCGCCGCGCACGTCGCCGCCGGCGTGGAAGGCGGCCACGGCGTTACGCTGGTAGTCGCGGACCTGGAAGGCGTGGCCTGAGCGGCTGATGTCGCGCAGGGCGACCGCCAGGCTGGCCCCCTCGGTGTAGCCGGCGAGGTCCTCGGCCGGGTAGCCGACGGAGATGAGCGCCTGCTTGATAATGCCGCGGTGGGCGTCGTCGATGGCGAACCGAGTCTCGTCAATCCGCTCGCCCAGGTAGTCGCGCACGTTCTTGCGGCGGGCCAGCTCTTCGAGCAGGGTCAGGTCGGTGGAGACGAGCTGGAGCTGGCCGTCGACGCGTTCCAGGCGGATCCGGCCGTATCGGCCGACCAGCTCGCGGAGGTCGACGGCGAGGTTTGGGGGGAGTGGGAACTTGCTGTAGGTGGAGAGGGCCTCGATCATGGCCTCGTCGGTCATGCCCGCGGCCGCCGCGTTCCAGAGCGAGAGCGGGGTGAGCCGATAGGTGTGAATGTGCTCGGGGCTCTTCTCTAGCTCGGCGAACGGGGCGAGGGCGTCGCGGGCCTCGGCGTAGAGGGGATTGTCGACCTCCAGAAGGACCGTCCGGTCGCCCTGCACGATGAGCGGATTCGCGGGATTGTACTGCATGGGCTCCTTGCTTGGCGGGCGGGTGCGAACTGGCTCCATCCGGCCGGGTCGGCGGGGACCATGGTAGACCGACGCGCGGGGGCGCCGCAAGCCGGCTTGAATGGCCGAGGCCGGGCGGGCTCACTCGTCGTCGTCGGCGCTACCCCTGGGCTCCTCGCCTTCGAGGCCGAGATATTTGGCCACCGCGGCGAGCTGATGCTGCACTTCAAACATCCCCGCCGGCCGCCTCCCGCGGTTGAGCTGGAGGCAGGCGAGGATCGTCTCGTTGAGCGTGCCGGCGATGTTCGGGTTGATCTGGATCGGCGGGGCCGGCTTGTACTTGCTCCCCTCGGTGGGGGGCCCGCCCAGGTTGGCGTAGCGGCCGGTGAACATCCGGTACATGGTGGCGCCGAAATTATAGATGTCGGTCTTGGCGTCGACGATCTTCTCCGTCGGCTGCTCGGGGGCCATGTACTGCGGCGTCCCCTGGATGCGTCCCTTTACCTCGCCCTTGATCCAGGCGGTGCCGAAGTCGATCAGCTTCACCCCTCCGGCCTTGCTCAGCATGATGTTCGACGGCTTCATGTCGCCGTGGTAGACCCCCCTGCGGTGCATGTGCACCAGGGCCGAGGCCACCTTGTTGAAGATCAGCACGAGCTGGCCCATCTCGGGCATCTCGACCTCATCCAGCGGCTTGCCGTCGATGTACTCCATCAGCAGCTCGACCTTGGACAGGCGGAACCAGCGCTTCTTCCGGCGGCAGTCGAAAATCTTGATGATATTGGGATGGTGGAGCCGCTGGGCGACCTCATATTCGGTGATCGCCTGGGCGATGTAGACGTCGTCGTCGGCATCCTGGCGGTTGACCACCTTGAGGGCGAACTTGGCCCCGCCCCGGGTCTTGTCGGCGATGAGCAGGACCGTGCTGCCGGCGCCCGTTCCGAGGGGCTCGACGACCCGATACTCCATGTGAGACAGCTTCGGGATCGCGGACAACTTGGACATATCGCTCGTTCGCCTCGTCAGTCGTCGCGCGCAGGGTGGGCCGGCGGGCGTCGGTCGCTCATGGTGTTGATATTGGGTGACGATCGCCGGGAAGAAGGTCCAGGGTGGGCAGCCTGACGGGGTTGGACAGGCGGGCGAGGAGGATCTCGGCGGAGCGAAAGGGATTGCCGCGGAGTCAAGATTATCCAAACCGCAGCGGGCGGGCAATCCCCGGCGTGTCGTCCGCGGGCAAGCCCCCGCGTACAATAGGCAATCGGCCGCGCCGGGCGTGGCCATCGAGCGTTCAACGTCGCTTATGAGGAGGCCAAATTGCCCCAAGACTCGACCGACGACATCCTCCGCGCCCTGGGACGACTGCCCAGCGGGCTCTACATCGCCACGGTCGCGCGCGGCGAGCAACGAGCCGGGATGCTCGCAAGCTGGGTGCAGCAGGCCGGCTTCGAGCCGCCGACGCTGACGGTGGCAGTCGCCCGCCAGCGATTCTTTGCGGACTGGGTCGCCGAGGCCGGGGGCTTCACGCTCAATCAGGTGGCCTCCGGGCGAAAGTCGTTGCTGAAGCACTTCTCGCGCGGATTCAATCCCACCGACGACGCCTTCGAAGGACTCGAACTGATCGAGACGCCCGGGGCCGCCGGCCCGGTGCTGGCCGACGCGATGGCGTATCTCGACTGCCGGGTGACGGGCTCGATGGACTCGGGCGACCACCGGGTCTTCCTGGCCGAGCTCGTCGGTGGACGCCTCATCGACACTGGCGCAGATCCCTTCGTCCACGTCAGGAAGAGCGGGGCCAACTATTGAAGGGGCCGTGACGGGGCCGCCACGGCGAGTCGAGCCGCCGGAGGCCCGGTTGTTGCAAGGTGAGGCGAGCGCCCCCGCACCGCGGCGACCGACGTGGTCAGTCGAAGGCGCGGGAGGTCCTCTCGACGCGGCGGATACCGGCACGATGACGAACGAAAACCTGGTCCATAAACTCAGAGATCACTTCGGCTTCAACCGATTTCGACCCGGCCAGGAACGCGTCGTAAGGGCGGCCATCGACGGGCGTGACACGGTCGTCATCATGCCCACGGGCTCTGGCAAGAGCCTCTGCTTCCAGCTCCCAGCGCTGGCCCTGGAGGGGACGACCGTCGTCGTCAGCCCCCTCATCGCCCTGATGAAAGACCAGGCCGACAACCTCGCGGCCCGCGGCATCTCGGTCGTGGCCATCAACAGCACGCTCGGCATCGACCAGGAACGCGAAGCCCTCGCGGCAGTCGCCTCCGGCAAGGTCGAATTCGTCTACACCACCCCGGAGCGGCTGGCGACCCGCGAGTTCCGCGACCTGCTCGGGGGGATCAAGATCGACCTATTCGTGGTCGACGAGGCCCACTGCGCCAGCCAGTGGGGGCACGACTTCCGGCCCGAGTTCCTGGCCCTCGGCGAGGCCATTGACGAACTGGGACGGCCTCCCGTGCTGGCGCTCACCGCCACGGCGACCGAGGACGTGGTCGAGGACATCAAGCGCCTGCTACGCATCCCCGACGCCGAGGTGGTGCACACCGGCTTCTATCGGCCCAACCTCGTGCTGGAGGCCCG
The DNA here is from genome assembly GCA_038400315.1 of Isosphaeraceae bacterium EP7. Classification (NCBI taxonomy): domain Bacteria; kingdom Pseudomonadati; phylum Planctomycetota; class Planctomycetia; order Isosphaerales; family Isosphaeraceae; genus Kueselia; species Kueselia aquadivae. The sequence continues at coordinate 5,969,854 of CP151667.1, forward strand.
GCATGTCGCCGGCGAGGCGGCCAAGGAGCAGGAACTGATCGACCTCCTGGAACAGGCCGACGGCACGGGCATCGTCTACACGTCGACCATCAAGGCGGTCAACGAGCTGACCGAGGCGATCGAGGCCAGGGGCATCTCGGTGGCCGCCTATCATGGTCGTCTGAAGCCGTCGGTAAGGACCGAGAATCAGGATCGGTTCATGCGAGGCGAGGTCAAGGCGATGGTCGCGACCAACGCGTTCGGCCTGGGCATCGACAAGCCCGATATCCGCTTCGTGCTGCACCACCACCTGCCCTCGAACCTGGAGGCCTACTACCAGGAGGCCGGACGGGCAGGCCGCGACGGCGAGCGGGCGAGGTGCGTGCTGCTGTTCGATCCGGCCAAGGATTCCAAGCTTCACGCCTTCTTTCAGGGGGGGAAGTACCCCTCTGGCGACGACCTGGTCAACGCCTTCCACGCCCTGTCCAGGGCGGCCGAGAAGCCCGAGCCGCCGACCTTCGAGCATTGGACCGCCATCAGCCCGGTGGGCAAGGGCCGGCTGAAGGTGATCCTCAACCTGTTCAAGGCCAAGGGGATCGTGACGCAGTCGGGGGACGTGCTGAGTCTGGTGCAACCCGACATCTCGCATGCCACCCTGAGGCGAGTCGCCGACTCGTTCCGGGAACGCGACGAGTTGGATCGCCTGAAGCAGCAGCGGATGCGCGACTACGCCTCGCTGAAGTCGTGCCGGTGGGACTATCTGGTCAACTACTTCGGCAAGGACGACGTGGAGTCCGACTCGTGCGGCCATTGCGACCGCTGCGAGGAGTTGGCGCCGTCCCTGACGGGCTGACCAATGAAAGAGCCCTGCTGGCGGCGCGTGACCTTCGGGTCTCGCGCCGCCAGCAGGGCCTTGTGTGGACCGGCGAGTCTCGGGCGTGTTGCCTCGAAGCTCACTCGTCGACGCGGAAGACCTTATGGCACTCGCTGCAGCTCTTCTTGACGGCGGTGTGGGCTTCCTTGGCCTGAGCCTGGCCTTCCTTCTCGGAGACCTCGGCCAGCTTGTCGGAGACCTTGACGAAGTCGTCCATCAGGGCGACCCACTTCTCCTGGGTGGCGCCGGGCTCCTTGGACTTGGCCACCGACGTCTTGTCGTCGCGGAACTCCTTGCCGAGCTTGGAGAGTTCCTTGGCGGCCTTGACGACGTCGGCCTGGGCCTTCTTGAAGTTGACCGGGGAGCGGACCCCCTTGCTAATCTCGTTGTTCTTCTTGTTGACGGTTTCCATCATCTTATGGAGGGGCGAGGCGTCGTCGTCGGCCCACGCGAGTCCGACCGTCAGGGCCGCCATCGGGGCCATCATCGCGGCGAGAACGGACCACTTTCGCAGCATTGGGAGCAGGCTCCTGTTCGGAGGGGAGGGTGTCGGACGATCCGACGCGGCGGTGGGGGGCCGGTCTGGTGGGTCCAGCCGACCCTCCGGCCATTTTCGGGGATGCTTCCAGCCTAAACCGAAACCCCCCGGCCGATCAAGTCGCCGTCCGCGTCATCACCAGTACGGGGAAACGGGCGTCGAAGATCAGTGGAGCCGGCGAAGAAGAGGTTGGGATCGGCGTGTCGGCGGGGTACACTCACGGGTCGAAGATCGACGAGAGGGCGGCCTCGACCGGATCGCCGCAACGCCAAGGCCTGTCCCCGCGGATCCCCGTCCATGACCCAGCCGATCGATTATAAGGCGGCCGGCGTCGACCTCGACGCCTACGAGCAGACGATGGCCGCCCTGCCCCCCCTGATGCGCCGGACCTATGGCCCGCGCGTCATGGAGTGGAAGGACGGCTTCGCCGGCCTCTTCCGCCTGGACGATAATATCCGCCTGCTGAGCCGGACCTATCGAGACCCCGTGCTCGTGGCGTCGACCGATGGCGTGGGCACCAAGCTCAAGCTGGCGTTTGCCACCGGCCGGCACGAGACGGTGGGCATCGACCTGGTCGCCATGTCGGTGAACGACTGCCTCTGCGCCGGGGCTGAGCCCCTGCTCTTCCTCGACTACGTGGCGATGAGCAAGGACGACCCCAAGCTGACGACTGCGATCGTCAAGGGGATCAGCGACGGCTGCATCGAGGCCGAATGTGCCCTGCTGGGGGGCGAGACGGCCATCCTGCCCGACTTCTACAAGCCCGGCGAATATGACCTGGCCGGCTTCTGCCTCGGCGTCGTCGAGCGCAAGCAGGTGCTCGACGGCCGCGACGTGCGGCCCGGCGACAAAGTCATCGGCCTGGCCTCCAGCGGCCTGCATTCCAACGGATACAGCCTGGCGAGGAAGATCGCCATGGACCACGCCGGCCTGGGCCCCGACTCGTTCGTGCCCGAGTTAGGCAAGACGGTGGCCGACGAGTTCCTCACCCCGACGCGCATCTACACCCGCGCCCTGAAGACCATCAGCCGGCACTACCGGGTCAAGCGCATCGTCCACGGGATCGCGCATATCACCGGCGGCGGCCTGATCGAGAACCCCCCGCGCATCTTGCCCGAGGGGATGTCCCTGAAGCTGACCCGCACCTGGGACGTTCCGCCGGTCTTCCCCTGGCTTCAGACGCTGGGGAACGTACCTGACGAGGAGATGTTCCGGGTCTTCAACATGGGCATCGGCCTGACCCTGATCGTGGCCGAGTATTACGCCGAAGCCATCGCCAGGCACCTCCGCGAAGAGGCGAAGGTGCCCGCCTGGGTCATCGGCGACGTGGTCGAAGGGGACCGGACGGTCGCCTGGGCCTGAGCACGACGCCAAGCGGCATGGCGCCGGGGATTATTCCCCGGCGCTGGCCACGGCCGTGCCTCCGGTTGCCTTTTCGAGCGAGCCCTTCAGGAAGCTGACGAACTCGGCCGGGGAGACATATCCGCCGAGGACCGAGACGGCCTTGCCGTCGGGGCGTATGACGACGTATTGCGGGTTATCCGCCTTGTCGGTCATGTCGATCTCGCGGTCGAGGTTCTGCCTGCCCAACTTGTCGCGGTCCTCTGCGCTGATCGACTTGATTGGCACGAAGTCGGTGTAGAGCTGGACCGGGACGAATTTGCCAAGCAACTCGATGACCTCCGGCTTGACGAAGACCTCCTGCTCCATCTGGCGGCAGTTGGCACAATTGACCCCGGTGAAGTCGATGAGGACCGGCTTGCCGCTGACCTTGGCCTGCTCCAGTGCGGCCTCGTAGCTCATGCCCCATGACACGCCGTGGAAGACCTTCTCCTGGGTGACGGCCACCTCGGGATCGGTGCTGGTGGCTGTGGCCGTGACCGCTTCCCCCGCAGGGCCGCCGGCGGCCAGGATCGGTCGGGCCCCCAGCTCTCCGGCATCGGCGGGTAGCAGGCCGACCAGCATGTACCAGAGCCGTCCCTTGGGCGGGTTGCCGAAGAGGGCCGGGCTGAAGTAGAGCGAGAGCGACAGGAAGACGACGCCCAGCACGATCCGACCGGGGCCAACCCCTTCGTCGCCGTAGTCATGGTCGGTCTTGAACAGGCCCAGCAGGTAGAGGCCGCAGACGGCCGACAGGACGATCCAGGCGGTCAGCACGACCGCCGCGTTGAAGAAGGCATCGGCCGGAACGACCGAGGCGACCTCCGCGGCATTCAGGAACTTTAGGGCTGCGCCGATCTCGACCAGGCCGCCGACGACCTTCACCGAGTTCATCCAGTTGCCGCTCTTGGGAACCTTCGAGAGCAGCCCGGGCGCCAGTGCCAGAATGAAGAACGGCAAAGCGATGACCGAGGCGAACGTTGCCAGGCCGATCACCGGGTAGAGCAGGCTACCTCGCGAGGCCATCACCAGCAGGCCGCCGACGACCGGGAACGTGCAGGTGAACGATGTGATCGTCAGCGTCAAGGCCATGAACATGACGCCGATCAGGCCACCCTTTCCTTCCCCTTTCGAGGTGGCGTTCACCAGGAAGTTGGGCAGACGAATCTCGAAGAGTCCCAGCAGGCTCAGTCCGAAGACGATGAACAGCGTCGCCACGCCCAGGTTCAGCCAGCGGTTATTCGCCAGGGCCGACAGCGACGAGGCCCCGAACGCGAACGCGAACAAGACCCCAACCAGTGTGAAGACGCCGATGATCGAGAAGCAGTAGGCGAATGCCAGGCCCACGGCGCTTTTGTGGTTCCGCTGGCTCTGCTTGACGAAGAAGTTGACGGTGATCGGGATCATCGGCCAGACGCAAGGCATGGCCAGCGCGAACAGCCCGCCCGCGGCGGCGAACAGCAGGAACGGCCCGAGGCCGCGCTCCAACTCGCGGTCGATGTCGGTCTGAAGTCGCGCGGGCTCGGCCTCGACCGTGGCGACTGCGGGCGTCTCAGCTTTAGGGGCCGAAGCCTCGGCGGATGCAATAACGGGCGATGCGGACGCGACAACGGCCGCGCTCTCGGCCTTCGGAGCGACTGCGGACGCGGCGGGCTGGGCCGGGGCGGGCGGCTCGAAGGCGAGGTGATTGTCGATAAAGCCGGCCGGGGCGACTCTCGGGACAGTCCCGGCGGCGAGGCCGCCAGGTTCGACCGTCAGGCCGGCGGGCTCCAGGGTCCACTGGCCGGGCCTGCTGCAGAACTTATCGGAGCAGACCTGGTAGTAGATCTGGCTGACGATGCTCTTCTTGCCGGGTTCGGTGCCGGCAGGGACCTTCAGCTTGACCGACCAGACGACCTCGCCCTCGTGGTACTCGACGAATGGCAGGCTGGGGAAGACGGCGAGCTTGTGCTTCTCGGGAGGCGATGACGGGTTCCAATCGCCGTCGACCTCAAGGCCGGCGGTGTCGAACAGGTCGAACTCAGTGTAGACCGGGCCATTGCCGGGCTGCTTCTTGGCCTGCCGGAAGATGTGAAAGCCGTTATTGATCGTAGCGGAGACCTTGTAAGTCACCGTGTCGCCCGCCCTGGCCGTGGCGGGCTCGATGGAGGTCTTGAAGGAGACCTCCTTCGATCTTGCCCGCGCTGGGCTGTCTTTCTTGACCGGCTTGGCCGCGGCCGGCTCCCCTTGGGCGGCCGAGACGACCAGGGTCGAGGCCAGGCACAGGGCGAGGCCGGCGGCGGCCGCCATGGTCCGGAGGGGGCGTGCGTGCATGGCATTCATCCCGATTGACACGTTCCGCGGGCCGACGGCGACGGAATTCGCGGCCGACCGATTGCAATGCATCGTATCCCGCCGACCGGAGCAGCGGCAAGCCGGCTCACTCCGGGGACACCTCCGCATGCGTTTCGGGCCGGAACCTCGGCGGATACGGCGGGTGCCGTGCGCTCGGCGTCCTGTGCGGGCGGTACGAACGGGAGATCGTTGTCGAAAAGGCCTACCGGCGCGGCCGTGCCGATGAAGCCGCCGCATCGACGGTCAGGTCGGCGGCCTCCAGGGTCCAGCGGCCGGGGATGCTGCAGGTCTTGTCGGAGCAGACCTGATAGTAGATCTGGCTGCGGATGCTCTTCTTCCCCGGCTCGGTGCCGGCGGGGACCTTCAGCTTGACCGACCAGACGACCTCGGACTCGTGATATTCGACGAACGGGAGGCTGGCGAAGACGGCAAGCTTGTGCTTCTCGGGCGGGACCGATGAACTCCAGTCGCCTTCGACCTCCAGGCCGGCCGGGTCGAACAGGTCGAACTCGGTGTAGACCGGGCCATTGCCGGGCTGCTTCTTGGCCTGCCGGAAGATGTGAAAGCCGTTATTGATCGTAGCGGAGACCTTGTAAGTCACCGTGTCGCCCGCCCTGGCCGTGGCGGGCTCGATGGAGGTCTTGAAGGAGACCTCCTTCGATCTTGCCCGCGCTGGGCTGTCTTTCTTGACCGGCTTGGCCGCGGCCGGCTCCCCTTGGGCGGCCGAGACGACCAGGGTCGAGGCCAGGCACAGGGCGAGGCCGGCGGCGGCCGCCATGGTCCGGAGGGGGCGTGCGTGCATGGCATTCATCCCGATTGACACGTTCCGCGGGCCGACGGCGACGGAATTCGCGGCCGACCGATTGCAATGCATCGTATCCCGCCGACCGGAGCAGCGGCAAGCCGGCTCACTCCGGGGACACCTCCGCATGCGTTTCGGGTTGACCGACCTGGGGTTCTCTCCTACCATCCGCCGCCATTGCGGCCGGCACCGTTGGACGGGCCGGAGGCCGCGCGCCCGGGTCTCGATGGCGAGGCATGGACGCGCCGGGGCCATTCTCCAAGGGCGGAGCCCATTTGATGTTGAGGATGCGCATCGCCGCCGTCGTCGCCCTGAGCCTGGCCCTCGCGGCGGGGGTCGGTTGGCTCACGGCCGAGGAGCAGCGGAACCGCCTGGTCTGGGACCACTGGGACGAGGTCGTCCCGGGGACGCTCTACCGCAGCGGTCAGCTCCGCACCGAGCAGCTCGCCGAGGCGATCCGCCGCCACGGCCTGAAGACCATCGTCAGCTTCCAGACTCATGGGAGCGACGTTGCCAGCGAGCGTGAGCTGGCCCGGAAGATGGGCGTCGACTTCCTCAACCTCCCCATGCCGGGCGACGGATTCGGCAAGGAAGAGCAGTTCCGCGAGGTCCTGAAGGCGGTCGACGACCCCGCGCGTCGGCCGGTCCTGGTGCATTGCGCCCGGGGAACCTGCCGGACCGGAGCGTCGGTGGCCCTCTACCGATTCGAGCGCAATGGCTGGACGATCGACGACGTCTCGGCCGAGATGGAGCGGCAGACGTACCGCGAGGGCTGGCTGCCCGGCTACGTTTACAACATGGTCGACGACCACCCCGGGCGCGACCTGTTCGAGCCCCGCGTCCGGCTCGACAAGAATCTGCCCACCAGCGTGCCGGAGGCGACCGATGTCCACTGATGCCGCCCCCCTCGTCAAGCGGGCGCCCTCGACGCTTCGTGCCGATCACCCGGAGACGGCCTGGCTCCCCACGGGCCCGCTTGCCCAGGCAACCGCCGTGGCGGCGCTTGCTGCCGTGTTCGTGCTGGCGGGGCCGCAGTTCCAGCTCGGCCGCGAAGAAGCCCGGCTGGGCATTGCCGCCGCCGAGCGGCTGGGGCCGATGGGCCAGGTCTTCGGCGGCTGGGATCCCGGGGTCTGGCCCCTTCCGGTCATCCTGGGCAAGCTCTGGGCCGCCCTCTGGCAAGGCCCGGTCGACACATGGGCCGTTCGAGGCCCGGCGGCGCTGGCCGCCCTGGCAATCGGGGTCATGGCCTCTCGCCGGGTCAGCCTCGCCCTGTCCCCCCGCGCGGGGTTGCTGGTCGGCCTCGCCTGGTTTTCCTGCCTCGGGGCGATGGATCGGTCGACGGCCTTCGGGCTGGACATGATCGTGGGCCTGGGGACGGTTCTCGCCCTGGACCGGATCATCGGCCGCCGCTGCGACGCCGTCGCCGGCGCCTGGGCGGGGCTGGCATTCCTGGCCGGCGGCTGGCCCCCGCTCGCGGTTGTCCTCATGGCCACAATCGTCATCGGCCGGCCCGAAGCCTGGGTCGGTGTCGGATTCTTGCTGCCGGTCGCGGCCACGATCGCTGGCTGGTCGGCCTGGGCGATCGCGGCGGCACCGACCGGAGCCTGGGTCTCGGCCCTGACACTGCCACTGACCAAGGGAAGCGCCTGGTGGATGGCGCCGGGCCTGCTTCTGGCCGCCCTTCCCTGGTCGCCGTTCGCGCTGCTGGCCCTGCGCCCGTCGATCCGCCAGGGGTGGTCCGAGCCCGGTCGGAAGGTTGTCGTCGGTTGGATGCAGACCGCCGCGGCGGCACTGGTCGCCGGCACCCTGGTCCCCGGCCTGGCCTCCTCGGCCCGCATCCCGGCGCTGGTCGGACTGGCCATCGCCGCCGGCGCCTGCTGGGATCGGATCGCCTTCGGCGGCGACTCCATTGGCCGCCGCATGCGGCGTCTGTCGCTGATCATCGCGTTGGCCCTGGCCTGGACCTGGGCCCTGATCGCGATGATGGGCGGCACGTACCTCGGCCTGGCGGTCTCGTACTACCGGGGGCTGGCAATCGTGGTCGCCTGCGTCAGCGCGGGGGCCTTCGTCTCGGTCCTGATGGGTTTCTGGAAGAACGCCCCCCTGCGCAGCCTGGCCGGCATGATGCTCATGGCCCTGGCGATGAAGCTCTCCTACGCCGGCTTCGTCATTCCCGAGTGGAATTACCGCGCCGGCCAGGGCCCATGGGGCCGGGCAATCGACCAGTGGGTGCCCGCTCGGAGCCCGATCTACGTGACTCACGGCTGGGGCGCCGACCTGGCCTTCGCCACCGGCCACCCCTTCCGGCAGCTCGCCGACGCCAGCCTGCTGGCCCGTCAGCCGGGGGCCCGCCCGCTGTTCACCCTGCTGCACCCCGAAGAGTTCAAGCACTGGCCCAAGGATGCCCCGCCCCTGATGGAGGTCCACACCTTCATGGATGAGCTTGGCTACCCCAGGGTGCTCGCCCGGACGACCGAGCCGTACTCGTGGCGCGCGATGGCCGAGGCCGCCCGCCGGGGCGAGTGAGCGAGCGATTGCTCCAACCCGTTCAGGTCGAGGGCCGATTCGCGGCCCTCGACTCCTTCTCGTCGATGCCGCTGATCCCGAAGCGGCGGCCAAGCTCTCGCTCGACGTCGCCCCAGGTGGCGTCCCGATGGGAGAGCATGACGGCGGCGTGGAAGACGAGGTCGGCGACCTCGCGGACGAGGTGCGCCCGGCCCTCGTCGCCAGGCTCGCCGGCGGCCTCAACCACCTCGGCGGCCTCTTCGACGATCTTGTCACCGATCTTGGGGACGCCCCCCTCAAGCAGCTTGGCAACGTAAGAACGCTCGCCGGCTGGGCGGCTCTTGCGTTCCTCGATGACGGCCATCAAGGCGTGGAGGATAGGCGGCGACGGCTCGGCCATGGCGGGCGGTGCTCTCGGGTCCGGGGATGATTGGCGAAGGAACGGACCCTGACAGATTGACCCGCCCGGCGCCGCCCTGGCAAGACGATCCTGCGCAAGTCGTGGGAAGAAGGCAGTCACTCGGCCAGGTCACGACGCTTGGGCCGACCCGTGGCGGATGCCCGGCTTCCCGCCGGAATCCCGTCCGGAGTGGCGACTCGCAATGCGGCAAGCTCACCGCAAGGGCCGTCGCGGGCCGACCGAATCCCCGCCCTGGAACCGAGGCGAATGCCCCGCGATCCGTCCCCGCGGTGAGCGAAAGGCGGAGAAGGCCGATTGCCCGAACATCACCGCCCGATGGAATCCCAAATTCATTTGCAGCCCAAACTCAAAATCTTCGCGTCGGATCGACCGTCCGCAATCGCTTGCAACCCCATTTCATGATGTCAAGTTGTTGATTTCTTGACATGCGTTAGGGATCTTGAAATCTTAGACCTTTGTCGAATACGAATGGATGCGCATTCTCAACCTCTTCAGCACCTCCACCAGGATCGACACCTCATGAATCTCGTCAACCTGATCAGAGATCAACTGACCGGCGGGGTTGCCGACCAACTCGGCTCGATCATCGGGGAAGACGCGACGAAGACGCGGGCGGCCCTGGGTGCCGCGGTGCCGGCGATCCTCTCGGGGCTGACAAGTGTCGGCTCGACCCCGGCCGGCGCATCGAAGGTGAAATCGGCCCTCGACCAGTTCAGCTCCCCCTCAACGGGTGACCTGGGCAGTTTGCTGGGCGGCGACACCGGGGTGTTGATACAGAAGGGGATCGGTCTGCTGACGTCGTTGCTCGGCGAGAATTCCCTGGGCACGATCATCGCGGCGATCTCGAAGTTTTCGGGCATCGGCGGCGGCTCGGCCAAGAGCCTGCTGGCCCTGGCACTCCCGCTCATCATGAGCGCGATCTCGGGCAAGGCGAAGGGGCTCGACGCCAATGGCCTGATGGGCCTGCTGTCGTCGCAAAAGTCGAACATCGCCGCGGCCATCCCCGCCGGCTTCACGATGCCTGCCCTGCCTTCGGCCCCCCCGCTGAAGATCAGCATGCCTGACACCTCGGCCCCGGGACTGCCGAGTTGGCTTGTCCCGGCCCTGGTTCTCGGCGCACTGGCGCTCCTGGCCTACTTCTTCTGGCCGGCGGCGAGGCCCATCGAGCCGGATGCCCCGTCCGACGTGGCGACGGTGAGCAGCGGCTACACGAAGGTGTTCAACTCGCTGACCGAGATCCTCGGCGGCGTCAAGGACGAGACGACCGCGGTCGTGGCGATCCCCAAGCTCGAAGAACAGAAGCTGACGCTCGATCATCTGAAGCCGATGCTCGACAAGATCCCGGTCGCGGCACGCGGACCGATCAACGCGATCATCAGCAGCGGGAGGACGAAGCTCAAGGAACTGACCGACCCCTTGCTCGCCCTGCCCATCGTCGGCGAGAAGCTCAAGCCGTTGATCGATCAGATCATGGCCGCGCTGAACGTCTGATCGCGAAGATTCAAGTCAGATTCCCCGCGCACGGCCTCGACCCGTGCGCGGGGACCTGCCGTCGACGAATCGGCCCCATGTCCAAGTCCCGCGGGCGGCGTTCGGCTCGGTTGAATCGTGCCGGGCGTTGCTCTAGGATCTGGGGCACGCCATCCGCGGACGGGTGCTCGACGACGGGCCGCAGCGGGCCCGGGGGTCCGGCCGGTCGGGTGGCCGGGCGCGAGGCTTCAGATGCGGTATCGGACGCTGGGTCGGACGGGCTGGCCGGTCTCGGAAATTGGTTACGGGATGTGGGGGATGGGGGGCTGGACGGGCTCCGACGACGGGGAATCGCTGGCCTCGTTGCGGCTCGCCGTGGCCCGCGGCTGCACCTTCTTCGACACCGCATGGGGCTACGGGGCCGGGCACAGCGAGTCGCTGCTCGGCGCGATCGTCCGCGAGTATCCCCACCGGGATCTGGTCGTCGCGACGAAGCTCCCGCCCAAGAATTTCATCTGGCCGTCGAGGCGTGAGTTCACCCTCGATGATTGCTTCCCGCCCGAACATATCCGCGAATATGCCGAGAAGAGCCTGGCCAATCTCGGCCTGCCGCACATCGACCTGCTCCAGTTCCACGTCTGGGAAGACGCCTGGGCCAAGGACGACCGCTGGCAGCGCGCCATGGACGACCTGAAGCGGCAGGGGATCATCCGGGCCGTCGGCATCAGCGTGAACCGCTGGGAGCCGGAGAATGTGCTGGAGTCGATCAAGACCGGGCACGTCGACGCCGTGCAGGTGATCTACAACATCTTCGACCAGGCCCCCGAAGACGACCTCTTCCCGCTCTGTCGGGAAATGAACGTCGCCGTGCTGGCACGGGTGCCGTTCGACGAGGGAACTCTCACCGGGACCCTGACCAGGGAGACGACCTGGCCCGAAGGGGATTGGCGGAACACCTATTTCGTCCCCGAGAATCTCAACGCAAGTGTCGACCACGCCGAGGCCCTCAGGCCGCTCATCCCGCCGGGGATGACGATGCCCGAGCTGGCCCTGCGCTGGATCCTGGCCAACCCGGCGGTCTCGACGATCATCCCGGGGATGCGCAAGCCCAGGCATGTCGAGGCGAACACGGCGGTTAGCGACGGCCTCCCGCTCGACCCCGACCTGGTCGAGCGTCTCAAGGCGCATCGGTGGGATCGTTCACCGACGGCCTGGTCTCAATGAACGATCGATCGCTCGCGGCATGAGACGACCTGTGTCCCCCTCGACGACTGACGGAGCCCGCCCCCATGCGCCTGCTGTTTCCAATCGGACTGGCCGCCCTGCTGGGGTTCTCGGCCGCGGCGCCCGCGACGGCCGACGAGCCGCCGGGCCTGGAGGCGGCCCTGGCGCACATCGGCGAGGACTCGCTGAAGGGGCACGTCTCATTCCTGGCGTCGGATCTCCTGGAAGGGCGAGATACCCCCTCGCGGGGGCTCGACCTGGCGGCCCTGTACATCGCCTCGCAATTTCGCGCGGCCGGGTTGCAACCGCTGGGCGACGACGGCTATTTCCAGACCGCGAAATGGGTCCTGTCGAAGTCGGACCCCGACGCATTCAGGCTGCAAATTGACCTGGCCGGCAAGGCGTTCACCATCCCCGTGGAGGGGGTCAGCCTGAACGCACCGTCGACTGGGCCGGGAATCCAGCTGGACGGAGTTGGCTTATTCAAGGTGGATGCCACTGACGCAGAAACGCTGTCGAAGGTGACGGAGGAGCAGGTCGGGGGCAAGGTCGTCGTCACCAAGCTTGCCGATCCTCGATCGATCCCGCAGGCGAATCGAGGCGCCGCGTTCCGGGCGCAGCGGGCATTCATCGAGCGGTTGGGGGAGTTGAAGGCCGTCGCGGTGCTGAGCCTGGACTCAGCCTCGCCGATCGGCAGCGGAGTCGGCCCCGGCCGGCTGATCGACCCCGAGGCGACCAGGCAGGCGCCGATCCAGCTCGCCGTGAACCGGCCGACGATGATCGCCCTGCACGAGCCGGCTGCCGTCGCCGCGCTCGAGGCCCTTCCCGTCGGCCCGATCGACGCCAGGCTCTCGCTGAGCGTGGCCCCCTCGACGGATCGGCCGGCGATCGTGCGGAACGTCATCGGCATGCTCAAGGGGTCCGACCCCGAGTTGGCCAGCACGTATGTCATGGTGACGGCGCATTATGACCACCTCGGGACCGGGACAGCGGTCGACGGCGACCGGATCTTCAACGGGGCGAATGACGACGCCAGCGGCACGGCTTCGGTGGTGGAGATCGCCGGGGCCCTGGCCACGTTGAAGGAACGGCCGAAGCGGAGCATCGTCTTCATGACGTTCTTCGGCGAGGAGAAAGGGCTGCTCGGCTCGCGCTATTACGCCAAACATCCGGCAGTGCCGCTGGCCGGGACGGTGGCCGACATCAATCTGGAGCACGTCGGCCGGACCGACGACCTGGAAGGCCCGACCGAGGGCAAGGCATCGATGACCGGATTTGACTTCTCGGACCTGGGCACGATCTTCCAGGCGGCGGGCAAGGCCGAGCAGATCGAGGTCACCAAGCATCCGAAGAACAGCGACCTGTTCTTCTCCAGGAGCGACAACCAGGCCCTGGCCGACCTGGGCATCCCCGCGCACTCGCTCTGCACGGCCTTCCTCTTTCCCGACTACCACGCCCTGGGCGACCACTGGGAGAAGCTGAATTACCCCAATATGGTGAAGGTCGACCGCCTGGTGGCGCGTGCCCTGGTGAGCATCGCCGACAACCCCGAAGCTCCGCGGTGGAACGCCGAGAACCCCAAGGCAAAGGCCTATCTGGACGCCTGGCAGACGCTTCACCCGTCGAAGTGAGGCAAGAAGGCCAGCCCGCATCCCGGAAGGGCATCCGGATCTCTTGGTTCGAAATATGAAAGCCCGCGGGGTCGGTTGGCACTTGCCTTCCAACCCCGCGGGCCACGTCATTTCCGGATGAGCAATCGGTGAATCGAGCGGGCGAGGCCGTTACCAGCTTCCGCCGCCGTCGCCACCACCGCCGCCCCAGTCGCCACCACCGCCGCCGCCGCCCCAATCGCCGCCGCCATCACCGCCTCCGCCGCCCCAATCGCCGCCTCCGTCTCCGGAGGTCGACCAGTCAGGGCCGGCTTCCGCGGGGCCTGAGTCGATCGGTGTGGATCCGCCGTAGTCGGCGCCCTGGCTGCGTCGGCCGCTCATCTGGTCGTAGATCCAGTTGCCGGCCATGGCCCCGCCGATGCTGCCCATGATGTTGCCGAACATCCCGCCGCCACCGCCGCCGCCATAACCGCCGCCATAGCCAGGACCCTGAGCCGGGCCGCCCATTCCTCCGGGGCCGGGCCTCATGTAGCCGCCCGCGGATTGACCGCCGCCGAAGAGCGACTTGATCAAGCGGAAGGCCAGGAAGCCGCCGACGAGGAGCAGGACGATCGGCAGCCATGACGGAAGGCCGCCACCTTGCCTCGGCACCGGCGCATTGCGATTTCCGCGGCCGGCCGGGACGGGGGCCGTGGTTCGTGCCGTCGCCTTGGCCTCGGACAGCTCGCGTGCGGCGACCTTCGACCCATCGATCAGGCCGGCATCAAAGTCGCGGGCCTTGAACTGGGCGACGATCGCATCTCGGGTGGCCAGACGGTGCGGTCGGGTGACCGCCTTGCTGTACTCGCTGGAGGCGCCCACCTCGACCTTGGCCTCCTTTTTGGCGATGAGGATGTAAAAACCCCTGATCCCCTCGGAGCGGGCCCGCTCGGGGAGGACCGTCTCGATGTTCCGGCCGTTGATCGTTTCCACCGTCTCGACGGTGATCGGGATATTGTTGTCGCGCTCGGCTTTCTCGAGGATCTTGTTGGCTTCGCGCAGGGCGTCGGCCCCGAACATATTGGCGCCGTCGCGGATCGTCGCGGCGGATGCCGGGATCGTCGCGGCGAGCGCCAGGGCCAGCGCGGGGTATGCCAGCCGTCGGCTCAACGCGTTCATGGTGTTGGATCCTTCGCGGTTGGAAACTCAAAGGGGACGCGGGCTGCTCCACGCGCCGGAGAGTGATTCGTGCGGCGGCCCCCGAGATTGGCCCCGGGCGAAAGTGCGGCACTATTCATGCCAAACCTTCCGGCCGGCGATCAGGATTCGGCGACGTCGCGCACCAGGGTGACGGCGACAACTTCATCGTGGCGTAGGAGGACCCGGGCACGGTTGCGGCGGACGCCCAGGCGGGCGGAGTCGTAGACGTAGACCTCGCGGGTGGCGGCACTATCGCGGAAGTCGTGCAGGTCGGCGTCGCTCAGCTCCAGGTAGGCCTCGTCATAGCCGATGAGCTTGCCGAGGCAGACATAGGTCGATCGCAGGTCGATGACGACAACCTGCCCGATCAGGTCGTGCAGCCGCCGGTTGGGGTCGCGTTCGTCGCCGGGCATGGGCATGGGCCCCGCTGGTCGGAGGGTGCTGCCGGGCGCCCCACGGGGGCGTCGGGCGCGGTTGTTGTTCTTCGTCTTGACGGATTTTAGGGCCAGGACTATGGTCCCGCCACCATGTCAACCAAATACGCCACCGCCATCGTCGGCCTGGCCGCGCCAGGGGTCCTCGGGTTCTGTGCGACCGTCGTCGCCTGGGGCCAGGAACCCTCCGGAGCGCCCGCCGCGTCTCCGGCGGCACCCGCCGCCGCCCCGTCGTCCGCGGCCGCCCCGACTGAGGCGGTCGTCTTGCTGACCAATGGCCTGGTCCATCGGGGAGTTCTCTCCGAGGATGACTCAGGTTACTCGCTCCGCGTCCGCGGCGGAACGCTCGCGTTCAGGCGTCGCGACGTCGAGCGCCACTTCCCCTCGATGCAGAAGCTTTATGAGTACAAGTCGAGCCTGGTCCCGCATGAGGACCCCGACGAGGTGATGAAGCTGGCGCAGTGGTGCCTCCATCAGGGGCTCGACGCCGAGGCGGGCGAGAATCTCGAGGCCGTGCTCGCCGTGGCCCCCGACCATTCCAAGGCCCTGGCCATGCTGACCAACCTGCGGTCCCAGGCCGCCGTCCGCAGTCGCAAGCAGGGCCAGGGCGCGGCGCCCGCTCCGCTCGACATGGACCTCAAGCGTACCGAGGCGCTGGTCCCCGGCGACGCGCCCGAGCCGATCAACCAGCAACAGATCCGCCGAGGTCTCCAGCGGATGGGCGTCACCGACGTCCCGGTCGTCCTCGACCTGCCGCCCGTGCAGGCCGTGCGCCAGGCCAGCGACTTCAACCAGTACGTGCACAAAGAGATGCAGCGACTCTGCGTCGGCTGCCACAACGAGAAGTACGCCGGGTCATTCCAGATGATCCAGGTGAAGCTGGGCCGAGACTATCGGAACCCGGAAATCAGCCGCCAGAACCTGGACGCGGCGATCTCGCTGGTGAATCCGGACAACCTGTCCCAGAGCCCCCTGCTGTCCAACACCCTGCTGCCGCACGGTCCCAACAAGAAGCCGATTTTGCGCGGGCCGAATGACCCGACCTACCGGCTGCTTTCCAGCTGGGTCATGAACATGCAGCCCCACCGCACGGCCGACCCCCGCCTGGCAAGGGCCGGCGGCGGCTTCGCCGGCCGGGGCGAGGGAGTGACCCCGGCAACGGGCTCCGCCGGCGGCTTCGGGGCCTCTCGGTTCGACGACACCCCCGGCCTGCCCGATCCGGCCGCGCCGCCCCGTTCCGCCGTCGTCGACCCGTACGACGGCAAGGTGCCCGGCGTCCCGCTCCCGCCGCCCAAGGCGAGACTCGTGCCGAAGGACGTCAACTCGATGGTGCCCAACAGCTATAACGGCGCGAACCCGTACGCTCAGGGCCTGGACTTCCCCGGCAATCCCCTGATGGGCGGGGCTCCCGGCACGCCGAACACGCTGCCGGCCTTGCCCGACGCGCCCGCCCCCACACGTCCCAAGGCCAGGACCAATCCCGCTGCGGCCGAGCCCGCAGACATGCCCGACGCAGTGGCCGACGGCGTCCCGCTGCCGCTCGAAGGGATCTCCGACGCCCTGCCCATCACCCCGCCATCCACCAAGCCGAGCATCGGCAAGAAGCCGGCCAAGAAGATCGACCCGGCCCTGTTGGATCGGATCCTCAAGAACCGGATGGCCAAGTAGCGGACCGTCTCGCGATGGCAGAGCCAACGAACGGCGGGGACGACCCTTTAAAAGGGTCGTCCCCGCCGTTCCGTTTGCGCCCGGGTGCTGCCTGTGACACGAACAGGCAGATCGTGTCCGGGTGCTCGCTTGAGGTGTCCGTTCGGTTCGTCATTAATATCTGGGAGTGCCGACAGCCCGCCGGCCCGCGACCGACGACCTCGGATGTCGCGTCGAGGGCCCAGACGAGGAACTGCCCGTGACCGCCCCGGTTTTGCTGAAGCTGTTCGAGAGCCTGTATCTGCTCGCGTTGACGAGTTGGGTCGGGAGCATCTTGTTCCTCTCGTTCGGGGTCGCCCCGATCATCTTCAAGGTGCTCGACGCGCAGTCGGCCTCCAAATTTGTTCGGGCACTGTTCCCTCGATATTACGCCTGGGGGGCGATCTCGGCGGCCATCGCGGTGCCGGCGTACATCGCCGTGCCGCTGAGCTTCCCTGAGATGAGGGGCCCCTTGGTCGCGGTGCAGGCGCTGCTGCTCGTCTTCGGCGCGCTCCTCATGTTGTATTGCGGCAACGCCCTGACTCCGGAAATCAACGAGGCCCGCGACGCCGGGCCCGCCCGGGACGCTCGGTTCAAGGCCCTGCACCGGCGATCGGTCCGGCTCAACGGCCTGGCGATGGTCATCGGGGTCGGGTTGCTCGTCGCCTTCGCCGTCAGGTCTGCCCCGACGACGACGGGGCTGGTCGAGCTGCCTCCGAGCGAACGCACCGAGTATGACGCCGACACACTCCAGTTTATGAACGACGTGGTCGCCGAGATCGGCCAGGGCGAGATGGGCCCGTCCGCCTCCAAGACCGCCGCATTCGCACGATCTCCGCTGAAGGCCGAGGCCAAGCAAGAACTCTGGGAGATGCTGGCGGCGCAGCGGCGGCGCAACGCAGTCGAGATTGGCGAGATGCTCGGCGAGACCAAGGCTCCGGTCTTGCCGGGTCCGGCCGCCCCTAGGTGACCCCTGGCCGGGATCGGCGGTCGGCGCGTACACTGGCTTCTCCCGGTCGACTCCGTGGCGCGGCTCCCGACGGGACCGAGCCCCCGTCGGTGGCATGAGGTAGATGAGCGATGGACGTCGAGGTCGGCCCCAGTGCAGACGTCACCGTCGAGCGGCGTCATCGCTCCGAGCGGTTCCTGTCGACGATCTCGCGGTTCGGCCGCATCGTGCTGGCATCGCACGTCAACCCCGACCCCGATGCCCTTGCCAGCATGCTTGGTATCCGCGCCTTGGTCGAGCAGCGGCAACCCGGCAAGGAGATCATCCTGACCGTCGAGGGGATGATCGCGCGGGCCGAAAACCAGGCGATGGTCGACCTGATCCCGATCGAGATGGTCCCGGTCGAGTCCGTGGAGATCGACCAGGAGACGGCCCTGGTCATGGTCGACACCCAGCCCAGAACCGGCCGGCGCGCCAGCGAGGCCTCCACGCCAACGGCCGTCCTCGACCACCACGACACCGGCGGAGTCCTCGAAGGGGTCGAATTCGTCGACTTGCGCCCCCATCTGGGCGCGACCAGCACGATGGTCACCGGCTACCTGCTGGAGCAGGGTGTGAGCGTCGGGCCCAGGCTGGCCACAGCGCTGCTCTACGGCATCGATAGCGAGATCGAAGGCTTTCCCCGCGAGGCCGGGCCGCTCGACGATGGGGCGCTCGTCTGGCTCTTCCCGCGTGCGGACAAGGACCTCCTCGCCCAGATCCGCCATCCCAAGCTGCCGCAGAGCCACTTCGCGACCTTCCAGCACGGCCTTTCCAACGCCTTCCTGTACCGCGACGTGATCGTGAGCTGGCTTGGCCCGGTCACCCAGCCCGACATCGTGGCCGAGATGGCCGATTTCTTCATCCGCTTCGACCAGGTGAACTGGGCCCTGACCGTGGGCCGGTTCGGCGACATCTTGAAGCTGTCGCTCCGTGTCGACCACCTGGGCGCCCATTCCGGGGACGTCTTGCGCGAGGTCGTCGCGGGCATCGGCACCGCGGGCGGCCATGACAAGCGTGCCGGTGGCGCCGTGCCGCTACCCAAGGCCGACTCGGCGACCGTGGACGTCTACCTGACGCTGATCCGTCGCCGGCTCCTGGAACGCCTGAAGGTCGAGGAGCGCCAGGGTCGCCACCTCGTCGAAGCCTGCCCCACCATCGCGGCCCCTTGACTTCGATCGACCCGTGACGCCCAGGCAAGATCCATGCGTGGCAAGGGCAACGAGGCCTTTGACCCACGCGAACCTCTTGCCTTGCAAGATCTTCCGGCGTGACGCGGTTCAGAGCCCAGGGACGGCAAGTGTCGGATCGAGGCCACGTCGAGCTGGACTCGACTTGCCGGGCGCTGGTGTTCGGGTATACCCTGAATTGTCGCCGCTGCCACTGGCCGCAGCGGCATGATTTGAGGGGGAAATGGCCAATGCCCGAGGCCTCGGGCCGACTCCGAAATCGAGGGTCTGATCCGCGATGCCCACCCCTCCCCTCGAAGTGTACTTGCTCGGCCTGGTCGATTTCGACGACGCCCAACAGCTCCAGCGACGCCTTGCCTATGACCTCGGCGAGGCCGGCGGAGGGGCCCTGATCCTCTGCGAGCACACGCCGACGGTCAGCATCGGCCGCGCGGGCAGCCGCGGGCACCTGAGGGTCGACCCCAAGCAACTGCAAGCGTCGGGCATCGCCGTGCGATGGGTCAACCGCGGCGGTGGCTGCGTCCTCCACCTTCCGGGGCAGATCACCGGCTACTTCGTCTATCCGATGGCCCGCGCCGGCCTCGACGTTGGGTCGTACGTCGGGCATCTGGAGCGGGCGATCGTCGCGACGCTCGCGGAGTTCAATCTGGCAGGCAGCCCCAGGCCCGAGGCGCCCGGGATCTTCCTGGGTCACTCACGGGTGGCTTCGATCGGCGTGGCCGTCAGCCGCTGGATTGCCTATCATGGATTTACGCTGAACGTGGGGGCGTATCTCGAGCCATTCGACGCGATCCTGGACGAGCCGGGGTGGGACGGATACTCCCTGCGGCAGACGTCGATCGAGTCGAGGCGGCAACGCCCGGCGCCCATGGCCCAGGTGCGAGAGTCCCTGATCCGCCAGGTCGAGACGTCCTTCGGCCTGGAGCGGCACCACCTGTACACCCACCATCCCCTGGTCCGCCGCAAGGTGGCATCGCATGTCTATGCCCAGAGCGCGGGTTGACGCCCTCCCCATCCTGCCGATCGTGACCCCGGACGCACCGGCCGCAGCCGGCTGCGGGTCGGGCGGGCCGATCGCGGCGCAAGCCCCGGCCTTGACGGTGATCGACGCCCCGGCCGAGGCCCCTCGCAGGCGGCTCCCTTCGTGGCTGAAGCGGCCGATCCCCGAGTCGGGCGGCACCTACTTCACCAAGGATCTGGTCGGCGAGCTGGGCCTCGAGACGATCTGCGAGAGCGCCAAGTGCCCGAACCGTTCGGAGTGCTGGACCCGCCGCACGGCCACCTTCATGATTCTGGGCGAGACCTGCACCCGCCCCTGCGGCTTCTGCGCCGTGAAGCGAGGCCACCCCGAGGCGGTGGCCATCGACGAGCCCGCCCGCCTGGCCGAGGCCTGCGCCCGGCTTGGCCTCAAGCACGTCGTGATCACCAGCGTGACCCGCGATGACCTGCCCGACGGAGGAGCTGACCACTTCAGGCAGTGCGTCGAGGCCGTCCGCGCCCGCACGGGCGCCACGATCGAGGTCCTCACCCCCGACTTCGATGGCGACGAGCGGGCGATCGAGATCGTCCTCCAGGCTCGCCCAGAGGTCTTCAACCACAACCTGGAGACCGTCCCGAGGCTCCAGCAGTACGTCCGCCGCAAGAGCCAGTACGCCGTCAGCATGAAGGTGCTGGAGCACGCCAAGCGGATCGGCGGGCCCTTTGGCGTGCGGACCAAGAGCGGCCTGATGCTCGGCCTGGGCGAGACGACCGAAGAAGTCCTGGAGACGATGGCCGACCTGCGGGCCATCGACTGCGACTTCCTCACGATCGGCCAGTATCTCCAGCCCTCGCTGAAGCATCTGCCGGTCGACCGCTACCTCCACCCCGACGAGTTCGACGAGCTTGGCCGCCTGGCCCGCGCGATGGGCTTCGCCGAGGTTGCCAGCGGCCCGTTCGTCCGCTCCAGCTATCACGCCGACGAGATGGCCGCCTCAGCCCACACTCATTGATGAGCGGACGCCACGGCGTTGCGTGGGTCCTGGCGTCTTCTCGCCCGGAATCGCTAGAATGAAGGACGAACCGCGAGGCCGGGAGGTCTGTCCCTCCTCCCGGGGTTCGACCAGGATCGTCCGATGTTGCCCTGGACGGAGTTGCGCAGGAGATCGTCCGTGCCCGAGACGCTGTTCCAGAAGGTGTGGAATCGTCACGTCGTCAAGGCCACCGACGAGGCGACGCTGCTTTATATCGATCGGCACCTGATCCACGAAGTGACCAGCCCGCAGGCCTTCGACGGCCTCAGGCTCGCCAATCGCAAGGTGCGCCGGCCCGACCTGACGTTCGCCACGCTCGACCATAATGTGCCGACCGAAGATCAGCTCAATATTCGCGAGCCCAACTCACGCAAGCAGGTCGAGGCGCTGCGGAGTAACGCACGCGAGTTCGGCCTGACCCTGTATGACATGGGCAGCGGCCGGCAGGGGATCGTCCACGTCATCGGCCCCGAGCTGGGCCTGACCCTTCCCGGCACCACGATCGTCTGCGGCGACAGCCACACCAGCACCCATGGCGCCTTCGGCGCGCTGGCCTTCGGCATTGGCACCAGCGAGGTCGAGCACGTCCTGGCCACCCAGACCCTCTGGCAGGGGCGTCGGCCCAAGTCACTGGGCGTCGAGGTGACCGGCAAGCTCCCCGCGAGCCTCGAGCCCAAGGATATCATCCTGGCGATCATCCGGGCGATCGGCACCGGCGGCGCAACCGGGCACGTCATCGAGTATTACGGGCCGGCCATCACGGCGCTGTCGATGGAAGGCCGCCTGACGATCTGCAACATGTCGATCGAGGCGGGTGCCCGCGCGGGCATGATCGCCCCCGACGAGACGACCCTCGACTACATCACCAAGGGCGACCGGCCATTCTCCCCCAAAGGCCGTGATCTCGACATCGCGCTGGCCGACTGGAAGTCCCTGACGACCGACGACCCCGAGGCGTTCGACCGCCATATCACGCTCGACGCCTCGACGCTCGTCCCGCAGGTCACCTGGGGGACTAATCCGGCGATGACCGTCGACGTGACCGGCAATGTTCCCGACCCCTCCGAGGTGCCCTTCTCCAGTCGAGAAGACGCCGAGCGGGCGCTCGCTTACATGGGCCTGAAGGCCGGCACGCCGATCCGCGATATTCCGGTCGACGTCGTCTTCATCGGCTCGTGCACCAACGGCCGGATCGAGGACCTTCGCGTTGCCGCCAACGTCTTCCGCGGCCGCAAGGTCGCCGAGAGCGTGCGGGCCCTGATCGTCCCCGGCAGCGAGCAGGTCCGCAGCCAGGCCGAGGCCGAGGGGCTCGATCGAATCTTCATCGATGCCGGAGCCGAGTGGCGTCAGGCCGGTTGCAGCATGTGCCTGGCGATGAACCCGGACAAGCTCACCGATGGTCAGCGTTCGGCCAGCACCAGCAATCGCAACTTCGAAGGCCGCCAGGGCCCCGGGGGCCGGACCCACCTGGTCAGCCCCGCGATGGCCGCCGCCGCCGCGGTCGCCGGAAAGTTCGTCGACGTCCGCACGCTGCTCAACTGAGTCCATCCAAAACACCGAGTCCAGGCAGCCGGCCGCGCCCCTGCTCCAGTGGCCGGGCCGGGCCGGCCGCCTGCCTTCGCGCCGAAACTCCACACCCGAGATTCCCGCCCATGGAACCGTTCACCCAGCACCGCGGCCGGGTCGCCGTCCTCGACTGGTCCGACGTGAACACCGACCTGATCATCCCGGCCCGCTACCTCAAGCGGATCGAGCGGATTGGCTACGGCCCCCTGCTCTTCGCCGACAAGAAGTACTGCCCCGGCGAGTCTCCGCAGATCGACGACCCGGGCGTGCACGGCGCGCTCGACCCAAGCTTCCCGCTGAACAAGCCAGAGCTTGCAGGCGCCACGGTGCTCGTCGCCGGCCGCAACTTCGGCTGCGGATCGAGCCGCGAGCACGCCGTCTGGGCCGTCGCCCAGGCCGGCTTCCGCGCCGTCATCGCCCCCGGTAAGGACGAAGGCTTCGCCGACATCTTCGAGGGCAACGCCCGCAATAACGGGCTGCTCCCCATCGAGCTGGACGACGCCGAGTGGAAGACCATCGCCGACGCCGGCCAGAAGCCGGGCGGGGCCGAGGTCACCATCGACCTGAACAAGAAGACGGTCACGCTCCACGCCGAAGGCGTCGGGCCGACCGAGTTCGCCTTCGACATCCCCGAGTCGGACCGTCAACGGATCTTGCAGGGCCTCGACTTCATCGCCGAGACCTTGCAGTATGACTCGGCCATCGCGGCCCAGGAACAGGGAATGCCCGCCTGGATCACCCCGAAGACGGGCTGAAATCGTCTGAATGAAGCAGTTACCCGGCCAGGATTCGAACCTGGAAAAGCAGTACCAAAAACTGCTGTGTTACCGTTACACCACCGGGTAATGGAGAACTGACCCTGCCCTCGCATTCTAACGAGGGCAATGCCCGACGAAAAGACGATTCAGGTCGCGGGGAGAGAATGGTGCGAGTGACGTTGCAACTCTTCGCCCTGGCTCGCCAGCGGGCCGGCCGAGATCGGGTCGAGCTGGACCTGCCCGACCCCGCGACCGTGGCCGACCTCAAGGCGGGACTCGCGCGTGCCGTGCCCGAACTCGCAGCCCTGATCGGATCAATGCGGTTCGCCGTCGACGAGGAATACGCCGACGACCTGACGACGGTCCTCGCAGGCTCCTCGCTCGCGGCGATCCCGCCCGTGAGCGGGGGAGCCACGGCGGAAGACTCGGCGACCGAGGTCCCCCGATGATCGAGATTTGCGAAGGCCCCATCGACCATGCCGCGCTGACCGACCGCGTCCGCTCGAACGACGCAGGGGCCGTCTGCACATTCCTTGGGACCGTCCGGGAGATGACCGGCGATCGGCGTACGTCGAGGCTCGACTACGAAGCCTATCCCGCGATGGCCGCCAAGACTCTGCAAGCGCTCGAGGACGAGGCCCGAAGCCGCTGGCCGATTCTCGACGTGGCATTGGTGCATCGCATCGGGCGGATGGAACTGGGCGAGATCAGCGTCGTCGTTGCGGTGAGCTGCCCGCACCGGATTCAGGCCTTCGAAGCCTGCCGCTGGCTGATCGACACGCTCAAGGAGCGGGTGCCGATCTGGAAGAAAGAGACCTGGGCCGACGGATCCGAAGAATGGGTCCATCCGGGTTTGCCCACGCAGACAACCGAGCCCCCCGCCGCTTGATGGGGCAGTTTGGCACGCGTACGATGTTGGAGGATTCTTCAACGACATCGGGGCCCGGCTTCCGAGCCTCCGCTGCCCCCGTCCGGAGCGGCCTTCATGATGCGTCTGGCCTGCCTGGCCGCAATTCTGGCCTTTCTCTCGGCTTCGACCTCATTTGGCGGGGAACCCGCGACGGACGCGTCGGCCCTGGCATTCTTCGAGTCGAAGGTCCGGCCGATCCTCGTCGAGCGTTGCCTGAGCTGCCATTCCGCGGCCGAAGGCAAGAAGGTCCGCGGCGGGCTGCGGCTCGACACCAAGGAAGGCTGGACGACCGGCGGCGACAACGGCCCCGCGGCCGTGCCGGGCAATCCCGACGAGAGCCTGATCGTCCAGGCCATCAAATACGGCGACCCAGACCTCCGGATGCCGCCCAAGGGGAAGCTCCCCGAGGCCGAGATTCAGGTCCTGAACGACTGGATCCGTCAGGGGGCCATCGATCCGCGGACCGGTGCGACGGCGACCGCCAAGAAGGCCGGGATTGACCTGACAGCCGGACGCAGGCATTGGGCGTTCCAGCCGCTCGTCCGTGGTGAGCGACCCGAGGTGCGCGACCTCGCCTGGTGCCGGACTCCCATTGACCGCTTCATCGCGGCGAAGCTCGACGCGGCGGGGCTGACCCCGTCCCCCGAAGTCGACCGCCGTCGCCTGATCCGCCGGGCCACATTCGACCTGACCGGCCTGCCTCCCACCCCCGACGAGATCGCCGCCTTCCTCGCCGATGCCCGGCCCGATGCCTATGACCATCTCATCGATCGCCTGCTGGAGAGCCCGCGTTATGGCGAGCGCTGGGCGCGGCACTGGCTTGACCTGGCCCGATATGCCGAGAGCCACGGCTTCGAGCACGACTACGACCGACCTACCGCTTACACGTACCGCGACTTCCTGATCGAAGCCCTCAACGCCGACCTGCCCTATGACACGTTCGTGCGCTGGCAACTGGCCGGCGACGAGCTTGCCCCCGAGAGCAACCTGGCGCTCAAGGCCACCGGTTTCCTGGCGGCCGGGACGCACAGCACGCAGATCACGGCCAATCAGGTGGAGAAGGAACGGTACGACGAGCTCGATGACATGCTGGGAACGACCAGCACGGCATTCCTGGGCCTGACCGTCGGCTGTGCTCGCTGCCACGACCACAAATACGACCCGATCCCGACGGCCGACTACTACCGGATGCTGTCCACCTTCACCACCACGGTGCGCAGCGAGGTCGAACTGAACGTCGACCCCAAAGGGTTCGCCCTGGCCAAACTGGCGCACGACGCCGAGCACGCCAGCCACGTCGCCAAACGACATACCTTCGAAGCCGAGACGCTCCCTGCTCGGCTGGCCGCCTGGGAATTGAGCCGCAAGCAGGCCAGGTCCGACGGGCCGGCCTGGGTCGCGCTCGACCCAGTCCAGATGAAGGCGGACGGAGGCGCGTCGTTCAGCAAGCTGGAAGACGGGTCGATCCGCGTCGCGGGGAACAACCCTGAGTTCGACGTCTACACTGTGAGCGCCGCCTGCGACCTGCCCAACGTCACCGGGGTCCGCCTGGAAGCCCTGGCGGATGCTGCCCTGGTGCGTGGCGGCCCCGGCCGTGCGGACAACGGGAACTTCGCGCTCACCGACCTGAAGGTGGTTTCGGGCCCTCGCTACGGCATCGGGCCGATGTCGGACCTGACCCTCGTGAATCCCAAGGCGACGTTCGAGCAGGCGGGTCTTCCGGTCTCGGGCGTGGTGGATGCTGACCTCAAGTCGGCCTGGGCCGTCGACCCTCAGTTTGGCCAGGACCAGGTCGCCGTCTTCGAGACGGCCGCCGACGTCCCCATCGACAGCGCCTGCATTCTCACGTTCCGCCTCTCCTTCAAGAACAACGCCCGCCACGGCCTCGGTCGTTTCCGGCTGGCCGCCACCGCCTCGCCCCGCCCCATCGCGCTGAACGATGACGGCGTCCCGCCCGCCCTGAAGCCAATCCTCGCCCTCGCACCCGCCGATCGTTCCGAAGCCCAGAGCCGGCAACTCCTCGACTGGTTCCGGACGATCGACGCGGAATGGCGGGCCCTCGACGCGTCGGTCGCCGAGCATGCCAGGTCGGCCCCTCAGATGCGGGGGTCGAAGGCGCTCATCTCGACGGAGGGGCGGCCAGCCGTCCGGCTACACACGCAAGGGGGCGACTTCCTGGAGAAGACGCACTACTTGAAGCGTGGCGACGTCAATCAGAAGCAAGGTGAGGCTCCCCCGGGGTTCTTGCAGGTCCTGGAGAATGCGTCGGAAGGCGAGGCCCGATGGACGACCGCCCCGCCGCCGGGCTGGCACACGTCCTATCGCCGTGCCGCCTTGGCCCGCTGGATGACCGACCTCGACGCCGGGGCCGGGGCGCTTGCGGCGAGGGTGGCGGTCAACCGGCTCTGGCACCATCATCTGGGCCGCGGGATCGTGGCGACGCCCAGCGACTTCGGCAACCAGGGGGAACCGCCCACCCATCCCGAACTGCTCGACTGGCTCGCCTCCGAGCTGGTGCGCGGCGGCTGGAAGCTCAAGCCGCTGCACAAGCTGATCATGACCAGCGCCGTCTACATGCAGGGGACGACCTTCGACCCAGCGAAGGCCGCCATCGACCCCGAGGATCGCCTGTTGTGGCGGCGGACCCGCAAGCGGCTCGAAGCCGAGGCGGTGCGCGACAGCCTCCTGTTCGTGGCGGGCCAGCTCGACGGCCGGATGTACGGGCCGGGCTCGCTGGATGAGCGGATGAAGCGCCGGAGCGTCTATTTCGCCGTGAAGCGGAGCAAGCTGATCCCGATGATGAGCCTGTTCGACGCCCCCGACGCCCTCCAGCCGATCCCCGCGCGGTCGTCGACGACCATCGCGCCGCAGTCGCTCTTCCTGATGAACAGCCCCCTGGTCCGTGACTGGGCCGAGGCCTTCGCCGGCCGCCTGGAAGCGAAGCCCGATGGGCGGATCGACGCCGCCTATGCCATCGCCGTCGGTCGCCCCCCCACTCCGGACGAGGCGTCCAGGGCCGTCGAATTCCTGGCCGGGCAGGCCGAGTCGTACAGGCTCGACGGCCAGGCCGACGCCGATCACCGTGCCCTGGGAGACTTCTGCCAGGTCTTGATGGGCCTGAACGAATTCTTGTACGCCGACTGATCCAGACTTCGACGGCCGATCACGCCCCAACGAGGCCGATTCCAATGCCCATCATCCCGCATTTCAGCGCACAGCCGGCCGCCGCCTTCCCTAGCCGCCGATCATTCCTCACCCGCACCGGCCAGGGGATGGGGATGCTCGCGCTGACGGGCTTGTTGCAGCAGGAAGGGCTGGCCCTGGACATCGCCGGTCCCGCGGCCACCGTCGACCCGCTCGCCCCGCATGCTCCCCACTTCCCGGCGAAGGCCAAGTCGGTGATCTGGCTGTTCCTCAACGGCGGGCCTTCGCAGGTCGACACGTTCGACTACAAGCCGGAGTTGGAGAAGCGGAGCGGCGAGGAACTCCCGGGCTTCGACAAGAACACGGGGTTCTTCACCGGGTCGGTCGGCCCGCTGATGAAGTCGCCCTTCAAGTTCGCCCAGCACGGGCAGAGCGGTTCGTGGGTTTCAGACATCTTCCCCCACCTGTCCGGCCACGTCGACGACATGGCGTTCTTGCACGCCTGCCACACCGAGACCAACAACCACTCGCCGGCCCTCTTCCAGATCAACACCGGCATGAGCCGGATGGGATACCCCTGCGTGGGGGCGTGGGTCACCTATGGACTGGGCACCGAGAATCGGAACCTCCCCGCGTTCGTCGTGATGTACGACACCCTGGGCCGGGGCCTGCCCAAGGGACACGCGCAGAACTGGGGGACGGGCTTCTTGCCGGGCGTCTATCAGGGGACTGCCGTCAACCCGCGTGGTGCCCCCATCAATAATCTGGAGCGCCCATCGACGCTCGGCGACCGTCGCCAACGGGCCCAGCTCGACCTGCTCCGCTCGCTCAATACCGACTACCAGGCCGAGAACCCCGGCGAGGCGGCGCTCGCCGCGCGGATCGAGTCGTTCGAGCTGGCCTATCGGATGCAGATGTCGGCGCCCGAGGCCTTCGACGTCGACCGAGAGTCGCCCGCCACGCGTGCGCTCTACGGCATGGACGACCCGAAGTGCGGCCACTTCGCCCGCCAGTGCCTGCTGGCCCGCCGCCTGGTGGAGCGTGGCGTCCGATTCGTCCAGATCTTCAGCGGCGGCATGGAGAACGAGCGGAGCTGGGACGGCCACGCCGACATCGTCAAGAACCACGGCGGTTTCGCCCAGGAGACCGACCGACCCATGGCCGCGCTCCTTGCCGACCTCAAGGGGCGTGGGCTGCTCGACGACACCCTCGTCGTCTGCTGCGGCGAGTTCGGCCGCCTGCCGATTGTCCAGAAGGGGGGGACGGGTCGGGACCACAACCCCCACGCCTTCACCACCTGGATGGCCGGCGGCGGCACCAAGGGCGGGACGCATTACGGCGAGACCGACGAGTTCGGCCACAAGGCGGTCGTCGACCGGGTGAGCGTCAACGACCTCCACGCCACGATGCTCAGACTCCTCGGCCTCGACCACACTCGCCTGACCTACCGCTACAGCGGGCGCGACTTCCGCCTCACCGACGTCGCCGGTCGAGTCGTCGACGAGATCATCGCCTGACCTTTCCCGGCATCGTTCCGCCACAAACCGGGATGAGGATTGACGCGTCCCGAGCATTAGTTTACACCTAAACGACATGAGCGATGTGCGGAAGACCGACGACCGTTCCCTCCCGGTCTTGAATCAGGATCCTCGCCCCTGGTCCGCCAGGGCGTGCGTCGCGCTGTTCCGATTTCAGGGGCGTTTCGAGCGGCGGATGGGCGCGACTCTCGGGGCCCATGGGCTGACCCCGGCGCAGTTCGACGTGCTCGCGACTCTCTGGCACGGCGAGGGAATCACCCAGCAAGAGCTGGCGCAGCGACTCCTGGTCACGAAGGGGAACGTGGTCGGGCTCATCGATCGGATGACCGCATCGGCATGGGTCGAGCGACGCCCCGATCCCGAAGATCGGCGTGCCAATCGCCTCTACCTGACCGACGCCGGCCGGACGATCCTGGCCCAGGCGGGCCCCAGCCAGGTTGGCCTCGTCGAACAGGTCTTCGGGACCTTGAACGAGGCGGAACTCGGCCAATTTCACGCCATGCTCGAACGGCTCGAAACGACATGCATGCGGGGCGAGTAATTATTTAACAGGGTAGTTTATCTATCGACCGTCGCCACAGAAACTTTCTTGAAGGAGTGGTTTCCATGATTGCAGAACGCCCGAGTCGCGCTGAAGAGAACGCCCTGGACCTACTCTTCCGGGAGGCGCGTACCCACAACGCCTGGCTCCCGCAGCCGGTCGCCGAGAGGTCCCTCAGGGAGATTTACGACCTGGCCAAGATGGGCCCGACCAGCGTCAATTCGTCGCCCGCGCGCTTCGTCTTCCTGACGACGCCCGAGGCGAAGGAGAGGCTCGTTCCGGGCCTCATGGCCGGCAACGTCGAGAAGACTCGGTCGGCGCCGGTCGTGGTCATCGTGGCCCAAGACATGGAGTTCTACGAGGCCTTGCCGCGACTGATGCCCGCCATGGACGCCCGGTCCTGGTTCGCCGGCAATCCCGCGTTGATTGCCGATGCTGCGTCGCGCAACAGCACCTTGCAGGGCGCCTACCTCATGCTCGCGGCCCGTTCGCTCGGGCTCGATTGCGGGCCGATGTCGGGGTTCGACGCCGAGAAGGTCAACGCCGAGTTCTTCCCCGACGGGAAATGGCGGGCCAACTTCCTCTGCAACCTTGGTTATGGTGACGCACAAGGCCTCCACCCGCGCGGACCGCGACTTGCCTTCGATGAAGCGTGCCGCATCTTCTAATCCGAGTGATCGCTTCCAGGAGTGAGCCCATGTCCTCGACGAACCCGATCACCGCGACGGCCAGCCCGGGCCGCGGGACGAACATCGCCTTGTGGGTCATCCAGGTGCTCCTGGCCCTCGCCTTCGCGATGGCCGGGACCATGAAGCTGGTCGGGCCAGAGATGGCAGTCAAGCAGTTCGAACTCCTCGGCCTGGGCCAGTGGTTCCGCTACCTGACCGGTCTCCTGGAGATCATCGCCGCCGTCTTGCTCGTCCTGCCGGCCTGGAGCGGCTTCGGGGCCCTGCTCCTCGTCCCCATCATGATCGGGGCCGCCGCCGCCCATGTCGCCGTCTTCAAAGACAACCCCGCGGCGCCCCTGGTCATTCTCGGCCTGGCGGCCATCGTTGCCTGGTTCAGGCTCAAGGTTTATCCGATCAACGCACGGAATTCTGGCTGATCGTTGATCCGCCGGCCCAGTCTGTCGTCCGATCGCAAGGTCGATCCATTGACAGCCTGGGCCGGCGGGCGGCGTCATGAGCCCCGCTCACACCGAGCCGGGCCTGCGGCGGGGCTTCTCGGGGAGGGCACCTTTTGCAGGGGGAACTTTCTTGGGCGAGGGATCGGGCTTGACGATCGGCGAGCGGGGCTTGGTCGCCCCTGGCCGGACCTTACCTTGGGTCCCCTTGGGCGGACCGAAGAGGAGCGGCATCACGTCATCGAGGGTGTCGACGGTGTAGAAGGTCAGGTCGTCGCGGACCTCCTGGGGAAGGTCCGCCAGGTCCTTCGCGTTGTGGGTCGGAAGGATGACCGACTTGATCCCGGCGCGCCTTGCCGCCAGGACCTTCTCGCGGACCCCGCCGACGGGCAGGACCCGGCCCGTGAGGGTCACCTCGCCGGTCATGGCCAGGTCGCGGGGAATCGACTGCTTCTTGACCAGGCTCAGGAGCGCACCGGCCAGCGCGATGCCGGCCGAAGGGCCGTCTTTGGGGACGGCGCCGGCGGGGACGTGGACGTGGACGTCGTGCTCGCGGAAGAACTTGGCGTCGATCCCCAGGGTCGTCGCGCGGCTCCGCAGGTAGCTAAGAGCCGCCTGGGCGCTCTCCTTCATCGACTCGCCGAGCAGGCCGGTGAGGGTGAGCCCCCCCTTGCCCTGCATGGCTGTGGCCTCGATGAACAGGATCTCGCCGCCGGTGGGAGTCCAGGCGAGGCCGGTGGAAACGCCCGGATCGTCGCCGCGGTCGGCCATCTCGCGGTAATGCTTGGGCGGGCCGAGCAACACGGGCAGTTCGGCGGGCAGGACCGTTCGGGCGGTGCGGGTCCCCTCGGCGTGGCGGCGGGCGACCTTGCGGCAGACGGTGGCCACCTCGCGCTCCAGGTTGCGCAGGCCGGCCTCGCGGGTGTAGTCGGAGATGATCCGCGAGACCGTCTCGTCGGGCAGCTTGAGGTCCTTCTCGGTCAGGCCGTGGGCCTCGAGCTGCTTGGGGACGATGAACTTCTGCGCGATGAGGACCTTTTCTTCTTCGCTATATCCAGGCAGCTCCAGCACTTCCATCCGGTCCAGCAGCGGCGCCGGGATCGTGTCCAGCATGTTCGCCGTGGCGATGAACATGACCTTGGACAGGTCGAAATCGACGTCGAGATAGTGGTCGCGGAAGGTCGAGTTCTGCTCGGGGTCGAGGACTTCCAGGAGCGCCGCGGAGGGATCGCCCCGGAAGTCGTGGCCGAGCTTGTCGACCTCGTCGAGCATGAAGACCGGGTTATTGGTCTTCGCCTTGCGAATCCCCTGGATGATGCGCCCGGGCATGCTGGCGACGTAGGTGCGCCTGTGTCCGCGGATCTCCGACTCGTCGTGGACTCCTCCCAGGCTGATGCGCACGAACTCGCGGCCCAGGGCCTTGGCGATGCTCTTGCCCAGGCTGGTCTTGCCGGTGCCGGGGGGGCCTGCGAAGCAGAGGATCGGGCCCTTCATGTCCTTCTTCAGCTTGCGCACGGCCAGGTATTCGAGGATCCGGTCCTTGATCTTCTCCAGGTCGTAATGGTCGGCGTCCAGCACCTTCCGCGCCCGTTTCAGGTCGAGCCGGTCGCGGCTGGCCTTGCTCCAGGGGAGGGTCGCGAGCCAGTCGAGGTACGTCCGGACGATCGAGTACTCGGCCGAACTGGGGTGCATCCCGGCGAGGCGTTCCATCTCGCGTTCGGCCTCGACCAGCACGTCGGCGGGGGGCTTGGCCTTCTCGATCCGGCTCCAGAGTTCGTCGAGCTCGGGGTTATCCCCCTCGCCTTCGCCGAGTTCTTCCTGGATGGCCTTGATCTGCTGACGGAGGAAGTGGTCGCGCTGGGCCTTGGTGATCTCGCTGCCGACCTGCGCCTGGATCTTGCTCGAAAGCTCCAGGATGGCCAGCTGGCGTGCGAGGTACTGGCCGAGCTTCTCGAGCCGCACCTTGACGTCAACCTCGGCGAGGAGGTTCTGCTTCTCCTCGACGGTGAACGGCAGGCTGGAGCCGAGCAGGTCGGCGAGCCGGCCGGGCTCGCGCGTATTCATCGCGGCGACCTGAAGCTCCTCGGGCACCTGGCCGCTCTGCTCGATCATCCGCTGGAAGAGGAGGTTGACGTGGTGAACCAGGGCGTCGGCCTCGACCCCCTCGACTTCGACATCCTCGCAGGGCTCGACCCGGCCGATCAGGAACGGCTCGGTCTGGAGGATCTCGACAAGCCGGCCGCGGACGAGCCCCTGGCAGACGATCCGGGTCGATCCGTCGGGGAACTTCAGCATCTTCAGGACGGAGCCCAGGCAGACCGTCGGATACAGGTCGTTCAGGGAGGGTTCGTCGATGTCTGGCTGGCGCTGGGTGACCAGGCCGACCATCTTGGTGCCGAGGAGCACCTCATCGACGAGCCGGATTCCCTGCGGCCGGTTGACGACCAGCGGGACGACGGTCTGGGGGAACACGACGTCGGTGCGAAGCGGGAGCAGGGGCAGCCGATCGAGGGTCGGTGGGACCGACTCCTCGCGGTCGGAAAGGACCAATGCCAGGCCCGTCGCCGAGGCGTCGGGGGCGACTGCACCCTGGCCGGCGGGGTCGGATTTCGCGGGGTTGCGCCTGGATTTCTTCTTCATAGCCTTCCACGACGGGCAACATGATCGACCGGGCGGGCTGCATTCCGCCTTCGGACCGGAGGTGCCGCTCCCCGGAATGATTGTTAACCGCTGCCCGGCCGAAAGGAAGGGCCGTCGCCCGGCCCGGCCGCAGTTTGAGGGCCACCCATGCCGGGACGTGGCGATTACACCGTCATTTCCGCCACCAATCCCCGTCTTCGTCGCCGCCAAATCCGCCGTAACGCGAATGCTGATGCAAGGCTTGGAGACGCTGAAAGTTGATCAGGCCAAGATAAGCGCAAAACATCGCATTAATCTGTTGATTACGAGAGAAGAGAAATGCCGCCAGGCCACCGGCCACCAACAGCGAGGCGACGTGGGCCCATCGCATCCCGTTGCGGCGGCTGGCCATGCCGAGCACAACTCCCGTGATTTGTCCGCCGTCAAGCGGCCAGATCGGGAACAGGTTGACGATGCTCCAGACGAGGTTGATCCATAACATCGAGGTGAGCACTTCGAGGGCGATCGGGTTGTCCCGAAGCTGTTCCCAGCGGATCAGGCCCGTCTCCAGGAGCCCGAAGTTGATGACGGCGAAGATGAGCAACCCCGCGCCGGGCCCTGCGAATAGGACCGCGAGCCGCTTCCAGGGCGATTGGTGCTCGATATCGGAATAGCAGAGGCCGCCCATGCCGTAGAGCACGATGGAAGGGCGACTGCCGAAGGACTTCGAAGTCAGGCCGTGTCCCAGCTCGTGGGCCAGGATCGAGACGAACGCGCAGCCCACGAAGACGAGCATGCTCTGGTAGTTGCCGTCGCTCCAGCCCAGGAGCGCCATGATCCCCCAGAAGAAGGGATGGACCCGGACCGGGATCCCCAGGACCCGGAAATTGAGGTCGAAGTCGGTCGTCTCCGGGATTCCGAACATGCGCGTGCGGCCTCGTCTAGCGTGATCTCTGGCGAAACGACCAGGTTAGGGCGTGAGTCGCCCGCCGACAAGCGGGGCCTGCCCGGGATCAATCAGCCGTCCGCGTCGCCGCTGGGCCGATCGCCGGCCGGCAAGGCCGCGAGCCTCGCCAGAATGACGTTGAGGTCGACGGGCTTGACGAGGTGAGAGTCGAAGCCCGCATCACGCGACTTGCGGCGGTCATCTTCCTGCCCATAGCCCGACACGGCCAGCAGGACGAGACCCGGGAGTTTGCCCGAGCCCCGCAATCTGCGGGCGACCTCGTAACCGTCGATGCTCGGCAGGCCGATGTCCAGCAAGATCACCTGGGGGAAGAACTGGAACGCCGTCTCCAACGCCTCCAGGCCATCGTGGGCGACGCGGACCTCGTGCCCGGCCAGCCCGAGGAGCCTGGCCATCCCGCGCGCCGTGTCGGGGCTGTCGTCGACGACCAGGATCCGCCTGCGACTCATTCCTCGGGCCCCTGCGGCCGAAGACGGCGCGAGATTGATCGACTCCGAGGGTGACAGGCGTGGCAAACGGATGGTGAACTCGGCCCCTTTGCCGGGGCCATCGCTGACCACCGACGCGGTCCCACCGTGCAGTTGCGCCAGCCGCCTGACCAGCGAGAGTCCCACGCCCAGGCCTCCCTGCGACCGGTCCAGAGACTGGTCGGCCTGGATGAAGAGTTCGAAGACGTGGGGCAGGATCTTCGAGTCGAGCCCCACGCCCGTATCCCGGACGCGTACCGCCGCGGTCTCCCCCTCGATCGCGGTCGAGACCCAGATCCGGCCCCCGGGCTCGGTGTACTTGGCGGCATTGGTCAGGAGATTTTCGAGGATCTGCTCCAACCGGGTTGGGTCGGCGTCGACGTCGACGGGCCCGGGGGGCGAGGAGATCTCGAGCTGGTGCCCCTTGGACGAGATCAGGGGCAGCGTGGCCTCGACGGCACGCGAGACTGCCTCGCGCAGGTCGAGCGGCTCTTTGCGGAGCTGGATCTTGCCGACGGCGATGCGCGAGACGTCGAGCAGGTCTTCCAGCAACCGGCTGAGGTGCTTGACCTGACGCTCGATGACGTCGCCCGACCATTCGAGGTCGGCCGGCTCGACGCCCCCTCGGCGCAGCAGCACGACGGCGTTGGAGATGGCGGCCAGCGGGTTTCTCAGCTCGTGCGCCAGCATCGTCAGGAACTCATCCTTGCGGCGGCTGGCGTCCTCGGCCTCGGCCCGCGCCCCTTGCTCGCGGATCAGCCTGGCCTGGCCCTCCACGAGCTGCCGCTCGGTACGCACCTGCGCCATCACGCGTGCCACGCACGGGAGGAGATAGTCGAGGTAGTCGGCCGTCTTGGGCAGGAAGTCGCGGATGCCGACGCGGATGGCCTCGCCCAGGACCGCCTCGTCGCCGAATCCTGTGATCAGGATCGACGGCACGGCCAGGCCGAGCGTCTTCAGCTCGGCATAGAAGTCCAGGCCATTGGTGTGGTCAGTCAGCTTGTAATCCAGCAGCATCAGGCCGATGCCGCCGCGCCTCAGGGCGTCGCGGGCCTCGGCCGCCGAGGCCGCGACGACGACGTCGTAGTCGGCCTTGCGCAGCCGACGGCTCTCCAGCATGGCGATGCCGGGGTCGTCCTCCAGGATCAGGATCGTATCGGCCGTTCCCTCTCCCTTCCCCGCCTCAGCCGTCATGCGTGACCCCGATCTCTGGGGCCCCATTACGCGGCGGGATGCGGACGACCTGGAGGAACAGGCCGAGCTGCTTGATGGCGTTGACGAAGCTGTCGTATTCCACGGGCTTGGTGATGTAGACGTTGCAGCCGAGCTGGTAACACCGTTCGACCTCGCGCGGGTCGTCGGTGGTCGTCAGCATGATCACCGGGATCGAGCAGGTCGACGGCTCGGACTTCAGCCTGCGCAAGACCTCCACGCCGTCGATTCGCGGCATGTTGATGTCCAGCAGCAGCAGGAAGTCCTTGTCCAGCAGCTTGCCGACATATTCCCCCCGCCCGTGGATCAGGTCGAGCGCCTCCTGGCCGTCGCGCACCCGGTAGAAGCCGTTGACGAGCCCGGCTCTCTGGAGGTTCTTGTGGATTAGCGTTGCGTGTCCATCGTCGTCCTCGGCGAGCACGATGGTCAGGGATTTCGGCGTCATCGGGACAGACTCCCCTGGCCGTAGATGGGCCGTTTCCTGGCCTCTTCGGGCGCGGCCCCCGTCGCCTCCGACGGGATCCTGACGTAGAAGGTGCTGCCTTCGCCCGCCTTGGACTCCACCCAGATCTTACCACCGTGGCGCTCGACGACGCGACGGACAATGGCAAGGCCGATCCCCTCCCCCTCGGCCACGCCCGGGTGCAGCCTCTGGAAAGCCTGGAAGAGCTTGGGCATGTGGTCGGCCAGGATCCCGAGCCCGTTATCGCGGACGAAGTAGGTCCGCATCCGCGAGGCCTCGGCCCGGAGCGGCGTCTCGGGCTCGTCCAACTCGCCCACGTCGATCACCCCCGGTCGCGATGGATCGAGATACTTCACCGCGTTGTTGATCAGATTGGCGAAGATCTGCTCGATCGCCGTCTGATCGCCCCAGGCCGGATGCAGCGTGCCGATCTCAATCCGGGCCCCCTTCTCCTCGGCCGTTCCCCTCAGCGCGTCGGCCACGTGCGTCGCGGCCATCTGCACGTCCACGACCTGAGACAGATATTCGACCCGCCCGGCGCGGGAGAGCCGCAGTAGCGCGTCGATAATCGCCGAGAGCCGCCTGACGGCGACCGTGATGTAGTGCACCGACCCCTGGATGTCGTCATCCAGGATCGCCGAGAACCGCCGGCGATCCTCCTCGGGCACGTCCAGAAGCCCGATGGCCGTCTTCAGGTCGTTGCAGGAGTAGACCAACTCCTTGCCGAAGCCCTGGAGATTCACCAGCGGCGACCGCAGGTCGTGGGAAACGCTGTAGATGAACATCTCGTTCTCTTGCTCGCGTTCCCCGAGCGTCCGGGCCATCCGGTGGAACGCCGCGTCCAGCGCCCCGATCTCGTCCCTGCCCGTCAGTGGTTTGTGCAGCGGCTTCCCCTCGGAAAGCCACCTGACGTTTTCCATCAGCATGCCGATCCGCCCGGAGAAGGTGCGATTCACGACGAGGGCCAGGCCCGCGACCAGGCATAGCGTCAGCAGGGCGGCCGAACTGAAGAACCACCTCTGCCAGGCCCAGGTCCGATCCACCTCGATGCGGCGGAGCCCATCGAGCCGTTCTTCCT
The DNA here is from genome assembly GCA_038400315.1 of Isosphaeraceae bacterium EP7. NCBI lineage: Bacteria > Pseudomonadati > Planctomycetota > Planctomycetia > Isosphaerales > Isosphaeraceae > Kueselia > Kueselia aquadivae. The sequence goes on from CP151667.1 coordinate 6,006,866, forward strand.
CCGTAAGAAATTCCTCGACAATCGACCGTACCGAGTCGAACGCCTGTTTGCCCGCGAGCTCACGGACATGAGCCACGGCCTCGGCCGAACGGCCCTCCGAGACCAGGGCGACCTTCTCCGACAGCCAGTCGGTCAGGATTCTGCCCCGGACCGCCACGAGCTCGACGCGGGCGGCTTGCTTCGGGTTGTCCGCGACCAGGCCCCGCAGCTGTGCCAGCTCTGCCCCCGCGAGAAGCAGGGTCGCGTCGAACTCCTGGGTGAAGGCCCGTTCGCCGGTCAGTACGTAGCCCCGGACGCTATTCTGCGCCTGCATATACAAACGCGAGAGGATCTCGGCCTTCGCGATCACATTCTTGGTGTGGATCGCCCAGTGCTGCGCCGACCTTCCGCTGGCCTGCGTCTGGAACAAGACCGCCAGGAAGACGAGTTGGAAGGCAACCGGGATCGCGATCACCAGCAGCACTTTTTTCAGCAACGAAAGATCGTCGAGCATGCGCCGGAGGCCCCGAAGATCGAGTCAGGAGGCCATCGTCTACGGACGCTCACCACCCCGTTCCGGGGCGGATTAAGCGGCCGGAAAATGCAATCCTTCGGGAACTTGAGCCAGATAGTAACCGACCCGGCCCATGAATCAACTGCAACCGACGCGTCGCGATCCGGACGTCGATGCACGGCCACTCCGGCCGAAATTGGGGAGGACCGCTTGCCCGCCGGGTCTGCCCCCGACGAAGATGATGATGAGGCCGTTCGCCCGCAACCTGATCCTTCCGCGGGCCGGCCGACGCCCATTGAAACCGAACGCGAGCCCGCCCGATGAAGTTCACGAAGATGCACGGGATCGGCAACGACTACGTTTACGTAGACCTCTTCGATTCGCCCGCCGACTTCGACCCGGCCGCGCTGGCCAGGGCCGTCAGCGACCGCCATACCGGCATCGGCTCCGACGGCCTGATCACGATCGGCCCCTCCAGGCTCGCCGCCGACGCCCGGATGCGCATGTTCAACGCAGACGGCTCCGAGTCGGAGATGTGCGGCAATGGCGTCCGTTGCGTGGCCAAGTATGTGCACGATCACGGGATCGCGGTTAAGGAGCGGGTGCTCATCGAGACCGGCCGGGGCATCCTGACTCTCGACCTGGAAGTGAAGGACGGCAAGGCCAGCCGCGTCCGGGTCGACATGGGCGCCCCCATCCTCAAGGCGTCGGACATCCCGACCACCCTCGAAGGCGACCCGCCCGTCAACGTTGCCCTGGTCGTCGAAGGCCGCGAATTCCCGGTCACGGCCGTCTCGATGGGCAACCCTCACGCGGTCATCTATGTTGACGATGTCGAGGCCTTCCCTGTCGAGCACTTCGGGCCTCTGATCGAGCACCACCCGAGCTTCCCCAGGCGGGTCAACGTCCACTTCGTCCAGGTCCTCGGCGACGGCGAGGTGCGGATGCGTACCTGGGAACGTGGCTCGGGTATCACGCTGGCCTGCGGCACGGGAGCCTGCGCCGTCTGCGTCGCCGGCGTGCTCACCGGCGCCACCGGAACGTCGTTGCTGGCGCACCTGCCGGGGGGCGATCTCGAACTCCAGTGGGCCGGTCAGGGCCAGCCCGTCTTCATGACCGGGCCGGCCGCCGAGGTCTTCTCCGGCGTCTGGCCCGACTGAGCCCGGCTCGTCAGGGGCCGGACGCCGCCGGCCGAACTAAAGGGATTTGCCGCATGCGCGAGCCATTCCACTACCTTGGCCCACCCGGCCCCTGCGTCTACCTGCCGGGCCTCACCCAGCGCATGGAATACGTCGTCGCCCCCGGCGTGACCGGCCAGCAGTACCTGAACGCCATGCACGTCGGCTGGCGGCGGTTCGGCGAGACCCTGTTCCGGCCCCGTTGCTTCGACTGCCGGGCCTGCCTCTCCCTCAGGGTCGACGTCGCCCGCTTCCAGCCCGACCGCAGCCAGAAGCGGGCGAGAAAGGCCAACCTGGGGAGGACCCGCCTGGAGATCGGCACCCCCTCCGTCGACCCCGACAAGCTCGCCCTGCACCACTCCTTCCACCGCTTCCAGGAGCACGACAAGGGATGGCCCGAGGCGTCCGAAGATTCCGATTCGTATATCGATTCGTTCATCAATAACCCATTCCCCACCGAGGAGTGGTGCTACTTCCTGGAGGACCGTCTGGTCGGGGTCGGCTACGTCGACCGACTGGGCGACGGCCTTTCCGGCATCTACTTTTTCCACGACCCTGCACACCGCGAGCTCTCGCTCGGCACCTGGAATGTCCTCTCGCTGATCCGGAGGGCCGCCGACCTGGCCTTGCCGCACGTCTACCTGGGCTATTACGTGGCGGGCTGCCGCTCCCTGGAGTACAAGGCCAGGTTCGTGCCAAATGAGATCCTCTCGCCCGAAGGCACCTGGGTCCCCCACCTGGGCCCCCGCGATTGACCTTCGCGGGCCGATCGGTCTGGGGTAATGTCAGTTTCCTTGACATTCGGATCAGGCCCAAGCCCACGCCAACGGCCGCGGATCGAGGGCCGGGATGGACCCCTTGCGGAGGGCGCGACGGATCGCGCGTCGTCGATGAAGATCCAGCACCCGATGCTCGTCAACGCCGTGGGCATCGTCGGCTCTCGCCTGGTCCGAGGCCTGGTCGGCACCTCGCGGTTCCACTTTCGCTACGCCGAGCCGTCGGTCAGCCCCGAGGTCGCCCGGCTCACGGGCCGGCGGTACATCTACGCCTTCTATCACGAGATCATGCTCTTCCCGGCCTACTTTTGGGCCTGGCCCGAGATGCAGATCCTGATCAGCGACCACCGCGACGGCGAACTGATCACCCAGGTCGTGAAGCGACTCGGCTTCGGCGTCGTCCGAGGCTCGACGACCCGGGGGGGTGCCCGGGCCCTCCGCGAGATGACCTCGAGGGTCGACCGAGGGCACCTTTGCGTGACCCCCGACGGCCCCAAAGGCCCCCGGCGTACCGTCCATCAGGGGCTCGCTTATCTGGCGAGCCGGACCGGGTTGCCCGTCGTCTGCACCGGGATGGCATTCAAGGATCCGTGGAGAGCGAAAAGCTGGGATCGATTCGCCGTCCCCCGCCCCTTCTCGCACGCCTGCTGCGTCACACCCGCGGCCATCATGGTCCCACCCCGGGCCGATCGCGAGACGCTGGAAGCCAGTCGCGTCGAGATCGAATGCCGCATGCTGGCCGCCTCTGAAGAGGCCGAACGCTGGGTCGCCGAATTCTGAGCCCGCAGCTCAGGGCTTCAGGAGCACCACGTTGTCCACCCGACAGACCACATCCTGGAAGTCGTCATTGGTCGAATATTCCCAGCCGATCAGGTAGCTGTTGGGCACGATCATCCCCGTTGCCTTGTCTTTGTAGGGATAGATCATCGCCTTGTAAGGCTGGGCCCTCAGCCTTGAATTGACCCGGGCCACCACCGCGGGCTCGGTGAACACGCCCCCGTCCTTCATCCCGTCGTTGGCCACCCAGAGCCCGAACGAGGCGTCGCCGGGGTCGAAGCTGGTCGTCGAAGCCGTGGCAAGCACGGGAGGTAGGTTCTTCCCTTCCTCCAGGTCTTCGCCGGTATTCTTGAATGTATAGCTCCACAGCTCGACCCCCTTCGGCACTCCGTCGCCCGGCCTGTACCAGCCGCCCCGATTGGTGGTCTCCAGCCCCAGCGCGATGACCGGCGTGTAAACGACCGGCCCGGGGCCCGCCTTGCGAAAGAGCCCAGGGACGGACTCGGCGGTGGTCTTCAGTGGATTGAGCAGATCGCCGAACATCGAGAGGTCGTAGAAGGCCCCCAGGATCGCCACCCAATCGGGCTCATTCGGGCCGTTGGCCACCCTCGGCTGCTTCGGCGACTGCCCGAGCACGGGCATGCAGGCCAGGGCGACGACGAGCACGCAGCCGGGCAGAACAGTTCGGCGATCGTTCATGAGAAACCTCGGACAGGGGCCGATGCCGGTCGAAACTCGAACTCAGCCGACGCCATCGACGTGGCGCCCGGCTTGCACCACCCGACTTTAACGCGGCCCGCGCCGAGGACAAAGTGCCGCCCGATGTCGTCCTCCGACCATCGACCCGGCGCCAGAAACGGGCTCTACACGCCGAAGATCGTCGCTTATGAGAGCGAAAACGGGGCATTCCCAGGGTCGGGAAGCAGCCCTGCCCGGATTCTCGGCAGCGGGAACACCCACGGGCGGGGCCAGCGGGAAACCTGCTCTCCGACGGAACATCGGGGAATTCTGCCAACTGTATCTTCTCAATCGATTTGTGTCGTCGTCGGGGGTCCCGAGGTGCCCCCTGCAGGCGAGTTTCAAATGCTCACGAAGTTGGCTGGCGTGAGGCTTGCAATGAGTGGCATGATGAGCGTCGGGGAGAAGCCTCCCGAGACCTCAGGATGGCCGCGTGACTCTCGGTCATCCCGCCCCGACTGTGATGGTAGGATCACTCGATGTCGCAGCTCTTCCACCCCAGAACGAACACGTTCTCACGCTTGAGCGTGTTTGGTTCCATCTTCTTCGTCGGCGGGGTCCTGTACCTCGGCTACGTCTTGGTCCGCTCGCCCTACCAGACCGAGGTGGGGATCGTCCGAGACCAGCCCGTGCCGTTCATGCACAAGCACCACGTCGCGGAGCTGGGGATCGACTGCCGGTATTGCCACACTCAGGTCGAGAACGCCTCCAACCCCGGCATGCCCACGACCGAGACGTGCATGTCGTGCCACTCGCAGGTCTGGCTGAACAGCCCGCTGCTCGAGCCAGTGCGGGCGAGCTGGCGAGATAACAAGCCGATCCAGTGGACCAAGTTGCACGATCTGCCCGATTTCGTGTACTTCAACCACGGGATCCACGTCCAGAAGGGCGTCCGCTGCACGACTTGCCACGGCGACGTCAGCGCGATGGCCATGATGTACAAAGACCAGCCCATGACGATGCAGTGGTGCCTGGAGTGCCATCGCGACCCGCTGCCCAGGACAGGCCCCCTCAAGGATGTCTTCGCCAACGGCCCACCGCCGGGGCCCAGGCCCGTCACCAAGAAGGCGGACTACGCCGACGCCAGACTGTTCGACCGGTATCTGTCGAACTCAGGCAAATCGGCGATCCAGAAGGCGCAGGATCCGCATTTTTCGGGGATGACCAATTGCTCGACGTGCCACCGATGAACATCGTGACGAACCCAGATGAAACGCTGGACCTCGACGCGGTCCGCGCCCGTCTCGCCGGCGTCAAGGGCCAGGCCTACTGGCGTTGCCTGGATGAGCTGGCCGACGCCCCCGCGTTCGCCGAGACCCTGCGCCGCGAATTCCCCGACCGGGCCGACGAGTGGGCCGACGGGACGAGCCGGCGCCAGTACCTCCGAGTCATGGGCGCTTCCATCGCGCTGGCCGGATTCAGCGGGTGCGGCTTCGGCAACAACAGGACGGAGAAGCTCGTCCCTCCCGTCCGGCAGCCCGAGTCCGTCATCCCCGGCGCCGCCCAATATTTCGCCTCCTCTTTGACGCTGGGGGGCTATGCCACCGGCGTCTTGGTCGAGAGCCACGAGGGCAGGCCGATCAAGGTCGAGGGGAATGACCAGCACCCGGCGAGCCTGGGCGCGACGGACCTCTTCTCGCAGGCATCCGTGCTGTCGCTCTACGACCCGGAACGCTCGCAAGTCGTGCTCCGCGAGTCGGCGATCAGCACCCTGCCGAACTTCCTGTCCGACCTGGGCCGGGCCCTGGAAGCCCAGAAGCCGAGCAAGGGGGCGGGCATCCGCCTGCTGACCGAGACGATCGGCTCTCCCACGCTCGCATCGCAGATCAAGGCCTTCCTCGACCTCTATCCGGCCGCGAAGTGGGTCCAGTATGAGCCCGCGTATCGGGCCTCGGAGCGGGCCGCGGCGATCCTCGCGTTCGGCGAGGACGTCGAGTCTCGGTACGACCTGTCTAAGGCCGACGTCATCCTGGCCCTCGACGCCGACTTCCTCGGGCAAGGGCCGGCGGCGCTTCGTTACTCCAGGCAGTATGCCGAGCGTCGGACCCCCTCGGCCAAGATGAGCCGCCTCTACGCGGTCGAGTCGACGCCGACGGGCGTCGGGGCGGTCTCCGACCACCGGCTCGCCCTGAAGCCGAGCCTCATCGATGCCCTCGCCCGCGCGGTCGCCGCCGGGCTCGGGATCGAGGGGGTCCAGCCCGGCCCCGCGGCGGCCGTCGAGGACCACGCCGCCTGGGTTACCGCGCTGGTCAAGGACTTGAAGGCCCACAAGGGTTCCAGCCTGATCATCCCCGGCCCCGGACTGCCCCCCGCGGTGCACGCCCTGGCCCACGCGATGAACGACGCCCTGGGCAACGTCGGCTCGACCGTCACCTATGCCGAGCCCGTTGCGGCCCGATCCGACGACCAGGCTGCCGGCCTGCGTGATCTCACACGCGAGATGGACGCCAAAGCGGTCGACCTGCTGGTGATCCTGGGTGGGAACCCGGCCTACACCGCGCCGGCCGACATCCCCTTCGCGGCGGCCCTCAGGAAGGTCCGGCGTGCCGTCCACTTGAGCCTTGAAGAAGACGAGACTTCCGAGCTCTGCCGCTGGCATGTCAACGCCTCCCACGAGCTAGAATCGTGGGGCGATGCCCGTGCCTTCGACGGCACGGCGTCGATCGTCCAGCCGCTGATCGCCCCGCTCTACGACGGGATCTCGCCCTTCGATTTCCTTGCCGCGTTGTTGGGCCGATCCGCCGTCACCGGCCGCGATGCGGTCCGCGAGTTCTGGAAAGGGAAGAAGCTCGGCGGAGAGGCCTTCGAACCCGCCTGGGAACGGGCCGTGCACGACGGCCTGATCGCCGACTCCGCCACGCCGGCCAAGGCGGTGACGCTCAAGGCCGAAGCCGCCAAGGTTGCCGCCACCTCGGGCGCGGTCGATTCGCTGGAGATCGTCTTCCGGCCCGACCCGACCATCTGGGATGGCCGGTTCGCCAACAACGGCTGGCTCCAGGAATTGCCCAAGCCGCTGACGAAGATCACCTGGGACAATGCGGCGCTGATGAGCCCCGCCACCGCCGGCCGCCTCGGACTGAAGAACGAGGAGCAGGCCGAGCTGACTTACCGGGGCCGGAAGGTGACCGCCCCCGTCTGGATCACGCCGGGCCATGCCGACGGTTGCGTCACGGTCCATCTCGGCTACGGTCGCCGCAAAGTTGGCAAGGTCGGCGAGGGGGCGGGCTTCAACGCTTACAGCCTCCAGACGTCCGACTCGCCACACACCTCCCCCGGGCTGGAAGTGAAGGGGACCGGAACGACGTATCCGATCGCCTGCACGCAGACGCATCGGGGCCTATCAGGCCGCGACCTGCTGCGGACCGGCACAATCACGGAGTACCTCGCCAAGCCCGACTTCGCCAGGCGGCACGCCGACGAGATGCCCGCCGATGAGTCGATGTTCGCCCCCTACCCCTACGAAGGGAACGCCTGGGGACTGACGATCGACCTGAACCGGTGCACGGGCTGCAACGCCTGCATCCTGGGCTGCGTCTCGGAGAACAACATCCCGGTCGTCGGCAAAGACCAGGTGATGACCGGCCGCGAGATGCACTGGATCGAGATCGACCGGTACTACACCGGCGAAGACGCCGACGTGCCCGAGTCCACCGAATTCCAGCCCCGCATGTGCATGCACTGCGAGAACGCCCCGTGCGAGCTGGTCTGCCCCGTCGCTGCGACCTCCCACAGCGCCGAGGGGCTCAACGAGATGACCTACAACCGGTGCGTGGGGACCCGATACTGCGGGAACAACTGCCCGTACAAGGTCCGCCACTTCAACTTCCTCGAATACAATCCCCCTCGCCCATCGAGCCTGACGATCCTGAGCAACCCGGACGTGACGGTCCGGTCGCGCGGCGTCATGGAGAAGTGCACTTACTGCGTGCAGCGGATCAACGGGGCCCGGATCCTCGCCAAGGAGGACGGCCGCGAGATCCGCGACGGCGAGGTCGTCACGGCCTGCCAGGCGGCCTGCCCCACCCGGGCGATCACCTTCGGCAACATCAACGACAAGACCAGTGAGGTCGCCAAGCTCAAGGCCGACCCCCGGAGTTACGGCATGCTCGCCGAGTTGAACACGAGGCCCCGCACCTCCTATCTGGCGCGGGTCCGCAATCCCAACACCGAGATCACGCCGGAGGCGGGCCATGACCACCCTACCCACCTCGGCTGAGGAACCAAACGGGCTTCACCCCGTGCTGGCACCCGGGCATACCCTGGGCACAGTCACCGACAAGATCAGCGAACTGGTGCTCGCCCGGCCCCTGAACTGGCGCTGGATCACCGGTATCACCGTCGGCTCCTCCTTGCTGACGCTGCTGCTCGTCTCCGTGGCCGCCGTGCTCGCGAATGGGATCGGCGTCTGGGGCCTGAACAGGCCCGTGATGTGGGCCTTCGACATCACCAACTTCGTCTGGTGGGTCGGCATCGGCCACGCGGGCACGCTGATCTCGGCCATCCTCCTGCTGCTCAAGCAGGAGTGGCGGACGAGCATCAACCGGTTCGCCGAGGCGATGACCCTGTTCGCGGTGGCCTGTGCCGGCCTCTTCCCGCTGCTGCATATGGGACGGCCCTGGCTGTTCTACTGGCTGATGCCGTACCCCAACACCATGGCGCTCTGGCCCCAGTGGCGCAGCCCCCTGGTCTGGGACGTCTTCGCCGTGTCGACCTACGCGACGGTCTCGCTACTCTTCTGGTATGTCGGCCTCGTCCCCGACCTGGCGACCCTCCGGGACCGGGCGAGGAACCGCTGGCTGAAGTTGATCTATGGGATCTTCGCCCTGGGCTGGCGGGGCTCGGCCAAGCACTGGCATCGCTACCGGACCGCCTACCTGCTGCTGGCCGGCTTGGCCACGCCGCTGGTCGTGTCGGTGCACACGGTCGTGAGCCTGGACTTCACCGCGGGCATCGTGCCCGGCTGGCACTCGACGATCTTCCCGCCCTACTTCGTCGCCGGTGCGATCTTCAGCGGCTTCGCCATGGTCTTGACCCTGGCTATCCCGCTCCGAGGCGCCTTCGGGCTGCACGACTTCATCACCCAGCGCCACCTGGACAACATGGCGAAAGTCATGCTGGCCACCGGCCTGATCGTCGCCTACAGCTACACAATGGAGTTCTTCTTCGCCTGGTACGGCATGAACATCTACGAGTACCAGCAAATCGTCGTGGAACGCCCGACGGGCCCTTATGCCCCGTTCTGGTGGGCCCTGATGACCTGCAACATCCTGATCCCGCAGGCGCTCTGGTCTCCCTGGGTCCGGCGCAACGTGCTGCTGCTCTGGGTCATCTCGATCATCGTGAATATCGGGATGTGGCTCGAGCGGTTCCTGATCATCGTCGTCAGCCTGCACGCGGATTACATCCCCGCCTCGTGGCGGATGTTCTATCCGACGTTCTGGGACTTCTCGACCTTCCTGGGCACCATCGGCCTGTTCATCACGCTCCTCTTCCTCTTCATCCGGGTCCTGCCCGTGATCGCGATGGCCGAGATGCGTGAGCTGGTCCATGAGACCCAGGGACATAACGGCGGCGCCCACGCCTCGGGCCTCTCGACGCCGACACCGACGCCGGGGGTGGAGTCATGAAGCCGATCCCGCACCCCGATCTCTACGGCCTGATGGCCGAATATCACGAGACGGGCCCGCTGCTTGAGGCCGCCCGCAAGGCCTACGCCGACGGCTTCCGCCGGATGGACGCATTCAGCCCGATCCCCGTGGAGGGGCTCGCCGAGGCCATCGGCTTCGAGCGGAATGCGTTGCCGAAGGTCGTCTTCGCCGGCGGCCTGATCGGCTGCTTCGGCGGGTTCTTCATGCAGTGGTACTCGGCCGTCGTCGACTACCCGCTGAACATCGGCGGTCGGCCCTTCAATAGCTGGCCGGCGTTCCTGCCGATCACGTTCGAGACCACCGTCTTGTGTGCGTCGCTGTCGGCCGTGTTCGGGATGATCGCCCTGAACGGCCTGCCCAAGCCCTACCACCCGGTCTTCAATGTCGAGAGCTTCGAGCTTGCGTCCCGCAGCCACTTCTTCCTCTGCGTGCAGTCGGACGACCCGAAGTTCGACCGGGTCGCGACGCGGGCGTTCCTCGAAGGGCTCGGGCCGGTTGCCGTCCACGAGGTGGGTTTCTGACGTGGGGAGATCGCCGGTGATCAAGGTCGAGGAGAGTTCAAGGCCCCCCGCCCCCTCGGCGGCGGGTGCCGGGTTGCTGCCCGGGCGCGCGTGCTGCGTCGCGGTCGCTGGCCTCATCCTGGCCAGCCTGGCCGGCTGCCATCGCGACATGTACGACCAGCCCCGATACGACGCCTACTCCGAGAGCACGTTCTTCAAGGACGGGACCTCGTTCCGCCCCCTCGTCCAGGGGACCATCGCCCGCGGCCAGCTCCGCGAGGATTCGCATCGGTACCGCGGCAAGGACGCGGACGGGAAAGAGGTCAAGGAGTTTCCCTACCCCGTCACCGAGGCGGTGATGGAACGCGGCAGGGAGCGTTTCATGATCTTCTGCTCCCCTTGCCACGGGGCCAGCGGCGACGGCCTCGGCATGATCGTCAAGCGCGGGATGTCCCCGCCCCCCTCGTTCCACATCGACCGGCTGAAGCAGGCCCCCGAAGGGCATTTCTTCAACGTGATCTCCAACGGCTACGGCAAGATGTACCGCTACGACTACCGCGTCCCCGTCGACGACCGCTGGGCCATCATCGCCTACGTCCGGGCCCTCCAGTACCGTGGTGAGGCCAAGGCCGACGACCTGCCGAAGGACGTCCGTACCCGTCTGGAGGCCAGCCGATGAGCGGCCCGACCACCGGACTCGCCCCCTCGCTCCAGCGTTCGCGCAACATCGCCCTGCTCGCCGGCCTCGCCGGGATGCTCGGTTGCGGGATCGGCTACGCGGTCGACCCGACGCAGACCCTCCGTTCCTACCTGGTCGGCTACTGCTTCTGGACCGGGATCGCTCTGGGCTGCTTCCCTTTGATCTTGATCCATCACCTGACGGGCGGTCGCTGGGGCTATGCGGTCCGCCGCCCCCTTGAAGCCGGCGCGTTGACCATCCCGCTGATGGCCCTGCTGTTCGTGCCGCTGGCGCTGGGTATCCGGGCCATCTATGGCGCCTGGGCCGACCCATCGCAGATGGCCCACCATGCCGTGGTCCTGGCCAAGAAGCCTTATCTCAACGAGGCTTTCTTCCTCCAGCGGTCGGCCGGCTACTTCGCCTTCTGGACGATGCTGGCCCTCTGGCTGAACCGGCTCTCTCGCCGGCAGGACAACCCCGCGACCGAGGCGGGGGCCTCGCGCTGGCTGGGCACGTTCAGCGGGCCCGCCCTGCTGCTGCACGTCTTCGCCGTGTCGTTCGCGTCGGTCGACTGGATCATGTCGCTGGAGCCCGAGTGGTACTCCACGATCTTCGGGCCCCTCTGGATGTCCGGCCAGGTCCTGACCGCGTTCGCGTTCATGATCCTCGTCGTCGCCCCCCGGCGCGACGAGATGCCCCGGCCCGATCTGACCGCACCCGAACCTCTGAACGACCTGGGCAACCTGCTCCTCGCCTTCGTCATGCTCTGGGCCTACGCCAACCTCTCGCAGTTCCTCATCATCTGGTCGGGGAACCTGCCCGAGGAGATCCCCTGGTATCTGAAGCGAATGAAGGGGGGCTGGGAATGGGTGGGCGTCGCCCTGATCGTCTTCCAGTTCATCCTGCCGTTCCTGGTCCTGCTGCACCGCGAGAATAAGCGGAGCCCCGCGCGGCTGGCGCGGCTGGCGAGCCTGATCGTGGTCATGAACCTGCTCTCGACCTACTGGCTGATCGTCCCGTCGTTCACGCCCGGCAAGTTCACGCTGGCCTGGCAGGCGCCGGTCGCGGTCGTCGGCATCGGCGGGATCTGGATCTCGGCGTTCCTCTGGCTGCTGGGCCGGACGCCCGTCGTGCCGGGTAACGCCCCCGAGCCCGAAGCCCATCACCACGAGGGGGCCCACTGAGCATGAGCCACCAAGGACACTCGCCCGACCATCTCGGGCACGACCAACCAACACTTGCCCAGGCGGTCGCCAACTACGAGTCGACCGAGATCCGCCTGAGGCCGCTGCTGATCTTCGTCGCCGGCCTGTTCGGCTCGGTGGTCCTCGTCCTCCTCGTGGTCCAAGCTCAGTTCGCCTTCTACGTGAACGACCAGAGCAAGGGCCAGGTGACGCCGATCCGCCACGACCTGCCCGCCTTGACCGACGGGCCGCCCGTCGAGCCGAGACTCCAGGAGACCCCCGAGCTGGACATGGATGCCTTCCGTGCTGAGGAGGCCACCAAGCTCTCGAAGCTCGGCTGGGTGGATCGTCCCAAGGGTATCGCCGAGATCCCCATCGACGACGCCATGAAGCTCCTCGTGCAGAAGGGGCTCCCGGTACGAAAGACGCCCCCCCCGCCCGAGGGCGAGAAGGCACCGGGGACAAGGACCGGCCGCCCCACCGGGGTGGCGCCGAAGGGGACTCCATGAACGTTCCAACACTCTTCAGGGCCTTCGTCCTCGCCCTCGTCTTCTTCGCGCCGGCGAGGGCCGAAGACCTGCGCAAGCGGGTCGGCCTCGACCAGCTCCTGGGCGCCCAGTTGCCTGCGGACGCCTTGCTGAAGGACGAATCGGGGGCGGACGTCCGCGTCGGCCGGTTCTTCGGCCCCCGGCCGTTGATCCTGACGTTCGTCTACTTCGACTGCCCGATGCTCTGCAATGAGGTCACCAACGCCGAGTTGCGCACCTTGCGGGCTCTGAACCTCAAGCTCGGCCAGGATTACGACGTCTTGACGATCAGCATCGACCCGGAGGACACACCGGAGAAGGCACGGGCCCGCAAGGCCCGCTACCTGAACCGGTACGACCTGCCGGGGGCCGATGTCGGCTGGCACGTCCTGACGGGCGGCGCCGAGGCCTCGCGTAGGCTGGCCGAGTCGGTCGGCTTCCGCTACACCTACAACAAAGAGACCCGGCAATTCACCCATGCCGCCGGCCTGATGGTCCTGACGCCCGACGGCAAGGTCGCACGCTACTTCTACGGACTCAGCTACCCGCCGAGGGACGTGCGGCTGGCCCTGACCGAGGCGTCGGAGGGCAAGCTCGGCTCGCTCACCGACCAGATGCTCCTCTTCTGCTACCAGTACGACCCATCGACGGGCCGTTATACCCTGGCGATCCTGAACCTCGTGCGGGTCGCCTGCGTGGCCACCGTCCTCGCCCTGGCCGCCTTCATCTGGAAGGCGACCCGGAGAGATCGGCCGAGGGCCGGGCCGGATCCAGCCTTCACCTGAAACCCGTCCGGCCGCCGCGGGCCTCGAACCAGAACCACCGACACCCGATCGGACTATCCCGAGCCAAGATCTCCCATGTGGAATTTCCCCTTCCTGCCCGATCAGGCCTCCGAGCAGGCCAACCAGGTCGACGGCGTCATGTACGTCCTGCTCGCCGTGACGGCCTTCTTCACGGTCCTGATCGCCGGCCAGGTCATCTTCTTCGGCATCAAGTATCGCGCGGGCTCCAAGGCCAACCGCAGCGGGCGTAAGTCGACCAGCCACAACCTCGAGGCGTTCTGGATCGGCAGCACGTTCATCATCTGCGTGGTCATGTACATCATCTCCACGCACGTCTTCTTCCAGATGTACAACCCGCCGGCCGACGCCTCCGAGATCTACGTGGTGGCCAAGCGCTGGATGTGGTACCTGCAACATCCCGAAGGCCGACGCGAGCAGGACGAGCTGCACGTGCCGCTGGGCAAGGCGATCAAGCTGGTCATGACCTCCCAGGACGTGATCCACAGCTTCTACGTCCCGGCCTTCCGCGTGAAGCAGGACGTGCTGCCCGGCCGGACGACGGCCCTCTGGTTCCGGCCCACCAAGGCGGGGGCGTACAACCTCTTCTGCGCCGAGTATTGCGGCAGCGACCACTCCCGGATGATCGGGACCGTCTACGTGATGGAGCCGTCCGACTACGAGCGTTGGCTCACCGGCGGCCCCGAGAGCGGCGGCCGGGTCTCGATGGCCTCCGCGGGCGAGCAGCTCTTCCAGAAGAACCACTGCTCCGACTGCCACTCGCCGGCCGGCCAGCCCAACCGGGGCCCGACCCTCGTCGGCCTCCACGGCGGCAACGCGCCGATTCAGCAGAAGGGTGGGAGCGTGTCGATGGTCAAGGCCGACGATGCCTACATCCGCGAGTCGATCCTCGACCCCCGCGCCAAGCTCGTCGCCGGCTTCGAGCCGATCATGCCCAGCTTCAAAGACCAGATCAGCGAGCAGGACTTGTTCCAGATCATCGCCTACATCAAGTCGCTCGGTAAGGGCCAGGAGGGGGGACGATGAGCGGGACACTAGTCGAGCCGCACGCACATTCCGGGCATCGGCCACCCGAAGAGGTCGAGAACTACATCGCCGCCGAGCACTCGGTTCGGTCGTGGCTCCTGACCGTCGACCATAAGCGCATCGGCATCCTCTACATGGTGTCGATCACGCTCTTCTTCTTCATCGGCGGCGTGATGGCCACGCTGATCCGCCTGGAGTTGATGACCCCCAAGGGGGACATCCTCAAGAGCGCCGACGAGTACAACCGGCTGTTCACGCAGCACGGGATCGTCATGATCTTCTTCTTCCTCATCCCGTCGATCCCGGCGGTGCTGGGGAACTTCCTGATCCCGCTGCAGATCGGCGCGAGGGACCTGGCCTTCCCCAAGCTCAACCTGCTGAGCTGGTACATCTTCATCATCGGCGGAGCCATCTCGCTGGGCGTGATGGTCACCGGCGGCGTCGACACCGGCTGGACCTTCTACACGCCGTTCAGCAGCATGTACTCGAACACCAACGTGATCGCCACGGCGATCGGGGTGTTCATCGTCGGCTTCTCGTCGATCCTCACCGGCCTGAACTTCATCGTGACCATCCACACGATGAGGTGCCCCGGGATGACCTGGGGCCGGCTCCCCCTGTTCTGCTGGGCCACCTACGCCACCAGCCTTGTCCAGGTGCTGGGCACCCCCGTGCTGGCCATCACCATCGCCCTGCTGGGCCTGGAGCGACTGCTCCACGTCGGCATCTTCGACCCCAAGCTGGGCGGCGACCCGGTGCTGTTCCAGCACATGTTCTGGTTCTACTCGCACCCGGCCGTCTACATCATGGTGCTGCCCAGCTTCGGGGTGCTCAATGAGATCATCCCCTGCTTCTCGCGGCGGCCCATCTTCGGCTACAAGTTCATGGCCGGCGCCATCCTGGCCATCTCCATGCTGGGGTTCCTCGTCTGGGGCCACCACATGTTCGTCAGCGGCCAGTCGATGTACGCCGGGATGATCTTCGCGATCCTCAGCCTGCTGGTAGGCATCCCCTCGGGCATCAAGGTCTTTAACTGGACGGCCACGATGTACAAGGGGCAGATCATCGGCAAGACGCCGATGCTCTACGCCCTCGGCTTCGTCGGCCTGTTCACCATCGGCGGCCTGACGGGCCTGATGCTCGCGTCCCTGGCCATCGACGTCCACGTGCACGACACCTACTTCGTCGTGGCCCACTTCCACTACATCATGGTCGGCGGCGCGACGATGGCCTACCTGGGCGGGCTCCACTTCTGGTGGCCCAAGATCAGCGGCCGGATGTACCCCGAATTCTGGGGCAAGGTCGCGGCGATGATCATCTTCGTCGGCTTCAACCTGACCTTCTTCCCCCAGTTCCTGCTCGGCTACCTGGGCATGCCCAGGCGCTACTATGAGTACCGGCCCGAGTTCCAGATCCTCCACGTCATGTCGACCGCCGGCTCGTCGATCCTCGCCGTCGGCTTCGCCATGCCGCTGGTCTACCTGATCCTGTCGCTCTGGTACTCGCCCAAGGCCCCGGCGAACCCCTGGGGCGCGACGGGCCTGGAATGGACCACCCCCTCTCCTCCGCCCCCCTATAACTTCGAGACCACTCCGATCGTGACCGAAGGCCCCTACCAGTACGATCATGACGAGGTGGCCCATGCATGAGCCCGTGGCCACTTCCGGCGTCGCGTTCGACCTCGATGACGTCCCCCTGGCGCATCACTTCGACACCCCCGAGCAGCAGCACCAGAGCGCCGTGCTCGGGATGTGGGCGTTCCTCGCCACCGAGGTCATGTTCTTCGGGGGCGCGCTGACGGCGTATGCCGTCTACCGGACCCTCTATCCCAATGAGTTCGCGGCCGCCAGCCAGCAGCTCAGCCCCGCGCTGGGCGCCTTCAACACCGTGATCCTGCTGGGCAGTTCGCTGTCCGTGGCGTTGGCCGTCCGCTCCTCGCAGCTCAGGCAGCGGCGCGAGACCGTCGCCCTGTTGCTGATCACGATGGTCCTGGGCGTCGCGTTCCTGGGCATCAAGGCCTACGAGTGGTCGACCGAGTTCAGCCACCACCTCGCCCCCGGCGCGAGCTTCCATTACGAGCCCACCGGGGAGCACGGCGGCGGTGGCCAGGCGCCCGTCAAGATGACGGTCACGGACCTCTCGGCCGTCGGCGCGCACGCGCTCGATGCCAACAAGGTGCAGATGTTCTTCGTCTTCTACTTCTTCCTCACCGGCCTGCACGGCTTCCACATGATCATCGGCCTGGTGATCCTCGGGCTGCTGGCCTCGATGATCGCACGGCGGAAGCTACCGGCCACGGGGGAGCGGCCCGTCGAGATCACCGGACTCTACTGGCACTTCGTCGACGTCGTCTGGGTGTTCCTCTACCCCCTGCTTTACCTTATCGAAGTGGTCCACCCATGAGCGACCAGCACGTCCTGCCCATCCGTACCTACCTGATCACCTTCGTCGCGCTGCTGCTCCTGCTCGGTGCGGCCGTCGCCGCGGCCTACATGCCGCTGGGCCAGTTCCACCTGGCCGTCACCCTCTCGATCGCGGCGATCAAGGCGATGGTGATCATGGTCGTCTTCATGCACCTCAAGGATAGCAGCCGCCTGACCTGGGTCTTCGCCGGCGGCTCCTTCGTCTGGCTGGGCATCATGCTCACCATCACGATGGCCGACTATCTCTCTCGAGAATGGCTCGTCATGCCCGGCAAGTGACCCGATCCGGTCGCTTCTTCCATAAAAAATTGCCGCCGTCCCATCGCGAAAGCCGCGATGGGACGGCGGCATTTTTGTTGATTCGCAATCCCTCGATCAGCGGACGATCAACTCGCCGTTCATGACCATCCAGTGCCCCGGGAAGGTGCAGAGGAAGGGGTAGCGGCCGGGCGTCTCGGGGGCCTTGAACGAGATGCGATACCGTTCGTTCGGCTCGACGATGTCGGTGTAGACGAGCACATCGTCGGTCTTGGGGATGTACTGGCGTGATGCGGCGTCGGGATCGCTGATGATCTTGTTCACCAGGTCGCCCACGGCGCGAAGCGTACCGGGCTTCAGCAGGGCCCAGTTGTGGGGCACGGCGTCGGGGTTGATGAACGTCAACGCAAGCGTCTCGCCGGGCTTGGCGGTCAGCGTGCTGGGCAGGTAGCCCAGGTTCTTGCCGGCGGTGATCTCGATCGACCGGGCGCCCTCGATCTTGGGCTTCCAGGGGTTCGGCGTCGTCTTGCCGAGGCGGGCGAGGTCGGCCAGGATCGGGTGGGCGGCGACCGGCCTGTCGACCGGCTTGTATCCGGGGAAATCGCGGAACTCCGGGGCCATCGCGTGAACCGTGGCGAAGAGGTCGATCGGGTCGCCCCGATCCACCCTCAGGTGGAGTTGCAGCACATTGACCGGCTGCAACTCGGGGATCTCCAGAAACAGAGAGCGGCCGTCGGGAAGCACCGTGGCCGATCGGATGCTCAAGGTGTCGTGGCCCTGCACGCCGACGTGACTGGGGGAGTATTCCAGCGAGCCATAGTTGGGCGAGTAGCGGTAATTCCAGGCCTGGGCGAACTGATGAGGGGCGTCCTCGGCGGCCGAGGCATCCAGCGGCCGGCTGAACGTGAGCTTGATCCCGTTGCGGTGGGCCCTGATATCGACGGGAAGCTGCACGGGGTCGCCGGTGTAGCGGACCCGCTGGAAGGAGCCGTCATCCGGCGTGTAGGTCCCCCACCCGCCCATGCCCGAGACATAGAGCTGTCCGTCCTTGGGGTTGAACCGGCCGCGATGGGCCCCCGAGCGGAACTCGCCGGGCAGCGGGACGACCGCCCCTTGCGGCTGGCCCTTCACCTCGTCCTTGAGCACCAGGAACGCCGTCCCCGAGCCGAACGAGAAGTGAATCATCCGATTGCGCAGGGGCCCCCAGCGATCGTCGTCGGGCACCGAAACCTGCCCGCCGCTGGAGTTGTCCATCCCGCGAGGGAGGTAGACGAGGGGTAGATCGGGGACACGTCCCTCCTTGGGCCCGCCGAAGCCGTAATGACCGCCGGGGCGGATGAGGTTGATGGCCGAGGCCGGGGTCCAGTCCCCTTCTGAGGTCGGGACCGTCACCGACCCGTCGGCGGCCAGGCCGATCCCGTCGGGGTTGCGGAACCCGGTCGCCAGGACCTCCACGGTGCGGCCATCGGCCGAGATGCGCAGGGCTCCTTGCTTGCTGGACGCGGTGTAGAACCGCCCCGCCGCGTCGCGTTGAAGACCGCAGATGAAGTCGTGGCCCGAGGTCGACGTGAAGTAGGCGTTGCTCAGGCACTCGTAGAAATCGGCTTCGCCGTCGTCATTCAGGTCGTGCAGCCGGGTGATCTGATCGCGGCCCAGGACGTGCGCCAGGCCGTCGACCACGATGAGGCCCAGAGGCTGATGAAGGCCCGTGGCGAACCGCCTCCAGCGGACCTCGCCGAGCGTGTCGTCCAGGCCGGAGACATGCCAGACGTCCCCCTGCATGGTGGTGATCAGGGCCGTCCCATCGGGCAAGAAGTCGTGATCGCCGAAGAAGAGGGGCGCCTTCCAGGGGTTGTCGAACGGCGGCTTGATCGTGTCGATCGCGTAGGGCCGGGCTTTGCCCAGTTCACCTTTGGTCGTCAGCACCTGCGGCCAGCGGGCGGGGCCGCCCGCCGTCAGGGCCTTCAACGGATGCGAGGCGGCGGGCCCGACGACCCGCTTCAGCTCGCCCCCTTCGGCCCAAGGAGCGTCGAGATACTCCGTCTCGCCGAGCTTGTAGGAGAAGAGCACGCGATCGCCGTGGCGATAGAACCCCCGATAGGTGAACGGTCCCTGCGGCTTCTCGCCCCTCGGCATGGAGAGCGACTTCCCGTCCAGGGTCAGGCCGCCCAGGAATCCGTGACGGGTCGGGCTGAACTTGACGAACCCACCGCTCCAGGTTGAGTCGTAAGTCAACGTCTCGGGGTTGAAGCAGGCGGCCAGCTCACCCTTCTCGCCGAGGCGGACGCAAATTCCCTTGGGAACGGTCAGGCCGTCCGCGCCGTAGAAGACCCCCGAGAGCACCCGCCCGAGGTCGGCGTCATTCCAGCGCCCGTCCTTCCAGGCTTCCTCATTCTGATTGCCCCAGTGGCCGTCCTTGCCGCCGTCGAGACCCGGGAACGACGCGAGCAAGGGGGGCCTGTCGGCCTGCTGGGCGAAGAACTCCGCCTGCTTGGAATAGAAGTCATAGAGCCGGCCGCGATTGACGGGAAGTGTGGAGTCGGGCCGAAGCTCGGGGTGAATCGGGGCCCGCTCGTAGGGAAATTCGGCGGGCCCGTGGCCGTGCTTCATCATCGCGGCGACCCGCGGATCGTTCGCCTTCCCCTGGTCCAGCAAGAACCGGATCAGGTCGCGTCTCTGGTCGGGCGGCAGGGCGGCGACCAGGCCGTCGGGCATCAGGCTGCCGACCTCGCGCAGGTCCTCGATCTCGGCCTTGGCCAGCCGGACGTCGACGCCCGTCTTGGCGTCGCGCAAGACCAGCTCGGTTGCGGTCTCCTCGCGTCGATAACCCTGGATGACCCGGCCGTCGGCGGTGGCGACGACCGTGGCCGCGTAGCCTTCCTTCACCTCGCGGTTGGGCCAGAGGACCGCCCCGGCGATCTGCTCGGGCTTCAGGCAAGCCCCGACGGTCGTCAACGAGGGGCCAACCTCGCCACCAACCTCGCCCACCTTATGGCAAGTCTGGCAGCCATAGCGGGCATTCATGAAGACCAAGGCCCCGCGAGCCGCGTCGCCGTGCTCCTTGGCCTCGGCCACCAGCTTCGCAACGACCTCGGCCTCCTGCTCGGTCGTCGTCGAGGCCTGGCCGGGCGGCGGGGTGTAGGTCCTGGGCTTCGGCCGAGGGCCGGGCGGCGTCCCGTCGAGCTGTGGGACGAGCCAGTCGAGGCCGTCGAGGTTGTCCTTGAGGCGTTGCTCTGCGTCGTCCTGGGTATGGCCCAGGATGCCGATCGGCCCCGCATAGCCGCTGTCGACGATCGTCTGCATCAGCCCAAGGTCGAGCGACCCTTGCCCCAGCGGCAGGATCTTCTTGTCGTGCTTGTCCCCCTCGGGCTCCATCCCGTTGAGGTTCAAGGTCACCAGATAGGGCTTCAGCTTGGCCAGCTTGGCGGCGAACCCGTCGAGATGGTCATGCCCGTGATGCTGGTTGTAGACGATCCCGGCGTCGGCAAATCCCATCGCACGCAGCCGTTCGACGATCACGATCTGATTCTCGGGCTCGCCGAACCAGCCGCCGTGGTTATAAAGCGCGATCGAGCAGCCGGCCTCCTTGGCCGCCGCGGCCAGCGGGGCAAGCTTCCCGACGGCGGCCTCGACCCGCCGCTCCTGCTCGGTCCCCGTCACGCGGTCGGCCCCGAAATCCAGGAGCACCCAGAGCCTGCTGCGAACCCCATTTCGCTTGAGAACGTCGAGGATGTTGCGGGTATCGGCGTTCAGCTCGCCGGAGGCCCAGAAGGCGTCGAGAGCGACCCCCCGACCCTTCAGCGCCGCGATCTCAGCATCGAAGGTGGGGACGTGCTCGGCACGCCAGTCATAGGCGAAGTGCTTGAACCCGAGCCTGGCCAGCATCTCCGCGCGGGCCTCGGGGCTGCGCTTCTGCGAGTCGAACGGCACGATGCACCAGGCAATCAGGTTCTCCCGGCCGAAGAGCCGCCTGATCTGATCGGCCCGTTCCGCCTTCGGATCGGCCGCCTTGGCCTCATTCAACCGGGCGGCCCCGCAAGCCAGCCCGCCTAGCGTCACCAGTCCGACCAGAAGCCGCGTCATCCTCGAACGAACCATTCGAATGGCCCCCGCAAGACCGAAACCCAGCGAAACTCGCACGCTCATTCGCACCGTGCGGCGATCGGGGGGCTTCCGGCCCCGCGTCACCGCGACCGCGCCTTCGCGGCAAAACATCCCAGGAAGGCGACCCCTCGCCCCTCCCTCGACGGCATCCATCATCCGGCCTCCGAAGGCGACGGGCAAGCGAAAACGCCATCAGCCCGCGGTGTTGCGACACGGCCAGCCCCCTTCTCGACGCCCGATCTCGGGAACTCCTTTGGCGGTGGCAGTTGACAGGTGCGGCAAGCCTGGTATTCTTGGACTCGACTGACGCAGATCGGGGCGTAGCTCAGCATGGCTAGAGCGCACGGTTCGGGACCGTGAGGTCGGAGGTTCAAATCCTCTCGCCCCGACTGATCTTCAAAATGAGCCCTTCGACGTAATCGTCGAAGGGCTCATTTTGTTGAATCACTGGACTCCTTGCGGCACGAGCAGCGTTTCCTGCCGCTGGGGTTCCGATGGGCACCCTCTCTGGCTCCGGTTGGTCGGCCCCGACGCCGCCCGTCACGTCCGCGTGGCCGAGGAGTGGAATTCATCTCCTCAGGTCACGCACGCCGCCCTTCAAACCGTGCAGCATCCGCACGTCATCGGCGTTCAGTGCCCGGTTGAAAACGGCGAGGTCGTCCATCTGGCCCACATAGGATGCGCCGAGGACCAACAAGACCTGCGCGGGATCCCAGGCGAAGGTCAGATCCCAGTTCTCGATTGCGCCCTGCGCCTTGCCGTTCAGGTAGAGCCGACCGACCTGCGGTTTGCTCTTGTCATTGACGTTCTCAAGCGTGAAAACCACGTGTGTCCATGTGTCGCGAGAGAAGGACGCCTTTGCGACCTGGACCATCGGCCGCTTCTCGAACGGGATGTCGGCCCACTGGACGTTGGTCGGGTTCCAGATCTGAAACAGCGGGCGGATCGCGTAGCGGAAATAGCGGGGCGTCTCGTCCTTCGACCATTCCAGGAAAATGTAGCCCTTCTTGCTGTCATCGCCGACGATTTGCACGGGGTCGCAGTAGCCGGGTTCCAGATCGAGGTCGGGGTTCAGACGCAGCCAGACGGAAACGGTCGCATTCCAACCTTTGTCGTTGTAGCCGAGGACGCCAGAGTCTTTGAAGGCCGGGCGGAACTCATTCTTCTTCGTGAAGATTAAGCCGCCGCCAAAGCGACCCGCTTCGGGCGAGAGTCGGACTTCAGCCGTGGGCGCGGCGGCCAGCAGATTCTTGCCCTGCTGGACATAGCACGTTTTGTCGCCGCGTGCGAAGTCTGCGTCCAACCCGTTGTCGAACGACGCGTGCAATGTGAGGGCTCGGGAGAGGCTCGCTTTCGTTTCCGCCTCGGCCGCGCGGAGGGTTTCCTTGGCTTCCTCGGCGCCGATCTCGCGGACGAAGATGTTCCGCCAGCGGATTTCGCCGCCGTGCGTCTGCAACATGATCGGCCCCCTGGCGGGGAGCGGTCGCGTGCGGTCCGCGTAGTTCTCCATCACGGCGCCGTCGACCACGAGCTTGTCGTTCAACCAGACCCATGTTCGGTCATTAATTTGTCGGATCCGAAACCGATTCCACTCGCCGAACGGGCGGTCGGCCAGCACGAGCGGATCGCGTCCTGTTGCTCCCGGGGTGTTATTGAACAGGCCGCCGGAGCCGAGATGCGGCTTGCGGGTGGGCACCTTCGGATCGAAGACTTGATTCCAGTCCCAGATTTGCACCTGGGGCGTGCCTCGCAGGTAGATGCCGCTGTCGGCATTCGGCACCGTCTTGTAGTCGATCAGCAACTCGAGATCGCCGAACTCCTCGTCGGTCGTCGCATATGGGCCATGACCGTCGTTGATCAGTTCGCCGTCGGCCACGGACCAGTTCTTCGGGAAATCGGCGCGTTGCTGCGTCAGGTTGGCTTCCTTCTTCTCGCCCGTCAGATCGCCGACGGAGTGGGGGTTCAGGCCATGCCAGCCGGCGAGATCTCGGCCATTGAAGATGGCGCGGAAACCTTCGGGGGGGCTCGGCTCCGCGGCGCGGCCTTCGGCCACCAGCGCGAGCCCGATCATGGCGACGCTCAAAAACCAGGTACGCTTGAGAAGAGTTCCCATCGTATTGCTCCGATGCATCGTCGTTGCGCGTCGCAAAAGCCGGTCTCTCGCGGGCCACTTTCAGCAGGCGAGTACTGTATCAAACAATTCGCGGCGGGGTGTAATCCGGGGTTCGATGGCGCCATCGCTCGAAAATGATGGCGCCTAGGCGACTGAGGGATCGGGAGTAACCCGCCCTGTCGAGGCCCCTTCGCCCGGCGTGACTTCCCCCTGTCGTTCCCTTTGCCGCGGCGCCCGAGGGTGGGCCGTGTCCGGCGGTCGGATTCTCCGCGAACACGCCCGGCCCGTTTCGACCGGGTCGCATCGTCGAGTCTCGATTGAGTGGATTGGCGGTCCCGCCCGGCCGGGAGTATCCTTCTAGGAATCCACCTCCCGTCCTGGGGGGTGCCTTCGCTTCAAGGACCGGCGGGACTCCACACCATGAGCGTGCGAAACTGGGCTGCCATCCTCGGCGCATCGACGATTCTCCTCACCACAGCCAACGCCGCGGAACCGGCGGCGGGCGGGCGTCTCTCCTGGAAGAAGACGACGGTCGAGGGCAAGTTCCGCTCCGAGGGCGTCGCGGTCGCCGACGTCAACAAGGACGGCAAGAACGACATCCTCATCGGCGACTCGTGGTACGAGGCCCCGGCCTGGAACAAGCACGAGATCCGCAAGCCGGGCGAGTATGGCGACGGCTTGCAGAGCTACAGCGATTGCATGGCCGCCTGGGCCGACGACGTCAACCACGACGGATGGGCCGACCAGATCGTGGTCGGCTTCCCGGGCAAACCCGCCTACTGGTACGAGAACCCCAAGGGCAAGCCGGGCCACTGGTCCCGGCATGAGATCTGGCACAGCGCCTGCAACGAGACGCCGCTCTACACCGACCTCCTCGGCGACGGCCGCCGCGTGCTCGTGATGGGCTTCCAGCCCGCAGGCAAGGAAAACGAGGGGCAGATGGCCTGGTTCGCCCCGACAAGCGACCCGACCCAGCTCTGGGAGATGCACGCCATCAGCGAGCCCAGCGCCAACGGCAAGGAGATTCCCGGCACCTTCAAGTACGCGCACGGGCTCGGCGTGGGCGATCTCAACGGCGACGGCCGCAAGGACGTGACCTGCACCGCCGGCTGGTGGGAGCAGCCCGAAGCAGCCCAAGACGCCAAGGCGGCCTGGACGTTCCACCCCGCCAAGCTCGGCGACGCCGTGGCCGACATGATCCCCTACGACGTGACCGGCGACGGCAAGACCGACGTCATCGCCAGCTCGGCCCACAAGTTCGGCATCTGGGCCTTCGAGCAGGGAGCCGTCAAGGATGGCTCGCCCGAGTTCACCCGGCATGACCTCTTCCCCGAGCTGGTCTCCGAGACTCACGCCCTGATCGCCGCCGACATCGACGGTGACGGCCTGAAGGATCTGGTCACGGGCAAGCGGTTCTGGTCGCACGGCAAGAGCGAGCCGGGCTCCGACAAGCCCGCCCGCCTCTACTGGTTCAAGGCCACCAAGGGTCCCGACGGCAAAATCAGCTTCGAGCCGCGCGAGATCGACGACCAGAGCGGCATGGGCACGCAGTTCGAAGTTGTTGACTTCAACGGCGACGGGCTGCTCGACGTCGTCACCTCGAACAAGAAGGGCGTGTTCCTCCTCGAACAAGTGCGCAAGCCCGACTGACGACGATCCTGAGCAACAGTGAAGGGCGTGCAGGACTTCTGCTGTCATGAAGAACGCCGATTGTCCCCCAGGGGCAAGCGGCGTTCTTCCGTTTCGTTTGATGGGCTTCGTTCTCGGCATGTGCCATTCCGATCCCGATGCGTCCGTGCCTCAATGGCCCAGTAACGCCGGCAGCGAAGGCGCCGCCAGGGCCAGAGTGAAGACTGCCGCGGTCTTGATCACCGTGATCGCGAAGATGTCCGGGTACGACTGCCGATGGGTCAGCCCCGTGATGGCCAGCAGCGTGATGACAGCCCCGTTATGCGGCAGCGTGTCCATTCCGCCTGAGGCCATCGAGGCGATCCGGTGCAGCAACTCGGGGCTGATCCCCTGCGCCCGGGCGGCTTCCAGGTAGTGCTTGCCCATCACCTCCAGTGCGATCGACAGCCCCCCCGACGCCGAGCCCGTGATCCCAGCCAGGACATTGACGGCGACCGCCTCGGAGACGAGCACGTTGCGGCTGACGTCGAGGACCCATCCACGGACGACCCCGAAGCCCGGCAATGACTTGATGACCGTACCGAAGCCGACCTCCGAGGCCGTGTTGAAGATGGCCGGAAGTGCACCCGCCGTCGCCGCCGAGAGCGTGACCGAAACCTTGCCTCGCATCCGGCGGGCGTGCAGGCCCAGCGTGGCGACGATGCCCGCCGAGAGTGCGACGATCACGGCCCAGCTCGGCCCAGCGTCTCGGGGGTTGGTCGCGGGGAACTTCAGGCGGAGCGCCGACTCGGGATACCACGACTCGGTCGACCAGGACGTCCGGCTCAGAATGAAGTTGACGGCGAGCACGAGGACCAGAGGGAGGATCGCCGCGCCAAGCGAGGGGAGGTCTTCGGTCGAGCGGGCCTCGGGTTCGTTGAGATGCCCGGCGCCGTAACCCTCGCCGGCCGCGGCCGCCCGGGCCCGCCGCCGTTCCAGCCAGAAGAGGCCGCAGAGCAGCACGAGCATGCTGCCGCACAGGCCGACGGCGGGCGCCGCGTAGGCATCGGTCCCGAAGAACCGGGTGGGGATGATGTTCTGCACCTGCGGCGTGCCGGGCAGCGCATCCATCGTGAACGTGAAGGCCCCCAGGGCGATCGCCGCCGGCAGCAGTCGCTTGGGGATGCCCGCGTCGCGGAACATCGCCGCGCCGAGCGGGTAGACGGCGAACGCGACGACGAACAACGACACGCCGCCGTAGGTCAGGACGGCACCGGCGAGCACCACCGCCGGGATCGCGTGGCGAGGGCCGAGCGCCCGGACCATCGAGCCGGCAATCGACGCGGCGCCGCCGCTGGCGTCCATCAGTTTGCCGAAGATGGCGCCCAGCAGGAAGAGTGGGAAGAAGGACCGGATGAAGCCGGCCACACCGGTCATGAACAGCTCGGTATAGCTGGGCAGCAGCGGCAGGCCGGACAGCGCCGCGGCCAGCAAGGCGCAGAGCGGCGCGAAGATGATGACCGGCAGGCCGCGATACGCCACGGCCATCAGCAGGCCCAAGGCCAGGACGATCGCTCCGACCTCCGTCACCATGACTCGCACTCCTCGGGTTTGATCCGGGTCATCAGGGCTCGGTCAGGATGACCTTGACTGTGCACGTTGGGACCGGAATCCGACGCCACATTGCGCGATGGTCGGATCTCGTGCAACTCCCCCACCCGAAGCCGCGGTCCACGATGCCGCCGAGCAAACGATCGCATGCGAACATGAAGATTAACCCCTGCTCCGCAGCAGGGCGGCGACGCCCATACCGCCACCGACGCAGAGGCTGACGGCCGCCTGTCGCGCCGAGCCTCGATGGATCTGATGGGCGGCGTGCACCACCAGCCTCGCGCCGCTGGCGCCAATCGGATGTCCGAGCGCGATCGCCCCGCCGCAACGGTTAACGACGTCGTCATCGACCGAAAGGTCTTGCAAACATGCGAGGATCTGCGATGCGAACGCCTCGTTGATCTCGATCGCATCGCAGTCATTTAGTCTGATGTGTTGCCGTTCGCAGAGCCGTCGCAGCGCGAAGACCGGCCCAAGGCCCATCTCCGCCGGTTCGCAGCCCACCAACGTCGAATCGATCCAGTCGCACAGAATCGGCCACGACTCGCGCTCCGCCAGCGCCCGATCGGCCAGGAGCACCATGGCCGCCCCGTCGTTGATGCCGCTCGAGTTCCCGGCCGTGACGGTCCCCGCCCCGTCGAAGGCGGCGTTCAATCGCGAAAGATCGTCCGTGGTCGTCCCCGGCCTGGGATGTTCGTCGGCATCCATCCCTTCCAGCGCGACCAGCTCATCAGCGAAGGCGCCGGAGGCCACCGCGGCGGCGTACCGCTGCTGACTCCGGGCCGCCCATTCATCCTGGCTGCGGCGGCTGATGCCGCGGGCCGAGGCCATCGCCTCCGCGAGCAGACCCATGTGGCGACCGTCGAACGCGTCCACAAGGCCGTCTCGCAGGATCGAGTCGATCAGCGACGCATCGCCGAACTTCAGGCCCTGCCGGACTCGCGGGACCAGGTAGGCCGCGCCCGACATCGACTCGGTCCCACCGCAGAGGATGGCCCCGGACTCCCCGCTCTGAATCGACTGGGCGGCCAGGCGGATCGCTTGCAGGCCCGATCCGCACATCATGTTGACGGTGAACGCGGGGACTTCCGGCGGCAGCCCCAACCGGATGCCGACCTGCCGCGCGAGGTTCATCCCGTGACCGGCCCCCAGCACGTTTCCCAGGATCACCTGATCGATCTTCGACACGTCCAGATCACGGACGATCGGCCCGGCCGCCGCGCAAGCCAGGTCGACCGGTGAAAGGTTCTTGAGCTTCCCGAGGAAGCGTCCCAGGACCGTCCGATGCGCCGCGACGATGCAAACTCCGCCCATCATCAAACCCCCGTGTCCCGGTCGAATGCCGATGCCGGCATGGTTCGCGGGCAATGCACCAGCGGACGGAATTCCATTTGCGCGATCACGTCGCGTTCGAGGTCAATCCCCGGAGCGACCTCGATCAGTTCCAGCCCCTCGTCGGTGAGCTTGAACACGGCCCGCTCGGTGACATAGAGCGCCTCCTGCCCCTTCTGGCGGGCGATCTCGCCGGCATAGGACAGCTGCGAGACCTCGTGGACGAACTTGCGGACACGGCCTTCGCGGACGATCCGCAATTGCCCTTTAGCGACTTCCACTTCAAGCCCGTCGGACGTCAGCGTCCCGCAGAAGACGACCCGACGCGCGTTCTGCGAGATGTTGACGAACCCGCCGACGCCCGCGAGCCTCGATCCGAACCGGGAGACGTTCACGTTCCCCCGGCGATCGATCTCGGCGGCGCCCAGGGCGGCGAAGTCCAGGCCTCCGCCGTCGTAGAAGTCGAACTGGGCCGGTTGGTCGACGATCGCCTGCGGATGGAGCGAGGCACCGAAGCTCAGCCCGCCAGCCGGGACGCCGCCGATGGGCCCGCTCTCGACGGTGAGGGTCACCTCCCCGAGCAGCCCGCGTTCGGCCGCGATCAGGGCGATCCCTTCCGGCATGCCGATGCCCAGGTTGGCGATCGCGCCACGCTCCAGCTCGTCGCAGGCCCGGGACGCGATGACGCGGCGGGCACCGGCCGGCAACCGCGGCATCCTGGCCATCGACCCGTCGTCGGCCGCGCTGAAGTACGCCGGGTTGAGTTCCTCGGCGAAAGTCTGATGGTGATGCTCGGCGTCCGCAACGACGACCCGGTCGATCAGGATTCCGGGCACCCGGACCGACATTGGCGGCGCCGCATGGGGGAGCAATCGCTTGACCTGAGCGATCACCGTGCCGCCGCAATTGTGGACGGCCTGGGCGATGGCCAGGACCTCGCCGATAATCGCTTCCTCATCCATCACGAGGTTGCCGTGGATGTCGGCGGCCGTGCCTCGGATGAGACCGACATGGACCGGGAAGGCGGGGTAGAAGAGCCAGTCGCGGCCGTCGATCTCGATCCGCCGAACCAGGTCGGGCCCCGGGCGTGAATTCAGACGCCCCCCCCCATGGATCGGATCGATGAATGTCCCCAGCCCCACGCCCGTGATGCACCCGGGCCGGCCCGCGGCGATGTCACGTAGCAGGTGGCAGACCACGCCCTGCGGGAAGTTGTAGGCCTCGATCTCGTTGGCGAGGGCCAGCTGTCCAATACGCGGGGCGAGCCCCCAGTGGCCGCCGACGACCCGCTTCAGGAGCCCTCGATGTCCCAGGTGATTGAGCCCTCGGCATGAGCCGTCGCCCTGCCCTGCGGCGTAGAACAGCGTCAGCCCACGGGGGCGCCCGGTTTCGAGAAATCGCGCCTCAATCGCGGCGGTGAGAGCCTCGGGATGGGCGGCGCCCACGAAGCCGCCGCTCACGACGGTCTGATCGTCTTCGAGGACCTTCGCCGCCTCGGACGCCGAGCAGAGGAGCGTCTCGATGCGTCCGGTCACGACCACCAGCCCCCGTTGACGTGGACCGTCTGCCCCGAGATATAGGACGCGAGATCGCTGGCGAGGAACAGGATCGCATGAGCGATGTCCTCGGGCTCGCCGAAGCGGCGCAGCGGGATCTCGGAGATCATCTTGGCCCGGACCTCATCGGGGATGGACTTCCCCATCTCGGTCAGCACCACCCCGGGGGCCACCGCATTGACGTTGATCTGCCGCGAGGCGAGCTCCTTGCTCAGCACCTTGGTGAGCGCGATCACGCCCGCCTTGGCCGCCGCGTAGTTGGCCTGACCGAAGAAGCCGACGACGCCTGAAATCGAGGCGACGTTCACGATCCGGCCGCCGTCCGCCATGAGGGTCGAGGCCGCGCGGCAGACGTTGAAGACGCCGGTGAGGTCGGTGTCGATGACGTCGCGCCAGTCCTCGTCGGACATCTTCTTGACCGTGCGATCGCGGATGATGGCGGCGTTATTGACGACGATGTCGAGCCGGCCGTAACGCTCCATGACGGCTGCCAGCATGGCGTCGACCTGGCCCGGATCGCGCACGTCAGCGGACAGGGCCACGGCGCGATCGCCCAGGCCGGCGGCGACGTCCTGGGCCAGTCCGGCGTTCCGCCCGGCCGCATCCGGCGCGTAATTCAGGACAACGGAAGCGCCGGCGGCGTGCAGGCAAGTCGCGGTGGCCCGACCGAGCCCCTGGCCGGCGCCGGTCACGAGGGCGACCTTGCCACCGAGATCAATCCCGATCACAATGACGGCCTCTTTGGTATGAGTGTGTGCGGACGGTTGTTGGAAGAACGCCGACATCCGGGGACGAGAGATCGTCCAGCCGGCGTTGAAATTCGGTATCAGTCGACCCGGGCCTGAAGGGTATCCGGCGGCCACCTGTTCAACAAGCAACCAGTCCCAAGGTTCTGTGACGGCCGCCCTCCCATGCCATCCATCCGCACCTCGTGCGGCACCCTATCCCGAGGTCGGCGATGGTGACCCGCGTCTTTCCCGCCGGCCCGGTCGAACTCTCCTACGCCGAGGGCCCGGATTCAGGGCCGCCGGTCGTCCTGCTTCACGGCGTCGTCCGCCGCTGGCAAGACTTCGAGCCGATCTTTCCCGCGTTGATCCCTCGATCCCACCTTCACGCCGTCGACTTCCGCGGCCACGGCGCCTCGGGCCGAACGCCAGGTGGTTACCGGGTGGTCGACTACGTGGGCGACATCGTCGCGCTGCTCGAAAAGCGGATCATGGTGCCGGCCGTCCTGATCGGTCACTCGCTGGGAGGGATGGTGGCCGCCGGCGTCGCCGCGGCCGTGCCGGACCTCGTCCGTGGGATCGTCTTCGAAGATCCCCCCTTCGAGATGATGGGCCGTCGGATCGCCGAGACGTCGTACCTGAGCCTCTTCGGGGCCTACCGCGACCTGTTGGACTCGACCGACTCGGTGGATGCTCTCGCGGCCGCGCTGGCGGAAGTCCCCATCGCCGTGCCGGGCACAGGCCAGTTCGTACGCCTGGGCGACCAGCGGGACGCGGCCTCGCTGCAATGGCTGGCCTCGTGCCTGGGTCAGATCGACCCGGACGTCCTGACGCCGCTCATCGAGGGACGTTGGCTCGACGGATTCGACACGGGCGAGTTGCTGTCGCGCGTTACGTGCCCGGGCCTGTTCATCCAGGCCGATGACTCCGCAGGGGGCGTCCTGCCCGACGGATACGCCCTGAGCCTGGTGGAGAAAATGCCCCGCGTTCGGCACACCCGGCTGGCGGGGGTCGGGCATAACATTCACATCACGAAGCCCGAGGAGATGGCACGGCTGACGACGAGCTTCCTCGACTCGCTGGACTGAGCGCGGCCGGGTCGTACTCCGTTGTCGACACTGTCTCGCACCGAGGGGGCACGCTCTGGCACCCTCGCGTGCGGTCTCGTAAGATCCCCCCTCTCGCCGAACGCAACCCCGGTTCGATGTCGCGGAGTTGTCGACGACGGAACAGAACGAGGAGAGCACGCGTTGGAGACCTGGTTGAAGCGAGGGACGGATCAGGCGGAGGTTGCCGAGGCCGACGCGAAGGTCCGCGAGACCGTCGAACGCATCCTGGCCGACATCGCCCGCCGCGGTGACGACGCGGTTCGAGAGCTCTCCGTCCAGTACGACAGGTGGGACCGCGCCGACTACCGGCTGACGCCATCCGAGATCCAAGGCTGTCTGGCCGAGCTCAGCCGCCGCGACATTGAGGACATCAGGTTCGCCCAGGAGCAGGTGCGCAACTTCGCCCGGCACCAGCGCGAGGCCCTGAGGGACGTCGAGGTCGAGACCCTGCCGGGTGTCATCCTCGGCCACAAGAACATCCCGGTCGGCTCGGCGGGGTGCTATGTGCCGGGGGGGAAATATCCGCTCCTGGCCTCCGCACACATGTCGGTCGTCACCGCCAAGGTGGCCGGAGTGCCGAGGGTGGTCACCTGCGCTCCGCCGTTTCAGGGGAAGCCGGCCGCCGCGATCGTGGCGGCGCAACATCTCGCGGGCGCGGACGAGATCTACTGCCTCGGCGGCATCCAGGCGGTCGGGGCGATGGCACTCGGGACGCAATCGATCGCCCCGGTCGACATGCTGGTGGGCCCCGGCAACCGATTCGTGGCCGAGGCCAAGAGGCAGCTCTTCGGTCGGGTCGGCATCGACCTCTTCGCCGGCCCCACCGAGACCCTGGTGATCGCCGACGAGACCGTCGACGGCGAGATGTGCGCCACCGACCTGCTGGGCCAGGCCGAGCACGGGCCCGACTCCCCGGCGATCCTCCTGACGACGTCGGAGGCGCTCGCCCGCGACACGATGGCCGAGGTGGAACGGTTGCTCAAGATCCTCCCCACGGCCGCCGTCGCCCGCCAGGCCTGGGACACGCATGGCGCGGTCTGCGTGGCGGAGAGCGACGAGGAGATGGCGCGGATCGCCGATCGGATCGCCTCGGAGCATGTGCAAGTCATGACCCGAGATCCCGACTATTTCCTCAGGACGATGACCAACTACGGGGCGCTCTTCCTCGGGCCGCGCACCAACGTGGCGTATGGCGACAAGGTCATCGGCACCAACCACACGCTGCCGACGAAGAAGGCGGCCCGCTACACGGGCGGGCTCTGGGTGGGCAAGTTCCTCAAGACCTGCACGTATCAGAAAGTCCTGACCGACGAGGCGTCCGCATCGATCGGCGCCTACTGCTCGCGGCTCTGCGCCCTCGAAGGCTTCGTGGGCCACGCCGAGCAGGCCAATCTTCGCGTCCGGCGCTATGGCGGCCGAGACGTGCCCTACGGCGGCGTCGTCCGAGCGGATGAAGACTGACCCGGTTAAGAACGATCGAGACTCTCCCAGAAGGAAGCCGATGCCATGACGGAGCAACCTCCTCGGGTCGAGACCCTGTTTCTCAAGCCCAACGGCAGGGTCCCGAACAGTCGATTTCCCGTCCTGATCCACCGCGGGGCCGTGACCGCAGGCGCGGGCATTGACCTCGCCGACGCGATCGAGGCGACCTTCCAGCGGAACGACTGGCTGAACAACTGGCGCGAGCTGGGTGTCTATGACTACAACCATTTCCACTCCACGAGCCACGAGGCGCTCGGCATGGCCCGCGGCCAGATCACGCTCCGACTGGGTGGTGAAGGGGGGACGGTCGTGACGCTGAAGGCCGGCGACATCCTCGTTCTGCCGGCCGGGACCTCGCACATCCGGCTCGACAATTCGAGCGATTCGCAGATGGTTGGCGGCTACCCCGAGGGCCGCGACTGGGACCTGATCCGCGACGAGGAGGTGACCGAGAGCGAGGCGAAGGCCGCCATCAAGCTCATCGGCAGCCTGCCGATCCCGGCCCTCGACCCCGCGACCGGCGAGCCGTTGACGCTCTGGCGGCAGGCACCCAGAACCTACGGAATCCAGTTCTGAGCACATCTCGAATCCTCTCCATCTCCTGGGTGCTCGCGGACGGCCGCGAACACCCAGGCCAACGGGCGACGATCGGTTTCGGCATGCGGCGGGCTCACAACGTCTTCAGATATTCGATCACCTGCGTTCGTTCCTCGGCGGTCCATGTGGTGCCGTAAGGGTGGCCCGCGTTCGAGTTGCCGGGGATCA
The DNA here is from genome assembly GCA_038400315.1 of Isosphaeraceae bacterium EP7. Classification (NCBI taxonomy): domain Bacteria; kingdom Pseudomonadati; phylum Planctomycetota; class Planctomycetia; order Isosphaerales; family Isosphaeraceae; genus Kueselia; species Kueselia aquadivae. Next base: position 6,040,281 of record CP151667.1, read on the forward strand.
CCGTTCCATCCGGTTTCGCGACCTGGAATTTGGGGAAGCCGGCGACGTCGGTCAGGTAGCCGACCTTCGACGGGTCGAACGTCCGGACGCCGATGCTGAAGGCCTTGGGCCGCTGGTCGACGGGCTTGAGGAGGTCGTCGAGGGTGGGCACCGACCCGTTGTGCAGGTAGGGGGCGGTCGCCCAGATGCCGTCGAGGGGGCGACCCTTGTAGACCCCTCTCACGACCACCTGTGGCGCGGCGCGCATGACGCGCTTTCCGGCGAAATCGAGGGTCTTCAATGGGTCGGGCGGGGCCGCCTTGTAGAAGCCGAGCAGGACGCCCGTGACGACGTTAGAGAGGACCGGGTCGGAATTGGTCGGCGACTGGATCTTGGGCTGCGTGAAGAACCGCTCCCCTTCCAGCTTGCCCGAGGGCCGCGTGATTCCGAAGAAATTGTCGTAGGCGAGCGAGTCGGTGCCCGAGCCCTCCATCATCGTTGCGACCGAGATCTTGCCGCGGTCGAGGGTCCTGCGGTTGATGACCGCGTGGCAGTCGAGGCACGAGTCTCGCCGCCCTTGGGCGCTCGGCCGCTTGTACAACTCCGCGCCCAGGGCGGCCGCGGCGGCGTCGATCTTGGGGAACTCGGCCGGCCACTCGGGCGACCAGAGGATCTTCAGGAACGAGTTGAGCGCGATCAGCTCGTTGAATTTGACGGACGAGCTGTAGCCCGGGTTGAGCAACGACGACGGGTTATCGTGGATGGTGAAGTCGCCGAAGACGCCGAGCACCTCGCCGACGTTGCGGGGGAGCCCCGAGAAGTCGCCGTGGATGCCGTCGATCGAGCTTCCGAGGTCGCCGTTCTTGGCGATGCCCAGCCATTCGACGAAGTCGAGCTGGGGGGTGTCCCACAGGAAGGGGTAGCTGACCGGGGCATCGCACGGCTTGGCCACCACGGTCGGGTGATCGGGGTCGGGGTCCTTGACGGTCCTCCAGAACGCCTCGTTCACGATCGAGTCGACCGCGTCGAGCCGGCCGTACCGGGTCGGCGGCACCGGCGAGGTCTGATTGGGGTCGAACCCGGGAAAGTTGCGGAGGTTGTAGCCCTCGCGGATCTTGATCACCTTGGTGAGGTCATCCTTCAAGTCGGCCCGGCTCGACGGGTCGTCGCTCTTCAGGACCTTGGCGGCGAACCTGCCGAATTTCGCGGGGTCGTCCCTCGTCTTCTTGAGCGCACCGGAGAGATCCGAGAGGAAGGCCTGGGCGTCGGCCTGGGCCGGGGCCCCGTCGATCCGATACCCGGTCTCTCCCAGCCTGATCTCGTTGGTATGGCACGCCGCGCAGGTGAATCCCAGCCAGCGACGCCCCACCCCCTCCCCCTCGACGAAGCCGACCGGCAGGCCGTCCGGGTTCGACAGGCCGGGATTCCTCGGCAGATAGCGATATTTGAGGATGTTCTGGTTATCGCGGAACAGCGAGTCCGAGTCCGCCTGCTCGAGCGCGAGGAACCACACATAAGGGACGAGCTGCGACCCTTGCGGCCTGGAGTAGTAGCCCAGGCTCTGGCCGGCAGTCCAGTTCTGATCGAGATAGACGACCTTCTTGACGGATTCGCCCAGCGGGTCGGAGATCGCGACGAAGGCGTCGCGTGTCAGGCTGACGCTCACGACCGGCGGCTCGACCTCACTATCGCCGCCGCAACCGCCGAGAATCGCCAGGCCGAGGCATGAGACGGCAACGATTTCACGCATTGCGGGCGCTCCCTGCAACAGGATGGATCAACCAGGTTTGAGTTTCATCATCGCCCCTGTCTTTTTAACAGCTCTGATTAATCCAATCACCCTTGCTCAAACGCTATAAAAAAGTCGCTTCGTCCGTCAATATTTTTTGATTCGAGCTCTCCGATCAACCCGGGCCCTCTTCCATCAGGGCGGCGATGGCGATCGAGTCGGCATCAGGCTGGGAGCGGAGGGCCTCGGCGGTCCGGCGGCGGCGTGGCTCGGGGTGGTTCTGGCCGAGCTTCCACTTGCCTTCGAGGCGTGTCAGCTCGATTCGGAAGCCGACGATCGCCTTCAAGAGCCCGTCCACGTTGACGCCCGACTCATCGAACAACCAGGGGGGCTGGCGGCCAGCCTCGTAGACGTCGACACTCCGGCGGAGGATGTCCAGAAGGTCGTCCCGGCCCTCGACCGGGGTCAAGATACCGTAGGCGTGGACGGCCACGTAGTTCCAGGTCGGCACCATGCCGGTCTCGGCATACCAGGTGGGCGAGATGTAAGCATGAGGGCCCGAGAAGACGGCCATCACCGGCCCTTGCGCCTCGCGCCATTGCGTGTTGGCGCGTGCCATGTGGCCAAACAGGGTCCCCCGGGGCCCGGCCTCGGCGTCGAGAAGCAGCGGCAGGTGGCTGGCGACCAGACCGCCCGGGGACTGCGAGGCCAGAAGGGCGAAGCTGTTCCGACGCATCAGGTCGTGCAGCTTGGCTTGATTTGTCTCGGCGAACGAGGCGGGGGTATACATCTGCGGACCTCGATCGAGTTCCAGGGGGCCAGGGCGGGCGACGCGGCGATCCGCATTGGACAGGGGGCGGTGCGGGCCGGTTCGCCCGCCGGACGCCTTTCGCTCCCTACGCTTTCAACTCCATCCTTACGCCGGCATCCGCATTGGCTGCGACGTCAGATCGCGTGTCCACTTGACTTTCTCGACGATCCATCTCGTGAATTGTTGAATTCTCGGGTTCGTTTCGTAATTTCTTGTTTTCCAATCCACACAGGACAAGCGACAATGGGCACCACATAACAGCCACAAATTCCTCTTGTAAAATACGTTGTGTCATTATCTTGGCCACGAATGACGTCTTTTCCTCAAGAATGTGTGTCCGATAATCTCGAATCCGGGGCTAAATCGGACACTCGTGAACGCGGGACATTTGCCGCGTATGGGTCTCACGCCACGGATTTCACCTCCTTTTTCATCCACTTGCCAAGGCTGCGTGGAGCGTCTGCGGCGGTGGTCGAAACTCTTGACAGAACGCTCCCAGGAAATAGTCTGAATCTCGCCCGATTTCCTCCCTACTTTTTCCAAAATCTGGCGAATTTCTTTGGCATGCTGCCAAATTGCAACACCTCGACCGTAACATTCGTCGCTTCAACGGGGGGCGGGCTGATGTCACGACTGACCGAGTTTTATCGCGGCGAGGCCAATGACACCTCGGGGCGGTCGCTGGCCGAGATCCAGGGGTATTCCGACCAGCGTTTGGAGTCGGTCCACGACTTCATCCAGTGGCTGTTCCCCCTGCGTGAGCGGAGCCAGTTCAACCCGGGCGCCCCTCTGCTGACCGACGCCGACGTGGCCGAGTTCCGGGCCGACCCCCTGCTCCGCCGGAATCTGCTCCGGTCCTTCGACGTCTTCCTCGCCTTCCTGGGCCTGACCTCGGAAGACGGGAAGGTGATCAATGCCGGCGACTTCGACGTCAAGTCCGACGTCTGGAGGTTCCCCAACCACAACTGGTTGCGGATCACACGCGTGCTGGCCAGCACCCGGATGCTGGGCCTCGAGGCGTCAAGCCTCGCCTTCTATGCGTTCCTGAAGACCCTGAAAGAGTCGGGCCGTTCGGGCATTACCGACGACACGTTCGGCTACTGGACCAGGGCCGCCGGGGGTGAGAATTGAGCATGCGACGCCGGATTCAGGGGGTCCTCGGCCCGAACAAAATGATCCCCGCACCCGCCAGGCAGACGGCCGCGCCGAGACTATCCCATCGGTCGGGCCGCACGCCTTCCACAGCCCAGAGCCAGGCGAGCGAAGAAACGATGTAGATGCCCCCGTAGGCCGCATAGGCACGTCCGGCATTGGGGGTGTCGACGCGGGTAAGGGCAAGCGCGAAGGCGACGAGCGCCACGACGCCGGGGATGACCCAGAAGGGGCTTTTGTTCAACCTGAGCCATGCCCAGAATGCGAAGCATCCGCCGATTTCGCCCGCCGCGGCGATGAGATACCAGAGGATGACTCTCAATGTGTCCAACTCCGGGAGGTCGGGCGATTCTCCGCGGGCCGGTCGCCGCCTCGGCCCGAACCATCCCCCGGACCCTCCGCGAGCATATCCAGCTCATCGTGGTCGAGATCGTCGACGCGGTGTTCCACATTTCGACGGACCATGCTCACACCTTTGCGGAGATGGCCCCGGCGGGGGATCGAGGGCCGAGGGCACTCATCGCCCCGATGATCCTGGGCTTCAGAATCCATGCACGGCCAGGTCGAAGACGAGGGGCAGAAGGATCAGAGCCAGGATCGGTCCGCAGAGGATGCAGAGCCAGAAGAGCAGTCGCTTGCTGATGATCCTGTAGCGGACGAGATAGAGGATGATCGAGACGAAGAGCAGGACGATCACGACGCCGGGGAGCCGCATGTCTCCCCTCTCCCGCTTCATCGACTCGGCAACGGCGGTCGCGACCATGGCCACGACCGTCACCCGGTTGAAGATCAGGGATTTGTCGACGGGCGGACGGGGCTCGAGGTCGTCGTGCGGATTCCAGCGTTCAAATGGGTCGTCTCCGGGGAGATCCATCGGCTCGTCGGGGCCTCGCCGGATCAGTGGCATTCCCTGTCTTCCGAGCCGCCTCAGAAAGTCGAAGTGCATGTCCGATGTTACCTCCCCGACAGCTTCCTGTCTGCGTTGATGCAGGCGGACATCAAGCCTCATCGTGGACGGGCGAGCCAAGTCGGGCGATGCTGGATGTGACCGCATCGAATCTTCCGTCAGCCGCTTCGACGCATCCGGACCAATTCGGAAACACGCACTGAGCACGCTCTTGGATGCCATGCTCGGATGATCGGATGTGAAATCTCCCTCCGCTATCCCCTTGGACACCATCGGATGCCCCATCGACCAATCGCTCGCCCTCTCTTCCCGGCCGCACTCCTAATCGCGGCGATCTCGTCGGGAGCAAGTCCGGTCGAGCGGCCGGCCGCCGATGTGTATGAGCCAACCTCGCGGTACGAAGTCCGCCAGGTCGAGGGCTGGACGGTGCTCGTCCACAAGGGATTTCTCGCCGATGAGCCGGCCCTGGCCGAGCGGACGATCTCGCTGCTCGGGAGGCAGCTCGACGAGATCATCAGGCGGGTGCCAGCCGGGGCTCTGGAGAAATTACGGACGATCCGGATCTGGGTCGAGGAGGCCGAGCCTCATCACCCTTGCATGGCCTATCACCCCGACGCCGGCTGGCTGACCGAGCATGGGATGAATCCCGAGAAGGCGGGCTGCGTCGAGCTGGCCAACGCCAGGAACTTTTCGAGCTGGACGCTGGATCAGCCCTGGATGGTCCTGCACGAGCTGGCCCACGGGTTTCATCACCAGCACCTGGAGGGGGCCTACGAGAACAAGGACGTCGAAGGCGCCTACCGGCGGGCGATGGAGGCGAAGCGGTACGACTCGGTCCTGCGCCTCAGTGGTCGCAAGGAGAAGGCGTACGCGGCGACCAACCCGATGGAGTATTTCGCCGAGGCCACCGAGGCCTACTTCGGCACCAACGACTTCTACCCGTTCGTCCGCCCCGAGCTGGCCGAGCACGACCCCGAGCTGGCCGAGCTGCTCGCCAGGCTCTGGGGCGTGCGGTGAGGATCGAGCCTATGCGGCCAGCTTGCGGCCGACGAGGACGGCCAGCGGGAAGGAGAACTGGATCGCCCCGTGCTCGTCGCGCCTGGCGTTGACTCCCAGGCGGTCGCGGCCGAGGTCTTCGGCGAAGAGGGAGCGGACCTCGTCGGCGGCTCCCGGCTCGGGGAAGGACGCGGCCAGCAGCGAATCGAGGTCGACGTCCAGCTTGTAGAAGACGATCGACGGCCCCGTCAGGCCCGCGCGGACGAACAGGGAGGTCAACTCGCCAAGGCCCAGAGCCCGGACGTGCGACGGGTCGCGGAGGCGTTCGGCGCGGTCATAGGCCTCCCCCTGCTCGGGGCTGCTTGAATAGACGTCGACCACCACGACGCGCCCGCCCGGCTCGGTCACGCGGACCATCTCGGCCAGGGCTTTGGCGGGTTCGAGCAGGTGATGGAAGCTATATCGGGTGAAGGCGACCGAGAAGGAGGCCGCGTCGAAGGGCAAGGCGTCCACGTCGCCGACGTGCCAGGCCAGGTTTTCCAGCCCCTTGGATTGCTGGAGCGCGCGGGCCTGATCGATCATGGCCGGGGTCAGGTCGAGTCCGACGACGTGCAGGGCGTGGGCCGCGAAGTCGCAGGCCACCAGCCCCGGGCCGCAGGCCAGGTCGAGCACTCGGTCCCCCGGGCCGATCTGCGCGACCTCGCGAACAAGCGCCATCGAATCTTCCGCCGAGTGCGCCCGGAACTCGGCGAACGGCGCCGCCTGCCTGGTGAACTGATCCACGATCAGACGCTTCTGGGTCTCGTCATTCATCCGCAATTTCTCCCATCAACGCCGGAGTCAACTCTGTGCAATGCCTCGCTTCGGAGGCAGGCCGGCGTGTAGAGGTTCGTTCGGTGCATGCGGTCAGAGGCCGCTGCGTCGGGGGTAGTCTTCCAGCTCGTGCATGGTCGTCTTGCGCGAGATCTCCGCCGCGCCGAAGAACTTACGGTCGAGGGCCTCGGCGCGGACGATGTCGCCGGATTCCCAGACGAGTCGGTGCGAGGAGACGTCGTAGGCGGCCAGGGCAAGCTTGACGACGGCATCCTGGCGACTCTTGCGGGTGATCGCCTGCGTCTGCATGCTGGCCGTCGCCAGAGGGAAGAGGCCCGGGGTGATGTTGGCGCCCGGGATGTTCATCCGGCGGTCGACCTCGTCGGTGCCGTAGGCCGCCGCGGCGACCTCGACGACGACCTGCGCATCCTTGCGGGTCTCGACCAGGAGCAGGCCCTGCCTGGCCATCGAACGACGCAGGTTGAACTGGAGCCAGCCCGCATCGTCGGCCTTCAGCATCGACGTATCGAGGTAGGCCCGGGCACCCGCCAGCGGTCGGAAGTCGACGCAGTCGATCGCGCGGTTCGCGGTGCCCGTCAGCATCAACTGCTCGGAACCGGCCCGCGCTGAGCCGGTAATCTTGGCCGTCACCCCCGCGCAGCCGCCCAGGGGCGCGAGCGTCAGGGCGACGATCAGGGCCCTCGTCAAGTCGGCCATCCCAGGGTTCCCGCAGGCCGATCCGTCCTTCATACCCTGCAAGATCGGCAGAACCGGCGGGATCAGGCCAGCTTTCCCCGGCTGGCCCGAGAAGGCCTCAGCGTGAGGTCAGGAGAAGAGGTCCGTGATGGCGTGGCCCTCGGTGACGCGGAGGGGACGGCCGAGGTGATCGTTGATCATGGTGTCGGAGTCGACGCCAAACGCATGGAGGATGGTCGCGGCGAAGTCTTCGGGGCTGACGGGCCGGTCCTTCACGTAGCCCGCGTTCTTGTCGCTCGTGCCGTAAACCTGGCCGCCGCGCACCCCGCCGCCCGCCATGAGCTGGGTGTAGCACGAGCCCCAGTGGTCGCGGCCCGCCATGCTGTTGATCTTGGGAGTCCGGCCGAAGTCCCCGGCGACGACGACCAGGGTCTCGTCGAGCAGGCCGCGGGCGTCGAGGTCTTCCAGCAGGGCCGAGAACGAGCGGTCAAAGGACGGGGCGCAATATTCGTGCGTGAGCATCTGCTGGCCGTTGAGGATCCCGCCGACCCCGCAAATCTCGGTCGTCACGCCGTGGTTGTCCCACATGTTGAACTGGCAACCCTTGGGGTCGAAGTAGGTCCAGAAGACGTTCACCATCCGGACGCCCGACTCGACGAGCCGACGGGCCAGCAGGAAGCTCTGGCCGTACTCATTGCGACCGTAGCGGTCGCGGACGTTGACCGGCTCGCGCTCCAGGTCGAAGGCCCGACGACAGGCGGGGCCGGAGAGCATCTCGACGGCCGTGTTGTTGTAAGCATCCCAGCGCGTGTGCACCTCGGGCTTCGACGCAAGCCCGTTGCCCGGCTCGATCCCCGCGAGCAGCGACCGGCGGCCGGTGTAGCGGCGGGCGTCGACGCCCTCGGGCAATTCGAGCGCATCGAGCTTCAACGTCTTGGGGGCCAGCGAGTCGTACTTGGGCTCGTTGAGCGCCACTGGGTCGAACGGAGCCCCGAGGAAGCCGGCCGACTGCCCTTTGTGCGGCGGCGAGAGCGTGGTGAACGGCCTGGGCAGGATGACCCAGGGGGGAAGCACGCCGCAATCACCCTTGAGCTTGTGCAGAATGGCCCCGAGCGCCGGGTGGTCGGTGCGGGCGACGAAGACGTCATTCGGCTGCGACGGCTTGCAGCCTTGCAGCGTGTGCGCGATGCCGTAGTTGTGGTCGACGCTGCCGTGGTTCATCGACCGGATCACGGCCAGCTTGTCCGCATGCGTCGCGAGCCTGGGGATCAGCTCGGTGAACATGATCCCGGGGACGTTCGTCTCGATCGGCTTGAAGACGCTGCGAATCCCCTCGGCCGCGTCGGGCTTGGGGTCCCAGAGGTCGAGCTGAGACGGCCCGCCGCACAGGAAGATATAGATGCAGTTCTTGGCCGTGCCGCCCGGCCCTCCGCCCGACCCGCTAGCCCGCTGCAATCCCAGCAAGGGAACCCCGCCCATCCCCGCCAGGCCGAGTTGAAGAAGCCTGCGGCGGCTGACGACCCCGAGCCCCTTGGCGGCGAGCAGGTTGACCACTCGAGATCCCCTTCGACGATCGCGGGCTGGACTTGCGCCGGGACATCCGGGACCGCGATTGTAAGCCGGCGAAATGGAGTGTTCAACAAAAATCAGAGGTCGAACCAGGGTGAGGGAAGGAAGAGGCAGTCGTGCTTCACGCCAGAGCCAGCCCCCCGATTTCACGCCTGATCTGCCCGACAACTCTGTCAAAAACCAGCCCTTCTCCCAGTTTGCCAGGCTTCACCAGAAGCTTGTCAGTCGAAAAAGGATGGACGACTTCCGAAGATATTCGGAGGAGCAATGAGGCGTCACACCCTGAGAGATCGAGAATGAGAGTTCCCGGCGGCCGATCGACGAGCGATTGCCCCGATCGTTTTCCACTCGACAAGCGACCCCGGACAAACCGTCATCTGCTCGGAGCGGCCGCTTCGCGTGCAATGATGACCAATCGCGGAACGACCTCTTGAGTGAGCCGCTCAAGCTGGGTAGTGACAGGGGCAAGGGTGACCGAACACCGGCGCCCGAGACATGCGGATGAACCCGCGTGTCTCGAACCCCCAAGCATGTGACAATGAACGCAGTCTGCAACTTCGAGGATGAGAATATGGAAAAGTCGGGCGAGAGCCAGGGTCAGTCGGCATCGGAGCTCATCTCGAAAAAGATCGCCGAACTCGGTGACTGGCGAGGGGATACCCTCGGCAGAATGCGCGAGCTCATCAAGGAAGCCGACCCTGACGTCGTCGAGGAGTGGAAGTGGAAGGGCACGCCGATCTGGTCGCACGACGGCATCATCTGCACCGGCGAATCCTACAAGAATGTCGTGAAGCTGACCTTCGCCAAGGGCGCATCTCTGACGGATCCAGCCCATCTCTTCAATTCGAGTCTTGACGGAAACACACGCCGCGCGATCGACATCCACGTCGGAGAAGAGGTCGACGAGTCCGCCTTCAAGGCGCTCATTGGCCAGGCGGTCGCCCTCAATCGTTCCGGCAAGTCGAAGCCTTCGAAGTGAGCGTTGACGGCGGCATGATTGCCGAGACGCCTCTCCCGCGAGATCCCTGGGACCAGATCACGCCCGCTGTGCAGGCGGCAGTCCTCGCGCTGAGACCGTCCCTGGAGCGGCGGATCGCCGCGCTGGAGGCGCAGCTTTGACAGGACTCATCCAACTCCTCCAAGCCCGTTCCAGCGACCCGATCCACGTCAGACACCGTCCGCCCCGGCCGCTCTCAGGGAAGAGGCGAGGCGGGCAGCGGGGGCACGAGAGGTCCGTCGCCCCCACGCTCGTGGCCGGGGCGTGAGTGGCAGCACGATACGCCCAGACGGGCATCCCGCTGCTGGACTCGCCGTTGCGGGCGGCTTACATTGAGCGATCAGGGTTCCGGAATGGTTGATCTCTCCCTCAACCTGGAGGCCCGATCGATGTCCGATTCCGATGAAATCCCGATGGATCGTCGCGCGTTCGTCCAGAACGGTGCGGCCGCGACAGTCGCGGCGACGGCCCTGTCGCAAGCGCCGACTCTGGCTCAGGACGCCAAGCCGGGCGCCGATAAGCCGGTCGAAATCCCCAGGCGCATGCTGGGTGATACAGGTGTGGCGGTGACAATCCTGAATGGCGGAACCGCCCGCGCGCCCGACGCCCTCGACCGGCTCCTGCGGTTCGAGTACAGCCGCGGCGTCCGCTTCTTCGACACGGCGGCGACGTATGGGACGGAGGGTGGATTCAAGACATGGTTCGCCGCCATGCCTGAGGTTCGTCCCCAGATCTTTCTCGCCACGAAGGACGGCGTCGCGCGGCCCAGCGACATGATCAAGCGAGTCGACCTGCGGCTGGAGGCGCTCGGGACAGATTACATCGACTTGCTTTACTTCCATGCACTGTCAGGAAAATCGGTCGACTACGGGCTGACCCGCAACGAGATGGACTGGCCCAAGAGCAAGGAGATGAAAGAGACGATCGCCGCCCTCAAGAAAAGCGGGAAGGTGCGGTTCGTCGGTTTCGCGACCCATGACCAGCTCCGGGCCGAGCAGCTCGAGGCCGCAGCCGAGGGTGGCCTGATGGACGCCGTCATGGTCGCCATGAATCCGTGGTTGGAGAAGGATTCTCCACTCAACCGGGCCATCGACGCTTGCTACAAGAAGAAGATCGGCCTGGTGGCGATGAAGGTCGTGGCCGGTCACCTGGTCATCTCCGGCTTCGAGCGGAGCTTGAAGCATTTGCGGCTCGATGCCCCGGTCTTGAAGGAGCGAGGCCTCAACCCTTATCAAGGGATTTTGCAGGCCCTCTGGTCTGATGAGCGGATCGCCTCCGTCTGCGTGGCCATGGGGAACACCGACGAGGTCAACCAGAACACCGAGGCCGCCCGGCGTTACCAGCGCATGAAGCCATCCGAGATTCAGGAGTTGCGTGTCGCGATGCTGGGTGCCGGCCCGACGATGTGCGCGGAATGCGACGGCAGGTGTGAACTCGCCGCGGGCACGAACGCTCGCCTGGGCGACTTGACCCGCTTTCTCACGTACCACGAGCATCATGGCGCCCGCCAACACGCCCGTGATGCCTATACCAAGCTCACGCCGGGCGAGCGCGACTGGAGCGGCGCCGATCTCGAGGCCGCCAGGGCTGCCTGCCCGACCAAGCTCGACTTCGCCCGGCTCCTGCCCGAAGTGGATCGATTGCTGACCTGATGAGCGGTGCAGTTGCGGCCACCCCGCTCCACGGGAACCCACCGGCGGATGCCATGAGTGGTGCATCGGGACATGACGGCGATCGGCCGACAAATGATGGAGGCCGATCCATGAGTGATATTTGCTTCATGGATCGGCCTCCGACTCAGGGTGCGTCGATCACTTCGCCTTGTCGAGGAACCCTTGCCCCTTCAGCCAGATCTCGCAGAGGCCCGGCCAGGTGCTGAAGCCGGGCTCTCCGCTGCCCAGGCCCAGGCCGTGGCGGCCCTTCTCGAAGATGTGCAGTTCGCTGGGAACCTTGGCCTTGCGCAAGGCCAGCACGAACAGGAGGCTGTTCTCGGGGGGGACGGCGGTGTCGGCGTCGGTCTGGGCGATGAAGGTGGGCGGGGTCTCGGCGGTCACCTGGGTCTCGTTGGACAGGCTGGCCACCAGGGCGGGGTCGGGGTTGTCGCCCAGAAGGTTACGGAGCGAGCCTCCGTGGCCGTAGGGGGTGGCCATCGCGATGACGGGGTAGAGCAGGATCGCGCGGTCGGGCCGGCTGCTCTGGCGATCGATCGGGTCGGCGGCGTCAGGCTTGCCGGCGTCGAAGTGGGTGGCGGCGGTTGAGGCGAGGTGGCCGCCGGCGGAGAAGCCGAGGATGGCGACCCGCTTGGGGTCGAGGTTCCACTCACCGGCGCGGGCACGCAAGGTGCGGATGGCACGCTGGGCGTCATGGAGCATGACTGGGTGGTGATATTTCGGCCCCAGCCGATATTCAAGGACGCCGGCGGCGATGCCCAGCTTGGCGAACCACTCGGCGACGTCGTGCCCTTCATAGCCAATGGCCAGGCCGCCGTAGCCGCCGCCCGGGCAGACGACCACCGAGGCACCCGTGGCCTTGGCGGGATCGGGCAGGTGCATGGTCAGCTTGGGGATGTCGGCGGATTCGGTCCCCTTGGCGCCCGGGGCGCCGTCGGCCCAGAGCGGGAACGTGACTGGCGCCGCGGCGTCGCTGGAGCGTGCGTTCAGGGCGATCGAGGCGAGGCCGAAGGCGGCCAGCATCAGGGTCCGTCGCGGACTGGGTCGGGCCATGGGGCACCCTGCCTTTACTTGGAGAAGTCGTCGTCCGTCTGGATGCTACGGGAGGCGAAGGGGCCGAGTGTCGCGGGCGCCGACGGGCCTGTCAAACCCCTGCCCCGGAATGTCAGGGCTCGACGCCAGTCTGCCAAAAAGGCAGATCGAGGGGGAAATCGTCAAAGGCCCAGGTTTACTCAAACCGTTTTAATGAATCGACTTAAGAATTTTTTCTGAGGTCCGGCACGCATCGTGCATCTCCCCGCGTCTGTAACACGGCGGTCGGGACCCGATTCGGGGCCAGGCCGTCGCGACCGTCCCAGGCTTCGGCGTCAGGGCGGGTGGAGTCGGCGACGCAGGAGAATGCACCGTGGCGAAGATGTTGGCCTACGATGAGGAGGCCCGCCAGAAGCTGGCCAATGGCGTGTCCAAGCTGGCCCGGGCGGTCAAGAGCACGCTCGGCCCTCGCGGCCGCAATGCCGTGATCGACAAGGGCTGGGGCAGCCCCACCGTGACCAAAGACGGCGTCACCGTGGCCGAAGAAATCGAGCTGACCGACCCCTACGAGAACATGGGGGCCCAGCTCGTCAAGGAGGCCGCCAGCAAGACCTCCGACGCGGCCGGCGACGGCACGACGACGGCGACCGTGCTGGCCGAGGTCATCTTCAAGGAAGGCCTGAAGGCCCTGGCCGCCGGCGCCGACCCGATGGCCCTGAAGCGTGGCATCGACAAGGCGGTCACCGCCGTCGTCGAGCACATCAAGGGCCAGTCGAAGAAGGTCTCCGGCAAGAAGGAGATCACCGAGGTCGCCGCCATCGCCTCGAATAACGACCTGGTCATCGGCAGCAAGCTCGCCGATGCCTTCGAGAAGGTCGGCACCGACGGCGTCATCACGGTCGAGGAAGGCAAGGCCGCCGAGACCACCGTCGACGTCGTCGAGGGGATGCAGTTCGACCGCGGCTACCTCAGCCCCCACTTCGTCACCGACCAGGACCGGATGGAGGTCGTCCTCGAGGACCCCTACATCCTGATCTACGAGGAGAAGATCAGCACCCCCAAGGTGTTGATCCCGCTGCTCGAGCAGATCGCCCGCGCCAACAAGCCGCTGGTGGTCATCGCCGAGGACGTCGAGGGCGAGGCCCTGGCCACCCTGGTCGTCAACAAGCTCCGCGGCATCCTCCAGGTCGCGGCCGTCAAGGCCCCCGGCTACGGCGATCGTCGCAAGGCCATGCTCGGCGACATCGCCATCCTGGTCGGCGGCAAGGCGATCTTCAAGGACCTCGGCATCGAGCTTGAAGCCGTCACCCTGGATGACCTGGGCCGTGCCCGCAAGGTGACCATCACCAGCGAGAACACGACCATCGTCGAGGGCATCGGCTCGGCCGACGAGCTCAAGGGCCGGGTCGAGTCGATCCGCCGCGAGATCGGCACGACCGAGAGCGAGTACGACAAGGAGAAGCTCCAGGAGCGCCTGGCCAAGCTGGCCGGCGGCGTGGCGCAGATCAATGTCGGTGCCGCCACCGAGACCGAGATGAAGGAGCGCAAGGCCCTCGTCGAGGACGCCCTGCACGCCACCCGCGCCGCCATCGAAGAGGGCGTTGTCCCCGGCGGCGGAACAGCCCTCATCCGCGCCGCCAAGGCGCTCGACGGCCTGAAGCTCGAGGGCGACGAGGCCATCGGCATCAGCATCATCCGCCGGGCGCTCGAGCAGCCCGCCCGCAACATCGCCGAGAACGCCGGCATCGACGGCTCGATCGTCGTGGCCAAGATCCAGAAGTCGGCCGACCCCCACTTCGGCTACAACGCCGATAACGGCACCTTCGTGGATATGTTCGCCTCGGGCATCGTCGACCCCGCCAAGGTCACCCGCTCGGCGCTGCAGAACGCCGCCAGCGTCGCGGCCCTGCTGCTGACGACCGAGGCCATCATCGTCGAGAAGAAGGTCAAGAAGGCCCCCGGCGGCGACCACCACGACCATGACCACGGCGGTGGCATGGGCGGGATGGGTGGCATGGGCGGGATGGGTGGCATGGGCGGCATGATGTGAGCCGGATTGCTCCGGTTCCCTGCCGCTCGACGTCGCATTACGAAACGAACCCGAGAATTCATCAACGGCCGTCCGGCCCCGCCCAGAGTGGCCGGGCGGCCTTCGAACGACTGAGGAAGCCCGAGATGGCCAAGATTCGCCCGCTGGAAGACCGCGTCGTCATCATCCAGATCGAAGCCGAAGAGAAGACCGCCGGCGGCATCGTCCTGCCGGACACCGCCAAGGAGAAGCCCCAGCGCGGCAAGGTCATCTCCGTCGGCCCCGGCAAGATGCTCGACTCCGGCGAACGCGCCCCGGTCGGCGTCGTCGAGGGGGACGAGGTCCTCTTCGGCAAGTATTCCGGCACCGACATCAAGGTTGACGGCGAGGAAGTCAAGATCCTCCGCGAAACCGACATCCTGGCGAAGATCGTCAAGTAAGTCACCAAAGCCCGGTCGGGCCCTGCCCGGCACCCTGCCCCTGACTCCGAGTCGGGTGGGGTGCGGCGGCCCTCCGGGCGTTTCGAGGAGATCCCTTCCGTGGCCAAGCAACTGCTCTTTTCCGACGCCGCCCGGCGCAAGATGTTCGACGGCGTCGACATCCTGGCCCGCGCCGTCGGCACGACGCTCGGCCCGACCGGCCGCAACGTCATCATCAACAAGTCCTTCGGCGGCCCGACGGTCACCAAGGACGGCGTGACGGTCTCCAAGGAGATCGAACTGGACGACCCGTTCGAGAACATGGGCGCCAAGCTCGTGAACGTCGTCGCCAGCAAGACCTCCGACGTGGCCGGCGACGGCACCACGACGGCGACCATCCTGGCCCGGGCCATCTATCGCGAAGGCCTGCGCAACATCACCTCGGGCGCCAACCCGACGGCCGTCCGCCGCGGCATCGAGAAGGCCGTCGAGGCCGCCGTCAAGGAGCTGTCCGAGAAGATCTCTCGGCCCGTCTCCAAGAAGGAAGAGATCGCCCAGGTCGGCACCATCTCGGCCAACAACGACGCGACGATCGGCTCGATGCTGGCCGACGCCGTCGAGCGAGTCGGCCGCGACGGCGTGATCACAGTTGAAGAGGGCAAGTCGGGCGTCACCACCCTCGAGTTCGTCGAGGGGATGCAGTTCGACAAGGGGTACCTCAGCCCCTACTTCGTCACCAGCCCGACGACGATGGAAGTCATCTTCGACGACGCCCTGATCCTCCTCTTCGAGAAGAAGATCAGCAACCTTCGCGAGCTGATCCCCCTGCTGGAGAAGGTCGCCCAGTCGGGCCGGCCCCTCCTGATCGTCGCCGAAGATGTTGACGGCGAGGCCCTGGCGACCCTGGTCGTCAACAAGCTCCGCGGCATCCTCAACATCGCCGCGGTCAAGGCCCCCGGGTTCGGCGACCGCCGCAAGGCGATGCTCGGCGACATGGCCGTCCTGACCGGCGGCACCGTGGTCAGCGAGGACCTGGGCCTGAAGCTGGAGAACCTCCAGGTCAGCCAGCTCGGCCAGGCCAAGCAGATCAAGGTGGGCAAGGACAGCACGACCCTGATTCAGGGCGCCGGCCAGAAGGCCGACATCCAGAAGCGGATCGACCAGCTGCGCCGCCAGATCGAAGAGACCGAGAGCGAGTACGACAAGGAGAAGTTCCAGGAGCGCCTGGCCAAGCTCTCCGGCGGCGTTGCCCTGATCAACGTGGGCGCGGCCACCGAGGCCGAGATGAAGGAGCTGAAGGCACGCGTCGAGGACGCCCTTCACGCCACCCGCGCCGCGGCCGAAGAGGGGATCGTCCCGGGCGGCGGCACCGCCCTGCTCCGCGTCGCCCCGGCCGTCGAGAAGGTCATGGCGTCGCTCTCCGGCGACGAGAAGCTGGGCGCCGCCATCGTCCTGCGTGCCCTCGAGGAGCCGGTCCGGCACATCGCCGAGAACTCCGGCCACGACGGCGCCGTCATCGCCGACGAGGTGAAGGCCGCGACCGGCGCGACCGGCTACAACGCCAATACCGGCGAATATGTTGACATGTTCGCCGCCGGCATCGTCGACCCGACGAAGGTGACCCGCTCGGCCCTGCAGAACGCCGCGTCCATCGCCGCGCTCATGCTGACCACCGAGGCCATGATCACCAACATCAAGGAAGACGAAGAGAAAGGCTCGCAGCGAGTCGAAGGCTCCGTCCGCTGAGCATCCGATCGAGGGCCCGCCTCGCGACCATTCGCGCGGCGGGCCCCGCCCCTTCGACCGACCCCTGGGGCCGCCCGCTATGGACCTCTGACGCGAGATTCCCGGCCAACACGACCTGCAATCTTTCCTGTCCGCCCTTCGACATGGTCCCCGATCGACGCGAAGACGAAGTTCCCGGTCAGGCTCAATCGACCGCGCACCGGGCCTCGAGCCCCATCATCGGCCCATCAGCCCCTCCGAACAGGGCGTCAAGCCCGGCGGGCCCGGCTGAACGGCGACCGATCGTGTCCCCAGTCCCGACCGAAATCTAGCCTTCCAGGGAGGCGGGCCAGCCGCGTTTCCGGTATCTGAACGCCGAGCCCCTGTGCTATCTTGGTCTCGTCGAAACGGAGCGGAACCGAACCCGATTGAGAAGCCGTGCCGATGGCGACCAAGCGCGATTTCTACGAAGTCCTCCAGATCAAGCGCGACGCGGGCGCCGATGATATCAAGAGAGCCTACCGGCAACTGGCCCTGAAGTATCACCCGGACAAGAACCCCAACGACCCCGAGGCCGAGACCCGGTTCAAGGAACTGGCCGAGGCGTACGAGGTCCTCTCCGACACCGGCAAGCGCCAGCGGTACGACCGCTACGGCCCCGCCGGGCTCGACGGCGCCGCCACGCACAACTTCAATAATGCCGAAGACATCATGTCGGCCTTCTCCGAGATCTTCGGCGGGGGGGGCGGCGGGCTCTTCGGCGACATGTTCGGCGCCCGGAAGCAGCGCGGCCCGCGCGCCGGCTCCGACCTGCTGATGAAGCTGACGATCGACCTGGAGGAGTCCGCCCGGGGCGCCACCAAGGTCGTCGAGGTCTCCAGGCGCAAGCCTTGCGAGGACTGCAAGGGCTCTGGCGCCCGCAAGGGGACCGTCGCGACGACCTGCTCGTATTGCGGCGGCCAGGGCCAGGTCGTCCAGTCTCGAGGGTTCTTCCAGGTGGCCACCACCTGCCCGGCCTGCGGCGGCGAGGGGGTGCGGATCACCGACCCCTGCCCCACTTGCCGAGGCCAGGGGCATGTCCCCGAGGTGGCCCAGCTCAAGATCGACATCCGGCCGGGCGTCGACACCGGGACCCGCCTGAGGCTGCCCAACCACGGCGAGCTCGGCGACCCGGGCGGCCCGCGCGGCACGCTCTACATCCAGATCGAGGTGCGCAAGCACGCCCTCTTCGAGCGCCAGGGCAATGACCTGGTCTGCCAGGTGCCCATCAGCTTCCCCCAGGCCGCCCTCGGCGCCGAGATCGACGTCCCCACGCTCGACGGCCCCGATCACCTGAAGATCCCCAAGGGAACCCAGACCTCCGACATCCTGCGGATGAGGGGCCGGGGGATGCCCGACATCAATGGACGGGGGCGCGGCGACCAGCTCGTCGAGATCTTCGTCGAGACCCCCAAGCACCTCTCGGCCAGGCAGGAAGAGCTCCTGCGAGAACTCGCCGAGCTGGAACACTCCGACGTCTCGTCCAAGCGAAAAGGGTTCCTGGAGAAGGTCCGCGACTACTTCACCGAGGAAGCCGACGACGTCGCCGAATGATCGAAGATCGACCGGATTCGCCCCCCGCACCGACACCCACGATCGAGGATAACCCGCCGGAGCGGCCCCCTTCCCGGGCCGACCGCCGGCGGCCAAGATCAGGAACGAGCACGATGGCCGACCCAATTCAGAACGACACCAACGACGAGACCCAGGCGACCGGCGACGTCGGGGCGCTGCAGCGCGAGCGCGACGAGCTGATCGAACAGCTCCAGCGGTCCCGGGCCGACTCCGCCAACTTCCAGAAGCGCATCCGGGCCCAGGCCGAAGCCGACCAGCTTTACGCCATGGGCCCCCTGGCGCTCGACCTGGTGTCCGTCCTCGACAACTTCGATCGGGCCATCGACGCCGCCCGGTCCGCCGGGGCGTCGACCATCGTCGACGGCCTGGAGCTGGTCCACAAGCAGATGATTGCCGCGCTCGGCAAGCATGGGATCGTGCCGATCCCGGCGCTCGGCCAGCCGTTCGACCCCAACGTCCACGACGCCATCATGCAGCAGCCCGACGCCCATCACCCCGAGGGGACCGTCGTCGGCGAGATGGGCAAGGGCTATCGCATCCGCGACCGCGTCCTGCGTCCCTCCAAGGTCGCCGTCTCGGTCATCCCCCAAGCCTGAGCTGAGCCCGCGCCCCCGACGCCCGAGGTCTGCATGCCCACTTATGATTACATCTGCGACGCCTGCGGACACGAGTTCGAGGCGTTCGAGTCCATCAAGGCCGACTCCCAGGTCGACTGCCCCACCTGCCACGAGCCCAAGCTGAGGCGCAAGATCGGCGGCGGCGGGGCGATCATCTTCAAGGGGTCGGGCTTCTACCAGACCGACTACCGCAGCGACTCTTACAAGAAGAGCGCCCAGGCCGACAGCGCCGCCAGCACGCCGCCCCCCGCGCCCAAGTCCGACTCGTCGGGCGGGTCGACGTCCGGCGGATCATCGGGCGGGTCGACTTCCGGCGGGTCATCGAGCGGGTCGACCAAATGATCCGCGGCCGCTGCCCCACCTGCCGCAAGGAGTACGAGGGGGAGTCGCTGGCCGCCCTGCCGCACTTCCCCTTCTGCTCGGCCCGCTGCCGCCTGATCGACCTTGGCCGTTGGGCCGACGGCACGTTCACCATCCCCGGCAAGGATGTCCCCCCTGCCGAGGAAGACAAGTCCGACGAAGGTGACTGATCGCGCCGCCGCGGCCGCTCAGGTGCCTTGTCCTGGCGACTTGATTCTCGACTCTACTTCGTTCGCCAGGGAGACTTCCGACAGGAGGCGACGCACCGTGTCATCGGTGTTCGCCTTCGTCGCCGTCCGGACAAAGTCCCTCGGGTCCGCGCCATACGTCACGCCGACCGTCAGCGAATCCAACTCGGACGTCCCCCGGAGCGTGGCGAGAACATCCGTGAAGTACTCCTCCAGCCCCTCGGCATCCTGACCGAACTCATCGCCTTCAAGCAACGGCCCGAGTAAGGGTTGGATGGGGAATTGGCCGGGGAACTCGCCATAGTCCCAACCATCATCGGGATTTGCCCAGCGCAGCCAGGCGGCAAGTTTCTGGCGCGGGTCAAACTCCTCGCCGTCGTTCCCACGGTATCTGTACCCGAGTTCGTGGTATTTCGAGGCCGTTCGTCTCAGCCCCTGCTCGGTTGCGACGGCATAGATTGGGGCCCCCGCCTGGCCCATAATCAGGGCGAATGCGTAAGGGGTTTCCGTCGGGTTCTGGCGACGATAGTCCCTCAAAACATGGACAATCGCGGCGCGGAGCATGTCGGAAAGCGGTGCCCGATCCATGTGTTGTATCTCCCCATGAAGCGCCTTGACCACCTCGGCGAAACGAGAACGCCCCGTCGAAGGCCAAGCCTGGCGACGGGGCGTCATGGATCACGATCGTCGAACTCGGCTCAGCCCATCAGGCGGTCGGCCTTCTGGAGCAGGCTGGTGACGGGTAGGCCGTGGGGGCAGGCCTCGTCCAGGTTCACCACTTCGAGCAGCCGCTGGCTGATCGGCGGCAGGGCCTGGTAGAGGGCCCGGGCGGCGGATCGCTTGCCGTAGGCCTCGTAGTAACGCAGGTAGCGGAAGACGGTGGCGACGGGGACGCCCTTGGCGGCGGTCTCGCAGAGGTGGCCGCAGCCGTGGCAGTAGAGGTTGGCCGTCTGCTGGCGGTGCTCCTCGAGGAGGCGGGCCTCCTTGGGGGTGAGCGCCTCGCGGCTGGCGGCGACGTTCTCGCGGAGGTCGCTGCGGTTGACCATCTCGCTGACGACGACCTGCATCCGGTCGTCCATCCAGACCGACTTGATGGCGGCGACTTCCTTCTTGAAGCCCTTCTCCTGGAGCGCCTTCATCTTATCGGGGAAGTTGACGGCGCCCCCCTGCGTCTTCATCGCGACCAGGCCGACGTTCGCCTTGACGCACTTATCGATAGCACGCTGGAGCTCGTCGTGGCGGTCCTTGCCGCCGACGTCGCGGAAGTTGTACTTGATCATGACCTGGTCGATCCAGCCAGCTTCGGCCACCGCTTCGAGCACCTCGGGCAGCAGGGCGTCGTGGCAGGAGAGGCCGCTGAAGCGGATCTTGCCCGACTTCTTCATCGCGGCGAAGGCCGCCTTCACGCTCGGGTCGCGGAGCATCGCGACCTGGGGACCGCCGATCCCGTGGATGAAGTAGGCGTCGACGTAGTCGGTCTTCAGGCGTTCGAGGGTGGGGTTCAGGTGATCTTCGAAGTTCTTCAGGACGGCGTCGCCCTTGGCCTGGCGGTAGTTGCCGTTCTTGCTGACGAGGTAGACGTCCTTGCGCATGCCGGTGCGTTCGAGCACCTGGCCGAGCGTGGTCTCGGACTTGCCGTTCTCATAGTTCTCGGACGTGTCGATGTAGCGCACGCCGGCGGCGATCGCCTGCTGGACGAAGCTAGGAGCCACCGACCAGCTCGTGCCCATACCGAGCTTGGTCACCATCTGGCCGGTCTTGCCGAGCTTGACCAGCGGCACGGCGGGGGGTGCATTGGCGGGTGCCGGTACCGGGGCCTGGGCCAGCAGGCTGTCGGCCGAGCCGAGTGCGACGCCGGTGGCGGCCGCCGTCTTGAGGAACTGGCGCCGGTCCCGATTGCCGCCGCAGGGATTGCACGTGTCGCCCATATCGCCGGACCTCCGCGAGTTGAGGCGGTTCGGCTCCGTGCGACGCCCGGCGGGCACGGCTTGACCGACCCGGGTTCGGCGTCATTCTGGCACGGGCGGATCGGGTTAGTCAACAAAGCTTCGACATCGAGGTGTCGACGTCCCGCGATCGCCCGCCCAGGCCGGGTGGTTGCTCAGCCTTCGTAGATCCCCTTGATCCCGTTGGCCGGGATATCGGCGATCTGCAGGACGGTCTCGGGACCGTGGACCAGGCCGAGTTGCTCGAGCACCAGCACGCCGTAGCGCGACTTGCGTGGGGCCCTGACCTGGGCGTCGGTGTCGGCGCGGATGATGCGCCCCTGGTACGTCGTGCCGGCGAACGCCACGCGGACGGCCGGCTTCTCGGTTTTTTGCTTCGTTCGCAGGCCGTCGAGCGTGGCCTGGCATTCCTCGAACGTCATCGGAACCCCTCCTTGAGGTCGGACCGAGGACGGCCTCGCGACCGGACACCTCGGTCGACTCCGATCATGGCGATGCCTCGAATTCCGGTCAACCCGGAACGCGTAAGGCCTCGGGGGGTCCGAATTCTCTCGGCGTACGCCGGCTCTCAGGCACGGGCGGCGAGGATTTCATCCAGGGTGACGACGCGTCCCTCGTCGACGGCCTTGCGCACCAGGAGGCCGGTGAGGGTCGCCTCGCGGGCCTCGGCCAGGCTAATCGGCGGCGCGACCGGCTCGGGCAGGCGAACGGCCGCCAGGAATGAGGCCAGGGCCAGCTTGGTGTCGACCTGCCGGGCCGGCGGCATCGTGACCCGGGGGCGCGAGCGGTCGCGGTAGGTGACCGATCCGGTCGAGAAGTCGAGCCCGCCGCCGCGGCCGACCACGCGCATCGACGAGCCGGTGAAGGCGTCGTCGGCCGGCGCCGCCCAGCTCTGCTGGAATGTGGCGCGGAAGCCGCCGGCCCATTCCAGCTGCACTGAGTAGTGGTCGGTGACGTCGCGTCGGGGCTGCGCCGCGGTGAACAGGTCGCGCCGGCCCATGCCGAAGGCACGCGTCGGCGGCCCGCCGGCGATCCAGTGCAGGAGGTCCCAGACGTGTACCCCCTGCTCGACCATCCAGTCGCCCGACCGCTCGCGGCTGGCCAGCCAGTTGTCGTGGCCGTTGACCGGCCCGTTGCTGCTGACCCAGGCGGCCGTCGCCTCGATCAGCTCGCCCAGGTCGCCCCGGCGCAGTCGCGCGACGCCGTCCTGGTAGAGCGGATTCGACCGACGCTGATGGCCGACGTGCACGATCAGCGAGGGGGCCGAGGTCGCCTCGGCCTCGATCGCGTCGCACTCCTCCAGGGTCAGCGCCAGCGGCTTCTCGCCGTAGAGGTGCTTGCCCGCGCGGAGGGTCGAGCGGTAGGTCGAGGCGTGCAGGTCGCACGGCAGGGCGACGACCAGGGCCTCGATGTCGTCGCGAGCGAGCATGGCGTCGATCCCGTCGAGGCAGTCGGGCCGCAAGCCTTTGGCCTTCTCGACGATGCCGCCGCCGCGAGTCCGGTTCTTATCGTCTGCGTCGGCCAGCGCCACGATCTCGGCATCGGGCAGGTCGAGCAGGGTCCGCAGCAAGCTCGTGCCGCGATTGCCCAGCCCCACGACGCCGATGCGCACCGGGCTCGACGGGTCGACCGCCTCGACAGGCCGGCCTTGAGACAAGGCCCAGCCCGCTGCGGCCGAGCATCCGAGGAAACGCCGGCGGTTGATGTGGATCGGCGGCATGGCGAGCGAGCCTCGCGGTCAGGTCGTGGGAGATCGCCCAAGTCTAACCCACCACACCCCTTCGCGGCAAATCAGGCCGGCGAGCGCCCGTCCCACTCCTGTTCCAATTTTGTTGGATCGCCAAACCGGCCCCGGCTATCCTGGCCGATCCAACAGCCCGACGCCTCCGGAGCCCGCCACCCATGCCCAAGCTCGTCACACTCCTGGTCCTCGCCACGTTGGGAGTTGCGTCCCGGGCGAACGCCGACGCCCCGTCGTTCCGCCTCAGCACGTTCCAGGCCGACGTCACCCCGCCGATGGGCCATCCCCTGATGGGGGGCGGGATTGCGCCGGCGAAGGAGGTCATCGACCGCGTGCAGGCCAAGGGCGTCATTCTGATCGGCGGCGAGAAGCCGGTCGTGATCGTGGCGGTGGACTGGTGCGAGATCCGCAACGAGGCCTACGACCGCTGGCGAACAGCGATTGCAGAGGCGGTCGGTACGGACCGGGCCCGGGTACTGGTCAGCAGCAACCACCAGCACGACGTCCCCGTCGCCGACCTGGATGCCGAGAGGATCCTGCTCGCCCGCGGGCTCGTCGGCCGCGTCACGAATCTTGAGTTCCACGAGGAGGTCGTCAGGCGCGTGGCCAAGGCCGCCGCCGAGTCCATTCCCAACGCGAAGCGAGTCACTCACCTGGGGACCGGCCAGGCCAAGGTCGTCGGGGTCGCCTCGAACCGGCGTTATCTCAGGGCCGACGGCTCCATCTCGTTCGATCGGACCAGTGCCTCGAAGTCGGCCGAGGCCCAGAGTCAGCCCGAGGGGATCATCGACCCCTGGCTCAAGACGCTCAGCTTCTGGGACGGCGAGACCCCGCTGGCGGCCCTGAGCATCTACGCCACGCACCCGATGAGCTTCTACGGCAAGGGGGGCGTCACCAAGGACTTCGTCGGGCTGGCCCGCGAGGCCCGCCAGGCGGCGAACCCGTCGGTCTTCCAGATCTACGCGTCGGGATGCAGCGGGAACGTCACCGCCGGCAAGTACAATGATGGGTCGCCGGCCAATCGGGGGATTCTCGCCGGCAAGATCGAGGCGGCGATGGCCGAGGCCTTCCTCGCCACGACGCGACACCCGCTGACCTGTTGCGATTTCAGGGTCGTGCCGCTACGCCTGGAACCCCGAAACGACGAGGGCTTCACCCCGGTCGACCTGGAGAAGCGGCTCTCCCCGGCTTCCAAGCCGTTCGACCAGTGCCTGGCGGCGATGGGCCTGAGCTGGCGCAAGCGGGCAGACGCCGGTGCGACGATCGACGTGCCGGCCCTCGACTTCGGCCCGGCGCAGTGGCTGCTCCTGCCGGGGGAGTCGTACGTCGAATATCAACTCTACGCCCAGTCGGTCCGGCCCGACTCCTTCGTCCTCACCTCGGGATACGGCGAGTGCGCCACCGGCTACGTCCCCACCGAACGGGCCATCGCCGAACATGACACCAACCTGCATGACTGGTGCTGGGTGGCCCCCGGCGCCGAGCCCCGGATGCACGCGGCCATCCGCGCCGTGCTGGAACCCCATCGCTGAGACCTCGGGCGGAGCGGCTTGCCATCCAGGGGTGCACACAGCCCTCGAACTTGATGACCGCCCGCGTTCGTTCGCCCCGGGCCCTCGTCAACGCCGAACCCCATCGGCGCGAGACTCGACCAACTCGCGCCGAACCCTGACGTCGTCCCGAGCCCAGAAGTACGACGAGGGCTCATCCAGAGGCAAGTAATTCGGGCGGCCGGGTCCAATTACTGTACCATTGCGCTTGGGTGGGTTGCGTGGAGGTTTAAGCCCAGACAAGCTCCCACCCGAATGGGCCCGATGCACCGGCGAGTCCCCCCTCGCCCGCGCCTCCGGTCGGGCCAGTCTACCGTTGACATTTCGATTTCCGGCCGTAAAAGGAGCGACAATGTTCGTCGATCCCAGATTGGCGGACCGGGATCGGGTCGACGACAACTCCGGTCGTGCCCGCATTGAGCCGGGAAATGAGCCTTCCGGGCTGGACCCGAGGGCCGGTCCCGACCTGAATCGATCGTCCTGCCGCCCGCTGGCGGGACCGCCTTGTGGGGACGCTCGCATTGAGAGTGAAGGCGGCGCCGGTTTCCATGAATGACTTCGATGTCGAGATCAGTCGAGCCATCCATGCTCGCCGCCACGCACTCTCGCTGGCCGTCGTCGAGCGGCAGTACTCGCACCATCCCGAGATGAGGGAACTCTACGGCGAGCGAGGATATGCGAAGTGTATCGAGGATACCGAGTTCCTCCTCGCCCACCTGTCGGCCGCCCTCCTGGCCTCCAGCCCCTCGCTCTTCGCCGGCTACGTCGGCTGGGCCGGGTCCGTCCTGTCAGCCGCCGGCATCCGACTGCAAGACATTCGCGAGAACCTGTCCTGCCTCCGGGACGTCCTGAAAGAGCAACTCACGGAGGAGATGGCGGGCGCCGCGACGGGTTACGTCGAGTCGGCGATGGAGCGGCTCGCCGGTACTCTTCCGGAGACGCCCGGCCACCTGCCGAAGGGTGAGTTGGGCGACGAGATCGCCGGGGAATATCTCCGCCTGCTCCTGGCCTGCCAGCGTCACGCCGCCGCGTGCCTGATCCTGGACGCCGTGGAGGCGGGTATGGCAATCCGCGACGTCTATCTCAGGGTCTTCCAGCCCTGCCAGCGAGAGCTCGGCCGGCTGTGGCAGGAGGGAATGGTCACCGCGGCCCAGGAGCATTACTGCACGGCGGCCACCCAGCTGATCATGTCCCAGCTCGCCCCCCGCCTCTTCATCACCACGCGTAACGGGCGCCGGGCGGTGGTCGCCTGCGTGGCCGGGGAGTCGCACGAGGTGGGGACCCGCATGGTGGCCGACCTTCTGGAGTTGGCCGGCTGGGACACGATCTATCTCGGCGGCAACGTTCCAATCACCGGGGTCGTCCAGTCGCTCGTCGAACACCGGGCCGATCTGCTCGCTGCCTCGGCGACCATGACGTACCACCTGCCGGCCATGGTCGACCTGATCGCGGCGGTGCGGGCCGAGCCGGCGCTTGTCGACCTCAAGGTCATGGTGGGCGGGCGCCTCTTCAACGCCGAGCCCGGCCTCTGGGAACGCATCGGCGCCGATGGCCACGTCGGCGACGCGGACGAGGCCTGTCGCCTGGCCGAGCGGCTCATGCAGCAGGAAGTCGGCGAGGGGCCGAGGGTCGGTCGTCGGGTCCTGGAGATGCGACGCGAGGCCGCCCCACATGCCCCATCCGCCTTGCCAGACACCTTCTACGACGAGCTCGGACGGGTCAACAGCGAAGTCGTCGCCCTGAACCGTGAGCTGGTCCGCAAGAATGCCGAGGTCGAACGGCTGCACGCCGAGGTCAGCCGCCAGGCCGAGGACCTGGCGGCTGCCGACCTCCGCAAGAACGAGTTCCTGGCCATGCTGGGGCACGAGCTCCGCAATCCGCTGGCCCCGATCATCAACGCCCTCGCGCTGCTGGGTCCCGAAGACCCCGACGCGGCGACGGTCCGATGGGCCAGGGACCTTATGGGCCGCCAGGTCCGGCAGATGATCCGGCTGGTCGACGACCTGCTCGACCTGTCGAGGATCATGCAGGGCAAGCTCGAACTCCTGAAGGAGCCGGTCCAGCTCGCGGCCATCATTGCCGACGCCGTGGAGACGGCCCGGCCCGTCATCGACGCGAAAGGCCACACGCTGACGGTCTCGCTCCCCGACCAGCCGCTGATCCTGGAAGCGGACTCGATCCGCATGTCGCAAGCGATCACCAACCTCCTGAACAACGCCGCCAAGTATGCCGATCCGGGCGGGAAGATCGACCTGACGTCCCGGCTCGAGGGGACCGAGGCCGTCATCCGCGTGCGCGATACCGGCGTGGGCATCACCCGGGAGATGCTGCCGAAGATTTTCGATCTGTTCATGCAGGAAGGGCGTTCTGCCGACCTGGCGCAAGGCGGGCTGGGGGTCGGGCTGGCGTTGGTGAAGAGCCTGGTGGAGATCCACGGAGGCGTCGTTGAGGCAAGGAGCGAGGGACTGGGCCGGGGAAGCGAGTTCACCGTCCGGCTCCCGATGCCCGCGTTGGCAAACATGGCGACGGCCGCGGTCGCGACGGGCTCACGCGAGGCGGAGCCGGCGGGGCTCTGGAAGTCGACCGACACAAGGTGGCCCCGCCGTCGGATCCTCGTGGTGGATGACAATGAAGACTCGGCCAACGCCCTCGGGAGGTTGCTCTCCAGGCTCTACGACCAGGACGTCGAGGTCGCCCACGACGGCCCCTCGGCGCTGGCGGCGGCCCTGAGATTCCGCCCCGAGGTCGTCCTGCTGGACATCGGCCTGCCGGGGATGGATGGCTACGAGGTAGCCCGGCGGATGAGGCAGATGCCGGGGTTCGCGACGGTCACGCTGCTGGCGCTCACCGGCTGGGGACATGAGCAGGACCGGCAGAAATCACGAGAGGCGGGCTTCGACCAGCACCTCGTCAAGCCCGTCGCCCCGGAGGCCATCCTCGAGCTTCTCACGAAGGCCGAGTCGGCCGGGGCCTGAGGGGCCCCGCATCCATCATCGTGCACTATAATGCGCATATGACGTCCGCTCGCCCAACGTCCGGCGCGGAACCCGAGCCATGACGCCGACCATCGCCGGAAGCGAACTGAATCAAACTCATATCGACGAATATTCTAGGATCCACCGGGCGGGTCGTTCGCCCCGCGCAATCCATCAATCGGATCCGGAATTTTCTTGGCGTGCCATCCCTGCATCGAGCAAGATGATCCGCCAGAGTCTGCGCCTCGGCGTCGCTCCAGGTCTCACGCCGGCGTCGGTTCGCGTCTCCCGTTCGAGACTCCGGGCCCATTCTCGCCGATCCGCCCCCCGAGGCCGGGATCGGATCCGGGCATTCGACGGGTGGAGCGACGGACGTCGTTGCCTCATCCGGGACGGATGCCGGCACACCATTCATCCGAAAGGCTGAACGGCCGGACGAGACAAGTCAGCTCGAACGAAGCGTTCAGGGCCGTGCCCTCATCCCTCAGGACGATCGAAGCCTGCTGGGATCCCCGCTCGCCGCAGCGATGTCGTTTGCCGACAAGGGTCCATTTCTCGGGTCGATCGAGCGACCCGGTTCCGAACCTTTTCGCGTTTGCCCTCCCAGGGCCGGCTCACTAATAAATAAACATATTTCTTATATTTGCCGGCCGACTCCCCGGCCTGCATCCGATCAACCACCTCTTCCACGACGCCCCATCGACCTGACCTAGATCGGTAGGGTTGGTCCCACTGGATTCGTCCTCGAGCGGACCGAGGTCATCGACCCGTTCCCTTCATTCGAAACCGTCACCAGGGCGGCTCACTCGTCACGGGGGCGGAGCCGAAATTGGTCTCCGTCCGACTCGCGGACCTCGCAAGGCCCAAGCTCGTCCTAAGTTCCATGAGTGCCGTGCGCTCCAACGCAAGTTGCGGGGCGTACGCCTTCGAAAATCATCGTAAAAAGGAGCGACAGGAATGAGACCGGTTTCACTCTGGTTCGCGATCGTGGCCCTCTCAATATCCCAGGGCTCGGGAGCCCAGGAGTCCGCGAAGCCGACCCCGGCATCCACGAGAGAGGCGGCGACGGCCAAGCGAGGCGATGACGCCAAGGCCATCGGCGAACTGGTCAACTCGTTCACCAGGGCGTTCGACGCCGGCGACGCCGACGCCGCTGCATTGACCTACGCCGAGGACGCCCTCGTCGTCGACGGGAGCGAACGGATCGAGGGGCGCGCCGCCATCCGCGACCGCCTCGCCGCGTCGATCGCCGACAGCCCGGGGAACACCATCGCCATCGAGGTGAGCTCACTGCGATTCCTCGGCCCCGACACGGCGCTCGAGGAGGGGAAGACGACCATCAGGCCCGCAAAGTCGGGAGAGGTCGCCGAGGTGACCCGATTCACCGTCGTTTACATCAAGCGCGACGGCCACTGGCTCCAATCCGCCGTCCGCGACGAGGCCGTCGTGGCCGACCTGAACCCTCACGACCGCCTGAAGGAGCTTGAGTGGCTGGTCGGGGATTGGATCAACGAGAGCCAGGACGCGGTCGTGCATACCACGTGCAAGTGGACCGACGACGGCAACTTCCTGACCCGCGACTTCACCATGAAGACCCGAGGCCTGCCGGTCCTGAGCGGCTCGCAGAAGATCGGTTGGGATCCGGTGAGGGGGCAGTTCAAGACCTGGATCTTCGACACCGAGGGCGGTTCCGGCGAGGGCTACTGGAGCCGCAACGGCGATGAGTGGGTCATCAAGGCCGAGGGGGTCAGGCAGGACGGCCGGCATGCCTCGGTCACGAACATCCTGAAGCGTCTGAGCAAGGACCGGGCGAGCTGGCAGTCGGTCGACCGGACCCTGGGCGACGTTGCAATGCCCGGGATCGAAGAAGTCATCCTGGTGCGCAAGCCACCCGAGGCCGGCAAGTAAGCCCCGGCGACCCCACGGCCCTACCTTTCTCTTCACAGGATTCGCATCATGAGTCGCATCCTCTTGAAACTGGCCCTCGGCCTTTCCCTTGCGCTCCTCGCCATTCCGTCCGACGTCTTCGCTGGTCGCGGCGGTGGCCGTGGCGGTGGCGGTGGCGGTGGTGGCGGATATGGAGGAGGGAGTCGAGGTGGATATGGAGGCCAGGGCGGCGGCTCGAGGGGGAATCCCTCATTCAGCCAGCCACGCCAACCGTCCTCACAATCGCGCCCGCAGGGCGGCTCGGGCTACCAGGATCGATCCTCGACCGGGAACCGCCCTCAATACGGCAATTCCGGTGGTGGCGCTTACCGGAATCAGGGGCAGTCACCGTCCAACGCCGGGGCCGCAGCGGCGGGAGCAGGTTACGCAAACAAGAACCAGAACAGGTCGCCCTCCAACGCCGGGGCTGCCGCGGCCGGGGCGGGCGCCGAGAACCGGAATCAAGGACAGACACCGTCCAACGCCGGGGCAGCAGCGGCCGGGGCGGGCTACGCCAATCGCAACCAGCAGCCGAATGCCTCCAACGCCGGGGCCGCAGCGGCGGGAGCAGGTTACGCGAACCGGAACCAGCAGCCAAACCTCTCCAATGCGGGAGCCGCGGCGGCCGGAGCGGGCTACGCCAATCGCAACCAGCAGCCGAACCTCTCCAATGCGGGAGCCGCGGCGGCCGGAGCGGGCTATGCCAATCGCAACCAGCAGCCGAACCTCTCCAATGCGGGAGCCGCGGCGGCCGGAGCGAGCTACGCCAATCGCAATCAGCCCGGCATGGTCAACGGATACTGGAACGGCAACAATTCCGCCGCCGCCTGGGGCGCGACGGCCGTCGGCCTTGGCGCGGCGGCCGGAGTTGCGGCCTGGGGCGTCGGCTCGCCGATGTATTCATACGGCTATTCGAGCTATAGCAATCCCTACGCCGGCCCATCCAACGGCCAGGTCGTCGATTCGCAGCCCTCGGCCGTGACGCAGGTCGCCGCCGCCGGCGCCGACTACTCCCAGCCGATCAGCACGACCTTCGCCCCGCCCGCGCCTCCCGTCGCCGACCAGTCGTCGTCGGCCTTCGACCAGGCCCGCCAGGCATTTCTTTCGGGCGACTACGACAACGCGCTCCAATTCGTCCAGCAGGCGCTGGCGAGTACGCCCAACGACACGACGCAGCGCGAGTTCCTCGCCCTGGTCTACTTCGCGAAGGGCAACTTCGATCAGGCCGCGGCGCCGCTCTACGCGGTCCTGTCGGTCGGGCCGGGCTGGGACTGGACGACCCTGAGCGGGATGTATCCCGACGTCGAGACCTATACTCGCCAGCTGCGTACCCTGGAGGCGTTCTCGAAGGCGAATCCGAACTCGGCCCATGCCTACTTCGTCCTGGCCTACCACTACCTGTGCCAGGGGCACGATGAGAACGCAATCGCCCAGCTCAAGAAGGTCGTGGCGCTCCAGCCGAGTGACACGCTCTCGGCGCAGATCATCGCCCAGTCTCAGCCTCCCGTAGCGAGTGCGCCCACGCCGGCCGCGGCTTCTCCGGCGGTCGACGGCAAGCTCACCGGGAATTGGACCGTAAAACAGGCGAAGGACGCGGGCATCACGCTGGCGATCCAGGACGACGGCCAGTTCAAGTGGGTCACCTCGGCCCCGGGCAAGCCGCCCATGACAATCGCCGGAACGTCGACCTTCGCGGACGGGGTCCTATCGCTCTCCGACCAGGGTGGACAGAATGGCGTGCTGGCCGGCCAGGTCGTGTGGCAAGACGCCGATCATTTCAATTTCCGACTTGCCAACGCACCACAGGCCGACACCGGGCTGAACTTCTCGCGATGAACGCGGTTGGATGTCGCTGGCGACTCCAAACGTTCGCCCGACCTCCCTGTTCCAGGCGGTCGACACGAGTCAGGTCGGTTGATTCGAGAACTCCGAGGCCGGAGGGGAGCGTCGCGCCCCTCCGGACGTCATTGGGAAAACCATGATGAGAGACGCGTTCTCACCGCTGGCTTTGATGGCCCTCCTGCTTTGCGCGTCTCTCTGGGGCGAGCCATCGGTCGCAGAGGCACAAGTCGTGACCGCGACGACTGAACCGGCGGCGGCCACCCCCGCTCACGCATCATCTTCGGCGGTCGCCCCGAAGCCTCGCTCTCCTCGGGCGACGGTGCGGACCTTCCTGATCGCGATGAGCCAGAACGAGGATGATCCGCGGCGGTTCGATGAGGCCGTCTCCAGCCTCGACCTCTCCGTGCTGCCGCCCGACCGGCGCGACGTGGGGCGGCTTGCGTTCGCGCTCGAGTTCATCCCGCGATCCACCTCAAGGCGTTCCGAGCGCCTGGGGATCTCGCCCGACAGCACGACGATCGTGCTCGAGCGGGAACATCAGGCGGCGGCCGGGATCATCCCCGGATAACCCTCTCACGATGCCGGTCGCTTGAGTTCTCTGGCATTCATCGAGGTTGATTGATGCCTGGGCCACGGCTCGTGCGCGGGCGGGCACACTTTCCCGAATCACGCGAAGTTTGAACGAACAGCAGGCAAGGTCTGTGGACCGCGTGGGCGACTCATCGAGAGCGCAGATCCCAACATGAAGGCGTTTCGAGCATGAAAATCGGGCCGATTAAAGTGGTCGTGTTCGTCGGGCTGGGGGCGATGCTGGGCTTCGTCGCCTCCACACAGGATGTCACTCCCATGTTAAGGGCCGGTGTCGTCGCACCTGTCGCGGCGCAGTCCGGAGCGACCGACAAGGACATTGAGAAGGCCAACGATGGTACGGAAGGCGTGAGCAGGAACCTCTTGCTCGCGCAGGCCGGCGCGAACTCGGCCAAGGCGAAGCCCGCCTCGGCCGCGAAGAAGCCGAACATCATGTTCATCATGGGCGATGATATCGGCTGGTTCAATATTGGCGCCTACCACCGCGGCATGATGGCCGGCAAGACGCCCCACCTCGACAAGCTCGCGGCCCAGGGCATGCTCTTCACCGACTATTACGCCGAGGCCAGTTGCACGGCGGGACGGGCCAACTTCATCACCGGCCAGTTGCCGATTCGCACCGGCATGACCACGGTCGGCCAGGCGGGCTCCCCGATCGGCCTGCCGGCCCAGGCACCGACCATCGCCACCGCGCTCAAGTCGATGGGCTACGCCACCGGCCAGTTCGGCAAGAACCACCTTGGCGACCTGAACGAGTTTCTGCCGACCGTCCACGGCTTCGACGAGTTCTTCGGCTACCTCTATCACCTGGACGCGATGGAAGACCCGTCGCATCCCAATTATCCGCCCGAACTCAAGGACAAGGTCGGCCCGCGCAACCTGGTCCACTCCTGGGCAACGGATCGGGATGATCCGACCTCTCAGCCTCGCTGGGGCAAGGTCGGCAAGCAGAAGATCGAGGATGCCGGCACGCTTTACCCCAAGCGGATGGAGACGGTGGACGACGAGATCCTGGAACACGCGTTGAAGTTCGTCGACAAGGCCAAGGAGGAGGGCAAGCCTTTCTTCTGCTACCTCAACCCGACGCGCATGCACATCGTTACCCACCTTTCCGAAACATACCAGAAGACCCGGACGCCGCAGAACGGCTGGTCGGAGTACGAGGCGGGGATGGCCCAGCTCGACGACATCGTCGGCTCGGTCATGAAGAAGCTGGCCGACATGGGCGTCGAGGACGAGACAATCGTCGTGTTCACGACCGACAACGGCGCCGAGAACTTCACCTGGC
Source organism: Isosphaeraceae bacterium EP7 (assembly GCA_038400315.1). NCBI lineage: Bacteria > Pseudomonadati > Planctomycetota > Planctomycetia > Isosphaerales > Isosphaeraceae > Kueselia > Kueselia aquadivae. The sequence continues at coordinate 6,073,440 of CP151667.1, forward strand.
CCGACGGCGGCCAGACTCCCTTCGCGGGGGGCAAAGGGACCGTGATGGAGGGCGGATTCCGCGCACCTTGCATCGCCCGCTGGCCCGGCAAAATCCCCGCGGGCAAGGTCGAGAACGGGATCATCTCAGGCCTCGACTGGTTCCCGACGCTCGCAGCTGCCGCCGGCGAGACGAAGATCGTCGAGGAGTTGAAGCAGGGGAAGACGCTCGACGACACAACCTACAAGGTGCACCTCGACGGTTACGACCAGACGGACATGATCACCGGCGCGGGACCGTCGAAGCGCCACGAGATCTGGTACTTCGCCGAGGGCGCGCTCGGCGCGGCCAGGATCGATGACTTCAAGTATCGATTCATCGATCAACCCTCGGGCTGGCTCGGCGGGACCGTCAGGCCGGATGTTCCGATCCTGGTGAACCTGCGTCTCGATCCCTTCGAGCGCACCGGGTTCACCGGCTCGCTCGAGTACTTCCAGTGGTTCAAGTACGAGTTCTGGCGCTTCGTCTACGTCCAGGCGGAAGTCGCGAAGCTGGCCAAGACGGCGGTCGAATTCCCACCCATGCAGAAGGGTGCGAGCTTCAACCTCGAGGCCGTCAAGGACCAGATCCAGAAGGCAGCCCAGTCGCGGGCCGGCAAGTAGGTTGAGCCGACGCCCTCGGGCTCGGCGAGCCCGAGGGCGCTCTCGATTGCGCGCAGACACCGGAGTTTGAATGCGATCAGGGCAGAGAGCGGGCCAGGTAAGCCGCGGTCCGGCTCGATGACACCCTGGCGACTTCCTCAGGGGGGCCGGCGGCAACAATCCGGCCCCCGTCCTCGCCGGCGCCGGGGCCAATGTCGATGACCCAGTCGCTGGCCGCGGCGACCCGCATCTCGTGCTCGACGGCGATGACGGTGTTGCCCGAGTCGACCAACCGGTCGAGCTGCGCCATCAGCTTATCCACGTCCGAGGGATGCAAGCCGTTGGTCGGCTCGTCGAGGATGTAGAGCGTGTCGCCACGCTGGGCACGTTGCAGCTCGGTCGCCAGCTTGATCCGCTGGGCCTCTCCCCCGGAGAGCTCGGTGGCGGGCTGACCCAGCCGCAGGTAGCCCAGGCCAACTTCGCCCAGGACGAGGAGCGAACGCTCCACCTGCGGCTCCTCGGCGAAGAATTCGCGGGCCGCGTCGACCGTCATCCCCAGCACGTCGGCGATGGTCCTGCCGCGATACCGGATCTCGAGCGTTTGCGCATTGAATCGAGACCCGTGGCAGGCGGGACATGGGGCGTAGACGCTGGGGAGGAAGAGCAGCTCGACCATCACGAACCCCTCCCCCTCGCAGGTCTCGCAGCGCCCCTTGGCGACGTTGAACGAGAATCGGCCCGCGTCATAGCGGCGGTCCTTCGCCTCCTTCGTCGCGGCGAAGAGCTTGCGGACGTGGTCGAAGAGGCCGGTGTAGGTTGCCAGGTTGGACCTGGGCGTCCGGCCGATCGGCTTCTGATCGACCCGAACCAGCCGCCTGATCCCACACAGGCCCCCCTCGATCCGACCGCCGATGGGGGCGTCGACGTCCGACTCCAGCTCTTCTCCCTGGTCCTCGTCGGGCGCGAGCGTTTGGCCGAGCTGAGTCGCGACGAGCTCGGCGAGGGCCTGGCTGACCAGGCTCGACTTTCCCGAGCCCGAGACCCCCGTCACGGTCGTGAAGACGCCCAGCGGGAACCTGGCGTCGATCCCCCGCAAGTTGTTGCGCCTGACATCGGCCAGACGCAGCCAGCCGACGGGCTCGCGCGGCGTCCGACTCCCGGCCTCCCGGTTCCCGAAGAGGTGTCGTCGGGTTTGGGATTCGCTCACATGTTCGAGCCCCGCGGGCGGGCCGCTGTACAGGATGAATCCGCCCTGCTCGCCCGCCCCCGGCCCCACGTCGACGATCCAGTCAGCTTGGCGGATCAGGTCGAGGTCGTGCTCGACGACGAACAGCGAGTTGCCCGAGGCCTTCAGCCGGTTGAGCGCCCGCACCAGTGCCTCGGTATCCGCCGGGTGAAGGCCCGCCGAGGGTTCGTCGAGCACGTAGACGACGCCGAACAGGTTCGAGCGGACCTGCGTGGCGAGCCTCAACCGTTGCAGTTCGCCGGGCGAGAGCGTGGGCGTGCCGCGCTCCAGGGAGAGATAGCCGAGCCCCAGGTCGAGCAGCACGCCCAGCCGACCGACCAGGTCGCGGGCGATCCTCCGGACGACGATCAACTTCTCGGGCGACTTCTCCGCCAGCTCGACCATGCCTGGGGCCGTCCCCTCGGCATATTCGGGCAGGATTGCCGCGAGCCTGGCCATGGGCAGCCTGGAGAATTCGGCGATATCGAGCCCCGCAAATGTCACCGAGAGTGTCTCGCGCCGCAGCCGCTTGCCGAGGCAGGTCGGGCATTCTCGGCTGAGCATGTAATGGAGCGCCCGACGCTTCATCGGCTCGCTCTGCGTCTTGGCGAAGGTGTGCAGGACGTGCCGCCTGGCGCTGGAGAAAGTCCCCATGTAGCTCGGCTCGTCCTTCCGCAGGACGGAGCGCCGCACCTCCTCGGCGGTCAGCCCCGAATAGACCGGCACCACCGGCTGGTCGTCGGTGAAGAGGATCCAGTCGCGGTCCTTCCGGGGTAGCTCGCGCCAGGGCCGGTCGACGTCGTAGCCGAGCGTCATCAAGATCTCGCGCAGGTTCTGGCCGTGCCAGGCGGTCGGCCAGGCCGCGACGGCCCGCTCGCGGATCGTCAGCGAGTCATCCGGCACCATCGATCGTTCCGTCACCTCGTACACCCGGCCCAGGCCGTGGCACTCGGGGCAGGCCCCCTCGGGGGTGTTCGGCGAGAACGACTCCGCGTACAGGAGGGGCTGGCCGGCCGGATAATCTCCGGCGCGCGAGTAGAGCATCCGGATCAAGTTCGAGAGCGTCGTGACGCTGCCCACCGACGATCGGGTCGAGGGAGACCCTCTCTGCTGCTGCAAGGCGACCGCCGGTGGAAGCCCCTCGATTTCGTCGACCTCGGGCACCCCGAGTTGGTGGAAAAGTCGCCTGGCATAGGGCGAGACCGATTCGAGGTAACGCCGCTGGGCCTCCGCATAGAGCGTCCCGAACGCGAGCGATGACTTGCCCGACCCCGAGATCCCCGTGAAGACGACCAGCGCATCGCGGGGGATGTCGAGGCTTACGTCCTTCAGATTGTGCTCGCGTGCCCCCCGGACACGAACGAACTGGCTGTTTTGATGGTCTTCGTTCATGCAATTTCAGGCGTTCGCAAGTCGTTCGGGCGAAGGTCGTTTCGTGGAACGATCTGCGAAGCATTCAAATCCCGCGCCAATCAAATCGCCACCTCGATGACGACCGCTCGCAGCTCTCAACTCCCATGATCCTGGCCGGATCCGGACTCAAGATCATCGAGAGCTTGGGGCAATTTCGTCGTCAATAATGGCGATTGGTCAATCTTTCAAGACGCTGGATCGGGCGTGCCATTCCCCGGTGATGGTACGAAACTCGATTCGGAATTGCGACAAGACTGCATGAAATCGGGCATGGGCCCTGATCGATCGCTCCAGGCATCCGGGCATCGATCGCCTAGATGAGCCACCAGACAGTCTCGTCATCACGCAGCGATTCAGGAAGCGTCGTGCCAAAGTTCTTGACAAGAAGTCTCGCGACCGTAAATTGAGTCTTGTTGGGACTGAATCTCAGTTTCAATCATCTCCGAACCGATCCGGCGCTGGTCCCGCCGCGTGTTTGGTCCGGAGACGGGGCGTGCCCGGAGCGTTTTTCGCCTCCGGGGCGCGAATGTCCGGGAATCGATGACGTTCACCTCGCCCGCCGTCGGGCCTGTCAATCTCGCCCCGGATCGCCCGCTTGAGTGCGGGCACGGGCCGGGCCGGACGGCACCTCAAGTCAGGACCAGGACCATGAGTTCGCCGACCTCCCCTCGCCGCCGCCGCGCCGGCTTCACGCTCATCGAGCTGCTGGTCGTGATCTCGATCATCGCGGTGCTCATCGCGCTGCTCCTGCCGGCCGTGCAGAGCGCCCGCGAGGCCGCCAGGCGCATCCAGTGCGTCAACAACCTGAAGCAGCTCGGGCTGGCGCTGCACAACTATGAGGGCGCCAACCAGGCGTTTCCGCCGGCTTCGCAGGGGGGATTGAGCTCGGTGTACATGAATTACACCGGGTACAGCTTCATCCTGCCCTATCTTGAGCAGGGCAACGCCTACAACACATTTAACTTCTCGTTGAACTCGTTCAGCGGGACGACCCCCTATTACGGCTGGTCGCTGCCGGGCAATAGCACGGGCGTCTCGCTCCAGTTCGCCGCATTCCTCTGCCCGTCCAACCGGGCCATCGGCGAGGTCGGGGCCACCATCGGCTCGGGTTCCGCGGCGTACACGCTCGAACCCGGAAAGATCGCCGTCACCGACTATCTCTTCAACGCCGGCGCGGGCCGCTATGTCATCCCGGGCTACAATGACAGCCAGCTCGGCCCCATCGGCTTCGACACCGCCACCAAGATCGCGCAGATCACCGACGGCACCAGCAACACCATGCTGATGGGCGAGTCGGCCGGCGGCAACGCACGCAACAAGACCCGCGCCGTGGGCAGCGGCGACGCCCGCGTCTGCGTCCCCCTGAGCCCCGGCCTGGCCGCCGCGCCCACCGCCACCGTCTATTACGACAACCTCATGTTCCTGGCCTACGGCCGGTCTCGCCTCTGGGGCACGGACAAGCGGATCATCGGCTCGCTCGTGGGCCGCACGGTGGACCATATCGGCTATCCCTACAAGCCGAATGACTGCGGCATGGACTCGCTCACGGACGTCAGCAAGCCCGCCCCCGGCGATCCGGCTCCCGCCCCCGGTCAGCAGCTCAGCAACTTCCGCTCGACCCACCCCGGCCTGATCAACTCGGTCTTCGCCGACGGCAGCGTCCGGGCCATCAAGAACACGATCTCGATGCCCACCTACATGGGGATCTCCACCATGAGCGGTGGCGAAGTCATCTCCGCGGACGCTTATTGAACCGCCATCGAGGTTCTCACTCCCATGATCGATGCCATTCGCCCCCCCCGGCTCATCGCCCGGGGGGCCGTCTTGCTGGCCCCGGCGGCCTTCCTGCTAACCCTTTCCCTCGCCGGCTGCGGGCAGGAGCCGTTGCACTCCGAGCAAGGCTCGCCCGTCGTCTCGGTCGACTCCGAGGCGGGGAAGAAGGCCCTCGCCGAGTCGCAGCAGCTCTACGAGCTCCGCAAAGAACAGGAAGCCAAGGGGGCCAGGCGAAAGCGGGCCCTCCCCGTCGACCCGGGCTGATCCGCACGACGAAGCCTTGACCGCGTTCCCCCTACACTGATCCGAGGACACGCATGATCCGCGCAGCGACGAAGCACCTCTCACGGGCGGCACTGGCCGCCGCCCTGCTCATCCTCCCCACGGCGGCGTCGGCCCACTTCATCTGGATCACCGTCGAGCCCGCCAAGACGGCCGGCGGTAGCGCCACCATCCGCACCTTCCTCAACGAAGAGCCCGAGCCGGGCGGCGAGGCGTTCCTCAAGTACGTCAAGGACGTGAAGCCCACCGCCCAGGGCCAGCCCATCGCGGCCTCCCTCGGCGAAAGCTCGCTCGACGCCTCGTGGGCAGGCGCCCTGCCCGCCGCCATCGACGCCGAGAGCGTGCTGGGCGTCAAGACGGACAAGGCGAAGGTCTCCTATCGCCTCGTGTACACCGCCCGCGCCCAGAGCAAGGCCGTCGCCGCCGACGCCCCCGAGAAGGGCTCGCTCCTGCGTGTCAGGCTCGTGACCAAGGACGGCAAGTCCTACTTCCAGGCCCTCTTCGACGGCAAGGCCGTCCCCAAGGTCCGGGTCAAGGCGTACCCCTCCGAGGGCGACACCATCGACCTCACCTCCGACGATGCCGGACTCGTTGAAGTCGCCGGCCTCGCCGAAGGCAAGACCGGCGCCTGGGCCAACTGGACCGAGAGCAAGCCCGGCGAGCTCGACGGCAAGCCCTACACCGAGAGCCGCTACTACGCCACCCTCACCGTGGTGCCGACCCCTGCGCCGGCCGCAGCCTCGGCCGATGCGAAGGCCGGCGAGACGCCCGCCGTGGCCGTCGCCACCACCTTCGCCACCATGCCCGCGCCGGCCGTCAACAGCTTCGGCGGCGCCGTGCTGGGCGACTGGCTCTACGTCTACAGCGGCCACGTCGGCCGGACCCACAAGTACAGCACCGCGACCACCTCGAAGCACTTCCGCCGCCTGAATCTCAAGGATCGGACCACCTGGGAAGACCTGCCGATGACCGTCGACCTTCAGGGTGTGGCCCTGGTTTCCGACGGCAAGGCCATCTACCGCCTCGGCGGGATGGCCGCCAAGAACGCCCCCGGCAGCCCGCAGGACCTGCACTCGGTCGCCGACTTCGCCCGGTTCGACCCCGAGACCAAGGCCTGGACCGACCTGGCCCCCATGCCCACCCCCCGCTCCACGCACGACGCCGCCGTCGTCGGCCGCAAGATCTACGCCGTCGGCGGCTGGATCATGAAGGGCAGCAGCGAAGACTCCGACTATTGCGAGGACGCCTCCGTCTACGACCTCGACAACCCCGAGGCCGGCTGGAAGACTCTCGACCAGCCCTTCCGCCGCCGCGCCCTCGCAGCGGCCGAGGCCGGCGGCAAGCTCTACGTCCTGGGCGGCCTGACCGATGACTTCAAGGTCGAGCCCCGCGTGGACATCTACGACCCCGTCGCCAACGCCTGGACCGAAGGGCCCAAGCTGCCCGGTTCCGGCAAGACCGAGGGATTCTCCGCCTCGGCCTTCGGCGTCGAGGGCAAGCTTTACATGAGCGCCATCTCGGGCGTCATCAACCGCCTGAACACCGGGACGAACCAGTGGGAGGCCATCGGAGCCTGGGCCCAGCCCCGCCTGACCCACCGACTCCTGCCCGGTCCTGACCACTCCCTCCTCGCCGTGGGCGGCAACTACAAGGGCGACCAGACTCCCCTCATCGAGTCCATTTCCCTCCCTGCCACCCCCGACAAGACCAGCACCGCCGCCCGCTGAGGCTGGCTGATACGCTGATCTGACCGACACACCAACGCGGCGCGGCGGAGACCCACTGGCCTCCGCCGCGCCGCGTTGTCCCATTCCGGGATGGTCGAAGTCGCGGGGCGTCACCAATACAGTGAAACAGGCGTGACATACTTGCGTAAGAGTCGGATCAAGTTCGCGCCTTTGAATCGGAGGCCCGACAGCGAGTCGAGCGCACTCCCGGCCGGGGCCAGCCTCAGCAGGTCCTCGCCGGAGGGCCCCAAGCCGATGTCGGGGAAGAGCAGGAAGACGCGCGACTTATGAGATCGCGACCCAAACATGAGCGGAAACGGCCGAATTCAGGGCTGTGCAGCACGTCAGAGGCTGCGAGGCCGATCATAGTATCGCAATCCCATTGATTAACGCATTCCTTAATGAAATCGAGGAGCGTCCTCGAATCGTGCGAGTAACCACCAATCAAGCGAGTTGTCAGATCAAATTTCATCAAGTCGATGAGACTGATATCAACGTATCGTTCGGGACGATGAGGTCGATGAGATCGGCGATCAAAAACCCCGTCGCGGAGACTTCGAGCGTCATTCCGTCGGCGATCAGGCGGGCGCCAGCATCGGTCTTGATCCGTGCCTCGAAGGCCTTGACTCGTCGTGGTCGGTCCCACCCGGGTCTCCGATGGTCAGAATCGACAAGAAACGCTCGCAAGGATTCAGCTCACCAAAAGTTAAACATCCGCCCGCCGCGGAACGTTGGCCTGTCTCACGAGTTCCCAGGGCTGTCCGTGCCGGCGTCGTGGACAAGGTAGGTCGCGGGGGCAACGACGAGATCCGCCGGCCGACGAAGCGGGCAATGCGGTGGACGTTCATCGGGTCTCCTCCCACGATCGGGCACTTCCCAAACGCCGCGGGGCGTCGGACACTGTTAGGACCAAGGGCGTGCGTCTCACAGGCTGTGAGAGTCGACGCATGGGTGGCCCAGGGTTCGCGTGACGTCGGAGGGAGGCCGGCCCCGACGCGACCTAGTGTAAGCATGGCGTCCGCCGCCTTTTCGGATCCCACGGTCAAAACCAGACTGCAGGAGTTTCAAGCAATGGCCCGCCTGACCTCGGAAACCTTGCGTCAATTCCTCAACGGGGGTGATTCCCCCATGATCTCCATCTACCAGCCCACGCATCGGACGAACCCAGACGCCCGCCAGGATCCGATCCGCTACAAGAACCTCCTGAGTACCGCCGAGGCCTCGCTTCGCGAGAAATTTCCAACCCGTGAAGTGCAGGCCCTGCTGGCGCCCTTCCGCGCCCTGGTCGACGACACTTCATTCTGGTCGCACCAGGAGCACGGATTGGCCATCCTCGGCTCGGCCAACTCATTTGAGATCTTCCAGCTCCAGAGGCCCGTCGAGGAACTGGTCGTCGTCGCCGACAGTTTCCACCTGAAGCCCCTGATCCGGATCCTCCAGTCGGCCGACCGCTATCAGGTCCTCTGCCTCGACCGTCGCAAGGCGCGGATCCTCGAGGGCAACCGGGACCTGCTCGTTGAGCTGGACACCGGCGACCTGCCGATGACGCTCAAGCACACCGTCGGCGAGGAGAAGACCGAGCCGCACATGGCGGTCGCCGTGGTCATGAACGGCGGAGGAGCGGGTGCAGGAGCAGGAAGTGGCGCGGGAGGATTGCAGTCGGGCAACGGCGTCGCACCGGCGGTCATCCACGGCCATGGGGGCAGGGAAGACGAGGTGAAGAAGGACACGGAGCGATTCTTCAGGGCCATCGATCGCGAGGTCCTCGCGAACTTCTCACGCCCCTCGGGCCTGCCGCTGATCCTGGCCGCGCTGACCGAATATCACGCCGAGTTCCGAAAGCTGAGTCACAACCCGTTCCTCCAGAGTGCGGGAGTTTCGATCAACCCGTCGGCCCTCTCGGCCGAGCAGTTGAGGGACGACGTCTGGAAGGCCGTCGAGCCGATCTACTTCGCCCGCCTGGCCCACCTTTCCGACGCCTACCTCGCCGCTTCCGCGCACGAACACGGGCTTGATAATCCCCACGACGTGGCCAAGGCCATCGTCGCCGGCCGGGTCGGCACCCTCCTCGTCGAGGCCGACCGCATCAGCCCCGGACGCTTCGACGCCGCGACCGGCGAGATCCACATCCAGCCGCTGAAAGACCCCGCGATCGACGACCTGTTCGACGACTTTGCCGAGGCCGTGCTGAAAACCGGCGGAGAAGTGGTCATCGTCCCCGCCGACAAGATGCCGACCAAGACCGGGGTGGCAGCCACGCTTCGATATTGATTCAGGGGCAGAATCCCCGGGTTTTCTCGATCGAAATTGAGGTGAGCGGCCGGGATTTCGCCGAGGGATCCCGGCCGCTCACATTCCTCGGCCTGTCGTTCTCGATGAGTCGATCCATCGAGCCGGCAGCGTTCCTCCGTGATGATCGAAAAGACAAGTTCGGGCTGGGCTCGCCCTCGCGGCCTGACAAGATGGTCAAGCCACACGGGCATCATGACCGGGTTAAGAAGCCTCCCGGTGCGAAGGATATGGCTCCAATCCGCTCGGCCTGGCTGCCTTTCGTTGGCACGACCAGAATGTTGGGTTGCCCATGGGAAATCCACTCTGCCCATTCCCAAACGGCTTTTCACGGGGCACGGGCCCCAGCAACCTCATCGCGAGACAGGCTCTGTTCGGGTCGTCGCCCCTCGACAACGCGAACAACTGCTCGCACACCCGGATCGAGGAGGTACATACCCGATGGCCGATCTGCCCGCCGCGACCGAGCTCCGACGCCGGTGTCGTCCGACCTTGATCTTCCTGGCCTTCGCCTGTCTCGGGCCGGCCCGTACGTTCGCCGGCCCGCCCGAAGCCCCTCCGAAACGGTACGAGGCGGCCGTCGCCGCGCTCGACGCCTTCATCGCCCGCGAGGTCGTCCAGAAGAAGATCCCGAGCCTCTCGATCGCCCTCGTCGACGACCAGGCGATCGTCTGGTCCAGGGGCTATGGCTTCTCGGACATTGCTGGCAAGGTCCCCGCCACAGCCGACACCGTTTATCGGGTCGGGTCGGTGTCCAAGCTTTTCACTGACGTCGCCGTGATGCAGCTCGTCGAGCAAGGGAAGATCGACCTCGACGCTCCCGTCACGAAATACTTGCCCGACTTCGCGCCGAAAGGCCCGGCGACCGAGACCATCACGCTCCGTCGGATGATGGCCCACCGTTCGGGCCTCGTCCGCGAGTCCCCCGTCGGCCATTACTTTGATCCGACCTCGCCGACCCTGGAAGCGACCGTCTCCAGTCTCAACGGCACCGCCTTGGTCTACCCGCCCGGCACCCGCTTGAAGTACTCGAACGCGGCGATCGCCGCAGTCGGCCTTGCGCTCTCGAAGGTCGAGGGTATGCCGTTCGTCCCCCTGGTGGCCGATCGGGTCCTCAAGCCGCTCGGGATGTCCCGCAGCGGCTTCGCCCCGACGCCCGAACTGGCCAGGGACCTGGCCGCCTCGACGATGTGGACCTACCACGGCCGTGAGTTCCGCTCGCCGACCTTCGAGCTCGGGACCAGCCCGGCCGGCTGCATGTACACGACCGTCATCGATCTCGGCCGATTCATGAAGGCTCTTTTCGCCGGCGGGAACGGGGCGAACGGGTCAATTCTCAGGCCAGAAACCCTCGCCGAGATGTGGAAGGTCCAGTTCGCCGGACGCCCCGAAGACACGCGGGGGTTCGGACTCGGATTCTCGATTGGTGAGTTCAATGGACATCGGCGGATCGGCCACGGCGGTGCGATCTACGGCTTTGCAACCGAGCTTTCGGCCTTGCCCGACGAGAAGCTCGGCGTGGTCGTGATCGCAGCCCGGGACTGCGCCAACGGCCTGACCTCTCGGATCGCCGGCCTCTCGCTCGGCCAGATGCTCGCCGCCCGCGAGGACAAGCCGCTGCCCGCGATCGAGACGACGACCCCGCTCGCCTCGGGCCTGGCGAAGCGACTCGCCGGCCATTATCGGGCCTCGGGAGGTCGCACGTTCGACCTCCTCGAACTCCAAGGACGGCTCTGGATGGAGCGGGGGGAAGGTGGAGAACGGGTCGAGCTTCGAAGCTCGGGCGACGACCTCGTCGGCGATGACCTGCTCGTCGGCTTCAGCCCCCGGATCATTCCGGAAGGGGGCAAACTTCGCCTCGGCGACACGATCTTTGAGCGCGTCGCCGATGGGCTCCCCCCTGCCCCTCCCGAAGCGTTCAACGGCCTGATCGGCGAGTACGGCTGGGATCACAATGTCCTCTACATCCTCGAGAAGGAAGGTCGGCTGCACGCCTTGATTGAGTGGTTCTTTCTCTATCCGTTGACGCAAGAGGAACCGGACATTTATGCCTTCCCCGATGCCGGCCTGTACCAGGGTGAAAAACTGATCTTTCGCCGCGACTCCAGCGGCCGGGCCACCGCGGTGGAGGCCGCGAGCGTGTCCTTCAAGCGTCGCTCGATTGACGGCGAGAATGGCAAGACGTTCCGGATCACACCGGTCCGATCCGCCGCTGAGATCCGTCTCGAGACGGCAGAGATGAAGCCCCCCTCCGAGCCCGAAAAACCCAGGAAAGCCGACCTGGTCGACCTGATCGCCGTCGTGCCCGGCCTCAAGCTCGACATCCGCTACGCGACGACCAACAATTTCCTGAGCACGCCGCTCTACACCTCGGCGAGGGCCTTGATGCAGCGACCGGCCGCCGAGGCACTCGCGAGGGTCCAGGCCGGCCTTGCACCCAAGGGGTACGGCCTCCTCATACACGACGCATATCGTCCCTGGCGGGTGACCAAGCTGTTCCGCGAGGCCACCCCGCCGGCGCAACACATTTTTGTCGCCGATCCGGCCAAGGGATCGAAGCACAACCGAGGCTGCGCCGTGGACCTGACCCTCTGCGACCTGGCCAACGAGCAACCGATCGAGATGACGGGAGGCTACGACGAGTTCTCCGACCGCTCATTCCCCGGCTACCCCGGCGGCACCTCCCGCCAGCGCTGGCACCGCGACCTCCTCCGAAACGCGATGGAGGCCGAAGGATTCAACGTCATCGACACCGAGTGGTGGCACTTCGACTACAAGATCTGGAACGATTACCCCATCATCGACATCCCGTTCGAGGACCTGCCGCCCGCTTGATCCGGCTGAACCGCAAGGCTGACCCGGGCCGGCTCCGTGTCGACCTGCCCTCATTTCCTATGTGCGACATCCGACCCGGTGCCACAATCATGATCGGGATTTGACGCGGCTCCTGACTTCCGCCAGAGGATTCCCTCCGCCTCGGAGCTGTTCGCCCCGGCGAATTCGTCCAGCTTTTGATCTCGGCCCGTGGGCTCGATCGAACAGGACCACCACGTCTTCATCTCGCACGCGGGGCAGAGAAGCATCGGTCGTCAATCCAACTCATCGACCTGATCCGACTCGTTCATTCCGCACTCGTTGAGTGTGGCATGCCGGATCCCCGGCATGTGGCCCGCCTCATGAATCGCCGCCTGTAATGTTCGGCGGAGGACAACCTCGGGTTCGATCTTCGGGTCGCTGAACTGATGGATCGACCGGACACCGACCCGTTGGAGCTGTGATGCCTGCCCGAAGACGTCGTTGGATTCATCGCCAGGAGTGAGATCAACGGAACTGAGGGCGAGCACCGCTGCCGCGTTGATCGTCCGATCCTTCCGGAGCGGGACGATGATGGATGGCGAATTCAACTGGTCGTCCCGGCCTTCGCGATCTCGCCATGCAGACGACGGGATCGCTTCGAGTGCGATCGATGGCGGGCTCCTTATCGGCAAACCATAGAATCGGCCGAGGGCGTCCGCGGTGCGATCGACCGGCGTTTCATGCTCGACCTCGACGCTGCCGAGATGTTGGAGATCGATCGTCGTTCGAAGTTCCGTCGAGTGGTTCAGTCACTCGGATCGGTAAGCCTCGAACATGTTGCCACCGATCGAGCAAACAGCTAGACTGATGTCACGGATACGCAGGTGTACACTAATACGATAGAATTGGTGTTGCTACGTTTTTGCTTACAATGAGTGGAGACGAAACATGGGCGGCGATCTGGACGTGCTGATCGGCAAATGGATCGTCAAGGTACGGCCAATCGGCAGGCCCGACCCTTGGACCTGGGAGTATGAGTTCCACCCAAGTGGGAGAGTAACCTGGCAGGATCTGAAGGGCGCGGAGAAAGGCGTGGGCACCTGGGCCTCCACCTCGACGTTGGTGAATCTCTCGTGGAACGACTCGGCGACCCGCGAAAGCTGGTCACGACCGCTGACGCCCACACCTCCCCCCAACAAGACCTGGTATGAGTCGAGCTACTACAAGGGACAATATCAGGTTGAAAAACCCTTATGCCCCGGTTTCTCGACGGATGCGCCGTTCAAATTAGAGGCCCCCGGAGATATCCAGCAGAAGGGCCTTCTTTGTTGGGCTGCTGGTTCGGCCTCATGGCTACAGGGCACAAAGCGTGGTAATACCACCGTCGAAGAATTGGTGAAAAAGTTCAAGGCCGCCGGCAAACTCGACAGTGACAACGCCTTACGTGAAGAACACATGATCGACGTGTTCCTCGAGATTGGGATTACCCTGAAACTGATGCCCGCGGTGGATTTTACTTATTGTTTCGCCCTGGAAAAGTTGAAAACAAAGGGCCATCTCGTGCTGATGTCCGGATCCCCTGGCAATGCAATGGGGCACACTCGAGTCGTGTATGGAGTCGGCGAGCCATCAAACGAATACTTCAATGTCTTTGATCCCTTGGAGAATCATGGATACGAACTCAGACGATTCAGCGAACTGAGTGGCAACATCTACGTGGGCTGGGCGAAGTAAATTTGAGCGGATTGTGGGGGCCCGCTGGCCCCCCTCCGGACGCCGAAGAACGTGGCGTCGACGGGCACGCCGAAGAGGAGGCCCTTCGACAGGCATTCCACGCTGAGAATGATCTTGCCGCGAGAGAGACTGTCCCATCACGCGATCGCCTGGAATGCCCTGCCGAGCACGTCTGATCGCAGGAGGTCACTCCCACCAGCCATGCGAGGTTCGCCAAGTGAGTGCAGTCCCATCTTTGCCCGGCCCAGTCTCCGCTTCCATCCCGACCCCAAGGCCACGAAGACCAAGAGCAGCATGGTTGCGCGGAACCATTTCACCAAAACCATGTGTCCTCAATTGAAATCAAGGATTTTCGTTTTTGCTTCCACCGACCGAAATCACCTAGTAAAAATAAGGATCTCTCGCACAGATTTTTCCTCAAGTCATTAAATTTTAACGACTTAAGAACACCGCATCGAACGTGTATATTGCTCAGAACGTGTTGGAGCTTGAAAACGAAACGAACCCAAACGCCAAAATGGCAGCTTGCAGCGCATCCGAGTCAAGGTTAAGCCTCAACGCGAGAACCTCAGGTCAAACCGGAACGAAAGCCGAGACCCTGATCTTGTCGGGACGGCCGCCGGTCGTTACATTGCTTGATTCTTGCTTCCTCGCCTCTCGCCCGGACTTCGCCCATGTTCGACGACCTACAGAAACGGATGGCCAACGCGTTCGGGCGATTCCGCACCCGCGGCGTGCTGACCGAAGCCAATATCCGCGACGGGCTCGGCGAGGTTCGATCCTCCCTGCTCGAGGCCGACGTCAATTATGACGTGGTCAACGAGTTCATGGCCAAGGTGACCGACCAGGCCATCGGCACCCTGCAGATCAAGAGCGTCAGGCCCGAGCAGCAGATCGTCAAGATCGTCCACGATCAGCTGATCGAGCTGATGGGGCCGAGCGACCCTTCGATCCGATTCGAGAAGACCGGGCCGACGATCATCATGCTCTGCGGGCTCCAGGGGGCGGGCAAGACGACCACCTGCGGCAAGCTCGCCAAGCTCCTCTCTGACCAGGGTCGCAAGCCCTTGCTCGTGGCGGCCGACTTGCAGCGGCCCGCGGCCGTCGAGCAGCTCCGGGTGATCGGCAAGCAGCTCGACGTCCCGGTCCACGGGTCCGACGGGTCCACGGCCGACCCGGTCAAGGTCTGCCAAGACTCGATCCTCGCCGCCAACCGCCTGGGCCGCGACACCATCATTCTCGACACCGCCGGCCGGCTTCATGTCGACGACGACCTGATGCGCGAGCTGCAGCAGATCGAGAAGAAGGTCAAGCCGCAGCACGTCTACTTCGTCTGCGACGCGCTGACCGGCCAGGATGCGGTGGCCTCGGCCTCGACCTTCAACAAGGCCCTGGAACTCGACGGGGTCATCCTCACCAAACTCGACGGCGACGCACGCGGCGGCGCGGCCCTGTCGGTCCGGAAGGTGACGGGAGTTCCGGTCAAGTTCGTGGGCAAAGGGGAGAAGCTCGACAAACTCGAGGCCTTCAACCCCGAGCGCATCGCCGGCCAGATCCTGGGCATGGGCGACATCGTCGGCCTGGTCGAGTCGGCCCAGAAGGTGGTCGACGAGGACGAGGCAAAGCGTCAGCAAGAGAAGCTGGCCAAGGGGAAGTTCGACCTCAACGACTTCCGCCAGCAGATCGTCCAGATGAAGAAGATGGGGTCGGTCCGCGACCTCATGAAGATGATCCCCGGCCTGAGCGCCATGCCCGTCGACCTCGACTCGATGGACGCCGACGGCGAGGTCAAGCGGATCCAGGGGATCATCGACAGCATGACGCCCGACGAGCGGGCGTTCCCGGCCAAGATCGACATCGGCCGTCGGCGCCGGATCGCCGCCGGAGCGGGCGTCGACCCGTCGGACATCTCGGGCCTGGTCAAGCAGTTCGACGCGATGGCCTCGGTCGTCAAGCAGATGGCCCAGATGTCGATGCTCGACAAGATCCGCGCCCTCTCGGGCATGGGCCACGCCGGCGCCTTCAATCCGGGGGCCAAGCTGTTTGCCCCCAAGATGGGCTCCGGCAAGCGGCTCAGCCCCAAGGAACGCGAGAAGCTGAAGAAAGACCGCGAGAAGGAAGAGCGCAAGCGCCGCCGAGAGATGAAGGACGGCAAGGGAAGCGACCCCAACAACCCCGCCCGTCCCACCTGACGAGGCCACCAAGCCAAAGAGGCCCGGCCGGCGACCACCGTTCGCCCCGCCGGGCCAGTCCGTGCACGTTCGCCGTCCGATCAGGAGATGACCGAGGCCGACCTGGCTCTCGTCGGGAGAAACCCCGACGACCGGGACGGCCGAGGCGCGAGGCCGCCGCGGCTCGGGACGCGGCCTCGTCCTAATGTGGGGTCTCCGACGTGTCTCGCCATGCGTCCGAGCCGTGTTCGAAGTGTAGGAGTCTCGAGTGGTCCGCCTCCGCATGAAGTCGTTCGGCCGTCTCCACCGCCCCTTCTTCCGCATCTGCGCCATGGACGCCCGGTCCCCCCGCGACGGCAAGGCGATCGAGGAATTGGGGCACTACGACCCGATGGTCCGCGAGCTTGACAAGCGCGCCGTGCTGAACGCCAGCCGGATCCGCTACTGGCTCTCCGTCGGCGCCCAGCCGAGCGAGAAGGTCCAGTCGATCCTGGATCGTCACGGCATCGTCAAGCCCAAGCCGGGCGAAGACTGGAAGCTCCCCGAGCCCACCCCGGTCGCCCCCGCCTCGCTGGCCCCGACCCTGGCCTCGGCCCCCGTCGCGACCTCGACGGCCACCCCGCCCACCGCCTGAGCCGGAACCGGCACGTACCGAGACGCGGCGAATCGACCCGACCAGTCAGGCAGCAAAGCGACCCGCCCTATGTCCCCGCCCGCGATCCGGTTCGACCTGTTGACGCTCTTCCCAGGGCTGTTCGAGGGCTTCCTGTCCGAGAGCATCCTGGGCCGGGCGATCGCGGGGGGACTGGTCGAGGTGGGACTCTGGGACATCCGCCAGTGGGCCGAGGGCCGGCACAAGCAGGTGGACGACCGCCCTTTCGGCGGCGGCCCCGGCATGGTGCTCATGGCCCCCCCGGTCGTCGCGGCGGTCGAGGCGGTGAGGGCCAAGGGTGAAGACCCCGGCCGACTCATCGCCCTGACCCCGCAAGGCCGGCGGCTCGACCAGGCGTTGGTCCGCGACCTTGCCGGCTCAAGCCGCCTGGTCCTGCTCTGCGGCCGCTATGAAGGGTTCGATGAGCGCATCCTCGACGTGCTGGAGCCCGAGCTCGTGTCCATCGGCGACTATGTCCTGTCCGGCGGCGAAGTGCCGGCCATGGTCCTGGTCGACGCCGTCATGCGGCTGATCCCGGGGGTCCTCGGCGATGCCGAGAGCGCCCTGGACGAGTCGTTCGGGCCCGAGACCGGCCTGGAATATCCCCACTACACGCGTCCGCGCGAGTACAGGGACCGGGCCGTGCCGGAGGTCCTCTTGAATGGCGACCACGCCGCGATCGACCGCTGGAGACGCGAGCAGGGCCGGATCCGCACCGCCGAACGCCGGGGCGACCTGGTCGTTCCGACCGCCACGGGACCGAAAACACCGAAGAGGGCGAAGCCGACGGGCCAACCGCAGGCCGACGCCCGACCCGAGACCGACGACCGAACACCGCAATCCCCCCCCGAAGAGCCCGGCCACGCCGGCGCACCGGGGCGGACGGAGTAACCCATGCAGAACCGTTTGATGGAGCTGGTCGAACAATCCAGCATGAAGGCGACGCTCCCCAAGTTCGAGATCGGCGACACCGTGGACGTCCACGTGCGCATCTTGGAAGGGGAGAAGGAGCGCATCCAGATCTTCAACGGCGTCGTCATCGCCCGCTCGGGCGAGAAGACCCGCGAGATGTTCGTCGTCCGCCGGATCGTGCAGGGCGAAGGCGTCGAGCGTAAGTTCCCGCTCCACTCGCCGCGCATCGCCGACATCGTCGTGAAGCGATCCGGCAAGGTTCGCCGGGCCAAGCTGTACTTCCTCCGCGACCGGACCGGCAAGGCCGTCCGCCTCAAGGAGCGGTTCCCGTCCGGCAACGCGACCAGCGAGCAGGCCAAGGCCGCCAAGGCCGAACGCCGCGCCGCCCGGTCCGCCCGCAAGGTCGAGCGTGCCGAGCGTGCCGCCGCCTCCAAGGCCGGCACCACGGCGACCCCGGCCTCCGAGTGACCTCGGACGCCTGAAACCGAACGCAACGCGGGCGGGCCCCTCCAGTTTGGAGGGGCCCGCCCGCGGTCGTTTCGGTTGCCCCGAAGCCTCGGAGATCAGGCCTGCTTGTCGCCCTCGGCGATCTCAGTCAGGATCTCGTCCCCATGATGCGGCCCGGCCTTGGGCCGGTAGAGCATGCTGGCGATGAGGATTGAGATCATCCCGCCCCAGAAGAGCCAGTCGGGCATCTCGAAGGCGAAGTTGCGGACGGACTCGGGCAGGCCCAGCCGCCAGTCGCCCGCGGGCAGGTCGATGTGCTTGCCCCTGAGCCCGGTGGGATGAAGCGCGGTGTGGATGCCCTCTCCGACGAGCTTCAGGCCGATCCAGGCGACCAGCACGTAGGCCCCGGCGGCAAGCCCCGCGAAGCGCTCCAGCAGGATCAGGAAATAGCCGGCGACGAATCGCATGGTGATGATGCCGAGGATGCCGCCGGCGTAGACCACCGCCAGCTCGATGGTCAGGTCGAAACCCAGGATGTTGGCGATTACCGTGTCGCGGAGGTCTTCACGCAGGCCGTCGGCCATGGCCACCGCGGCGAGGATCGAGTCGATCGAGAAGGCGATGTCGGCGACCTCGACGTTGAAAACCGTCCGCCAGAAGCCGTACCCCGGGCGGCTCGCGGTGCCACCTTCACTGCCGTGGTCCCCTGAGAACAGGTGGCCGATCGCCAGATAGAGCAGGTAGAGGCCGCCGAACAGCTTGAGGAACCAGTAGTCTAGCAGCGACGCCGCGAAGAGCACCGCGATCGCGCGGAAGGCGAATGCGCCGATGATCCCGTAGCGCAGCGCGTGCTTCTGCCCCTCCTTGGGCAGGTGGCGGACCATCACGGCGAGAACCAGGGCGTTGTCCGCGCTGAGAAGGCCCTCCAGGATCACCAGGAACAGGACCGTCCAAGCAAGGACGCCGATGTCTGGCAAGGTCAACGCCCACATGCCGGGAAACTCCTCCGACTGCCGAAAGGTGCGGGGACGGGGACCCCGCGGGGCCGCGGGCATCGTCGGTCGCCTGCCGCGGCTTTGGGGGAAGGGTGGTCCCCGCCATCCAATTTCTCTTTCCGATCCGATGCGGATGGGCCACGTGCCCGGAGACGGGGCATTGCGCCCTGGGCGGGCGGGCGCAGTCCCCATCGGAAGCGATCATGATCGCATCTCCTTGCAGGCGGCGGCAAGGGACGACTATCGCCGCCGTGGGCTGCCGTGAATGGCCCGCTCGGTCGGGATCACAGCCGGGTCGATTCCTTGCATCCACGGTTTGCAGGCCGTGCTTCCATCCCCTATCCTTTTCTAGCCCCGCCGGGCCATCCCGGCGACGGCCCGGCGCAATGCCACGCGGAAGGACCCATCGATGAGCTCGCGCCGGAACCCCCATCGCGCCAGGATCGCACTCGAATCGCTCGAGGCTCGCAGAGCCCCGGTCGCCGACTTCGCCCTGGCGATCGGCCTGGGGGTCGCCCATTCCGAATCGTATGTTGACCTGAAGATCAACGCCACGGCCGGGGATGCCGCCGGCAATGTCGTCGTGGTCGGCTCGGTCCTGGGCACGGCGAATTTCGGGACGACGGCCAGCCCGTTGAACTTGACCAACTCGGGGATGCGCGACGGCTTCGCCGCCAAGTTCTCGGCGGACGGGTCCCTCGTCTGGGCGAAGACTCTGGCCGGGATGACCCCGTCGGCGTTCTCGCAGGGCTCGGCCGTGACCCTCGATGCCCAGGGGAACTTTCTGATCTCGGGAGTCTACAACGGCTCGGTCGACTTCGACCCGGGGGCCGGCACGCACCTCATGACGACGGCCGCCGACAGCTACGACGCCTATGTCCTCAAGCTCACGTCCTCGGGGGCATTCGCCTGGTCCGCGGTCGTGGCGGGGACCAACGGCTCGTACGCGTACAACCAGGCGACCTCGATCGCCGTGGACCCAGCGACCGGAGACGTCGCCTTCGCAGGCTCGTTCACGGGCCAGTCCGGCCTGATGGGCGCCACGTTCGACGCCGGTTACCGCACAGAACAGTTCGTTGCCAGGCTCGGGCCCGACGGCCAGCTCCGCTGGGCGGTGTCCACGGCCGGCTCGGCGTCATCGGTGGCTCAGGCGACCGGACTCGCGTTCGACGGGCTGGGCAGCGTCATCAACGTCGGCTTCTATGCGGGGACGGTGGACTTCGATCCGGGGCCCGGCCAGGTGCTGCTCGCCGGCGCGGGCGGTCGTGACGCCTACGTTCAGAAGCTCGACAGCCTGGGGAATTTGCTCTGGGTCAGGGGGTTCGGCTCGACCGACTTCGATCAGGCGAATGCCGTGGCCGTCGATGGGGCGAACCGAGTGATCGTTACCGGGTCGTTCAGCGGCTCGGTCGTCTTCGATCCGTCGAGCTCCGCGTCAACCTTGACTTCGGGCGGCGACTTCGACGGCTTCGTCGCTGTTGTCGGCCCGACCGGATCGCTCTCCTGGGTCCGGCAGGTCCAGGAGCAGGCGGGGGGAAGCTCCGGCGGCCTCGGCCTGGCGGTCGACGCGGGGGGCCGCATCTTCGTCGACGGCTTCTTTTCCGGCACGGCGAACTTCAATCCGGCCGGAGCGGCCGTCTCCAGAACAAGCGCTGGGCAGTACGACGTCTTTCTCGCCACCTACAGCGGCTCGGGCTCGCTCTATGGCGTCCTCCAGGCGGGCGGCACTGGCAACGACGTCGCATTCGGCCTGGGAATAACTCCCGGCGGCGATGCCTGGATCGCTGGGAACTATGCCGGCCCTGCGCAGTTCGGCGGGGTGGGATCATTGCCCGCCGTCGGAGCCGTAAGCGTCTTCCTGGCCCGTGTCGTCCAGCCGATCCCCCCCGTCGCGCCGCTCGCTCCGACGCTCCAGCCGGGCAGTGACTCGGGCTCGAGCAATTCCGACTCGATCACGAATGTCGCCCAGCCAGTCTTTGATCTGGCGGGGATCGTGGCCGGCAACACCGCGAGCCTGATGCGAGACGGCCTGATCGTGGCCAGCCGGGTCGGCCCCGGGCCACTGGCCGATCCGGGGCCGATCGCCGATGGCGTCCATCAATACTCAGTCAATCAGACCGACCCCTCGGGTACGGCTGGCGCATCGGGCCCGTTCGTGGCGGTGACCTACCTCGGCACGAAACCGGCGGCCCCCACCTCGTTGACCCTGCTGGCGATCGATGACAGCGCGACACCCGGCGACAGCATCACGAACGTGGCCCAGCCCAGGCTGACGGGCTCGGCCGTCACTGGGCTGACGGTCCAGATCGTCGACGCATCATTGAACATCGTCGCGACCACCGTGGCCAACTCCTCGGGGGCCTACACGGCGCGTCCCGTCGCGGCGCTCGCCGACGGCACTTACACCCTCTTTGCCCGGAGCGTGGACATCGCCGGGAATCAGGGACGATTAAGCCAGGCGTTCTCTCTCACGATCAAGGCGAGCCTGCCCGCCACCCTCGGGACGCCCGGCTTACTGGCGGCCGACGATAGCGGCACGGTCGGCGACGGCATCACGAACGTCGTCCAGCCCAGGCTGACGGGCTCGGCGACGGCGGGAACCGAGGTGCAGCTCGTCGATTCGGCCGGTTCGATCATCGCAACGGGGCTGGCGTCGGGGTCGGGTGTGTACACGATCCGGGTTCCGTCTCCGTTGATCAACGGGACATCCACCTATCGAACACGCGTCGTCGACGCGGCGGGGAATCTCGGCGTCCTCAGCCCGTCGTTCTCGCTGGTCGTCCTGAATGGCAAGCCCGCCGCGCCGCTCGCGCCGACGCTCTTCCCGGGAGATGACAGCGGCGTGGGGGGGGATGGGATCACCAACGTCGTGCAGCCCAGGCTGACGGGTGTCGTTGCCGGCGGCCTGACGGTGCAACTGGTCGACCCGGCCAGGCCCGACGTGGTGCTCGGTTCGACGGTTGCGGACGGATCCGGCGTTTATCTGGTCCGTCCGGCGGCGCCCCTGCCCCAGGGGGGCAACTCGCTGGCGGTGCGTGTGGTCGACGTCGCCGGGAATACGAGCGAGGTCGGGGCCAGGTTGTCGCTCACGATCATGACCGCCCCGCCCGCGACGCCCGCCGCACCTACGCTGTTTCTAGCAGACGACACGGGCATTGCCGGCGATGGAGTCACCGCGGTGCGACGGCCCAGGTTCGCCGGGTTGGCCGCGGTGGGCTCCTCGGTCGAGCTGATCGACGCCCAGGGACTGGTGATCGGCTCGGCCAGGGCGTCCGCCACCGACGGCTCGTACGTCGTCCAGCCCTGGGCTTCGCTGCCGTTGTACGCCAGCTCGGTGCGAGTGCGTGCCACCGACCTGGCGGGGAATCCGTCGGCCGCAGGCGCCTCGTTCGCGGTGTTCGTCGTCGGACCGACGGGAGACTTCGACGGCGACGGCAAGGCGGATCTGGTGACCTACCGGGCGAGCTCGGGCGTCTGGACGGTCGGAAGCTCATCGGGAGGGCCGATCCAGTCCTTTGTATGGGGGGCGGCGGGCAGCGGCGACATCCCGATGCGCGGCGATCTGGACCGCGACGGCAAGGCCGAGCTGCTGGTCTATCGGCCTCAGACCGCTCAGTGGTTCAGCCGGACGACCGCCGCAAATCCAATGGTGAATAGCCTGGTCTGGGGGGTGGCGGGCGGCGATACGAGGCCGGTCGTGGGCGACTTTGACGGCGACGGCAAGGGAGACATCGCCGTCTACAGCCCGAGCCAGGCCACCTGGACCATCCGCTATTCCGGCGGTGCCGCGCCCGCGTCGATCGTCTGGGGCGTGGCCGGCGGTGGTGACATTCCCGCGGCGGCCGACTTCGACGGCGACGGCAAGGCGGACCTGGCCGTGTACAACCCCTCGACGGCCACCTGGTTCGTCCGCTACTCGGGCGGTGCGGCGCCCATGTCGGTCGTCTGGGGCGTGGCCGGCGGCGGCGATGTGCCGATGCCGGCTGACTTCGACGGCGACGGCAAGGCCGACATCGCCGTCTACAGCCCGGGCTCGGCCGCCTGGTTCTTCCGGATGTCGGGCGGCGGGCTCAGCTCGGTCATCTGGGGCGCCGCGGGCAGTTCCGACCTCCCGATCGTGGGCGACTTTGACGGGGACGGCAAGGCCGACATCGCCGTCTATCGGCCGCAGTCGGCACAGTGGATCATCCGCCAGAGCCTCGACGGGGTCGTCGTCCGCGTCTTCGGCGTCGCAGGGGCCGACCTGCCCGCGCCGAACAGCTCGGCCCTGGCAACCTCCTCGACCTCGGCGCGAGCCGCATCATCGATCCTCGCGAAAGCCGCGACGATCGTATCGCCGCCCCCCCCCTCCTCGACGACGGCCCGCACCTTCGCCGCGTCGGCCCCCTCATCCTCGTCCCGCTCGACGACCGTTATCCCGGCCCGGCCCAGGGTTCTGCGGCGTCAGTCGTCGAAGCCTCGGGCGATTTCCGGCTCGTCTCTGGCCGAGATCCGGACAGCCGACGGCGTTTGAGAAGCGACGGAACCTGGTCCGAGCCCGAGTCTCGAGCCAGACCGGGTTGGGGTCGAGTCGAAAGGCACTGGCCGGTTATAGTGTCTTTCGGGGTCAGACTGCGGACGAGAACCGGTCGAGGGAGGCGGGCAACGTGGCACCGACGGGGCCTACGGACGAATTGCGCGAGCAAGGGATGCCAGCCGCCGTGGATTCGGCCTGCTCCTGGGCCGACCGCACCGGTGCGCTCGTCCGGATGCTCAACCGCAGCTCTCAGCCGTTCATCGCCGCCGACGTGGACGCCCGGATCACCTACGCGAACCCCGCGTTCGAAGCCCTCGTCGGCTATACCCTGGACGAGCTTCGCGACCGGACCGTCCACGACATCACCCCGACGGCCTGGAACGAGGCACGCGGCCAGGCCCTTCTCTCGGTGCTCGCGACCGGCAAACCCGCCCGCTATGAAAAGGAATACCGCCACAAGGAGGGGGGGCTCGTCGCGGTCGAGGCGATCGTCGACCTGGACCTCGACGACAACGACCGCCCCCGCGGATTCCTTGCCTTCATCACCGACATCCGGGTGCGTCGCGCCGCCGAGCGGGCCCTGCGCGAGAGCGAGCACCGGTTTCGAGAACTCTTCGACCAGGCCCCGTTCGGCTACCACGAGATCGGCCCCGACGGGCAGATCCTGGCGGTCAACCAGACCGAATGCGAGATGCTGGGCTGCTCACGCGAGTCGATGATCGGCCGGCCGATCTTCGACTTCGTGGTCGAGGAGGACCGTGAGCTATCCCGCCAGGCCGTCGCGAGGAAGTTTCGAGGCGAGCTCCCGTTAAAGCCGATCGAGCGGACCTATCAGACAGCCGACGGCCGTCGGCTGTCCGTCTCGATCGAGGAACGGTTCCACCTCGACGAGCAAGGCCGGCCGATCTCGATCCGCAGCACGGTGCAGGACATCACCGACCGCAAGCGGACCGAGCAAGCCCTGGTCGCCAGCGAGGCCCGCGCGACGGCCCTGCTACAGGAAGTCGAGGCCAAGAACCGCGAGTTGGCATTCTCGGAAGGCCGCTACCGCCAGCTCACCGAGGGGAGCATCGATGCGGTGATCGTCGCCGATCGTCGCGGCAAGATTACGCTCTTCAACCCCGCCGCCGAGCACATCTTCGGATTCGATGCCGCCGAGGTCGTCGGCCAGGACATGTCCATGCTCATCCCCGAGGGGGTGCAGGAAGGGCGCGACGTCGGCCGGACTCTGGAGATGACCGGCCTGCGTAAGGACGGCTCGACCTTCCCGCTGGAGATCTCGCTCAGCGCCGTTGACCTGGGAGGCGAACTGCAACTCCTGGGCTCCATCCGCGACCAGACGGAGCGTCAGCGGATGCGCGCGATGCTCGGACAGTCGGAGAAGCTCGCCTCGATCGGTCTGCTCAGCGCCGGCGTGGCCCACGAGATCAACAACCCTCTGGCCTACGTGGCCAACAACCTGGCGGTGCTCGACCGGGACCTCGCGGGCATCCTCGACATGGTTAACACTTACGAGCAAGCCCGCGACCGCCTGGCCGCCGTGGCCCCCGAGGTGACGGCCAGGATCGCCGAGATCTCCGAGGACCTGGACTGGGAATATGTCCGAGACAACCTGCCGAAGATGCTGGCCCGTACCCGCGAGGGGGTGCAGCGCGTGGCCAACATCGTCTCGAACCTGCGAGGGCTTGCCCGCACCTCGCCCCCCAAGATGGAGCAGGTCCAGCTCCCCGACCTCGTCGAGGGGGCGCTCGAGATGGTACGCGGCCGGCTGAGGCGGCACGGCGTCGAGGTCTCGACCCGGCACGAGGGCCCGCCCAGGGTTGTCTGCGTCGCGAACCAGATCAGCCAGGTCGTGCTCAACCTGCTCATCAACGCCGTGCAGGCGGTCGAGCAATTCAGGCCCTCCGGCGGCGGCCTGATCGAGGTGCGTACCGCCACGCTCGACGACCATCTCGCCGTCGAGATCCGTGACAACGGGCCGGGAATCGCCGCCGAGGACATCCCCAGGCTGTTCGATCCGTTCTTCACCACCAAGCCGGTGGGAGAAGGGACCGGGCTGGGACTGTCCATCTCGCACGGGATCGTCAGCGGCCACGGCGGACGGATCGAGGTCGAGTCGTGTCCCGGCCAGGGCACCTGCTTCCGGGTCCTCCTGCCGCAGAAGACCTGAGCCGAGGTGGCCCCTCCGATGTCCCGATTTCTCGAAAGCTGGAGCCGATGAAGCCAGTCACCAAGCACACTCTCCTGGTCGTCGACGACGAGCCCGACGTCTGCGACTCGGTGCACAACCTCCTCAGACGCGAGTTCCGGGTCCTCACGGCGAACGACGCCCGTGAGGGAGTCCGGATCATGCAGGAGGAAGAGGTGCACATCATCATGACCGACCAGAGGATGCCGCGAGTCACGGGCGTCGAGCTCCTCAAGCTGATCAAGGCCGGGCACCCCAAGGCGGTCCGGATGCTGTTCACCGGCTTCGCCGACCTGGAGTCGATCATCGACGCGATCAACCAGGGGCACATCTACCAGTTCCTCAAGAAGCCCTGGCAGCCCGAAGAGCTGATCGACGCGGTCCGCCAGGCCGCCGCCGAATACGACCGCCTCGTCTGCAACGGAGAGCAAGGCCAGGCCCTGCTCTCCGAGGTCGGGCAGCTGAAACAACGCATCTCCAGCCTCGAGGCGGAAGTCCGCCGCCTCGGCGGAAGCCTGCCCGAACCCGACGGAGCTTGAACCGGCGATGGAAGAACCTCGCCCCACGCTGCTGGTCGTCGACGACGAGAAGGACGTTCTCGAGAGCGTCCGCCATTTCTTCAGGCGCTCTTACCGAGTCGTAACCGCCGAGGGGGGCGCCTCGGCCCTGGAAATCCTCCGACGCGAGCCCGTGCACGTCATCCTGTCCGACCAGCGGATGCCGGGAATCTCCGGCGACGAGCTGCTGCGCCAGGCCCGCGACATCCAGCCCGACGCCGTCCGACTGCTCTTCACCGGCTACGCCGACCTGCCCGCGGTGATCCGGGCCGTCAACGAAGGCCAGATCTTCCGCTACATCAGCAAGCCCTGGGACGCCGCAGAGCTCGAGTCCATCGTCCGCCAGGCCGCCGCCCAGGCCACCTTGCTGGCCGAGCGCAAGGCCTTGATGGCCGAGCTCACCCGCACCAACGCCGACCTGAGCCGGGCCAACCGAGACCTGGCCGAGGCCGACCAGCTCAAGACCGCCTTCCTCGAGGTGGCCAGCCACGAGTTCAACACTCCCATCACCCTGATCCTCGGCCTCAGCGAACTTCTCCTCCTCTCGGGGGCCGAACGCGAACCGATGATGGTCGAGATGCTGGAGGCACTCTCCGCGGGCGCCCAGCAGCTCGCCAGGATGGTGGCCAACACCCTCACACTGCTCCACGGCAACGACTTCCGCCAGACCATGCGCACCAGTCCGGTGGATCTGACCGCCCTCCTGCGTTCCGACGCCGAGAAGCTCGCCCCGTTCCTGGGCGCACGCGGTCAGACCCTGACGCTCGACCTGGCCGACAACCTGGGCACCTTCGAGGTGGACGCCGATAAGGTCTCGGGCGCGGTGGTCAATCTCCTCACCAACGCCATCAAATTCACCCCTGATGGCGGTACGATCCGGCTGGAAGCCGCGGCCGACGATGAAGGCGCGACGATCCGCGTGGTCGACACCGGAATCGGCATCGACCCGGCGGCACTCCGGCGGCTGTTCACCCCCTTCTTCACCGAGCTGGATGCGAGCCGGCATTCCTCGGGCGACTTCGGATTCAACAAGCGAGGGCTCGGGCTGGGACTCTCCCTGGTCCGCCTTTTCGCCGAGATGCACGGCGGCCGGGTCCATGCCGAGAGCGACCCGGGTTCCGGCTCGACCGTCACGATCTGGGTCCCGCGCCGTCCAATCCAGGATCGGCCGCCCGTCTCCGAGGCCGGCCGTGCACCGTCGACCGGGTCCGTCGCCACCCCTTGAACGCCGTCGACCGCCCCCCAATGGTCCCGGAGCCCTCTCCTGATGCCGACCGCCCTGATCGTCGAGGATGAGCCCGAGGCCAATCGCCTGCTCGGGATGTTGGTCCAGCTGAAGGGCTATCGGGCCGAGAGCGCCTACACCGGGGCCGAGGCGCTGGCTATCGCGCGCCGCCAGCCCCCCGACATCATCTTCCTCGACCTGATGCTGCCCGACGTGAGCGGCCACGACGTCTGCCGGACCCTGAAGGCAGACCGGGAGACCGACCAGGTCCCCGTCGTCATGGTCACGGCCCGGCTCGCCCCCGAGAACCGCCGAGAGGGTTTCCGCGTCGGCGCCGAGGAGTACATCGCCAAGCCCTACCTGCCCGACCAGATCTTCCGGGCGATGGCCGAGGCCGCATCCAATCGGAAGCAGATGGATCAAGGGGAGCTCGCCGGCCTAATCACCCTTGATGACGCCGATCCGACGACCTGGCGGGAACTCTCCCGGCTGCTGACCTTGGCCCGTTCCATCACGCCGCTCGACCCCGCCGTCATCGACGCCGCGAGGTCCCTTGTTGACGAGGCCATGGTCGAGGCCCTGCCCGGCCACGTGACTCCGACGCTCGCCTACCACCTCGACGACGACCGCCTGACCCTCCACCTGACGGCCGACCCTGCCTGGGTCGCGAGTCTGAGACGACCCGACTCCGACCGCCTCGACCGGATTTGTCGGCCCACCCCCACATTCGACCAGATCGCTGTCGACCCGGTGAAGGGGCTCCTGACCCTGTCCTGCCACCGACCCGCCGGAAGGGCCCAGCCCCCCGAAAACACAATCTGACACAATTGGACCCATTTGGGCTTGGAACGTCGAGTCAGTTCGAGTAAATTACCTTCCTCACGCCGAGAGGCGTTTCGCCTTCCTAGCTCAATTGGTAGAGCAGCTGACTCTTAATCAGCGGGTTGTAGGTTCGAGTCCTACGGGAGGCAGTTCTGTCCGTCGCGTTCAGGCTAAGCCTGATGACGACCGATGGTTCTTCCTGCGACGAGTTCGATCTCTCCGTTATCTCACCACTGAACTTGTCCTCTCCCTTCTTCATGCCAGCGACTGCCCTCCTTGCCTCTGACTTGGGGCAAATCACGGGAACGGTTTTCGCTATTTCCACGCTCGATTCGGCTCACGCCCCCATCATGGCCAATCGATGCGGTAAACAGGTCTAGCTTTACGGCTCTCACCCGTTTGAGGCCGCGCACGCGAGGCTTGGTCTCTAGCTCCGAGTCGAGCAATTCGACCTGGCCAGAGATCAGAGTGCTCGCCGATGGTTTTGTCCTTCCGCGTTCGCACCGACTCGGCACGCCACAGGCTCGCCGAGTCGATGTTCGGTGCGTCAATCCGGCGACCATAAGATCCGAACGCCCCGCCATCATCCAGTGAGTTCGGCTGAGGGGTTTCCGCGGCAAGCGTCCGTGGATCGATCCCACGCATCGGACGGCTCGGCCGAGGCCGCGTCCATGGCAAGCAAGGCGACCGAACGATAGACGCTCCCGCAGCCTGCTGGGCGTGATCGACCGATTGCGCGCTGCAAGCAGCTCGATCTGGATACGGCGAAGTCGGGCTGCTCGACAGCCTAGCTGGATGCGGCCGAGGATCCAGCAAACACATCCAGCGACCGAATCGAGGCGATCACAACCTCCAAGCTGATCGGCTCGGGTCTCAGACGCCATCACCGGGGCGAGCGGAGCAGGCGACAGCGAGATCGGTGTCGTCGGCACAATCGCGAAGCATTACCCCAATTTGAGGTCAGACAGTCGCCAGTGGTGGCGGCGAAAGTCGCCTCTTTGCCACAGCATCAAGCATTACCCGAACGAATCGACCAAGCGCACTCGAACCAATCGATCGGCGAGCTCGCCTACGCGATGGCCGTTGCCCAAAAGTCGGGAAGATC
Source organism: Isosphaeraceae bacterium EP7 (assembly GCA_038400315.1). Classification (NCBI taxonomy): domain Bacteria; kingdom Pseudomonadati; phylum Planctomycetota; class Planctomycetia; order Isosphaerales; family Isosphaeraceae; genus Kueselia; species Kueselia aquadivae. The sequence goes on from CP151667.1 coordinate 6,102,889, forward strand.
AGGCCTTGGGCACCGCCCGGATCCAGATCATCTTGGCTGTACTCGTTCGATGGCGAGGGAGCGCTTCCTGAGCGAGCGGGCGTAGCCCTGCTGGGATTTCGTCGACGACGGACGCACGACATGGCGGGCCTGGGTCAACCTGACCTCGAAGACCATGCGTGCGGAGGCTTTGATCATCGAGAATCGCTCGGTGCCGATGGGAGCCCTGCCATAATCGCACCAAGGAAGCCGGCGAAAGCAATTCCAGGCGGACTCATCGCGATGGCAAAAGCCCCGGGACAGTGCCGTATCCCGGAGGGAAGCCCGCTGGATGCAGAATCGAGTCTAACTCACCGCATCAGGAAAAAAACATTTACACAAATTACAATATTAAAAACGAAAAGCAGACTTTAAGGACAATAACATGAAGTAGACTAAATTTACTTACTTTAGTGGCTCATCCGGCAAGTGTCCTGACACCCGGTACGGCGGCGATTCCCGGCGTTCGGCGTGGTTGATGGCGACGACGACGGCCCCAGACGAAGGGGTGACGATGCGCGTTCCAGTACGCTGTCGCTCGTTCGACCGCCTGGCAGATCTCCTCCCAAGTCTCGAACCGGCGGCCCTTCAACGCCAGGCTTCTCAGCACCTTCCACCACGGCTCGATCAGGTTCAGGTACGCCGCGGAGACTGGCTGGAAGACGAACTCCCAGCGGGGATGGGCCAGGCTGAACAGCAGCACGTCGGTGGCGCGGTGGGCGCTCAGGTTGTCGAGGATGGCGTAGACCCGTTCGGCGTCCGCCGGGACCCACGCCTCGACCTGGCCGAGGAACTCGACCCAGTTGCGGGTCGAGCGGCTGTCGTAGGGGCGGGTGAAGGCTTCGCCAGTGGCGGGTCGGAAGGCGCCGAAGACGTAACCCTTGCCGCGGCGGCCGTAGTCGGCCTCCTGCCGAGCGCGGCCGGCGGGCTGGCGGCTGCCCTCGGCCGTCGTCTCGGGCTTGGTTCGCAGGGGGTTCTGTCCCGGGAAGCTTTTGGCGCTCTCCGGCCCCATTTCGTCGAGGCAGACGACCGCCGAATCCGCCGGAGGCTCGCGGTAGAGTCGCTCGATGGCCCCCTTTTTTCGGCGAATTCGGGGTCCACCCGCTCGCCGAACCACGTCTCCTGCTTGCGCCAGCGGAGGCCCTCCTCCGCGAGGATCTCGTCGATCCGACTCCGCTTGATGGCGATGTCCTTCTGCTCGTTGAGGTAGGCCTCCAGGCGGTCGAGCGTCCAGCAGCCGAAGGGCAGGCCCAGGTCCTGGGGGGCGGTCAGCGCGACGGCCAGGACCTCGGCCCGCTGGTCGACGGTATAGGTCGGCGGTCGGCCGGCGCGGGGCCGCTCCTGGAGGCCGGCCATGCCCAGCTCGCTGAAGCGACGGATCCAAGCATAGACGGTCGGCCGCGAGCAGCCGAGGGCCGCAGCGATGGTGGGGGCCGATCGGCCGTAGGCGGCCTCCTGGACGATGCGGGCTCGCTCGACCAGGCGGACCGGGGCGGTGCGCGAGTGGAGCAACTCGGCGATGGCCTGCTGCTCCTCGGACGTCATCGGGCGGAGAAGGACGCGGGCGGCCATGGCGAGGTCTCCTGGGAGATACCTCCATCCACCTGCAAATCACCTGCCGGATGAACCATTTAGCTACACCATCAAAGACGGCTGAGTCAAGCAGATTTTCAGCTCGTCTAATTCGCACTTCTCCAGGAGATCTGCTCGATGTTTTCTCCCGTCTGGCAGGTGAGCCGAAAGCCCGAGACCGCTTCCTCCCTCGCCAGGACCCGGGAGAGGCGTGGTCGTCATCGGCTTTCGTTGCCGATGCTGGAGCGTTGCGAAGATCGAATCCTTTTGGCCAACGTGTCGTTGCTGGGGACGGCCCAGAGTTTTGCGGTCCTGGGGGCCACCACGGTGACCAACACCGGACCGTCCATCATCTTCGGAGATTTGGGCGTCAGCCCAGGTTCCGCGATTACCGGCTTTCCCCCGGGGATCGTGACCGGCGGGACGATCCATGCAAACGATGGCGTCGCAACGCAGGCTCACGCCGACCTCGCCACCGCCTACGGTGTGCTCGTGGGCTCGACGTCCACGCAAGTCCTGGCTGGTAATCTGGGCGGGCTCACGCTCCTGCCGGGCGTCTACAGGATCAACACGGCGGCCCAGTTGACGGGAACACTGACCCTCGACGCCCAGAGCGACCCGAATGCTTCCTTCGACTTCCTCATCGGCACGACCTTGATCACGGCGAGCGATTCGTCCGTCAACCTGATCAATGGAGCCCATGGCGACAACGTCTTCTTCCAGGTCGGGAGCTCCGCGACCTTGGGCGCGAACACCGCGTTCGCGGGGAACATCCTGGCGAACACGAGCATCACCCTGACGACCGGGGCCAGCATCGCGAACGGCCGGGCCCTCGCGGTCAATGCCGCAGTGACGATGGACACCAACTCCATCGCGATCGCCCCCGCGCTACTGGTAATCGACGACGTGACGGTGAACGAAAACGAAGGCACCGCCACCTTCACCGTCAGCCTGTCCCGCCCCAGCGGCGAGGCCATTTCTGTGGTCGCCGACACGGCCAACGGCTCGGCCGTCGCCCCGGGCGATTACACCGCAACCTCCTCGATCCTCACCTTCGCCCCGGGCGTGACCTCGCAGACGTTCACCGTCCCGGTGGTCAACGACGCCCTGAACGAAGCGACCGAGACATTGACGGTCAATTTGACGGGTGCCATCGGAGCCAACATCGCCGACTCCGTCGGTGTGGCCAGCATCCTCGACGACGACCCAACTCCAACGCTGTCGATCGACAGCGTGACGATCGACGAGAACGCCGGCACCGCGGTCTTTACGGTCACGTTATCGGCGGCAAGCGGCCAATCCGTGTCGGTCGGCTTCGCGACGGCGCCACAAGCGGCGACGGCACCGGCAGACTACCAGGCCGTCGCCGGCACGCTGACATTCCTGCCCGGCGGTGCCCTGACGCAGACGATTATCGTTCCAATCGTCGACGATGCCATCTTCGAGACCAGCGAGTCGTTCCTTCTCAACCTCTCGGCACCGACCAACGCCACCCTGTCCAACACCGTGGGGACGGGCACGATCGTTGATGATGAGCCTGAGCCCACGATCACCATCACCGGCTTGGCGATGACGGAGGGAGATGCCGGGACCAGTTCAGTGGCATTCGTGGTCACTCTGTCAGGTCTCTCGTCGCTTCCCATCACCGTCCAGTTCGCCACCGCCGACGGCACGGCGACGGCGGGCGTTGACTATGTCGCCAGTGGCGGGACGCTGACCATCCCCGCGGGAAGCCTGACCGGGACGATCCTCGTGCCGATCACGGGCGACCTGCTCGACGAGACCGATGAAGCATTTGTCGTCAATCTGACGGCGCCGACGAACGCCACGCTGGCCCTCGGCCAAGCCCAGGGGGCGATCCTCGACGACGACGCCACACCCACCGCGACGATCAGCGGGGCGACCGTGACGGAGGGCGATGCCGGGACGACCAACGCCGTCTTCACCGTCACGCTTTCGGCCGTCAGTGGCCGCGATGTCACGCTGAACTTCGCCACCGCCGACGGCACGGCGACGGCGGGCGTTGACTATGTCGCCAGTGGCGGGACGCTGACCATCCCCGCGGGAAGCCTGACCGGAACGATCCTCGTGCCGATCACGGGCGACCTGCTCGACGAGTTCGACGAAGCATTCGTCGTCAACCTCTCCAATCCCACCAACGCGACCGTCGCCGGCGCCCAGGGCTTGGGGGCGATTCTCGACGACGACACCTCGCCTGTTGCTGTCGCGGACGGATTTACTGGCGCACGAGGCACGACGCTGACCGTCTCGGGTCCCGGCGTTTTGTCCAACGACTCCGATGGCGACGGCAATCTGCTGACGGCCGTGCTTGTCTCCGGCCCGAGCAGCGGCGTCCTCGTTCTGAATGCCGACGGGTCATTCACCTACACGCCCAATGCGGGCTTCTCCGGCCTCGATCGCTTCACCTATCGCGCCATCGGAGGGGGCAATTCGAGCACCGTGGCCACCGCGACAATCACCATCCGGGACATGGTCGGCCCGGCCGTGCCGGACCTCACACGCTTCGGCTTCCACGCGAGCCCGACGTTCCTGGTCCTGACCTTCGGCGAAGACCTGAACCCAGCTCGGGCCGGCGACGTGTCCAACTATCGACTGCTCGGGCCGAACGGGCGTCCGATCGCGCTGACCTCGGCCGTCTACGACGGTGCGACAAGAACCGTGACACTTCGCCCCAGCCGCATGCTCCCGCTCAACTCTGGGTATCGGCTGGTTGTTAATGGTTCGACGCCGTCGGGAGTCGCCGATCAGTTCGACAACCTGCTCGATGGCGATCGAGATGGCCTGGCCGGCGGCGACTCGACACTCGAGTTCGGCCGTGAGGCGCTACGGGCCCTAGCCACCAACCGCACGCAAAGGGCGCTTGCGAGGCGGTTCCAGATCCCGGTCGTCAGCGACAGTGGCCTGTCCCGGCAGCTCATCGGGACGATGAATTCGCCTCGGTTCCTCCGCCTGCTGGCACGCACGTGGCGTTGATCTGAGGATACGCCACCGTGTCGCGTTAGCGTGAAATGACGTGCCCACGGATTCTCACCGCGATGGTCAGAGAATCCGGGGGCACATCGACAACAGATCCTGGTTACCTGGGCGTCCCCGGCCGCGGGCGTCATCTGATTCCGCATTTTTACATTATTGCATATGCTGATATAACCTGTTTCGTCTTAGCCAGTGACGCAATCGGCGTGGGCGAGGCATACGAGCAAATACGCCGATCCGTTCAGTGGGCCGCGATCGCCTCGGTGACAGGTTCATCCGACTCGTCCTTGATGAGGCTGCTCTTGTCGGCAATCACGCCGAACAAGTAATACAGGCCGGGAATGAACAGGACCCCGATCAAGGTGCCCACGAGCATCCCGCCGACTGACGCGGTGCCAATCGTTCGATTTCCGATCGCACCGGGGCCGGTGGCATAAACTAACGGGAGGAGACCGGCGATGAACGCGAAGGATGTCATCAAGATCGGCCGGAAACGCAATTTTCCGCCCTTGATCGCCGCCTCCTTGATGCTCAACCCCTCACGGTGCAGTTGCACCGCGAATTCCACGATCAAAATCGCGTTCTTGCCGAGCAGGCCGACCAGCATGACCAGACCGATCTGGGCGTAGACGTCGTTGGACAATCCCATGACCTTCAGGAGCAGGAAGGCTCCGAAGATCCCGATCGGCAACGACAGGATCACCGCCAGCGGCAGCATGAAACTCTCGTATTGCCCGACCAGCACGAGATAGACGAAGACAACGACGACCAGGAAGATATAGATCGCCGTGTTCCCCGCTCCCGCCTCATCATAAGATAGGCCTTCCCAGCCGATGTCGTAACCGTGGGGCAGAGTCTCGGCGGCGACCTCCTGGATCGCCTTGATGGCTTGGCCGCTGCTGAAGCCGGGAGCTGGTGCACCCTGAATGGCGGCGGAGGGATACAGGTTGTAGCGGTTGATCTCGTTCAGGCCCTGCTGCTTCTTGAGCGTCATGAAGGAGGAATAGGAAACCATCTCCCCTTGTTCGTTCTTGACGAACATTGTCTCCAGGTCCTCGGGATACCGCCGGAACTCCGGCGCGGCCTGAACGAAGACCTTGAAGAACTGGCCGAAGAGGATGAAGCCTTGCTCCCATGTGCTGCCCACGTTGATGGATAGGTTGTCCAACGCGGCTGCGATCGACACCCCCTTCTGCATGGCCACGTCGTTGTTGATGACCAGTTCATACTGCGGGTAGTTGCTGGCGAAGAAGGTGAACAGGCCCTTCACCTCTTTACGCTTCGACAGGGCGGCCATGAACTTTTCGGTCACTTTACCGAGTCGTTCGTAGTCATTCGTGTTCGTCTTGTCGAGGACACGCGTGGAGAATCCCCCGGCCGCGCCGAAGCCCGGAACCGCCGGAGGCTCGAAGAACTCGAGCTTGACATTGGAGATCGCACGACCTTTTTCGTCGAGCTTTTCGATGATCTCGCGGGAGGTCAGCTTGCGATCGGCCCATGGTTTCAGATTGATGAGGCAAGTCCCCGCGTTCGACCCGCGTCCCTCGGTCAGGACCTCGTAACCCGCCAACGAGGAGACCGAGTTGACTCCTTCGATGCCTTTGGCAACCACCTGCAGTTCGTGAGCCTTGGAATTGGTGTATTCGAGGGTCGAGCCTGGAGGCGTCTGGATGATCCCGTAGATCATCCCCTGGTCTTCGAGCGGAATGAAGCCGGTCGGGAGCTTCGTGTTCACGAGGTAAATGGCGACGCAAAAGCCCATGATCACGAACATGGTTAACGTGCGGCTCGTGACGATCGGGCGTAGGACCGCGGCATATCCGCCCGTGACCCTCTCGACCCCTCGGTCGAAGAGATGGAGCAAGTAGGCGAGCGGGCCACGCTTTTTCACCTGGTTCGAGTGGGGCTTGAGAAGCATCGCGCAGAGGACCGGCGTGAGCGTCAGGGCCACGACGCCGGAAAGCACGATGGCCATGGCCATCGTGAGACCGAACTGGCGGTAGAAGACGCCGACCGGCCCGGTCATGAAGGTCACCGGAATGAAGACCGCCGTCATCACCATGGTGATCGCGATGATCGCCCCGCTGATCTCCTGGACAACCTCCTTGGTAGCCCGATAGGGCGAGAGATGCTTCTCGGCCATCTTGGCATGCACCGCCTCGACCACCACGATGGCGTCGTCAACCACGACCCCGATCGCCAGCACCAGCGCGAAGAGCGTGATCAGGTTGATCGATAGGCCGAACAACAGCATGAAGAAGAAGGTCCCGATCAACGACACCGGAACCGCCAGGGTCGGGATCAGCGTGGAACGCCAATCACCGAGGAACAGGAAGACCACCAGGGCCACCAGGATGAAGGCCTCGAAGAGCGTGTGGAGCACCTTCTCGATGGAAGCCTCGAGGAACGCGGAGACGTCGTAGGTGACCGCGAAGTCCATGCCTGGTGGGAATGACTCCCCCTTCATCTCCTGGAGCTTCTCCTTGACCTCCTCGATGACGGCGGCGGCGTTGGAGCCCGGGGTCTGCTTGAGGACGATGGCTGCGGAGGGGAGGCCGTCGATGTCCGAATAGAGGTTGTAGTAGGAGGCACTCAGCTCGACCTTGGCGACGTCCTTGAGCCGCAGGATCTCTCCGTTAGGATTTGCTTTAATAATGATATTTTCATACTGCTCCGTCTTGTTGTAGCGTCCCACCCAGGTCAGGACGTACTCGACCGTCTGCGAGGTCGTGCCCGTCGCCTGGCCGAGCCGACCGGGAGAGCCGATCATGCTCTGCTGTCCGAGGGCCTTCATGACGTCCTCGGAGGACAGATTGTAGGCTCGCATGCGGTCGAGATTCAGCCAGACCCGCATCGAATACTGGCGGCTACCGAGGATCGTGGCGGTGCCGACGCCCCGGACCCGCTTGATCTCGGGCAGGATGTTGACGAAGGCGTAGTTGTAGAGGAAATTCTGGTCGACGCCCTTCTGGGTACTGAAGACGTTCACATACATCAGCATGCTCGTCATCATCTGCATGACGACGATTCCCTCCCGCTCGACCAGGGGAGGCAGCCGGTTCTTCACCATGTTGATCCGGTTATTCACGTTCAAGACCGCCACGTTCGGGTCCGTGCCCGGCTCGAAGACGATCTGGATCGTTGCCTCACCGGCACTGGTGGCGGCGGAGGCCATGTAGCGCATGTCCTGCACGCCGTTGATGGCCTGTTCCAGGATGATGAGGACCGAGTCGACCAGGACCGCGGCACTGGCGCCGGGATAAGCAACCGTGACCACCACGCTGGGCGGCGCGACGGAAGGGAACTGGGAAATCGGGAGGGTGTTGATCGCCAGCCCGCCCAGGAACAGGATGACCACCGAGATGACGATTGCCAACGCCGGCCGCTGGAGGAATTTTGCGAACATGGGCCTGACCGCACTTTCCTAAAGATTGCACGAATGTGGATGAGCCGAATTCCGGGCACCGACCGCTGCAACCGCCACGCCGAACGGCCGACACCAACAAACCGATCGGCTATAACCAACCCGCCAGGTTGTCCCGTTTCGCTCGGCAGGCAGTCGGCTCCGACCGACTCAGCCCCCCGCTCAACCTCGACCGCCGATTTGCCCGCACCGATGAGAGCCGGGCAAACCGAGCGGAATTCAGATCGGGCCGCGAATCGAATCCAGCCCTCATGATCCGAATTCGTCAATTGCTGTGCCGAGTGGAATGGACCGCGGCCCGTCGTGAGAGCCTCGGCTATTCAGCCCTGTTCTTGAGGTTCGACATGACCAGTTCCGGGGCGCTGAACTCGTATTTGACCTTCTCGCCGTCGCGAACCTGTTGGAGCCCCTCGAGGACGATCCTGTCTCCCACACCGAGTCCGTTCTTGATGACAAAAATATCGTCCAAGGTGTTCTGGACGACAACCTCGCGCTGGTGCACCACATCATCCTTACCGACGACGTAGGCATACCGCTTGTCGAGGATCTCGAAAGTCGCCCGCTGGGGGATCACGAGTGCGTCCTTCACCACTCGGTTGATCAACACGGTGCCGGTCTGACCGTGGCGAAGCAGGCGGTCCGGGTTCGGAAAATCCGCGCGGAAGGGGATGTTGCCGGTCTCGTTGTTGAATTGGGCCTCGATCGCACCGATCTTGCCGACCTGCTTGAACGTGCTGCCGTCCGCCAGACGGAGTCCAACTTTCCGCTCGTCCTTGTGATGATTCAGGCCGGCCATGTATTCGAGGTATTGGGCCTCGGGCACGTTGAAATAAACCCACATCAGGCTGTTGTCGGACAGGGTCGTGAGGTCGTCCCCCTCCTTGATCAGGCTGCCCAGTTGCTCGTGCAGGCGGTCGACGATTCCATCGAAGGGCGCTTTGACGTTGGTGAAGTTCAACTCCGCCCCGGCCAGTTCCGCCTTTGCCTGGGCCTTTGCCAGCTTGGCCTCGTACATCAGCACGTCATTTTGAGAGACCACTTTGGTGTCGAACAACCTCTTGCTGTACTTGAGCTCCAGTTGCGCGAGCTTGGCCTCGGCGTTCTCGGCGTCCAGCCTCGCCTGGTAGAGGGTCGGCACGATCTTGAACATCAGATCGCCCTTCTTCACCGCTTGGCCCTCCTTGACCATGATCGACTCGAGATAGCCGCTCTCCAAGGCACGGACATTGATGTGTCGCTGCGAGTGGATCTGGCAGACAAATTCCTGGGTGATCGTGACGTCTTGCGCCTTGGGGCTGGTGACCACGATCTTGTGTTGCTCCCCGTGCGGCTGCTCCTCATGCGCGTGAGAATCCGACTCGAGCTTGCCGGCGACGAGTTCATTCGCCCGCATGGCCTTCACGCTGATATCATCGAGATATGCGTAAATCTCTTTCGTGTGCAGCGACGGGAGGTCCACGCGCATCTTGTACAGGGCGAGGACGCCGCCGCCCAGCAGGACGATTGCCATCATCAAGGTCTTCACCGGCCGTCGCTTGGCGATTTCAGTCTGATTCATCGCAACGACGGGTTCATTCTGGTTCATCGCGGAACTCCTGTGCGACTCTTCTCGACTTTGTCCCGATTCCTCGGACCAAGGAATCGCGGTGTGGATTTGAGGGATTCGAGTACGGACAACGATCCGACTCGGTCCGACACCAAGGGGGGGGACGAGGTGGCGTCTGAAGGCGCGCAGGATGAACTCTCGACGGATCCTCAGCGATCGATCGCGGATCTCGGCCAACGGACCACGCCGAATCGACGGCCACGAGGGTCGTCGAGCCCCAAGACTTGGGCAGCGGCGAGACACGAATGAACCGAGTCGACGACGTCGATCGAACGACATCCCCCAGGCTCAGGACCTGGATGATGCGTGCAGGACCGGCGAAAGATCAGCCGGCATGAGGGGCGATTGGAGGGGGATTAACAGCGGAGAGGGTAGAGCGAGAGGATCGAGGGGCGGGCGATCGGCTGGCGATCGGGGAGATTGCGGAAGGACCACGGGATCAGGAAGGAATCACAAGACTTGGCCAGAACATCGGTCCAATCCTGCTCTTCATCCTCGGAAGAGATGGCTTTCAACTTCAGGAAGTCGTCGATCTCCACCGGTGCGACGCGACAGATCGTCGCTAGGCCCGGTGGTAGTGCGAGAGTGCGGCGAAGGCAATCGGGCCGGGACGAGAGGTTAACGGAGCGCGAGGTCCGGATCGGGGCAACCAACGCAAACGCCAGGAGTGCGAGCAGCACCAGCGAGGAAGTGAGCCAGAGCGTGAAAACGAGGCGTTTACGGTCGGGCATGGCATCTCGCTTCTCGAACGTCGTGATTCGAGGTTCGCTCGCCGAATTCCGGCAAGATAGCATTTCTACCAAATCGCTCCGCGATTTCCCCGGCTAGACGGGTGAAGCCCATGGCCCTGTTTTATCGACTCTCTCGGCTCCCGAGGAAGTCCCAAAGTTTTGGGTCAAGCGATACACGACGGTCAAGTCGTAAAATTTATAGCTAGACTCTCGACGAAAGTCAAGAAACGGTGTGGTCGTTCGATGCCTGGCAAGTCGCTTCGGTTGACCCTCCAGAGCAACTACGCACACGTGCTGCTCTGCATCGCAAGAAGGCCCGTCCCGCTTCCAACTCACGTCCAGGTTGCGTCTCCAGGGACTGAGCCGCTGGATCCAACAGGTTCGGCCGTGCTTCGTGTCAGATTATCGTCCACGTCGCGGATCGTTGAAAGCCGCGGGTCGGTCCGATTGCCCGGTCCTCGATCACCCAACCTCGAACGGGTCGGTTGACCACCCTTCTTCAGCTGAATGAACCTGGCCGCCCTGGCCCCGCCTCCAGGAGGCGGGGCCAGGGCGGCCGTCGTTCGAAGTCGAGCCGTTCGGTGGAAACAAGTCGCGACTGACCGTGAACGCCTGCTCCGAGTCAGTGGTTCGGAGAGGATCGCCCCCACGCATCGTAGGCAACGAGCGGATCGACCGATCACTTCCCCGCCGTCGCCGTATCCGTCGACGGTGGGGAGGGTTTGGTAGCAGCGGTGGATTCGACGACGGGGTCTTTGGACCCCTCCTGGTTGAACGGGCCGGGCAAGCTTGCGGGGGGTGGCGGGGGCGGGAGTGTCTCCGGTTTGTCGCCGGGCACCATCTGGGGGAGGGCCGGCGGAGGCGCGGGGATCTCCTCGATCAGGGCCGGGTCGAGTCGGTCAACCGGAGGGATGACGATCTTTTCGCCGACCTTCAGGCCGTCGAAGGTGGGGACAAGGTCCTTGTTAGCCGCCCAGAGGGCCTTGCTATACCGGGCCGACCTGTAATAGAGCAGCGAGATCGTCGAGAAGCTCTCGTCGCTGCGGACCGTGTGGGTGTACGGATATTGACCGTGAAAGTCTGCCGGGGTCGAGATCGTCAACACACCGCCGCCGAGCGCCTGATACGCATTCGCGGTGGCTGCCAGTTGCTCCGCCTTGGTGTCGATCAGGGTAGTCCTCGCATCCCTGAGGTCACGCTGGGCATAGAGCACGTCGATGTATTCGGTCCGGGCATTCTGGAAGAGAGTCTCGGCGACCTTGACCGAGGCCTCGAGCGAAGCCAGCTGCTGCTTCTTGATCTCGATGCTCTTGGTGTAGTTCTCCACCATCGTCACCCGGTTGATCACCTCGGTGAAGGCATTGAGGACGACGCGCTGGTAGTTGTAGACGCACTGCAATTGCCGGGCATTTGCGGTGAGGTACTGGGCCCTGATCGCTCGCTTGTTGACGAGCGGCGCCACCAGGCCACCGGCGATATCGCCGAGCACGGCTTGCGGCTCGAACAGATGACTCAGGTTGAGGGACTGGAGGCCAACGCCTCCGTTGATCACAAGCTGAGGGAAGAAGTTGACCCTGGCGACCTTCACGTCGAGCCCAGCGGCCGCCAGTTCACGCTCTGCTTGGCGGATGTCGGGGCGGTTCTGAAGCAGTTCCGACGGCACACCCACGCTCAGCGGGTGAATAGTAAGGTCGTAGAATCCCTCAGACACTCGTTCGACACGCTGCGGGTAGCGGTTGACGAGGAAGTTTATGCGGTTCTCGCCCTCGATGATACTCTGGTTGATGATCAGCTTTTCGCTCTGGTTGCGTTGAACTTCGGCCTGGAAACGAAGGACTGCCAACTCAGTGCCTCGAGCTGCTTCCTTCCTGAATTCGGCAATTTTGAGACTTTGCTCTTGAAGCTCGATGATTTGATCCAGATTCTCAAGCCGTTTGTCGAGCGCCATCAGCCTGTAATAATTCTCGGCAATCTCCGCGATCATGCGGGTCACGAAGAAGTTCCGCCTCTCGCTGGCGACGACGTAGCGCTGCCCGGCCGCGTCCCTGGCATTCCTTAGCTGCCTATAGATGTCCAGTTGCCAGGAGAGGTTGATGCCCGCCCCGTAATTTCCATGCGGATTGGAAAAGAATCTCCCGGGGAGGAACGGGTCGTTGAGCAGGGCGGCTCCGTCGAGCGTGAAGCGGCTGAATCTCTCCAGCCCCGCGCCGGACGCGATGCTGACGAAGGGAAGGTACGCCCCCGACCGCGCAAGCACCTCGTTGCCGGCGATCTGGACCTCCTCATTCAGTCCCTTCAGCTCCCGATTGTCGACCAGCGCCTTCTCGATCAAGCATGTAAGCATGCGGTCATTATAAAACTCGTCGATCCCGAGCTGGGATGAGTTTTCAGTGCTTGTCGTTCCATTGAAGTCGTTTGGCAGGCCTGGCGGCGGTTGCGGATGACGGAGGGCGGGGATTCCACAGGACGGCAGAACCAGCAGCATGATGCTGCAAGCGATCGCTCTCGCAATCACGTGCCACATCGTCTTTGTGTTCGAGAATCTCACTGTGAGGTTCATCTGCCTCGTCCTTGAGGAGGTTTTGCTCGTCGACTAGACCGCCGACCAAGCTGTTGGCCATCAACTCCTGGCTCGAGCAGGGCTCATTCGTGAGCGTCCTCGGCCCATGGTCGAACAAACGATGCCAGGGGGGGGACTGGATAATGATCGGCTTGTGCGGATTGTGGCTTGAGCAGCGATTTAAGCGACCAGGAAAACTGACAGGCCTAACCTCAGCTGAAATCGAAAAATTCTCAGCGTTCCAATTTTTCAGGCCCCGACTACGACCGCTTGCACCTGGTCTGAGGCGCGGTGCCGCGACGCGCTCAGCATGGAGATCACTTTCCCAATCGCTTCCTAAGCGGCGTTCGACGCTTCGACTGCTCGACCTCAAGCCCTCACCTACGAACCAGCGGGGAGCGTCAGACGCCGAATGCGGTGAGGGGGCGAGTTGATCAAACTTTCCCGGCTATGTCGGCGAAACTCATGACACGGATTTTCGGCACGACTGATGTGTCATACGTAGATCGGAGCGGAAACGCTGGCCCGGCCTCCGGTCTAGCCAAAATCGGCTACGTCCGAGATGCCCGCCAATTCGTGTGATAAATTCCAGGCGGAGATATCGAAAGGACTCGATGGCGGAGGAATGAATGCCCAAGCTTTTGTGCCGAAGCTCGATCGCCCAGGCGGCCATCGTGGTCGCCATTCTCTGGTCAAGGCCCGCCCACGCGCAAGTCGTCATTTACCAGGGCCCGCCCCGAGAACCCGGAGGCTTGGTGAACAACCTGGTCACGGGAGTCCAGTATGATCTCGTGAATCAGGCGAAAGCCGAGAGACGCCTCCAGCATGTCCAGGCGAAGCTCTGGCGCGATACCGAACGAGGCAACCCAGCCGCCGTGGAACGCGACGTCCGTCGGATCGACAGCCTCAAGTATCGCATCGTCGTAGACGAATGGTTGATCCGGAAGAATTTGCTCCTGGATCCCGGCTGCTATCCGTATCCGCTTCGGATGGACGCCATGACGTGCGAGGCTATGGCTCTGGTCCGGCGGCCAGCGCCCTAACCCCTCCTGACCAGCGAGCCTGGCGCCCCGCTTACGAAAGACTTGCCCCGCCCGCCCCACGAAGGTTTCTTCGCGGGCCTGCTCCGCCACTGATGCAACTCGCAATGTTGGTGGGCCTACCGCTCCGGCCATTGAGCCGGTCGCAGAAGTGAGGCTACCAAGTCAGATGTCCGGGGCTGCGAAGTTTTCCGGCGCCAGTGGGCGAGCGCCCAAGCTGCTCGGGGGCCGACCTGTGTAGGACCGCAATCGACGACACCCAGAACGCGGCCTCGTCTCTCACCAGCTTCAATCCGAGCGTTCAAGCCTCGAACCGATATCAGCGACCGGGACGGAAACGGGACGCATCAAGCATCCACTGTGCCCATTAATCGTCCACAGCAGGGGCGGGTCGCGGCGGTTGGTGGTGGATGTTGTCGCGAAAGGCATCGCAGAGATCGGCCGTAAACCCTTGACCGTGGCGGGGTTTGACAGCCTGGGGCGGGATCTGACGGGGAGGGGGGCGAATAGCGGCGTCCGGACTCGAACCGGAGACCTGCGGATTATGAGACCGCGGGAACCAAATGTCAAAGCGTTCGCGGATAGAGACTTAGAAGAACCAACTGCTTCGCTTGCCCACCATTTGCCCACCGGAACTCTCGACTCGATAAATGACCCGGACCTTTCCCTCCTTAATGAACTCTGGCCCGATCTCAAACCGGAGATTCGAGCCGGGATCGTCGCTATGGTTAAAGCAAGCGTCATCCACAAGCATTAATAATCCCGAACTGGACTAACTCCACAAATGGCGAGCACCAAGCTAACGGATTAGCAAACCGTCGCGGTTGCGACATAAGTGTCATTTCTGAAAGCAGGTTGCGGAACGATCGACGAGAAGCTTCCCACGATTTGCCCACTGGCGATTGTCGAATGTTAAACGACTTAAGCCTTGTGGTCCAAGCTTGGGCGGAATTACCCGAAGCGATCCGGGCCGGGATTCTCGCTCTGGTGAAGGACTCCGGTGCATGACTACTTATGACAAAAGAGCTAGCCGGTCGTTGGGGGGCACCTCAAGGATTGGAAGGCAGGGTTAGGCACCATCCGCCACGATGAGCTTATCGCCGACTGATTCGGTTCCAGGGGGCAGGTCAGTCGGGACCTGTCGGCCCCTGGCATTAATTACCGGCGGTGGGATTCGAACCCATACGGGGGCTCCCCCCCGGGGGATTTTAAGTCCCCTGAGAGCCCAGCGATAACTTTCGATCAGGCAACGACTTTGCATCATATCGGCGGTTGCAAATCCCTTCCCTTTCCCCTCGGGATAGGAGAGACGCAGTGGACCTCGCAGAATCTGCTCGGCGACCGTCATTACGACCTCGCACGGCTATGTTGTGCGAGAACCATCGCAGATTCTCGCCGAACTTGGGAAGGCTCCTTCCTTCACGAGTTTCCTTCGCAAGCTTGATCCACGCCGGAAATAAGGGCCCACGCCTAGACGTTGTCCCCTTCGGTGGAGGTGGACGCCGAGCCAGCCTGCAACTGCGCCCCCCAGCTCCAGGCGCTGATTGCCGGGATGTCATCGCCGTGTTGTGCGATGTATTCCTTGTGCTCGATCAGCTTCTCGTGGATCGCCTGCTTGAAGTAGGCGGCGCGGGAGCCGAGCTGGGGAAGCCGATCGATCACGTCTTCCACCAAGTGGAACCGGTCCAGCTCGTTGAGGACCACCATGTCGAAAGGCGTCGTCGTCGTGCCCTCCTCCTTGTAGCCCCGGACGTGGAGATTCTTGTGGTTGGTTCGCCGGTATGTCAGCCGGTGAATCAGCCAAGGGTAACCGTGGAAAGCGAAGATGATCGGCTTGTCCTTCGTGAACAGGGCGTCGAAGTCGTGGTCCGAGAGTCCGTGAGGGTGCTCGCTGGCCGGCTGCAGCTTCATCAGGTTCACGACGTTCACCACGCGGACTTTCAGCTCCGGCAGGTGCGTGCGAATGAGCTCGACCGCCGCCAGCGTCTCGAGGGTCGGGACGTCTCCGCAGCAGGCCATGACCACGTCCGGCTCGCCCCCCTTGTCATTGCTGGCCCACTCCCAGATGCCGAGGCCAAGGGTGCAATGCTTGAGGGCTTGGTCCATCGTCAGCCACTGCGGCGCGGGCTGCTTGCCCGCGACGACGACGTTGACATAGTTGCGGCTGCGAAGGCAGTGGTCAGTGACCGAGAGCAGGCAGTTCGCGTCGGGCGGCAGGTAGACGCGGATCACCTCTGCCTTCTTGTTGACGACGTGGTCGATGAAGCCGGGATCCTGGTGGCTCAGACCGTTGTGGTCCTGCCGCCAGACGTGCGAGCTGAGGAAGTAGTTGAACGATGCGATCGGCCTGCGCCAGGGAATGTGGTTGCATACCTTGAGCCACTTGGCATGCTGGTTGAACATCGAGTCGATGATGTGTATGAACGCCTCGTAGCACGAGAAGAACCCGTGACGGCCGGTCAGGAGGTATCCCTCCAGCCAGCCCTGACACTGGTGCTCGCTGAGCACTTCCATCACCCGACCGTCCGGGCTCAGCTTGTCGTCCTCGGGGTAGATCTCGGCCATGTAGCAGCGGTCGGTGACCTCGAGCACGTCCTGCCAGCGGTTCGAGTTATTCTCGTCCGGGCTAAAGATTCGGAAGTTCTGGCTCTCAAGGTTCAGCTTCATCACGTCCCTAAGAAAGGTGCCCATCACTCGCGCCGACTCGGCCGTAGTCGCGCCAGGGCTGGGCACGTCCACCGCGTAGTGACGGAAATCGGGCATCTTCAGGTCCCGCATCAGTAGGCCGCCGTTGGCATGAGGATTATCGCTCATCCGGCGGTGGCCCTTCGGGGGCAAGTCGGCCAGTTCAGGTGTCAGCCTCCCTTGGGCGTCGAACAGCTCCTCGGGCCGGTAGCTCTTCATCCAGTCCTCGAGGATTCGGATGTGATCGAGCTTGTCCATGTCGCCCATCGGAACTTGATGGCTCCGCCAGTAGTCCTCGCACTTCTTGCCGTCGATCTCCGGCGGGCAAGTCCACCCCTTCGGCGTGCGGAAGATAATCATCGGCCACGCCGGGCGCTTCAGGTTGCCCCTCGTCCGGGCGTCGTCCCAGATACGACCGATCTCCGCCACGACGGCATCGAGCACTCCGGCGAGCTGCTGATGGACCGCCGTCGGATCGTGCCCCTCGACGAAGTACGGCTTGTAGCCCATGCCCTCGAAGTACTTCTGAAGTTCTTCCTTCGGGATCCGGGCGAGGAAGCAGGGATTAGCGATCTTATAGCCGTTGAGGTGGAGGATCGGCAGTACGCAGCCGTCGCGCGCCGGGTTGAGGAACTTGTTCCCGTGCCAGCCGGTCGCGAGAGGGCCGGTCTCCGCCTCGCCGTCGCCGACGACACATGCGACGATCAGACTTGGGTTGTCGAAGGCCGCCCCGTAGGCGTGGCTCAACGAGTAACCGAGTTCGCCGCCCTCGTGGATGCTGCCCGGCGTCTCCGGCGCGACGTGACTAGGAATGCCCCCCGGGAAGCTGAATTGTTTGAACAGCCTTCGCATTCCCTCAGCGTCCTGACTGATCTCCGGGTAATACTCGCTATAAGTTCCTTCGAGGTAGGCGTGGGCAACCAGGGATGGGCCGCCGTGCCCCGGCCCGATGATGTAGATCATGTCCAGATCATCTCGCTTGATGACCCGGTTAAGATGCGTGCAGAGCATGTTCAGGCCTGGCGACGTGCCCCAATGGCCGAGCAGCCTGGGCTTGATGTGCTCACGCCTGAGCGGCTCTCTCAGGAGGGGATTATCGAGCAGGTAGATTTGCCCGACGGACAGGTAGTTGGTGGCACGCCAGTAGGCGTCGAGCTTGCACAACTCGTCCGACGAAAGAGGCGTCTCTTCGCCACGAGAATTGTCCGAGGGCATGGCGGTCTCGTTTGGTGCTCGAGTCATCGGTGTCACGTCCATTGGTCCACTCCGCAATAGAGATCGCTGGCATTTACTAAATCAAAAATGCATGTTATACTTATATTGAAAGTAGGCATGTTGTTTTCGTCGTAATTATGCCTTTCTAGTCAGTAGATATCACTTGCAGATAGTCGAGTTCGCGTCCGGGAAATCGGCGTTTCACCCGACGCATTTCGTCCGAAGGCGATATCAATTCCGAAGAGTTCGAGCCCCTCGCAGATGCGGCTGCGGACATCGGGAGAGTTTTCGTCGACACCCCCGGACAAAGTGCGAGTGCTCTTGCTCAGCCCTGTCCGTGGCATTTGCTAATCCGCAGTCGTGATTCTGGTCGTCCAGAACGATCATTCGCTCAGTACCTATCAATGAGCGTACTCTCACCACCTTATCGCGTTGATTCGGCCATCAGGCCCGCTGGAGGAGCATCGGTGTCAATATCACCGCGATTCGGTCGATTTCCAAGCGGAAAGAGGCCGATTGCACAAATCGACTCTTTACGCAGACGATTCGCTTCCAGCTAGCCCTTGCTATCGGTCACATCCCATCAGCTTATAGGTGACAGCTTCGCCCATCAACGCTCGGGAAACCGCAGCTTTCTGGCCTATTTGCTTACGGAGATCGATTGGCGGAACTGTCGGAGACTGAATGCGAAAAAGGCGAGGCCGATAGTGGAAACGGCTAAGAATTGGGGCCAGACGGTCTCGAGCCCGGCGCCTCGGAAGATGATCGCCTGCGAGAAACTGACAAAGTGGCGGGAAGGCAGCAGCAACGTGAGTCGCTGCATCCAGAAGGGTTGGCTTTCGACCGGCGTGTTGCCGCCCGAGAGTAATTGCAGCACGATGACAACCAAAATAATCAGCAATGCGAACTGGGCCATGGAACGGGCGATCGTTCCTAAGTAAAGCCCGAGCGCGGTGGCGGAGAACAGGTAGAGCACGACACCGAAGAGGAAGAGTCCGAGCGACCCTGCGATCGGCACGTGCAAAAGACCGCGCACGACGAAGATCATCGAGACTGATACGGCCATGAGAATGACGAGGCCGTTCGCCCAGACCTTGGAAATCGCGATCTCGAATGGGGTAAGCGGCAGCGTAAGAAGGTGCTCGATCGTGCCATGCTCGCGCTCCCGGATCAGCGCTGCCCCGGTGAGCACCACCGTGAGTGTGGTGATTTGATTAATTAGCGCAACGATCGCGGTGAACCAAGACGCCTCGCCATTGGGGTTGAATTCCTTGCGGACCACGACGCGCAGAGGCTGGTCGAGCTTCGCGTCCGTGCGCAGGATGAAAGAGGAAACCCGATCGTTGAGTATGCCTTGAATGTAGCCGGCACCGATGCTCGCCTGTTGCATCGCTGTAGCGTCCACGTTCACTTGCACCTCGGTGGGCCGGCCGCGGCGAAGGTCAGATTCAAATCGCGTCGGGATCGTGACTATGAACATGAAACGGCCGCGGTCCATATCTCTCGAGGCGTCATCAGGCGCGATGAGGACGGGCCGCTGGAATTGAGGAGGAAAGAATGAAGCGATCAACTCTTTCGACAGCTGGGACTCATCCTCATCAATAAACGCTAGGCTGGCGTTATTGACCTCGGATTTGACACCTCGCGCCTGTGTAATGATCGACAGCGAAAACGCATAAATGATAAAAAGAACGAGGACTGGGTCACTCGCTAGGCTGCGTAATTCCTTCACGCCGAGCCAGAGGATATTGGAAGGCCGCCTCATACTATTTCTCCTGGCGGGGTAGCCCCGCAACGCTGAGACCGATGAGGATCGGAATGAAGGCGGCCAGGGCGAGGGCATCTGTAAGGAGGCCGTAGGCCCCCAGGCCCTTGGTAAAGGCACCGACGCTGGCGTGCATGTAATACGTGGTGGGCCAGAGCATGCCGAAGACTCGGGCACCGCCGTCCAGGGTTGAGACCGGTTGGAGCAGGCCGGAGAATTGCGTGGTAGGCAGGATCGTGAGGATCGTCGTGATGAAAACGGCTGCCACTTGGCTGGAGGTGAACGTCGCGACGAGCATGCCGAGCGACGTGGTGGCCGTCACGTAAAGCAGAGCGCAGACTGTCAGCATCCAACCACTGCCCTTGAGCGGAACTCCGAATAAGAGGACGGCCATAAGCAGGAGCGCAACGTGATTGATCATGCCGATAGCGATGTATGGCAATTGCTTGCCCACTAGAAACTCAAGCCGACGTGTGGGTGTGACGTAGAAGTTGATGATCGATCCCAGTTCCTTTTCCCTGACGATACTCACGGCCATGAGGATTGCCGGGATGAGAATCAGCAAGATGGCGGGCACGCTCGGCACGATGGCGTAAATACTCTCGAATGTTGGGTTGTAGGCGAAACGGGTCTGGATCTCGACGGCGGGTTGCCTTGGAAAGTCGCCGGGGCTGCTCCGCACGTATTCCTCCAGGAATGTATTATGCACGCCCTGTAGGTACTGGCGAAGGCTCTCCGCGCGGTTCGTGGGAGCGCCGTCAACCCAGGCTGTAATCTCGCCTTTGTTGCCCTTGCCGAGGTTCCTACCGAAATTGGGCTGCACCTCGAGGGCGACCTCGATTTCATGCGATTTCAATCGCAATTGCAGGTCTTCTTGCGTCTTGGCTGGTGAATGACGGACGAAGTAGCGTGAGCCCTCGAATGAAGCGAGGTATGCGCGACTCTCGGGTGACTGATCAAGGTCCAAATAGGCAAACCGAATGTTCTCGACATCGGTCGTAATGCCGAAGCCAAAGGCAAGCATCATCAAGGCCGACCCGACGAACGCGAAAAGCAGACGAACTGGGTCGCGTTCGATCTCCTGGGCCTCGCGACGGCTGTAGGCTAGTGTCCGGCCTAGGCTCAGACCGGATCCCGGTTGATGCGTCAGGGCATTCGTATACGACGTGCCGGGTGCGGGCGTTACCGTCGCGTCTGAATTGCCGCTCGGCTTTGTCGCGTCAGGTACGTGTAATTCTGCCTCAACCTGCTTCTGTCGGGCGGCCTCGGCCTCGGCGATGTAGACGATGAAGGCGGATTCCAGGTCCTTGGTGCCGCGTACGGTCGCTAGACGCGTTGGGGTGTCGCAGGCCAGCACGACACCCGCGTGCATCAGGGAGATCCGATCGCAACGCATTGCTTCGTTCATGAAGTGCGTGGAAACGAAGATCGTCACTCCTTGTCGGCGTGACAGGTCGATGAGCAACTCCCAGAACTCGTCGCGGGCGACAGGGTCCACCCCTGAGGTTGGCTCATCGAGCAATAGCATATCCGGCTCGTGCAGTACGGCGACAGCAAGTGAAAGCCTCTGTTTCAGACCTAGAGGGAGATCCTGCGAGGGAGCATTGAAGTGTGCCCGCAGGCCGAAACGGTCCACCAGTTCGTCGATTCGGGAGCGGGCTCGGTCTTTCGGGATGTCGAAGATTTTGGCGTGGAGGTCAAGGTTTTGCCGCACTGAAAGCTCGCCGTAAAGCGAGAACGCCTGCGACATGTATCCCACCCGGTTCCGGGTGGATAGATCGTTGGCGTCCACGGGCTCGCCGAAGAGCTTTGCCTCTCCCTCGCTGGCGGGAAGTAGGCCTGTGAGCATCTTCATCGTCGTGGACTTGCCGCAGCCATTCGAGCCGAGGAATCCAAAGATCTCGCCGCGGCCGATGGTGAAACTTACACGGTCGACCGCGACGAATTTCCCGAAGCGTTTGGTGAGTCCCGTAGCCTGAATTGCCGGCTCTCCCCCCGGGTCCACGCGCGGCGGGATCACCAGGGTGCGACGACCACTCGTCTCGGCGCCGGGCAAAAGCGAGACAAATGCTTCCTCCAAGCTGCTCGCGCTGGTTCGTTCCATCAATTGGGCGGGTGTGCCGATGGCAAGGACTCGACCGGCGTCCATCGCGATTGTCCAGTCGAATCGCTGAGCCTCCTCCATATAGGCGGTCGAGACGAGCACGCTCATTCCAGGGCGTTGTGCTCGAATGTTGTCGATCAGGTTCCAGAACTGCTGGCGGGACAGGGGATCGACACCGGTAGTCGGCTCGTCGAGGATGAGCAGGTCGGGGTCGTGGATTAACGCGCCACAGAGGCCGACTTTCTGCTTCATGCCGCCGGAAAGCTTGCCCGCGGGCCGATCTGGAAACGGGCCCAGCCCGGTGGCGTCCAACAGCACCTTGATCCGTAGCTCGCGCTCCGCGTCTGGCACGCCGAAGAGTCGCGCAAAGAAGTCAATATTTTCGAAAACGCTCAACTCGAGGTATAGGTTCTTGCCAAGACCCTGGGGCATGTAGGCGATTCGTGGACACACTTCGCTTCGGTGCCCTGCATCGTTCATATCACCGCCGAGAACGAGGACCTCGCCCGTTTGGATCCGCTTCGAGCCGGCGATCAGGCCCATCAACGTTGACTTTCCCACGCCGTCCGGCCCGATAAGGCCAACCATGCAGCCGGACGGGACCTCGACGTCGAGGCCGTCCAGTGCGCGCACCGCTCCGTAAACGTGCGAAACGCCGCGGACCGAGACCACAGACTTATCGTGTTCAATCGGACTAGCGGACCTGCTGGATGTGGCCATTGGGTCCTCAAATCACTATTTGGAGGCTGTTTCGCCGGCAGCCGCGGGGACGACTGGCTTCTCTTTGGCTGGCGGGGCGGGTGCGGGCTTCTGAGACGGGTCGCTCGCGGGCGCCGCTTCGTCCGCTCCATCTTTCGAGGATGCATTCGCCGTTGCCGAGGCCGGGCTACGCGCGGGCAATCGCCGTTCGAGATGCTCCGGCCACTTCACGGTGTCGTCGAGCTTGACATAACCCACTCCGCGGATGCCGGTTTTTACTCGCTCGATGTACGGCAGGACACGCTCAGGGGGCACGGTCAACTTAACCCGGAACATCAGCTTGTCGCGCTCACTGCGAGTCTCAACTTGTTTGGGGGTGAACTGAGCCTCCGGAGCGACAAAACTGACCTTTGCCACAGCGGCAAACTCGGGGGCGATGTCGAGGACGATGCGGGCGTCAGCACCGATCTTGATCTTTACGGCATCCTGGGCAGGCAGGTAGATCTCCATGTAAACATCGGCGAGGTTAACGAGTGTGAGAACTTTGCCGCCGTTGCCCAAGACCTCCCCCTCCTCGGCGAGTCGATAGAGGACGCGCCCCTCGACGACGGAGTAAAGGGTCATATCGTTAATTCGCGTTTGGATATGTGCCACTTCGGCCTTGGCGGCGTCGACCGTCCTTCGGGCAGTGTTCATTCGTGCCTTCTCGCCGTTCAATGTCGCGCTGCAAGTCTTTACCAAGGTCTCCTTGAGGTCGAACTCGGCGCGGGTTGCGGCTTTGCGGGCGACGAGTGCGCGGGTTCGTTCGAACTCGATCTGGGCAAGCTTCAACTGGCTTTCTGCCTTAGCGATTGCCGCGTCGACCTCTATCGCCTTCGCTTCCTCCTCGGCGACTGTCGCCTCGCCTTGAGCAAGTTCCGCCTCGAGGGTGACGATGTCCATCTTCGCGACGACTTGGCCGGTTCGAACCATGTCCCCCTCGTGAACGAAAATCTTCGTTACCCGGCCAGGTATCTTCGTTGTCACGTCCACTTGAACCGACTCGATCCGCCCGTTTCCCGATGCGATACCCGGCGGCAGCGCCGTCAGCCGGGCTTGATAAGCCTGCCAGGCAAGGACCCCGCCCCCAGCTAGGAAGGCTAGAATCAGCACTAAGAATGTTCTCCTCTTCATCGTGGTCGCTCCCAACGATCCATTGACTCGCTTGCTGCGATTGAACCCAATCCCAGCCAGAATGAGGCCTACGTATCGTCGAGTGGGAAGCACGGATCAGGGCTTGACAGCCCCGAACAATATTCACTTCACGACGTGAACCCAGGCCCTGAAACCACTAACGCGGGCGACGGAACAAAATTGTAGCAGCGGAATTCGCGCCAGTTAAGGACCACGCGCGACAAAGCCAACGCGACGAAGACACAGTCGCCCGGCATCCGGTACAACCACGAATTGAGTCGCTACGAAAGCTCGAATTCGAGGAAGATCTCCCTCTGGCGAAACGGCAGTCTCTCCGAATGACCTATTAATTTGAAACGTGGAGAGGAGCTGAGCATGAGCCATAGTGACAAGATCAAGCGGGATAGGGCGCACGCGGCGAAGGAAAACTCGGCGGCAAGGATTCTTAACACGAACTTGCGAAACTGCGCGTAGAACTCGTAAAGCTGCAGTAGTGGGTGCGACATCAAGGCCTCAAGGTCTGCATCGTGTTCGAAGGATGTGATGGCGCTGAAAAAGTGACTGTGTTTCGAGACAAGGCCTCAGGTGCCGTTTGATTCGGAGATCGTGAGCTGACATTCAGCGGGCCAGCGCCAACTCCGGCTCCCACGGCCGGCCGGCGCGGACCACCGCGGTGGCGATCACCAGCAGCTTGCGAGCGACCGCCGTCAGGATCACCTTTGACTTCTTGCCCCACGACACCAGGCGTTCCTTGAACGCCTTCATTGCGGGGTTGTATCGCACCGCCGACAGGGACACAAGGTAGAGCACCCGTCGGAGCACGGCTCGGCCGCCGCGGACATGCCGACAGCCATGGCGAGTGCCGCTGTCGTCGGCGAACGGCGCCAGACCGACCAGTGCCGACATCCTGCTCCCGTCAAGGGCACCCGATTCCGGCAGGGCGGCCATCAGCGTCAGGCTGGTCTCCGGCCCCAGCCCGAGGATGCTCCTCAGCGGCTCGTCCCGCTCCTTCCACGCCGGGCTCGCCTTGACCGCCTCGTCCGGGAGGCGATCGGCCTCTGCGGCCTCGACCCCCAGCTAGGCAATTTGCCGCTCAAGGCCGGCCCTCACCATCGCATCGGAGCAGGAGCCCAGGCGATTGGATTCCATGAGCCGCATGCCCGGCAGTTATTGGCGTCGTGACTGCAGGGCGTCCAGGGCCCGGACCTCGGCCGAGGGGAGCGGTCGGGCCTCGGGGTGGATTGCCTTGGCGCAGTGGGCCAGGGCCTCGGCGTCGATCCGGTCGGTCTTGGCCAGGGGGCCTGAGGCCTTGGCGAAGTCGCCAGCCTGTCGCGGGTTGATCGCGGCGACGGGGATGCCGGCAACCAGGGGCAGATCGAGGCCGCCGGTGGCCTCGACGACGATCAGGGCGGGAGCCAGGGGTCTCAGCCGGGCGACCACCGCGTCGATGCCGGCCGGATCGTTTGAGTCGCGGTTCGGCGCGGAGCTGGGGCGAGTGGCGGTGTCGAGATCGGCCTCGGAGACGTCGATTCCGATGTCGATCGGGGGCTTGGTGTCCAGCATGGTCTCGGCACGATGAGGGTCTCCCGGCGTGTCCCGTCCTTGCAGATGCGGCCTCGGGGGGCCTGGCGACTGTTCAGGATCCGGTCGGGGTGGCGATGGAGGTGGCGAACCTCGCTTTTTCACGGCCTCGCGGTGTACGGGCCAAGGGGGCGACGGAGTAGTTGTTGAAGCCCGCCTCGACGGCCTCCCTCAAGCCGCTCCGGGTCGTATGACTACGCCGTGGAATCTCCTGATGCTTGATCTGCCTGAAGACCGGCTCGATCCGGTTCGGTTCCGTCGAGTCGGGCGGCAGGAAAGACAAGTAGATTTCCCGCTCGGCTAGATCCTTCCGGGCTGCGCGGACGGCCTTGCTCGTGTGGAAGCCGGCGTTGTCCAGCACCACCACGCGAGGCGCCTTCGACCACGGCAAGCCTTCAGGACCCCATCAGGTCGTGCAAGTCCCAGGTCCGCTCGGCCGTGAAGACCTCCAGCCGGCGCGTCCGCCCGAACGGCCTATCGGCCGCAAGGGCGTTGACCCTCCGGCCCTGCGGGGCCTCGTACCGGATGAACTTCCTCCGCCCCGGCAAGCTCCAGTTGTCGCCCACCGGCCGCGTGGGCGAGAAGCCGCACTCGTCGAGATCGTACAGCACCACGGAGCCGGCTTTGGCCCTGGCCATCAGGTTGGCCAGGACCCTGCCGGCCCGCTCGGCCTTGGCCGGGTCCTGCTTGTGCTTGAGCGTCGAGGCCGTGCGGCGATAGCCGGCCCTCATCCGCTTCAGGGATCGGCGGACCTGACGCGGCCCGAGCCCGATGCCGCGATCGGCCAGCGCATCGGCGAGTTGGCGGCTGGTCCGGGTGCGGTCCTCGGCGAGCAACCTCACCAACTCGTCGGTGACCTGAACGTGGCGTGCGGCATCGGGAGGCGGTCCGGAGCGAAAGGGCCGAAGGGCGTCGGTCCCTCGTGCGAGGAAGCCGCGGAGCAGGTCGCGGACAGTCTGGCCGCAGTAGCCCAGGTGCGAGCCGATTCTGGGTGCCGACCAGCCGGCATCGGAGAGGAGGACCATCGCGATGTGGTCCGGACCTTATTGACCTTCGGATGGTTAAATTCCGGTTCGGAAATGGGAGATCCGACCCGTTCCAGAGCGACCGAATCAGCCCCGGATTGCCCCTGACACCTCGCAGATTCTCCCGGACCACCCGCTCCAGGTGGAGGACATCCTCGGGCACGAAGTTGGCCATCCGCCCGTGCTTCAGGTGGCCCCAGATCATCTCCACCGGGTTGAGATCCGGGGCGTAGCCGGGCAGGTGCTCCAGCGTCAGCCGGGGGTAGCGCCCCAGCAAGGCTCGGATCGCCGGCCCCTTGTGGTTGCTCCCCCCGTCCCAGACCACGATCACCCGGCCCTTCAGGTGCCGCAGCAGGCCCCGGAGGAAGGAAACCACCGCCTCGGCGTCGATGTAGCCCTTGGGATCGGTCTTCCAGCACAGCCCGAGCCGGCGCCGCCCCGGCGCGACGCTGATGGCGGCGATCGTCGAGACCTTCTGGCGATGTCGCCCGCACCCGGTCAGCACCGGAGTCTGCCCCTTGGGGGCCCAGGTGCGGCGGACCGCCGGGTTGAGGAAGAAGCCGCTCTCGTCGATCAGGACGACGTGGGACCCCTCGTCCCTCGCTTTTTTTCGATCCGGGGCCAGTCCTCGGCGGCCCAGCGGGCGATGGCCGGGTTGTCCCGCTCCACCGCCCGGACCTCGGGCTTCGGCGGCGAGGAGCCTCGCCGGGTGAGCCAGCCGGCCAGGTCGTTGGAGTTGAAGCGGACGCCGTACTTCCTGGCGATGACCTCGGCCAGTCGCCTGGTGGTCCAGAGGTCGGTCTTGTCGCCGAAGGCTTGCGGGCTCCTGGCCAGCCAGGACAGGACGGATTGCTCCCTGCGGCGGGTGAGCTTGGGGGCCGGCCCGGGGTGGGGCGTCGCCTTGAGGCCCTCCTCGCCGGCCTCGCGGTGGGCGGCCACCCACCCGCCGACGGCCCGGGTCGAGACGCCGAGAAAAGCGGCGACATCCTGCTGCTTCCAGCCCTCGGCGACCCGCTGCACGACGAGACGTCGGCGGGCTTCGGGTTCGGTCGATGTTCCGGTGGGTCTCATCGCCGGAAAGTATCGGAAACGGACGCCATCCGACAAGAAGTTAGCCGCCTGAGGGGCAATAGGCGGGAGCGGAACCCGCCGCAAGGCGCGGAGTTCATCACGGATCGCGTCGTCGAGTGGAGTGCGGATCATACCGAATTAGAGAGAGACCGAGTCCTGATGCTCAGCGGGCGCAGCGCCGTCGGTGACGGTCGAGGCCGGCTACACGAAAAATAGCGATCGGGCGAGCCTCCCCCTGCCCTCCGACGTCGCAGCCGATCTGCCCCGGTTCGTCGCCGAGATACCGCCAGACGGCCCTGTCTTCCCGCTGTCGGACAAGGGCGCGGACATGCTGAAGCTCGACCGTGCCGCCGCGGGGATCGCCTATAAGAACCAGGGGGGCCTCGTCTTCGACTTCCATGCACTTCGATGCCAATGCGCTACACTCGCCGATGAAGCCGGAGTCTCGCGCCGCGTCGTCCGGAGGTTGATGCGGCACTCGACGCTCGAGTCGACCGGGCGCTATACCAGCCCAGGACAGTAGACATCGAGAATGCGGCCTCGTCGCTTCCCAGCCTCCGCCCAGCCAGCCCGGACCGTGAACTCACGGCGACCGGGAGGGAGGGAAACGCATCAACGATCCCCTTGCCCACTTTTTGCCCACCTGAGGGGACGGGTTGGGGCGGGCGGTGGCGGATGCTGGCGTGAAGGGCGTCGAGATGGTCGGCGAGGAGATCGGCCGTAAACCCTTGGCCGTGGCGGGGTTTGACGGCCTGGGGCGGGGCCTGACGGGGAGGGGGGCGAATAGCGGCGTCCGGACTCGAACCGGAGACCTGCGGATTATGAGACCGCCGCTCTAACCAACTGAGCTACGCCGCCGCTTCTGCAAGCGGGCTATTCGCCGCGAGGAGAGAATCTTATCACGCGGGGGCGATGGTTTCAAGGTCCGACGTCGCCGACGTTTGGACCGATGGGTGGGATTGGAGACGAGATCGCCGGGAGTGGGGACCGTGCGAGGGCGGCGGGGGATTGCCCGTAGCGGCTGGGCGGGATACCTTTGCCGGCCTTGGGATTGCGCGTGACGCGATCCCGTCTACCCGACGGTGACTGAGCCATGAACCTGCTGACCACGTACGCCGGGTCGATGATGGAAGGGTTCTTGCCAGCGGGCTGGGACCTGGCGAAGATCGACGCCTGTGCCTCGCATCCGCCGGGATCGATCGGCGAGCGGCAGCCCTGGTGGAATCCGGGGTTCAACCCGGTGGTCTGCGAGACGGTGGCCGACTTCGATGTGATGCTCGGGCATGAGATCGCCCTGACCATCAAGCGAACCGCCGACGAGGGGCGGGAGGCCGCGCTCATCCTGCCCGTGGGGCCGATGGGCATGTATCGCTGGGCCGTCTACTTCCTCAAGGAGTGGGGGGTCGGCTGCGAGCACGTCCACGGCTTCAACATGGACGAGTGGAGCGACCGCGAGGGTCGGACCCTCCCCTCGAATGACCCCGGCGCGTTCCAGAATGCGATGGAAGGGGCCTTCTACGGGCCGATGGGGTCGCGGAGCGTGCCGGCGGACAGGCGCTGGTTCGCCACGCCCGAGCGGCTTCCGCATTATGGAGAGCGGATCGCGGAGTTGAAGGCGAAGGGGGCCGAGCTCTCGGTGATCTTCGGCATCGGTCGGGTTTGCCACATCGCCTTCTGGGAGCCCCATTTCGCCGCCGATTACAAATCGGTGGAAGAGTGGAAGGCGCAGACCTACAGGCTGGGGGCGAAGCTGCATCCGCTCACGATCGAGCAGAATGCACTGACGAGCTTCAAGAGCCGGACGACGCTGGTGCCGGCGTTCGCCAACACGATCGGGCCGGGGGTGTTCCTCCAGGCCGACCGGATTATCGGCGGGGCCGACGGCGTGTTCGACCGGGGGATGCAGTGGCAGGGCCTAAGCCTCTGGATGACCCTGCGATATGGGCCCGACCCGTGGGTGCCCAGCAGCTTCATGCCCACCCTGCCGGGACGTCTCTTCTACCTGAAGGGCCTGGCCGGCCCGCTGGTCCCCGAGATGAACTGACGGCAGGCCGTCAAGGACCCCGCAGGACATGGCTGGTGTTGAAGCCGGCGGAGTTGGCGGGGTCCTCGATGGTGGCGAGGTAAAACCGGGCCGTGTTGATGTGGTCGGACCGAGTGAGTGAGGGTGTCGCGAGCAGCCCACCGGGCCCGGGGACACGATAATTCCAGACTCCCGCGACGTGAGCCTGGCCGCCATAGCCGCTGGGGCCGGGGGCCCAGTAATTCTCGACCCTGGCGGCCGAGTTGGCGACGCAGAGTTGGCCGAAGATGACGTCGTGGTGGCATGAGGCAGGGTCCAGGAGCGTGACCTGCCCGACGAGCCTGCCGGTGCGTCCGGCGATCGCCTGCGCGGCAGAGGCCATCAGCGTACCGCCGGAACTCTGGCCGATGAGGTGGAGTCGCTCGGGGGGGACGCCCGTCGCCAGCAGGGCCTCGGCGAGGCGTTGGCCGTGGTCTTCGGCGCGGGCGAGGTTACGTCTGGGGATGACGCTGCCGACCGAATCGGCCCCCCAGGCCCACTCCAGGACATTGGCGGAGTTGCCAAGTCGGCGGCCGATGGCGGCAGCAAAGGTCGGGGCGATCGTGTAGTGGATTCGGCCCGAAAACGGGTTGGCGCCGACGGCGATGACGACGGTCGGCCGCGACGGATCGAAGGGGTCGGCCGGCCCGCCGCCCGCGGTCAGATTGATGAGCACGCCGGCGTTGGCGTCGGGGCCTCGCTCGAAAAAGGCGGGCTGTAGACGGTACGGATTGGCTCCGACGGCCAGCGAGATGGCCGCGACGAAGAGGCACGACATGTGGTGCGACTCATGGTGGGTGCTGCGGCGCATCCCTGGCGATCGGCTCCGATCCGTCTACCCATAATCTACAACGTGGGCGAGGGGGCGGCGTGGAATCTCGTCGGGGCGGGTTCAGTCGATGCTCAGCGCCATAAGGGCGCAAACGATCATCATGAGTAGCAGGCCGATGATGAAGATGATGTCCGCGGTAAGGTCGAAGACCCGACGCCGCCTCCGGCTGCGATCGCGGAGCGCGAAAAAGCTGAGCATCGAGCAGGTCAGGAAGGCGAGGGCGTCGGCCGCCAGCAACTCCTCGGCGACGGTCTGCACCGCCCTGAGATGCGACAGGACGCCGATGAGGCCGATACCGGTGAGGCATACTCCGACCATCCCCCCCGAGGTGGAGAAGATCGTCAATCGGTGGGCGAAGGAATTGCCGTCGTCGTGCTCTTGAGTCATGGATGGCCGGCCGTCGGGGTGGCCGGTCCCCGGTCGAGCGACGCTGGACCGGGGCCGGACGGGCTATGCTAGAACGGCGGCCGCCCCGGTTCAATGACCGCCCGAGGCGAGGACTGCGTACTCGGCCGGGGGCCCTTCGTGGGTGTGGGTGCCGGGCTCGGCCCACTTGATCAGCTTGAAGTCCTCGACGAAGAGGACGTAGAGGACCGGGACGACGACCTTGGTGACGAGCGTCGCGAGCAGCAGCCCGACGATCTGCACGTAGCAGAGAGGCTCCCAGAGCGGCCCTCCCTTGATGGCCAGCGGGATCAGGCCGCCGACGGTGGCCAGGACCGTGACGAGCACAGGACGAAGGCGCACGAGCGCGGCGTCGATCACCGCCCGCCGCAGGGGCTCGCCCCGCTCGTGGGCCTCCTCGATGTACTCGAAGAGCACGATGACGTGGCTGATGATGACCCCGGCCAGCGACGAGAGCCCCAGCAGCGCGAAGAAGCCGAGCGGGACGTCGAACACGAGCAGGCCCATCAGCCCGCCGACCATGCCGAAGGGGACCGCGGCGAAGACAACCAGGGGCTTCGTCAGGCTGTTGAACTGGAGCACGAGCGCGATGTAGATGGCCACGATCGACGTGATCATGGCCACGGTCATCGTCCCGAAGCCCTTCTCCTGTTCCTCCTTCTCGCCGCCGAAACTGTAGTGATAGCCGGCCGGCCAGTCCTTCGTGGCCTCGGCCAATTTCACCCCGAGGGCCTCGACGACGCGGCTGGGGAGCACCCCGGGGATGGCGTCGCACTTGACGGTCAGGCAGCGCTCGTTGTCGCGCCTCATGATCTTGGGGGCGACGGCCTCGGGCCGGAAGCTGGCCACCTGGTCGAGCGGCAGGCGGAGGTTGCCGAACGCGCTGGTGAGGCTCAAGGTGCGCAGGTCGTCGAGCTGGCTGCGCTCGTCGGGCCTGAGCTTCAGGGTCACCGGGATCAGGCGATCGCGGGAGCGGATCGCGGTGGTCGGCAGGCCCGAGAGGGCCCCATTCATCAGCGACGCGATGGTCTGGTTGGAGACGCCGGTGAGGTTGGCCCGCTCGGCGTCGACCTTCAGGCCGAGTTGGAGGATCTCGGGGTCCCAGTCATCCTGGATGTCGATCGTGCCCGGGTAGTTGCGCATGAACGACTTGACCTGCTCGCCCAGACGCCTGATCGTCTTCAGGTCGGGGCCCATCAGGCGGACCTGCACCGGCACGCCGATCGGGGGGCCTGTCTCGAGCTGGTAGACGCGGACGCGTGCCGCGGGGACCTTGGAGGGGAGGATCGCCTTGAGCCTGGCCCCGAGCGCGGCAGTCTTCAGGCGGTCGCGGGTGTGGATCATCACCTGGGCATAGTTGGCCGCCGGCTGTTCGGGCACGATCGAGAGCCAGAACCTAGGCCCGCCCGCGCCGACGTAGGTCGTATAGGATTCGGCGTCATCGCCGAGCACCTCGTCGATGTGGGCGATGGCCCGCATCGCCTCGTCCTTGGTCTGGCGGATGGGTGTCCCCTCGGGCAGGAACAGGTCGACGCAGAAGACCGTGTGGAGATCCTTGGGGAAGAAGTTGGTGCCGATGAGCGGGAGCAGGCTGATGGCCGAGCCCAGCACGATGAAGCATGCGATCAGGGAGGTCCACTTGTGATCCATGCACATCTCTGAGAACCCGTTGTAGACCCGCGCGAACCGAGAGCCCTTGCCCCCCTCCCCCACGCCAGCCTCCATGCCGACCTGCCCCCTGAGCATCAAGTAGCCGAGCATCGGGATGAACGTCATCGACACGATACGGCTGGCCACCAGCGAGGCGGTGACGACCACCGGCAGCGAGTAGATGAACTCGCCGACCACGCCGCTGACGAGCAGCAGCGGCAGGAACGCGACGCAGTTTGTGATGGTTGCGTAAAGGATCGCCCTGGAGAGCTTCTGCGGGCCGAGCCAGGCGGCGACGTCGCGAGGGGTGCCATGCGCCAGCTCTCGATTGATCGCGTCGCCGGCCACCACCGGGTCGTCGACCAGCAGGCCGAGCGCGATGATGAGCGCGGCGATGGAGATCTGCTGGAGGTCGATGCCCAGCAGCGAGCAGATGCCAAGAGTCATCGCCAGGGTGATGGGGATGGAGATGGCCACGAGCAGGGCGCTGCGCCACTCCATGAAGAGGAGGGCCACGATGACGACGATGACGATGGCCTCGATCAGGCAGTCGTCGAACTCGTGGATCTTGTGCCGGACACGCTCGGGCTCGTCGCTGGTCCGATCGATGCGGAGGTCATCGGGCAGGACCCCGCGCATCTCGCCCAGCACTCGATCGACATCATTGGAGAACTCGGCGATCTGCGTCCCCTTCACCTGACGCACGGCCAGGGTGATCGCCCTGGTGGTCCAGAGCTGCTTGGGGCCGCCTGATTTCGAAGCCTCTGCCGCACCGTGGCCCTCCACACCGCCCGAAACCATCCCGGTGCCGACGTCGGGCTGGAGCGAGGTGGGCGGGTGCGCGGGGTCGGCCTTGATGGTGCGGAAATTCAGGTTCCGCGGGGGGTCCTCGTAGCCGCCGACGACCTCGACGAGATCCCTGAGGTAGACGGGATAGCCATCGCGGACCTCGACGACCACGTCGCGCAGCTCCTCGGCGCCGCCAAGCTTACCGGTTGGCTTGACGACCAGGTTCTGGCCGGGTAGCTCGACGGTGCCGCCCGGGACGTCGATATTTCGCTGGGCGAGCGTGCGGGCCAGCCCTTCGAAGTCGAGTCCGGTCGAGGCCGCGCGACGTCCGCTCATATAGAGATAAACCGCCTCCTCGACCACGCCCAGCTGCTCGATCTTGCCCACCCGGGGCGTCTGCCGCAGTCGATCCTGGATCAGGTCGGCGTGGCGTCTCAGCTCCTCGTAGCTGTACCGAGCCACCCCGCCCGGCTCGGCCTGACACCGGCGTTTCAGCTCGCCGACCAGCTCGGAAAGATCGGCCACGAGAACGCCCGGCCAGACGTCGGGGTGCCCCAGGCCGCTGCCCACGGCCGAGGCCTGCCAGCGCTCGACCTCGCGGCCCAGGGAAGCCCGGTCGATCCCGTCGATCAGGCGAAAGTCGACCACGCCGGCACCCAGGAGCCCCACATACTGGCCGTCCTCGGCCATCCCTGCGTCCTTCAAGTGGAGCAGAAGCGATTGGGCCAGGCGCTCGATGAGCGCCGGGTCGAGCGACGTGGGGTGGACGAGCACGCCGCTGTGCCTGCGGTCGCGCAAGCCCTCGGGCCGCGCCTCGCGCACGGCCTTCAGGCGTTCGGCGATGAGTGCGGCGCGACGCTCGACCTCGACGTCGGAGACGGGCGGGCTGCTGATCGTGAGCATCACCGCGACGGTGTCGCCGAAGTCCTTGTCAAGCCTCGGCCTTGGTGCCTGGCCGCCGGACATCGGCAGGTCGGTCATCGCGGCGAGCTTGTTGTCGAGGTCTTGCCAGATCGCCTCGGCGTTCTTCGTCGTGTCGTACAGGTCGACGAAAACCACGGAGAGCCCCTGGCGGCTGAGCGAGCGGACATGCTCGACGGCGGGGTTCTCGGCCAGCTTCTTCTCGATCTTGCGCGTCAGCTCCTGCTCGACCTCGATGGCGTTGGCGCCCGGGACGTTGGTCAGGACCACGCCGCTGCGGACCTGGATCACCGGGTCCTGCCGCTGCGGCATCGACCGGTAGGCCTGCACGCCCCAGAGGAGGGTGAAGACCAGCAGGGTCCAGGCGATCGGCCGCTTGTAGACGAAATACTGCGACGTGGTCATGGACGTCCACCGGGTTGAGGCCTGCGCTGGCGCGTTTCCATCCGTCTTACTCGGCGACCTGGACGGCCTGGCCGTCGTACAGCCTGTGTGTGCCGGTGGCCACCACCCGATCGCCGTCGCGGAGCGCCCCGGCCTGGCCGTCGAGTCGGACGGCGATCCGATTATTGAGGACGTCTTCAAACTCGACGGGGGTGGCCCGCACCACGTCTCGGCCGTCTTCCTCGATGACCCGGTAGACGTCGTAGCCCGATCCCGTAATCCTGGGGACGATGGCGGTGAGCGGAAGGAGGTGGGCGTTCACCTCGCGGCGGAAGGCGACGGTGGCCATCATGCCGGGGCGCAGGCCCTCGGGCCTGTCGATGCGGACCTCGACGGCATATGTGCGCGTCTGCGCATCGGCCATCGAGCCAATCTTGTGGATCGTCCCCTGGAACCGCCGGCCAGGCAGGGCGTCGCTGGTGACCTCGAACGTCTGGCCCAGCGAGAGCCGGCCGACGGCCGTGTCGGGGACGCCGAAGGCGATGACGACGCTGGAGAGGTCCAGCAGCAAGAACGCCTTCTGGTTGGCGGCGATGCGCTCGCCCCCCTCGATGGACCTGGCCGCGACCGTCCCCTCCTCGAACGGGGAGACGAGCGTGCAATACGAGAGGTTGGCGTCGGCCTGCTCCAGGTCGATCTTGGCCGACTGAACATCTCGCCGGGCCGCGTGGACGGCGGCCTGGGCCGAGAGCTGCTTGGCCTTCGCCGCGTCGAGGTCGGCCGACGTCGATGCATTACGGCGGACGAGCTGGTCAGTTCGCCTCAGCTCAACCTGGGCCAGGCCGGCGTCGGCCTCCTGCTGTTCGAGCCTGGCCTCGGCCGTCGCCAGCTTCTCCCCCGCCACCCCCCGCTCGCGAACATAGTCCGAGCGATCGAGCTGCGCCAGCGCCGTCCCCTTGGGGACGCGATCCCCTTCGTGAATGTTCCGCACCTGGCCACCGTTACCCCGGACCTGATACAGGGACTCGACCGTGCCGCCGACGCGGAACGAGAGCTCGGCCTTATGAAGCTCCTTGACCGCCGCGCTGTAACGCAGGCCCGAGGCGACGACTTCGGGCTGGAGCATGACCACGCGGACGGACGCGGGGGCCACCTCGGTCGAGACAACCTCCCTCGACTTCACGACAGAGGCCATCCACTGACGCCCGCCGAAGGAGGCCCCCGTCACGACCGAGAGCACAATAAGGCCGATCGTCAGTTTTCGACGATTCGTCGAAAACTGCGCAAAAAAAGGGAGAGGGCGCAATTCAGCTGGTGGCGAGGCCGACACGATTGCATTCATCGGCGAAGATCTCCCGGGCGACCTTGCGGAGGGTCTCGGCGTAGTCCCACTCGGAGACGAGTGGCCTCCAGCCAAGTCCATCGAGGAAGTGCTGGATGTTCTGGCTCATCACGGCGAAGGGGTCGCCGATTTCGAACGCGTTGAGCGTGTGGGGCAGCTTGGTCATCGCCTCGTGGGTGCCGATGGCCAGGGTAAAGACACCGAAGGCGACCGAGCCGGCCGTCGTCGGGGGCTTCAGGACGATATCGCCGGCCCGTTCCGCGTCGCGGACGATGTCGCAGACCCAGCCGCAGATCAGGTCGTCCTGGCATCCGAAGGCCCCCAGCCGCTCGGCCGTGGCCCGGTCGCCGAGGTCGGCCATGCGGACGATCATCTCGGCGTGGAAGTAGTGCGGGTGCAGCCGGGCAAAGAGCTCGTCGGCAAATCCGAGGGCGACCATCCGCTCGCGAGGTCGACCGTTATAGACCCTGGCCCGGTCGAAGAGGGCGATCCGCTGGGCGTTGCTCTGAACGGCGAGCGCGGTGACGAGGTCTTCCTTGGTTGCGAAATGGTGGTAGACCGTCCCCTTGGAATACTCCGAGGCCTCGGCCAGGCGGTCCATGCTCAGGCCCGCATAGCCCTGCTCGATGAGCATCGTCCGGGCGAGCGCCAGCAGCAGCTCCTCTCGCTGCTGGACCTCGCGTTGTTTGCGCTCGCTCGTCTTCATGGCGAGATTATCGACGGTTCGTCAGAAATCGTCAAGGCGTCAAATCACAGGCCAGCGGTCGAGTCCGGCGGGCCATCCAGGGGCCCGCGTGGGCGTGGGCTCAATCCGCCCGAGATTCGCCCGAGCTGGACTCGACGGGGATGGGCTCGACGCGGACACGGCGGATCCGGGTGGGGTCGGCCTGGAGGACGATGAGCCGATGGTTGCCGACGTCGACGGAGTCGCCCGTGCGGCCGAGCCGGCCGAGGATGTCCAGGATCAGGCCGCCAGCCGTCTCGGCGTCGGTCTCGGGGACGACGACCCCGCATTCTTCGGTGAGGGTGTCGAGCGGGCAGGTGGCGTCGATCTCGAAGGCGCCCCCCTCGACGGCCGTGACCTGGGGCGTCTCGCGGTCGAACTCGTCCTGGATCGGGCCGACGAGCTCTTCGAGGACGTTCTCCAGGCCGACCATGCCGACGACGCTGCCGTATTCGTCCAGGAGCATGGCCAGGTGGACCCGGTTGCGCTGGAACTCGATGAGGAGCTGGTCGAGCCGCAGGGATTCGGGGAGGAAGGGGACCTCGCGAACCCACTTGCGGAGGTCGGGCCTGCCGCTGGCCTGGCCGCCGGCGCGGAAGACGTCCTTGACGTGGATCATGCCGATGACGGTGGTCAGGTCGTCTTCGCAGAGGGGGTACCGCGTGTGCCCCGCCTGGCGGGCGATCCTGAGGTTATCTTCCAGGGGGCGCGAGAGGCTGAGGTAGACGATGTCGGGGCGCGGGACCATGATCCGGCGGGCGGTCTTCTCCTCCAGGTTCAGCACGTTCTCGATCATGATGCGCTCGGTGCGCGAGAGGTGGCCGCCGGCGACGCTCTCGGCGACGATGTGGCGCAGCTCTTCCTCGGTGTGGGTCATCTCGGAGTGGTCGGTCGCACCCAGGCCGACGACCCAGAGGGTCAGGTTGCTGGCCGAGTTCAGGAGCCAGATGATCGGCCAGAAGGTGTAGTAGAACGCGATCAGCACCGGGGCCGTCCAGAGGGCGACCGGCTTGGCCGAGCGGATGGCCAGGCTCTTGGGTGCCTGCTCGCCAAGGGCCATGTGCAGGAAAGTCACCAGCGAGAGGGCCATGAACGGCACCATCGTGGCGATCAGGCCGGTGGCGCCGTGCTCGGTCTGGACGCCCATCCAGGCGAACGTCTGGATGATGGCCGGCTCGACCTTCTCCTCGATGGCCCGGCCCAGAGCGAGGCTGGCCACCGTGATGCCAAGCTGCGAGGCGGAGAGATACGAGTCGAGCCGGTCGAGCGCCCGCAGGGTGAGCTTGGCCGCCCAGTTGCCGGCCTCGGCGAGCTGCTCGATCTGGCTGGTCCTGACCTTGACCAGGGCGAACTCGGCGGCGACGAAGAATCCATTGATGAACACGAGCCCGGCGATGACCAAGAGGTCGGTGAGTCCCATTGTCCTGCTGGTCCGCCGGAGGGGGGGTGGTCGGGCCGGTTGCCGCGCCCCGCCTGAGGTGGGGGCGACCAGAGCAGAATCGGCCCGGAGGTCGCCACAATTCTATCCGATTGATGGCCGAGGTGCACGGGGGTACCGCCGCGCCAAAGGCGCCCCGCTCGGCGGCCGCCCAGGATCCGAATTGCCGAGGGGCGCGGGGCCTCGCTAGAATCGGCCACCCAGACGATCGCAGGAAGAGGAATCCGTCCATGACCGCCGAAACTCCGCTGCAGACACCCCTCCACGCCTGGCACAAGGCCCACGGGGGCAGGCTCGTCGAGTTCGGCGGCT
The DNA here is from genome assembly GCA_038400315.1 of Isosphaeraceae bacterium EP7. NCBI lineage: Bacteria > Pseudomonadati > Planctomycetota > Planctomycetia > Isosphaerales > Isosphaeraceae > Kueselia > Kueselia aquadivae. Next base: position 6,141,011 of record CP151667.1, read on the forward strand.
GGTCGATGCCAGTCCAGTACACCACCATCGTCGACGAGCACAACGCTGTCCGCAGGCACGCCGGCCTGTTTGACATCGGCCACATGGGCCGGCTCCGGTTCCGAGGGCCCGACGCCCTCGCCTGGGTCGAGCGGCTCACGACCAATCACGTCGCGAAGCTTTCCGTCGGCCAGATCCAGTACAGCCTGATGGCCAACGAAGCGGGCGGCCTGGTCGACGACGTGCTCGTCTACTCCATGCCCGACGGCCTGGCGATGGTCTGCAACGCCTCCAACCGGGCCAAGGTCATCGAGCAGTTCGAGTCCTCTAAGCAGGGCCTCAACGCGCAGCTGATCGACGACACCCCGACCACCTCGATGATCGCCGTGCAGGGGCCGGCGGCCGTCGGCCTCGCGCAAACGGTCTTCCAGGGGGCCGACCTGGAGGCCCTCAAATATTACTGGGCCACCGACGGCCGGGTGCTGGGTCAGCCCGCGGTCGCCAGCCGGACCGGATACACCGGCGAGGACGGCATCGAGCTCGTCGTCCCCGCCTCGATCGCCATGGCCACCTGGGAGGCCCTGATCGCGGCCGGGGCCATCCCCTGCGGTCTCGGCGCACGCGACACGCTGCGGTTCGAAGCGGGCATGCCCCTGTATGGCCACGAGATGGACGAGACGGTCAACCCTTACGCCGCCGGCCTGGGCTGGGCGGTGAAGCTGAAGAAGGGGCCGTTCATCGGCCGAGACGCGCTCGTCGGGTTCAAGGCCAACCCGGGCCGGACCCGGGTGGGCCTGAGGCTCGACGGCAAGCGGATTGCCAGGCAAGGGTATGAGGTCAGCGACGGCGGTCGCACCGTCGGGGTTGTGACCTCGGGCTCGTTCCCGCCGACCATCAACGCCAGCCTGGCCATGGCGCTGATCGAGCCCGCCTTATCGGCCGTGGGCACACCCCTGACCGTGAACGTCCGCGGCAACCTCGAGACGGCGACCGTCATCGCGCTCCCCTTCTATCGTCGCCCCGAAGCCTGACGCCCACCCCTCCAGTTCCCCACTTCCCCAAGAACGCCAAGCCGGGACACCCGACTCCAATGGAACCGACCCGCTGCCTCTACACGCCGACCCACGAATGGGTGCACCTGGACGGCGACGTGGCCACCGTGGGCATCTCCAAGTTTGCCGTCGACCAGCTCACCGACCTGATCCTGATCGACCTGCCCAAGGTTGGTGCGATGGTGACGCGTGGCAAGAGCTTTGGCGAGATCGAGAGCGTCAAGGCGGTCAGCGACATGTACGCCCCGGTCGACGGCGAAGTCGTCGAGGTCAACCCCGCCGTCGCCGCCGACGTCCAGCTCCTGGCCGCCGACCCCTACACCAAGGGCTGGCTCATCAAGGTCAAGCTCTCCGCCCCGCACCTGCCCGACGGCCTGCTCGACCACGCCGCCTACGAGAAGAAGGTGGCCGACGAGGCCCACTGATCGGTCGATTGGCGAGGGGAGCCGGGGGCGGCCCAGGTCCTGGGCCGCCCCGATCTTGAGGTTGATCTAGCCGATCGGGGCGACTTTTCCTAGGATACCCCGACCGCCCGCCACGATTTGTCGGGTCAAGTCACCTGGACTCCGCCCCCCGCATGGCCTCCCGGCTCGATGTCCGGGAGGGAATCTTTTCCATGGCATATATCGCCAATACGCCGGATGACGTCCGCGTCATGCTCGGCGCCATCGGGCTCGACTCGCTCGATCAGCTCTTCGACATGGTGCCGCCGGAGTACCGACTCCGTCGCCCGCTGGACATCCCGCAGGCGCTCGGCGAGCTCGAGCTGACCGATCACCTCACGCGTCTGCTCGGCCGCAACGAGGCGACCGACCGGCGTCCCTGCTTCCTCGGCGGGGGGGCGTATGACCACTTCGTCCCGGCCGTGGTCGACTCGCTCGCCTCGCGCGGTGAGTTTTTCACCGCTTACACCCCGTATCAGCCCGAAGCCAGCCAGGGGACGCTCCAGGCGACCTTCGAGTACCAGACACTGGTCTCCCAGCTCACGGGCATGGACGTCTCCAACGCCAGCCTCTACGACGGCGGATCGGCCGTGGCCGAGGCCGTTCTGATGGCGATGACCGTCACAGGCAAGCACGGGCGCGTGGTCGTCGCCGGCAGCCTGCACCCCGAGGCCCGGCAGATTCTGGCCACGTTCCTCGCCAGTCTCGCCCCGGAACTCGTCGAGGTCCCGGCCCGAAACGGCAAGGTTGACCCCGACGAGCTGGCCGCGGCCGTCACCGACGACACGGCCGCCGTGGTGCTCCAGTACCCGAACTTCTTCGGCGTCCTGGAGGAGATCGAGTCGCTGGTCGACGCCGCCAAGTCGAAGGGCGCCCTGGCGATCGTCTCGGTCGACCCGATCAGTCTCGGCCTGCTGCGCCGGCCCGACACCTACGGGGCCGACATCGTGGTGGGCGAGGGCCAGGGGCTGGGCAACCCGCTGCAATACGGCGGCCCGTACCTTGGCATCATGGCCTGCCGCGAGGAATATGTGCGCAAGATGCCCGGGCGCATCGTCGGTCAGACGGTCGACCGCCACGGCAAGCGGTGCTGGGTCCTGACCTTGCAGACCCGCGAGCAGCACATCCGCCGCGAGAAGGCCACGTCCAACATCTGCACGAATCAAGGCCTGTTGGCGCTCAGGGCCAGCATCTACCTGGCCGCGCTCGGGCCCGTCGGCCTGCGCCAGGTCGCCGAGCTCTCCACGCGCAAGGCCCATTACGCCGCCGAGACACTGGCCAAGGTCCCCGGCCTGACGCTCGCCTTCGATGGGCCCTTCTTCAAGGAGTTCGTCGTCCGGTCGGCCAAAGACCCGGCGAAGGTCCTCGCCGAGGTGGGCAATCGCGGCTACCACGGCGGGATCGCCCTGGGGCGATGGTACCCCGACCTGGCCGACGGCATCCTCGTCGCCGTGACCGAGAAGCGCACCCGCGAGGAGATCGACGGGCTGGCCGCCGCCTACGCCGGGGCGATCGCCGCTGCCTGAGCCGACCACGCCGTCGCCGAGATGTCACCGGAACCAACCGGCCGCAAGGCACCGCCCGCCTGGGCCGCTCCGCGAACCGAGCGATCCGAAATCCCATGTACAAGTTCCCCCACGTCCCGCTGCTCTTCGAGTCAAGCCGCACCGGTCGTTACACGGCGATCCTGCCGGGCTCCGACGTGCCCGAGGTGCCGCTCGACTCCCTGATCCCCGGCGAGCACCTGGCTGGCTCGGCCCCCCCGCTGCCCGAACTGGGCGAGCTGGACGTGGTGCGGCACTACACCAACCTGTCGACCCGGAACATGTCCATCGACTCCAACTTCTACCCGCTGGGAAGTTGCACGATGAAGTACAACCCCAGGCGCAACGAGCGCCTGGCGGGCATGACCGGGTTCTCGTCCATCCACCCCTACCAGGACGAGTCGACCCTGCAAGGGTTGCTTCAAATCCTCTTCGAGCTGCAAGAGCACCTCGCCGAGATCGCCGGCCTCGACGCCGTCAGCTTGCAGCCGGCCGCCGGGGCCCAGGGCGAGCTGGCCGCGTTGATGGTGGCCGCGGCCTATTTCCGCGACAAGGGCATGGCTCGCACCAAGGTGCTGGTGCCTGACAGCGCCCACGGCACCAATCCCGCCTCTGCCAACCTGGTCGGCTTCGAGGCCGTGACCATCAAGAGCAACAGCAAGGGATTCGTCGACCTCGACGACTTCAAGGCGAAGCTCGACGACCAGGCCGCCGTGTTCATGATTACAAATCCGAATACGGTCGGGCTGTTCGACCCCCAGGTCGGGACGATCGCCGAGCTGCTCCACGAGCGCGGGGCCCTGCTCTACCTCGACGGCGCCAACATGAATGCGATCCTGGGTGCCGTGCGGCCGGGGGACATGGGGGTGGACCTCATGCACTACAACCCACACAAGACGTTCTCGGGGCCGCACGGCGGAGGTGGCCCCGGGGCCGGCCCGATCGCCGTGCGAGAGCACCTGGCCCCCTACCTTCCCGCCCCGATGGTGGCCCGCGACGGCGACCGCTACCGGCTGGACCACGACCGGCCCAAATCGATCGGCCGGGTCCGGGCCTTCTTCGGCAATACGGGCGTGCTGTTCCGGGCCTACTGCTACATCAGGAGCCAGGGGCCAGACGGCCTGAAGGCGGTCAGCGAGCACGCGGTCCTGAATGCAAATTACCTGATGTCACTGGTCCGACACGTCTATCCCGTCCCCTACGGCGACCGCTGCATGCACGAGTTCGTCGCCTCGGCACGCGGCCTGGCACGCGAGAAGGGCATCCGGGCCATGGACGTGGGCAAGGGGCTCATCGACCGCAACTACCACGCCCCCACGGTCTACTTCCCCCTGATCGTGCCCGAAGCCCTGATGATCGAACCGACTGAGACGGAGAGCCGCGAGACGCTCGAGGATTTCGCCAGGGTCCTGCTCGAGATCGCCGAGGGCGACCCCGCGTCGCTACACGAGGCGCCCCACACGACCCCCATCAGTCGGCCCGACGAGGTTGCCGCCGCGCGGACGCCCATCCTCCGCTGGACACCGCCCGCGCCGGCCGCCGCCGACGGCCAGGCCCTGCAGGGGCGTCCGGTGCCCGCCGGCCGCTGAACTCACGAGATCCCGAACGCGACCGGGGCTGCCGACCATGAACTGCCGGATCTTGCCCCACCAGTTCGGCGACGGCCCCGGTCAGATGGCCCTGGATGAGGCGCTGCTCGACTCGGTCGGCGCCGCGCCCGAGTCGGCCGTCCTGCGCACCTACGGCTGGACGAGGCCGACCCTGAGCCTCGGCTATTTCCAGCCCGCTGAGCTGGCGGACGACGCCCGCTGGTCCGACCTGGAACTCGTCAGGCGGCCCACCGGTGGCGGGGCCCTGCTGCATCACCACGAGGTGACGTACGCGGTGGTTCTCCCCTCCACCCATCGACTCGCCAGGCGCGGGCCCGAACTCTATCGGGCGGCGCACGCCGCCATCGCGTGCGTGCTGTCCGAGCTCGGGGCCCCTGCGTCCAGGCGGGGCGAGCCGGGATCGGGGCCGCAGTCCGAGCCGCTCGGCACTGCCAAGCCGTTCCTCTGCTTCGCCGATCGCGACGCCGAGGATCTCGTCTTGCTCGGCCACAAGCTCGTCGGCAGCGCCCAGCGCCGTCGGGTCGGCGCACTGCTCCAGCACGGCTCACTCCTGCTGTCCCGGTCCCCGTTCGCCCCCGAGCTGCCCGGCCTGGCCGAACTTGCCTCGCTCAACGCCGAAGCCGTCGACTGGCACGGCCGGATCACCGCCGCGATCGCCGAGGCACTCGAACTGGACCCGGCACCCGGCTCGGCCACCCCCGACGAGCTGCGGGATGCCGAACGGCTGCAACGCGAGGTCTATCGAACCGATCGGTGGACACGTAAACGCTAATCCATATCGTCTCAAATCACCCTCAATTGAGCGTAACTTAATCCTTATTTAAGCCTGGCCCATGAGGAACTTTCTCGATTTTTCCGGGGAATGCTAATTTTCTGGACACTGAGCGGCTGATCTTATAATGATAGAGACTGGGGCTGGGCGAAGATCCGTCCCATCGGATCTGACCCATCCGGCCTCTTCGAGATCCTGCCCTTCGTTCCGAGTCTCCGTTTAATCTGTGCATGCGTGTGCGATCTCGGGCGTCTACTCCTCGAGGAGGGCGCCAACCGACGACTCGTCCGATGATGATCCGTTCAACGCCGCATCTTGCCCGTCCGACTCCCTATCTCGATTTCGGCCTCCATTTAGTCATCCCGGGCGTTGATCGTCTTCAGGACAACGCGGTGGTCCCCTGGCTCGAAGTGGTTGACCCTAACAAGGTCGGGACGGTGCACATGAAGGTTCAGCTCATCGTGGTTCAGGGAAAGCCTGAAGGGAAGACGATTCCCCTGGCGGGCCCGACATTCCGTATCGGCCGCGGCGATACGTGCCACCTGCGACCCAGCAATGAGCTGGTCAGCCGGGAGCACGCCGAGTTCGCGGTCAAGGGAGATCGCGTCACGGTCCGCGACATGGGCAGTCGCAATGGCACCCTCGTCAACGGCAAGGTGATCGCCACCGAGGTCAACCTGAAGGATAATGACACGGTCACGGTGGGCAACCTCACCTTCGCCGTCTCGATCCAGCAAGACGCCAAGGCGTCCGCCGCCGCCCCCGCTGCTGCCCCCGCGGGCAAGGCCAAGGCGATCCGCTCCCTCGACGACGTGGCGTCCGACGACATCGACTCGTGGCTCGTCGGAGACTCGGCCAACGGCATCCCCACCAGCCCCGCGGAGGTCTATCGCGGCGAGACGCTGACGATCGACTCCTTCAAGGCTTCCGAGAAGCCCCAGGCCAAGCCCGCGGCGGCCGCCCCGGCTCCCCCTCCCGTCGCGGCCAAGCCCGCGCCCGTCCCTCCCAAGCCCGCGCCGGCTCCGCCGAAACCCGCTCCGGCCCCCGTCGCCAAGGTCAAGGTTGAGGAAGAGGAGGAGACGCCCGTCGACGATGAGATCGTCGACGAATACGTCGAGGAAAATCAGGACGAGGAGGAGGAGGAAGACGACGACGACGCCTCGCCCGATGAGGAGTTCGTCGACACGTCCAACCCCTTCTATGTCCCCAAGAAGAAGGCGGGCGAGGCGGATGCCGCTCCCGCGTCCAAGCAGATGCACGGCGACACGGCCACCGCCGCAAACGACATCCTTCGCAAGATGATGGAACGCCGGCGCGCCTCGAAGTCCTGACCCGGACCATTGACGGCGACGCCCGAGAACCACCGCGAACCACGCCCCACGGGCCCGGCGAGGCATGCACCCTTCGCCGGGCTCGCGTTGTTTTCGAAGAGGATCACGCCCAAGTGACCAACGCCGACGACCTCGACGACGCGGGCCCCATCCTCGACGCCCTGCTCGACCGGCTGGAGACGGCCATCCTCGGCCAGCGGCCCTTGCTGGAACGGCTGGTCGTCGCCCTTCTGGCCGGCGGCCATGTGCTCATCGAGGGGGTGCCCGGCCTGGCCAAGACCCGGGCCGTGCGCACCCTGGCCGATGCGCTTGACCTCTCCTTCAGGCGGATCCAGTTCACCCCCGACCTGCTGCCGGCCGACCTCACCGGCACGCAAATCTACCGGCCGGGGACCGCCACCTTCGACGTTCGGCCCGGCCCGATTGTCGCCGGGGTGCTGCTGGCCGACGAGATCAACCGGGCCCCGGCCAAGGTCCAGAGCGCCCTGCTCGAGGCCATGCAGGAGGGTCAGGTCACCATCGGCGACCAGACCATCGTGCTGCCCGACCCCTTCTGGGTCCTGGCCACGCAGAACCCGGTCGAGCACGAGGGCACCTACCCCCTGCCCGAGGCCCAGCTCGACCGCTTCCTGATGAAGCTCAAGGTGAACTATCCCCCGCGAGATGCCGAGTTGGCCATGCTCGACCTGCCCGGAATCGCCGGCCGGCGCGGGCTCGGGCACGTCGAGACGGCCTTGCCCAGGCTGGGTGCCGAAGGGGTGCGTGCCCTGAGGCGCCGCGCGGCCGCGATTCACGTCGCGCCGGAGATCAAGGCCTACATCGTGGACCTGGTCCGCGCCACCCGCGACCCGGCCGCTTACGGCCTGGACCTGGCCCCCCTGATCGAGCTGGGGGCCAGCCCCAGGGCCTCACTCGCCCTGCTCGCCTGCGCCCGGGCCAACGCCCTGCTCAGCGGCCGCGACTACGTCACCCCGCACGACGCCAAGACCCTGGCCCGGGACGTCCTCAGGCACCGGGTCGTCCCCAGCTTCGAGGCCGACGCCGAGGACCTCTCGGCCGACGACCTCATCTCGCGGGTCCTCGACCGGATCCCGATCCCCTGAGCCCGGCTCAGGGCTTCGACGGGTCCAGCTCGACCGACGCCGAGTTGATGCAGTACCTCAGGCCCGTCGTCGGCGGCCCGTCGGGGAAGACGTGCCCCAGGTGGCCGCCGCAGCGCGAGCAGGTCACCTCGGTCCGGACCATCCCGTGGGTCGTGTCACGGTGCTCGTCCACGTTCGACTCGACCTTCGCACGGTCGAAGCTCGGCCAGCCGCAGCCCGAGTCGAACTTCGCCACGGAATCGAACAGCTCCAGGCCGCATCCCGCGCAGCGGTAGGTCCCTTCGCCTTTCGCGTCCCAGTACTTCCCAGAAAAGGCCCGCTCGGTCCCCTTCTGCCGCAGGACCTGGAACTGCTCGGGCGTCAATTCCGACCGCCATTCCGCGTCGCTCTTGGTGATCTTCTCGGACATCGGCGACTCCCTCCCGTCGGTTCGTCTTCAAGCCCGGCTATTGTAGACGATGCCCGGCAATGTCCACGATCAGGATGCCCGGATGATCCCCCTGGCCAGGCAGATGACCTCCAGCCCCTCGGCATGGTCGACGTGAGTCATGGCCGGCGGGCAGAATTCGGCCTGCGAGCTGGACGGGGTCGCCGCGCGAATGTCGTTGACCAGCTCCCGCAGCTCGTGGCGGATCCGGTCCACCTCATCGAATCCCCCGGCGAGCAGGCGCCGATAGGTCACCCGGATCAGGGTCGGCCCGTCGGGCACCTGGATCAGCTCGATGCCCGGGAACGGCATGGCCCAACCCTCGGCGGGCAGCCCGGCGGAAAGCCGGTCGAACTCGGGGCCGATCTCAGCCTCGCGCGGGGTCACCTCGTCGCGGAAGAGGTCGAGCACGCCGTTGGGCGTCGGGTTATCCAGCGGCACGGCGGAGCCTCCATCCTGTCCTGTGCGGATTCAAGTCAGTCGACGAGTTGAATCCGGGCAATTCACATGCCGAGTCGGCACAAGGTCTGCAGGCCGATCGCGCCTGGCGACCCGATCATCTCACCGCCAGGCGACCATTCATGGGCACTACGCTAAGTTCAAGGTCGAGGTCCGTCGGCAGGTGGATCTTTGGCATCCTGTTCATCCTCGCGGGCATCGGCCACTTCGCCCGCCCCGAGATGTACATGAAGATCATGCCGGACTACCTGCCCTACCACCGCGAGCTGGTCCTGATCAGCGGCGCCTTCGAAAGCGCCCTCGGCCTGATGCTACTCATCCCGACCACCAGGCGGCTGGCGGCCTGGGGACTCATCGCGCTGCTCATCGCGATCTTCCCCGCGAATCTCGATATGTTCCTCCACCCCGAGAAATCGGGCCTCTCGCCGGTCGCCCTGGCCATCAGGCTGCCGATCCAGGGGCTGCTCATCCTCTGGGCCTGGGCGTATACCGGGCCGGAACGGCCGACCGACGATCGACCCTGAGCGTCGCAAGGCGCAGGCCCCCGAATCGGCCGGGTCGCCGGGCCCGTTCCCCGTCACGGGTTGACACCCGATGCTAAGATGAGGATGTGAACCCTTCCCGTTGCCAGTCGGGGCCTGACATGTTGCTGTCCGTGAGAGTGACCGCGGCCTACAACCTTGGCGCCGAGACCTTCCTCAGCCTGATGATCGAGCCTCCCCTGATCGGGACCTCGTATCGGGTGATCACGGAGTCGTTCTCGACCTCGCCGACGCTCTCGTGCGACATCCGCAGGGACCTGTACGGCAACATCCAGCGCCACGTCGTGGCCCCCCCCGGCCAGTTCTCCTTCGAGTTCAAGGCGACGATCGACGCCACGCCCAACTTCGCCGTGCCGCTGGACGCGATCGAGCACCCGATCCAGTTCATCCCTCCCGAGGCGATGACCTTCCTGATGCCCTCGCGCTACTGCCAGGCCGACCTCCTCACCCGGATGGCGCTCACCGAGTTCGGCGACCTCCCCCCGGGCGGCGCCAGGGTGCTCGGCATCGCCGAATGGGTCAGGCGCCACGTCGAGTACTGCTACGGCACGACCGACGCCCGGACCTCGGCCTTCGACACGGCGACCGAGCGGGTCGGGGTCTGCCGCGACTTCGCCCACCTGGTCATCGCCTTCTGCCGCGCGATGGGCATCCCGGCGCGTTACGTCTCGGGATACGCACTCGGCCTCGACCCGCCCGACTTCCACGGCTTCGTCCAGGTCTATCTGGGCTATGCCTGGCATAACGTCGACGCCACCTTCGACAAGGTCCGCCCCGCCCTCGTCCCTATCGCCCTCGGCCGAGACGCCGCCGATGTGGCCATGACTACCACCTGGGTCCCGCACACCCTCCTGGAACAGACCGTCGAGGTCTCACAGATCGGCGACTGACCGGGCCGCCTCAACATCTGCAATGGAATCCCGCCCGGCGCATCGAAGAGGAGGGCTTGGGTCGGAGTGGAGGGGCCCGTCGTGGCATGCGGGCTGCGAGTCAACCTCTCAGTTCGGGCTGCGCCGGAGGCCGGACGCAGCCCATCCCCCCCAATCCAGGCCAAAGGGAGCCCGTGCGGACCACCGCCCGGGTCATTCATCGGGATGAGAACCGACCAGTTCAAGAACGTGCTCGCCCAGCGCAATCAGGTCCTCTGGATGATCCTCGCTTTCCAGAGCGGCTTCATGAACGCGGGTGGCTTCCTATCATGCCACCAGTTCGTCTCGCACATCACCGGCTACGGCACCGAGGTCGGCATCGAGGTCGGCCAGAAGGCCTACTTCGCCGCCTTCGGGACGGCGCTCGCCCCCCTCTTCTTCCTCTTCGGGGCGATCTATGCCGGCTGGCTCGTCGATCGCAGGGTCATCCAGGGCAAGGAGCCGCGCCTGGAGACGGGCATCGTCACGCTCGCCCTCCTGAACCTGGCCATCTACGCGGGGGGCCTCGCGGGTTTCTTCGGCGAGTTCGGCGAGCCCCTCATCCTGAGTCGTGACTTCCTGCTCCTATTCTCCCTCTGCTTCGCATGCGGGCTCCAGAACGGGCTGTTCACAGGCCTGACCTCGGGCCAGGTCCGCACCACCCATATTACCGGGCCCACCACCGACATCGGCCTGAACATCGCCAAGGCGTTCACCCTGGGCCGCGACGACCCCGAGCGGGGCACGCTTGTGGCGCAGAACTGGCTGCGGGCGAAGGTCATCATCGCCTTCTCCGGCGGGTCGATGATCGCCACCATGGCGTTCTCCCAGCTCAAGTACGAAGGCTTCGCCATCCCGTTCGCCCTCTCTCTGTTCCTCATCTGGTACATCCGGAAGCTGCTCAGGCTGGCCCACGGCGCGACCGCCGCGGCCGAGTCGCCGTCGGTCATGGTCCCCGTGGAGCCCACCAACGGCGGGGGAGTCGCCTGAGGCCGGGTGTCGCTCTCGATCTGGATGGTCGCTCCCTGGCCCCAGGATGACGGGGGTTGGCCCGACATCCCGGGAGCCTTTTTCATCACAACACATTGATATCATATTTAGCTTATCGATTTCGGGTCCTACGTTGTTTTAGACCACGGAGCCGGGTCATGGAATCGGCGGGCCTCCGAAGTGTTTGATACTTGTCGGACCGCGTGCGACCTCGCATACTAGGCTCGGAAGATCCGACCGAACCGCAACGTTCGGACCGACGCATCCTCGGCGTGAGGTGGCCATGATTCGTGTTCTGGGCGGTCCCAAGCGTCTCTGCGACGGTCTGACTCGCCGCGACCTGCTTCATGTCGGCTCGTTGAGCCTGCTCGGGCTGTCGGCGGGCGTCGACGTGCGGGCCGGGACGCCGTTGGCGGGGGCGAGGTCTTCGTTCGGACGCGCCAAGTCGTGCATCCTGCTCTTCCTCTACGGATCGCCGAGCCAGTTGGAGACGTTCGACCCGAAACCCGACGCCCCGATGCAAATTCGCGGGGAATTGGGCTCGATCCGCTCGAATGTGCCCGGCATGGACGTCTGCGAGCTGCTCCCTCGCCTCGCCAAGGTGATGGACAAGGTCACCGTGCTCCGCTCGATCTCGCACCCGTATCCGCTGCACGGAGTGGCCTTCGCGACGACGGGCATCCAGAAGATCGACGCCCCGATCGAGTTGAGCCCGAGAGATCCAGGGCACTGGCCGTTCATCGGTTCCGTCGTCGATTACGTCGACGGCAAGCGAGACGCGGGTGCGAGGAAGCCGGACGTCCCGCGGAATCTCGTGCTCCCTTTTCCGCTGAGTAGCCAACGCGTCGGCGAGCTTCCTCGCTCCGGCCCATACGGCGGTTTTCTGGGCCAGGGGTATGATCCGATCACGACGGAGTTCGTCGGCAAGGGGACGCAGAAGTCGACCAAAACGCTCGGCTCGCAGACCTGGAACGACTACGAGCTTTATCGAGGGATCACCCCGGAAAGTCGGCTCCAGCTCTCGTCGGTCTCGGAACTCGGGCCAGAACTGACGCTCGATCGGCTCGATCGCCGACGCTCACTGCTGACTCAGTTCGAAGAGGCTCGACGGGGGTTCGATTCGGCGGTCGAGGGTTCGCCCGCCATCGATCGCCACCGCGCGATGGCTTACTCCTTGCTCGGCTCGCCCCGGCTGCGACAGGCGTTCGACCTCGATCAGGAATCGGCGACGACCCGCGACGATTACGGCATGACGCTGTTCGGCCAGGCCACGCTCACCGCCCGACGGCTGGTCGAGGCGGGCGGCCGTTTCGTCACGGTGTTCTGGGATGAATACGGCCTCGCCATCGCGGGCTGGGATACCCACACCGAGCATCTCCCGCTCATGAGGGACGAGTTGCTGCCGGGCCTCGACCGCACGCTCTCCGCCCTCCTGATCGACCTCGACAACCGAGGCATCCTGGACGAGACGCTGGTCGTCTGCCTGAGCGAACACGGCCGGACCCCGCAACTGGCCAACTCGCCGGGCGGCGGCGGCCGCGATCACTGGTCGCGTTGCTACTCGGCCCTGCTCGCCGGCGGCGGCGTCACGCGAGGCAACGTCATCGGCCGATCCGACAAGATCGCGAGCGACCCCGTCGACCGGCGGGTTTCCCCCAAGGATATCCTGGCGACGATCTATCACCTGCTGGGGATCGACCCCAACACCACGCTCGCCGACCGCCAGGGCCGCCCGATGGCCCTCAATCCCGAAGGCGAAGTGATCACCGAAATGCTCGCGTAATCGAGCATCAGGTTGTCCGCGTTGGTTTGACCCGAGGCGGGCCGGGACGTTGAAGGGCTGGCATGGCTCGGGCCCGTCGACGACAATCGGCGAGGTTTATGCCTCCGTCCGCGGCGCAGTCTCACGCCGGTGGGTCGAGGGCGACAGGAGCCGGCCGACCATGCCTCGAACGAAAAAACTCGCGTCACGCGTGCTCATCCTCGCTCTGCTCGCCACGTCGGAAAGCCTCCAGCCCGCCCGCGCGGGCGAGGCCCAGGTCAACGGCCGGTCGTTCGCCCTCAAGGACGGCTTCGAAGTGCAGCTCATCGCCGGCCCGCCGCTGGTCGACCGCCCCGTCACGGCCGATTTCGACGAGCAAGGCGCCCTCTACGTCTGCGACTCGTCAGGCTCCAACGACCCGCCCGCCAAGCAGCTCATCGACCTGCCCCACCGGGTCGTCAAGCTGGTCGATACCGACGGCGACGGCACCTTCGACACGCGCACCATCTTCGCCGACAAGATGATGTTCCCCTCGGGAACTCTCTGGCACGACGGCTCGCTCTACGTCGCCGCGCCGCCGAGCATCTGGAAGCTCACCGACACCGACAATGACGGCGTCGCCGACCGCCGCGATGAGTGGTACAAGGGCAACACCCTGACCGGCTGCGCCAACGACCTGCACGGCCCCTACCTCGGCCCCGACGGCCGAATTTACTGGGCCAAGGGGGCGTTCGCCGAGCAGGCCCACGACCTTCCCGGTCGTGCCCCGTCGGGCAGCAAGGCCGCACACATCTTCCGGGCTAAGTCCGACGGCACCGCCAAGGAAGCCGTGATGACCGGCGGCATGGACAACCCCGTCGACGTCGCCTTCTCCGGCGGCGGCGAGCGGTTCTTCACGACCACGTTCCTCCAGAATCCCGCGGGCGGAAAGCGAGACGGTATCCTCCACGCCATCTACGGCGGGATCTACGGCAAGCCCAACGCCGTCACCGACGACCACCCCCACACCTCCCCCGGGATCCTGCCCGTCGTCATGACCCATCTCGGGCCTGCCGCCCCTTCGGGCCTGGCCATGTCCGAGTCCCGCGTCAACGGCGACGACCACTTCGGCAATCTCTACGCCGCCCAGTTCAGCATGCAGAAGATCTCGCGCCACGTCCTCGTCCCCGACGGTGCCACCTTCACGACCAGGGACGAGAACCTCATCTCGTGCGCCGACCGCGACTTCCACCCTACCGACGTCCTGGAAGACGCCGATGGGAGCATCGTCGTCTTCGACACCGGCGGCTGGTACAAGCTCTGCTGCCCGACCTCGCAGCTGGAGAAGCCCGACGTCCTGGGTGCCATCTACCGGGTCAAGAAGTCTGGCCTCCCCAAGCTCGACGATCCCCGAGGCCTCAAGCTCGCCTGGGCTAACGTCCCCGCCACCGACCTCGCCGCCCGACTGGCCGACTCCCGCCCCGCGGTCATTCGCCGGGCCCTGAAGTTGCTCGGTGAAGCAGGCGCCGGGGCCGTCCCCGCGCTGGCCACACTCATCAAGGCGGGCACGACCGCGGACACGCGCAGGAACGCCGTCTGGGCCGCCACCCGGATCGACGCCCCCTCGGCCCGCGACGCCGTCCGGCCCGCCCTGGCCGACGCCGACGAGTCGGTCCGTCAGGCCGCGATTCACTCGGCCAGCGTCACCCTCGACCGTCCCGCGGCACCGCTGCTCATCACGCTGCTGGCCTCGCCTTCGAGGCAGAACGCCCGCGCCGCCGCCGAGGCCCTCGGCCGGCTGGGAGACGCCTCGGCGATCCCGGCCCTGCTCGACGCCATCGATCGCTCGCCCGACGTCGTCCTCGAACATTCGCTGATCTTCGCTTTGATCGAGCTGAACCTGCCCGACGCGACCGCCCCCGCCCTGGCCGGCCCGTCCGACGCCCGCCGTCGCGCCGCCCTCATCGCCCTCGATCAGATGCCCGCCGGCCGCCTGACCTCGGCGTCCGTGGCCTCGGCGCTGACCTCGACCGACCCCGGCCTCCGCGAGTCGGGGGCCTGGATCATGGTCCGGCACCCCGAATGGGCCGACGACCTCGGCGGCACCTTGCGCGACCGGCTCAGCTCCGCCGACCTCGCCCCGACCGATCGTGCCGCCCTGGAAAGCCAGCTCGCCCGCTTCGCCAAGTCTCCGACCATCCAGGCCCTGATCTCCGGCAGCCTGGCCGACGCCCAATCGACCGTTGAAGTGAAGCTCAGCCTGCTGAGGACCATGGCCCAGGCCCGTCCGGGCGACGTCCCCGACTCCTGGCTCGCCGCGCTGTCGCAGGCCATCAAGTCCGAGGACCGGGCCGTCGCCGACGCCGCCATCGCGGCCGCCCGGTCGCTCCCCCTCGATCCCAAGAAGTCGGCCGCCATCACCCGGACGTTGCTCGAAGTCGCCCGGACGAAGTCGGAGCCGACCAAGGCACGACTGGCCGCCCTGGCAGCCATCCCCGGGGGCCTCCAGGAGGTCGACGGGCCGACCTTCGTCTTCCTCGCGGATCGTTCCTCACTCGACCTCACCCCCGCCGATCTGGGCGCTTCGGTCGAGGTCCTCTCCAGGGCCAAGCTCACCCCCGAGCAGCTCGAAGCCACGCTCCCGCTGCTGCGCGACGCCACCCCGTTCGACCTCGACCGGCTGGTCACCGCGTATCTGAAGTCCGACGACGCTGTCCTCGGCCGCAAGCTGCTGGACGCCCTCGAAGTCGCCTCCTCGCGATCGTCGCTCAGGATCGGCACGCTCAAGCCGGTCCTCGACCACTTCGGCGAGTCCCTCCGACCGGCCGCCGAGGCCTTCCTGGCCACCCTGGATGTCGACCAGCCCAAGCAGCGGGCCCGCCTCGAACAGCTCCTCGGCCAGGTCAAGGGGGGGGACATCCGCCGTGGCCAGGCCCTTTTCAACGGGACCAAGGCGGCCTGCGCCACCTGCCACGCCATCGGCTACCAGGGGGGCAAGCTCGGCCCCGACCTCTCCGCGATCGGCAAGATCCGCGAGGAGCGTGACCTCCTCGAAGCCATCGCCTTCCCCAGCGCCAGCTTCGTCCGCAGCTACGAGCCCGTCGCCATCGCCACCCGGTCCGGGAACATCCACAGCGGGATCCTGACCGCCGAGACCTCCGACGAGCTGGTCCTCACCGTCGCCGCCGACCGTGAGCTGCGCATCCCTCGGGCCGACATCGAGGAGCTGCGTCCCTCCACCGTCTCCGTCATGCCCGCCGGCTTCGACCAGCAGCTCACCACCCAGGAATTCGCCGACATCCTCGCCTTCCTCAAGTCGAGGCGTTGAGCAACGAACGACGCCCGCCGACATCGTCTTGTCGGCGGGCGTCGTGTTCAGGCAGCAACCGGCAGGCTTTTTCAGGCGAGGCGGGTTTTGAGGTTGGCCGCCAGGGTGGCCAGGAATTCCTCGGTGGTCTGGTAGGGCTGATCGGGGCCGATGAGCAGGGCCAGGTCCTTGGTCATCTTGCCGCTCTCGACGGTCTTGATAACGACGTCTTCCAGGGTCAGGCTGAAGTCGATGAGGGCCTGGTTCTTGTCGAGCTTGCCGCGATGGGCGAGGCCCCTGGTCCAGGCGTAGATCGAGGCGATCGGGTTGGTCGAGGTCGGCTTGCCGGCCTGGTGCTGGCGGAAGTGGCGGGTGACCGTGCCGTGGGCGGCCTCGGCCTCGACGACCTTGCCGTCGGGGGTGGCCAGCACGCTGGTCATCAGGCCCAGCGAGCCGAAGCCCTGGGCGACGGTGTCGGACTGGACGTCGCCGTCGTAGTTCTTGCAGGCCCAGACGTAGCCGCCCTCCCACTTCAGGCAGGCCGCGACCATGTCGTCGATCAGACGATGCTCATACGTCAGGCCAGCCGCCTTGAACTTGTCCTTGAACTCGGCGTCGAAGACCTCCTGGAAGAGGTCCTTGAAGCGGCCGTCGTAGGCTTTCAGGATCGTGTTCTTCGTCGACAGGTAGACCGGGTAGTTGCGGGCCAGGCCGTAATTCAGGCTGGCGCGGGCGAAGTCGCGGATCGAGTCGTCCAGGTTGTACATGGCCATGGCCACGCCGCCGCCGGGCGACTGGAAGACCTCGTGCGTGATCGGCGTCGAGCCGTCCTTGGGGGTGTAGGTGATCGTCAGCGTGCCTTCGCCCTCGAACCGGAAGTCGGTGGCGCGGTACTGGTCGCCGAAGGCGTGACGGCCGATGATGATCGGCTTGTTCCAGCCGGGCACCAACCTGGGGATGTTCGAGATGATGATCGGCTCGCGGAAGATCACGCCGCCGAGGATGTTGCGGATCGTGCCGTTGGGCGACCGCCACATCTTCTTGAGCCCGAACTCCTCGACCCGCGCCTCGTCGGGCGTGATCGTCGCGCACTTGACGCCGACGCCGTGCTTGAGGATGGCGTGCGCCGCGTCGACGGTGATCTGGTCGTTGGTCTCGTCGCGCTTCTCGATGCCGAGGTCGTAATACTCGAGGTTGATGTCGAGATAGGGGTGGATCAGCGTGTCCTTGATGGCCGCCCAGATGATCCGGGTCATCTCGTCGCCGTCGAGGTCGACCACCGTGCCTTCAACCTTGATCTTGGACAATGCACCGCTCCCGGGAATCTTCGCCGTTCGGGCCAACGAACAGCGTGCTCGACCGCAGTTCGATCTCGACATCGAGGGGGTGTTGGCCCAGCGAATTCGCACCCTCGGCCGGTCGGGCCGCCAGTATAACGCCCCGATCGCGACGCAGGTAGCGCGCCGCGCGACCGGTCGCCGCGCGCGACGCCACCCCTCGCGGGACAACCCATCCCGCGGGGGTGTTTAAAAGCGTCATTTCGCGTCCGAAGGCGTCAGCGGGCAACCTTTGAGGTCCGCCCGAAGTGCGGCGTCGGCACGCTCTTCGACGGCACGGCCGGCGGCGTCTGGGCCTCGGTCAGCAGGAACGGAGCCGGACCGCGGTGGACCGTCTGGGTCAGCTCGCCGAACCTGGCCGACTCGCAATACGACCGCATCAGGGCCGACGACGCGTGGTGCACGTCCCCTTCGATCCCCGCGACGCAGACGTCGAAGATGAACCAACCCCAGAGCGCATCCCGATATCCGTCGATCAGGAGCATCCGGCCGCCCGGCGCCAGCACACGGCGGATCTCGGCCACCGCGCGGTCCTGATGGGGATAATGATGGAAGCTATTGGCGCAGGTCACCGCGTCGAACGACCCGTCGGCGAACGGCAGGTTTTCGCTATCCCCTTGTACGGGCTGGACATCGGCGGAGAGCCTGGACCAGCGTTCGGCCCCCTTGCTCAGCATCCCGCGGACCAGGTCCATTCCCCAGACCTGAGCATTGGGTAACGCGGCCCGCACCCGCTCGGCGAAGATTCCGGTGCCGCAGCCGACGTCGAGCAGCTTGAACGGCCGGTCGCCGTGCACCGCCTTCAAGCGGCGGATGAGCGCCCTGTGTGATGGCCCGAACAGGAGAATCTGCAAGATGCTCCGGTCGTAGCTCTCGCTCCAGCGGGTGAACTCGTGAGTGGCCTGACCTTTGTCGTACGCCATGCGGCCTCCCTGCCTTCGGCGGTGCGGATTCAACGGTTCTTCGCCTAGGTAGCCGAATCCGACAAAGTCGGCAAGCCGGATCCCGGCCACTTTTCCGCTCCTTGAATGGACCCAACCTGCGACGTACCATTCCCCATCACCCTTCGAGACCCCGGCGAGCGGAGCGACCCCAACGTGCCGGACCTGCCCGTCTACATGGACAACCACGCCACGACCCGCGTCGATCCACGTGTCGTCGAGGCGATGATGCCTTATTTCACGACGACTTACGGCAACGCGGGGAGCGTCTCGCACCGGTTCGGATGGGACGCCGCAGCCGCCGTCGACTCGGCCCGCGAGCGGATCGCGGCGGCGATTGGGGCCGAGGCCCGCGAGATCGTCTTCACGTCGGGCGCAACCGAGTCGAACAACCTCGCCCTCAAGGGGGCTCTGCCTCAGCTCGCCAGGAAGGGAAAGCACGTCGTCTCGGCGATCTCCGAGCACAAGGCGGTGCTCGACCCCCTCAAGCGGCTGGCCCGCGAAGGCTGGGACGTCACCTTCGTCCCTTGCGACGCCACCGGTTACGTCTCGGCCGAGGTCATCGAGGCCGCGCTCAGGCCCGACACCGTGCTCGTCTCGGTGATGGCCGCGAACAACGAGGTTGGCACGATCAACCCGGTCCGTCAGATCGGCCTGATCTGTCGCGATCGAGGGATCGTCTTCCATACCGACGCCACCCAGGCCGTCGGCAAGGTGCCGATCGACGTTAACGACGACGCCGTCGACCTGCTCAGCCTGTCGGCACATAAGATCTACGGCCCCAAAGGGATTGGAGCCCTTTACGTCCGTCGCCGCGACCCGCAGGTCCGCCTCACCCCCATCTTCGACGGCGGCGGGCATGAGCGCGGGATGCGGAGCGGCACGCTGGCCGTCCCGCTCATCGTCGCGCTGGCCAAGGCCGTCGAGATCATGGGCCAGGAGTCGGAGGCGGAGAACGCCCGGATCCTGACCCTTCGGGAGCGGCTGCATACGAGCATCGGGGCACGCGTCGAGTCGATCCAGCTCAACGGGCACCCGACATTGCGCCTGCCCGGAAACCTCAACCTCAGCTTTGGTTACGTCGATGGTGAGGCCCTGATGATGGCGATGCGCGAGGTGGCCGTCTCGTCGGGGTCGGCCTGCTCGTCGGCCGAGCCCGACCCCAGTCACGTCCTGCTGGCGATGGGCCTGGATGACGACATGGCCCGTGCCAGCCTTCGTTTCGGGCTTGGGCGGTTCACCACCGCCGAGGAGGTCGACTTCACCGTCGACGCCGTCTCCCAGGCGGTCGCCCGGCTCCGGCCGATGAGCGCCGCATGGTCGTCCCGACCCTGATTTCCAGGGGCTTCCAACGCCTTCGGTTGTCAACCCGATTGACGACCCTGTATGATAGAAGCATTCCCGGCGGCGCGAGCCGTTGTTTGTATGACTCCCCTGCGACTTGAGAGGAGTGAGCGCGATGGCCGTGTCACTGAGCGAGAAGGCCGCCACCGAGGTCAAGAAGATCATCGAGGAGCAGAATCTGCCCGAGGGCACGGTCCTGCGAATCGGCGTGCAGGGCGGCGGTTGCTCCGGCTTCGCCTACAGCCTGAACTTCGACACCGAGACGACCGACAAGGACCGGATCGCCGAGTTCCACGGCGTCCGGATGGCGGTCGAAAAGAAGTACGACCCCTACCTCGACGGCACCGTTGTCGATTTCTACGACGGCCTGGAGAAGCGCGGGTTCGTCTTCAATAATCCCAACGTCGTGAAGAGCTGCGGTTGCGGCAGCTCGTTCCAGGTCTGAACCGACCCGGATGGCCCGACGGCGGATCGACCGCGATCCGCCGGGGCCGAACCGACTTGTTCCGATGAAACGCCGGTGCTTCCTCCTCGCAATCGCTGCGAGAGGGAGCCGCCGGCGTTGTGTCGTTTCGGGGACGGACCCAGGCGACCGGCACCGCCGCCCGGGCCCTGAAGGCAACCTCAAGGCTGACGACCTTTCCGCCTTGGGGTGGCCCTTTTCGCCCCGGCCCAGGCCCGTTTCTCGGCCGGGAAGGCGAAGGCGCCGGCTCAGGCCACGTCGACCTCCACGGGAATGACGTGGTGGATCTTCACGGTGCGCAGGTCGTCGTCCCGGGTCATCGGCTGAACCGCGCCTCGGTCGCTGGTCGCCCTGGCCATGAGGGTTTGCTTGCCGGGGGTGTCGGGAACCTGCCAGGTCCACTGCCAGAGCCGCCAGGCGAACTTGACCGGGTCGCCCAGCAGTTCGGCCTTGCTCCAGGTCTTGCCGCCGTCGACGCTCAGGTCGACTCCCGCCACCCCGGCCTCGCCGGCCCAGGCGGCTCCGCTGACCCGGTAAGGCTTGCCCCTGGGCACGACTTCCATGCGGGCGGGGCGGGCGATCTGCGACTTCAGGCCGTTCTCGCCCAGCGGCACCAGCGTCGGCTGACCTTGCACGCGGTCGAAGGTCGAGTAGTCGAAGGTCTGGAAGTAGCCGCCGAAGGCACGGTCGGTCACCAGGATGCGGGTCAGCCACTTCACCGAGGCCATGCCGTACCAGCCGGGCACCAAGGCCCGGACGGGGGCTCCGTGGAGCTGCGTCAGGTCCTTGCCGTTCATCTTGTAGACGAGCACGACGTCGTTGAGCGCCTTGGCCAGGGGAACGCTGCGGGCGTATTGGATGACCCCGGGCGTCTTGGGATCGGCGTCGATCCTCCCCTTGTCGGCCCCTTCCAGCACCACGTCCACGGCCCCGGGCTTGAGGCCGGCACGATCCAGCACGGCGGCGAGCGGAACCCCGGTCCACTCGGCGTTGCTGACGGCCCCGTTCTCCCAGAGCAGGCCGTTGGCCCTGGGCGTGAGGAAGACCCGGCCGTTGCCGGCGCACTCGATCATGGCCGTCAGGGTCCTGGAAGGGAGCCGTTTCAGCTCGTCCAGGCCGATCTCGAAGGGCGTCGCGACGGCCCCGTCGACCGCCAGGCTCCAGGTCGCGGCGTCGAGCTTGGGCACGGGGAAATGGCTGCGGACGAAGAACCGGTCGGTCGGCGTGATGAAGCTTTCGAGCGACGAGAACGGGGACTCGAGGTTCCTGGGCTCGGACTGCCGCAGCACAAACCCCGGGGCAGGCGGCTCGGCGTCGGCGGCCAGGGCCCCCGCGCGGGCACCCAGCAGCGGGATCGCCGCGGCGCCCCGGAGCAGGTCACGGCGTCCGAATCGAAATATTGAATCATGATCATTCATCGTCGCCAACCCCTAACCTGCCCGGCCGCGGGCGGTCGCCCCGAACCCGCCCCCGGCACGACATCCCGTCAAACCCGGCACGGGACCGATTACAACCGCAGCCGGGTCGCGCGGCAACGCCTAATCGGATCGGAGCTCGGCGAGCTCGCCCTCCTCGACGGCCGTGCCGGGCGGCGTGCGGTCGCGTCCGCCCAGCACGACGAGCCCGGCGGCGCTGAAGAGGGCGGCGGCAAGGAACGGGCTGCCCGGGAAGCCCCCCGAGGTCCCCGTCAGCGTCGAGGCCGCGAAGAGACCGGTGTAAAGCGGCGGCCCGAGGAACTCGGTCATCGCCCCGATCGACACGAGGCTCCCCTGAAGCTCCCCCTGCTCGGCGGAGGGGACCCCCGCCGAGATCAACGACTGCAAGGCCGGGCCCGCGACGAAGGAGAAGCAGGTGGCCGCGAAGATCGGGTACATCATCCAGCCCCGGCCGGCCAGCGCGATGGCCACCATCCCGGCGGTGGTGCAGAGCAGCCCCAGGCGGATCGCCCGGCGCTCGCCCAGCAGGGCCGAGGCCCGGCCGGTCAGGCCCCCCTGCGTCAGGGCGATCAGCAGGCCGACGAAGCCCAGGGAAAGCCCGACCTGCGCCGCGTCCCATCCATAGCGGTGCTCGGTGTAGAGGGTCCAGACGCTGACGTAGACCTGCTCGGCCATGAAGAAGAGGGCGTAGACGCCGATCAGCCGGGGCGCCATCCGGGCCGACTTCATGAGCGACCTCAGCGGGTGGAACTGGCCGACCTGCACTGGCCTCCGGCGCTCGGCGGGCAGCGACTCGGGCAGCACGAGCAGGCCGAAGGCGAAGTTCATGAGGTTGAAGGCCGCGGCCGCCAGGAACGGCGCCTCGACCCCGTACCGGCTCGCGAGCAGGCCTCCGACCGCGGGCCCGGCGATGAAGCCCAGGCCGCCCGCCGCGCCCAGCATGCCGAAGTTGGCCGACCGGTTGGAGTCGTCCGAGGTGTCGCCGACGTAGGAGTTGGCCACCGTCATGCTGGCGCCGGTCAGGCCCGAGATCAGGCGGCCCACGAACAGGATCGACAGGCTCGAGGCGTAGGCCATCAGCAGGTAATCCAGGCCCGCCGCCAGCAGCGAGACCAGCAGGATCGGCCGCCGGCCGTAGCGGTCGGACAGGGCGCCGAGGACGGGCGACGCCAGGAACTGCATCAGGGCGTAGCTCGCCACGAAGTAGCCGAAGTAGACGTTGACCATGGCCGGGTCGCGGCTGAACCTGCGGATCACATCCGGCAGGCTCGGGATGATGAACCCCAGCCCGAACGCGTCCAGGAACATCGTCACCATGATGAAATAGAGGCTCTTCATCGTCGCTCGCAGGCCACACGTCGTTCCACGCCCGAGATCACGCCGACGAGCGGACAAGCGACATCCCGGGCAGGTTCGGAGGGGAAGGCCACCGCCCCGGACCCGGCCGATCGGCCAGACACAGGCTGTTCGATCATGACCACACCAACCTCCGCCCGCTCGCGTGTCGAGTCTATCCGGCGTCACACCCGCCAGCCAGGGGCCTTCTTCAGGCCATGCGGCGCCTGCCACTCGAGCATCAATCGGCCCCCGAAAGGCGAAGAATTCCGGCGTCGACGCGTGAAAACCGTGGTTCCGCTTCGTCATTCAAATCATTATAGATTCGACCGATCTGAGTCAGGATTGCAGTGCCACGATCCATACCTCACTAAATCGGGCGACTTAATTATCTTGTAGTTGACTTCTCCGGTCGACTTGGCAAAGTATCTTCCGAAGCAAGCATTGTCGCGGTGTGTTCATCAACACCTCGGCCGGGGTTTCGCCCGGCCTTGGTGGGGGGAAGTCAGATCATGATCGTCCTTCAGAATTCCGAGAATGGATCGTCGGAGCACAGGGACGTGCCGACCTCGAAGGCCGCGTGCCCGGCTCGGAGGGGCTTCACGCTCATCGAGCTGCTGGTCGTCATCTCCATCATCGCCGTCCTGATCGCACTCCTACTGCCCGCCGTGCAGAGCGCACGCGAGGCCGCCAGGCGCATCCAGTGCACCAACAACCTCAAGCAGCTGGGCCTTTCGCTGCACAATTACCACGACACCCACAATCGGTTCCCGCTCGGCTCGACCTCGGCGACCTTGAAGAGCGGCTACCTCTATCGCCAACCGTTCCTGTCGGCCCTGCTGCCGTTCCTGGAGCAGCGTTCGCTGTACGAGAGCTTCAACTACAACCTGAGCTTCCAGGAGACGGCCAACGTCACGTCGCGTGCCGCGCGGGTGAACGCCTTCCAGTGCCCGACGGACACCCCCCAGACATTCGTCAACAACGGCGGCGCCGTCGTTGACGTGAAGGGAAACTACGGAGTCTCCTGGGGTCAGAACGTCTACGCCAACCAGCTCCTCCAATCGGTCTTCGACCTGAACTTCGGGGCCAGCTTCGCGGAGATCAGCGACGGGACCGGACAGACCCTGCTGTTGGCCGAGCTAATCCAGACTCCCCACCCGACCGGCCAGGACGTCTCGGTGATCGACCGCCGCGGCCGGATCTGGAGCGAGCAGTCGTCGTCACATCAGTTCTCCACCAAGCTCGCCCCCAACAGCCCCCTGCCCGACTACGGCGCCTGCTGGCCCAACTCGGTCCCCAGGACACCCTGCACTCGCAACACCGGCGACGCGATTAACCATTACATCGGATCGCGCAGCAACCACCCGGGCGGCGTCAACGTGCTGCTGGGCGACGGCTCGGTCCGGTTCATCAAGGACACCATCAACCTGGCCAGCTGGAAGGCCCTGAGCAGCCGGGCCGGCGGCGAGATCATCAGCGCCGACAGCTACTGATCCCGAACCTGCGAGAATGCCCCCGCCGCGCAGGGCGTGGCACGGCCCGTGTCGGGGGCGAGGTGACGTCCGGATTGCCAAAGATCGAGCGTGAATTGGCGGCGCGACGCGGGCGCGGTGGGGCGAAGAAGCCTCGCGGATCAGGCGGAAACGAGCTGACGCATCGCAGCGGCCCGGCGTGCCCGGCGAAGTCGGCCGGCACGATCCTCGATCCGGGTCTCGCCGGGAGACCGCAATCCGGCGGGCCCCGACGAAGTCGCCCGGGCGAGCGGCCCGTCCGCCCTCACGGGCTGGTTTTGAACCGATCCGAGCGCATCGACCAGGGACGGGCCGACCTGGATCGGCCGAGCCTGAGAGGCGTTCGCCCCCTCGAAGTGGGTTCGGTCGGGCGCGGAATGGGTTCGCCCGGCGCCGATCCCGCCGCCGCCGTGGCCACCACCGTTGCCATGGCCATTGCCGCGATCGATCCCGCCGTCGTGGTCGCGACCGGGCCGGTCTCTGAAATCCTGGTGCGAGGGGATTGGGGCCTTGTAGGCGGGGGGATCCCAGACCTCGCGGGGGACGGGCTGCTGGGAGCGTGATCGACCCCGGTGCATCAGGTCGAGCGCCCAGCGAAGGCGGCGGAAGCTCGCGGTTTCGTAGCGTCGGAGCAGGACGAGCCTCGGGTCGTCGAGGGTGGAGAGGCCCTGGATGGCGGCCTCGCGCTCGTCCTCGTCGATCTCGTCGAGGTTCTCATCCTTGCGTGCCAGGAGGCGTTCGAGCTGGTCGTCGACCAGGTCCTGGCGGTGGGCGATGGGGTCGTCGCCGTCGGGGGCGTCGGTCGGGTTGGGCAGGTCGCGCAGCTCGTGGGCGAGGCCCAGCAGGTCGAGCGCCAGCGTGTGTTGATCGTCGGACCAGTCGGCCCCCTTGTCGAGCGCGTGGCCCAGGGCCCGCCAGCGGTCAATCTGCCAGTCGCAGCCGGGGGCCGAGGACGAGAGGATCG
The DNA here is from genome assembly GCA_038400315.1 of Isosphaeraceae bacterium EP7. Taxonomy (NCBI): domain Bacteria; kingdom Pseudomonadati; phylum Planctomycetota; class Planctomycetia; order Isosphaerales; family Isosphaeraceae; genus Kueselia; species Kueselia aquadivae. The sequence goes on from CP151667.1 coordinate 6,166,550, forward strand.
CGGCGGTCTCGGCCGGCCTGCGTGCCATGCCGCGGGCGATGCGCTCGACGGCGGCCTTGCGCTCGTCGCCCCAGCAGGTCACGGCGCGGCGCGAGCGCGTGTCGCGTGCGAGGCGCTCCTCGATCCGGCAGCGCTCGATGCGAAGGCTCTCAACGGCGATCGTCTCGACGAGCCCCATCTCGAACGCGTTCATCGGCCGGAGCGACGAGTTCCACTGCTCGGCGCGCTCCTGGGCGGCCTTGCCCTCGGAGTCGGGGTGGACGACGACGCCCGAGCCGGCGAGCCCGTGGATCAGGCCGTTGCGACGCGACTTCGCCTTGCCCTCGGCGGTGCGGGGGCCGGTGCTCCGGAGCGCATTGCGGCGGTTGGCGTCGATGCGCCTCTGGCTGACTTCGATGGTGCCCATGGGTGCGGCGTCGCTCTCAAGGGGTGGAACTCAGGGGGTGCCGCCGACGTCGGCGGAGGGCCCACCGCGCGGCATCGCGCAGCAAGGGCCTCTCTAGATACCATCCTGAAAATCGCCGATTTCCTCCCTACTATTTCGGAATTTCGCGCGAATTTTTCGGGATCGTCTCGGAGATGAACGGCCGGTCGGTGAATTGCGTCAAAGGGGCCCGCAACTTTTTATGGCCTCCTTGGCAGGGGGTGGCGACGGAGACAACGATGACGTGACATCCACTTTCACCAAGCAGAATTCACCGATAGATCATGCGAACCCACCCGGATATTGTCGTCGATCCCGGCCGAATTCGCAGGAATTAGCGGGAATTAGCGGGAATCGCCCGGGCCGCCCAGCCTTGCGTGGAGAGGATGGATGGGTGGGTCGAGCATTTTCAAAGAATTAAAATTTTCGACTTGGCGCCGTTGCACGCTCTCATTAGGCTTACAAGTGCAAGAATTCTTTCACGGCCAAATTCCATCCTCGGCCCGCTGGAATTCTTGCCCGGGTGCAATCCACTCCGCACCCGCGTCTCGAACGTCCTAATCTGTTTTTTCGTCAGCAATGTGGGAGTCCCCATGTCCCGACGCGCATTCGCTTTCTCGCGCCTGCTCGCGGCGGCGGCCCTTTGCATGCTGATCGTCGGTTGCGACGGCCCGACCACGGGCACGGCGACCGAGGCCCACGACCAGGACAAGTCGGCCGGCCACATGGTCCATCCCGCGGCCGGCCCCAACTCTCCCATGGCGAAGAAAGCCGCAGCGAAGAAGGCCGCTCAGGCCCCCCAGTAATCCCCCCTCTTTCGGCCCGCCCCGGCCGGGTCGGGCCGCGCCAACCGTCTCCCTGAGTCGATCTCAACGATCGAACGGGGCGTCTGCGCCCTTCGTCGCCCTCGCCGGCCGCTAACGCATCAATGCGCGTGCCGGCCCCATTGCGCATCTCATTCGCCCGCGTCTCCCCCCTTGCTCGTGGAGGTCCTCGATGCAGATCCATCGTCGTTCTCGCGGCTTCACGCTCATCGAACTGCTCGTCGTCATCTCCATCATCGCCGTCCTGATCGCACTCCTCCTGCCCGCCGTACAGAGCGCACGCGAGGCCGCCAGGCGTACACAGTGCGTCAATAATCTGAAGCAGATGGGCCTCGCGGTCCACAATTACGAGAGCACCAATGGGTGCTTCCCGCCCTCTTCGATCTATCCTTCTCCGCTCGACAGCTGGGGCTGGGCTCCCGCGGGTCACCTGGCCCTGCTCCAGTATGTGGAGCAAGGCGTGATGTATAACGCGTATAACGCGGGTGCCGTGCACCCGAACGGCAACGGGAGCCAGATGTATGACATGAACGCGACCGTGTTCAACACGCAGATCGCCACCCTGCTCTGCCCGTCCGACCCGCCGATGGTGAAGGTGAGCCTCTGCAGCTATGTGGGCAACGCCGCGGGACCGTTCCCGATGACGGGCTACAGCGGCACCTTCGTGCCGACGGAAGCGTCGTGGCCCGAGGGCGCGCCCAGCCCCGGGGCGAACACGTCGACCCTGAAGATCTCCGGGATCGTCGACGGCACGAGCAACACGGCCCTGTTCAGCGAGAAGCTGACGGCGCACTCCAACGTGGGCAACGTGACGGCGGCCAGCGGCAACCCGAACGATGCCCGCCGCGTCTGGTTCAGGGCCCCCGACATGGGCCGCGAGAAGACCTCGCAAACCCTCCTGGCGGTCCAGACGATGCTGGCCAGCTGCAAGTCGATGGCCCCGTCCACGGTGGCGACGGGCTCGGCCAGCGAGACGTCGGGGTGGTTCCGCAGCTACCCTGCCTATGCGAACTACGGCGTGTACCACCACACCGGGACGCCGAACAGCCGGAACTGCGGGGCCAACTTCATCGCCGAGTGGGGACAGGACTTCTGGGGCACCTCCAACGCGTCGAGCCTGCACCCGGGCGGCGTGAACACATGCTTCTCCGACGGCTCGATCAAGTTCATCAAGGACACGGTCAGCCAGCAGACCTGGTGGGCGATCGGCACCCGGGCCGGCGGCGAGGTGCTCAGCTCCGACTCCTACTGATCTCTCGATTGATGCGACAACACCAGGCCGGTCGATGCTGCCCGGCCCCTGATCTTCGCCCCCCCCGCGACCTCCAGTGTCGGTCGCGGGGGGTTCTCGTTTCATCCCCCCTTCGGATCAGATCAGCTCGCGGATCGGCTCGCCCCGGGCCAGGAGCGGGATGGGCCGGCCGGAGTGGTCGGGGAACGAGAGGGTGTGGTCGATGCCGAGGTGCTTGTACCAGGTGGCCAGGACGTCGCCCGGGTCGAGCCTCCGGTCCTTCGGCTCCTCCCCCTTGCGGGTGGTCGAGCCGACGACCTGGCCCATGGGCATGCCGCCGCCGGACATGAGGATGGACATGGCGCCGGGCCAGTGCTCGCGGCCGGGCTGGCCGTTGAAGTTGGAGAGCCTGGGCGTGCGGCCCATCTCGCCCATCACGACGACCAGGGTGTCTCGGTCCATGCCGCGCGAGTGGATGTCGGCGATGAGCGCCGAGACGGCGCGGTCGAGCACGGGGAGGCGCTTGGCCATCTCGTCGAAGATGTTCCAGACGCTGGCGTGGTCGTCCCAGGAGAAGGCCTTCTGCCCCTCGATGCAGGGGAAGTCAACCGTGACGAGCCGCGCGCCCGACTCGACCAGTCGCCTGGCGAGCAGGCACCGCTGGCCGATGACGTCGCGGCCGTAGCGATCGCGGAGCCTCGGGTCTTCGCGCGAGAGGTCGAAGGCCCGACGCGCGGTGTCGCCGGTGAGCATGGAGACGGCCTGACGCTCGAAGGCGCCCAGGGTGTCGACCAGCCCCGAGGCGTCGAGGTCGGACCGCATCGTGTCGAACGCGGAGAGCAGGCCGAGCCGGCCGCGGAGCCGCGCCTTCTTCGAGTCGTCGAGCGCGAGGGCCGGCACGCCGAAGCCGTCGAGATTGGGGTTTCCCGCCACCGTCAGCGGGTCGTAAGCCGGGCCGAGGTGCGCGCCCCCGCCGTAGCGGATGACATCGGGCAGCCCCAGGTACTGGGGCATGCCCACGCGGCGGGTGGGCAGCACCTTGTTGGCGACGGAGAAGAGGACCGGGTAGCGGGGCCGGAAGGGGGGCGTCTCCAGGAGCTCTCCGGGATAGCCGGTGAGCATGCTGTGGGTGCTGTTGACGTGGCCCGGGCTTTCGTGGGCACATGAGCGGACGAGGCAATACTTGTCGGCCATCGCGGCGAGCAGCGGCAGCCGCTCGGTGATGGAGATGCCCGGGACGTTGGTGGGGATGGCGGCCTGGAGCCCCCGATACTCGACCGGGGCGTCGGGCTTGGGGTCGAACGTCTCCATGTGGCTGGGGCCGCCCCAGAGCCAGACGACGATCATCGAGGGGTCGCCGGCGGGGGACTGGGCCGCGACCGACCGGGCGCGGAGCATGTCGGCCAGCGACAGGGCCGACCAGCCGGCGAGCCCGGCCCGGAGGAAACCGCGGCGTGGGAGCGTCCCCTCGCAGGCGGTTCGTGCAGCAGGGCGCTGGCCGTGAGTCATGGCGGGGCCTCGCGGGTTCGACGCGCCCGGGCCGGATCGTCGCGAGCCGGCGGCCGTCGATGTTGAAGGCTAACGCGTCGACGCCCTCGCGGCAATTCTTTGTTGAGCAATTGTCGGCGAACGACCGGATCGAGGAGTTCAGCGGGCCTCGATCGCCTTGATCCGGGCGGCGGCTGCGGCGGCCTGCGTGCTTTTGGGGGCTTCGTTGACGATCCGCTTGTAGTAACCGAGCGCCGCGGCGGCCTTGCCCGACTTTTCCAGGTTCTGGCCGAGGGTGAGCCAGGTCGCGGCGCGGTCGACGACCTTGGCCTTGGGGGCGGGCTCGGCCTTGGACTTCGACGCGGGTTTGGCCTTCGGCTCATCGGGCATCGACTCGGACTCGGCGGGGACCAGGCCTTCGAAGCCGTCGTCACCGCCGCGGGAGGTGCCCTTCGAGGCCGGCTTCGAGGTGCCCGACTTGGCGGCGGCGGCGATCTTGGCGAGGTATTTCTCGGGGCTCTCCTGGAACTCGTCGCGGCAGCCGGTGCAGCAGATGGGGAAGGTCTTGCCCTGGTAGCTGATCGTCAACGTGGCGGCCCCGCCGGTGACGACGCACTTGGGCAGCTCGCCAGTGGATCCGGCCGCGGCGAAGGCCTCGCCCTCCTTGGTCAGGCCGACATCGATGATTCGCTTGTACTGGGGGGCCCCGGCGACCTTGCGATCGAGCCAGAGGGTGTATCTGATGCCGTTGGAGGGCATGCGTAGGGTGAGCCGCTCCTTCGAGCCGTCGGGTCCATCGCCGTCGCGATCGAGGACCAGCGACCGCTTGTCGGCGCCCAGGGCCCCCTTGAATCGGGCGGGCTTGCCCTCGGGGTCGGTCCCCTCCAGGACGAACTTGCCGCCGGATTCGGCGATGAGGCGGGCCTTCGCGAGGGTCTTGTTCCCCTCGAACTCGACGGACATCCCGGAGGGGGCGCCCGCTTCGAAGGTCCAGGCCCAGCGATGGGTCTCGGGCCAGCCGCGGACGGTGTCGGCCGCGGGGACGGCTCGGCCCTTCCAGGGGGCGACCAGGTTTTCCAGCGTCGCATACGCGGGCGGGATGCGCAGGCCGTCGGCCAACATCAGGGCGTGGGCGACGGGCAGGGCGACGACCCCGGCGAGGGCCAGGCCCAAGGCGGCCCTGGTTCCGGCTCTGAGCATGGCGTGACTTCCCCGGGGTCGGCGGCCTGGATTCAATCGATGCGTGGCGTTCAAGTCTAAGGTGGCGGGCCCTGGATTGGTACGGCCCCGACTCAGAGGCGCAGCTCGGAGCGGACCCCGCGCAGGTCCATCTCGAACTCGATGTCGACGATCGGCGGGCGGGCCTGGAACCAGCGTAGCCCGTGGATGGCGGCCTCGCCGGCCCGGCCGAGGATGCGCTCCATGAGTTCCGGGCTCGTCGGGTGCGCCGTGTAGACGTCGACGGCGGTGGTCGCGGACCAGGGGACACCCAAGCCGTCGAGCCTGGCCTGCATCAGGCCGAGGACGAACTCGGCCTTGGCGGCGATGGCCTCGGGGCTGGTCTCGCCGCCGCGGATGATGCCCGGCGCGTCGAGGACCCCTTCGGGAAGCTCGCCGGCGCCTGCGACGATGAAGGTGGGGGCATCTTCGAAGAGGACGGGGCGGCTGTAGGCGAAGCCATAGAGGGCGGGCTCAGGCGGCGCCGCGACGACCGGCGCGACGTTGGTGCGCGCCACCGGATTGACGCCGTCGACGAACAGGCCCCAGCCCTTGAGGATCGACGCATACTCGGCATTGAAGGCCGCGAACCCTTCGAAGGTGAACGGGACCGGGCTGCGCAGCTCGATCGAGCAGAGCGACTCACGCGGCCGACCGACGCGGGTCAGCTGGTCGGCGATGGCGTCGAAGCCCGCCCGATAGGGGAGCGGCCGGTTGAAGGTGACGTGGGCGATCTCGAAGCCGGGGGACGAGACGACCCCGCACGAGTAGGGGGCGATGCCGGGGAGGAACTGGTAATCGCCCTTGGGGTGGCTAACGAGCGGCATGGTCGAGGGGCCTCGCGGGGTGGGCGTGCGGGGGTTAGGATGGCGGGTCTGGCGGGGCGTTTCTTGCGTTGGACCGGGCGGGGCGATCGATTCGTGGCGATCACGAAGACCAACGCGGTGCGGCTGCTGGAGCGGCTGGGTGTGCCGCACGAGCTGCGCGACTACGAAGTGGACCCCGACGACCTGGCCGCCGAGGGGGTCGCCGTGAAGCTGGGCATGCCCGCCGAGCAGGTCTTCAAGACCCTGGTCGCACGCGGCGACCGCCACGGCATCTGCCTGGCCGTGGTGCCCGGCGATGCGCGGCTGGACCTGAAGGCGCTGGCGCTGGTCAACGGCGACCGCAAGGTCGAGACCGTCGCGCTGAAGGAGGTGCAGCCGCTGACCGGCTACATCCGCGGGGGCGTGACGGCGCTTGCCGGCAAGAAAGATTACCCGGTCGTGGTGGACGAGACCGCACAATTGTTCGACAAAATCTCGGTCTCGGCCGGAATCCGCGGCCTGCAAATCCTGATCGCCCCCGACGACTACCTGCGCGTGACCGGCGGCCGTTACGCCGCAATCGCCGGTGAGAAGCCCTGAGACCACCGGAGTTCCCGCGCATGACCGAGGTCTTCCACATCACGACCCGCGACGCCTGGGAGCACGCCCTGGAGGCGGGCGAGTATCGCTCCGACACCCTGGCGACCGAGGGGTTCATCCACGCCTCGACACGCGAGCAGGTTTTGTCGACCGCCAACCGCTTCTTCGCGGGCCGGGACGACCTGCTGGTGCTGCGCATCGACGTGTCAAAGCTCGCCTCGCCGCTGAGGCTCGAGCTTGGCGCCGATGTGCAGGAACTCTTCCCGCACCTGCACGGTCCCCTGAATCTCGACGCGGTGACGGGCGCCCGGCCGCTTGAGCCGGACGCTCGAGGTCACTTCACCGGGCCGATCGACTGAATGAACGGTCCGATCAGCGAGATTCTGCGGCCGTCGCGAGCTTGGGGACGTCGGCGTCGAACGGGGTGAAAACGGTGTTGACCAGGCTGTCGTCATGGACCAGGGCGGCGACATCTCCGGCGAAGAACGAGTGGTCGTCGGCGACTTCGAGGTTGAAGACCGGCTGCACCTTGTCGGGGTCAATGGCCGCGACGCGGGCGGTGCCGTTGGAGACGCGGAGGAGGTCGCCGGGCTCTAGCTCCCTGGCCATCTTCCAGCCCACTCCCACCTTCCAGAACCGGTGGATGGGGGTGGACACGATGGCCTTGCCGCCGTCGAGCCGGACCTTCAGGGTGGCGGTCGGTGGGTTATGGGCCACCTTCAGCACGGGTTGATATCCAATACCTCCCGTCCGCGGATTCTGGCTGAGCACGAGGTCTCCCAGCCTGATCGCCTCGATCGGCCGCGAGCCGTCGCGGGTCCGGACGACGGTGCCGGCGGCGAAGCAGGAAGACGACCCGATGAACCTGGGCGTCGGCGTCTCAACGATCACGTCGAAAGTGGGCTTGGAGTCTTGCTGCGACCGATACGCGTAGCCCTTCTGATCGGCCCACCACGCCTTCCAGGCTTCGGGGTCGCTGCCGAAGTCCTGCTTGGTCAGGCCGATGAGGACGGGGACGGCCCGTTCATTGACTCCCTCGATGTAGGCGTTGTAAGCGGAGATGATCTCGACATCATTGGACATCTGAGTCTGCGTTGCGATGAAGGCCCGGTCCGCTTCCCCGAGATTCCAGAGCGCCTCATTGCGCCAGGTCCGCGTGTTGTCACTCTCGATCGGGACGAATTGCTGGGGAGGCACCTGTCGGAAACCGGGGCCGGTCAGGTTCTCTTTCCCGTACGCCGGCTGGTGCGAAGGATGCTGCGACGGCGTCGACTGACCATCGAGCGGGGCCAGGGGCTTGGCGGGCGCGAATTGGGCCGGGAGGAAGGGGAATGGAGAGTCGCCGAGGTTCTGGGGCGGCGATGGCTGCTGCCCCGCAAGGCTCGAGTTGGCCACCAGCGCCGTGGCCCGGCCCGCGTCTCCCGTCGCAAGCGTCAAGAGCTCGACGGGGCTCGGGGCGGAGGCAAACGGGCGGAAATTGGGGCCCGGCCGCACCTGCTGGTTGTACTCCTGCACGGTGATGCCCGGTGTCGTATTGAGCGCCTGGACTTGGCGATCCAACAAGAGGACCTCGGTGGTCCGGTAGATTCGCCTGATATTGAACGCCTCGCCCTCGACCAGGAGGATCCCCGGCTCGCCGGCCTGGCGGGGACGCTGGACACCGGTAATGATCAGGGGCTTGTGGATCTGTCCGATGATCGCGTCCATGTAGTCGCGCGGGTCGCGGATCACCAGAGTCTCGCGTGCCAGGCGGCGGACCTCGGCGTGCTGGCTATGAACGGCCAGGGTGGCCAGCGCCTCGGTGGCCGACGCCGTGTCGATCTGGCCGAGGAGCTGAACGGCCAGGGTCTGATCCTCGGCCAAAGGGGTGACAAACCCCGCCCAGACGGCGGGGACGGCGCGGGAGTCTTCCAGGCCGTTGAGCTTGGCCGAGGCTTCCTCTCGTTTCGCCTTCTGGCGGAGCTGGCCCTTCCACCTTGCCAGCGTCGTGGACCATTGGCGGTTGGCCAGCTTCTGGGCCTGCGCCTCCTGCTTTGCCTCGGCGACGGCCTCGGGGGTCATCCAGCGGCCGTTGAACTTCTTGCAGCCGAGCTGCTTCCAGGCGTCGGCGTCATCGGGCTTCAGGCGGGTGACGGCCGTGAAGTGGGCACGGGCCTCGTCGGCCAGGCCGTTCTGCTTGCACCAGACGGCGAGCAGATATTGCGGCTGGGCCTTCTCGGGCGTCTTGTCTCGGCGGGCGTTGTACTCGGCCAGCTTCGAGGCCAGGTCGGCGTCGGCCTTCACCGCGGCGGCGACCTCGTCGGGAGACTTTAGCGTGCCTGCGTAGTCGACCAGGCCCAGCAGGCCGGGGGCGATCGGGTTGTCGGGCGAAGCGGCCAGCGCGGCCTTCAGCTCGCGGGCGCGGCCCTGCGGCAGGCCGCGGGCCTCGAAGGCCAGCGCCTTGCGGATGTGGGCCTCGGCATCAGCCGGCGCGGGGAGTTTCACCTCGGCGACCGGCGCGGGAGGCGGAGTTTCGGGGGTGGCCTGGGCGACGGCCAGGGCCATTCCGGCGATCAATGTGGCGATCACGGCGGAGCCTCCCGCTCGGGGTGGAGTCGGCCCGTACGGGAATGCGTCGGGCCGGCCCCCTTGGAGATGTTCCCAGAGTATGCACCGCCGGACGTGACCGCACAAGTCCATGCCTTGGTGCATGGGCTATTCGCGGCCGACCCTGGGTCGAGCCGGCGGGCGTCCAGCTCCCGGGGCCGGACGCCTGCTCAACGAATGCTCGTCCGAACCTCAGCGAGCTTCGGCCGCCGATGCGAGCTTGGGTGCGTCGGCGTCGAACGGGGTGAAGACGGTGTTGACCAGGCTGTTGTCGTGCACCAGGGCACCCGACTCGCCCACAAAGAAACTGTGGGCGTCGGCGACTTCCAGGTTGAACACCGGCTGCACCTTGTCGTCGTCGATCGAGGCCACGCGGACCGTTCCGTTGTAGAGACGGAGCAGGTCGCCCGGCTCCAACTCGCGGGCCATCTTCCAGCCCTTGCCCACCTGCCAGAAGCGGTGGATCGGCGTGGCCACCACTGTCTTGTTGCCGTCGAGCCGTACCTTCAGGGTTGAAGCGGGCGGGTTGTGGTGGACACGCAAGACCGGCTGGTAGCCGAGCGAGCCGGTCCGCGGGTCCTGTGCAAGGACGACATCACCCGAGCGGAGCGACTCGATGGGACGCGAACCCTCGCGGGTGCGGACCATCGTGCCGGCGGCGAAGCAGGAGTGCGCCCTCGGGTTCATCAACTGCTGGAAGTTGGGGGTCACGGTCTCGGCGAACTCGCTGACGACCGGCTTGACCGACTCCTCGGGGGAGCGGTAGGCGTAACCCTGGCGGTCAGTCCACCAGGCTCGCCAGGCTTCGGCGTCCGCCCCGAAATCCTGCTTGGTCAGGCCGCGCAGGGCCGGGATGACGCGATCGTTGATCTCGGCGACCGAGACGTTGTACTCGGCGATGAGCGCGAGGTCCTTGCTCATTTGCTGCTGGGTGGCGATGAAGGCCAACTCGGCCTGCGCGAGGTTCTCCCGGGCCCACATCCGATTCTTCTCGGCCAGGACATTCCGCGTGTTCCGCGTCATGTCGACCCGCATGTTGGGGAGCAGGCCGTTTGGCGTGTCTGCCACAAGATCCTGGACGCCCTGGGCATTGTGCTCGGCCTGCTTGGCGGCGCCGTAGTTGACCAGCGCGCCCAGGATCGCCCCGGGGTCGTTCCCCGGATTGTTCGCGACCGACTGGAACGGGGACGGAGCCCCCGAGGAGGACCCGGCGGGCTGGGCCGCGGGGAATGGCTGAGTGTCGTCGGGTCCGGTTAGCGAGTTGACCTCGTTGTCGGTCATGACGTAGGCGGTGGTCTGGTACATCCGCTGGACGTTGAACTGCTCCCCTTCCACGAGGATGACGCCGGCGCCGCCAGGGGTCTGAGGACGCTGGACCCCGGTGATGACCAAGGGCTTGCGGATCCGGGCGATCATCGCATCCATATAGTCGCGCGGGTCGCGCCTCGCCAGGGTCTCGCGTGCCAGGCGGCGAACCTCGGCGTGCGGGCTGTGGATGGCCAGGTCGGCAAGCCCCCGGGTGGCCGAGGCGGCGTCGATCTGGCCGAGGAGTTGGACCGCCAGGCGCTGGTCGGGCTCCTCCGGGGTGATGAAAGTCGCCCAGACGGCCGGGACGGCGCGGGGGTCATCGATCTCGTCGAGCCTTGCGGCGGCCTCATCGCGGTTCGCCGGCTGGAGGAGCAGCCGTTTCCAGCGGGCCAGGAGGGGCGTCCATCGACGATCGGCGAGCGACTGATCCCGGGCATCCTGCTTCAGGGTCTCGATGGCCTCGGGGGTCATCCAGCGGCCGTTGAAGCGCTTGCACCCCAGCGCTTTCCAGGCCTCGGCATCCTTGGGATTCAGCCGCGTGACCGCCGTGAAGTGCGCGCGAGCCTCATCGGCCAGTCCGTTCTGCTTGCACCAGACGGCCAGGCGCAGGTGCGCCGACGCCTTCTCGGGCGTCTTGTCGCGGCGGGCGTTGTACTCGGCCAGCTTCGCAGCCAGGTCGGAGTCGGACTTGACGGAGGCGACGACCTCGTCGGGAGATTTGAGGGAACCAGCGTAGTCGACCAGCCCAAGCAGGCCGCGAGCGACCGGATTGGATGGGGCGACGGCGAGGGCAGCCTTTAGCTCGCGGGCGCGGCCCTGCGGCAATCCACGGGCCTCGAAGGCGAGGGCCTTGCGGATGTGCACGAGGGCGTCGGTTTCGGACGAGACCGGGGCCGATTTCGGGCTCGCTGGCTTCGCCGCGTTGGCCTGAGCCGGGGGTACGGCGGGCGTGATTTCGGGGGCAGTCTGGGCGACGGCCAGGGCCATTCCGGCGATCAGCGTGGTGATCACGGCGGAGACTCCCGCTGAGGGATAGGGGGTCGGACCGGCGGGAGAGCGCCGGGCCGAATTCCCTAGGATGTGTCCCCAGAGTATGCATCGGCGCGTGGCACCGATCAAGTCCATGCTTTAGTGCATGGACTATTTTTAGGCGAGCAACTCCTTGACGACGCGGCCGGCGACGTCGGTGAGGCGGAAGTCTCGGCCCTGGGAGCGGACGACCAGCTTGGTGTGGTCGAAACCGAGGAGGTGGAGGATCGTGGCGTGGAGGTCGTTGACGTGGACCTTGTCGCGGGCCACGCCGAAGCCGAGGTCGTCGGTCTCGCCCAGGGTGACGCCTGGCTTGATGCCGCCGCCGGCCATCCACATGGTGAAGGCGTTGGGGTGGTGGTCGCGGCCGTCGTTGCCCCCCTGCACCATCGGCGTGCGGCCGAACTCGCCCCCCCAGATGACGAGGGTCTCGTCGAGCAGGCCGGTGCGCTTAAGGTCTTTGATGAGCGCGGCGGCGGCCTGGTCGGTGTCCTGGCAGTTGTGCTTCAGGTCGGCGACGAGGTTGCCGTGCTGGTCCCAGGCCTCGTGGAAGATCTCGACGAACCGGACCCCGCGTTCCACCAGCCGGCGGGCCAGCAGGCAGTTGGCGGCGAACGACGGCTTGCCGGGCTCGGCGCCGTAGAGGGCGAGGGTTTCCTTGCTCTCAAGGCCGATGTCCATCACCTCGGGGGCGTTGGCCTGCATGCGGCCGGCCATCTCGAACGAGTTGATGCGGGTGGCGATCTCGGGGTCGCCGGTGGCCTCCAGGCGTACGCGATTGAGCTGGCCCAGGGTGTCGAGCGTGTCGCGCTGGAGCTCGTCGTCGACCCCGGGTGGGTTGGAGAGGTAGAGGACGGGCTCGCCGCCGCCGCGGAACTGGACCCCCTGGTAGACGGTGGGCAGGAATCCACTTCCCCAGTTGGAATTGCCGCCGCTGGGCCCCTTCTTGCCCGAGCTGAAGACGACGAAGTGCGGCAGGTCGCGGGACTCGGAGCCGAGGCCGTAGGTGGCCCACGAGCCGAGGCTGGGGCGGCCGAATTGCTGCGAGCCGGTGCTCATCAGAATCTGAGCCGGCGCGTGGTTGAAGGCGTCGGTCGACATCGATTTCACGATGGCGATGTCGTCGGCCACCTCGGCCAGCTTGGGGAGCAGCTCAGACAGCTCGGCGCCGCTCTGTCCATGCTTGGCGAACTTGAACTTGGGGCCGAGCAGCTTGGAGTTGGGGTTGATGAACGCCGCGCGATACCCCTTGAGCAGCTCGGGCGGGGGGAGCGTGCCGTCGAACTGGGCGAGCTTCGGCTTGTAGTCGAACAGCTCCAGGTGGCTGGGGGCTCCGGCCATGAACAGGAAGATGACGCGCTTGGCCTTGGGGGCGAAGTGCGGCTTTTTGGGCGAGAGCGGGCCGGCCGCGGCGTTCGCGTTGTCCGAGTCCGAGAGCGCCGAGGCGTAGCCGCCGTCGGTCATGAGCTGGCCGAGGGCCATCGAGCCGAGGCCGACGCCGCACTGCTGGAGGAACCAGCGGCGGGCGACCTGTCGGGGGTCGAGGCGTCGATACAGGTGATCCTGACAGTTCATCGGTCGCCTCGCCTCAGGGTTTGGTGATGGTCTCGTCCAGATTCAGCAGCACGCGTGAGGCGGCGGTCCAGGAGGCCGCCTGCGCCGGGGTGACTCCCTCGGGCAAGGCGGGCGGCTTCGCCGGGTCTGAGGCGGCGAGGGTCCAGGGGTCGACGCCCCCGGGCCCGAACCGCTTGGCCTGGCGCTGGAGCAACGCCAGGAGCGGGGCCGTCTCGCGGTCCTCGGGCGTGCGGCCGGTGCAGAGGCGGAAGGCGTAGGCGATGCGCTCGGGGTCGGAGTTCCCCCCTTCGCGGAGGACGCGGAGGGCCATGGCGCGGGCGCAGTCGAGGGCCAGGGGCTCGTTCAGGGTGGTGAGCGCCTGGAGCGGCGTGTTGGACCGGCTGCGGCGGACGCAGGCGAAGTCGCCGTTGGGAGCGTCGAAGACCTGGAGCGCCGGGTAGGGGACTGACCGATAGCGGAACGTGTACAGGGCACGACGGAAGCGTCCCGCACCCTTGGACTCGGCCCAGGTCTTGGGCCCATAGCTGGCCGGCGGCTGGAAGAGGAACTCGGGGGCGGGGGGGAAGACGCTGGGGCCGCCGATCGTGTCGTCCAGCAGCCCGCTGGCCGCGAGCGCCACGTCGCGGACCACCTCGGCGTCGACCCTGAACCGGGGGCCGCGGGCCAGCAGCCTGTTCTCGGGGTCGCGGGCCGCCATCTCGGGCGAGACGACGGACGACTGCCGGTAGGTGGCCGACTCGGTGATCAGCTTATGGAGCGCCTTCATGCTCCAGCCGCCGTCCATGAACTCGACGGCCAGCCAGTCGAGCAGCTCGGGATGGGTGGGGGCCTCGCCCTGCGAGCCGAGGTCTTCGCTGGTGGAGACCAGGCCGGTGCCGAAGTACGACTGCCAGACGCGGTTGACCGCCGCCCGCGCGGTGGTGGGCGAGCGGCGGTCGACCAGCCAGCGGGCGAAGGAGAGGCGGTCGGTCGGTGCGTCGGCCGGCAGGGCGTTGAGGAACCCGGGGGTGCCGGGGGCCACCGTCTTGCCCGGCTTGAGGAAGTCTCCGCGCTCCAGGACGTGCGTCATCCTGGGGGTCTCGCGGGCCTTCAAGACGAGCTGGGCGGAGCCTTCGGGGTGGGTGGCCCAGAGGGCGTTGATGCGGTCGTTGGCGTCCTTCCAGTCGGCGACGGTGGTCCGCCAGTGGGCGAAGATGGCGGCGACCTGGGCGGGGGTCCGGCTCTCGGCGGGAACGTCCAGGGCCTTGCGGACGGCGGCGGGAATGGGGTCGGCCTTGGCGTTTTCGGAGGTGGTGACGGAGAGGCGGAAGCGGCCGAGGTTGTGGTTCTGGTTGTCGTCGCTGTTCCAGCCGCCGTGGTTCTGGGCGAGGTAGACCGTCAGGGCGGTGCCTGCGTCGTGGCTGATGGGCTCCTGTGCGACGAAGACGGCCTGCCTGGGCTGGTTGCGGCGGGCCGGGCCGACGTCGATGCCCCAGGCGGTCTCGGGCTTGTCGTCGATGGCGAACGCGACGGGGCCGGTGACCCGGAGCTTGCCGCTCTTGTCGTCGTACATCGACTTCAAGGGGGTCTCGGGCGGGTTGACATCGGCGGTGGCCGAGACGAGCTTGACCGGCTTGGTCTTGTCGGGCGTGTCCGCGGGGGCGGCCTCGACGGCAAACTCGGTGAGGGCGGAGGTCCCCTCGGGCGACCGGCCGGGCCCGCCGAGCGGCAGGTTGGGATCGTTGAGCTGCTCAAGGCGGAAGGCGCGGATGCCCTTCAGGTCGGACGGCAGGGTGGCCGTGAGCTTGAGCCGGTGCTTGGTGGGGGCGTAGCCCTGGCAGAGCAGCGAGCCGTCGTCCATCGCCTGGAACTTCTCGCCGCCGTCGGAGAGCGGGTCGACGGCCGGGCGGATGACGACCCATTCGGGCCCGGCCTCGGCCTTCGTCGTGGCCTCCCAGGCGGCCATGCGAGCGGGCCAGTCGGGGGTCCTGTGCTTGAGGTCGTCCTCGATCTCGGCGACCTGGCGGAAGAGGTCGGCGCGGCGGGTCTGATCGGCGGCGGTGTAGACGGCGACGTTGGACTCGTGCGACTCGTTCAGGAAGGCGAACAGGCGATAGTAATCATCATGCGTGATCGGGTCGAACTTGTGCGTGTGGCACTGGGCGCACTGGATGGTCAGGCCGAGGATCCCTTTGCCGATGGCGTCCATCCGGTCGAACATCGCCTCCATGCGGAACTGCTCGGGGTCGGCCCCCCCCTCTTCGTTGATCATCGAGTTGCGCAGATAGCCCGTCGCGACGGTCTGATCCTGCGTGGCGCCCGGCAGCAGATCGCCGGCAATCTGCTCGACGATGAACCTGTCATAGGGGAGGTCGCGGTTGATCGCGTTGATGACCCAGTCGCGATAGAACCAGACGTTGCGCGGCTTGTCCTTCTCGAAGCCGTCGGAGTCAGCATACCGGGCGGCGTCGAGCCAGATGCGGGCCCAGCGCTCGCCATGGCGCGGGCTGTCCAGCAGCCGGTCGGTCGCCCTGCTGAGGGGCTCAGGGCCGCGGTCGCCGAGGGCGGAGTCGAGTTCGGATAGGGTCGGGGGCAGGCCGATGAGGTCGAGGCTCAGGCGGCGCATGAGCGTGGCGGTATCGGCCTGGGGGGCCGGGGCGAGCCCTTCCCTCTCCAGCCTCGCCAGGACGAACGAGTCGATGGGGTTGCGGGCCCAGTCCTGACGCTTGACTGCGGGGATCGACGGCCGGACTGGGGGCTGGAACGCCCAGTGGCGACGGAACGGGGCGCCGCCGGCGATCCAGGCCTTGAGGGTGGCGGCCTCGGCCTCGGTGAGGGGCTTGCCCCCCTTGGCCGGCGGCATCCGCCGGTCGGGCTCCTCGGCGATGAGGCGCTGATAGACCTCGCTGTCGTCGAGGTTGCCGGCGACCACCGCCTTCTCGCCCGACTTGCCGGCGCCGAAGAGCCCTTCGGGGGTATCGAGCCTGAGGTCCGCCTTGCGGCGTTCGGCGTCGGGTCCGTGGCAGGCGTAGCACTTGTCGGAGAGGATCGCGCGGACCTGGCGGTCGAAGTCGGGCACGGCGGCAGCCGTCGCGTCGGCGGGATCGCCGGCGCGGGCGGCGTTGGCCGACAGGGCCAGGGCCAGGGCCATCCAGGCGGTTGCGGGTCGGCTCATCTCGGCGTGTCCCCGTCGGGAATTCGGCGCGTGGGAGAGGGTTCTACTCTTGTCCATCAGGCGTTGTTTGACAAGGGATCGAGGATCTCGGCGGGGCGATCGGGCCCGCTCAAAGGGGACCTTGCCCGGCCAGAGCGTTCGCTTCGGGAACCTCGCTAGCGGCCGGATTCCGGGGTCTTTGCGCAGCGGAAGCCCAGGTGGGACGAGCCGGTATCGACGGAGCCCCGGCCGCGGCCTCCGGGCATATAACGCGAGCAATACTGGTCGCTGCACAGGAACGAGCCGCCGCGCTGGACGCGCTTGAGCTGGCCCGGTTCCTGGGGGTCGAAGCCGTTGGTGGGGCCGGTGGGGTTCTTGCGAGCACCGAAGCGGTAGGCGTCGGGGCGGTACCAGTCGGCGCACCACTGCCAGACGTTGCCGGCCATATCCTTCAGGCCGAAGCCGTTGGCGGGAAACTGGCCGACGGGCGAGGTGCGCGAGAAGCCGTCGTCGCGGGTATTGCGGTCGGGGAACCGGCCCTGCCAGGTGTTGGCCATGATGGACCCCTTGGGGCGGAACTCGTCGCCCCAGGCGTACGATTTCTGGGACAAGGCGCCGCGCGCGGCATACTCGAACTCGGACTCGGTGGGGAGACGCTTGCCGGCCCAGCGAGCGTAGGCGGCGGCGTCGTCCCAGCAGACCTGCACCACCGGATGATCGTCGCGCCCGACCAGGTCGCTGCCCGGCCCCTCGGGGTGCCTCCAGCTAGCCCCCGGGACGTAACGCCACCATGCGGAGAGGTCTTCGAGATTCACCCGGCCGACCGGGGGGGTGAAGACCAGGGAGCCGGGGACGAGGTTTGCCTCTGGCGCGCCGGGAAAGTCTTTGGGATCTGGCTTACGCTCGGCGACGGTGATGTACGCGGCCGCCTTGACGAAGGCGGCGAACTGGGCGTTGGTGACGGGGGTGGTGTCCATCCAGAAGCCGTCGAGCTCGACGGTGTGGATCGGCCGGGCGTCGCGGAACGGCTCGTAGTCGCTGCCCATCGAGAACCGACCGGGCGGGATCCAGGTCATGCCGGCCGGCGCGGGGCCGGGGGGCTTGGGGTCGAGGATGACGGTGGGCTCGGCCACGCCGGCGCGCGGGGCGGTGGCCTCGGCGGTGCCGGGCACAGGGAGCCTGGGCGGCTCGTCGTCGGCCCGGGATTGGGCCGGATGCATGAGCAACGTGAGGGCGAGCAGCAGCGAAGGTCGTACCGGTGCCCTGCCCCTCAGCGAGTAGGCACCGGCGGAAGAAAGCGTCACCAACGAGCCAGCCATCAGCGCATCCCTCGGACCCCTGGCGTCCCGACGGCGACGCCGTCGACCCGACCTATGATTGTCCCGCCTGGATCGCGCGGGTGGAAGACCGGCCCGACTCTGTCGTGGTTGAACAAGCCAGCGTTGGCCGCGGTTCACTCCATGTCCAGGTCGTTCCGGAGTTGCCCGCAGTTCGCTGTCAACGGCGGGCATTGGCCACTACAATGACCGCACGGACACCCCACTTCCAGACCCCGGCCAGGCCCGGGAAAGGCCCCCGTCGATGAATCTGTTCCCCCCGGCCGATGAGACCATCGAGGGCGTCGGCCGGGCCCTGCGCGACGGGCGGCTGACCTGCGTCGGGCTGCTGGGGCTCTGCCTGGCTCGCATCGACGACCGCGAAGCGGATGTCAGGGCCTGGGTGGTGGTCGACCGCGAGGGGGCCGCCAGGCAGGCCGCCGGGCTCGATGCCGACCTGGCCTCGGGGCTCGACCGGGGGCCTCTGCACGGCATCCCGCTGGGGATCAAGGATATTGTCGACGTAGAGGGGCTGCCCACGGCGGCCGGGGCGAAGCAGTGGGCGAAGGGGGCGGCCGCGGACGATGCCGAGGTCGTGGCCAGGCTGCGGGCCGCCGGCGCGGTCATCCTGGGCAAGACGGTGACGACCGCCTATGCCTGGGTCGACCCCGCCGTCACGCATAACCCCTGGGACCTGGACCGGACGCCGGGGGGCTCGTCGTCGGGCTCGGCCGCGGCGCTGGCCTCGGGGATGTGCCTGGGGGCGATCGGCACCCAGACGGGGGGCTCGATCGTCAGGCCATCGTCGTACTGCGGCATCGCCGGCTTCAAGCCGCGATTCGGCGAGAACCCGACACGCGGGGTGGTGCCTCTCGCCGAGCACCTGGACCACCCCGGCCCGATGGCCCGCTGCGTGGCCGACCTGATCCACCTCCAGCGCGTGCTGGCCCCTTCGAGCGATTTCGAAGCGAAGGACGACGCGCCGCCGAGGGTCCTCGTGGCGGCCTGGATGCTCCAGCGGGCCGAGGACTCGATGCGCCGGGCCTTCGACCGGGCCCTCGAGGCGCTGGACCGGGCCGGCGCCACCATGATCGGCGTGGCCGACCCCCTCCCCTTCGAGGAGATTTTGGCCGACTACCGCAAAATCGTCGCCGTCGAGGCCGCGCACGTCCATGCGGCGCGGATGGCCGAGCTTCCAGGGGACTACCCGCCGCGGATCCGGCTGCTGGTCGAGGAAGGCCTGAAGGTTGCGGCCGACGACTATCGAGTGGCCCGTGAGCGGCAGGAGGCCCTCAGGTCGGCCGGGTCGCGGATCGACGGCGATTTATTGGCCGCGCCGGCCACAATGGGGGCGGCCCCCGACCGAACGACTACGGGGGACCCGTCGATGAACGCCCCGTTCAGCTTCCTGGGCCTGCCCGTCGTCACGTTCCCGGTCGGGCTGTCGGCCGAAGGGCTGCCGCTGGGCATCCAGCTCGCAGGGATCGGCCCGAGGGCGGGGTCGTCGGCCGCGACGCTCCGCGCGGCTGCCTGGTGCGAGCGGGTCGTCCGCGAAGGGTTCGCGACTTCGTTCGCCTGAGATTCAGATCCAACCCGAACCCAGCCCCGGTCGAAATTCTCCAGAGGCCCGCCGATGCCGGATCCGGTCGAAGCCCCAGGCACCCCGCTCCAGAATCTGGCCGACGAGGCCGCAGTCCAGGCGGCCCTCGATGATGCGATCCGCGCCGCGGGCGCCACCGACGGCGACGGCCTGTTCGTCCGCGCCCGCGAGAGCCTGGAGCAGACGATCAAGGGCTTGAAGCTCAGCCCCGAGGAGGAGCAGGCGCTCTCAGGCGAGATCGGCCAGTTGCGCGACCTGGCCGTGAAGCTCGACGAGGGGAGCGTGGAGATCGCCGCCTTCGGCATGGTCAGTCGCGGCAAGTCGTCGGTCCTCAACGCCCTGCTCGGTCGCGAGATCTTCCAGGCGGGGGCCACGCACGGCACGACCGTCAGCCGGGGGACCGAACGCTGGGAAGGCGCGACCTCGGCCGACCACACGTTTCACGGCTCGAAGCTGGTGCTGGTCGACACCCCCGGCATCGACGAGGTGGGGGGCGAGGCCCGCGAGAAGGCGGCCCGGGACGTCGCGCGGCACGCCGACCTGATCCTCTTCGTCGTCTCCGGCGACATGCAGCGCGTCGAGTTCGAGGCCCTGGCCACCTTGCGCGAGGCCAAGAAGCCGATCATCCTCGTCTTCAACCAGATCGACCGCTACCCGGACACCGACCGCGACGCCATCTACGCCAAGATCAAGGACGAGCGAGTGCGGGCCCTGGTGCGGCCCGACGACGTGGTGATGACGGCCGCACGGCCCGACCCGATCAAGGTCGTCACGAGGCTGGCCAACGGCACCAAGACCGTGGAGTGGGAGCGTCCCGAGCCCGACGTCGGGGCCCTGAAGCGGCGGATCCTCGACGTGCTCGAGCGCGAGGGGAAGGCGCTCGTGGCCCTCA
The DNA here is from genome assembly GCA_038400315.1 of Isosphaeraceae bacterium EP7. Classification (NCBI taxonomy): domain Bacteria; kingdom Pseudomonadati; phylum Planctomycetota; class Planctomycetia; order Isosphaerales; family Isosphaeraceae; genus Kueselia; species Kueselia aquadivae. The sequence continues at coordinate 6,186,580 of CP151667.1, forward strand.
ATACTCTGCTCTTCGCCGGCGACCTGCACGAAGAGATCGTGGCGCACAAGCTGCGGATCCGCGACGAGGCCGCCAATCGCCTGATCTGGAACTACTCGCTGGCCAAGGGCGCGGCCGTCGGGCTGAACCCGATCCCGGTGGCCGACATGGCCGGCGGCCTAGCCGTCGACGTGGCGATGATCGTCGGCCTGAGCCGGCTCTACGGGATCGCGCTCACTCAGCAGACCGCCCGCAGCCTGGTCTACGACATGATCCGGGCCCAGGGCGCGCTCGGGGCCGTCGAGGTCATCACCCGCCTGGCCGGCTGGGGGATCAAGGCGTCGCTGGGCGGGGCCACCGCGGCGACCGGAGGGATGGCCCTGCCGCTGGCCGCTCTGGGGTACACCGCTCTGGGGCTGACCCTCGGGAGCACGGCCGCCTCCACGTCGTACTTCCTGGGACACGGGGCGAAGTTCTATCTGAAGCAGGGGTGCCAGTGGGGCCCCGCGGGCATCAAGACCGTCATCCACGAGATCCTCCGCGAGGCGCGTGAGGACTCGATCGTCGAGCGCCTGCGCGACGAGCTGAAGCGGACGATCGGCGAGAAGCTGCGGGGGCTCAGGGGCAAGAAGCCCTTGTCCTGAACGTGCGGGCCGGTCGCCTTGCAGGGATTCTCGTCAGGCCGATGGCGAGAACCGGTGACCGGCTCCGGAGCGCGGCGAGTGCGACTTCTCCCCGAATTTCCCGGGGCTGAGGTTCGAGTGCCGACGGCTCCGGGGCGGCCCGTAATCCGGCTGGGCAACGATGGGGCCTTGTGCTAAAGTCCCCGCCGATCGTCGCCGGAGCCCACTCGAGCCTGCCCGCATCGCGCCCGAATCCCGGCAAGGACGCCCAGGACTCGCGTATCCAGGCATGGAGGAGAGGGACACCTTATGAACGCTTCGCTGACCTTGAAGGCGCTGACCGCGCTGGCCTGCTTATCGGCACCGGTCCTTGCCCAGAGCCCCGCAGGCAGGGGCTTCCGACTCGGCGGCAACCGCGCCGCGGCCCAGGCCAAGGCGGCGGCCGCGGCCGCTCAGGCCACCCCCGTCGCGGTCGACGAAGCGCCGGCCAAGAAGGACCCGAAGCTGGTCCCCGCCGGCTCGGTCCCGTCGCCCCTGTCGCTGGAAGACACGCCGCAGCCGACGATCTCGCTGCCCGACGAGCCGGTCGAGCCCTACCTGCTGACCAAGGACGCCGGCCCGTTCATGGTGCTGGCCCACACCTTCCGCGACCCCAACGCGGTCAAGTACGCCATCGCCCTGACGAAGGAGCTGCGTGCGCTGGGCCTGCCGGCCTATGTCCTCCAGCTCAAGGATTTCCCCGGCCGCAGCAACGTGCATAACGTGCCACCGACGGCCCCGAAGTACATCAACCAGCCCAACATCACGCCGCCGGAGAAGTACCGCACTTACGACGAGGCGGCGGTGATGGTGGGCAAGTGCAAGTCGAAGGACGAGTCGGAGAAGCTGCTCCACCAGGTCAAGAAGATCAAGCCGGCTTGCCTCAACGGCATCCCGACCATTTTCCACTGGCGCGACAAGAGCCTCAGCCGCGCCTCGATGACCACCAACCCCTACATCCCCGTGCAGCATCTCTACTCGCAGAAGGCCGACCCGATCATCAAGCAGATGAACGGCGGCCCACACGCCATCTACCAGTGCCCCGGGCAGTACTCGCTGCTGGTCGCCGACTTCAGCGGCCGGTCGACGACCGACGTCAACAACAAGACCTTCCTCAGCCAGTCGGCGCTGAAGACGAGCCCGCTGGCCACCGCCGCGGATGATGCCGAGCGGCTGGCCGAGACCCTGTCCAAGGACCCGGCCCTGCGGCAGACCGGCTACAAGCCCTACGTCTACCACGACCGGTCCAGCAGCAAAGTCTTCATGGGCTCGTTCACCGACCCGGTCGACCCGGCCGCCGGTCAGCTCCGCGAGAAGCTGCTGCGTGCCGCCGGCGACCGCACCAGCACGATCAACAAGAAGGAAGGCGACATCATGGTCGCCCCGTCCGAGAAGCTGACCGACCTGGCACGCATCAAGGGCTGAGCGAGCAAGCCCGAAGCAAGGCCACCATGGCACACGAAGGGCGGGACACGACGCAGTGCCCCGCCCCGAGTCGTCGACACCATACGAGCAGACACCCGATGAACGACCCGATCCGCCTCTACCTGGGCACCCGCAACGCCAAGAAGCTGCGCGAGCTGGCCCAGCTCATCAACCCGCCCTGGGAGTCGAACGCCCGCCTCGGGCGGCTCGACGTCCATTCCCTCGACGCCCACCCCGACCTGGCCGACGTGGTCGAAGATGCCACGACCTTCGCCGACAACGCCGCGAAGAAGGCCTCCGAGGTCGCCCTGGCGCTCAACGCCTGGGTCCTCGCCGATGACTCGGGCCTGGCCGTCGACGCCCTCAACGGGGCCCCCGGCGTCATGTCGGCCCGCTACGCCGGCACCCACGGCGACGACGGCGCCAACAACCTGAAGCTGCTCGCCGACCTGGCCGAAATCCCCGAATCGCGTCGAGGCGCCGCCTTCGTCTGCGCCCTCGCCCTGGCCGATCCGACCGGCGCCATCCGCCTCGAGGCCGAGGGCGCCTGCCGCGGGCGAATCATCCGCGAAGGGAACGGCGAGGGCGGATTCGGATATGATCCGCTCTTCCTGATTCCCGAGTATCACAAGACCTTCGCCCAGATGGGGGCCCTGGCCAAGCATCAGCTCAGCCACCGCGCCCGCGCCTTCAGCAAGCTCAGGCCGATGCTCGACCGGCTCATCGCGACGGGGGCGATGGACGGCCCGGCATCCTGATGCGGGGCCCTGGGGTGTCGACGAAAAAACGGACGCCCCCCGAGTGGTCTCGGGAGGCGTCCGGTCGAGTCGGCAGTGTTTCGACGGGCTGATTCAACTCAGCGGCGGAACAGGCGTCCGACCAGGGGATGACGGCGGTCGCAGGGGTCGCACGAGGCGATCGCCAGCGGCTGGGCACCCTGCGGCGAGGCCAGGATGCTCTGGCTCGACGGCAGCACGGCGGCGCACTCGACGGTGACCGGCACCTGCACGCAGACCGTCACCGGCACCTGCTTGCAGATCGTCCGGGGGACGCAGATGGCCTTGGTCTCCATCACCTTGCGGGTGACGCAGACCGGCTCGCAGATGGTCGAGGTGACCGGGATCTGCTTGCAGGTCGTGAACGGCTCCCTGCGGATGCACTGCACGGTCTGGAGCTCGCAGACGGTCTCGGGAACGCAGCGAGTACGAGTCTCGCAGACGGTCTCGCAGACGGTCTGGGCGACCCGCTTGACGCAGGTCTCGGCCACCAGGCGGCAGGTGGTCACGGGGACGGAGCACTGCTTGGTCTCGGTGACCATCCGGCAGGTGACGACCGGGACCTGCTTGACGCACGTCTCGGAGACCATCCGGCAAATCGTCACGGGAACCCGCTTGACCATGGTCTCGCGGACCATCCGGCAGGTGGTCACCGGATCCTGGCGATAGGCGGTTTCCTTGACCATCCGGGTGACGGTGTACGGCACCTGGCGGTAGGCGATCTCGGCGACGGTCTTGCTGGACTGGTAGGCTTCCTGGCGGCAAGCCGTCCGGCTGACCATCTCGGTGACGCAGACCGGGACCTGCTTGACGCAGGTGCGGGGGACCATGTTGCAGACCGTGTAGGGGACGGTCCTGTACGCGGTCTCGGTGACGTTGCGGCGGACGGTGACGGGGACCTGCTTGACGACCTCGTTGGCGACCGTCTCGCAGATGGTCTCGGGGACCTGCTTGGTGACGACCTCGGAGACCGTCCGGCAGGTGGTCACGGGGATCTGCTTGACGACCTCCTGCGGGACGAGCACGCAGGTGGTGACGGGGACCTGGCGGCTGGTGGTGTAGGGCACCTGGCGGCAGACGGTCACCGGCACCTGCTTGCAGATCGCCTGACGCTCGTAGACCGTCTCTTCGACGTTCCGGACGACCGTCTGCGGCTGCCAGACTCGCTTGCAGACGTACGACCCGGGGCACTGGACCCACTGGCCGTTGACGCAGGCGACCTTGCCGGGGATGTAAACCTGCTCGGTGGCCCACTGGCCGCACTCGGTGACAACCTGCTTGGTGACGGTACGCGGGACGCAAACCGTCTCGTTGACGGTCCGGACACTGGTCTCCGTCACGTTGCGATAGCCGGTCTCGCAGACGGTCTTGTAGCTCGTCTGCTGGACCTGCCGGTTGACCGTGTAGCGGCACTCACGCAGGCTGGTCTCCTGCACCTGACGGTTCACCGTATACGAGCAGGTCTTCATCACCGTCCTGCGGACGGGGGTGTAGGTCGTATACCGGCATTCCTTCATGATGGTCTCGCAGACGGGCCTGCAAACGGTGTAGGCCACCTGCTTGTAGGCACACGTCTTGACGGGGACCATCTGCGTGTACGACTGGGACTGGAAGACGGTCTTCTTCACCGGCACCTGAACGGTATAAGGAACCGTCCGGTAGCAAGTGATGGGGACCTGCTTCATCACCTTGTAGGCGCACGTCTTGTAGGCCGTCTCCTGCACGGGGCGGCAGACGGTATACGGGACAGTCCGCATGTGCGTTTCACGCACGGGGCGGGCGACCGTGTAGGTGCAGTCCTTGTAGGTCACTTCCCGCACGGGCCGCTGGACCGTGTAGGGGACCGACCGGAACGACGTCTCGCGGACGGGCCGCTGGACGCTGTAGGACCGGGTCTCGAGATGCGTCTCACGCACGGGGCGCTGGACGGTATAGGAGACGTCCTTGTAGATCGTCCGCGAGACGGGGCGCTGGACCGTGTAGGTCTGCTGACGGGACACCGTCCGGTAGACCGGGCGCTGGACCGTGTAGGGGACCTCGCGGCAGCCGCGCTCGTAGACGGTCTTCAGGGTCGTGATGGTCTTCGGCTGCAAGATCGTTTCCGTGATCTCGCGCTCGGTCGGAACCAATTGCGTCTCATAAACGGTCTCCGTCACGGGACGGAGCACGGTCTGACGCTGGAGTTGGTATTCGGTATGTCCCTGACAATCCTGTGGGACGGGGCAACAACGGGTCGAGGCCGCACCAGCATAGCTAGCCGCCTCGGCGGAGTGATCGGCCGAGAACGCCAGCAGGCCGGCAATCAGGGCCACCAGCGAGGCAGACAATGGGTAACGCATCGCAAGACGCTCCTCGAAACACTCCCGACTTCATTTCGGGATTGCGGCCCCCATTCCCAGAGCCTCCGGCTCGAACCTGGGGGTCGCCAACTCAAGGTTAACTTTCGTCCAGAGCTCCCCCCCTCCATCAGCGTCTTTATCTAAATTCTCCAACTCTCCCCAAGGCCCCCAACGCAAGGTTTACCCATCCCTTACCCTGATTACGACCCATCCCCAGACCACCAGCATGACCCACCATCTCGACGGGATCAGCCCAATCGAAACTGCGTGCAGCCCTTGCCCTACCCCGTTATCCTGGGCAGGCGTTCGCTCGTCGCTCCTGGACGAGGCGGCCCCGCACCGACCAAGAATTCGAGGCTCTGAATCATGGGTGTCCTGGATCGTTTCCGGCTCGACGGTCGGGTTGCGTTGGTAACCGGGGGCTCGCGAGGGCTCGGCCGGGCGATCTGCCAGGCGTTTGCCGAGGCGGGAGCGACAGTCATCCTGACGGCGCGATCGGCCGACGCGGCGCAGGCGGTCGCGGCCGAACTGGCCTCGCAGACCGGCGCCAGGACGTTGGGCCTTGCCGCCGAGATGACCTCCGCCGCCGACGTCGAGGCGATGGTCGACCGTGCGCAGGACGCCTTCGGCGGGGTCGACATCCTGGTCAACAACGCCGGGATCAACATCAGGGGGCCGATCGAGACCCTGGCCGAGTCCGACTGGGACGCGGTGATCGACACCAACCTGAAGGGCCCCTGGCTCGCCTGCCGCGCCCTGGCCAAGCCGTTCAAGGCCCGGGGCTGGGGCCGAGTGATCAATGTCTCCAGCATGCTCGGCGAGATCAGCCTCGCCGATCGGACCCCTTACTGCTCGAGCAAGGGGGGGCTGACGCTGATGACCAAGACCCTGGCCCTGGAATGGGCCCCTTACGGCGTGAACGTCAACGCCCTCTGCCCCGGGCCGTTCTCCACCGAGATCAACCTTCCCCTGCTGAACGACCCCGTCCTGCGCGAGACGATGGTCTCCAAGGTGCCGATGAAGCGCTGGGGCGACCCGGAGGAACTGGGGCCGATCGCCGTCTTCCTGGCGTCGGACGCCTCCAGCTTCGTGACCGGCTCGACCTTCTTCATCGACGGTGGCTACACCGCCCAGTAGGCCGAGGTCAGCACTGCCCCGGCCCGCCGGCGAGGCCATAGAGGAACTGCCGCTCGATCCAGTCGGCCAGGTCGTCGGGCCAGGGCCTGGGGGTGGCCACCATGATCCGGTGCAGCATCCCCAGCAGGGCCAGCGTGGCCCGCTCGGGCTGGCCGATCGGCGCCACCCCGTCGGCTTCTAGCGAACGCAGCGTCTCGACGATCAGGCCGATATACCGGGCCCGCTTCGCTTCAATGTCCGCGTCGCGCTTCTCCGGCGGGGTGCTGTCGAGTTGGTGCAGCACCTCCAGATAGTGGGGGTAGAGGTCGGAGAAGCGCACCGACTCGTCGATGACGATGCGAAGGCGATCGCGGGCGCCGGGCACGTCGGCCAGCCGCGACTCGACCTCGTCGAGCCCCCGGCCCATCGCGTCGGCCACCATCGCGCGAAAGAGCCGCTCCTTGTCCTTGAAGAAGAGATAGAGCGTCCCCTTGGCCACCCCCGCCTGGGTGGCAATATCTTCCATTCGCACGGCGTGGAACCCGCGCTCGGCGAAGAGCCTCGTGGCCGACGCGAGGATCCTCGGCAATTTCTCGGGATCGGCCGGGCGCACGTGTCGCTCCCCAGACAACTCGGGTCCCGGCGCACGAACGTCGGGGCCTCCATTCTACCCCGCAACTCGCGACGGTGCCCTTGACACCAGCGAGGCCGGCTCGACACTATTCATGACTCGAAAGTCATTAACGATCAGGTTCCTTCGCCTGCGGGAGAAATTCCGATGAAGACCCCGGGACTGATGGGCTTGCAGGCCTTCGGCGGCCAGCTCAGGGAGGCGATGACGGGGCGAGTGCCGGCGGGCGAGTCATCGCCCCACGACGAGGCCCCGTCTTACTCGCTTGAGGCGTCCGACTACCTGGACTCGCTCTACCGGATTCCGGCCGCGGGGCACCTTGATCCGTCGGCCCGGTCGTCGACGGGAGGAGCACGAGTCTCGTTCCTCCGCGTGCTGCCGGGGATGGAAAGCCCGTACCTGGTCCGACATCGGCGCGACGAGGTCGTCTACGTGGTGACGCAGGGGCGGGGCCAATTCCTGGTCGACGGCGAGGCGGTGGACGCACCGGCCGGGACCGTGCTGCGGGTGAGGCCCGAGTCGTCTCGCGCCTGGCGCAACCTCTCGACCGAGGACTTCTGCCTGATCGTCGTCCAGACACGGGCGCGGCGGCCGGGGCCTTCAAGGCGGTCCGACGCCGTCGGACTCGCGGCCCCGATCCGCTGGCCCCGCTGAACGGCGATTGCGTCGCCCCGAGCCCCCATCATAGGATGAGCGAGGGCCTCGAACCTGGACGCTGGCTGCCGTGTCTTCCGGTGTCAAGCACGGGCGGCCGATCGAAGTGACGTGGACGAGAAGGACGGGCGAATCATGGCGGGTGCGAACGGTCAGGCGTCGCTGAAGATTCCGAAGGGCTATCGGGCCGGGGCCGTCCGGGCCGGGATCAAGCCCTCGGGGGGCCTGGACCTGACGGTGCTCGCCTCGGAGACCGATTGCAGCGCGGCCGGCACGTTCACGCTGAACAGGGTCGCCGCGGCACCCGTGAAGTGGGGCCGCGACCACGTCCCGTCCGGCGCCATCCGCGCCATCGTCATCAACGCCGGCAACGCCAATGCCGCCACCGGGGCCCAGGGCGAGGCCGACGTCTCGGCGACCGCCGAGCACGTCGCGCGAGGGCTCGGCTGCCGGGCCGATCAGGTGCTCGTCGCCTCGACGGGCGTCATCGGCCATCATCTGCCGATGGCGAAAGTCGAGGCCGGGGTCGCCGGTGCGATCGCCGAACTCTCCGCCGGCGAGGAAAACTTCCGGCTGGCCTCCCAGGCGATCATGACCACCGACACCCGGACCAAGGTCGTCGCCCGCACAATCGAGCTGGCAGGGCGCGAAATCCGCATCCTCGGCCTGGCCAAGGGGGCCGCGATGATCGGCCCGCGGATGGCCACGATGCTCGGGTTCCTGCTGACCGACGCCAACGTCAGCCCGACGGACCTGCAAGCGGCCCTGGGCGAGGCGGTCGAGACGTCGTTCAACTGCATCTCCGTCGAGGGGCACACCAGCACCAACGACACGGTCTTCCTGCTCGCCAACGGGGCGGCCGGCGGCGACCCGCTTGAAGGCGACGACCTGGGCCGGTTCGCCGACGTCATCAAGGACGCCTGCGGAGAGCTGGCGCGGATGATCCCCGAGGACGGCGAGGGGGCGACGCACCTGATCACCATCGACGTGGTCGGGACCATCGACCGCGAGGAGGCCCGCACCATCGCGCGGGCTGTGGCCGACAGCCCGCTGGTCAAGACCGCGATCCACGGCGCCGACCCCAACTGGGGCCGGATCGTGTCGGCGGCCGGTTATTCGGGGGTCGAGTTCGACGAGTCCGAGTTGTCACTGCACCTGAACGGCGTCCTGCTCTACGAGGATGGGGCCCCCCGCCCCTTCGACGCGGTGGCCGTGTCGGATTCGATCCGCTCCAACCGCGAGACCGCCATCAAACTCACCCTGACCCGCGGCGACGGCGCCATCCGGTTCTGGACATGCGACCTGACCGCCGAGTACATCCGGCTCAACGCCGACTACACGACCTGAACTCCGGCCGCCCGGCCCTTGCATCCGCCGTTCCCGTGCTAGCTTTGCACGGGGCGTGGTCGCCCCTTTGATCCAAGGGACTGCGATCAACGGATGAGGGCCGATGCCATGCGACGCCTGATGATCCTCGGTGCCATCGTTTTCTCCTGCCTTGCGACCGACGCCCAGGCCGGGGGCTGGTTCCGCAGGCGCGAGACGGTCGGCGGCAACAACGGGCCGGCGATGGCCAACGTGCCGCACTGGGCGGCCGAGCGGATGAGCCGATACCCGGCCCCCCTGAGCGTTCCGCAGCAGGGCCGTCGCCCCTGGGCCTATGCCCTGGCCAATGAGAACACGCAGTCGGCCCACATGGCCCGCTATTACCAGCTTGGCGGCGGCGTGGGACCGGTCCCCGACGCCTCTAACGGCTTCAGCGGCCCGTTCGGCCCCTTCTCGACCTGGAATGCAGCCATCCCTTGATCGGATTGGCCCGCATGACAAATGGCCCGGCGCGAGGAATCCCCGCACGCCGGGCCTTTGGCGTTTCAACTTCGACCGACTTTACCGGTTCACATCGTCATCAGACGATGCGCCGGATTCCACTCCTACGACCGGCGAGGACCAGGCCAGCCAGGCCGAGGCCCGACATGACCAGGGTCGAGGGCTCGGGCACGGCGGCCGAGACGGTCGTGAAGTTGTAGGTGAAATTGCCCGACGCCGTCGCTTCGGGATTTGCGCTGTCCAGGTCCACCAGCCGGAAGGTGGCGGACAGGACCAGGCCAGCCGAGATCAGAGAGTCGGTGGCGAAGATCGGGTTGAAGGGGCTGAACGAATCGGCGAAACCAAGGCTGTACTGGTCGCCGACGTTCGCCAGTAGCGTGTTCCCCCGCTCGTCGAGGACGGAGAGCCCGTCCGAGATCGAGACGAGTTCATAGCCGACGCGGATGCCGGCGAGGGAGCCCTGGTAACGGCCCGCGCTGCTGTCGGCCAGGATCTGGGTGGTGGAACCGGCCGGCTGGCCGAGCAGCTCGTTGAACGAGCGGACTTCGAGCCTGCTGTACTCCGAGGCGCTGGAGCCGTCGTCGAACGGGGTGCTGATGAGGCGACCGTCGAAGATGCCGGCCCCCGGCGAGAGCTGGAGCGTGCCGTTGGCCGAGGCCTCGGGAATCTGACCGGTCGCACCGCCGTAGACGCCCAGCCGGTGGAAGTGGTTCCCGTGGTTTAACAGCAGGGTCAGATGGCCTGAATTGGTGCCGGCCGTGGCGCCAATGTCTCGGCCGATGTAGTAATCGGCGAGGTCGGCGCGAGCCGAGGTCGTCAGGGCGGCGGCCAGGATCGCGGGTACGGCGAAGAATCGGGTCATGGTCATCACTCAAAGAACTCCAGCTCAGGGAACAGAAAGGGGGAAGTGCCCGACGGCCCATCGCCGCCGGGCAGAGAGATCAACCGAGGGGACCATTCAGGCCTCGACGGTGATGGTCTTCTTGCGGCGCAGCCCGGCGAAGCAAACGCCGGCGAGGCCGAGGCCCGACATGACGAGCGTGGCGGGCTCGGGGACGGCGGGGGTCACCGGGTCGGGGAGGTTGGTCGTGCCCGTGAACCGCAGGGTCAGGTTGTAGACGCCGGCCCCGCTGAAGCCGAAGTAGTAGTGGGCATGCGCACCGATGGCCGGCTCGTCGAAGGTGTTGCCGGGTGTCACGCCCGCGGCCGAAGCAAGCAGCGGTCTGGCGCCGCCGGGGCCGAACGTCCAGAGGGCGAACTGGCCGCCGTTATCGATCCCCGTGCCGCTGGCGCCGAGGAGCGACCACTGGCCGGAGGTGAAGATCGAGTTGTCCAGGTCCTCTGTGGCGAAGCCGAGATTCGGGGCCCCCTGGGCGGGGCTGATCGGGACGCCGTAAATGCTCCCGGCGCCCGAGGTGCCGAAGTAATCGCGGATCGACGGCGACAGCTCGCCCGCCTTGAGCTGATAGTTCACGACCGAGGCGACCGATTCGGGCGTCCGTTCGACCCCATCGGATGCCCCCACGGTGCTGCCGCCCAGGGTGGCTCCCTTACCGATGTGATAATGCAGGTGCAGACCGCCGTCCTCATAGGCGACGCCGATGTCGCCGTGACCGGCGGTGAGGCTATCCTTGCCGGAGACGCCGGCGGTGCCCTCGCCCACGATGAACGTGAACGTGGCCGTGTCGGTCAGGACCTGGTCGGCTCCCGCGGGGGCCGCCGAGAGGAACAGGCCCGCGGCGAACGCGGAAGAGATGGCGGAAATCATTCGATTTTTCACGTGTGTCGTTCCCTTGGATGCGAAAAGTGGGACATAAACTGAGAAAACGCGACTTCTGCACGCCGGTCGGTGGAAAGGCCGGCGCGCACCCTCCACGGGCGGCCGCGGGTTGTTGCCCGCGTCGGTGTGGTGTGGCTCGTGGTTGGGCCCGATCGATGCGGGCGCCTTGGTTTATTTGCCGATGCGTTCCAGGGTGGCGAACCAGCCGCGGTCGGTGACGACTTCGCGGGCCTGATACTCACAGCCGGTGCCGTCCCAGTGGGTGAACCGGCAGGTCTTTCCGACGGGCGTCCCGTGTTCCAGCCCCGGGGCTTTCAGCGTCAGCATCTGCGTCAGGACGGTCGCGGGCAGCTCGTGCCGCTCAACGCCTCGCAGGGACTTGGGCAGGGTCAGAAGCTCGGCTTTCTCGCGGCGGACAACCCAGAGGCGATAGGAGATCTCGCCGTCGACCGACTCTGCGTGGCAGATCGCGACGTCCGCGGGCAAGAGCGCCGCCAGCTCGGTGGGAAGCTCCTGGCGCATTTCCTCGCCAGACCGCTCGGCCTGGCCAGTCGTGCCGCACCCGGCCGGGCACAGGCCCGACGCGAGGAGCGCCAGACATGCAAAGAACCAGCGATATTCCGTCCGAGCAATGACCACCGAAACAACCTCCTCATCCGCTGAGAATCGATCCCAGAGTTCGCTCAGAACGCCGCCGAGGCGTCGACGATCTCGCCGCCATTGCGGCTGCCGAGCGACCACCAGACGGGCTGGGCCACGGTCGTCTTGACGAACCGGACGGCGCCATCGCCCAGCAAAACGTTGATCCCGCCGGGGTGCTGGCTGCTGGGCGTGACCAGGATGTTGGCGTCCTGCTCTCCGCCGTAGATGTGGCAATTGCGGCCGTTGATCTTCAGCACCTGGAGATACGTGGTGCCCGCGTGGCCCCATCCTGAGATCCAGGACCGGCCGTGGAAGGCAGACCAGGCGGGGTCGGGCACGTCGATCACCTGGCAGTAGCGTTGCCATCCGCCGAGGTCGCGCATGGTGCCGGTGGTCCCCGCGCAGAAGGAACGCATCGGCTCCGGCTCCCGGAAGGCCGACGCCGGGTCCAGTGCACTGCTCATCCCGCTGATCCGCCTCTCGGCGACGGCCACCGTCTGGCTCAGGCCGTCGGTGACCTCCGAGATGCGTACCGGCCCCGTGTGCCAGGTCGCCTTCACCGCCGACGTGTCCAGCCCGATAAAGCCGTTATGCCGGCCCTCGGAGGTATGACCGGCCGCCATCGGTGCGATCCCGGTCGCCTGCGGCGTCCAGCCTGCGTTCCCGGAGTAATTCGACGGGGCCGGTCGAGAGCTACCCATCACGTCATTGTCCGCATAGCGATCCGAGGGGCAGAGCAATGCGTTGATGACCGTCCGCGCGGCCGTGGCCGAGGGGTGCGTTCCGGAGATGACCGCCTGATGGCTGAGCGCGAACGCATCGCCGCAATTGTCGGCCATGCCCACCGCGAAGTTGATGGAATTGGCCAGCGGAGCCTGCTCCATCATGGGCAGGACCCGGGCGAACCAGCTGTGTAGCCCATTAAGGCAGCCCCCGTCCGGCCCTGCCGCCGCCGAGGTCGCCCCATAAGGAAATGATCCATGCGTTGACTCGTAGTTATGTAGTGCCAGTCCCAACTGCTTCATGTTGTTGGTGCACTGGATGCGCCTGGCCGCCTCGCGGGCCGATTGGACGGCCGGCAGCAGCAGTGCGATCAGGACCGCGATGATGCTGATGACGACCAGCAGCTCGATCAGTGTGAACGCGCGGACCCGCACCTTGCACGAGGATCTCATGCGAAGCTCTCCGTCAGGACGCGCAGACCCGACCTGAACCCATTTCGGGCCAGAGCGGACATGCCGCGTCACATGAACACGATTAATCAATAGGGGATGATCTGCGCTGTCGCTCATCCGTGCGCGTCAAGACGCACATGGCGAAGGCGAACGAGTCGCGAGGGCGAGCATGTCACTTCGGGGCTGGCCGATGGGTCAACGAGCTAGCCCGGGCGCACAAGTCGCGAGTGGGATGGGGGTTCAGGCGAGGGGTGGGGCCCGGCTGGGCTGGCGGCGCAGGGGCTCCGAGACGACCGGGCTGTGACCGGCGATCGGCTCGATGTCCAGGCACTGGACGAGGCCAAGTGCGATGGGGGGAGGTGCGACCTGATGGTCGACCTGGAGCTGGCACGCGGCGCAATCGTCGTCATGCCGGGCCAGGTCGTTCGCGGGGGCGGAGTCGCGGTGGGAAGATGATGCGTCGGAGAGGGAGGAACTGGTGGTGGAATCGCCCAGGCGCACCTTGCCGTGGTCGTGCAGGCCGGGGGCCGCGCACGTGGCAAACGCATAAACGAAGATCAGCCACCAGTGCCGCAGGTTCATTCAACGACGATCCGAGGGGGTGTCGACGGCAAGCCGCCGAGCTTGATCGAGGTCATATTCGCTCGAGCCGGTCTAAACTATCAGCCTCGTGGCTAACACGTCAACCTTGCAATCCGACATTCGCCGGCATGATCGGCCCGGCAATCCGTGCCATCTGCACCTATCTTCATCATTCCAGGATGACTCGCTCCTCCCCTTCTCCGGCCCTGTGCAACTTTTGCGCAACGTCTGATTGTCGCCGCGGGCGGCGCGTGCTAGCCTCGGCGAGTTGCATCGACGACGGCGTCGTCCCGGGGCCGCCCTCACGATCGCACGCTCCAGGAATGGTGGGGAGTCCTCCGATGAGTTTCCGACCGAGAGGCCCGGCGGCCTGGTTCGCCGCCGCTTGCCTCGCCGCATTTGCATCGCCCGCGAATGCCTCCGCGCCGGTAGGTTTGGGCTCACGCCCGATCGTCCCGGCCTTCGAACGCCTCGGTTCTAGCCTGCCCCTCGCCCAGGGAGGCGGGCTTCTGATCGGCGAACTCAACTGCGTCGCCTGCCATCGGGCCGAGGCCGGGATGACCGGGCCGGTCGCCCCCAAGCAGCCACCGATCCTGACCCGGGTCGGTGAGCGGACCAACGTCGCCTACCTGCGCACCTTCCTGTCCGGGCCGGCCGCCGCGGACCGCGGCACGACCATGCCCGACCTGATCGCCGGCTTGCCCGAGGCCGAGCGTGCGGCCACCGTCGAGGCGCTCGTCCACCTGCTGGCGAGCACCGGGACCGTCAAGGAGAGCTTCCCCGCCCTCCGGTCGATCAACCGCGGCCGGGCGCTCTTCGGCAAGGTCGGGTGCGTCGCCTGCCACGGCGACGTCGAGTCCAAGGACGCACCCCTGGCCGACTCGGTGCCGCTGGGGAATCTCGCGGGGAAATACACCCTCCCGGGGCTGTCGGAGTTCCTGGCCGACCCGCACAAGGTCCGCCCGTCGGGCCGGATGCCGTCCCTGAATCTGAAGAAGGACGAGGCCCTCGACGTCGCCGGCTACCTGCTGCGCGACACGATCCGCCGGCTCCCCACCAACACGGCCTTTACCGCGTATGAGGGAAGCTGGTCGTCGCTTCCCGACCTCTCACAGTTGACGCCGACCACAGCCGGCTTCGCCCGGGGCTTCGACCTGGGGGCTTCCGGGGCGACGAACAACTACGCCCTCCGATTCGAGGCCAGCCTCCCCATCCCGGCCGACGGCGAATATCGCTTCCAGCTCAGCTCCGACGACGGCAGCCGCCTTGAACTCGACGGCAAGCTCGTGGTCGACCATGACGGCGTCCACCCCTCGAGCGAGAAGTCCGGCCGGGCGACCCTCAAGGCCGGGGCACATCAGCTCGTCGTCACCTACTTCGATTCCGGCGGCCAGACTTCGCTGGATCTCGAGATGGAAGGGGAAGGCCTGCCCTGGCAGCCCGTCGAGACCCTCTTGACCCCCGCCGGCCCCGCCATCGAGCCGACCGCACCCGCGCCCGAACCGTTCCGGCCCGACCCGTCGCTGGTCGAGAAGGGCCGGACCGCGTTCACGACTCTGGGTTGCGCCTCGTGTCACGAACTCCGAGTCGGCGACACGCTCCTGACCTCGATGAGCCAGGGTCCAGGCCTCGCCTCGCTCGAGGCGACGAAGGGTTGCCTGGCCGAGGCGCCGGGCGGCAAGGCGCCTCGGTACGGCCTCGACCGTACTCAACGTGAGGCGATCGCCGCGGCGGTCCTGGAGTTCAAGGCGCCCGCCGTTCCCCTGCCTCCGGCCCGGGCGATTGCCCGGACGATGGCGGCCTTCAATTGCTACGCCTGCCACAAGAGAGACGACATCGGCGGGGTCGAAGAGGCGCGTGATCTGGCCTTCCAGACGACCCAGAAGGAGATGGGCGAGGAGGGCCGCCTGCCGCCGCCGCTCGACGGCGTGGGGGCGAAGCTCACCGATGCCTGGCTGCGAACCTTGCTCGACGAGGGGTCCAAGGACCGTCCCTATATGGAGACGCGGATGCCCCGCTTCGGCGGCAAGAATGTGGGCCATCTGGCGGCCTTGACTCAGGCCGTCGATCACCTCGACCCGGCCCCTCCGGCCGAGTTCAACGAGTCGGATCGCAAGGTCAAGGCTGCTGGGCGGATGCTCGCCGGGAGTCGCGCGTTCGGATGCGTGGCCTGCCATACGTTCAACGGTTCGAAGGCATCGGGCATCCAGTCGATCGACATGACGCTGATGACCGCCCGCCTGCGTCACGATTGGTTCAGGCGGTACGTGGTCGACCCCCAGTCGTTTCGGCCAGGGACGCGGATGCCCAGCGTGTTCTATCAGGGGAAGAGCATGCTCCCGGCGGTCCTCGACGGCTCGCCGGCGCAGCAGGTGGAATCCATCTGGAAGTTCCTCTCCGACGGCCGCTCGGCCGCGCCCCCCGCCGGCGTGGGCCGCGAGCCGATCCCGCTCGTCCCCAACGCCGACGCGATCATATACCGCAACTTCATCGAGGGGGCCGGCCCACGAGCGATCGGCGTCGGATACCCCGAGCGGGCGAACCTGGCCTTCGACGCCAATGATCTCCGGCTGGCCCTGGTCTGGCAGGGGGACTTCATCGACGCGTCGAGGCACTGGATCGGCCGCGGCGAGGGCTATCAGCCTCCGCTGGGCGACAACGTCCTGAGCCTGCCCGCCGGCCCCGCCTTCGCCAGCCTCGTCAGCCCGACGACCGCATGGCCGGCCGAGTCGCCGCGTAAGCCGGGCTCCGGCTCGCATTTCCGAGGTTACAGGCTTGGCAACGGGCGCAAGCCGACGTTCCTGTACGACGTCGGCGGTGTGCAGATCGAGGACCGGCCCGTTCCCGTCCCGGGCGTCGGCAAGCAGCCCGCCGGCTTCCGCCGCGAGTTGACCCTGACCCCGCCGAAGGCTCTCGAAGGTCTCTACTTCCGCGTGGCCGTGGCCGACTCGATCGTCCAAGGGCCCGGCGGTTGGTTCACGATTGGCGGCGACTGGAAGACCCGGCTGACGGGCGATGCCGCGGGCCCTGGAATCGTCCGCGAGTCCGGCGGACGCAAGGAACTGCTCGTGCCAATCCGACTCGAAGGCCCCCGGGCGACGCTCATCCAGGAGATCTCGTGGTGACGCACATGAATCGGTCTGGATGGACATTGGGTGTCGGGCTGCTCGCTCTGGTGTCGCTGCAAGCGGCGCGGGCCCAGGAGCCGGCGAAGAACCCGGAGGATGCGTTCTCGACGATCGAGGGCTTCACGATCCCCGCCGGGGTGGTGCTGGAGGTCGGAGCCCTGGAGTGGCTGCCCGGCGACCGGCTGGCGGTGTCCTCGCGGCGTGGCGAGATTTACGTGGTGCACAACCCGCTGGCCGCCGAGCCCGCGACGGAGTCCAGATTCGTCAAGTTCGCCGAGGGGTTGCACGAGGTCCTGGGCCTGGCCTATCGCGACGGCTGGCTCTACGCCACCCAGCGAGGGGAGGTCACCCGCATGAAGGACGAGGACGGCGACGGGCGGGCCGACCTCTTCGAGACGGTGGCTGACGGCTGGGAGATCGGCGGCGACTATCATGAGTATGCGTTCGGATCGAAGTTCGATAAGGACGGCAACCTCTGGGTCGCGCTCTGCCTGACTGGCTCGTTCAACAGCGACAACAAGTTCCGCGGCTGGGCCCTGCGCATCACGCCCGACGGCAAGGTCGTCCCCACCACCAGCGGCCTGCGTTCGCCCGGCGGGATCGCGGCCAACGCGGCCGGCGACATGTTCTTCACCGAGAATCAGGGGCCCTGGAACGGGGCCTGCGCCCTGAAAGAGCTGCGCCCGGGCCACTTCGTCGGCCACCCGGGTGGGCTGAAATGGTACGACGACGCCCCGGGCATCGCGGCCAGGCCGGCCGAGCCGAAGAGCGGCTCGCGACTCATCGAGGAATCGAAGCGCATTCCCGAGCTGATCCCGCCGGCGGTCTACTTCCCCTACCCCGTCATGGGCCAGTCGTCCAGCGGCATCGCCTGCGACCTCTCGGGCGGCAAGTTCGGGCCCTTCTCCGGCCAGTTCTTCGTGGGCGACCAGGCGGCCAGCACCGTGATGCGAGTGGCCCTCGAGAAGGTGAACGGCCGCTACCAGGGGGCCTGCTTCCCGTTCCGCAGGGGCTTCGGCTCGGGCAACGTGGCCCTGCTCTTCGGCCCTGGGGGCGAGTTGTTCGTGGGGGGGACCAACCGCGGCTGGGGCTCGCGCGGGCCGAAGGAGTTCGCCCTCGAGCGGCTGACCTGGAAGGGCGAGACGCCATTCGAGGTCCATCACATGACCGCCAACCCCGACGGCTTCTCCCTGTCCTTCACCGCGCCCGTCGACCGAGCGACGGCCAGCGACCCGGGGTCGTACCCCATGCGTGCCTACACGTACATTTATCAATCGAGCTACGGCAGCCCCGAGGTTGACGTCTCGACGCCGAAGGTGACCCGGGCCGAGGTGGCCGACGACGGGAAGAGCGTCCGGTTGACGGTCGACGGCCTGCGCGAGGGGCACGTCCACGAGCTGCATATGGACGCCCTGCGCGACGCCAGCAAAGGGCCGCTGCTGCACTCCGAGGCCTATTACACGCTCAATGTCATCCCCGGCCGCTGACGCGAGCACGCCCGCATCCATCCGTGCGGCCGCAGAATCGGGAGCGTCCCCCCGAAAGAGTCCGGTGCCCCGTTGCAAGGCGGGCCCGGACGGGGGACGATGAAAGTTAGCCGGCCTCGGGGGCAACGGACGAGGGAGCCCCCTCTCCCGGGCCTTCCGCATCTCATCAATCGGAGCGAACGCATGACCGACAAGCAGACGGTGAGCCGTCGCGGATTCCTGGAGACCGCAGGCACGGCGACGGGTGCCCTGGTGGCGGCGAACACGTTCGCGCATCCCGCGATCGGTGCCGTGAAGGGTGCCAACGAGAAGATCAACTTCGCGATCATCGGCCCGGGCGGTCGCGCCCAAGCCCATATCGACCTGCTGAACAAGTTCAAGGCCGAGGGCAAGGCCGTCGACATCGTCGGCGTCTGCGACGTCTGGGACGGCAACAAGGAGACGGGCCGCGGCCTCTACCCGTCGGCCGAGAAGTGCGGCCTGAAGGCCGACGACAAGAACGCCGTCACCAAGGACTATCGCCGGCTGCTCGAGCGCAAGGACATCGACGCGGTGGTGATCGGCACGCCCGACCACTGGCACGCCAAGCAGACGATCGACGCCATGCTCGCGGGCAAGGACGTCTACTGCGAAAAGCCGATGACCCACACGATCGAGGAGGCCCGCCAGGTCGCCGAGACGGTCAAGAAAACGAAGCAGGTCATGACCGTCGGCGTCCAGTCCACGGCCGACCCCCGCTGGAAGATGGCCAATGAGATGATCACCGCCGGCAAGATCGGCAAGGTCATGCAGGGCCAGACCAGCTACTACCGCAACAGCACGATGGGGCAGTGGCGGTACTACAAGCTGACGAAGGACATGACCCCCAAGACGGTCGACTGGAAGATGTTCCTGGGCACCGAATTCGGCCTCGCCCCGGACCAGCCCTTCGATCGCGCCAAGTACGGCCAGTGGCGCTGCTACTGGGACTTCGGCGGCGGCATGTACACCGACCTGTTCGTGCATCAGTTGACACACATGCTCCAGGCCATGGGCCTGAAGTTCCCCCGGCGCGTCGTCGGCGGCGGCGGCCTGTACATGGAGTATGACGGCCGGGACGTCCCCGATGTCGCGACCGTGGTCGCCGACTACGACGAGGGCGCCCAGGTCATCATCTCGGCGACGATGTGCAACGATGTCCAGCTCGGCGAGGTCATCCGCGGCCACACCGCCACGATCCGCTTCGGCGGCTCGCCCCGCGACGGCTTCACCGTGGCCGAGCAGCAGATCTCCGGGCGCCCGGCCCCTCCGGGAGCCAACTCCGGCGACGGCGGCCAGAAGTTCGCCCCCGATCAGCCCAAGGACGACACCCGCGCCCTCTGGGAGCACTACCTCGAGTGCATCCGGTCGCGCAACGTCGAGACCCTCTGTCCGGCCGACCTCGGCTTCGCGGCCATCGCCACGGTCAACCTCGGCGTGCAGTCCTACCGCGAGGGCAAAGCCTTCTTCTTCGACAAGGAGACCGGCAAGGTCTCCGAGGCCGACGACTCGTGGGCCAAGAAGTGGGAGAAGCGCAGCCACGAGCGCGGCAAGCCCGAGCAGGTCATCGGCTGGAACGCCGGCGACACCGGCTCCCTGCTGACCGCCCCCCCGTACCAGAAGCTGGAAGGCGACTGGGTTGACGGCAAGGACCCCGCCGAGAGCGCCTGAGCTCCGACGGAACCCGCGATATTCGACCTCGAGACGCCCCCCGAGCCCCAGGCTCGGGGGGCGTTCTTCGTGAGCGACCGGGAACGCAAACGGGCGGGCGGGATGACAGAATCATCCCGCCCGCCCGTCTCGATCGATCGATCGATCGATCAAGCAATCAACCGAATCGCATGCCTTGCGTCAGGAGCCGAGGACCTTGCGGACGTTCTCGGCGTTGACGGGGGCGATGATGCCCTTCTCGGTGATGATCCCGGCGATGTTGGCCGCGGGGGTCACGTCGAAGGCGGGGTTGTAGACGTTAATGCCCTCGGGGGCGGTCACCCTGCCGAAGCCGGCGGTGATCTCCTTCGGATCGCGCAGCTCGATCGGGATGAACGAGCCGTCGGTGATCGTCAGGTCGAACGTGCTGCTGGGGGCCGCGACGTAGAAGGGGATGCCGTGGGCCTTGGCCAGGATCGACACGCCGTAGGTGCCGATCTTGTTGGCCGAGTCGCCATTGGCCGCGATCCGGTCGGCGCCGACGACGACGAGCTGGATCTTGCCTTCCTTCATGACCTGGGCGGCCATGTTGTCGCAGATCAGGGTGACGGGCACCCCGCGCCGCTGGAGCTCCCAGGCGGTCAGTCGAGCGCCTTGGAGCAGGGGTCGGGTCTCGTCGGCGAAGACGTGGATCGACTTGCCCTGCTCGTGGGCGCTGAACATAACGGCCAGCGCCGTGCCGTAATCGGCGGTGGCCAGGCCGCCCGCGTTGCAGTGGGTCAGCACGCCGTTGCCGGTCTTGATGAGATCGGCGCCGAACGCACCGATCTGGCGGCACATGACCCGATCTTCGGCCTCGATCGCCCTGGCCTCTTCGAGCATGCGGTCGAGCAAGGCCTCGGGGGTGTTTGCCCCCGATTCCTTGCGGACCCGGTCCATGCGATCGAGCGCCCAGAACAGATTGACGGCCGTGGGCCGGCTGGTGCGGAGGAAGTCGGACGACTCCTGCGCGGCCTTGTGCATGGCGTCGACGGAGCCGCCCGGGGTGTAGCCGACGCGGGCCCCAACGACGGCGCCGTAGCCGGCCGCCACGCCGATGGCCGGCGCCCCACGCACGCGGAGGGCGCGGATGGCCTCCCAGATGGCGGGGACGTCGGAGAGCTCCAGGAAGAGCAGCTCGGTGGGCAGCAGCGTCTGGTCAATCATCCGGACGCGGCCATTGGCCGCGTCTCCGGCCCAGCCGACCGTCTCCACCGCGGGGGCTTCGTGGGTGCTTGCGCTCAAAGGTCTTCCTCGCCGTCTTCGTCGTCGTCGCCTTCGGCCTCTTCCGGGTCGATCCAGGCGTGGAACTCGGAGTAGACGTCCCAGATGTTCTTGAGCGCGCCCTTCAGCTCGGTGTGCTTGACCGGCGGGTGGGTGCCGCCGTAGCCGGAGACCTCGGAGGCGAGCTTCAGGAGGTCGAGGTTCTGCCGACGCAGCTCCAGGAAGATCTGGCTCTGGGTGTCGAGCTCCAGGGCGTCGCCCAGGACCTCTTCGGCGGTCTGCTCGTCTTCGTGCTCTTCGGCTTCGTCGAGATGGTCGTGCATCGGACTCGGATCCTTTCGGGGGGATCTTGCCCCGGCCTCCCGCGGTTCTTCGCGGGCCGGGTCGGGGGTTGAGATCATCGGAGAGTTCGGGACGGTTCAGGCGACCGCGTCCCAGGCCTCGTAGGTCAGGCCGAAGGTCTCGGCGACCGGCCGGTTGGTGACCCGGCCGGCGTCGATGTTGACCCCGTCGGCCACGCCGGGTAACGCCCTGGCGGCGGCCCGCCAGCCAACTTTGGCGAATTGGATCACGTAGGGAAGCGTGACGTTGCAGAGCGCGTAGGTGCTCGTCCGACCGACGGCGCCCGGCATGTTGGTCACGCAGTAGTGCACGATGCCGTCGACCAAGTAGGTCGGCTGCCGGTGGGTGGTCGGTCGGCTGGTCTCGATGCAGCCTCCCTGGTCGATCGCCACATCCACGATGACGGCGCCCGGCTTCATGCGGGCGAGGTCCTCGCGGCGGACGAGCCTGGGGGCGCGGGCTCCGGTGATGAGAACGGCTCCGATGACCAGGTCGGCCCGCTCGATCGACTCCAGGATCGTGTGGCGGTCGGAATAGAGGGTGGTCACATTCGGCGGCATGATGTCGTCGAGATAGCGCAGGCGGTCGAGGTTGACGTCCAGGATCCGGACGCTGGCGCCCAGCCCTGCGGCGACCTTCGCCGCGTTGGCGCCGACGACCCCTCCGCCCAGGATGGCCACCTCGGCCGGGGCCACGCCCGGGACGCCGGCCAGCAGGATGCCTCGGCCCTCGTTGGGGCGTTCCAGGTACTTGGCGCCTTCCTGGATGCTCATCCGGCCGGCGACCTCGCTCATGGGGGTCAGCAGCGGCAGGCCACCGCGCGGGTCGCGCAGGGTCTCGTAGGCGATGGCGGTGATCCCGCTGTCGATGATCGCGAGGGTGAGGGCCTCGTCGGCGGCGAAGTGGAAGTAGGTGAAAAGGACCTGACCGCGGCGGAGGTGGGGCCACTCGGACGCCTGCGGCTCCTTGACCTTCACGACCATGTCGGCGCGAGCCCAGAGGCTCGCGGCGTCGGCAACGAGTTCGGCCCCGGCGGCGGAATAGGCCGAATCGGCGATACCGCTGCCCGTGCCGGCCCCGGCCTCGACGAGCACGGTGTGCCCCGCGAGGGTCAATTCTTCGGCGCCGACGGGGAGCATGGCCACCCGGTACTCGTCCGCCTTGACCTCTTTCGGGACGCCCACGATCATCGTCAGCAGCTCCGTTGGGGGGCGACAAACCGCCCCGCGCAACCATTCCATCAGACCGCGTCGCTCGAATCAAGCCGAGACGCGACGGACACTTGCACGTCCGCCCCGGCTGCGGCAAGATCGAGGTGCCGCGCGGGTCACTTGCAGCCCATCGGAGGGGCCGACGCCTTGGACCTGAATCTCGAGCGGATCACGGCCATGGTGTTCTGCGTGGCCCTCGGGGGCGTGATCGGCTACGCCGTCGCGACCGCCCTGGGGGATGACCAAGAGCACCGGATACACTTCGCCCTGGTCAACGCCTACCTTGCCTGGGCCGGGTACATCGCCGGCTGCCTGGTGCGGGAACGCGTCCGGCCCCGCGATGATCGCGACACCCTCTGAGCCCGGGACGCGGGCGGCGGCTTGACGACACGCTCACCAGGTGCACAACACCTTGGGGGAGCGGGCGGCCGCTTTCGCGGACGGGCAGTCCCTGGAGGCGTCGCGGACCGATGCGTTTCGTCAAGGAATCTCACATCGCGGCCCCGCCGGGCGTGACCTTCGCGTTTCACGAGAGTTCCGGGGCACTCCAGCGGCTGACTCCCCCCTGGGAGAAGGTCGAGCTCGTCTCCGGAGGCGAGTCGATCCGGCCAGGCAGCCGGGTGGTCCTGCGCACCTGGTTGGGGCCGATCCCCTTGACCTGGGTGGCCGAGCACGTCGAATACGAGGTGGGCCGGATGTTCGCCGACCGCCAGGTCTCGGGGCCCTTCGCGTCCTGGTTCCACCGACACCTTACACTCGACGACGGGCAGGGCGGGACGACCTTGCGGGACGAGGTCGACTACGAGCCGCCGCTCGGCCTGCTCGGGCGGACGCTCGGGGCCGGGTTCCTCGAGCATAAGCTCCAGCAGATGTTCGACTACCGTCACGAGCAGACCCGAATCATCGTCGAGGCCCGCGACTTCCCGGGGGCACCCTCCGCGACGTCCTGAAGGCCGGTCAGTCGAATGAGTTGATCCTCAGGGCGAGGGCGATTCTGGAGATCGCCCTGGTGAGTTGCATCCGCCGGCCATCGGGCGTGCCTCCCATCCTGGCGGCCAGCCCGACCCAATCCAGGCCGGAATCACGAAGGGCTACGATCTGCTTCTCCTCCTCGGTCAGGTGGGAGCGGAACTCGCTGAGCAACTCGCCGCGAGAGATCATCTCGCTGGGAGAGTCGGCCGTGGAAGCGGGGCCTGCGAATCCGGACTCCATCGGTTCGGCCCTTCGGTAGTCGCGGCGGCCGGCCCTGAGGCGCTGAACTTCGTGGGCTAACTTGTTTCGGGCCATCGTGTTCAGCAACTTGGGGAGCTGAGAAGGCTCGTCAAGGTCGTACTGGCCCAGGGCGGCCCGGACGCAGAAGCTGGCCAAAACGGACTGGCAGATGTCCATCGAGTCGAACATCCGCCTGAGCCGCTGATCACGTAGGCGGAGCCGGATGGAGCGGCGGATGAATGGCTCGTAGTCGCGCACAAGCTCGGCGACCGCGTCCTCATCCCCGGCCCTGAGGCGCTCGACCAGCCTGTTGAAGTGGCTGTCGTGTCCCATCGTGTGCCGCCACCTCGGGAGAGATCCAATGGGCAAAACCCCCACCGGTCGTCCGGCGTGAGGGTCCAGGTCCAAAGGCGATGATTTAAGATGATCCCCGCTGAGGACAAGACTTAGATCGTCTCGACTCGGTCCTGAACTCTTATCGCCCGAAGATCTGAGTCGCTATAATAAAGTTCTATTCGCTTTCTTCCTGACCTTATGCAAATCGCGTGTTAAGGGCCAAATTCGTCGGCGACACCGGCTGTCTGTTGTCCGACGAGCGAACCCGACTCCGGATCGGCCAACATCCGGCACTGGCCAGGGTAAAGGAGGCCGGCCGCGAGCCCCGGGGCAAAACCGACGAGGTCGGCGGCGAGGTCGCCCAGGGTCGCATCTCGGCCGATGGCCGGATGGAGTTGGAGCAATTCACTGCCCACCGCCAATGCGATCCCGGCGATGATCAACTGAGGCACTATCGAGCGGGCGCCATCGACCCGCATCCAGAGAAAACCTAAGACGCCAAAAATCGCGGCATGGATGACCTTGTCCAGATGCTTGATCTCGCCGATCCCGTTGGCACCTTCGTTGACCGGCAGTCGATGGCTCGGCCAACCGCAGGCGACGATGACCACGGCGGTCCAGAGCAAGGCCATCAGCAGTCGATTCATCAGTCAAAGTCCCCGATTCCGCCAGGCTGCGGTGCCCGCGAGATGATCGCTGGCCCGTCTACAGGATGGGAAAGTCATCAAGGTCGGATGCCAGAGTCGGGAGGGCTTCCCTGGCATGGTTCCGGCTGATCGACGCCGCGAACCATCTCCATCCTACGCTCCACGCAAAACATTTGGCCACGTTGCCTGTCGACACGAGCCCGGGTGTCCCGGGGACATTTGACCGACTCGAACCGATCGCCGTTGCGTCCGAACCTATGACGGCACAGTCTCTTAAGCTCGTGCCGGGCGAGCATCCGGCGGCCGATTCGCTTGACCCCTCCGGCGGGGCCAAACTACACTTGGGATTCGTCGAGCCTGCGCGGCCGGCAGTGAATCTTCGAGGTTTGGGGGATGCATCAACGTGGCGTTGGAGTTCCGGGGCGGATCGATCGAACTTGACGCGGGGGATCGACTTATCGCGACCTGCACGGGCCCTCGCCTCTCGCAGGGCGCCGATCCCGCCGAGGCGGCGTTTCTTGCCCTGGCCGCGCCGCTCGATTTCCCGCCGCTTCGCCATGCCGTGGTCCCGGGTGACATCGTGGTCATCGCCAATGATGGCGAGACGCCATGCGCTCCGGCCGTGATCGCGGCCGCCTGCCAGGTCCTCTTCGATGCGGGAGTCGAGGCTGGGTCAATCACCGTGCTCTGCTCGTCGGCCCCCGAAGTTCCACTGCAACTTCCGGAAGGTGTTGAGTTTGCGGTTCATAACCCGGACGACAAGGAGCAGATGTCCTACCTGGCGACGACCCAGGAAGGGCGGCGGGTTTACCTGAACCGAAGGCTGACCGACGCCGATTTCGTCCTGCCTGTTGGTCGTCTGACGTTCGATCCCGCGTTCGGCTACAGGGGGCCCTGGAGCACCCTGTTCCCGGGGATGAGCGACACGGAAACCCGCCGCTCGTTCGCCCTCAGATCCAGCGACGACACCCCGCCCGACCCGGACCTGCCCAGCCCCGCGTTACTCGAGGCGTCGGAGGTCTGCTGGCTGATCGGCTGTCAGTTCCACGTCGGGGTCCTGGGCGAGCCGTCGGGCCCGATCCGGGTGGTGGCCGGCCTCGAGTCGTCTGTGCAGCGACGAGGGGCCGAGGAACTGGACGCCAACCTCCGGTTCAGGGCGCCGAGCCGGGCCGAGGTGGTGATCGCGTCGGTGGAGGGGAGCGACCTGGATGCCCTGACGGCCGGCCTGAACAATGCGGTGCGACTGGCCCGCCGGGGGGGCAAGATCGTGATCCTCTCCGGGGTGGAAGGTGACGTGGGCATGAACCTGGCCCGGGTCCGCGATGCGGGCGATCCCCGATCGGCGCTCGCCGCCATCAAAGGGGGGGAGGGCCAGCCCGACTACTTCGCCGCCCGTGCGATCGCCGAGGCGACCACCCATGCCGACGTCTACCTGCTGAGCAAGCTCGACCCCGATCTCGTCGAGGAAATGTCGATCACGCCGCTGAGCAAGCCCGAGGAATCTCGACGCCTGGTCGCCGCCGCCAGCGACGTCATCCTCGTCAATAAGGCCGATCTCGTGCGCTGTGACGCGGACGAGGACTGAAGGGGGCGGAACAGCCGGGTTGGGTTCGTTTCGTAAAAAGCAGGGTCAGCACGCCCAGAATGGGTTCGTTTCGTAAAAAGGCGGGATCACGACGTCCGAAATGGGTTCGTTTCGTAGAAAAGCGAGCTTACTTCGCCAGAAAATGGGGTCGTTCGGTTCGTTTCGTGATCTCGCGCCCGCAAGTGGGTTCGTTCGGCACCGGTGAGGCCGTGAGGTTTTGGTGCGAATTGCCAAAGATCGCGGTCGCCCCGAACGCGGGCTGGGTGAGCGCGGTCGAGGTCCATTCCTTAGAGTTGCGATCGGCGCGGAAAACCGGCGGAAATTCTCGGAATTCTTTTCGGGAATGGTTCGAGGGCCGTTAGACGGCCTCGGCGGCCGTGTAGAGGGGGGCGATGACCTCGCCGCGGGCGAGTTGGATCGGGCGTCCCAGGCGGTCGCGGAGTTCGGTAGCCGGGTCGATTCCGAAGGCGTCATAAATGGTCGCGGCCAGGTCGCCGGGGGAATACGGGCGGCTGGCGGGATAGGCCCCGATCCGGTCGGAGGCGCCGATGGCCTGGCCGCCCCGGACGCCCGCGCCGGCAAGGACGGTGGAGAAGACCGACGACCAGTGGTCGCGACCGGGCACCGTCGAGCCGACGCTGAAGCCGATCTTGGGCGTGCGGCCGAACTCGCCGGTGATCACGACCAGGGTCTCGTCGAGCAACCCCGAGACATGCAAGTCTTCGAAGAGGGCGTCAAGCGCCTGGTCGAGCGGCGGCAGCATCCGGTCTTTCAAGGTCTTGAAGATGGCGCCGTGGTGGTCCCATGACTGGACCCGTCCCATGTTCGCCTGCACGATCGGCACACCCGACTGCACCAGGCGCCGGGCCAGCAGCAACGACTGGCCGAAGGGGTGACGGCCGTATCGGTCGCGCACCTTCGGGTCTTCTCGGCCCAGGTCGAAAGCGTGGCCGACCTTGCCCGAAAGCAAGAGCGCATAGGCCAGGTCGCGCTGCTTGGCCAGCGGGTCGGCGACGGGGCTGGCCTCCAGGGCGTCGCGCTGCGCCGACAGGTCGCTGAGCAGGGACCGACGCGAGTTCATCCGCTCGACGCTGAAGCCGACCGGCATGCTCAGGTCATCGACCCGGAACTTGGGGTCGTTGGGGTCCTGGCGGATCTGCCAGGGGTCGTGCTTCGGGCCGAGGAAGCCGGCGTGCTGGCCGGGCCAGACGAGCGGGCCTTCCATCAGGAACGTCGGCAGCATGACGCCGGTCGGGATGCCGTCGGCGCGCGGCTTCAGGTAGTCCAGGGCCGCGGCGTAGCAGGGGTAATCGTCGCGCGAGGCGATCTTGTCGAAGAAGGCGCCCGGCTGCGAGTGCCCCGTCAGCAGCTCGTGAGTCCCGTTCAGGTGATTCGTGAAGCCGTGGGCCATCGACCGGATGACCGCCAGCTTGTCGGCATGCCCGGCCAATTTGGGCAGGTGCTCGCAGAACCTGAGGCCGGGTGCCCTTGTCTCGATCGTGGCGAACTCGCTGCGGATGCCGTCGGGGGCGTCGGGCTTGGGATCGAACGTGTCGATCTGGCTGGGAGCACCCGTCAGGAAGACGACGATCATCGACTTCGCCCTGGGCGACTTCGCGGCCAGCGTCGCACCGCGTGCCGCGCCCGCCAGCAGGCCCGACGTGCCCAGGCCCAGGAAGCCCGAGAACCCAACCTGGAGAAATTCGCGGCGAATGACCCCGTACGGGTGGCGATGGTCCGGAATCATCGGAGTCGTCCCCAGGTCTGAGCGCAGGTCCGGGCACCACAGGAGGCCTCAAAGTTCAGCTTATCTCAAACACGGCGGCGGGGCAATGACCCCTCCGAAAGCAGTGAAACAATGTTCAGTGGAATTTCATTGACGCAGGATTAAGGGTCGCTTAGTGTACGCATGTCACTCGAAATCAGCCGGGAGATCGGCCCGGGTGCGGCGGAGGAATTCGGTGATGACGATGCGTAGGACGTGCCTGGTGCGGGGCCCCCTGCTCTTGCCGGCGCTGCTGGCGGCCGGCTCGGCCTGGTCGGCCGGGCCGAAATCGGCGCCCGTCGTGGCGATGGCGGCGTTCGACATCCTGGGGAAGCTAGCCGGCGAGTCGGACCAGGCGAGGCCGGGGAGGGTGCGCCCGGGTCGCCTGTCGCGCCGACTGATTCGCGGGGCCTCGACGGTGGTGGCGGTCTTCTCCCCGGCAATCGGCCGGGAGATGGCGTCGGTGGATTTTCTCGACGGCGACCTGATGGCGATGAAGAACCCCGGCCCCAAGGAAAACCGGCAGACACCCAGGAGCGAACCGGTCGCGGCGAGGAAGGTGGTTGAACTCGGCCCCACATCCGAGAGCGATCCGAATCGAGACGAGTCGTCACCGACGCGAATGCGTCTCGTTCGGAACTGGGCGAGGGGGGTCAAGACGATCGAGGCGAGCTGGAGCCCTCATGAGGTGGGCCGGCCCGCCCTCGCGCGGCGATTCCGGCTGTGCACCTCCTCGCGTTGACGCCCTCACTCGACGGCGATAAGGGGAGACGGGCGACGCCCATGCCTCGCGGGTGCCCGTCCCCCTCGTCTCGTCCGCTCGGTGCGAACGGCTGCGGCCTCACTCTCCCTTGCGGATGAGCCATACCTCGGCAACCTGGCAGCCCCTGCCGTTGCCGCCTCGACCCGGCTCGCGGGTCCAGGAGAGCGTGAGGCGACCGTCGGCGGTGGCCTGGCGCGGGATGTCGAACTCGAGCGGGCGAGTCGGGCTTGGCTTGGGGATGGGGGGGTGGACGACGAGTCCTTCGGCCTTCAGCTCGATGGGGACCGGGTTCTGGTCGCCGGCGTAGACGACCCTGACGGTGTAGGCGGCGTGTGGGTCGAGGTCGTCGTAAGTCATCCGGTACGGGGCGTCATACAGGCTCTCGCCGTGGCGATACCAGGTGAGCGGCCATTCCGGGCGGGGCTGGAACCCCTGGCGGTCGACGCGGAGCATCGGGTCCGCCGAGACATCGGGTCCG
Organism: Isosphaeraceae bacterium EP7; assembly: GCA_038400315.1. Taxonomy (NCBI): domain Bacteria; kingdom Pseudomonadati; phylum Planctomycetota; class Planctomycetia; order Isosphaerales; family Isosphaeraceae; genus Kueselia; species Kueselia aquadivae. Next base: position 6,216,053 of record CP151667.1, read on the forward strand.
CGTTCGACGTGCGGCCGTCGCGCGGGGTTCCCGGGGGCGTCATAGAACCCGCCCGGTCCCGGGTCGGTCCGATGGATGATCCGCTCGATCCCCCGCTTGCGCTCCGCCTCGTCGGGCAGGGCGGCGAGCCTGTCGAACTCGGCCTCCAGCCAGGCCCGGTTGTTGAGGGGCGCGTCGATGGAGTCGAGGTTCGCCCCGCGCTCCTCGCCGATCGCCTTGTAGCGCGGGACGCTCAGTTGCATGTGGATGCTCTGGAAGAGGGCCTCTCCCAGCTCGAAGACCCTCGCCCTGCGGTCGGCCGAGACCTTCGTCGTCCTGGCGAGGTCGAGATCCTCGCGGGCCAACTGGAGCGACTTGAGTGAGCCGAGTTCCTCGGCCCGCCTCAGGTCGTCCATCGCCCGGTCTTCCAGGCGAGTCTCGAAGATGAGCCGCTCGCGCACCAGGGCATCGTAATAGGCCCGATAGAGGGCCTGCTGGAATCGCCAGTTCTTGAGGTCACCTGGGGACGCCTGCCGCTCCAGATCCTGGAATTGCAGGAGGGTCGTCTCGACGGCGGCGTTGCTCAGCAGCGGGCCGACCCAGTTCCGCTCCAGCGAGAGTAGCCCCTGGGCGAAGCCCTCCGCGAGCTTCGGGCTGATGAAGTAGCGGCCGTACTGGCGCAAGACTTCGACGACCGGCGTGTCGGGCTCGAAACCGAGGGCGCTCCAGACGACCTTGTTCACGTCGTCGTTGCACCCTTCCGAGTAGGTGACGAAGCCGACGTGATCGCCGAGGGCCTTGATGATCTCCGCGCTTGCGCGGGGCCGGGGGATGATCGGCTCGCGGCCCTGGGTGACGAAGTAGGCCAGGTCCCAGTCGGGGACAGGGAACTGGCACTTCATGGTGTGGGTGATGTCGGGATAGAGGCGAACCGGATAGCGCCTTGGGACGCCCGCGCGGACTTCGGCCAGCGAATCGCGGGTGTGGGGCCCGTAGACGATGCCCGAGAGCCAGGCCGGCTCCTTGGCGACGATGGCGTAGAACTCCTCGGTCCAGGCCTTGTCGAAGCCCTGCGTGGAGACCCAGAGCTGCGCCTTGGGGTGGGCGTGCCTGAGCACGGCGGCGGCCTTTTCCAGGTGGAGCATCAGGCCACCGGGCCGGGTATGGCCGGGGTCTCCGCCGGGCACGAAGACGGCGTCGACGCGCGGCAGCTTGCCCAGCACCTCGGCCCAGCGCTCGAGCGACAGGCGTGCCTCGTCCGGCTTGGTGTCGAGGGCGTCGGGCACCGGATACCAGACCCAGACGTCGAGGCCGTAGTCGTCCAGGAGCTTCGACATCCCGACCATCATCTCCAGCGGCGGCCGGGGAAAATGGGGGCTTTCGGACTCGTCATCGGTCTCGGGAGGGAGGAGCTCGACGGCGTTGGTCCCGAAGACGGCCAGGTCGCGGATATACCGCTCCCACTGGTCGAGGTCCCAGCCGTCGTACGAGTTGGTCTTGGGACGGTAGCCGAGCTGGTGCCCCCGGATCGAGTCTTTTGGCGCCGAAGCGATCCGGAAGTCGGCCGGCAGGTCGACCCGGCCGGGGCTCATCCGCAGCTCGCGGAGCAGCCGGCCGACGCCGAAGAGGACCCCGCGTTCATCGCGGCCCTCAACCCAGACGACGGGGGCCTTGCCGGCGACCCAGACGCGATATCCCTCGGGCCGCGCGGGGGATGCGGGGCCCTCGTCGAACCCGGGCTTTCCCGAAAACGCCGCGCCGGAAGCGGAGGAACCGACCACGACCAGCGGCCCCGGGGTCGCCGGCCAGTCCGAGGTCACCGACCAGCTCTGGCGAGTGCGCCGGCCGACTTCCTCGACCAGCATCGACACGGCCTTGCGCTCGCGGGCGGTCAAGCTGGCGGGGACCACGACGGTCGCATTGCCCAGCGCGATCATGCGCGTCTCGGGCGTGCCCTCGATGACCGCCCCCTCGGCCGATGAGAAGGCGGAGAGTAGGGCGAAACCAAGGAGAAGGCTACCCCAGAACGGGTGCTTCGTTGCCTTTTGTCTCATGTCCGGACGATTCCTTGGGGACCGACACCACTTGATGCGATGACTGCCTAAGTAAAGTGACTATAAGACCGGTGATTCTATTTGACTTTAGGACTATCATCTATCTAAGCTGACCGGCCCTGTCGAGGCTGTAGTTTCTTAATAGTTCGACCGCGATCGTCGCTGACGCTCAATCCAACAGATTGGCCCGGGCTCATCCGAGTCCAGGGTGCTGTGGGCTGCGCTTCGCCATGTCAGGAGCTATGTTGCTCCTGTCCTGGATTCATCGTTGCAGTTCAGGCCTCAGATCATTTCTCCAGATCGAGGGAGTCTGTGCATGCGCGTTAATCACGAATTGAAGGGCCGGACCGGCCCGTCCCGCCGGCTCGTCGGCTTCACGCTGATCGAGCTGCTGGTGGTCATCTCGATCATCGCCGTCCTGATCGCGCTTCTGCTGCCGGCGGTGCAATCGGCCCGCGAGGCGGCCAGGCGGATGCAATGCGTCAACAATCTCAAGCAGCTTGGGATTGCGATGCATAATTACGAGTCGTCCACCTTGTCGTTTCCCTGGGGGCACGGCGGTTACAACAATAACGACTGGGGCGCCTTCGCGTTATTGCTCGCGAATTTCGAGCAATCGCCCATCTATAACGCGATCAATTTCTCGGACACCGGCCGCGCGACCGCGAAGCCGAGCAACGAGAACGCGACGGTCCAGTATGCGCGGCTGGGCGTCCTGGTCTGCCCGAGCGACCTCGACCGGCTGACCACGGGCTTCGGGCCGGTGAACTACGCGGCCAGCTTCGGGGCGACGCCCGCGGGGTTCGGCCTGCCGTCGCCCAACGGCCTGTTCGGCCACGTCGGCTGGACCAATATCGGCCCCGGCTACGGCCCCGACGAGCCCATCGTGCGGATCGCCGACGTCACCGACGGCCTGAGCAACACGGCGGCGTTCAGCGAGCGGGTCAAGGGGATCGGCACCTCGAACAGCTCCCAGCTGGACACCCTGATCCCGAGTGCCACGGCCACCGCCGTCCTGACCTCGACGTATCCCGGCAACAATGCCGTCGACTCGAACAACAAGGCCCTGCTCGACCCCTCGCTGGCGAACGGCCCGGCCCTGTATCAGAACCTCTGCCTGACGACGGGCAATCCGAGCAAGGTGCTAGGCGGGCTGCCCGCGGGCGGGCCGAGCCCTCCCTGGGGCCCGTCGGGGCCGGTCGGCGGCTACTGGTGGCTGGCCATCATGCCGTACGGAACGGCCTACAATCACGTCATGACCCCGAACACCTGGTCCTGCACCAACGGGACCGGAGGCCGGCTCCTCGGCGGTGCCTGGACGGCGGGCAGCCGGCATCCGGGCGGTGTGAACGTCAGCTTCGGCGACGGCCACGTCCAGTTCGTCAAGCAGACGATCGGCCTGCAGGTCTGGTGGGCGATCGGCTCCAAGGCTGGCGGCGAGGTCGTCTCGTCCGACTCGTTCTGAACGTTGAACTGGCGGAGAGTCCCGAAGATGAATCGACGGAGTTTTCTCGAAGCCGCGGCCATGGCCTTCGCGCTGATGACGGCCGCGTCGGGATGCAACTCGGGCGGCTCGCCCGGCGGGACCACGTCCGACGAGGCCAAGGTGGCCGGCAAGGTGACATTCCGCGGGAAGGTGCTGGACGGTGGAACCCTCCACTTCAACGCATCGATGCCCGGACGGATCGTCGGCAGCCGCGACGCCCCGATCTCGAAGGATGGTTCCTACACCATCAAGGCCCTGGCCGGACAGAACGTCGTGACCATCACGCCGAAGACGCGGACCAAGGCGACCTTCGGCCTGGAAGACGAGGAGAAGACCCTCCAGGTCCAGGCGGGCGAGAACTCCTTGAATCTCGACTTCATGCCCTGATGGAACGAAGCCGCCCGGCCTTCGTCGCGACGAGCGGGTCGGGGACTTGGGCTTGAATCAAACGGAAGGGCGGGCGGGGAGCATCGGCTCCCGGCCCGCCCTTCCGGCGTTTCTGGTCCACGAATCAATCGGCCACCCGCAAGGATCAGGGACGCGTGGGAACCAGTGCGGCTTTCAGGGGCTCCAGACCCGTGATGGGGGCCTGACAGGTGAAGCGCTCGCAGATGTAGGTGGTCGTCTTACCTTCGCGGGCGGCCCTGCGGGCGAGGAGCGGGACCAGATCGGCGGGGGCGGTGGCCTGGGGGCTGGCGGGGGCGACCACCTTGTGGGGGAGGAACCGGGCGGCGATGGCGGCCAGGACCGACCGGAATTCGTCGGGGTCGGCGCCGGCGAAGACGGCGAATTCGCGCGAGGGGGCGAGGAGGAAGTCGAGGGCGACCATGGATTGGCCGGCGGCCATGGGAACTTTCTCGAGGATGGTGTGGATCGACTGGAGCGTCGACCGGCCCAGGGCTTCGAGGTCGGCCCGGCCGGTCAGGGCGGCCAGGCGAAGCAGGCCGGTGGCGGCCATGGCGTTGCCCGAGGGGGTGGCGTTGTCGTAGGCGTCCTTCTGGCGGGTGATCAGGGCCTCGTGGTTCTTGCCGGTGTAGAAGAAGCCGCCGGCCTCGTCGTCGTGGAACTCGGCGATCATCTGGCCGGAAAGGTCGACGGCCGCGGCGATCCAGCGGGGCTCGCCGGTCGCCTCGTAGAGATGGGTCAGGCCGTCGATGAGATTGGCGTAGTCATCGAGGTAGCCGTTGAACCTGGCCTGGCCATCTTTGTAGCTATGAAGCAGGCGGCCGTCGGGCTGGCGCATCCGGTCGAGCAGGAAGGCGGCGGCGCGGCGGGCGGCGTCGACATAGCGAGGTTCGCCCAGGATCGCGCCCGCCTCGGCGAGCGGGGCGATCATCAGGCCGTTCCAGGAGGTCAGGATCTTGGTGTCCTTGGCCGGCGGGATGCGCGTCTCGCGCAGGGCCAAAAGCTTGGCGCGGTCCTCGGCCAGGTCGGCGAGGAGGCCGGGCTCGTCGCGGTTGAGAACACGGGCGAGGTCGGACAATGCCCGTGGGAGGTTGAGGATATTGCTGTGTTCCCAGTTCCCGGCCTCGCTGACGTCGTAGGCCTGGGCGAAGATGGCGGCGCGGTCGGCCCCCAGGGTCTCGCGGATCTCGGCCAGGGACCAGACGTAGAACTTGCCCTCGACGCCCTCGCTGTCGGCGTCCTCGGTGGAGTAGAGGCCCCCTTCGGAATCGGTCATCCGGCCCAGGACATAGTCGAGGGTCTCGCGGGCGACGCGGGCGAACTCGGGCTCGCGAGTGACCTGATACGCTTCCAGGTAGACGGATGCCAACAGGGCGTTGTCGTAGAGCATCTTCTCGAAGTGGGGGACCAGCCAGCGGTCGTCGGTGGAGTAGCGCGCGAAGCCTCCGCCAAGGTGGTCATAGATCCCGCCATAGGCCATCTTGAGCAGGGTCAGGCGGACCATGGAGAGCGACTGAGAATCGCCGGTGCGGCCGTAATGGCGCAGGAGGACCCGCAAATCCATGGGGTGCGGGAACTTGGGGGCGGAGCCGAAGCCTCCGTTGGCGGGATCGAACTGCTTGGCCAAGGCCCAGGCCGCCCCGTCGAGGAGGCGCAGGGTGAGTTCGCCGTCGGAGGGAGGGACCTGACCCGAGGTCTCCAATCGCCGGAGCATCTCGCCGGCGCTGTCGACGATCTCAGCCCGCCGCTCGCGCCAGGCCTTCTCGACGCCGAGCAGGACCCTGGGGAACCCTGCCATGCCGCGCGAGTCGACGGGCGGATAATACGTGCCGCCGAAGAAGGGGACGAGGTCGGGTGTGAGGAAGACGGACATCGGCCAGCCGCCGTGTCCGGTCAGGGCCTGGACGGCGGCCATGTAGATCTGGTCAATGTCGGGGCGTTCCTCGCGGTCGACCTTCACGTTGATGAAGTGCTCGTTCATGAGCGCCGCGATGGCGGGGTCTTCGAAGGACTCCCGCTCCATGACGTGGCACCAGTGGCAGGCGCTATAGCCGACGGAGAGGAAGATGGGCTTGTCTTCGGCCCGGGCCCGGTCGATGGCCTCCTGGCCCCAGGGGTACCAGTCGACGGGGTTCGACTGGTGCTGGAGGAGGTAGGGGCTGGTCTCGCCCGCGAGTCGGTTGCGGGGGTGTTCGCCGTGCGTCTGGGCCATGTCGGGTGCTCGTCTCGGCGGTCGCGAGGGCGTCGCCGATGCGGCCGGACGGAGCGGGCCGGCCCCGACTGCGTTGATGCCTTCTCGCCGAATCGACGGGCGCCCCTTGATATTTCCACCAATCATCGGGCCGCAACGGCCGAAACGGCAAGCCCCCAGCGATTGGAGGCCGCCGATCCGGTCGCTCGTTCGTTCAGGCGGGACAGTTTGGTCCGGGCGTTAGAAGCCGCCGCGGTCGATCAGGGGTAGGCGGCGGATCGCCCGCGAGATCAGGATGATTCCCGAGGAGAACGCATAGCCGCCGATCAGCCAGGCCAGGGCAAGCAGGCCAATGTGGGGGACGTGCACCAGGTAGAGGCCAAGCCCTCCGGTGATGGCCCCGCCGAGGGCGGGCATCCAGTGACCCGGGACTTCCCGGCTCGTGCTGGTGGCGGTGGACAGTTCGAAGAGCCCGACGGAGACGACCCAGCCAGCGATGATGTAGAGCAGCGCCAGCTCAGTAAGGCCGGGGCGCACGAGGGTGAGCACGCCGAGGCCCAGGACGATGAGCGTCTCGGACGTGAGGGGCTTGCGGTCGCCGACGATCGCGGAGAGGACCTCGGTCAGTCCGTAGGCGGTGGCGCCGACGCCGAAGGCCAGGACCAAGGTCTGGACTGCGAGGCCCGGGTAGGCAAAGGTCGCCACCCCCAGCAGGAGCAGGGCCAGGCCGGGGGCACCCGCGACCCAACGGCTGGTCGCCGAGGAAACTTTCATGCTGGGCTGGGCCGGGCCGCCACCGACAGCTTCGTCGGTCCGCCCCGAGGAGTCACCCTGTTCGCCGAGATTTTCTTGGTTTGACGGAGTCATGAGGAAGAAATCCCCCGATCCCGAAGACCGATCGTGGTCTTGGGGCCTGCCTTCGGGTGCCGAACCCGGGAAACGACGGACGCGGGAAGATCCCGACCAGGCCCGAAGATCCGCAAGACGAAACGAGGCGATGCAAGGCGATTCGAGTTTTTCGGCGGACGATTCGGGACGAGGAGGGTGGGGCGAACTCAGCGGCCGGTCGCGTGAAGGTCTCGCGACGGGTGCGGACGGTTGCCGATGGGGTGGAATCCTTCGGGCTTGGTCCGCGAGAGAGAGGAGAGAACTTCGACGATCCGGGTGGCAGCCCTTGCCGAGGCTCCGGGCTTGGCGACGTCCGCCCGGAGGTCGGCCAGCGTCTGCGACGCCAACTGCCTCGCCGCGGGATCACCCAGCCACCGACTCGCCCAGCCGGCGAGTTCGCCGGAGACGTCGTCGGCCGTCAGATACTCGGGCATCACTTCCCGGTCGGCCATCAGGTTCACCAGGCTGATGAACCGACTCTTGATGAACGGCCGGGCGATGATCAGGTCGATCCGGTTCACCTTGTAAAGGACGACAGAGGGAAGGGCCTCGACCATGAGTTCGAGCCCCACGGAGCCCGAGACAGCCCAGGCAACCTCCGCCATCCGAATTAATTCGGGCGTCCGCCCCGCATGCACGACGATGGGGAGCGTGAGCCCGGATTGGGCGATCTGATTAAGTATAAGCTGGCGGTGAGCCTCGTGAAGAGCACAAACCTCGAAATTTAACTCGAATTTCTCGCGAGCTAATTTCGAGGCCGCCTCCAGGAAGACGGGCATGTTGCGCAGGACTTCCTGGGTCCGCGACCCGGGGAGGATCGCCACCTTGCGGCCGGGGATCGCCCGCCGCTCGGCGAGGAAGGCCTCGTCGAGCTCGCGGCCATCGAGCTCGTCGAAATAGGGATGGCCCACGAAGATGGCCCCCTCGACCCCGCGATCGCGATACCACTGCGGCTCGAACGGCAGGCTGCATAGCAAGTGATCGACGTATTTGCGCACTTTCTTCACACGCCAGCCCGCCCAGGCCCAGATTTGGGGGGGGACGTAGTAGAACACCGGCACGCCGTGCCGCTTGGCCCGCTTGGCCAGGGCCCAGTGGAACCCCGGATAGTCGATCAGGATCACAGCATCGGGCCGCTCATCCCGGAAGTAGCGCTCGGCCTGATTGGCCAGGCCGATGAACTTGTGGAGATTGAGCAGGACTCGCAAGAACCACATCACGGCCAGGTCGACCAGGGGGAAGAGCAGCCTGGCCCCTTCCCGCTCCATGTGCGGGCCGCCGAACCCGACGATCTCGACGTCGGGCCGCAGACGCTTCAGCTCGCGAATCAGGTTCGCCGCGTGCAGGTCGCCGCTCGGCTCGCCTGCGGAGATGAATAACTTCATGATGTGCCTCTGCATCCTTGCCGGCGACGATGGCGCGAGTCCATTCGCGAAGATCCCTCTCAAGCTAGACGATCCCGGGCGAGTCGTGAAGGCGATTTGTCAAATTCGCGTGCCAATCCGAATGACGACCATGGCAAGCGGTCCTCCGCCTCAATCCCAGGCATGCCTCTTCAACCGAAGGACCGTCAAGGCTCCAACCCTTCCCAGGATCTCCCATTTTCTCTCGTGAGCTTAATTCACCGGGCCGGTCGACCAACTTGACATCGCCGAGCGTGATGCTTAATCTGCTTTCTCTGAGATTGAATCTCAGTGTCTAAACCCTCCTGGCTGAGCTGCGTCGTGGTCTCGCTCGCTCAGCCAAATATGCGAAAACGCGGACGCTGATCCGAATCTCGAACGGGAACTGATCCACAACGCTGAACGACAACCGGCAGTCCGAGGCTCAACGGGCCTCGGGGCGATCCTGGACCGGCCGGCCCCCTCACGGGTCGGCCCTTCGCCCAGATCCGGTGCGTCGGGAGGCAAGGCCGTGACGCCCCGACGGTGTCGCGGCTCGCTGGTGGATGGCCTGGTCCCCTGGCCTTCGACGATCTCGACTGTCGTCCGCGGACCGCACAACGCCCCTTCCCCCCAGGAGAGACCGACCGATGCGACGTCAGAAGCCCCGCGGATTCACCCTGATCGAGCTGCTCGTGGTGATCTCGATCATCGCCATCCTGATCGCGTTGCTGCTCCCCGCTGTCCAGAGCGCACGCGAGGCCGCCAGGCGGGCGCAGTGCACCAATAATTTGAAGCAGATCGCCCTGGCGTTCCACAATTACCACGACGTCAACGGCTGCTTCCCGTTCGCGCTCATCGGCCCGACCAAGTTCTCGGCCTTCACCGGCGTGCTCCCGTACATGGAGCAGACGCCCCTGTTCGCCACCTATAACACGGGGATGGCGGCCAGCGCGGTCGACAACACGACCAGCTCGAGCACCATGGTCGGCTCGTTCCTCTGCCCGACGATGATCGTCCCCTACACCAAGCCCGACTTCGCGGTGAGCGACTTCCTGGCCCCGACCAGCTACGTCACGTCCAACGGCAATGCCTACGCCAACCTCTACAGCGGCAGGCACCTCTACGGCCTGCCCACCGGCGTGATCATCGGCGCCACCACGACCAACAGCGGTGACACCGCGGCCCCGCTGACGACCATGACCTCGCCGCAGATCAGCATCGGGTCGATCACCGACGGGTCGTCCAACACCCTGTTCCTCGGCGAGCAAGACTACGGCTTGAAGAACGACTTCTTCAGCGCGACCAACAAGCGAGCGGGGCAGCTCCGCGGCGGCCAGGGCGTCTGGGCCCACGGCTATCCGCGCGGCCTGAACTTCTCCACCTGGGGGACGTTCAACCGCCACACCGTCACGGCCGACGTCACCAGCGAAGACAACGGGATCTACTCGTTCCGCAGCCAGCACCCGGGCGGCGGCAACTTCGCCTTCGCCGACGGCACCGTCCGCTACCTGAAAGACACCGTCACCAAGGCGGTCTACCGCGGCCTCTCGACCCGCGCCAGCGGCGAGGTCATCTCGGCCGACAGCTATTGATCAGCCGGCCGCCCTTGAAGCCTCCGACCCCCGGGTGCCTTCCCCCGAAAGTGGCACCCGGGGCGTGGGCCTCCGATCCCCCGATCGCCAACGACCGAAGACCGACGATCAGACCTGGACCCACCGACCATGCGATTTCGACGCACCCTCGCTTCGGCCACCGCGGCCCTCGCACTTCTGACCGCCGGCTGCGGCAACCCCACCGACCCCACGATCGTCTACAAGAAGCTGACCCCCGAGGAGTTCGCCAAGCTCCCGCCCGAGGAGCAGGAAACGCCCGAGGTCAAGGAGAACATGGGCGCCCTCTGGAAAGACCCGAACAACCCGAAGACCGCCACGAACCCGAAGCGTCGGCGTTGATCGGCCCGAGGCCCGGCGAGAAAGCCCCCCGATGAGCCGACGCGTCCTGATCGCCTGCGTCGCCGCCTGCGTGGCCACCGCGGGCCTGGCCCTCGGATTGCGCGAGCCGAAGGAGCAAGGTTCGGGCAAGCCGTTCCTGGAAGAACCGTGGACGGCAAGGACCGTCTCGGGCACGAAGATCGACCTGCGCTCGCCCGACCGCGGCGCCTCCGTCGTCATCTTCAATGCTCCACGCGACCTGGCCTCGCCGCGCACCGCCGAGGCCCTGCGCCAGGCCCACCCTGCGAACCGCGTCCAGGTCGTCGACATCTGCGTGGGAGACGTCCCCCCTCAGGGGTTGCCCCCCTTGCTCTCGGTCATCGACGATCGAGACGCGAAGCTCGCGCGCCGGTTCGGGGTCGGGGACCTGCCCGAGGCGTTCGTCCTGGTCGGAGACGGCAGGCTCTCCTATCGTGGAACGCTCGACGGGATTGACGAGGCTCTCGCCTCGGCGCTCTCGGGGCATGCGCCGGCAGCCATTTCGGATCAGGCCATCGCAACCCATCGGCCGGCGCCACCCATCGTCACCACTCCCACGTTCTATGGCGACGTCGAGCCGATCCTGCGGCGGAGTTGCCGGTCTTGCCACCAGCCCGGCCAGTCGGCCCCCTTCTCGCTGATCACGCACGCCCAGGCGGCCAAGCGAGCCGGCGACCTGGCCGACGTCGCGGAACGTCGGCTGATGCCCCCCTGGAAGCCCGACCCGGCCGAGTCGCCCCCCCTGCTCCACGACCGGACCCTGCTCGCCGACGAGATCGCCACTCTCCGCGCCTGGGCCGACGCCGGCGCCCCCGCGGGTCAGGCCCTTTCCAGAACGCCTGAGCCGGCCGCCGCGAGCATCAACCCCTCGGGCTGGGCCCTGGGCGAGCCCGACCTGATCCTGGAGATGCCCGAGGAGTTCGCCATCCCGGCCGAGGGAGGCGACGTCTACCGCTGCTTCGTGATGCCGACGAACGAGCCGACCGACCGCGCGATCACCGCCATCGAGGTCCAGCCCGGCAACCCCAGGGTGGTCCATCACACATTCAGCTATCTGGACGTCAGAGGCCTGGGTCGGGAGCGTGACACGAGCGACCCTGGGCCCGGCTATATGTGCTTCTCCGGCTTCACCGGCGACCGGATCTTCGGCGCCCTGGGGGGCTGGACGCCGGGCAACGAGGCCCATTTCTACGGCGAAGGAATCGGCCTGAACCTGCCGAAAGGGGCCGACGTGGTGATGCAGGTGCACTATCACCCCAGCGGCAAGCCCGAGACCGACCGCACCCGGCTGGGCATTCACTTCGCACGCAAGCCCATCCGCCAGTCGCTGCAATGGATCTCCGCCTGCGCCGATCCCGAGACCTTCGAACTGCCCCCGGACGAGTCCAGGATCCTGGTCGAGGCCGAGCTGACGATCCCGATGGACGTCGACCTGCACGCGATCACGCCGCACATGCACCTGCTCGGCCGGATGATCACCGCCAGCGTGAACACCCCCGACGGCCGAACACGGCCGCTCATCCACATCGACGACTGGGATTTCAATCGCCAGGACACCTATTACCTGCGCGAGCCGATGCACCTGCCCGAAGGCTCGGTCATCCGCGTCCTGGCCCGGTTCGACAACTCGGCCGGGAACGCGCGCAACCCGTCCAGCCCGCCTAAAGGCGTGCGCTGGGGCGAGGCGACCACCGATGACATGATGATCCTCTTCCTGGCGCTCACCCGATCGGGCCAGGACCTGACCCAGCCGGGTTCCAAGGACGACTTCATGGACGAGTTCTTCCGCAGGGCTGCCAGCCTGCCCGGGACCTCGGCCGCGAAGACGACCGAAGCACCGCCCGACAAGCCCGCGAACTGATCGCGTGTGCGTTCAGACCCAGGGGTTGTAGGTGCCGATGGTCCAGACCTGCCCCTCGGGATCGCGGCAGGTGAAGCTTCGGCCGCCAAAGTCTTCGTCCTTGATCTCGATGACGATCTCAGCCCCCGCCTTCTTGGCGCTTGCGTAAACCGCGTCGGCGTCGTCGACGATCATGCAGACGCTCTGGGTCACGAAGCCGCCGACCTGCTCGGGCCGCTTCATCAAGCGGCCGTATTCGGTGTCGCCGCACGACCCGAGCATGATCATCCCTCCACCGGAGGTCAGCTGGGCGTGGGCGATCGTCCCGTCATCGTTGCGGATGACGAGCTGGGCTTGCAGGCCGAAGGCGCGGTCCAGCCAGTCGATCGCAGCGGGAGCGTCGCGGTAGCGCAGGCATGAGATCAGGCTCGACCTGGGCGATTGCTCCGACATTGACGGCTCCTTTTCCTGGGTCCGATCGATCCGAGATCCACCCCTCGAACGGGGCGGTCGGCCAGACAATACGGGAATCGGGACGACGTTCCAGCCCACTCTCGTTGCGACCGGTTCGCGCCCGGCCCAGGTTCGCCGCTTGCCGGCAGGCACGCGAGATGCAAGCGTCCCCACATCCAACGGGCGGCGAACGGTTGCCAACCACCCCCGCCTTCCTCGATAGTTGGCCCTGAACCTCGATCGCCCCCACCGGTCCCGAGCATCCCCACGCATGATCGAGCTACGCCGCATCTCCAAGTCATACAACGGCAAGGTGGTCTTGCCCCCGCTCGACCTGACCTTCGCCACGGGCAAGACCACCGTCCTGATCGGCCCGAGCGGGTGCGGCAAATCGACGATCCTGCGGACGATCATCGGCCTGGTCGTGCCCGATGAGGGGACGGTCGTCATCGGCGGCAAGCTGCTGACGCCCGAGACCGCCGAAGCCGTCCGTCGTGGGCTTGGCTACGTGATCCAGGACGGAGGCCTCTTCCCCCACCTGACGGCGCGAGGCAACGCGGCGCTGCTGGCCCGCCACCTTGGCTGGGATGAGCCGAGGATCGCGGCGCGGATCGACGAGCTTGCCGAGCTGACCCAGTTCCCGCGCGACGGCCTCGACCGCCATCCCGGACAGCTTTCGGGCGGCCAGAGGCAGCGTGTCGGCCTGATCCGCGCCCTGATGCTCGACCCCGACGTCGTCCTGCTCGACGAGCCGCTCGGGGCGCTCGACCCGATGGTCCGGGCCGAGTTGCAGGCCGACCTCCGGGGCATCTTCCGATCCCTGAACAAGACCGTCGTGATGGTCACCCACGACCTGGCCGAGGCCGGCTGGTTCGGCGACGAGATCGTCCTGCTCCGCGCCGGCCAGGTCATGCAGCGCGGGCCGCTGGACGCCTTGATCGAGTCGCCCGCCGACCCGTTCGTCACCCAGTTCGTCCGGGCCCAGCGTGGGCTGGTCGAGATCCCCCGCGGAGCCGACTCGTGATCTATCTCGCGGCCTTCCTGCTCGTCGCCCAGGCGTCCCCCGCCGACCATGAGGTCCGCGTCGGATCGAAGGTCTTCACCGAGTCGGTGATCCTCGGCGACCTGGCGACCCAGATGATCCGCGCCGAGGGGGGCAAGGCCGTCCATCGTCGCGAACTGGGCGGCACCCAGATCCTCTTCCACGCCCTGGAGGCCGACGAGCTGGACGTCTATCCCGAGTACACGGGGACGATCTCGGGCGAGATCCTCGCCGGCAAGGTGGCCGCCGGCGACGACTCGCTGCGGGCCGCGCTGAAAGCCCGGGGGATCGGGATGAGCCGGCCGCTCGGATTCAATAACACCTACGCGATCGGCATGCGAGAGGACGTCGCCGCCAGGCTGGGCATCGTCAAACTTTCCGACCTGGCCGGCCATCCAACCTTGAAGTTCGGATTCGGCAATGAGTTCATGGAACGCGCCGACGGCTGGCCCGGCCTGCGCGACCGCTACCGACTTCCCCAGCGCGACACCCGAGGCCTGGACCACGACCTCGCCTATCGGGCCCTGGAGGCGCGCGAGATCGACGCCACCGAGCTTTATTCCACCGACGCCGAGATCAAGGCGCAGAAGATCCGGGTGCTCGCCGACGACGAGGGGTTCTTCCCCCCTTATCAATGTGTCCTGCTCCACCGGCTCGACCTGGAGCGGCGTTCCCCCGAGGCGTTCGCCGCCCTGAAACGACTCGAAGGGACGATCGACGAAGGCAAGATGATCGCGATGAACGCGAGGGCCAAGTTCGATCGGGTTCCCGAGGAGCGCGTCGCGGCCGACTTCCTGGCGAGCCGATTCGGCATCAATGCGGAAGTCGCCTCGAATTCGAGGATGTCGCGCATCCTGTCGAGGCTCGTCGAGCACATGGGATTGGTGAGCGTCTCCTTGACCCTGGCGATCCTGGCGGCGATCCCGCTCGGCATCGTCGCGGCCAAGCGACCGAGAATCGGGGCCTGGATCCTGGGCGCGACGAGCGTGATTCAGACGATCCCATCGCTGGCCCTGCTCGTGTTCATGATTCCATGGCTGGGCATCGGGGCCAAGCCGGCGCTCGTCGCCCTGTTCCTCTACAGCCTGCTGCCGATCGTGAGGAGCACCGCGACCGGACTGCTCGAGATCCCCCCGTCGCTCCGCGAGAGTGCGCAGGCCCTGGGGCTGCCCGCCTGGGCGCGATTGCGGCTCGTCGAGCTGCCGATGGCGACGCGCGGCATCCTCTCGGGGATCAAGACGGCCGCGGTCATCAACGTGGGGACCGCCACGATCGGCGCCCTGATCGGCGCGGGGGGCTTCGGCCAGCCGATCCTGACGGGCATCCGCCGCGACGACCTGGGCCAGATCCTCTTCGAGGGGGCCATCCCCTCGGCGATCCTGGCCCTGGCCGTGCAGACCGGGTTCGACCTCGCCGAGCGTTGGCTCGTCCCGCGCGGGATGAAGGGTTAGCGAGCTCAGGCGACGGTGAGGTGCTGGACCGCGAAGTAGCCGAGCGGGTCGAGCCACTGACGGCCGAGCGACCAGCCTGCGTCGTCGGTCATCGCCCGGATATGTTCGAGCGAATACTTGTGCGAGTATTCGGTCAGGATCGTCTCCCCCTCGGCGAAGTCGAACGTGGCCGGGCCCACCGTTACGGCCTGCGGCTTCAGGCTGACCAGGTGCATCTCGATCCGTTCATGCTCCGGGACGTGGACCGCTCGGTGCTCGAAGGCATCGAGGTCGAAGTCGGCCCCCAGCTCGCGATTGGCCCGGATCAGGACGTTGCGGTTGAACTCGGCCGTCACGCCCAGCCGGTCGTTGTAGGCGGGGATCAGGACCGCCGGGTCCTTGTCCAAGTCGAAGCCGATCAGGAGGCCTCCCCCCGGACCGACCATCTCGGCGATCCGGCGCAGCAGGCGGCGGGCCGCACGCGGTTGGAAGTTGCCGATCGTCGAGCCGGGGAAGTAGACCACCCGTCGCGCCCGAGGGTCGCCGGTGTGCGGGATCGGCAGGTTCTCGGTGAAATCGGCCGCGACGGGCATGATCCGCAGGCCCGGGAACGTGTCGGCGAGCGAGCCGGCCGACCGCACCATATGCTCCGCCGAGATGTCGACCGGGATGTACGCACGGGGAGTGCGCAGGGCCGCCAGCAGGAGCCGGGTCTTCAGGCTGCTGCCGCTGCCCAGCTCGATCAGAGCGATGTCTTCCCCCAGCTCGTGGGCCATCTCGGGGGCGTGGTCGCGGAGGATCGATAGCTCGGTGCGGGTGGGGTAGTACTCGTCGAGGTCGCAGATCTGGTCGAAGAGGTCCGACCCATGCTCATCGTAGAAATATTTACAGGAGATTTCCTTCTGGGTTCGGCCGAGGCCCGCGATCAGGTCGTCCAGGAAGGGGGCACGCGCGGAGGGGTTGCGCGCGCGGTCGCCCTTCGTGAGTGTCGTTGATTTCATCAATCTTTGGCCAATCTGATGCCGGACACTTGCCAACGTGTCTCGGCGGGGAAGAAGTTACGGTAAGTCGCCCGGATATGCGAGGCGGGGGTCAGGCACGATCCCCCTCGCAGGACGAGTTGATTGCACATGAATTTGGAGTTGTATTCGCCCAGGGCCCCTTCGGCCGGCCTCGCGCCCGGGTAGGGGATGTAGGGGCTGCGGGTCCATTCCCAGGCGTCGCCGAACATCTGAGCAAGTCCCGGGCCGGCGGCGGCCTCGGGGTGGAACGCCCCGGCTTCCAGGAAATTCCCGGCCTGTTCAACCCGGCTCGCGGCAAACTCCCACTCCGCCTCGGTCGGCAGCCTGGCCCCGGCCCAGCGTGCGTAGGCGTCTGCTTCATAGTAGCTGACGTGGCAAGCGGGCTCCGAGTCGTCGAGCGCCCGGAACCCATTCAGCGTGAACGCCGACCAGCCCCCGTCGGCCCGCTCCCAGTACGTCGGGGCGTTCCATCCCAGCCTCTGGACCGCGCCCCAGCCATCGGAGAGCCAGAACTCGGGCTTCCGGTAGCCGTCCGCCCCGATGAATTCGGCATACTCGCCGACCGTCACCAGCCGGGAGGCCAGGGCGAAGTCTTCCAGGTAGACCCGGTGTCGCGGCCCCTCGTTGTCGAACGCGAACCCCGGCCCGTCCGTCCCCAGCCATTCCAGCCCCCCCTCAAACGGCAGCCAGGTTAGTTCGGGCGCCCGCCTGGACGGGCGAACGACCGGCTCGACGTAGGCGGGCCGCAGCGGATTCTGGGCGAATGCGTACTTGAGATCGGTGAGGATCAATTCCTGATGCTGCTGCTCGTGGTTCAGTCCCAGTTCGACGACATCCGCGAGTGGGTCCCCCTCCGACAGGCAAGACTCCTCCATGAACGCGACCATGGCGTCATCGATCGCGCGGCGATACCGGTAGACGAAGTCGAGCGAGGGCCGGGTCATCAGGCCCCGTTGCGCCCTGGGGACGCGGTCGCCGATCGAGTTGTAATAGGAATTGAACAGGAAGTTGAACGCGGGATCGAACGGCCGGTAATCGGGCAGATGCGGGGTGAGGAGGAAGATTTCGAAGAACCAGGACGTATGTGCCAGATGCCACTTCACCGGGCTGGCATCGGGCATCGCCTGGACCTGGCAATCCTCGGGCGTGAGACGAAGAGAGATCGACTCGGTCATCGATCGCACGGCACGATAGCGGTCGACCAGCGACGGGCGGAACTCGGGCTTCTGGATGTCACTCCCAGGCAAAACTTCAGGTTCTCGATCAACTTGGATTGACATGTTTCATCCACCAGATCAAGCAAGACATCGGAGAGATCCGGTACGCCGGGAGTGGCCGCGAGCCGTCCATTTGATCCGTTCGGATTGCGGTTGCCCACCCTGGCCCAGCATCAGGTCTGCAAGCAGCAGGCCGAACGGATCGAAAACCGGAGCGGGCCTGCGAGTCAGAATACGCGGCGGACCGGGTTCGGCCAGGGTCGATTGTCGAGTGAGGATGGACCGACCGCGGATCCATGACCTAGACTTGAACGGCGAAATCCCGAAGCGGGTTCGCGTCCGCACTCATCCGGTCTCCGTCCGTCGTCCGCAGGACTTGGAGGACGCCTTGATGCCCGTCGCTCGCCGACCGAAATTCTCGCCCTCGTCCCTCGAGCTGCTCGAAGGCCGGACGCTGCTCAACGGGTCCCAGCTCGCACGCGTCGCGGCGGCCCATCCGGCGGCGGTCACGTTGCTGACGGCCTCGGCGATCAAGACCGATCCGGGCGCGGCCGCGGCGATCACGTCCGCCCTCCGCGGGGGAATCGGCAGCGAGTGGGCGACCTTGATCCGCAAGCAGGTGCGCAACCCGCTGGCGGTCGTTCGCTCCTTCAGCACCAATCAGGCGTCAACCTACACCGTCAACGGCCTGACCTTCCGCACCCCGGCCGCGCAGCCGGCCTTCACGGGCAGGGCATACGACCAGCTCCTGCCGACCGCGGCCGGCGCGGCCGTGTTCAAGCGGAATGTCTTCGAGCTGGCCGCCGTGATGCGCGGGGAGTTCCGCAATCCCGAGACGTCCTACTACGTCTTCGCCCTCGACCGAGGCGCCGGCGCCCGTCTGGGCCCGACGTTCGCCTCGCGGCCTGGCATCACGCCCGACGCCCTGGTCACGATCACCGTCGGCCCTTATGGCTCGTCGGCGTCGGGCACCATCCGCGACCTATCCGACGGCTCGACCCAATCGATCGACCCGGCACGCATCAAGATCCAGGGGGCCACGCTCCGGGTCTTCCTCGATACCGGCCAGGTCCCCTCGCGGGGGGCGGCGCTTGCTCAATATCGGTTCTCGATGTGGACCCAGACCCAGCCGGGATCGGACCTCGCCAACGTCGCCGGCTTTGCGCCGGATTCGACGATGGTGAGGATCGCGGTCCTGAAGAACGTGGCCGCCCGCCGCTGATCGGGTCAGGCGGGCGAGGAGGCCATGATCTCGCGGACGATCCTGGCCTTCTGGCCGTTGGTCAGGCGCTGCTCGCGGCCGTTGGCGTTGTAGACCAGGGTCTCGTGGTCGAGGCCCATCAGGTTCAGGACGGTCGCCTGGAAGTCGTTGGGGGTGACGACGTTCTCGACGGCCTTATGGCCCACCTCGTCGGTGGCGCCATAGGTCATGCCGCCTTTGATCCCGCCGCCGGCCATCCAGAGCGAGAACCCCTGGCCGTTATGGTCGCGGCCCGAGGTGTCGTCCAGGTTCCCCTCGCTGACCGGCAGTCGGCCGATCTCGCCCCCCCAGTGCACAATCGTGGTGTCCAGCAGTCCGCGTTGCTTGAGATCCAGGACCAAGGCCGCCGAGGGCTTGTCGGTCTTGCGGCAGATCGCGGGCAAGCCGGTGCGGATCGCCTGGTGATTGTCCCAGGGCTGGCCGCCCAGGAAGAGCTGGACGAACCGGACCCCGCGCTCGACCAGCCGCCGGGCGATCAGGCAGCGCGTGCCATACTCGCGGGTCAGGTCCTGGTCGAGCCCATACATCTTCTTGATGTATTCGGGCTCGTTGCTGACGTCGAGCGCCTCCTTGGCGGCCGTCTGCATGTGCGAGGCGAGCTCGTAGCTCTGGATGCGTGTCTCGAGGTCGGACTCGCCCGGGTGGGCCCCCTGGTGGCGTCGGTTGAGCGTGTTCAGGAACTCGAGGTTCTGCGCCTGGAGCGGCCCGCCCAGGTGCGGCGGCGGGTCCAGGTTCAGGATCCTCGGCTCTTGCGGGCGCAGGACGGTCCCCTGATAGAGCGGCGGCATGAAGCCGTTCGACCAGTTGTGGGAGGCGTCGACCGGGACCCCGTCGGGGTCGGACAGGACCATGTACGCGGGCAGGTCGCGAGACTCGCTGCCCAGGGCGTAGACGACCCAGCTCCCCAGGGTCGGCCGACCCGTGATGCCGGCGACCCCGTTGTGGAAATAGCGGATCGAGACCTCGTGGCCGTTGTGCCCGGTGTGCATCGATCGGACGATGCACAGGTCGTCGACGATCTTGGCGGTCTCGGGGAGCAGCTCGGAGACCTCGGTTCCGCACTGGCCGTGCTTGGCGAACTTCCAGGGGGAGCCGAACAGCTTCTTGCTGGCCCGGTTGACGAAGCTGAACCCCACCTCGCCGCCGTAGTCGGTGCCGTGGTGCTTGGTCAGGTCGGGCTTGGGGTCGAACAGGTCGACGTGCGACGGCCCGCCGTGCATGAACAGCGAAATCATCGCATTCGCACGCGAGGGGGCCTGGGGGGCCCTCGGCCTCAGGTCGAGCGGCAGGTTCTCGCCCGGCTTCTTGGGCGTGTCGGCGGCGAGGAGGCCCTCCTGACGGAGCAGGTGGGCGAGCGCGAAGGCCCCCACGCCGAAGCCCGTCTCCGCCAGGAATTCCCGCCGGTTGCGTCCGCGAGGATCAATCCACATAGAGAAACTCGTTCGAGCTGAGGAGTTGCTGGCAGAGGTTCGTCAACGCGGTTCGCTCGCGATCGGCCGCCCCGGCCCGGGCCAGCGTGGTGAGCTGGCCCTCGACGAAGACGCAGGCCGCGTCGAGCTCGTCGGGGGTGATCGGCCGGCGATAGGTCAGGGGCCAGGCGTGCGCGATCATCTGGGGGATGGAAACCGTCATCGGCCCCTGGAAGTCGGCCGAGGCATCCCAGACTCCCGCCGGGTCGCCCGATGACTGGCTGAGCGTGACCTTGGGGGCCCACTCGAATGTGTCGCAGTCATGGCCTTCGACGCAATCGACGGCGAAGTCGATCGTGTCGCCGGCCTGCACCTCGATCCGGGGGACGTCGGTGGCCGCCTCGCCCCGGGTGGCCCGCCAGGTCCCGAGCAGGCCGGCCCTCGACGAGACGACGCGTGCACGGACGCCGTCGCCGGTCGCACCGCCGTGCTTGAGCTTGCCCGAGACGGCGACGAACCCCGCGGCGGGCGCCACCCATCGGCGGATCGTGGCGTGCTGGGCGTCGTTGCCCGCGTGGCCGCCGCCCGAGGTCAGCATGCTCCAGCCGGCCTCGGCGTCGGGGAGCGAGGCCCCCCCCTGCCAGGCCGTGCCGCTCCAGTGGGCCATGGGGGTGAACCCTGTGATGCGCTGGCTGGCCTCATCGAACGGGCCGTGGCCATACTGCCAGGCCGAGGCCGGCCGCGTGATCTGCCCCGAACGCGAGGCGGTCAGCTCGGCCGCGTATCCGACGGGGGTCTCGACGGCGAGGCGTCGGGCGAGCATGCCGGCACGCTTGAGGATGAAGTCGCTATTCATGAGCATGAGCGACTGCATCGACGACGTGCTGGGAGTGCGCCGGTCGCAGTTCACCGCCATGATCGGGGCGTCGAAGGCGGCGAGGAACGAGACGGGCTTGGTTCGCAGCGACTGCAAGTAGATGCTCCGCCGCGCCGAGTCGCCCGCGGGCATGACCTGGCCGCCGATGTCTTCGGACACCGCGACCGGCGGCCCGAACTGGGTCAGGTCGAGCTGACCGCTGACCGCCAGGATCCGGTCCCGCATCGATTCGGCGTCGAGCCGTCGCAGCGGGGCCCGGCCGTACAGGATGTTGTCCTGGTCGACCGCATCCTGGGCCGGATTCCTGCGCGAGGTCTGCCGGTAGGCGGTCGACGTCATGATCAGGCGATGGATCGCCTTGAGGCTCCACCCACGATTGGGCAACTCGCCGGCAAGCCAGTCGAGCAGTTCCGGGTGCGAGGGCCGCCTGCCCAGCACGCCGAAGTCCCCCGGGCTGTCGACCAGACCCCGTTCGAAGTGGTGGAACCAGATCCGGTTGGCGAGCACGCGATTGACCAGCGGATGCGTCCCGTTCATCAGGTGACGGGCATACGCCAGGCGTCGGCCGGACGTGGGGAGCGAAGGGTCCTTGGGGGGGACGTCGAACCGCTTCCCCTCCTCGGCCGCGATGGTGAGGTCGCCGGGCTCGATCGTCTGGAGCGGCTGCCGATGATCGCCTCGGTGGAACAGCTTGGTCTCGGGGACCACGCCGGGGACCTCGTCGACCACGCTCACGAAGTCTTCGGGGGTCTTCTCGGCACGCTTCGCGGCGACCTTCTCCCGATCCTTCTTCAGCTCGTCGGCGGCCGGCTGGTTGTACTGGTAGAGGACCCCCTCGCTGATGTTGGCGCTCGGGTTGGCCGCGAGCAAGGCCTTCTGCTCCTCCGTCCGCTTGTCTGCGGGTGCCTCATACGCGGCCTTCAGCGCGGCCCGCTGGGCCTCGGGGAACGTGGTCAGGTGCTTGTCGAAGGCCGCGGCCAGGAACTTGACGACCTTGGCGTTCACCACCGCGTCCATCGCCACCGCCTCGGCCTCGATCGCCGCGGAGCGGGCCCGGTCGGCGTCGTGATAGAGCGAGACGAGCCGCTGGCCCGGTCGACGCCAATGGTTGGGGTCGAGGGCGGGCTCGAACACGGCGCGGAGGCGGAAGTAATCCGACTGCGGGATCGGGTCGTACCGATGATCGTGGCACTGGGCACAGCCCACGGTCAGGCCAAGCAACGACGAGCTGACGATCTTCAGCGTGTCGGCCACCACCTGGTTCGAAGCCAGGGGCTCGTCGGGCGAGCCGGTTGTCGTCGCGTCGACGGCCGTCCGCAGATACCCGGTCGCGGCCAGGGTCTCGGCCTGGTCGGGGGCCAGGTTGGTCCAGGGGCGCGGGACCAGCTCGTCGCCGGCCATCTGCTCGATGATGAACCGGTCGAGCGGCTTGTCGGCGTTCAGGGAACGGATCACGTAATCGCGATACTTGTACGCGTAGGGCCTCGGCGTGTCCTCGCCGCCGTTGCCGTCGGAGTCGGCATAGCCCGCGACGTCCAGCCAGTGCCTGGCCCAGCGCTCGCCGTACCGGGGCGACTCCAGCAAGGCGTCGATCATCCGCTCATAAGCGTCCGGCGAGGTGTCGGCCAGGTAGGCGTCGATCGACTCCTGCGAGGGGACGAGCCCCGTCAGGTCGGCGCTCGCGCGACGGATCAGGGTCAGGCGGTCGGCCTCGGGCGAGAACGCCAGCCCCTTCTCCTTGAGCTTCGCCACCAGGAACGCGTCGATCGGCGTCCGCACGCGGTCTTCGGGCTTCGCCTCGGGCGGTACGGGCTTGGAGATCGGCTGGAAGGCCCAGAAGGCGCGGTCTTCGGGGGTGATGTCGATGCCCGGCGGCAGGTTCTCCGGCTCGACCCTCGATGTCACCGCGCCCGCGGCGATCCAGCGCTCGATGATGGCGATCTGCTCGGGCGGCACCTTCTTCTCGCCGGGCGGCATCTCGCCGTCCTGCATCCGCATCAGCAGCAGGCTGTCGTCGGGCTGGCCCGCGACCAGGCCCGCGCCGGTCCTGCCCCCGCGCTCGGCGAGCCGCTTCAGCCGCAGGTCGAGCTTCCCCTTCGGCTTGCCGGTCCCGCCGTGGCAGTCCAGGCAATATGCCTTGAAGATCGGGCGGACGTCCCGCTCGAAGACCGGCGTCTCCCCGGCCGTTGCCCTCCCGAGCAGGCCCAGGACGCCGATCGCGACGGTCAGGCGGAGAGCATGCATGGCGGTCCCGGCGGCATGACGGCCGGTGTCGCCGGCCTTTCGAACCATCCCCGACGGCGGGACGGAGTGCATCGTCGCTGAATTATTGTTGGACAATCCGGCGAAAGCAACCCCGAACCGGTCGGGCGATGTTCGGACGCAACGTCAGGAGTTGGCGAAGCTGGGCTCCGGTGCGGGCTGGTAACGGACCGCCAGATGCGGCGTTTCGAGCCGGCGGCCATCGGCCTGCGACTGCAACGCGGCCGCGACGAGCCCGCTCGTCAGCAGCGTCCGCTCGACCGGATAGGGGGCCTTGCCGGTCATGAACATCGCCTCGGCGCCCGCCATCAGCGGAGCCGAGTACGCGACGTTGGGGTTGGGCGGCAGGTAGAACAACGTCGACAACGGCTGGGCCTGCCCCTTCAGGCGTGCGGCGAAGGTGAAGTCCTGCACCAGGCCGTTGAACTGGAGCATGGTCGCCTTCAGGCCGTCGGCGTACTCGATGCGATACGCGATCGGGGCCTTGACCCATTCGCGGATCTGCTCGTCATTGGGGTAGCGCTGACTGAACGTCTTGGGCTGGGCGATCGTCTGGCTGCGCGACAGCGCGGCCTCGAACAGGCGGGGGTCCCAGCCGCCGCCGGCCCACGATCCCGACGCCATCGCCTTCCAGACCGCGTCGCCGCGCAGGGCGTGCACTGCGGCCACGCCGGTCTCGCCCCCTTTGCGGCGTTCGGCCATGCACTGCATCATCTCCAGCGCGTGGAAGTCGTAGACATCGACGCCGCCGAAGGCGAGGCCCAGCACCTCCTCGATCTCGGCCCCCTGCGGCATGTCCACCGAGGGCATCCGCCAGGTCACGGCCAGCGACGACCCGGCCAGGAACGGGAAGCCCATGGTCTTCGACGTCTCGACCATCTCCTTGGCCCAGTCCCACTTCCAGGACAGATGCTTGTCGTTGAAGATCGGGGCCGTCTTGCCGTCCTCGCGATAGACGTCGGTGATCTGCTTGAACAGCTGATAACGCGGGTATTCCTTCTGGCCGATCGCGTTCGTCGGATACTCGCCGTGCTCGCCGATGACCAGGACGGCATCAACGGCGAGCTTCCCCTGGCCGTGCCGCAGGGCCTCGGCGACGGTCGGATAGATCGTGAAGCCGAACTCCTTGGCCCGGCCGCGGCTCAGGTCGTCGTCGGGCGTCTGGTCGACGTAAGCCGAGACGACGTCGAGATTCGGCCGATGCCACCCCCCCTTGTACGGATAGCCGACCAGGAACCGCTCGGCCATGTGCCAGGCGTGCGAGCCTTCCTTCCAGACGGTCGTGACGATCGCCAGCCGCTTGCGGGGCTCGTCGCGCGCCCAGAGCGTCGACGGCGAGACCGCCGCCAGCCCCGCGCCAAGACCGATCCCGCCCAGGAAGTCGCGTCGAGTCAGCATCCGTTGATCTCCAGGAGACAGGTCGTGGGGGCGCATCCGATGCCGGCGCCGGGGCACGAGTGTCACTCAGGAGCGCGGCCGGATCAAGGACCGCCCGGAATCCGTCAGCGATCAGTCATCCGTCGAGCACGACTGCGCCGCAAGCCAGCCCATGCTCCAGGCCCCCTGGAAGTTGTAGCCGCCGATGGCCCCGTCGAGGTCGAGCACCTCACCGGCGAAATAAAGGCCGGGCTGACGCAGGCTCATGAGCGTCTTCGGGTCCACCTCGTCCAGGTTCACACCGCCGCTGGTTACCTCGGCCTTCTCGAATCCGAGCGTTCCGGTGATCGGCAGCTCGAGGCCCTTGGCGGCCCTGCCCAGGCGCTTACGCTCGTCACGCGAGAGGTCGGGGCCCGTGCGGTCCTGGGGAATCTCGGCGGCCTCCATCAGGCGGACGCCCAGGCGTTTGGGGATCGCGTCGGGGAGGATCGAGAGGACCTGGCGGCGGCCTTCGCGGGCCGAGGCCTGGAGCTGGCGGTCGAGGGACTCGGCGTCGATGGCAGGCAGGAAGTCGATCCTCAGGCGGGGCTCGCCCACGTGCTCCCAGCGGGCCACCGCGCGGCTCACGTCCAGGATCGCCGGGCCGGTCAGGCCGAAGTGGGCGAACAGCAGCGACTCTCGGCGGCGCAGGACCGAGGCGCCCGCGCCGTCGATGACGCCGATGTCGGCGTCGGGCACGGTCAGGCCCTTCAGGTCGGGCACCCAGGCGGCCCCGACGCGGATGGGCACCAGGGCTGGGCGTGGATCCTTGATCGTGTGGCCGAACGAGCGGGCCCAGGAGTAGCCGTCGCCGGTGGTGCCGCTGCCCGGGAACGACTTGCCGCCGACGGCCATGATGACCTTGCGCGCCTGGATCTCGCCGTCGGCCAGCCGCAGCGTGAAGCCCTCCTCGACCGCCTCGACGCCCAGCACCGAGGCCGCCGTGCGTAAGAGGGCACTCGTACGCCCCAGACGCCTGAGCAGTGCGTCCAGCACGTCGACGGCGCGGTCGGTGGCGGGGAAGATCTTGCCGTTGGCCTCGACCTTGGTCCGGACCCCTTCGCGCTCGAACATCTCGACGGATTTCTCCACCGAGAGGCAGCGCAGCGACGGGCCGAGGAACGCACCGCCGTCGCCGAACGCCTTCTGGATGCTGCGGGCGCCCAGCGACTCGCGCGGGTCGAAGGCGGGGTCGATCGGCCCGGTGACCACGCGCAGGTCACGCAGGCCGCGCGCATTGGTCAGGTTGCAGCGGGTGCCCCCCGACATCAGGATCTTCACGCCCGCCCTGCGGTTCTTCTCCAGCAGGACGACCGAACGCCCACGCTCCGCCGCATTGATCGCGGCGCAGAGGCCGGCGGCTCCGGCGCCAAGCACGGCCACGTCATACATCATGGGATCGAGGGGCCTGTTCCCGCGCCCGGCGTGTCGGGGCTAGCCCGACAGGCCCGGGTCAGTCGGTGCGAATGGGGTGCATCTCGGCGAGGCAATGCTGGTAGTGGCGGAAGATCATCTCGACGTCCATCATCGAGAGCCCGAAGGCCGAGGCGATGGCCCGATCGTCGGCCCCAGGCTCCATGTGGCTGCGCACCCGGTTGGCCAGCGGCCGAAGCCGATCGGGCAGTGCGGGGACCGGCGTGTGGCGGCGGTGTTCAACCCAGGGGTGGCCCAGGGCGCGGAACCCGTCTTCGAACCAGTACTCACGGCCCCCGACGTTCAGGAGCCGGAGGAACCAGGGGTTGAATCCGTCGGCGATCAGCCTGGGCTTGCTCTGGCAGAGGTCGTCGCCCGAGGTGAACAGCGGGCAGTCGCCGCCCGGCCAGGGGTAGGCCAGGTCGATGCAGACCGTCTCCATGTTCGGGTTGCCCAGCTCGAACCAGCTCTCCGGCTGCACCACCATCCCGGGAATCTGCGCGAACGGGACCATCGGGCCGATGGCCCCGAGCGGGTGGATCAGGGGGCCTTGCGGCCCGTAGAATCCGTCGGAGATGTGCAGCCAGGCCCGCAGCCCTCGGGGCAGGCGGAACCCATGTCGACGCTCCCAATGCTCGATCGCACGGGTCGAGGCCGGGGGCCGGCACGCCTGAGGGGCGCCGTCGAACGCCGACCGCAGCGCATCGGGCGTGGGCAACGAAGCGGGGTCGAGGCCCATGGCCTCCCCCCATCGCCCGACCGCCTCGATCAGCCCGTTGGTCATCGAGGTTGCCTCCCGCTTGCCCGCCGCGACCGATCGCCGCTCGCCCGCCGGCCAATCCAGGGTCCGTTCAATTTGCACCGGCCGGCACCCCTTCGGTCGTCACTACGCGGCCAAACAGCGACACAACGCCCGCCTCGTCCACCCGAACGTCGATAAACTGCCCGATCAGCCGATCGTGCCCCTCGAACAGCACGACCCGGTCGCACCAGGTGCGCCCCGTGAGCTGGCCGAACTCAGACCCGGGCTCGCGATCCGGCCCCATCTTGCTCGGCCCCTCGACCAGGACCTCGACCGTCGTGCCGACGAACGGCAGGTTGTCCTCGCGACAGATGTCCGTCTGGGCCTTCAGAAGCTCGTTGTTCCGCCGCTTCTTCACGAGCTCGGGGACGTCGTCGTTGAACAACGTGTCGGCCTTGGTCCCCTGCCTGGGGCTATATTTGAAAATATAGCTGTTCTTGAACCGGGCTCGCTCGACCAGCTCGACGCTCCTGCGGAACGACGCCTCGGTCTCGCCGCAGAACCCGACGATGAAGTCGCTGGAGACCGACGCGCCCGGGATCGTCTCGCGGATGCGGGCCAGCATGTCGTCGTACAACGCCACCGAGTACATCCTCTTCATGCGCGACAAGACCTCGTCGCAGCCGCTCTGCGCGGGGACGTGCAGATAACGCGAGACCTTGGGCAAATCCCGGACCGCTTGCAGCAAATCGTCGGTCATGTCGTTGGGAAAGTTGGTGACGAACTTGATTCGCCGGACTCCTTCGATGGCATCAATTCGCGCCAGCAGGTCCGAGAGCCGGGTACGCCGGCCGTCACTCTCTTGATAGCGATAACTGTTGACCGTCTGGCCGATCAAAGTGATCTCGGTCGCCCCCTGGTCGGCCAGGATGCGGGCCTCGGCGACGATGTCGTCGGGGGGCCGGCTCTGCTCGGGCCCACGCACCGACGGGACGATGCAGTACGTACAGAACTTGTCGCACCCCATCATGATGCGCAAATACGCCTGGAATGCGTTGGGACGCATCGCGGGCTCGCGCAGGGGGTCGTACTCGGCGAAGCTGGCCGTCACCGCGAGCCGCCCACCGCCGGTTCGGGGCAGGCTCACGGCCATCCTGGGCGTGCCGGTTTCCTTGGCCTCGGCCAGCAACCGGGAGACCTGCCCGAGCTGGCCGGGCCCGATGACCACGTCCACATGGGGGGCCCTGCGGAGGATGACCCCTTGGTCCTTCTGCGCCATGCACCCGAGCACGCCGATCGACAGCGAGGGCTTCCGCTCCTTCAGCCGGCGGAGCTTGCCCAGGGCGCTGTAAGTCTTGTCCTCGGAACGCTGCCGGATCGAGCAGGTATTGTAAAGGATGGTGTCGGCCAGCTCGATGTCGTCGGTCAGCTCGTAACCTTCGCCGCGCAGCTTCCCCACGACGAGCTCGCTGTCGAGCACGTTCATCTGGCAGCCGACGGTCTCGACGTAGAGCTTCTTGCGAGGCGGGGTGGGGCAATCGTCCGGCATCATGGCGGCTCCAGCACCCGGCGGAACTCATCCGGGCTGGCGGCTCGGGGCACCTTCGACTCGCGAGGAGGGAGTCAAGCCCCTTCTCCGACCCGGTAGCGATCTTAGCACGCAGGCCCCCCATTGGGAATGCCCGTGTTTGGCCGCCTATCCGATGCATGCGATCGGGAAATCCCCCTCTCAGATTCGTCAGGTGTGGATGACACAGGGCCAGGTCATCGGTGGCGTCATTTCTGCCACTTTGATTCCGACACGGGAACCAATTTGCGCAAAACCGAATTTACATCCACCCTCTCCGTTTGCGCGTTTCATTCAATTTTTGAAATTCATCTTCAGACAAGCACTCCAATTGCACGCAAGCAAGCGGAGGAATCCTTTCGTCATACTTCCCGTTAAACCAATATCCAGACGAGGCAAGCAAACGGTTTTCGACGATTGTTCAAATGACAATCATCCTCGATCCCTCTGTCATTCAAATCTTCAAAAATGCTTCTTCGATGCCCATCGGCTTCGCCCGAGAGGGCCGATCCGTGGCCGGAATTTTGCAAATGTGAGGCTCGTCAGAAGAGGTTGCCTGTCGCTGACGGCCTTGCTCAAATGTCTGGAGGCGTGCCTTCACCACGGTCATCCAGAGGGTGTTACATGGTGGCTTCGGACGAGGGAGAGTACATCCCCCCGGAGAATGTCCAGGAATTGCTGCGGCGATACGCGAGCGGCGAGCGCCAATTCCCCGGAGTTGACCTCAGCGATGCCGAACTCGCGGCTGCGACGCTGGACGGTGCCAACTTCGAAGGCTCGTGGTTCTGTGACGCCAGCTTCGAGGGGGCGAGCCTCCGGGGAACCAACTTCCGGCTGTGCAACGTGAAGTGCGCCGACTTCCGGCGGGCCGACCTGACCACGGCGTCGTTCCGACGCGCGGCGGTCGAGGCGACCGACTTCGAAGGTGCCATCCTGACGGGGGCGAGCTTCGAGGGCGCGGGCCACTACGGTTACACGATCCATGACGGGGATGGGTTTCCGAACGGCGGACCAGACGGCTGATCCCGCGCGGTGACTATCCAGAATTCGACGGCAAGGCCGCAAATCGCCTCGTCCGACCGGGCCCTCCCGGGGCTCTTCAATGAGCGCATCACCATCCAAAAGGCGGGGGCATACGCATGTCGCAGAATCGCTCCGCCGGGGTGCGTCCGAGTTAGCGAAGCGAGCGGGGGCCGCCGGCGTCTCCGATGACGAGCCGCTCGATTGCCCCGACCAGGTCGTGCAGACGCTGAGCCGCCTCGGGCCTGGGGCGGGCTCCCGGGCCGGGCTGTTGGAGCATGATCGCGTAGACGACCGGCCCGTTGGGCGATTCGATCCAGCCGGTGCGGCACCGGGTAATGGGGTCGGTATCAAGGCTGCCGGTCTTGGAGATGAGCGTGCGGCCGTTCACTTTCCGGGTCTCCATCGCACGCCGGATGGCCTCGTGGGTCGGCCCGGAAACCCCCTTGAGCGTGCCCGCGGCCAGGCGTTGAATGACGGCGGCGAGCGCCCGCGTGGTGGCCGTGTTGTCGCCGGGCTGGTCGCGAGGGGCGAGCATGTAGCGGCGGGCCTGGATGGGCGCGAAGGCGGGGTCGCGCGCGGCAATCTTCGCGGTGAGTGCCACCGGCCCGCCCAGCGCAGCGGTCACCAGGCTGGCCGCCGCGTTGTAGACGTCGTTGGGGGCCTCGAAGCCGCCCATCATCGTCTCGCCAATCCGCCTCGTTGAGGCGCCCCGGAGCGACTTGCGGATCCCGGCACGCTGGTCGTCGGTGTAGGGGGCAAGCGCCGGATGGCCGGTCTCGTTGAGGATCGCGTCGGCGCCCGGCAGCGGGGCGTCCAGAGCATCCGGATAGGCGGCGAAAAGCTCGATGAGGTAGGCGGTCTTGATGGTGCTGGCGGTGGGCATCACGGCGTCAGGGCGGATGCTCAGCGATGGCTCGCCCTCGACTCCGCCGACCCAGATTCCCGCCTCGACTCCGTCGCCGTGCGCATCGATCATCCCCTTGAACGCGGCGCCGAGGTCTTCCGCCGCCTGGGCGCCGGTCGGGGCGAAGGTCGCCATGAGGAAGGCCAGCAGGAGCGAGGCGAGGGTTCGCGCGGACATGATGTGGCCTCGGGAAATCAGGGGCGGCGAGGCGGTTGCGATTGTTCTCGAACGCCAACCGGCCGGGGGGCTAGCCCAGGCGTTCGCCGGAGAGCTGGAAGCCTCGCAGGAAGTCGGCGGCTGGCATTGACTTGCGGCCCGCCATCTGGACGACCAGGATGCTCACTGCGCCGCGGCCGGCGGCGATGACGAACCGGTCGCCGAGCGCCTCCAGCACGGTCCCGGGCTCGCCACGCTGGCCTTCGGCCTCGTCCACCTCGGTCTTGTGGATCATCAGGCGGAACTCGGCCGCCTCAATCCCCTCGCGTTTCCAGGGGGTCGACGCCCCCGGCCAGGGCTGCATGGCCCTCACCTGGTTGTGGACCTCCTGGGCCGACTTCGTCCAGTCGATCAGGCCGTCGTCCTTGCGCAGCTTGGGAGCTCGGGTGACTTTGGATTTCCGCTGCGGCAAGACCTGCGCGGTGCCGTCGACCAGCGACGGGATGGTCCCGACGATGAGCGGGGCGCCAATCCGCGAGAGCCGGTCTTCCAGCTCTCCGGCGGTCTCGGCGGGGTCGACCGGCGTGCGGGCGACGGCGATCATCCCGCCGGCGTCGATCCGGGGGGTCATCCGAATGACCGTGACGCCCGCCTCGGTCTCGCCGTTCTGGATGGCGCGGGCCACCGGGGCGGCCCCTCGATAGGAGGGCAGGATCGATCCGTGCAGGTTCACCCCGCCTAGCGGCGGGATGCCCAGCAGGTCGGCCGAGAGGATCTGGCCGTAGGCCGCCGTGACGAACAGGTCGGGCGTCAGGGCCGCGATGTGCGCCAGGCTGTCGGCCGCGTTCACGTCCTCGGGCTGGAAGACGGGGATCCCCCGCCCGAGGGCGTACTGCTTGATCCGGCTGGGGATCAGCTCCTGCTTGCGACCCTGCGGGCGATCGGGCTGGGTCACCAGGGCGCGGACGTCGTGGCCCGATTCGCAGAGCAGTTCGAAGGTCGGCAGGGCGAAGTCGCCGGTGCCGAACATGACCAGGCGTGGCTTGGTGGGCATGGCGGAGAGAGCCTCGGTCGTTCGGGCGAGCCGCTCACTCAGGTGAGCTTGGTGGCGGAGGCCGCGGCCATGGCCGCGAGCTGGCCCTCGATGGTGTCGTCGGCGGGGAAGATGCCCTCGAGCTGCGCCTTGCGGTAGCCGGCCTCGACCTCGCGCACCTTGGCGGCGGTGGCCACGCGGTCGGCCTCGTCTAGCAGGTCGATGAACAGCTTGCCCGCCAGGTGGTCGGTCTCGTGCTGGATGGCCCGCGAGAGCAGGTCGTCGGCGTCGATCTCGACCGGCTTGCCGGCCAGGTCAAAAGCGCGGACCCGCACCTTGCGGGCGCGGCGCACCTTGGCGTAGATGCCCGGGAAGCTCAGGCAACCCTCCTCGTCCTCGACGGCCGAGTGCCGCTTGACGATCTCGGGGTTGACGAAGACCTGCTCCTGATCGGCCTGCTCGGGGTCGGCGGTGAGGTTCAGGATGAAGAACCGGAGCGGGATGCCCACCTGGTTGGCCGCCAGGCCGATCCCCTTGGCGGCGTACATCGCGTCGAACATCTGCCGGACCACCGCCCGGAAGTCGTCGTCGATGCGCGCCACCGGCTTCGACTCGAAGCGCAAGGCGGGGTGAGGATACGGGACGATGCGAAGCACGCCGGAGGCTCCCAGGTCGAGAGAAGTTAGGTCGTCCCCGATTGTAGGAAAGCCAGCCAGCCCACGCCAGTCGAGCCGACTCAGCGAGGCGCAACCGGCGCGTCGGGCATGAATGGGTCGAGCGGCAAATCCTCGGGGCGGGTCGGCGGGAACAGCAGTCCGCCGATCACGTTGCCGGACAGGAGGAACGCCGCCCCTTCGGCCCCTGCGTCCGTGGTCGCGTAAAACGAGCCGACCAGATCCGGGGCCCCGACCCGCAGCACCTTCGGGCCGTCGTCGGATTCCAGGCTCAACGTCAGCAGCGGCGGAGTCAGGCCGAGCTTCCCGGGGAACGGGCCGTTTTGATGGACGAATTTGGTCGTGCGAAGCTCCTTCAGCGTCTCCAGCAACTCCGGGATCGGCGTCGGGTCGAAGCCGCTGCCGTCGAACCCCGACGCGATCTGCCAGGCCCCGGCGCTGCCCAGCGGCCCCGGTTTCCGCTCCAGTGCCACCGTCCGGTCGGGCCACCCCAGGACGATCCGCCTGATTCGCGCCGGGTTGAAGGCGAGGACCCTGCGGTCGCGGAACTCGATGTTCAGGATCGCGCCGACGACCGGGTCGACCGTGAAGACGCCGGAACCGCCCAGGATCGCATAGCGATCCTTGGAGCCCCCCCCCACCTCGCGGCCGATTTTCAGGCTTCGCGCCTCGGAGTCGGCCGAGTCGGGCGTCGAGCTCGCCTGCCAGCTCACCTCGGCGAGCGGCCGATCCAGGCCGTACGGGGTGGGCGAGGCGTCGGTTCCGGCCACGAACCGCTCGGCTCGCAAGGTGGACAGCATCCGGAGCACGGCGGCCACCGAATCGGCATCGGCGGCAGCAACGGCCCGGCCGGGCAGGATCACCTCCCAACCACGGCCATCGAGGCCCGCGGGCGAACCTGGCGGTCGCCTCAGCCGGGTCGTTCCGTCGCCCGTCTTCACCGTCAAGCTCCAGACCGGCTTGTCCCCGACCGCCGCCAGCGTGCGGTTGCGGAACGGCCAGGGCTCCGAGGGGAGCGCATCGGCCAGGCTCTCCTGGACCGCCAGGGTCGCCGGATCGCCCTCAACGCGTGCGAAAATCACCTTCTTGAGCCGATCGCGGCGCCCCAGGGCCAGCGTCAGGTCGGCCGGACGGCCCGGGTCGGGCGAGATCGAGCCGGCCTTCGCCGTCGAGGGCGGGGAACCCGACCGGCCCGCGTTGGCCGGCGCCCACCAGAGCCGCAGGGTCGAGGAAGGCGGGTCCACTCCGGCCTCGGCCGCCTGCTCGGGGGCCAGCGATTCGCTGATCACGGCCTCGTTCAGGGCCTTCAGCAGGGCCGCCGCCCCCGCTTGATCGACGTCGAATCGCTGACCGTCCTGCTCGCCGCCGAAGGCTGGCTGCGACGTCATGCCGCCGGAGCCTGACGCGAAGAGCACCACGCTGGACCTCGGCGACTGGTATTCGATCCGCGTCACCTGCCCCGGCTCGACCGCCGCGAGCTTCCTGATGCGCAGCTCGGCCAGCCGCTTGCCCAGGTCGAGCAGCGGGCCGGGATCAATCTTCACCACGTCGTCCTGGCCCGGCCGATGGGCGAACAGGCGGCGGGCGTCCACCGAGTCCGCCGGGGCCTCGCCGCCAATCTCCAGCGTCTGCGTCGCCCGGGGCCCATGCACCTCGACCGTCAGCGTGGGCTTGTCCAGCCCATACGCATGCAGATCCTTGACATCGTCGGCAACGTACCCAGCCCGGCCGTCGGCCACCGCCAGGCCGGTAACCTGGGCCAGCAGGGCTTCCACCTTCTTCGTGTCGGCGGGGGCCGGATAGGGCCGGACGATGCGCCAGACCTTGCCGTCGCGCTTCAAGGCGACGTCCAGGCCCTCCCCCTTCACCGTCAGGCCGTCGACCTCGTGCGCGGGCATCGCCAGCGGCCGGCTCTCGCGCCAGCGCCAGTCGGGAATGTCGGCCAGTGCCAGGGCCGCGGCGTCGACGACGTGAATGCCCGGCTCGCCGGGGACGCGCACGTAGCGGTTGCCGCGGACGACGTCGCCCAGCTCGATCGTCGCCAGCGGCCTCGCGCTGTCCGAACCGTACAGCCGGATCGTTTTCGGACGAGAGCCGAACCCGTAGGACTCGGGTGATCCGTCGACCGTCCCGGCGTCGGGCACCACGCGCAAGACTTTCAGGTTGTAGGCCAGGTTCTCGACTAGCGCGTCGTCGGCCAGAGTATCGACCGGGTTCATGAGCCTCCAGTGCCCCGATGGCTCACGCCTGGCCATGATCGAGGTCTCGCCGCCGTTAATCTCCAGCCGACGCAGGTCGCCCTGCCTCAACTCCACCAGCTCGGGCAGGACACGGCCGCTGAGCCCCGCGCGGTCGAGCGACGTGGGGACGCGCCAGTACTGGGCGACCCAGAGACCGAGCAGGCCGCCGAAGAAGAGGACCAGGAGCAACGCCGTCGATCGATTCTTCATGGACAAATTCCGATCCAATCACGTACCAACGATTCGCTCAGCTCAGCGTCGCCGCGCCATCGCCGTGCCCACCCCCAGCGCGATGATGATGGCGGCGGCCATCACCGTGGGGACGAACACCAGCTTCGTCCGCTTCTCGGGCCCCGACGTCAGCGTCAGCGCCACATGCGTCTTGGGCGCGATGCCCACAAGCTCGGGCTTGCCCCGCAGCCACTGGCTCGCGTTGATGAGGAGGTCCAGGTTGCTCGGCTCGATCCCCACGAAGGCGTCGTCTCCCAGGAAGGGCGACGAGAAGACGACCATCTTGGGCGCCCCGTCCGCCTGCCCTGTGGTCGTAGACGGCCCCGTGATCGCCAGCCCCACCACGATTGGCCCGGCTGCATCCTTGGCCGCGTCGCGCACCGGCGGCGAGACGTCCGGGTCGCTCTCCACCCACGACCCTGGGCTCGTCCAGAGGATCGGATAGGCCTCGCCCACCCCCGCGGGGCCGGGCCCTTTCAGCACCAGGGGAGCGGCCGACGGGACCAGCACCGCGCGATTGCCCAGGCCGTCGGCGATCGGGTGCGGCGGCCCGCCCGGCCCCATCGGCGGAGCGAAGACCATCGTCATCCGACCGTTATAGTTGTAGGTGGGATCGACGACCCGCCCGGGGCCGAGCCGCACCTCGTAGGGGTCGAGCAGGCCCGCGAGCCCCGCCGCCTGGGCCGAGTCCGTCAGCAGCAGCACGCCCCCTCCGCGATTCATGTGCTCCTGCACCTTGGCAAGCTCGTCGGGCTGGAAGGGCGATTTGGGCGCGACGATGATGAGCAGGGCCAGGTCGTCGGGAATCGGGTGCCTGGCCGTGTCCAGGTCGTCCAGCCGCATCCCCAGGGCGCTCATCCGCTGCTTCCAGAGCGCCAGGCTCGGCTGCCTGGGGTCGCCCGAGAGCCCGGTCGGCTCGCCGTGTCCCGCGGTGAAGGCCACGCGGACCGGCTTCCCCTCGACCAGCCGGATCAGGGCCGACGTCAGCGCGTCTTCACCATTGAACCGGGTCGTGAACCGATCGGGCACGGTTCGGCCCGACTCGTCGGCGACCAGCGAGAACAGCTCGTCTCCCCGCACCACGGTGCGCCTGGCGTCGTCCCCCTCGCCATATTGCAGGATCACCCCGCCGGCAGGGCTGAGCGCCACCGAGGGCACATTCCTGGCCAGCTCTTCCCAGGCCGTCGGCTCGGCATAGGGGTTGATCGTCGACAGCCGGACCAGGTCGGGCCTCGCCCCCCGGTACAGGTCCGCAAGCTCGCCCACTCGCGCAAGCTGGGCCTGAGACCTCGCCGCACGGCCGTAATAGGTCGTCAGCGTGAGCGGCCTGTCCAGCGACCCCAGCGCCTTGAGCGTCAGGGGAGACAGGCTGTGCGAGCGCTCCACGGTCAGGTCGATCGGCCGGCCGCCGTAGCGGAACGCGACCAGGTTGCCCACCAGCAGCACGCCGGCCAGCAACGAGGCCGTCAGTGCGGCGTCGGCCGCCCCCACCACCCGGCGAATCGCCGGGCTCTCGTGCTTGAACCGCTCGTTGCGCCTGGCCAGAGTGATCCAGGTGCCGAACCCGCCGGCGAACAGCGGCAAAGACGCCGCCACATAGTCCGACAGCAGCAGCCCCACCCCCGCCAGCACCAGCACCAGCCCCGCGGCGGCCCCCAGATAAAGCCGAAGCGCCAGCCGGCGCAGGCCCGCCGCGTCGTATTCGCCCGCCCTGGGGCGGCTCGCCCCGCGCAGCGACCAGCCGAGCATCCCCAGGGCGGCAAGCCCCAGGATCAGCAGCGATAGAACCGGCCTGGACAACCAGCCACCCATCATCCGGCCGTCTCCCTCGAACGCAGGACTTGCACCGTCAGATAGAGAAACAGCACGCAGACCGAGACGTGAAGCGCCAGGAACCTGAGGTCGAGCTGCCCCACCCCCAGCGTCAGCGCCTGGCCGATCGGCGAGCAATAGCGCGCCACCGCCGACCAGGGAGAGCCCCGCTCCACGGCCGTTCGCTCGCCGATGAACGTCACGAACAAGAGCAGGAACAGCGTGACGAACGTCGCGATGGCCGCCAGCACTTGCTGACGCGTCAAGGCGCTATAAAACAGGCCGATCGCCGTGAACATCATCCCCAGCGTCAGCATCCCCAGGCCCAGGGCCAGCGGCGGGCCCAGGTCGAAGCGGTAGTCGGCCTGGAAGTAGAGGAATGGCAGGTAGAGCCAGAACGGGACCAGCAGGGCGACGAACATCGCCAGGCCCGCCAGCCACTTCGCCATCACCACCTGGGCCTCGGTCACGGGGGCCGTCAGCAACGTCTCGATCGTGCCGCTCCGCCGCTCCTCGGCCAGCAGCCGCATCGTCAGCACGGGCACGGCGAAGACCACCGCGAACCAGAACGGCATGCTGCCGGACAGGTACGCGTTGATGGGACTTTGCGCCACCGAGAGCGTGCGCTGGGGCCGCGCCAGCACGTCGACCAGGTCCCAGAAGTTTAGCCAGGCGACCGCCTGGAACGCCAGCAAGACGAGGTAGGCCGTGGGCGTCAGGAAGTAGGCCGCCAGCTCGCGTGAGCAGAGGGTGAACACATGCCGCATGATGGTCTCAGGCCGCCTCGCTCGGTTCCGTTTCGCCCAGATTCGCGACCAGGCTCGCCGCGCCCACCGCCTGCACGAACCGCTCCTCCAGCGTCGTCCGCCGCAGGTCCAGCCGCCGGATCGGCCAACCGCGACCGGCCAGCGCCAGGCCGATCGCCTCGCGAGGGTCGGCCCCCGGCTCGCTCCGCACGTCCAAGGTCAGATGCTCGCCGTCGCGGCTCGCGACCACCACCTGCGCGACGCCCGCCACCCCACCAACCGCGTCGAGCATCGGCCCGGCCGGCCCGCGCGCCTCGACCACCACTCCCTGCTCGCCCGCCCCGGCCTCCGTCGACGCATCCAGCGCGATCCGCCCACGGGCGATGATGATCACGCGCCCGCAGGTCGCCTCGACCTCGGGCAAGATATGCGTGCTCAGCAGCACGGTATGCGACTGGCCCAGCTCGCGGATCAGGGTCCGCACCTCGCGCACCTGCAACGGGTCGAGCCCCGCCGTCGGCTCATCCAGGATCAGGACATCGGGCTCGTGCAGCAACGCATCGGCCAGCCCCACCCGCTGGCGGAATCCCCTGGAAAGCTGGCCAATAATCCGGTCCCGCACCTCGTCAAGCTTGCAACGCTCGATGGCCGAATCCACCGCCCGCCGCCGCTGCCGCCACCGTACGTCCTTCAGCTTGGCCCGGAACACCAGATAGTCGCGAACCCGCATCTCGCCATAAAGCGGCACATTCTCGGGCAAATAGCCGATCCGCCGCCGAACCTCCAGCGGCTCGTCCAGCACGTCATGCCCCGCCAGCGCCGCCCGCCCGCTCGTCGGCGGCAAGAACGTCGTCAGCATCCGCATCGTGGTCGTCTTGCCCGCCCCATTCGGCCCGAGCAGCCCCACCACCTCGCCGCGGCCCACGTGGAAGCTCAAGTCCTCCACCGCCGCAACGCCGCCATACCGCTTGCAGAGCCGATCGACCCGAATCATACGCCGACCTCGCCCATGCCAACACGCACCGCACCCGCGCGGCCAAGCCCAGAGCTTAACCCCCGCCCCCACCCCTTGGCCACGCCCGCCGTCCCTTTGAGGCGCAACGCCGCCCCGAAGTTCCCGGCCTTCGTCGCAAACCAAGACGCACGACATCGCCCGTCGTGACTCAAAGGCCGGCGCCAACTGATCCATCCTGGATTTCCGGAACGTCCTGAGTCTTGGGCTGTCGTGCAAGCAAGAACCGCCGGCATCACGGGACGTTAAAGAACGTCACGCCAGCGGCCAAGGCGGCGGCTTTCAGCTTTCCATCGAAGCAGGCCATCGGCAAGCCTCGCCTGATTGCCAGCTCCAGGTAAGCGGCGTCGTAAGACGAGAGCTGGTGTGACCGCGCCAGGTGTGTGATGGCGGTGAACGCCCGGCCGGTCGTGCCGTCATCGATGGCGATCGGCAAGCCGCTCAACATCGCGAGGAAGCGGCCGCTGCGGGCCTCGTCAAGCCGCTTGCGGCGTTCGCCCACGAGCAGGGCATTGGCCACTTCCAGCGGCCAGATGGCCGGAACGACCGCCCTGACCGATTTCAAGGCGTCCTGGACGCCATCCGCGTAGAGGCTGGCTTCGTCCTCGAAGCACCAGGCCATCGTGACCGAGCAGTCGAGCACGAGACCATCCTTGGCGTCTTCCACGGTGAATCCTTTCCGGTGGCGATCAGAAGCGGCGGCCGTCTTCGATCAGGTCACGAATGGTGAGGCCGTCACCGAGCGTGTTTCCTTTGCGGAAGGCACGCATCTCGTCGATCAACTGCTGCACGTCGGGCCTTGCCTGAACCGGGCGGGCGGGGACCAAACGGGCCACCGGCTTGCCGTGCTTGGTAATCTCGATTTCCTCGCCTTTTGCCACATCGTCCAGAAGCTGGGGCAAATGGGTCTTCGCTTCGTAAGAGCCGATTGTACGCATGGCAGACCCCTAAACAATCTCGACTGGTCTGGACTAGTCTGACACGAATTGCCCAGTTTGCCAAGCGGTTTTGCTGAACAGGAACGCGACCGTGCGAGGGAAAATGAGCCGGGAGCTGCCTTATATCGATGAGCCAGCCTCGCACCATTCAAGTATGATGCAGCCCGATCAGTGCCATCGCCTCCGCCGCCAACTCGGGCTGGGTAACCAACTGACGCTTCATCTCCAGGGCGGCATTGATCGCCGCAACCCCGTTCGCCTCCTGGGCGAACCGATCGTCGGACAGGCCGCTCCTGAGCAGCCATTCGGCGACATCTTGCCAGTTCCAGGCGGGCGCGGGTCCCGAGATGCCGCCGACGGGCGGGGGGAATCCGCCGGGCCCGGTGGCGCCCGAAACATACTGGTGGACAAGCTGGCGGCTTCGACCGATCTTCCTGGCGATGTCCGATTGGCTCATGAGCCCTTCGAGATCCACCCGCACGATCTTCGGGCCGAGCCCCGCCTTCGCGACATCGGCGATGGCCGACAGGACGGCATCCTTGAACGAGGGCGCCTCCCGGCAGAACGACAGGGTGAGTCGCCCATGTCGCTGCGAGACCGTCGCGTCGTCGCATCCCGCCTCGAAGAGCGAGTCGGTCAATTCGTCGGTGAAGGCCACGCCTTCGGCGAGGCAGATGTCGAAGTCGTGCTCCGTCGACTCGGCTCCCATGTCTTCCATTCGAGTCCCCTTCGTCAGGGCTGGTAGGTGCATCTGGCGAGGTCGCTCCTGATCTTCCTGGCGTGATTGGCCGGGTTCCTGGGAGTGGACCACACGCTGAAACTGCAACCGTCGCGGTTCTTGGCCGGGCAATCGAGACGGCCCCAGGCATGACCGTTCGAAGCCTGCCAGGTCCACCCCAGGGCCTCAGCCTCCTGGACGGCCGCCTCGATCTCTTTGTTGGGGTGCCGTGGCCTCATCTGACCATTTTCATGCCGCCCTTGACATCCGTCAAGAGAACGCCGAGACGAATCTTCCGAGGGATTCACGCCCAAACCCTTGCCGCCCTCACCGCTGCGGCGTCCGGCCTTGCTCGCCCGATTCATTCGATCACTTCGCAAAACAGGACACCCGGATGGCTGGAATCGAACCTCCCCAAATCGCCTCATCAGGAGATTCTTACCAAACTTCCAAAATTTCATGATCGATTGAGACGCATTTCGTGATGAGATTTAGGCGTGTCCCGCCGCGCGACGCTTGCGCAGCCTGGCCAAGATCGCCAAAGTTAGCGATATTCACTCATTGAATCTCCACCCCAAGGAAGCGACGCAGCACCATGGGCAGCACAGAAACCAGCCAGAAGCGGATCGACGCCAATCGACGCAACGCCATGCGCAGCACCGGGCCGAGGACGGTCGAGGGCAAGGCACGGTCGCGCCGCAATAGCATGGTTCATGGACTGGCGGGCGCCGGGATTGTGGTGCCGGAGCAGGATGCCCAGGCCGTACGCGAGCGCGCCGAGCAGTGGAACTCGTCGCTGCGCCCTTATAACGCCTTTGAGATCAACCTGGTCGAGACCATCGCCGTCGAATCGTTGCGCATCGAGCGGTGCCGGATCGAAGACCGGCTGGCTCGCGACTTCCGCGCCCGCAAGGCGGCTCACTGCTGGAGCGAGGAGCGCAAGGTCGCCATCGAGCGCGAGGCGAGCGCCCTGAGCGCCAAGCCCGCCGCGACGGCCAACCTGCTGGCCACGTCCGCCCCGGGCTGCGACTGGCTCATCGACCGATGGCGGCTGCTCGGTCATGCGCTCGACAAATCAGGTGTCTGGACCGACGAGCAACACACACTCGCCCTCGACCTGCTGGGCATCGCCGGTGCGCTGCGCGACCTGCCCAACCCGACGGATGCCGACGAGGGCGAGAGCCTGCTCGAACACCGACAGTGCCTCGTCGACGACCAGCTCGAACGGCTCCTGACCCTCAAGGACGACGGCCACGACGACATCGAGGAGGAGCACCGCGAGGCCGCCATGCAGGGCCTGAACACGGTCGACGACCCCAAGCTCATCTTGCTCCGCCGATATGAGACCGCCAGCCTGCGGCGGATGCGGTGGGCCCTCGACCTGCTGAACAAGGGGAAAGGGCTGCCCAACGACCAGAACCGAAACCCCAAGTGGGACGACGACGGACCCGCCAGGTCGCCCCGCCGCCCGGGGCCAGGCGCGAATGCCGACGAAGGCGCCGAACGAAGCCAACCGCCGCCGGAAAACCTCTTCCACAAGGCCATGGAGGCCGCCCGGGCCCTGCCGCCGAGGCCTTCGACGCGGCCCGAGATCGCCTCGATCGCCAACCCGAAGCCCGAGAACACCCCTCGCGCGGCCGATCGCCGGTCGCGGCAGGCCCGCAGGCGGCGGGCCGCGTCCTTGCAGCTCATGTCCTGCTGACCAGATGATGCATATTCAGGTCGCCCCGGTGCATGCTTCGCGGCAAGGTGCGTCGCCCTGCGCAGTCACAGCGATTTGACCGGATGCGGAACCGGGGCAAGAGTTGCGTTCCCGTTCGGCGGCTAGCCTCCCGGACAATCTCGGGGGCCGGCCGACGAATCCTCTATCCACGCAGGCGCCCCAGATCGACCCGACCCGTCGGGTTGAGGCCGCCTGCGAGGGAGCCACCGACGATGCAAGCGTTCGAGGATCGGAGACCGCCGGGCCGGCCCTATGGGGGCCTGGTCGACCGCCTGCTCCGCTACGGCCTTCCCGGCGTCGTGCTGCTGATAGCCGCCTGCGTTCTGGCGGTCATGGTGATGTACAACTCGTTCAAGATCGAGGTCGGCACCGGCGAGCAGGCCGTGCTCGTCCGCCTGACCGGGCTCGACCTGGAACCCGACATGGAGCTGGCCCCGCCCCCCAAGGCCGGCGCCTACTACAAGGGCGTGCAGGCGGGCGGGCCAAATAATGGCGTGCTCACCGAAGGTAGGTATTTTTATAATCCGTACGTCTGGAACTGGGAGATCATGCCCCAGTTCGTGGTGCCCCAGGGCAAGATCGGCATCCGCATCGCGCTCGTCGGCGAAGACCTTCCCGCCGGCCACGCCCTGGCCGATCCCGGCCAGAAGGGGATCATCCGCGGCCAGGCCTTGAAGCCCGGCCGTTACCCGTACAACCCCTACGCCGAGACCATCGAGACCCACGACCCGGTCACCGTGCCGGCCGGCTTCCGGGGTGTTCTCACCCTGCTCGCCGGCCGCGAGCCCAAAGACCCGAACGTCTTCCTGGTCGAGGACGGCGAGCGCGGGGTGCAGACGAAGACGCTGGAGCCCGGCACCTACTTCCTGAACCCTTACGAGACGCGGGTCAGCCAGGTCGACTGCCGCTCGCAGCGGTTCAACCTGGGCTCGGAGACCGGCGGCACCGACTTCCTCTCGGCCGACGGATTCCTGGTGTCGCTCGACGGGGCCGTCGAGTTCCGCGTCCTGCCCGAGCGCGCCGCCGAGGTCTTCGTCAAGTACAACGAGGAGCACGACGGCGACGACATCAAGGACCAGATCATCTCCAAGATCATCACCCCCGAGAGCCGGTCGATCTGCCGGATCGGCGGGTCGAAGCTCACCGGCGGCCAGTTCATCAGCGGCACCGACCGCGAGGTCTTCCAGCGCGACCTGATCAAGTCGCTCACCGAGAACTGCAAGAAGCAAGGCGTCGAGATCCTCGCCGTCGCCATTACCTCGATCCAGCCCCCCGAGGAGATCGCCGGCCCGGTCCGTCAGCGCGAGGTGGCCAAGCAGGAGCGGAGCCAGTTCGTCCAGGAGCGGCTCCAGCAGGTCTCGGAGGCCCAGCTCAAGGTGCAGCAGATCCTCGCCGACCAGAAGCGCCTGCTCGTCGAGGCCGAGCAGCTCGTCGTCCAGAAGACGACCAAGGCCGAGGAGGAGCAGCAGGTCGCCGTCACCCTGGCCGAGCAGCAGCTCGCCGTCTCCAAGACCAAGCTGGAGGCCACCGTCGACCAGGCCGCCGCCATCCGGGCCAAGGCCGAGGCCGACGCCGAGGTCATCCGCTTCAACAACAAGGCCGAGCTCGCCGGCCTCGCCGCGCGGGTGCAAGCCTTCGGCGGCGACGGCGCGGCCCTGGCGCAGAACATCCTCGTGAGCAAGCTGGCCCCAGCCTTCCGCTCGATCCTGTCCAACTCCGAAGGCCCCCTGATGGACCTCTTCGGCCAGTTCACCGCCGAGCCCCCCCCGCGCCGGCCCGCGGCCGATTCTCCCCAGGCCGCCGCGAAGCCAGAAGCGAAGCCGGACTCCAAGCCCGAAGCCAAGGCTGACGCCGAGTTGCCCAAGTCGGTCTTCTCGAACACACGGGAGATGCCATGAACCGCCGCCTGACCGAGTTCCTGACCGGCACGGCGGTCGTCGTGGTCGCCGTCCTGGCCTTCGCCTACTTCGGCATCTGGCAGTGGATGTTCTGCCGGGTCGAGGTCCCCCCCGGCCAGAGCCTCCTGCTGCGTTACAAAGGCCCCTTCCCCTTCGGCCTCACCGAGAGCGCCCCGGAGGGAACGCTGGTCGACCTCGACTCCCGGGGCCGGCCCAAGCTGGTCGGCATCCTGGCCGCCATGCCCGGCCCCGGCCGCCACTTCTACTCGCCGCTCGAGTACGAGCGCAAGCTGGTACCCGACACCGTGATCAAGCCCGGCGAGCTGGGCATCGTCAACTCCAAGGCGGGCAAGGCCAGCCCCGACGGCTCTTACCTGGTCGACGAGCCCGGCTACCGAGGCACCTGGCGCAAGGTGCTGACCCCTGGCCGCTACCGGATGAACGGCTACGCCTACGACGTGAAGGTGGTGCCCGCCGACGCCTGCGTCGACCCCGCAACCGCCGTGGTGCGCCGCGAGGGCGACCCCATCCTGATTCCCCCCGGCTACGTCGGCGTGGTGACCAACAAAACGGATAACCCCCGGACCAAGCAGGTGCAAGGAATCCAGGACCGGGTCTTGCAGCCGGGCCTGTATTACATCAACCCCCAGGAAAAAGTCGTCAGCATCGTCAGCATCGGCTACAACGAGACCAGCCTGAGCGTCGAGCAGGACGTGGAGGCCACCGCCCGCGCCAACGCCGAGGCCGCCGCCCGTCCCGCGCCGGCCGCCGACGCCCGCCTCTTCGCCAGCAGGCCCGTCCCCCGCGACCCCATCTACAAGGCCGGCAAGGGGATCGAGTTCCCCTCCAACGACGGCTTCCTGATCCACCTGGACTACACCGCCATCTGGGGCATCGTCCCCGACCAGGCCCCAGGCGTGGTCCGCCAGTTCGGCAACCTGAAGGACGTCGAGGACAAGGTGATCCTGCCGCAGATCGGCTCGATCTGCCGCCTCCACGGCTCCAAGCGAGGCGCCGTCGACCTTCTGGTGGGCGACTCCCGCGAGGCTTTCCAGGAGGAGTCGGCCGACGAGCTTGAGCGGGTCCTCGCCTCCAAGAAGCTCTCGCTCCTGTTCGGCTTGACCAGGCATATTTATGTGCCGGCGCAAGTGCGAGAGCCGATTCAGAAGGCCAAGATCGCCGACGAGCTGAAGCTGACCAGCGACCAGAAGCAGCTCACCGCCAAGGCCCAGGCCGACCTCTCCGAGGCCAAGGCCAAGGTCATCCTCGAGGAGAACCGCACCCGGGCCGAGACCGAGAAGAAGGTCGCCCAGGTCGCCGCCGAGGGCGAGAAGATGGCCCGCGAGATCGAGGCCACCACCGAGAAGCTCCGAGCCCAGATCGACGCCAAGGCCGCCCTCACCGACGCCCAGGCCTCCCGCACCATGGGCGAGGCCCGGGCCAAGACCATCGAGCTGTCCAACCAGGCCAAGGCCGAGCGCTACCGCCAGTACGTCGATTCCCTGGGAGGCCCCGCCGCCTACAACCGCTACGTCTTCGCCGAGGG
Organism: Isosphaeraceae bacterium EP7; assembly: GCA_038400315.1. Classification (NCBI taxonomy): domain Bacteria; kingdom Pseudomonadati; phylum Planctomycetota; class Planctomycetia; order Isosphaerales; family Isosphaeraceae; genus Kueselia; species Kueselia aquadivae. The sequence goes on from CP151667.1 coordinate 6,261,016, forward strand.
CCTGCCCGACGACCTCCGCCTGAGCATCTTCTACGCCGGCCCCGGAACCTTCTGGACCGACCTGAAGGGCTTCGACCAGACCATGCTCGGCAAGCTAGCCTCCGACCAGACCACAACTCCGGCCCCGGCCAAGCCCCCCCGCGTCAATCCCTCCATCGCCCCCGCCGGCCTGGAGGCCAAACCTCGCTGAGCAATCCCGAAATCACCCGAGGACGCATGGGCAAGTTCCATTGTGCCCATGCGTCCGCATTCTGAAACCACGGGACGACCCTTCCCTGGTCTCCGCTGCGAACGGCGACTTCTCATGGGTATCCGTGATGAAATTCAAACACGAACATATCATTGCAACAACAATCATCTTCGTCGTGGCGGGAACCTATGCCTTCAAGACCTGGAAGGCTTGGCCCCCGCTGACGACCCTTGAACGCGGCCTCGTCGGCAATTGGGTCACTCGAGTCAGAGACACCAAATATTACAACGGGTCATCGACCAAATCCCGTGAACACTGGGAACTCCGGCGCGACCACACATATTCCAGGTCGGTCATCACGCCGGGCAACCCGGAGTACGTGATGCTCAACGGCGAGGGCCGTTGGGCCGTCGAAGGTTCCAGGCTTCATCTCAAGGCCTTCAAAATCGACTCCCGAACCGTGAACGTGCCCCGAGACATCCTGAATTTCTTGCTCAGTCGCGGAAAGCCGTGGACCTTCCCTGGGGCCAACATCGGGCTGCTCGCCCCGATCCGGCTCATCGACGGCGAGACCTGGGAAATGGAAACCCCCTACAACCGGCCAATCATCTGGAAGCGTGTCCCCTAGACTTCAGGCCAGCCACCTTGCACACGACCAAAACCAACCTTCCTGGCACGACCGACGTATGATGGAATGGCCCAAACACTCTGGATCAGATCAGGGAGCGAAACCCCATGGACCCGCAAGTGCAGGACCATCGACCGTCCGTCGAATTGCTGGAATCCCACCACATCTTCCCCGGCGTCTTCCGGATCAAGGTCATCGGCAACGTCGCCGACGACTTCGAAGGCCGGGCGCTGGCGGCGGTGCACCAGGAGGTCTCCGGGGTCAGCGAGGTCGACCACTCGATCCGCAATACCGTGAGCGGCCGGCATATCTCGCTGACGCTCGACATCAACGTCCAGACCGCCGAGCAGGTGCGGGCGATCTACGGCCGGTTGCAGGAGGTCCAGGGCCTGAAGCTGCTGCTCTGAAAAAGCACCGGCGCGGCCCCGATCGGGCCGCGCCAGGTCCGTCCTCAGAGCACCGTCTTGAAGTAGTCCAGGGTGCGGACCAGGCCGTCGGCACGCTCGATCGTCGGGTTCCAACCGAGCAGGGTCTGGGCCCGGGTGATGTCGGGCCGGCGCCGCTTGGGGTCGTCCTGCGGCAGCTCGCGGTAGTCGATCGTGCTCTTGGTGCCGGGGACCATCGCGATGATCTCCTTGGCCAGCTCAAGCACGGTCAGCTCCGACGGGTTGCCGATGTTCACCGGCTCGACGAAGTCCGAATTCAGGAGCCGGTAGATGCCGTCGACCAGGTCGGTCACGTAGCAGAAGCTCCGCGTCTGCTGCCCCTCGCCGAAGACCGTGAGCTGCTCGCCTCGCAGAACTTGCCCCATGAACGCCGGCAGCACGCGCCCGTCATTCAGGCGCATCCGGGGTCCATACGTGTTGAAAATCCGCACGATCCGCGTCTTCACCCCGTGGTACCGGTGATAGGCCATGGTGATGGCCTCGGCGAACCGCTTGGCCTCGTCGTAGCACCCGCGCGGGCCGATCGTGTTGACGTTGCCCCAGTAGTCTTCGCGCTGGGGGTGAACCTCGGGGTCGCCGTAGATCTCCGACGTGCTGGCCAGCAGGAACCGGGCGTCCTTGTTCTTGGCCAGGCCGAGCGCATTGTGCGTGCCCAGCGAGCCGACCTTCAAGGTCGGGATCGGGTGCGCCAGGTAGTCGGCCGGGCTGGCCGGGCTGGCGAAATGGAGGATGTTGTCGACCGGGCCATCTACCGTAATCGGCTCGCTGATGTCATGCTCGACGAACCGGAAGGAGGGATTGTCCAGGATCTGGAGGATGTTGTTCCGGGAGCCGGTCAGCAGGTTGTCGACGCAGACGACCTCGTGCCCCTCGGCCAGGAACCGCTCGCAGAGGTGCGAGCCAACGAACCCTGCGCCGCCGGTGATGACCGTTCTCAATGTCCTGACTCCTTCTCGTCCCGAGGGTCGGCCGTCGACCCTGCATCGTGTTCGTCGTCCGCGGGGCGCCGTCCCGGCGCCAGCCGACCGAGGATCCGGCCGGCCCAGGCCGCCCATGTTCCATCGAGGGGGGCCCGCGATGAAAGCCCTTGACCCCCGAGTGCGGAGCCGTCCTCGTCACGGGTCACGCCGAATGGCCGGGCGACGGCGTGATAACCGGCCAGATCCAGCTGCATCGTCATGGCGAACGCCGCGTCCGGATTCCAGCTATGGACGACGAACCGAGTGGCCCGCAGGTGCGGCCTCGGGCCGTCCCGGCAGAGCCAGCGGACGACCTCCATGCCGCAGTCATCTCGATGGCTCTGCACGAACGTCTCGCCGCCGAGGTCGTGATCAAGGTGCACCTCGTCCCACCCCTCGGCGGCCTCGAGCATCTCGATGCACTCGCCCACCGTGCTCACCCAGACGGCCTCCGGGCAGCCTGCGAGGAAGGCCCCCGCGCGGCCCGGATCGTCATCGAGGAACAGCACTCGCGCGGGTTCCGGCGTCGTCTCGTCCCCGGCCGGCTTCGTCATCGGGGCGCCTCGCCCTGCGCCGCCGCCCGCCATCGCTCGCGGACTTCGGGGAGCGGGTAATCGAGGAGACTGACGCCTTCCTGCCCCATCAGCTCGCAGAGCCGCAGGTAACCGCGCGTGACCCGCGTCTCCTCGGCCGAGACGAACTCGGGGTCGAGTTCGGCCTTGTCGAATGGCCCCTCGACGGCGACCGGCTCGAAGCCCTCGGCCACGATGAACTGGGCCCTCGACGGGTTGCAGCGGAGGTGCCGCTCGGCGACCTTGTGGAGCAGGTCGGGCTCGACCTCGCCCAGGACGTACCGCAGGTAGAGGTCGGAGTCGACGAGGTCGTCGACCTCCTGCCCGCAGACCTCGCAGAGATATCCCTGGTCGCAGACCGCCATGCACGTCGCCCCTTGTCCCGGTCAGATCGTGTCGCCGAGAAGGTCGGACATCGCGTAGAGCCCCGGACGCTTACCGGCCAGGAACGCCGCGGCGTCCAGGGCCCCGCGGGCGAACCCGTCGCGGTTCAGGGCCCGATGGGACAGCTCGAGGCACTCGCCCATCAGGCCGAAGACGACCGTGTGCTCGCCCGGATTGTCCCCGGTGCGCAGGGCGTGCAGGCCGATCTCGCCGCGGGGCCGCTCGCCCACCTGCCCCTCACGCCCATTGACGAACTTGCGGATCCCGATGGCGCCGGCCACTTCCTCGGCCAGCCTGAGGGCCGTGCCGCTGGGGGCGTCCTTCTTGAAGTGGTGGTGCCGCTCGATGATCTCGACGTCGGCCTCATCCCCGAGCGCCTTGGCCGCCTCGCCCGCCAGCCTGATGAGCAGGTTGACCGCACGGCTGAGATTCGGCGAGATCAGGAGCGCGATCTCATCCTTGGCGGCCCGGATCTCTTCGAGCTGCTCGGGCTCGAATCCGGTGGTGGCGACCACGACCGGGATCTTCCGCAGCCGGCACGCCGCGACCAGGGCCACGCTCGCCGCCGGGGTGGAGAAGTCGATCACCGCATCAATAGGAACGGTCTCGGGCAGGGTGCAACTGAGCGGCACACCCAGCGGGCCAAGCCCCAGGACGACGCCCACATCTTCGCCCAGCTTGGGGTGCTCGGGGCGGTCTACGGCCGCGCCCAAGGTCATCCTGGGGTCGTCCTGGATGAGTTGGATCAGGCGAGTTCCCATCCGTCCGGTCGCGCCATGAATGGCGACCGAGATCGACTTCGTTTCCAAGGTATCCCGCCCTTCGATCGGCCTGTCAGACATGAGAATTCGGCCTATTTAATGCGCGCCGACGGTTCAAGAGTCGAGCTCGGCCTCGGACGCCAACGAAATATGGCGGATGATCGCGTCCAGGTCGTTGGGCACGATCACGGGGCGGTTGGCGAACCCGGCACGCTTGACCCCGCGCGACCCGAGCACCTTCTCGAACTGCTCCTGGTCAGTGCCATGATAGGCCACCGTCGCGGTCGGGTCCTTCAACTGGTGCCCGGTCAGGATGCAGACAACCCGGTCGGACGGGGCAATGACCCCCTCCTCGCGCAGCCGCTTGGCCCCGGCCACCGACGCCGCGCTGGCGGGCTCGCAGCCCATGCCGCCGGCCCCCACCCAGGCCTTGGCGTCCAGAATCTCCTGGTCGCCCACCTGGCGCACCACGCCGTCGCAGAAGTCCAGCGCCCGCAAGCATTTCTTGAGGTTCACGGGGCGGTTGATCTCGATGGCCGACGCGATCGTGTTCGCCTTCGCGTTGGCGTCGGTCATCCGCTGATAGAACGAGCTGGTCGTGTCGTCCGAGGGCAGGCCGTCGTTCCATCGAAGGTCGTGGCTGTTGACCAGCTGCTCGAGCGTCTGGGCGCCCGACGCGTTGATGACCGCGAGCCGCGGAACACGATCGATCAGGCCGAGGGCCTTCAGCTCGATGAAGGCCTTGCCGAAGGCGCTGGAATTGCCCAGGTTGCCGCCGGGGACCACGATCCAGTCGGGGGGCTCCCAGGCGAGCGACTCCAGGACCCGGTACATGATGGCCTTCTGGCCTTCGAGCCGGAACGGATTCACCGAGTTCATCAGGTAGATGCCAAGCCGGTCGGCCACCTCGCGGACGCGGGCCATGGCGTCGTCGAAATCGCCGACGATCTGGATCGTCAGGGCGCCGTGGTCGAGCGCCTGGGCCAGCTTCCCGTAGGAGATCTTGCCCGATCCGATAAAGATGATCGCCTTGAAGCCGAACGACGTGGCGGAGCAGTAGACCGACAGGGCGGCCGAGGTGTTGCCCGTGCTGGCACAGGCCACGCGGCGGGCGCCGACCATCCGCGCGTGGGTGAACGCGGCGGTCATCCCGTTGTCCTTGAAGCTGCCCGAGGGGTTCATCCCCTCATATTGCAGCAGCAGGTTGCCGGGATTCATCCCGACGTGCACGCCCACCTTATCGGCGACCTGGAGCGGGGTCTGGCCCTCGCCAATCGTCACGACCATCTCGGGCGGGGCGAACGGGAGCAGCTCGCGGAACCGCCAGACGCCTGAGTAGTTCAGGGGGTTGAGCCGGTCCGTCCACTTGGCCTCGAATTCCGAGAGGCTCCGGGGCACGGGCAGCCGGTCCCAGTCATACACCACGTCGATCAGGTCGCCGCAGCGCGGGCAGGCGAAGACGGCCTGGTCGACGGCCAGCGTCTGGCCGCAAGCCGGGTTGATGCAGCGCTGGTAGGCGCGATCGGTCAGGACGCCGCCGGTCACCACGGCCATCTCGATGCCTCGCCTCGCCACGCGGACGTTCAGTCGGTCGATTGCGGGGATGCGCCAGGGTGTCCGGACCCCGGCAAGCTCTCGACTACTGTAACGACGTCGACGAGCGCCGGGCAAGCCGAAACCGGCCGGGGGGCCGTCAGACAAATCGCGACGTCGGATCCTGGAGCGTGGCGCCATCGCCGCCCGCGACCGGCCCGCTGTCGGGGTTCAGCCGCTCGTAGACCTCGTGGCGATGCACCTCGACGTCCGCCGGAGCCTCGATGCCCAGCCGGACCTTGTCCCCCTGAATCCGGACCACGGTCACGACGATCGATTCGCCGATGTGTATCCGTTCTCCTACCTTGCGCGTCAGGACGAGCATCGTTGTCTCACTCCTCGATTGGTGTCGGATCAAGGGCGTCTGCACGATGCATCCCGGCATTGGCCGCGCATCACGCGAGGTCTCCCGCGACGACTCCGACGTCGGCGTGGACCTCAGCGTCCTCTGCATCACTTACGCCGAGCATGGAAGGATTGTGACGCCAGGCCTCGGGCCTCGAAAACCAGGACGTCAGGCACGACCGGTTTAGGCGGCCAAGTTTGTCGAAGTTTCACTCACACAAGGGCTTGACGTTAAGATTCAATCTCATATGCTTTAACTTGCCTGGTTGATCTCTCCTCTACGCTGGCATGTGCCTAAACACCAGTACTACACGAGACATCTTGAGGATTCTCATGGCAGCGGCCCCCAAGAGCAGCACGTCTTCGAAGACCGTCAAGGTGGCCACTCCCGCCGGTCGCCCGCTGTCTGAAGTCCGTCGTGTCGCCGACCTGCTTAAGCAGGTCTCCGACCCCACCAGGCTTCAGATCCTGCTGCTGCTGGCCGAGAAGGAGCGGAATGTCTCGGAACTCTGCTCCGACCTGGGCACCCAGAGCCAGCCGGCCGTCAGCCATCACCTGGCCCTGCTCCGTCACGGTCGGCTGATCGAGCCCCGCCGCTCCGGCAAGCACAATTTCTACTACCTGACCGATGGCGGTCGCGACCTCACCGCGGTCGTCGACACCGTCATCGGCTGACACCAGCCGTCGGGCCCACGAGCGATGACGCTCGCCCGTCACCCGGCCCGTGCATCTCGAGTCGAGTCGGCACCGCTAAGCCTGCCCCCGGGCGATGACGCCCAATTCATCGAGCAAGTGACGCAGGTGCGACTCGATCTCGCGGGCCGTTTCCAGGTAGACCTCGCGCCCGGACCCGATCGGGTCGTCCAGATCGCCCCCCCTCGGGTCGAGGAGCCTCGCCTTCGGCCTCGCCTCGGGCGCCTGCTCGAGCAGGATCTCCAGGTGGTCGGCCGTCATCGCCAGGACATGGTCCGCGGCCGAGGCCAGCGAGGCCGTGATCATCCGGCTGGCGTGGTCCTTCAGCGACCCGCCGCGTGACCGGACCACCTCGACGGCGTACGCCGCGGCCGGCATGCCCGGGTGGGCCGCCACCCCGGCCGACATCACCACGAACCCGTGGTCCTCGAGCGCCCCGGGATCGCAGCCGAGACGACGCGCCAACTCCGCCTTACAAAGCGCCTCGGCCATCGGACTGCGGCAGGTATTGCCCGTGCAGACGAACAGGATCAACGTGCCCGACATCCTCTTTAACTCCTCGGGACCGGCCGCCCCTTCGCTCAGGATCGTCCAGCGCTCGCCCTCGACGAGCACGACCGTCGGCGCGTGACCCCGCTCGGCCGGGCCATCATCGATCAGGATGTCGCACCGAGGTCCCGCCTCCAGGTCGTCCACCCGGGCGACGGTCCCCGACAGCACGACCGGCCCCGGCAGCAGCCGCAAGACCTCGCGCAGCAACGGGTGGGCGGGCGCCCTCAGCGAGATCGACGAGTCGCGGACAACCTGGGCCCGCACCGTGCCGGGCAGGCGCGACGCCAGGCCGTCGGCGACTTGGCCCCGGAAGACCAGGGTCAGGGGACCGGGCCAACCTCGCCTGGCCAGCCTGAGGGCAGCCGGACTGACATCAGGCACCCAGTCGGCCACCTCGTCGGCCCCCTTCACAAAGAGGGACGGCAATGGCCCTTCGGCCCCTTCGGGCATGCCCAGGCGTGCCACCGCATCGGGCTTCAGCGCGCTGGCGACCAGGCCGTAAGCGTCGCCCGTCGGCAGGCCCACGACGCCCCCCTGAGCCAGGCAGGCGACCACCCGATGCACCACGTCCCGGGGGTCGTCCGCTCGCCTCAAGTCGATGCGTTCCGGCTTGGTTCCGGGCTCGGCCATGAATCGTCCGCCGTCGTGATCGGGAGCCGGTGAACCGAGCCCGCGCCGGCGCGGACTCGCCTCCCCCACTCTACGAATTCGCCACTCGGCCGGTCAATCCGGCCCGCCCGGCCTGCGATCAACCGGGCCTGCCGCCCCTCGCTCACGCGCGTGAATGGGGTCAATTGGCATTGCCACGCCTAAATAATCAGTCGCTTCCCTATGAGCCGTCGAAATCGGCCGAAGATCGCCGGGCCCGCCTTCGTTCTCTCAGACCGATTTAAACTTGTGCAATCTTGGGTCGATGAGGAGGCCCCGGGCGTCGACGACATCACCGGGACCCCATCAAGCCCAGGGCTCGGCCCCCCCGCCGGGGATGAGAAACCACCGACGTCCGATCCGAAGGCCGACGTCAGATGGCGATGTCCTGGAGGTTCAACCTCCCGCCCGAATGATCCGAGGCTCGGGCCCCTGCCCGGCGCGCGAGGGCAAGTCCGCCGGACCGTCGTCGCTCGCTCGTTTTGGTGTTAGAATCCGTGAGACCATCGCCGGTCGGACGGTCGACCGGCCAGGTTTCCCGGGAGGTCGTCGTTCTCATGCGCATCCTGGTCGTCGGCGGTGCGGGATATATCGGCAGCCACGCAGTCCGCAGCCTGATCGGGGCCGGGCACTTCGTCAAGGTGTTCGACAACCTCGACGCGGGGCACCGCGCGGCCGTGCCCGAGGGGTTGCTCATCCGGGGCGACCTGGCCGAGCGCGAGGCCGTCGAGGATGCGCTGCTGGCCCACCGGATCGACGCGGTGATGCACTTCGCCGCGTTCACGTCGGTGCCCGAGAGCGTGGCTGACCCGTCCAAGTATTATCGCAATAACCTCATCGGCACCCTCAACCTGCTTGAGGCGATGCGTTCGACGGGCGCCCGATCGATCGTCTTCTCCAGCACCGCGGCCGTCTACGGAGCCCCCGACGCCGGGGCGATCTCCGAGCAGAGCCCGACGCGGCCCATCAACCCTTACGGCTTCACCAAGCTGACGATGGAGCGGGCCCTGGCCGACTACGCCGCCGCCTACGGCTTCGGCTTCGCCGTGCTGCGTTACTTCAACGCCTGCGGCGCCTCCGCTGACGGCACGATCGGCGAGGACCATTCGCCCGAGACCCACCTCATCCCGATCATCCTCCAGGTCGCCCTCGGCCAGCGCCCGCATCTCTCCGTCTTCGGGTCCGACTACCCGACTCCCGACGGCACGTGCATCCGCGACTATATCCACGTCGAAGACCTGGCCGAGGCCCATCGGCTGGTGCTCGGGCAGATCTCTCCCGGCAAGGGCCTGACGTATAACGTCGGGACCGGCAAGGGGTTCAGCGTCCGCGAGGTCATCGAGTCGGCTCGCCGCGTCACCGGCCGGCCGATCGCGGTCGTCGAGCACGACCGCCGGCCGGGCGACCCGCCTTCCCTGGTGGCGTCGTCGGACGCGATCAAGCGTGACCTCGGCTGGACGCCCCGCTACGACGAAATCGACGCGATCGTCGCCTCGGCCTGGGCCTGGCACTCGTCCCACCCCCGGGGCTATGCCGATACTCGCTGAGGCCAGGGCGTCGCCCTTCACCGGGCTCGCCCATGCTAGGGTGGTCACCTGATCACCTTGATGGGAACAGGCGATCATGGTATTCCGATGAACCGTATGGTCGCTGCGTGTTACGCCGCGACCAACGGCCGTTGCGCGCCCGACCGCGTCGGGGTGCCTCGGGCAGATCGGGGTCGGGACGAGGGGGCGTGATGGCCGACACGGAGTCGTCGCTGGCGAAGATGCTGCTAGGGGAGCTCTCGACGCTCGAGCCGGGGCAGGAGGCGGTCTGCTACGCGGCGCTCGCGGAGAAGACCCGGGCCTTCACGAAGATGCAGTCTCCCTATTGGAAGTGCGTCTTCTCGGACCGCTACGCCAAGCGAGACTTCATGCTCTGGTCGGACGACCCCCTGCACGAGCGGGCCGCTACCTGGGCCGACGGCCTGGTCTATCGCCTTCACGTCGCCAGCCGCAGCTCGCCGCGAGGGACCACGGTCCGGGTCCTCAGCATCCGCGAGGTCTCGATCGAAGATGCCGAGGAAGGCTACAGGGTCTCCGACGTCTATGAGGCGTCGAGGTTCGAGCCCGAGGAGTCGATCCAGGCGATCTACAAGATCGTCGGCGAGTGTATCGACGATAAGTATCTCCGCGAACTGGTCTTGCGGATCTTCCAGCAGCACGACGCGGCGATCCGCGAGATGCCGGCGGCCAAGAGCATGCACCACGCCTTCACCGGCGGCCTGCTCGAGCACATCCGCAGCATGGCCCGCGTCTGCGCCTCGTTGGCCAAGCATTACGGCCGCTATTACCACGACCTCGACCCTCCCTTGAATTGCAGCCTGATCGTGGCCGCGGGCATCCTGCACGACGTCGGCAAGCTTTACGAGCTGGAATATCACCCGGTCGCCGCCCGCTACACCACGCTCGGCCAGCTGATCGGCCACGTCGTGATGGGCCGCGACATGGTCCGCGCGGCGGCCGCCGAGATCGAGGGGTTCCCCGTGGAGACGCTGCTTCAGCTGGAGCACGCGATCCTGGCGCACCACGGCAAGCGCGAGTTCGGCGCCCCGGTGCTGCCGGCGACCCTGGAAGCCCTGATCGTCTCGTATGCCGACGACCTCGACGCCAAGATCAACCAGGCCGCGCAGGCCCGCCTGCGGTCCAACAGCACGGCCGAGTTCACCGAGGACATCTTCTTCGGCGCGGAACGCAGGCGCATTTACAAGGGCGTGCGATCCGAGCAGGAACGCGACACAGGTCCGTGCGACCCCGACTCCTGAGCCTTCCGGAAACCCCCGGACAATGCCCGTTGGCGACGGCCCGCCCCGGCCTTACAATGAGGCCTCCTCCGCCCCCGGCGTCCGCTGGAAGCCGTGGAGTCGGCGGACGAAACACGACCCACGGGATATCACACCGCGATGAAACTCGAACGATCCTTGATGTGGGCGGCCCTGCCCCTGATCGCCCTGGTCGGCTGTACCGACCCGAACATGACCAACGAGCCGCCCGCCAACCCGCCCGCCGTCACGGCCCCCGGCACGGCCCCCGGCACGGAACCGATCCAGCCCGAACACGCCGAGGGCAAGGACAAGCCGGGCACGCCCGCCCCCGCGCCGGTCGAGGCCGTCCCGACCCCCGCACCGGCCGAGGTCAAGCCGGCCGAGCCGACCCCGACCCCCGCTCCGACCCCGGCCCCGGCCCCGGCCGAACCGAAGGACGCCCCCGCGCCGGCCTCCGCCGACCCGAAGGACGCCCCGAAGAGCGTCGAGCTCAGCGCCGACGAGATCGACGCGATCAAGAAGCTGCCCGAGGCCGACCGCGGCATCGCCCTGGCGCAGCTGGTCTGCCCGGTGAGCGACGAGCACCTCGGCTCGATGGACGTGCCGGTGAAGGTCTCCAGCGACGGCAAGGTCGCGTTCCTCTGCTGCAAGGGCTGCAAGAGCGACTTCGACAAGGACCCGAAGGCGATCTTCGACAAAATCGCCAAGAAATGACCTGAGAGCCCGCCCTCCGGTCTGCCCTCGAATTGTCGGGGGCAGGCCTCCCCGTCCCCGATCCTGCGCCGGCTGGGAGATTCGGGGAACTTCTCTCCGGGGCTGGCGATCCCGCGAACTGCTTGCTAGAATGCGCCCCCGGTGATAGAGGTGTTCGCGCGCGATCCGAGGTTGTCCCCGCCGCAGGCGCGGCGGTCGCCGCCCAGGATCGCATGCGGACCTGCCTGGCCGGATCCCCTCCGAAAGGCAACCCGGCGTCCCACTCGGGACGTCCGAGCCCGCCTCGACCGAGGCCGACGTCGGCCGCCAACTCCCCCTTCGCCTCGTGTGCTTGGCCCTCCCGCTGATGCGTCCGGTTTCCCGGCCTCTCCCGCATCGCCAGGACGAGCCCGACCGCCCCGCTCCGGCCCATGCCGGGCCCGATCTTCGCCGATCGGCCTGCCCGCCATGCCGCACTCGTCCTCCCAAACAACCCCTCGCTCGCTCGGAGTCCTCGGACCCATGGCCCAATCCAGTGCTCGCCAGAGCGCCATCGCCGCCATCACCACGTGGTCGACCGATGGCCATAGCAAGCCCATGAAGCAGACGCCGATCCGTCAGCTCTTCGGCTCCAACGTCTTCTCCGACGAGGTGATGCGGGCCAGGCTGCCTGAGAACACCTACAAGGCCCTGCGCAGCACGATCAAGAAGGGCGTGCCGCTGGATCCGACCGTCGCCGACGTCGTGGCCACCGCCATGAAGGAATGGGCGATGGAGCGGGGCGCCACCCACTACACGCATTGGTTCCAGCCCATGACGGGGCTGACCGCCGAGAAGCACGACAGCTTCCTGGCCCCCAGCGACGAGGGCATCGCCATCGTCGAGTTCTCCGGCGGCGAGCTCGTCCGCGGCGAGCCTGACGCGTCCAGCTTCCCCTCCGGCGGCATCCGGGCCACCTTCGAAGCCCGCGGCTACACCGCCTGGGACCCGACCAGCCCGGCCTTCATCCTCGAGAACCCCAACGGCACCACGCTCTGCATCCCCACGGCCTTCTGCTCGTGGACCGGAGAGGCCCTCGACAAGAAGACCCCCCTGCTCAGGTCGATGGAGGCCCTCTCCAAGCAGGCCGTCCGCATCCTGAAGCTGTTCGGCTCCACCGCCAGCCGGGTCTACACCACGGCGGGCCCCGAGCAGGAATACTTCCTGATCGACAAGAACTTCTATTACGCGCGCCCCGACCTGATCAACGCCGGCCGCACCCTCTTCGGCGCGAAGCCCCCCAAGGGGCAGGAGATGGAGGACCACTACTTCGGCGCCATCCCCGACCGCGTCCTCGCCTGCATGCTCGAGACCGAGACCGAGCTGTACAAGCTCGGCGTGCCGGTGAAGACCCGCCACAATGAGGTCGCCCCGGCGCAGTACGAGATCGCCCCGATCTTCGAGAACGCCAACGTCGCCACCGACCACAACATGCTGGTCATGGAGACCATGAAGCGCGTCTCCGACCGGTACGGCATGCAGCTCCTGCTGCACGAGAAGCCGTTCGCGGGCGTCAACGGCTCCGGCAAGCACCTCAACTGGTCGATGTCCGACGACCTGGGCAACAACCTCCTCCGCCCGGGCGCCACTCCGCACGACAACGCCCAGTTCCTGCTCTTCCTGGCCGCCGTCATCCAGGCCGTCAGCCGCCACGGCGACCTGCTCCGCGTGGCCATCGCCCATGCCGGCAATGACCACCGCCTGGGCGCCAACGAGGCCCCGCCGGCCATCATCTCCATCTTCCTCGGCGACATGCTCCAGGACATCGTCGAGCAGATCGAGGCCGGCGGCGCCAAGAGCACCAAGGCCGGCGGCACGATGACCATCGGCGTCAACGTCCTGCCCACCCTGCCGCGCGACGCCGGCGACCGCAACCGGACCAGCCCGTTCGCCTTCACCGGCAACAAGTTCGAGTTCCGCGCCGTCGGCAGCAGCCAGTCCATCGCCGGCCCCAACGTGGTGCTCAACACGATCGTCGCCGAGAGCATCGACGAGATCGCCACCAAGCTGGAGGCCTCCGTGGCCGCCGGCAAGGACCTCAACGCCGAGATTCAGACCCTCCTGGCCGCCGTCATCAAGGGCTCCAAGAAGGTCATCTTCAACGGCGACAATTACTCCGACGCCTGGCACGCCGAGGCCGAGGCCCGCGGCCTGCCCAACAAGAAGAACACGGTCGACAGCCTGCCCGACCTGGTCAGCCCCAAGTCGATCGCCCTCTTCGGCAAGTACGGCGTCTTCTCCGAGCGCGAGCTGCACTCTCGCTATGAGATCCTGCTGGAAGCCTACAAGAAGACGATCAACATCGAGAGCCAGATCACCGCGCAGATGTCCCGCCGCCTGATCCTGCCGGCCGCCCTGCGGTACCAGGCCGAGGTCGCCGGCTCCGTCACCGCCCTGAAGGCCGCCGGCGTCACCGTCCCGGCGTCGCAGCTCGAGCTGCTCAACGACCTGACTACCACCATCGGCGAACTCCAGGCCAAGACCAACATCCTGGTCAAGGCCTCCGAAGACCACGTCGAAGGCGACAGCCTGGCCCACGCCGCCCACTCGCGAGACGTCATCATCCCCGCGATGAACGCCGTCCGCGCCGCCGGCGACAAGCTCGAGACTATCGTCGCCGACGACCTCTGGCCCCTGCCGACCTATCAGGAAATGCTCTTCATCAAGTGATCGTTCGACCTTAAACGTCGATGATCTTTCTTGATAGAGTTTAAGGGCCCGGCCGGGCGACGTTCGGCCGGGCCCTGTCGCATGAACGCCCGAGAATCTGCTGATTCGAGCAGCCAAGATCACTGGCAAAAACCGGTGGCGAATATCTTCGACGATTCGGGCAGGCTAAAGGAGGCTATCCTGCACAAACCGACAACCGGTAGAGGCTAGTCCCTCGTTGTGAACACTCTGGCACTATGGCGTGTCAAGAGACGGGACCGCATGGGCTTGCACGAGGTTGAGAAGACGAAACAATGGCACAATTTACGGGAGGACCTACACACGACTATATTTGGGATAGGAAGCTCGTGTCTGCTCTGAAGGCTGTGAGAGCTGCTGCTAACTTGTGGTCTACCCAAGGAGCAGCTGCACTCGAAGTCGATTCGCTTCTTGCCGTCCTCTTTCACATTTTTGCGGACGAGTGGTTTTCATCTCCTGTTCCTGGCCAAATCAGGGCCGAGACGAGGACCTTTGCAGATTGGCGTCCGCTTGTATCCGCTGCGTTGATTGAAGCCCGGCGGTTGAATCCAAGGGTCAGCAGAGAAGTGGTTGAAGGGGTTGTTGATGTAGTAACAGGCGAACTTCGATTAATCGTAGAAGAGTGGTCACAGGGGGACCCTGAGCACCCGCCCACTGAGCACGTGCTAAATGCGGTTGTACACGCCCTATTTGAAGCGAATTTAGGAAAGCGGCCGGCAAGTCGGAAGTTACCGACTTCCTTTCCGACCATGTGACCTAAATCGACCAGTCCGCTTGGGCTGGCACCGAACACGGGCTGCGGTCACCCAAGCATCATCATCACATTTCCACAATATCGAACATAACCCCCATTCTCGGCCAGACATCGTTTGCGGTGATGGAATACCTTCCGATCATGTTAGGACTTGCAGCACCGAACGTGCTCGGCGGAATCGCGTCAGGTTGGCGCCGGCAAGGTGGCACTCGCTGGCTAAAAGTGCGACGGACAGCATGCCGCAAAGGTTGTCCATTGGAGAATTGCTCGCGAATTATTCGATCCGGAAAACCATTTCTCGGAATGATGTCCTAGCCTTCCCGGGTTCCTCGGACTTACGAGGGGCACTCCGTCTCACGTTGATGAGACGGCCGGAGATGGGTTGAGATCAATCCGGTCGGGCTCGCATGTCGGCGTTGAGGCCGATTGCTGGCTGGGGACGCCCCGGGTTGGACATTCTTTCAAGACGAAGGTCGATCGACGATGCGAATCGATGACGCGAATTACTCCGGGCGCCGCCTCTCGAAGGATCTCGCTCGCTCGGCCCGTCGCACGACGCTGCGTCCGCGGCTCAGGACGATCGAGGTCCTGGAGGACCGGCAGCTCCTCTCCACGTTCACGGTGTCGAACCTCAACGCATCCGGGGCCGGTTCGCTTCGCAGGGCAATCGTCGACTCCAACGCCCGTCTGGGAGCGGACACGATCGACTTCCAGGTGAACGGCACGATCAAGACGGGTCACGTCTCGCTGCCGTCGATCACCGACGCCCTGACCATCGACGGCTCCACGGCCCCTTCGTTCGCCGGCTCGCCCGTCGTGACGGTGGATTTCCAGGGCTCCAAAGGGCTCAAGTTCGACAGGGGGGCCGACGGCTCGACCCTCAAGTCGCTCTCGCTGGTGAAGGCCGGCAACGCGGGCGTCACGCTCAACGCCTCGCGCATCACGGTGGCCGGTAATTACATCGGCCTACGTGCCGACGGCAGGACCTCGGCCGGCAACCGCGGGGACGGCCTCCAGATCAACGCCTCGTCGCATGGCAACTTGATCGGCAACGCCAACCCGGTCTCGGGCGTCACCTTCTACAATTCCGACCAGGTGACGACGCAGCCAGTTTCTTACTGGCAGGGTATCCGTGGCGGCGATGTTGCCGGCCAGTACCTGATCTCGGGCACGTCGAACACGACCGGCCTGCTCTTCGTCGGCAATATCGAAGGGGTCGGCACGAGCTATCCCGTTCAGGTCCCTTTCTCCACGGTCACCAGCGCCTACGGCCCGGACAACCTGGGCAACGGCCGCGTGCGGGTGGTGGGCAGTTATCAGACCAACATCCCCTCACCCGACTCGGCGGTCGTCCACGGGTTCCTCTTCGAGGGGACGACGGCGGAACTCACCGCGGGGACCGGGAATTACCGGACAATCGACTACCCGGGCTCGAAGTTCAACTTCGTCCACAGCACCATGGGCGGTCTGGCCGTGGGCAACTCCGACGCCCCGACCTCGAGCGGCCAGCCGCTTGGCCCGGGCCAGGCTTACGTCTACGACCTCGCGTCGGGCACGTTCGCGGCGAGCGTCGTCTACCCGGGCTCGACCAGCAACACCGCCTACGGGATCTGGTCCAACGGCGGCACGAAGTACACCATCTGCGGCGGCTACAGCAACCTCAGCGTGAACAACCTCGATGGCCAGAGGCGACCGATCGGCGAGGCCTATCTCGTCGATTATGACTCCGCGACCGGCCAGTTCAGCAACTGGAAGACCTTCGAGTATCCCAACGGCGTCGTCGGCACCGACTACATCGCGCACTTCGAGGGGATCAGCAGCGTCGAGAAGGGGGTCTACACCCTCAGCGCCGACTCGGTCCAGACCACCGGCGGAACCGGCCTCGTCCAGGGCTCGCTGGTCACGGTCAGGCGCAACACGGACGGCAGCTTCGGCGACGCCGTCTGGGTCAACCTGCAATCCCCCGGCGACAAGGGCATCCCCAGCGCCAACTCGGTCTACGGTAATCAGGTCGTCGGGATCATCACCGACAGCTCGGGCGAGAGTGCGTTCCAGGCGACGGTCAACTCCGAATTCCAGCTCTCCAACGTTATTGCCGGCAACGGCGGCAACGGGATTGGGGTTTATGGGTCCGACGCGAACGTGATCGCCATGAACTACATCGGGACCGACGCGACCGGCACGCTGAAGCGCGGGAACGCCAAGAACGGCATCCTGCTGACGAAGGGTGCGGCCCGCAACGTCATCGGCGGCCAGGCCACGGCCGGGAACGACCCGACGGCCGGCGTCTTCGCCCGCCCCCCGCAGGGCAATCTCGTCTCGGGCAACGGCGGCAACGGCGTGCTCATCAACGACGGTTCCCATGAAAATCTGCTGAGCGGCAACTTTGTGGGGACGACGGCCTCGGGCAATGCGGCCCTGGGAAATAAGCTGGACGGCGTGGCGATCGAGAATGCCGACGCCAATTCGCTGATCGGCTGCACCTTCAGCCAGGACCCGTTCGTCTTCTACAACGTGCTCAGCGGCAACGGCGGCAACGGCCTGCGGATCACCAACTCGAATAACACCATGGTTCAGGCCAACTTCATGGGCGTCGGGGCCAACAACGCCTCGATCGTGGCCAACGGCGGCAACGGGCTCTTGATCTCGGGGTCGTCCAGGAACACGCAGGTCGGCGGCGTGATCCCGCTGGGCAACGTGATCTCGGGCAACAACCGCAACGGCATCGAGGTGCGCGACACGGCCAGCGGGTTCATCTCGTTCAACACGTTCGGAGGCGTCTATGCATTCGGGGGCGCCGCGCCGAACCGGGGCAACGGGATCCTGATCACCTCCAGCGGCGGGAACAACCAGGTCCGCACGTCGATCATCTCGGGCAACCGGGGCAACGGCATCGAGCTGGGCGGCAACGCGACCGGAGTGCAGATTTACGACGTCGCGGCCGGGACGAACACCAACATCACGGTGGCCATCCCCAACGCGGGTAGCGGCATCAAGCTCTCAGGACGTGCCCATCACAACGTCATCGGCGGCTTCCAGCCCTCGGTCGTGCCGCAGGTAACGCTCTCGGCGAACGGGCGCTACGGCGTCGAGGTCACCGGCTCCGCCCGCAACAACGCCATCTTCCACACATTCGTCGGCACCAACTTCCACGGCGCGGGCGACCTGGGCAACACGCTTGGCGGCATCTACCTCGGATCCGGCACCTCGTCCACCACGATCGGCGGGCCCGGGGCCCTCCAGAACCGGATCGAGAACAGCGGCGGCAACGGCCTGACGATCCAGTCCTCCTCCAGCAATACGGTCCTGGCCAACCTGATCAGGAAGAACGGCGGGGATGGGGTCGTCGTCGCGGGCCACTCGGCCGGGACGCGGGTCCTGGGCAATGAGATCGGCGACAATGCAGGCAACGGCGTCACGCTCGCCGCCGCCCGCAAGGTCAACATCGGCGGGAGCGTTCCCGGTTCGGGCAACCAGATCGTGGGGAATCGCCGCTACGGCCTCCTCGCCTTCGGCAACAACCACGGCACCGTGGTGCAGCGAAACGTGATCGCGGCGAATGCCTCGGGCAACGTCAACCTGACCAAGGCGAGCGGCATCACGTACATCCCCGCATAATCACATTGCCATTCAGGCAGTCGATCGCGAGCCCCGGCCGATCGTCGGCGACCCTCCCCGGGTCGGGACGATCGGCCGGGGTTCGCCCCATTCGGGTCTCGAGGAACATCGGGCCGTCGGAAGGTGGCGATACCCCGAAGTCCGAGGCGATCGGACCCGTCATGGCCTGCGGAAAGGCCCTGCGCCGGTCCGATTCCGCGGTCGCCGGCGTTCGTCGTCGCATTCGCGGCTCGCCCCGGATGGATGACGATCCCGGCTCATTCGTCCGGCGACAGATAGCCGTGATGCACGCCCAGCCAGTACGCGACCGTCCAGGCGACCCCGTCGTCCTCGGTCCTGCCCGCGTGGCCCCCGTCGGCCACCCAGGGATTGCTGTTCCAGCGAGCCTGCGACCGCTCGGCCGGCGAGAGCACTCGATCGAGCTGCGAGCTGTGGCGACGGATTCCCGGGGCGTTGGTCATGCGCACGTCGTGGCGCTGCGAGTTCTTCGTCGTCCATGAGACGAGGTCCAGGGGCCAGTCCTGGAGTGTGATCTTGGCCTCGTCGACGTCGCAGCGGCGACCGGTGGTCGCGCCATAGATGAAGTTGTAGAAGGGGTTGTGCTCGGGCCGGATCGCCTGCTCGCCTTCGATCGGCTCCCAGGTCCGGGCGATGCTCTGCACCAGCACGCGCCTGCGCGCCGGGTCCTTCTCCAGCATGAGAAGCGGATAGTAGACGAGGTACAGCAGCTCATCGTCGGAGTGATTGATGTCCGGGAACCTCCCGGTCGCCCCCCGGCGCATCAGCAGGCTATTGATCAGATAATGATGCTCGCGGATGAGCTTGTTCGCCGCCTCGGCGTACTTAGAATCGCCGGTGATGTGCTCGGCGACCTTCAGGAATGAGAGGATTTCCAGCGAGTTCAGGGCCCGCAGGTCGTAGTAGAGCGGGTGGTTGTTGATAAGCTCGGGGGCCCAGATCCCCCAGCGCGTCTTGCGGCCGGTGTGGTCGACCAGCGTGAAGCCGTGCTCGATGATCCCGTCGGTCACCCGGCGCACGACCGCGGCGATCTCGCGCTTCTCGGCGTCGTCGGCCACCAGGTCGTGGTAGAGGAACCAGGCGAAGTAGTGGCCGTCCAGCTCGTCGCTGCTGGTGTCACCCTTGCACCAGAGCCCTTCCCTGGCCTTCGACCGATACCAGACCTTCGTCTTGTCGCCGGGCGCGTGGACCGTGCCCTCGGGGTCGAATCCGCGGATGCCGGCGGCGATCTCGGCGTCGGTGACCATCGATCGGGCCGGGAAGCCGGGGATGCCCGAGAGGCGCTCCAGGTTGAGCAGGGCGTCCATCGAGGCCTTCGCCTGCTGGCGGGCCGCCGGGTCCTTCGTCGCCGCGTACCGCAGGGCCATGGCGCCCACGTACATCGAGGTCCAGAGGCCGTCGTTGTCGCTGGCGTCGTAGATGGCCCCCTTGGTCGGGTCGCCGGGCGTCTTCAGGTCGATCTCGCAGATGTACCCGCGTCGGTTATGGCGACTCTGGAGGATCCGGTCGTAATGCGCCGCCTTCTGGGCGAGCGTCATCGACGCCTCTTCGATGCTGGCGAGCCCCGTCTTCGTCCGGAACCAGGCCCGTCCATCTGTATCCGTCCAGATGGCCCGGACGTCGTTATCGGGCAGCCAGCGTCGCCCCCAGAAGTAGCGGAACTGGCCGTCGCGCAGCCTCCAGGCCCCTTCGGGCGTGCCCGCCCAGAGGTCGCCGTTGGGCGTCAGGTGCAGGCAGTTGATGGTCTCGAACGGGACCCCGTCGAGCCGATTCAGGCTCTGCCACCACTGCTCGCCGTCGGACAGGTAGATGCCCCGATCGGTGCCAGCCCAGATATGCCCGGTCGGGTCGGACACCAGCGACGAGATCTTGGCCCCCCAGCGCACCTCGGGCTGGCCGGGCTCCAGCACATGCGGGCCGATGTCCAGCGGCTCGAACCCGCCGCCGGCCGTCGACCGGAACGGCCCTTGATCGGTGAGGACCCAGACACGGCCGCTCGCCGCCCTGGCCGACGAGATGACTTTCGCCCCCGGGGGCAGCTTGCTCGCGTCCAGATCGGGCAAGACGACCGTCGGCGGGGGCACCTTCGCCCCCGCGTCATATTGCGTCGCCACAAGCTGCGGATAGGTGCCGGATCGGGCCGAGGCCGGGCAGAGTGCCAGCAAGGCTGCGGTTGCGGCGACGGATGCAAGGCGAATCCTGATGAGGCACATCTCAGCGATGCTCGAAGGCCGGGAGAGGCGCCTAGAGGATGCCCGAATGGCCACGCCCCCGCCACCATGCAGTCGGCAATTCGTCGCGAGGTTTGCCCGGCCCCGAACGGCGAGTCGACCGCCTTGTCGGCGTGGGCTCGTGCGTGCCGGGGCAAGCTGGGGGAATTAAGCACGAATCGGACAACAACCCAGGCCGGGCCCCGATTCTCGGCCTGAATCCCGGTTGCCGTTGAAGGGAGTGAGACCTGGCCTCGATCGCAACCGAGGCGGTCATCGGCCGCAACATCTTGCGAGGTCGGGGGCTTCCCCCTTGACTTGAGGTTCGTTCCCGCCTTTACTATTACCAATCCCGATACCGCCAACCTTCTATTATTGATAATTAGCGACCCCCGACGGGGCCTGGCGGACGATGCAGCTCGAAGCTCTGAAGATTTTCTGCGATGTGGTGCGCTGGGCGAGCTTCTCACGGGGAGCGGCCGAGAACAGCGTCTCGCAGTCGTGCGCGAGTCAGACCGTCCACCAGCTCGAGGATCGTCTCGGAGTGAAGTTGATCGACCGGTCCAAGCGTCCCCTGGTCCCCACCCCGCAAGGGAAGGTCTATTACGAGGGTTGCAAGGACCTGGTCGGCCGCTACCTGGAGATTGAAGGGCGGGCCAAGGCCGCCGCGACCGATGCGGGGAATGTGGTCGGGACGGTGCGTGTCGCGTCGATCTACTCCGTCGGGCTCAACCACATGAGCCAGTATTCTTCGAAGTTCGAGCGCCAGCATCCCGGGGCCAGCGTCCGGGTCGAATATCTGCACCCCAGGCGGGTGGTGGAGAGCGTGATCGACGAGTCGGCCGAGCTGGGCCTGATCTCGTACCCCCGCAAGTGGCCCGAGCTCCGGGCCATCCCCTGGCGTGAGGAGGCGATGGTGCTGGCCGTCCATCCGACGCACAGGTTCGCCGGCCGCGCGTCCGTGGGCGTCGCCGAGCTGGACGGCGAGCGATTCGTCGGCTTCGACGCCGACCTTTCGATCCGCCGGGCGATCGACAAGTTCCTGCGGGCCCACGGCATCCACGTGCAAGTGGCCCTGGAATTCGACAATATCGAGAACATCAAGCGCGCCGTGGAGATCCCCGCCGGCGTGGCCATCCTCCCCGAGCCGACGCTGGCGCGTGAGCTGGCCGCCGGCACCTTGTGCAGCGTCCCCTTCGCCGACGCGAAGCTGACGCGCCCTCTGGCCGTGCTGCACCGCAGGGGCCAGACCCTGGGGCCCACCGCGGCCCGGTTCCTGGCGTTGCTGACCGCCGACGAAGGCGGGGCCGACGCCCACGCGACGACCGCCGGCGCGACCGCGACGACCGCCGCGGCCACGGCCGTATCCAAACCTGCCGAGGGGCACGTCCCCCTGGCCCAGTAAGCCAGGCCGGCTGCCCCCAGACCTCGACCGGCCCGCCCAGGTGCGAGCCCAGGGTCGCCGGCCTCTGTCCATTTCAACGTCAATCGCCCGGGACTTCCACCGGGCCCGAAGCCGCCGGGGCCCCCTGCCCGGCCCAGTTCGACGCGATCCCAAGTAGCGCCAGGCGCGAGTTGAGAAGGGTCCCAAACGATGAGTCACGGCCTCCCCCAAGCCCAGGGCCTCTACGACCCCGCACGCGAGCATGACGCCTGCGGCGTCGGGTTCGTTGCCGACCTCAAAGGCCGCAAGTCGCACAAGATCGTCCGCGACGGCATCACCGCCCTGATCAACCTCAACCATCGGGGCGCCTGCGGCTGCGAGGGCAACACCGGCGACGGCGCGGGCATCCTCATCCAGGTCCCCCACGCCTTCCTCTCCGCCAGGTGCGCGGAGATCGGCATCGAGCTGCCCGCCGCCGGCCATTACGGCGTCGGCGCCTTCTTCGCCTCGCCCAACGCCGAACGCCAGGCGTTCGGCAAGTCGCTCTTCGAACGGATCGTTGAGGAGGAGGGCCAGACCTTCCTCGGCTGGCGCCCCTTGAAGGTCGACAACTCCAACCTGGGCGACGGCTCCAAGTCGGTCGAGCCGGCCATGGACCACGCCTTCGTCGGCCGCGGCCCGTCGATCGCCGATGAGGACGCGTTCGAGCGCAAGCTCTACGTCATCCGCAAGCGGTTCGAGACCGAGATCATCGACAGCGGGCTGGAAGACCACACGTACTTCTATTTCTCCAGCCTCTCCTGTCAGACGCTCGTCTATAAAGGGATGCTCACCGTCGAGCAGCTCTCGTCGTACTATGCCGACGACCTGGGCGACGAGCGGCTCGTCAGCGCCCTCTGCCTGTTCCACTCGCGGTTCAGCACCAACACGTTCCCGAGCTGGGAGCTGGCCCACCCGTACCGGATGATCTCGCACAACGGCGAGATCAACACGCTCCGCGGCAACATCAACTGGATGCGTGCCCGCGAGGCCCAGTTCGAGTCGGACAAGTATGAGCCGGGCGACGTGAAGAAGCTGGTCCCGATCATCCGCGAGGGGCTCTCCGACACCGCCTGCCTGGACAACGCCGTCGAGCTGCTGGTCCGCTCCGGCTTCTCGCTGCCGCACGCGATGATGATGCTCATCCCGGAAGCCTGGGAAGGGCACGAGTCGATGTCGCAGGCGAAGAAGGACTTCTACGCCTACCACGCCAGCCTGATGGAGCCCTGGGACGGCCCGGCATGCATCGGGTTCACCGATGGCAAGTCCATCGGCGCGGTGCTCGACCGCAACGGCCTGCGGCCCAGCCGCTACTGGATCACCAAGGGGGGCATGGTCATCATGGCCTCCGAGGTCGGGGCGCTCGACATCCCCGCCGAGGAGATCGAGCGGAAGGGACGCCTGGAGCCGGGCCGGATGTTCCTGGTCGACCTGGAACGCGGCGTCCTGGTCGACGACGACGAGCTGAAGCACTCGCTGGCCAACTCCCAGCCCTACGGCGACTGGCTGGCCGAGCACCAGGTCAAGCTCAGCGAGCTGCCCGAGGCGCCCCACCTGCCCGAGCCCGACCCCGACACGCTCCTGAAGCGGCAGCGGGCCTTCGGCTACACGCTGGAAGACCTCAAGTACATCATCGGCCCGATGGGGACCTCCGGCGAGGAAGGGATCGGCTCGATGGGGACCGACACCCCCCTGGCCGTGCTCTCCGACCTGCCCCAGTCGCTGTTCAACTACTTCCAGCAGCTCTTCGCCCAGGTGACCAACCCCCCGCTGGACGCCATCCGCGAGGAGCTGGTCACCAGCGTCAAGACGGTCGCCGGCGGCGAGTGCAACCTGCTGATGCCCGGCCCCGACAGCTGCAAGCAGATCGCGCTCGACTCGCCCATCCTGGACAACGACGAAACCGCCCGGATCAAGCTGCTGGAGGGCTACCGCGGCTTCAAGTCGGCCGTGGTCCCCATGCTCTTCCGCGCCTCGCAGGGGGCCGAGGGGCTTGAGAAGGCGCTCGACGTCCTGTTCGACTCGGCCGTCGCGGCCATCGACGCCGGGGCCAGCCTGATCGTCCTGTCCGACCGCGGCGTCAACGCCGAGATGGCCCCCATCCCGTCGCTGCTCGCCTGCGCCGGCCTGCACCATCACCTCGTCGAGAAGGGCCTGCGCACCAAGGCGGGGTTGGTCGTCGAGTGCGGCGACGCCCGCGAGAACCACCACTTCGCCCTGCTGCTGGGCTACGGCGCCGGGTCGATCAACCCGTACGTCGCCTTCGAGACCCTGGACGCCCTGACCGGCCAGGGAGCCTTGAAGGACGGGATCACGCACATCGAGGCGGTCGAGAAGTATCGCAAGGCGATCAAGAAGGGGG
This sequence comes from Isosphaeraceae bacterium EP7, assembly GCA_038400315.1. Taxonomy (NCBI): domain Bacteria; kingdom Pseudomonadati; phylum Planctomycetota; class Planctomycetia; order Isosphaerales; family Isosphaeraceae; genus Kueselia; species Kueselia aquadivae. The sequence continues at coordinate 6,285,398 of CP151667.1, forward strand.
TCGTGAAGGTGATGTCCAAGATGGGCATCAGCACGATCCAGAGCTATCGGGGGGCCCAGATCTTCGAGGCCATCGGCCTGAACTCCGCCTTCATCGACCGCTACTTCAAGAAGACCGCCTCGCGGATCGGCGGCATCGGCCTGCCCGAGATCGCACGCGACGTCGTCGAGCTGCACCGCCAGGCCTACACACCCCGCGAGGTCGGCCCGATCCTGCTCTCCGAGGGGGGCCAGTACCAGTGGCGCCGCGACGGCGAGTTCCACCTGTTCAACCCCGAGACCGTCTATCGCCTCCAGCACGCGACGAAGAGCGGTCGGTATGACCTCTTCAAGTCATACACTCGCGCCGTTGACGAGCAGGGCGAGCGGCTCTGCACCCTCCGCGGCCTGTTCTCGTTCGGCTTCGACCAGTGTACGCCGGTGCCGATCGAGGAGGTCGAATCGGTCGACTCGATCGTCCGCCGGTTCGCCACCGGGGCCATGAGCCTCGGCTCGATCAGCGAGGAAGCCCACGAGACGCTGGCCATCGCCATGAACCGGCTGGGAGGCCGGAGCAACACGGGCGAAGGGGGCGAAGACCCGCGCCGGTTTACGCCCGATGCCAACGGAGACAGCCGCCGCAGTGCCATCAAGCAGGTGGCCTCGGGCCGGTTCGGCGTGACGAGCGAATACCTCGTCAACTCCGATGAGATCCAGATCAAGATGGCGCAAGGGGCCAAGCCCGGCGAGGGGGGGCAGCTCCCCGGCGTCAAGGTCTCGCCCTACATCGCCAAGGTCCGGCACTCGACCCCCGGCGTGGGCCTGATCAGCCCGCCGCCGCACCACGACATCTACTCAATCGAGGACCTGGCCCAGCTCATCCACGACCTGAAGAACGCCAACACACGGGCGCGGATCAGCGTGAAGCTGGTGGCCGAGGTCGGCGTCGGCACCGTCGCCGCAGGCGTGGCCAAGGCCCATTCCGACGTCGTCCTGATCTCGGGGCATGACGGCGGGACCGGGGCCAGCCCGCTCACGTCGCTGAAGCACGCCGGCATCCCCTGGGAGCTCGGCCTGGCCGAGACCCAGCAGACCCTGGTGCTGAACAAGCTCCGCGACCGGATCGTGGTCCAGGCCGACGGCCAGTTGAAGACCGGCCGCGACGTGGTCATCGCCGCGCTGCTGGGGGCCGAGGAATACGGCTTCGCGACGGCCCCCCTGGTGGTCATGGGCTGCATCATGATGCGTGTTTGCCACCTGGGCACCTGCCCCGTGGGCATCGCCACCCAGGATGAGACCCTGCGGGCCAAGTTCGCCGGCCGGGCCGAGCACGTCGTCCAGTTCTTCAAGTTCATCGCCGAGGAGGCCCGCGAGCTGATGGCCCGCCTCGGCTTCCGGACCTTCGACGAGATGGTCGGGCGCAGCGACCTGCTGGAGACCGCCCGCGCGGTCGACCACTACAAGACGCAGGGGCTCGACTTCTCCAAGATCTTCCACCGCCCCGACGTCCCCGGCGCCGCCGTCCGGCGAATGATCGACCAGGACCACGGGATCGACCAGGCGCTCGACCAGACCCTGCTCGCCCCCGCCGCCCCCGCCCTGGAGCGAGGCGAGCCGGTGGTGATCGAGTCGCCCATCAAAAACGTCAACCGCACTGTGGGCACCATCCTCGGCAGCGAGGTCACCCGCCGCTACGGTGGCGCGGGCCTGCCCGACGACACGATCCGCCTGAACTTCAAGGGCTCCGCCGGCCAGAGCTTCGGCGCCTTCGTTCCGAAGGGGATGACGCTGACCCTGGAAGGTGACGCCAACGACTACGTGGGCAAGGGGCTCTCCGGCGGCAAGATCGTCATCTTCCCGCCCAAGGTTTCGACCTTCGTGGCCGAGGACAACGTGATCACCGGCAACGTCGCCCTGTACGGGGCCACCGCCGGCCGCGCCTTCTTCCGGGGCCGAGCCGGCGAACGCTTCTGCGTGCGGAACTCGGGCGCGATGGCCGTCGTCGAAGGGGTCGGCGATCACGGGTGCGAATACATGACCGGAGGCGTGGCCGTGATCATCGGCGCGACCGGCCGCAACTTCGCCGCGGGGATGAGCGGCGGCACCGCCTTCGTCCTCGACGAGGAGGGTGAGTTCGCCTCCCGCTGCAACCTGGGCATGGTTGATCTCGAAGCCCTCCAGGAGCACGAAGACGTCGAGCTGGCCCGCGACCTTCTCATCCAGCATGCCGGCTACACCGGCAGCGAGGTCGCCAAGCGGCTCCTGTCCGACTGGGACTGGGCCGTCTCCAAGTTCGTCAAGGTCATGCCGACCGACTATCGCCGAGTGCTCCAGGAACAGCGTCTGGCCGCCCAGCGCAAGCAAGACAGCGTCGAATTGGAGGTGAGCAATGGGTAAGCCGACCGGTTTTCTGGAGATCCTGCGCGAGACGCCGACCCGCAGGCCGATCGACGAACGCATCAACGATTATCGGGAGGTGTACAACCCCTTCCCGGTCGAGAAGCTGCGCGACCAGGGCGCCCGCTGCATGGACTGCGGAGTCCCCTTCTGCCACCAGGGCTGCCCGCTCGGGAACTTGATCCCCGACTGGAACGACCTGGTCTACCGCGACCGCTGGCACGCCGCCATCGACCGCCTGCACGCCACCAACAACTTCCCCGAGTTCACCGGCAAGCTCTGCCCGGCGCCCTGCGAGTCGTCGTGCGTGCTGGGCATCAATGACAAGCCGGTGACAATCAAGCAAATCGAGCTGTCGATCGTCGATCGGGCCTGGGACGAAGGCTGGATCGTCCCGCGCCCGCCGCAGGTCCTGACCGGCAAGAAGGTCGCCGTCATCGGCAGCGGCCCCGCCGGCCTGGCCGCCGCGCAGCAGTTGCGACGCGCCGGCCACGAGGTCACCGTCTTCGAGCGTGCCGATCGCATCGGCGGCCTGCTCCGCTACGGGATCCCCGACTTCAAGATGGAGAAGCGGTTCCTCGACCGGCGGATTGGCCAGATGGAAGGCGAAGGCGTCGTGTTCCGCGCCGGCGTCAACGTCGGCGTGGATGTCACCGGCGAGCAACTGCTGGCCGAGTTCGACGCCATCTGCCTGGCAGGCGGTGCCACCAAGCCGCGCGACCTGCCCATCGAGGGTCGCGAGCTTGAAGGCGTGATGTTCGCGATGGACTTCCTGCCGCAGCAGAACAAGCGGGTGGCCGGCGACACCCTGCCCGAGAAGACGTCGGTGACCGCCACGGGCAAGCACGTCATCATCATCGGCGGCGGCGACACCGGTGCCGACTGCCTGGGCACCTCCAACCGCCACCGATGCGCCAGCGTCCACCAGTTCGAGATCGTCCCTCGCCCGCCCGATAGCCGGAAAGCCAACAACCCCTGGCCGCAGTGGGACAACGTCTTCCGCGTGGCCCAGGCGCACGAAGAAGGGGTGGTCCGCGAGTTCTCTATCGAGACGAAGCGGCTCGTCGGCGAGGGGGGACGAGTCACCGCGCTCGAGACCGTGCACGTCAAGTCGGAGATGGTCGACGGCCGTCCCAGGTTCGTCGCGATCCCCGGCACCGAGAAGGTCTACCCGGCCGACCTCGTGCTGCTGGCCATGGGCTTCTCCGGCCCCGAGCCGGGCGGCCTGCTGGACCAGCTCGGCGTGACGCTCGACGGCGCCGGCAACGTCAAGACCGACGGACATCGGCGGACCTCGGTCGACAAGGTTTACGCCGCGGGCGACATGGCTCGCGGCCAGAGCCTGATCGTCTGGGCGATCGCCGAGGGCCGCCACGCGGCCCGCACCATCGACCTGACCCTGATGGGCCAGACCGACCTGCCCACCCCGCTCGACCACGGCAACATCGCCCGCCCCTTCATGTGAGCCGGGACGAGACCGAGATTCACTCCGACATCGTGGGGGGCGAGGCCATCAGCGGCCTCGCCCCTCGGCGATTCGCCCCCGCGCGATTGTCCCCCGGGCCTGGCTAGGGTTAAACTCAACGGCCGGCGGGGCACGTCGTCGACTTGCCTTCGCATCATCATGAGTCAGCCCAAGCGAGGATCTGGATCGATGCAAACCTGGACGCGAACCCTGGCGCTCGCCTGCTCGATCGTCGCGGCCTCGGGGGCTGCCTCGCTCGCCGCGGACCCGGAGTGGGAAGGGACCTGGAAGCTCGTCCTGCTCCCGTTCGGCGACTTCGAGACGCTCCTGCTCGACGCCAAGCAGGCCGATGGCAAGCCCGCGGCCGACGTCCGGGAAGCGCAGAAGGACCTGCTCCAATCCGCCAGCGTCGTCGCCGTCGACCGCAAGGATGGGTCGCTGGGATTGACCGTCATCTCGGCCGCCGGCGAGGGCAAGTTCGCCGGCACGCTGTCACGAGGCGAGGCCACCCCCACCTATCGCGGGACGTTCCTCCAGGGGGGGAGCTACCTCCCCGCCAAGCTCGAGAAGTCGACGAAGCGCAAGCTCGGCCCGCTGGTCGAGGGGCAGCTTTATAAGGACACGATGGCCGCCCGCAAGCTGTCCGACCTCAAGCTGCGGAAGCAGGCGCTCAGCGACCTGATCGCGAATCACCGCGACGACCCGTCCTCGACGCTGGCCCACGCCGACCTGCTCGCCGGCGCGACCGCCCTCAAGCTGTCCGAGGCCGAGGTCCGCGCCCTGCTGGAACGCTGGGTCGAATCGGCGAAGGTCTACGGGCCCGAGTGGATCGGCGAGATCCGCAACGTCGCGCTCAGCTCGCTGGCCGGGCAGCGGAATTACGCCGGCCTGACCCTGAAGCTAGCCCGCGAGGCCGAGGCCGCGATGCCCGCCGGAGTCCCGGTCGAGCGGCGGGCCGACATGATCCAGCTCATGGCCGATACCGCCAAGCTGGCCGACGACCCCGAGGCCGAGGCCGAGCTGCGTGCCCGCCGCGTGGCCATGGAACCCGAGCTGGACGCCAGCTATCGCAAGCTCGTCCCCCCGTTCGACCCGACCCCGTTCGCAGGCCGGCGCATGAAGGGGGCCGACCGCGTGGCCCTGGTGGAGCTGTTCACGGGGACCGAATGCCCCCCCTGCCTGGCCGCGGACGCCGCCTTCGACGCCCTGATCGAAGCCTACAAACCCGAAGATGTCATCACGCTTCAGTATCACCTGCACGTGCCGGGCCCCGATCCGCTGACCAATGCCGACGCCGAGGCTCGGGCCCAGTTCTATGACGTGCGAGGCACCCCGACCCTGATCTTCGGTGGCGAGCCCGGCGAGGCGGGCGGCGGCCCCCTGGCCGCTTCGGCGCAGGTCTACGAGGCCAGCCAGGGGCTGATCGACCGGATCCTGGAGACGAAGGCCAGGGCCAACATCGACCTCAAGGCCGACCGGGCCGGCGACGTCCTGACGATCCGGGCTTCGGCGAAGGTCGTCGGCGACCCCTCGCCCAATGCCAAGCTCAGGCTGCGGCTGGCCCTGGTCGAGGACGAGGTCAAGTACATCGGCGGCAACTCGGTCCGGTTCCACCACCACGTGGTCCGTGCCATGCCGGGCGGCGTCGGCGGCAAGGTGTTCGCCGACGGCAAGGCCGATGCCGAGGAAACCGTCGACCTCGGCCAGCTCCGCAAGGAGCTCGAGAAGCAGCTCGCCGACCGGGCCCGGCAGGGGGCCCCCTTCCCCAGGGCCCTCCCCTCGATCCCGCTGGAGCACATGTCGGTCGTCGCCTTTGTGCAGGACGAGGGCGACAAGAGCGTGTACCAGGCCGTGCTGGTCTCGCCCGGCCCGGCGAAGTGAGCGGCTGGCCGGCGTCCGCGGCGACTCAGACGGCCCGGACGCCGGCCAGCTTCTCGGAGACGGCCCCCTCGTTGACGGTCGCCCGCTCGGGGCGGCCCTTGTGCAGGTAGACGAGGCCGGCGTGGTCCAGGCCCATCAGGTGCATGATCGTGGCATGCAAGTCATGAACATGCATGCGATCTTCGACGGCGTGCAGGCCCACCTCGTCGGTGGAGCCGATGGTGCGCCCCCCCTGGATGCCGGCGCCGGCCATCCACATGGTGAAGCCGTAGGGGTTGTGGTCGCGGCCGTCCCCCTTCTCCGACATCGGCGTGCGGCCGAACTCGCCCCCCCAGACGACCAGGGTTTCGTCCAGCAGGCCGCGGCGCTTCAGGTCTGTGAGCAGGGCGGCGACGGGCTGGTCCATGGAGAGGCAGAGGTCGGAGTGGTTCTTCTCGATGCCTTGATGGGCGTCCCACTTCGACCCGGCGCCGTGGTAGAGCTGGACGAACCGGACCCCGCGCTCGACCAGCCGGCGGGCCAGCAGGCAGTTGCGGCCGAAGGCGGCGGTCTCCTTGCGGTCCAGGCCGTACATCGTGCGAGTCGCCTCGGTCTCGGTCGCCAGGTCGACGGCGCCCGGGGCCTCGGCCTGCATCCGGAAGGCCAGCTCGTAGGCGCGGATGCGGGCGTCCAGTTCGGTCTGCTCGGGGCGGTCCCCAGCGTGGCGGGCGTTGAGCTTGCGGAGGTATTCCAGCTTGCCCCGCTGGCGGTCGGGGCCCACCCCCTCGGGGGTCCCCAGGTTGGGGATGACCTCGACGCCCGAACCCAGCGACGTCCCCTGATGGGTGGCCGGCATGAAGCCCGAGCCCCAGTTGCGCGGGCCGCCGGCCACCGTGCTGGGCCTGTCCAGCAGGACGACGTAGCCGGGGAGGTCCTTGTTCTCTGAGCCCAGGCCGTAGCTGACCCAGCTCCCCAGCGAGGGCCGGCCGGCCAGGGTCGAGCCGGTGTTCATCTGGCAGACGCCGCCGACGTGGTTCAGGCCGTCCGACCAGCACGAGCGGATGACCGCCAGGTCGTCGGCGCAGCCGGCCGTGTGGGGGAGCCAGTCGGAGACCCATAATCCCCCTTCGCCATGCTGTTTCCACTTGCGCCTGGATGCCAGAAGCGGGGCTCGACCCTCGCCCATCGGGGTGAAGACGGGCTTGAAGCTGTCGGGCAGCGGCCGGCCGGCCAGGTCGTTGAGCCTGGGCTTGGGGTCGAAGGTGTCGATGTGGCTGGGGCCGCCTTCCATGAACAGGAAGATGCAGCTCTTGGCGCGGGCCGGGATCTTCCAGGCGGGTGAGGCGGGCGTCGAGGCGGCGGACGCCCTCCCCTCGCCCAGGAGCGAGGCCAGGGCCAGGGCGCCGAAGCCCCCGCCGCCTCGGATGAGCATCTCCCGCCTGGACATGCCGGGGCGTCGGTCGGTGTGTGCATCGCTCATGGGTCGGCCCCCTCGGTCAGTCGACATAGAGGAACTCGCTGGAATTGAGCAACGCGTGGCAGAAGTCGACCAGGGGGGTGTCGGGGGCCTTGCCGCCGGGCTGGTCGCGGAGGAAGGCGAGGGCCTCGGCCCGTTCGTCGGGCTCGGGGTTCCGGCCGAAGGCGCGGCGATAGGCCAAGGTCACGCGGCCTTCGGCGTCGGGGGCGGCCACCTTCAGGCGATCTGCGAAGGCGGAGGCGCGGGCCAGGGTCCAGGTGCCGTTGATCATCAGAAGCGACTGGAGGGGGGTCACGGTGATGTTGCGCTGGGGGGTGGTGGTCGACGGGTCGGGGGCGTCGAACCGGTCGAGCATCGCGTCGGGCGAGTTGCGCATCCCCCGGGTGTCGACGGTCCGTCGGGGCGAGGTCGCCGGCGCCGGCGGGCCGCCGATGGCGGGGTCCAGCTCGCCGCTGACGGCCAGCATGGCGTCGCGGATCGGCTCGACCTCCAGGCGGCGGGTGGACGCCCGCCAGAGCAGGCGATTCTCGGGGTCGACCCTGGCGCCGGCCTCGGGCGACGGGTGGCGGGCCGACTGCCGGTAGGTCGCCGAGCCCAGGATCAGGCGATGAATGGCCTTCAGGCTCCAGCCGCGGTCAACCAGCTCGCCGGCAAGCCAGTCGAGCAGCGCGGGGTGGCTGGGAAGGTCTCCCTTGCGGCCGAAGTCGCTCGACGTGCCGACCAGGCCGCGGCCGAAGTGGTACTGCCAGATCCGGTTGACCATCACTCGGCCGGCGAGCGGGTTGTCCGGGCGGGTAATCCAGGAGGCCAGGGCCGACCTCCGGCCGGTGGTCCGGGCGCCCGGCTTCACCGAGGGAATCGAGGCCGGGGACGGGTCGAGGAGCGTCAGGTATCCGGGCTCGACGGGGCTTTTGGTGCGGTCTCCGGGGATGGTCGTGGGCGGCGCCTCGGGGCCGACGTCGACGACGGAAAGGGCGGTGGGCAGCGGCTTGGGGCGGGCCGCGTCGTGCTCGGCCAGGCGCTTGCGCAAGGCGTCCCAGGCGGCCTTGTCCTTGCTGGTCTTCATGAAATCGGCGATGTGATCATATTCGTAAGTCATCTGGCGGTAGGCAAGTTCGGCGAGCTGGTGGTCGGCCGGGCTGCGTTCGGCCCTGGGGGTGATCAGGAGGGCCTTGGTCTCGGGCTGGAACTTGGCGAACGCATCAAAGATCCGCTTCTCGAGGACAGGGCGCTCGATGGCCTCCATCTCGCCGCGGATCTGGGCCGTCTCGGCCCGCCAGGCGGCCATCCGGGCGTCGTGTCGCCGGCGTTCGGCAGCGTCGGCCAGCTCGGCGTCCTGCACGGGGAGCATCGGCTCGAAGAAGGCCCGGAGGCGGTAGTAGTCACGCTGGAGGATGGGGTCGAACTTGTGGTCGTGGCAGCGGGCGCAGGCCATGCCCAGGCCGAGGAAGACGTCGCCGGTGACGTCGGTCACGTCGTTGAGGATCGTGTTCCACTGGCCGGGGATGTCGCGCTGGTTGTACTCATAAGTCCCCATACGCAGATAGCCGACGGCGACCTTCATCGTCGGGTCCGCGGGGTCGATCTCGTCGCCGGCCAGTTGCTCGGCCACGAACCGGTCGTAGGGGCGATCGGCGTTGAAGGCATCGACGACGTAGTCTCGATAGCGCCAGGCATTGGGGCGGAAGGCGTCCTGGTTGTAGCCATCGGAGTCGGCGTACCGGACCAGGTCGAGCCAGTGGCGGCCCCAGCGCTGACCGTAGCGCGGGCTGGCCAGCAGGCGGTCGACCAACCGCTCGTAGGCGTCGGGCCGCGTGTCGGCGATGAAGGCGTCGACCTCCTCGGGCGCGGGGGGCAGTCCGTGGAGGTCGAAGGTGAGGCGGCGGATCAGGGTCGGCCGGTCGGCCTCGGGTGCGGGGGTGAGGCCGGCGGCGGATATCCCGGCGAAGATGAATGCGTCGATGGGGTTGCGGCCCCGGCCGTCGTCGTCCACGGCGGGCGTGGCCTGGCGGGCGACGGGCCGGAACGACCAGAAGGCGCGGTCCTCGTCGGTGAGCTTGGCCTTCTTGGCGGCGGGCTTGTCGCCGGCCGGCCAGGGGGCCCCGACCTCGACCCAGCGGGCGAGGGTGGCTCTCTGGGTGTCGGCCATCTTGCCGTCGGGGGGCATCTCGACCCCCTCATAATTGACGGCCTCGACGAGCACGCTCTCGGCCGGCTTGCCCGGGACGATCGCCGGCCCGCCGTCGCCCCCTTCGAGCATGGCCCCCCTGGAGTCGAGCCTGAGGCCCCCCTCCTGCTTGTCTGGCCCGTGGCACTTGTAGCACTTCTGGGCGAGCAGCGGGCGGACCTCGGCCTCGAAGAACCTGGTCAGCTCGGGGGCGGGCTCCTGGGCCCGGGCCCGGCCGGCGCCGAAGGCCCAGAGTGACGACGCGATGACCAGGAGGGCGGCCGAGGCCCGGCGGGGGGCACGCGTGCGGGCACGGGTTCCGGGGCGGCAGGCCGAAGTCATCGAGATCCCCCCTCTTGACCGGGTCGGGTCGGGTCGATCGGTCTCGCGGATGCTCGGTCGTTTCGAGTTTAGGCGACGTCCCTATCGATCCAGGTCATCCCCTTGGACGAATTCGGGCTGATTGGCGAGATTCTTGAACGGATCGAGGCAATCGAGTCGCGGTGGCCGGGCAGAGACCCGGGCCGGGGGGGCTTGAAGCAGGGCCGGTTGGCCCGCCTGCAATCAAGAAGCACCGCACCCCCCAGCGTAAGGCACGGATCGGGATGGAACAAGGGAACTCCGCCCCGAGATCGGGACGGCCGGGTCCTTGGTGACAACCCGGCGGGTTGCCGGGCAGGCGGCGGGCGCCCCATAATCCAAAGTCATTGGCCCGACCGCGTTCGGTCGGCGTCCCGGGTCTCCGAGGAGCGGTGATGGGAATCGAGGGGCAATCGACGGCATTCGTGACGGGCGGCGGCCGGGGTCTTGGGCGGGAGATCGCGCTGGAGCTGGCCGGGCGCGGGGCCCGCGTGGGGCTGCTGGCGCGGACGTCCGCGGAGGTCGATGCGGTGGCGGCGTCGATCGTCGAGGAGGGGGGCGAGGCACGCGGGTTCGCGGCCGACGTGCTCGATGCACCGGGGTTCGAACGCGCCTTCGGCCAGTTCCTGGATTGGTCGGGAGGCTGCGACACCCTGGTCTCGGCCGCAGGGCGGTGGCGGGCGGTCGGGCCGACGGGGTCGGTGGATCCTGAAAACTGGTGGGCCGACGTCGAGGTGGCCGTGCGCGGGACGCAGCGGGCGATCCGGCTGGCCTTGCCGGCGCTCGAGGCCTCGGGCCGGGGGACGATCGCGGTGCTGGTCGGCCCCGGTTCCAACGGGGTCGTCCCGTTCGCGTCGGCCTATTGCGTGGCCCAGGCCGCCCTGGTCCGGCTGGTCGAGGCGGTCGCCGCCGAAAAGCCCGCGGGCGGGACGCGAATCTACGCGGTCTATCCCGGCCTGGTGCCGACGGCCCTGACGAACCACCTGCTCGACTCCGACGAAGGGCGCCGCTGGCTGCCGGGCATCACCGAGGCGTTTGCCGAGGGCAAAGAAGTGGACGCAAAGGTGGTGGCCGAGATGGTCGGCTGGCTCGCAACTCATCGCCCCGTCGAGCTTTCCGGACGACTCGTCCACGCACCCGCCACTCCCGAGATCGTGGAGACCCGCCTGACCAGGATCGCCGAAGGTGACCTGGGCGTCCTCCGCCTGCGCTGAGCGAGCACGCGGGGCCAGGGCCGTGCGGTCGACTCGCGCCTCTCCTGGTTCTGCGATCGAATTGAGAAATAGCCGGCGGGTTGGTGTCGAACGGAACATTGCGGCCGAGGCGCGATCAGCAGGTCTGGAGCAACGCCTCGGCGGCCCGACGGCGGGCCTGTTCCAGACGCAACCTGCGTCCCTGGCGACGGTTGCCGGCTGGCCTGGGGGCGATTTCGGCCCGATTTTGCGCCACCGGTCGGGCGGTCGCAGGTTCGGGTTTCAGGGCATCGGTGAACTTGGGTTGGCCCGAGTGGCTTCGTTTTGCACGGGGCTCGGGCGCGGTTTGGGTCGGCTGCGGGGCGGGTCGGTCGGTGTCGGCCTGGTCTGGGGCGGGGACTTCGGCGCGGGACCTGGTCAGGAGGCCGAGGGCCCACGTCATCCTGCGGAAGCTGGCCGTCTCGTAACGCCTGATCAGCTTGAGGGTTGGGTCATCGGTGACGTTCAGGCCGTGCATGGTGGCCTGGCGCAGTTCGTCTTCGAGGCGGTCGAGCGAGTGCTCCTGGCGACTGAGGAGCCGTTCGAGCTGGTCGTCGACGAGGGCCTGGCGGTGTTCGAGCAAGTCCAGGCCTTCGGGGGCCTCGAGGGGGCTCGATGCCGAACGCAACTCGGCGGCGACGCCCAGCAGGTCGAGGGCCAGTGAGGTCTGCTCGGCGGTCCACTCCCCCTTGGTGTCGAGCGCGTGGCCGAGCATCCGCCAGCGGGCGATCAGCCAGTCGCAGCCGGGCGAGGAAGTGGCCAACTCCAGGGTGGTCTCGGCGGGCCGTTTGGCCAGGGACCGGGCCTCGCGGGCGATGACGGCGGTGCGCTCGTCGCCCCAGCAATGCTCGGCCTTACGGGCGCGAATGTTGCGGGCCAGATTGTCCTCGGCGCGGCAACGCTCGATGCGAAGGGACTCGACGACGATGGTCTCGACCAGGGTTTCCTCGAAGACGTTGGCGGGCCTGAGCGACGCGTTCCACTGCCGGAGTCGTTCCCGGATGGCGTTGGCCTCGGCCTCGGCGACGACCACGCCTGATCCGGCCAGCCCGTGGGTCAGGCTGTTGCGGCGAGACGCTTCCTTGCCCTCGGCCGTCTTAGGCCCGGTGCTACGCATGGCGTTGCGGCGATTGGCGTCGATGCGCCTCTGGCTCACTTCGAGGGTACCCATGATGCAACTTCGCTTCCTGGGGTGCGGATTCCGAAGATGTTGACGCCCGCGCCGGCGAGGAGCCTCCGGCCGCGCACCATCGCGCGAACAAGGCCCCTATCAAGTACTATCCTGAAATCCGGCCCTGGCGATCACGCAAAATGGGAAATTTAAGACGATTATCGCCTTTTCTTTCCTGACGCCATACTGGGCGAGGTTGACGGTCGAATTCGAGCTGGGGGAACTGCGATGAGCGTCGAGATGATCACACCGACCGAGCTTGATGGGTTGAGGAAGCGGGGCGAGGACGTCGAGCTGGTGGACGTGCGGACCCCGAGGGAATATCGGGGGGTCCACGCGGTGGGCGCCCGCCTGGTGCCGCTGGACAGCCTGGACCCGAAGGCGTTCATGGGGGCCCGTGCCGGGCACAAGAAGGGGCCGATCTACCTGATCTGCGGGTCGGGCGGCCGGAGCCGGATCGCGGCCGAGAAGTTCAAGGCCGCGGGTTATCCGGGGGTCGTCAACGTGCAGGGGGGGATGGTCGCCTGGGAGGCGTCGGCCCTGCCGGTGATCCGAGGCGAGAAATCGGTCTCGCTGGAGCGGCAGGTCCGGATTGTGGCCGGCTTGCTGGTGGTGGCGGGGACGGCGCTTGGCTTTTTCCTGAATCCGGCCTATCTGGCGATCCCCGCGTTCGTCGGGGCGGGCCTACTGTTCTCGGGGGTTTCGAACACATGCGGGATGGGAACGGTGCTGGCGTGGATGCCCTGGAACCGAAGCTAGGGTTGCGTCAACGTTGGCGCCTGGTTTCCAAAGGTCAGAGGATTGCCGATGTCTTCGGGTGCCGTCTTCTTCACGTTCGTGATCGGGATGTTCCCGGCGCTCATTCTCGTCGCGTTGGCGGTGAAGCTCCGGGAGATCCAGGTCGTCGGGCGCTGGCCCGAGACCGCCGGGAAAGTCGTCGCGTCGAGGGTCAAGTCGCGCAGGAACAAGCCCGGCGACCCTCGATCGAACTTCGGCGACACGGAGGTGATCAATGAGCCGTTCGTGGAATACGAATACAAGGTCGGGGGCCGGGCGTATCGATGCAGCCGGTTCACCATCGCCGAGAAGACGGCCGGGTCGGAGCTGGAGGCGATCCTCGAGCGATACCGGGTGGGGACCGCGGTGACGGTCTATTATGACCCGGTCGACCCCTCGAAGGCGGTCCTGGAGCGAGTCCTGCCGACGGGCCCGATGGTCGCGGGCGGCCTTGCCGTGCTGCTCATCTTCGTGGGCGGCCCCCTCATCGCGGCGGCCGTCTACTTCAACGCCCTGGGCTGGCTGAGACCCCATCTGGCGATCCCGGGTCGGGCCCCGCTGGTGGCCGCGGCGACCGGGTTCGGGCTGGCCGTCTCCCTGTTCGGGGCGGTGTTTGCCAGGGCGGTGCGCGACGCCTGCGCCTGGCCGGTGGCGCCCGGACGGATCACGGCCGCCGGCGTCGAGGCCTATCGCGCCCGTCCCGACTTCGAGTCCAGCTACCGTCGTAGAAGGCTCCTGTACAAGCCCGCAGTGGTTTTCTCGTACGAGGTGAACGGCCGGAGCTACATCGGCGATCGCCTGACCCTGGGTGTCATCATGTCGGCGTCATTCCCCGGCCTCGCCGGCCGGATCGCCGCCAGGTACCCGGTCGGCAGCCATGTGGATGTCCGGTACAACCCGCTGAGCCCCGGCGAGTCGGTGCTCAGGCCCAGATCCCGGCTGCATCACCTGATCTGGATGGTCGCGGCGGCGATGTTCACCTTCGCATGGGCCCTGGCGACGGGGCGGATCTGACGGCTGGATTGTCCTCGATGAGAACGACGCCGCCCCCGGGCCGAGATGGGCCGGGGGCGACGTCGGTTCTGGATTCAAGACTTGAGTCGCATCAAGCTCAGAGTGCGCTGAGGTCGGCGGCGTAGACCTTGATCCCCTTCTTCAGGCCCAACTTCTCCACGATCTCGCCGGTCGCCGAGAACGAGAAGCTCCGGCGGGGAGGAAGCGCCATCCCCGCCAGCGCCTTCGGCTGCTCATCCGCCTTCGGCGAAGGGCCGATCAAGGCCACGCCATTGAGGATCAGCGGGGAATAGTTCTCCACCTTCACCCGGTAGGTGTCCTTCCCCTTGACCTTCGGCCCCTTCGTGAGCTGAGCCCGCACCAGGCGGCCCAGCACGCCCTCGGAGACCCCCGAGGCGAGGGCTTCGAGCTGCGCCTCGGCCTTGGCCGACTTCTCCAGCGGCAGGGTGAACTTGCCGGCGGCCAGCCAATGCTCGGCCGGTCCGTCGCTGACCCCCACCGTCACGGTGGCCCCCTCGTCGGTGAGCATCACCTTGCAGGCCACGGCCGGGCCGGTCGGCGACTCGGGCACGCCGAGCTCGGTTTTCAGGCCCAGGACCAGCTTGTCCTTGAGCCAGGCCTTGTAGGCCTCGGCCAGCTTGGCGCGGTCGCCCTTGACGATGACCTCGACCATCAAGACACCGCTTTCCACCGTTTGATCGGCGGCGGGGGCCGAGTCAAGGGTCTCGACGAAGGTGCGGGCCAGGGAGAGCTCGTGGGCGTTGGCCCAGGGCTGGGCCAGGCGCGAGATCGCGTCCCAGTCGAGGCCCGAGGCCACGTTCCACATCACCATCTGCGAGACGGCCTGCGGCGCCTTGTCGGCGGCCAGCCTCTTCAGCGCCTTCTGCACGCGAGGATTCTGCGTCAGCTCGCCGATGTCGCCGATCCGCAGCTTCTCTCCCTTGGGCGGCACCAGCGGGCCGTTGGACTGCTCGGGGTTGTTCAGGCTCGTCAGCTGGATCGGCAGATGGCGGGTCTGGCCGGAGTTGAGCGTGGCGAACGGCAGGCCCGTCGCCGGCACCGACCGCATCCCGCCGCCCATGCCGCCGCCGCCCATCCCGCCGCCCATCCCGCCGCCCATCCCACCGCCCATGCCGCCGCCCATTCCGCCCATGCCACCCATGCCGCGCTGGAACGAGGTGAAGTCCCAGGTGTCGGTCTCGCCGGTGAGGCTCATGATGAGGCTGGACATGATGCGCATGCCCATCATGGCGGGGACAACGCCGCCGCCCGAACCGCCTCGCTGGCCGCCGCCCATCCCGCCGCCACCCATGCCACCGCCGCCCATCCCGCCGCCGCCCATGCCACCGCCGCCCATCCCGCCGCCGCCCATGCCACCGCCGCCCATCCCGCCGCCGCCCATGCCTCCGCCCATCCCGCCCATCTGGCCGGTGGCGCCGCTAGCGACGAGGCCCGAGGGAAGGACGATGTTCAGCGGACGCCGGGTCCGGTTGGTCACGTGCAGGGTCATCTTGCCGTCGCCGGCGCTCTCGGCGTCGACGCCGACCTGGCCCGATCGGAGACCCTCAAGCAGGTCGACACGGGGGACGTCTTCGACCCTGGAGGGGGTGTCCTTGGATCTATTCTCGAGATCTGCGGCAGTGACCGTCCCCGAAGCGAGGAGGCTGCCGGCGAGCAGAATCAGCATGCACAGTGCGATTGCCATGGTAACCAGGCTTTCTGTCAGGAGAGTCGCGTTCGATCGGAAGACGGCGCCTCTGCTTTTGCCGTCGAAATTTGGGGGGGATTTTGGGGGGGAAATTGGGGGGAAGCTGGGTTGCGCTAATGCAGGCAAATGTCGGTCGACCCGGTCTCGACCTTCCGGAGGGTTGAGTACTTCTGAGTCTCACGCCATATCAATAGTGACTCACGCCCGATGGTCATTATTCAATCGGAGATTACCACAAGTGTGGAATGCACTCGAAACAATTGCCGCCCGGCAGTCAAAGACCCTAAAGACGGAAGTCTCGCTCCGGGTGCCTCATCGGGAGACGGCCGACCGGATGGACCGACCCGTTGCGCGAATACGGGCGATTGACGGGGGATTCTCCCGGATCTCAGGTCCGGCGGCTCACTCGATGACCCCGTTTTGCCCCCGCCAACGCGAAGACGCCGCCCCGGGACCTGATCGTCCCGGGGCGGCGTCGGTTCTGACTTCGAAGCTCGTGCCGGCAGGGCCTCAGAGGGCGCTGAGGTCGGCGGCGTAGACCTTGATCCCCTTCTTCAGGCCCAACTTCTCCACGATCTCGCCGGTCGCCGAGAACGAGAAGCTCCGGCGGGGAGGAAGCGCCATCCCGGCCAGGGCCTTCGGCTGCTCATCCTCCCTGGGCGAGGGGCCGATGAGGGCCACCCCGTTGAGGATCAGCGGGGAGTAATTTTCGACCTTCACCCGGTAGGTATCCTTGCCCTTGACCTTCGGGCCCTTCGTCAGCTGGGCGCGGACCAGGCGGCCGAGGACACCCTCGGAGACACCCGAGGAGAGGGATTCGAGCTGGGCCTCGGGCTTGGCCGCCTTGTCCAGCGGCAGGGTGAACTTGCCGGCGGGCAGCCAGCGCTCGCCGGGGCCGTCGCTGACACCAACGGTCACCGTGGCCCCTTCGTCGGTGAGGGTCACCTTGCAGGCCACGGCCGGGCCGTTCGGGGCTTCGGGAACGCCGAGCTCGGCCTTCAGGCCCAGGACGAGCTTGTCCTTGAGCCAGGCCTTGTAGGCCTCGGCCAGCTTGGCTCGACCCGCTTTGTCGGTGATTTCCACCATCAGGACGCCGCTCTCGACGGCCTTGTCAGCGGCGGGGGCCGAGTCGAGGGTCTCGACGAAGGTGCGGGCCAGGGAGAGCTCGTGGGCGTTGGCCCAGGGCTGGGCCAGGCGCGAGATCGCGTCCCAGTCGAGCCCCGAGGCCACGTTCCACATCACCATCTGCGAGACGGCCTGCGGCGCCTTGTCGGCGGCCAGCTTCTTCAGCGCCTTCTGCACGCGAGGATTCTGCGTCAGCTCGCCGATGTCGCCGATCCGCAGCTTCTCTCCCTTGGGCGGCACCAGCGGGCCGTTGGACTGCTCGGGGTTGTTCAGGCTCGTCAGCTGGATCGGCAGATGGCGGGTCTGGCCGGAATTCAGCGTGGCGAACGGCAGGCCCGTCGCCGGCACCGACCGCATCCCGCCGCCCATCCCACCGCCCATTCCGCCACCCATCCCGCCGCCCATTCCGCCACCCATCCCGCCGCCCATGCCACCCATACCGCCCATGCCACCCATACCACGCTGGAACGAGGTGAAGTCCCAGGTGTCGGTCTCGCCGGTGAGGCTCATGACGAGGCTGGAGAGGATGCGCATGCCCATCATGGCGGGGACAACGCCGCCGCCCATCTGGCCGCCGCCACCCATGCCGCCGCCCATCCCGCCCATACCGCCGCCACCCATGCCGCCGCCCATGCCACCCATACCACCGCCCATGCCGCCGCCCATGCCACCCATGCCGCCGCCCATGCCACCCATACCACCGCCCATCCCGCCCATGCCGCCGCCCATCTGGCCGGTGGCACCGCTGGCGACGAGGCCGGGGGGAAGGACGATGTTCAGCGGGCGCTTGGAGCGATTGGTCACGTGCAGGGTCATCTTGCCGTTGCCGGCGCTCTCGGCGTCGACGCCGATGTCGCCCGCGCGAAGCGCGTCCAGGAGGCTGACGCTGGGGGCCTCGTCGGCCTTGACCGGGACGCCGGCCTTCGTCGGTTTGTCGGCGGCCGAAGCCGTGCCTGCGGCGAGCAGGCCGGCGGCGAGCATGGAGAGCGTCGAGAATCGCGAGGCCATGTTAAGCACCTTTCCTGTCATACCGAGCCGGTGAAACTCGCGCCAATCGGGGGCGGATTGGCGCCCAGCCGGAGTCGTTCGAGGGAGGACGATCGCCCGGGTTTGAGGGCCGGGGGAAGGACGAGTCTAACGGGTAAACATACCGCGCCTCGTGGGCGGGGGGCTGAAACGGGCCGTCGATCTCACGGGTTTTCGACCCGGGCACGACGCGTTCAACTAGTCGACGTTCCGTCCGCGCCGGGTATTCGATGCGAGCGTGGCGAAAATCTCGGACTCCCCGCGTGCCCGGTCGGGTTGTGCGGGCTGAGATCGCTGGAGGGCTTTACCAGGCCGATCCGACCGGGGGGGCGATCCGACCATTGACCAGGGGGTGTCGCTCTCTTAATCTAGGGGGCATCGGGGATGGGGAAGGGGCCGGCTGGACTGCTGCATCGAGCGGGGGGCCGGCCGCAGATGGGGGTTTGTCCATGAGTTTCGGCGAGGGCGAGGGGATCGAGGTCGGCTTTGCGACGATGCAGCCGCGTAACTGGCCGTCGATCACGCAGTTCTCCGTCTTCCTGGAGAACCGCGTGGGGCAATTGCTGGAGGTCGTCCGGTCGTTCCAGGGGTCGAAGGTGCGCATCGTCGGCCTCTCGATTTCCGACTCGGCCGACTGCTGCGTCGTCCGCCTGATGCTCAGCCATCCCGAGCAAGGGCGTGAGATCCTCGAACAGAACAAGCTCCCCTTCGCCGAGAACGAGCTGCTGGTCGTCGAGCTGTTCAACGGCCCCCAGCCCCTGGTCGAGCTCTGCATGGCGCTGCTCCAGGCCGAGCTGAACCTGCATTACGCCTACCCCTTGATCATCCAGCCGCACGGCCGGCCGGCGGTGGCGCTGCACGTGGACAACATCGAGGTGGCCGGGACGACCCTGCATAACAAGGGGTTCGAGATCCTCAGCGAGGTCGACCTGTCGGCCCGCGAGTGACCCCGCGGCATTGTGGGCGGCTGGCCGCTTGGCATTTGGCCCGGCGGCCATAAAATAGCGTCCATGACGCACCCCGACGCAGATGACCTGGCCGCCCCCTACGCTGACTCCCCTTCCGAACGCACCCGCCTGGCCGCCCTGATCGGCCGCCTGGCCGGGGCCGACGCCGCGACCGACGAGACCGACGCCTGGCCGTCGGAACTCTGGCAAATCCTGCTCGACGAGCGTGCGACCCTCTGGTCTCTGCCTGCCGAACTGGGCGGCGAGGGCTGCGACCGACCCACGCTGGTGGGCCGCAACGCCGCGGTGGCGCAAGGCAGCCTGACGGCGGCGTTCATCCTCTCGCAGCACGACGCGGCGGTGCGCCGGCTTGCGGTGGTGGCCGACGAGAACCCGGTGGCCCGCGAATGGCTGGCGCGGATCGCCCGTGGCGAGTCGTTCGGCACCGTGGGAATCTCCCAGCTCACCACCTCCAGGCGCCACGGCACCCAGGCCATGCGCGTCACCGAGGCCGATGGCGGCTACGTCCTCGACGGGATCATGCCCTGGGTCACCGCGGCCGAACGCGCCGACATCTTCATCACCGGCGGGGTGCTGGAAGACGGTCGCCAGTTGCTGACCGCCCTGCCCCGCGACCGCCCCGGAGTCATCGTCAAGCCCGCCTTCCCACTGGCCGCACTGGGAGCCTCGCGCACGGCCGAGGTACGCTGCGAGAACGCCCGAGTCGAGCTGGGCGAAGTCTTGATCGGCCCCTCCAACGACGTGATGGCGATCCCCGGCCTCGCGGGAACCGGTGGCCTGGAAACCACCGCCCTGGCCCTGGGCCTGGCCCGAGCCGCCCTCCTCGCCTTCCGAGCCGAGGCCGAGCACCGCGAAGACCTGACCGAGCCCGCCGAGGCCCTTTCCGCCGAATGGATCGCACGCTGGGACGACCTAATGTCCCTGGCCAACAGCGAGCCCGGGGCCCCCGCCCCGCAGGCAATCCGTGGCCTGGGCAACGACCTCGTCCTCAGATTAACCCAGTCCTACCTCACCGCCGCCAAGGGCTCCGGCTTCGTCCGGGGAGAGCCCGCCCAGCGCTGGGCCCGCCAGGCCCTCTTCTTCCTCGTCTGGTCCTGCCCCAGCCCCGTGGCGCGGGCCTCGATGCGAGATATGGCGGGGTTGTGCCCGGTTTGATTCCCTATTCCCGCCCCAGACCTATGGCCGGACGCCACGACTCAAAATGCCCGAAAAGCGTTCCCAGCATGAGTTCAAGCGACTCGTCGAATTGGCAGTCGCCGACACGTGCAACCTCCCTCGCCCCGGCCTCTGGTTCTGTAGCGATGAGGTCGAGGCGATTGGTCGACCGCTCGACCGGCTCAAGGTCCGGGCGACACTGCACTTCCTACCCGCCGGCTCGCCGTTCTGTTGCGGAGAGCCGGGGTGCCACCTTGGTTTCGGGGAACTTTCCGAGGGGATTGGCGATCATATCCGCCGCGCGATGCGACTCCGACAGGCTCTGACGGTGGACTTCGGCCAGATCGGGGTGAACGTCCACCCGGGTGTCCGATTGACTTATGGACAGGCCGAGGGCTGATTCAGCTCATCGGCCGCTGTAAACCCACCATCTCCGGTTGTCCTGCCGGAGAAGTCTCACGGACCAAGGGGAGGAGCGGTCGAGCGACTCCGCCCGGATCTCCTGTGATGGATTCTTGTCCCGCGATGGATCCGTCAGCACAATCTTCAGGCTCATCTTGTGGACGGCAGACACAGCAAGCTCGGCAGACAACTTGAAACGCTGGTCGTAGACGATGAGGCGTGTCCATCCGTTCGCTTTCGAGACCCGATCGAAGACGTCGGAGTTGAAATTGAAAGACTGGATTTGTGCCGGGAGGCCTCGAACGATCGCCGCAGAATCCTTCTCGGAGAGTCGCTCGATTCGATCCTCGCCAATTTTACTCAGACGCAAGGATCGTTTGAACAGATAGAATCCATCGGAAAGTCGGGTCACGGGCCCACGATTCCAAAGTTCGAAGGATTCGCCCTGCTCGAATTCGAGGAGTCGTTGTTTGACCTTCCCGTCAGCGGTAACCTCGAAGCGGAACAATCGGAGTTGGTCATATACCGTGCCGGGCGACCTGACCAATCCCGGTCGCTCGGTCACCTGGTCAACCTCGACGAAGAGGATCACGGACTCTGGACCTTCGAAGATCTGCACGGCTTTGATGCGATTCCAGCAGGTCTCTGGCCGTCCCACACCAATAAAGACCACGAGAATCATCGCGAGAATGAGAACAAAACAACCGAGGCAACCTCGGCGCACGCGATCCGTCCCGCTCACTTTGCTCAAAGCTTCGCCGGTGTGAGCTTGAGCTGGCGAATGTCCATGACGGCGGGGCCGGGCTTGGAGAGGGCTCGGAGTTCAATTCGGTGGCGGCCGGGGTTGGTGATGGTGAACTGGCCCAGGGGCATGGGTTTGAAGTTCTGGAAGCCTCCGGTGACGGGGACGGTCAGGGGGAGGGTTTGGGCGTCGAGGCGGAATTCGACGAGGCTTCCTCCGCAGTTCTCGCCGCAGCCGATGAGGCCCAGGACGTCGAAGGTGCCGGGGCGGTCTACGGTGAAGTCCCAGTGGGCCCAGTCGTCGGGCTTGACCCAGTAGCCCAGGGTTTCCTTGTGGGGGAGGGGCTCGAAGCGGAGCATCCGGCCGTGAACCTCGGCGGTGGACGCGTGCAGGGTGATGGATCCGTCGGGGGCCTGCGGGTTGGGGACGTGGGCGGGGTTGGGGGTGGTGGATCTGGCTCCGACGGATTCTTTCCAGGCGATGAGTTGATCGGTGAGGGCGCGGACCTTGTCGGGGTTGTCAAGGGCGAGGTTGACGTTCTCGGAGGGGTCTTTGGCCAGGTTGAAGAGCTCGGTGCGGCCGTCGTGCTCGGACTGGATCAGCTTCCAGTCGCCTTCGCGGATCGCGGCGCCGGGGCGGCCCCCCTGGTTGCTGTAATGGGGATAGTGCCAGTGGAGGGCGCGCGGGGCGACGGGCGTGTTGTCGGTGAGGAGCGGGGCGAGGTTCTGGCCGTCGAGGGGGCCGGGGTCGGGCAGATGGGAGAGGGCAAGGAGGGTCGGGACGAGGTCGGCGGCCCAGGTGGGCGTGGGGTCAGTTCCGGGGGCGATGCGGCCGGGTTGGCGGATGATGAGGGGGACTCGCAGGCCACCTTCGTAGAGCCAACCCTTGCCTTCGCGGAACGGGGAATTGTTGGTGGCCGGGGTGAGGGGGCCTTCGCGGGTGGCGAGGCCGCCGTTGTCGCTGGTGAAGACGAGGATGGTGTTGTCGGACAGGTTCAGGCGGTCGAGCGTGGCCGTGACCCGGCCGACGGCGTCGTCGACGGATTCGAGCATCGCCGCGTAGGTCGGATTCTGCTGCTTGCCGCGCGGGATGCCGTCCCAGGGGGGATATTTCGCGACGAGGTCGGCCTTGGCGTTCATCGGCGTGTGGACGGCGTAGTGGGGAAGGTACAGGAAGAAGGGGGCCGACTTGTGGGCCTCGATGAAGCGTTCGGCCTCGATGGCCAGTCGGTCGGTGAGGTACTGGCCGGCGGGGGCCTCGGCAAGCCCGGGCATGGTCCGGCCGTTCCTGGTGAACGGGGCGACATAGCTGAGGGGTGAGCCGGTGGCGTCGCCGGCGATGTTCAGGTCGAAGCCCTGACGGGTCGGCTCCAGGCCGGGGCCTCCCAGGTGCCACTTGCCGATGAGTGCGGTCGCGTAGCCGGCAGCCTGGAAACGCTCGGCCAGGGTGGTTTCTTCGAGCGGCAGGCCGGGGGGCAGGGGCGCAGACAGGCGTTTCTGGTCGGGACGGTTGCCTCGACCGGGGAGCCAGTCGGTCAGGCCGAGCCTTGCCGGGTGCTTGCCGGTGAGGAGGGCCGCGCGGGTGGGCGAGCAGACCGGGCTGGCGGCGTAGGCCTGCGTGAATCGCCGGCCCGATGCGGCCAGGCGGTCGAGGTTGGGGGTCTTGTGGAAGGTGCTGCCGTAGCAACCCAGGTCGGCCCAGCCGAGGTCATCGGCGACGATGAGGACGACGTTGGGTCGGGGGTCGGCGGCCGGGGTGCGTCCGCTGGCCGCGATGGGCGCGAAGAGCAGCATCAAGGCGGCCAGGGTCGGGCGGACATTGGACATCGAAATCCCTCGGTTCAAGACATCCGGGTGTTCGGCCAGGTTCTCGGCCGAGGGTTTCCGCTCAGGCCCCGACGATCCGGTCGCGGTTCCGGGTCACGTCGCGGGTGGCGTTGCGGGTGTCGACGACGAGGGGGGCGTGCTCGACGATGAAGTCCCAGTCGTAGGCGGAGTGGTCGGTGCAGATGAGGACGCAGTCCTGATCGGCGAGGAACGCAGGGGTGAGGTCCTGGCTCTCCAGGCGGATCGAATGCTTGCGCATGGCGGGGAGCCTGGGGACGTGGGGGTCGTTGTAGGAGACGTCGGCCCCCCGGTCCTGGAGGCGCTCCATCAGCTCGAACGCGGGGCTCTCGCGCGGGTCGTCGACGTCCTTCTTGTAGGCGGCGCCCAGGACGAGGATCTTGCTGCCATTGACCGGCTTGCGGCGGTCGTTCAGGGCGGCGGCCACGGCGTCGATGACGTAGGCGGGCATCGACGTGTTGATCTCGCCGGCCAGCTCGATGAAGCGGGTGTTTTGGCCGTACAGGCGGGCCACCCAGGCGAGGTAGAAGGGGTCGATGGGGATGCAGTGGCCGCCCAGGCCGGGGCCCGGATAGAACGCCTGGAAGCCGAACGGCTTGGTCCTGGCGGCGTCGATGACGGCCCAGATGTCGATGCCCATCGCCTTGAAGACGACCTTCAGCTCATTGACCAGGGCGATGTTCACGGCCCGATAGGTGTTCTCGAGGATCTTGCAGGCCTCGGCCACCTCGCAGCTGACGACCGGGACGACGCTGGGCACGACGGCGCCGTACAGGGCCAGAGCCACGCGGGCGCTGCCGGGATCGAAGCCGCCGACGACCTTGGGGATCTTGCCGGCGGAGTGCTCGGCGTTGCCCGGGTCCTCGCGCTCGGGGCTGTAGGCGAGGAAGTAGTCGACGCCCGCGGCGAGGCCACCCACCTCAAGCTCGGGGCGGAGGATGTCGCGGGTGGTGCCCGGGTAGGTGGTGCTCTCCAGCACGACGAGCTGATTCGGGCGCAGGTACTTGCCGATGGCGCGGCCGGTGCCGATGACGGCCCCCAGGTCGGGCTCGCGGTGCTCTCCCAGGGGGGTGGGGACGCAGATGAGGATGGCGTCGGCCTCGACGAGCCGGGCGAAGTCGGAGGTGGCCTCGAACCGCCCTTCGGCGTTGAGCGCCGCGACGCGTTCGGAGCCGATGTGGCCGATGTAGCTGCGGCCGGCGCGCAGGGAGCTGACCTTGGTCTCGTCGATGTCGAAGCCGAGCACGCGGAAGCCCGACCGGGCGAACAGCTCGACAAGCGGGAGACCGACGTAACCGAGGCCGATGACCGCGACGCGTGCCGTGCGGCCCTCGATGGCCGCGAGCAGGGTTTCGATGCCGTTCATGAGATGACCTCCCCGGCGGACCGGAACCAGTTGACGGTGCGCTTCAGGCCGGCCTCGAAGTCGATCGAAGGCTCATAGCCGAGGCCGGCTCGGGCGCGGTCGAGCGAGGCGAGCGAGTGGCGGACGTCGCCGGCTCGCGGGGGGGCGAAGATGGGCTGGATGTCGGTGTGGAGCAGGTGATTGATCGCGTTGATGAGGTCGACGAGGCTAATCTGGCGGCCGGTGCCGACGTTGTAGACCTCGCCGCCGAGGGGCCCGGGTGCCTCCATGGCCAGGAGGTTGGCCTTCACGGCGTTGGCCACGTAGGTGAAGTCTCGCGTCTGCTGTCCGTCGCCGTAGATCGTGGGCCTGACCCCGTGCATGATGGCCTTGGCGAACAGGGAGATCACGCCGCTGTAGGGGCTGCTGGGGTCCTGGCGGGGGCCGAAGATGTTGAAGTAGCGGAGGCTCACGCCGTCCAGGCCCATCGACTGCGCGTAGACCCTCACCAGGTACTCGCCGGTCACCTTCCCCACGGCGTATGGGCTGAGTGGCCTGGGCATCATGGCCTCGTGCTTGGGCAGCTCCTCGGTCTCGCCGTAGGCGCTCGACGAGGCGGAGAAGACGACGCGGCGGACGCCGGCGAGGCGTGAGGCTTCCAGCAGGTTCTGGGTGGCGAGCGGCCCGCTGGTGAATGACCTCAGCGGTTCCAGCATCGACAGCGGGACGCTGGGGATCGCCGCGAGGTGGAAGACGGTGCTCACCCCCTCGACGGCCCTGCGGCAGGCGTCGAAGTTGGCCAGGTCGGCCTCGATCAGCTCGTACTTCCCCCGCAGCGCGATGAGGTTGATGCGGTGGCCGGTGGAGAGGTTGTCGATGACCCGGACTGTGCGGCCGGCCTCGACGAGCGCGGTGACGAGGTGGCTGCCGATGAATCCGGCGCCTCCGGTGACGAGGACTGTGTCCGCCGCTGAATCGCTCATGGGGTGATTTCTCGTCTCCGCGCCTTACATCATGATCCGAAGTCGCACAGCGAACGAATATACTCGCGACTGCCGTCGTTCGCCCAGCCGTCGAGCTGCGCGGTGTCCTTTAATTGCTGGCCGCGGCGGCGGTCGACGGCGAGGAAGGCGGAGTGGATGTCGGGCAGCGAGGTGAGGTCGCCCCAGAGCTTCTCGAACTGGACGACGGGGAAGACGTCCTCCTGGCCGTGTCCCCATCGCCGCTTCACGTCCTTGATCGTCACATAGGTGGGGAGTCGCGAGGCGAGCGTCCTGACGGCCTGGGCGACCTTGGCGGGGTCGGACGCGAGGTCGTCGCGGGTCAGGCCGAAGGCGCCGAGGAGGGCGTCGACGTTCACCCAACTTGTGAGCGTGTTGTAATATTTCAACTTGAACTCGGTCTCCTCGCGCGGCTGCGCCAGGCCCTCGAGCAGCCGCAGGCGGCCGTCGACGCGTGCGAGGCCGCCGCCCCGGTCCTCGATGCGCTTGGGGATGACCTCGAAGGCGAGCGCGGCGCCCGCCTCGATCACCCGGCCGAGTGTGTCGGGGTCGGGGCGTGCGCCCAGGGTGTCGATGTTGTGGACCATCAGCCAGGTGAGGCCGGGCTGCTTCGCCAGGAGGCCGGCCAGGACCCCGTTGCGCAGCATGTTGGGCACCTCGTAGAAGTGCCCCGGGGGGTTGAACCGCTGGATCGGGACGTTATCGACGTAGTCGGACCCTTCGCCCTTGGAGCGGGCCCAGTCGAGGATGGCGCGGCGGCCGGCCTCGCGCACCTTCTGCTTGTTCTCGTCGAGGGTCTCGTGCGACGACTCTTCCCAGAGGAACGTCAGGTCGCGGGTCATCGGCACCAGCCGCTGGCCGATCGACTGGCCGGGCGAGAGGATGACCGGCCCGACGTGGCCATACCGGCCGGTGTGCTCCAGGTGGCGGGCGATGGCGCCGTGGGTGAGGTAGCTGGTGGTGACGACGTGCGGGATGGTCGCGGCGTATTCCCTGGAGAGCTTGAGCGTCTTGGCCAGGTGCAGCTCCAGGAAGTTGCGGTGCCGCCCTTCGAGGTCGACGAACGGGTTGATGGCCTTGACGACCCCTGCGCCGGTGGTCCAGCGGCTGCCGACTCCGGCGGCGAGCGAGACGACGGCGACCCTGCCCTCGCGAAGGGCGGCCTCACCCAGTCGTCGGGTCGATGCGGGAGCCGGGCCCCGGGCGTCGACGAGGTCGGAGTCGGCCGCGTCCTCGATGTCGGTGTTGACGGGGAGCCGGTTGCGCGAGAGGCCGATCCTGCCGCGCTGCAGGTCGTCGCGGAGTTGCGCGTGCTGGGTGTGGTCGAACCCGTTCTCGCGGCGGATGGCCTCGGCCTGGCGGTCCCAGTCGCCCGGCGCGTCGCCGGCCGTGCGGACGACGGGGAAGAGAGCGTTGACGGTCGTGCGGAAGACCCTGAGCAACTCGCCGACATCGCCGCTCTGGTTGGCGAAGTGGTCGACGTCGGCCATCCGCAGGGGGTCGGCGGCCTGCTTCTCGGCGACCATCCTGGGGACTTGCAGGGCGTAATATCGGGGCGGCATCATCGCCTGCGGTCCCGACATCAGCTCGGCGCTGGTGCCGGCCGGGTTGATCCTGAAGTCATAAACGACCGGCTCCATGGCGAACGGCAGCGCGTCGTCGAGCCTCGCCTTGGTCCGGCGCATGATCTCGGCGATCCGGCCCCGGAAGTCGTCCCGGCGGGCCGGATTCACGAAGAAGCCCATGCCGCCGCCGGACATGCCGCCGAGCATCAGGAAGCCCCAGAAGTCGTCGCCTAGCTCGGCCCTGGCCTCGGCGATGATGGCCTCGGTGAACTGGCTGCTGACCCAGGGGATGATCTTCTTGAGCGGGCCGTCCCAGTTCCTGGTCGTCAGGGCGCCCAGCGCCTTGACGTCGGCGGAGCGGACTGCGGCGACGATCTGCTCGAAGATGTCGAGCGCCTCGGCACGGGCCTTCCACTCGTCCTCGCTGCGCAGGAGGTACTTCTCCGTGACCATGTTGAGGATCGGCCCGACATTCTGGGCCATCCCGCCGTGGACCAGCACGAGGCTCTCGGCCAGGGCCTTGTGGAATCCGACCGAGGAGGGCCCGCCGTCGTCGAGCAATTCATGCGCGGGGAGGAGCCGGCCCCGGCTGACGCCGGCCTCGGGGTCGTGCTCGTCGGTGACCACCCCCTTGATGACCTTGACGCCGGGGAAGATCCCGCCCGAGTCTTGCCAGCCGCCGCCCGAGCCACCGAGCCACTCGCCGAGGATGGCCCGCGAGACGACGACGGGGGCCTCGGCCGGTTCGAGCGGGCCGCCGAGGTTCTTCGCCTGTCCGGTGGCACGCATCAAAAGGCTGATCAGCGAGGCGAGCAGGTTCGTCGAGACGGCCAGGCGCGACCCCTTGGGGATGTCGCGGACCATGCTGACGATTTCCAGGCCATAGCCCGGGCGGACGATCCGGCCGAGCAGGTCGCCCAGCCGCGCCGAGGTCCCCTCCAGCGACGACGGGATGAGGCCCGAGGCGATGACGCCGGCCTTGACCAGCCCGAGATAGTCATTGCCGAAGTTGAACAGCTCCTCCAGCGTCGACACGTCCTTGCATGCGTTGAGGTCGATGCTGGTGAGCCTCAGCACCGGCTCGGCGATAACGCGCAGGCGGGTCTCGATGGGCGGGGACGGGTGCGGATCACGGCCGTGGACGCCCAGGTCGACGGAGATGTTCAGGACGCGCGCGCCCTCGGGGTAGTCCATCCCGAGGAAGAAGATGTCGGACCAGGCGCTGTGGGAGAGGTCCATGCGCACGGGGGTGCGCTCGACCAGGATCGGGAACAGGCCGGTGTCGGGGTCGCGGGCCAGCAGCGGCCGGCGGACGCGGATGGTGTGCTCCTCGGCCACGCCGACGCGGAACATCCAGCGGTTGCCCCGGCTACCGCGGACCGACTTGCGGACCTGGTCGGCCAGCGTCTGATAGGTCACCTGCTCATACGCCTGGGCCAGGGCGCTGGCGAGCGTGCCGTTCATGCCCTGGGCCCGCGAGGCGGAGCGGAACGAGGCGATCGCGCCCTCGAACCGGCGGTCGAGCAGGTCTTTGATCCCGTCGAGCGGGATGGTGCCGGCGGGGTCGACCCCCGGGGCCTCCTGGATGGCGTAGCGGTAGAGCGCGTGCAGGAACATCGAGGCCCGGACCCGATGATAGAGGTTCGCCGAGCCTCGGCGGAACGCCTCCAGGTCCTCGCAGGCGAGCAGGATCTCGTCGACGCCTCGGCCCGCGATCAGGTCGCGCAGCGGCCGGTCTCGCGCTGCGGGGTCGACGGCGCAGATCGTCTCGACGAGGGGGATCGGGCCTGGGGCACTCGCCGCCACGTTGCGTTCCTCGGGATGGGTTCGTCCGGCCCCTTGGCGCCGGGTTGGGTTCATTTCGTCGAGGGCCCGGCCGGTCAGGTGGCGGCCTGGTCGATGCGGATCACCGACTCGAGGAGGCCGGCGAGGAACGGCTCGCGGTCGACCCCGGCCAGCGACAGGGCGATCTGGGCCTCGACGGTGCCGTACTTGACCCCCAGGTTGTACCGCGACCCGCGCGTCTCCAGGGCCAGGTAACGCTCGCGAGAGGCCAGCTCGTTCAGCGCGGTGGTCAGCTGAATCTGGACCCCCTCGCGGCGGCCGCGGCCGACCAGGTCGCCCAGGAGGTCAATGGTCGCGGGCGTCAGGACGTGCATGCCGAAGAAGCAGAGGTAGTGGCCGACGCGGAGGCCCGGGACGTGCAGCTTCAGCTCGGCCTGCGTGAGCGTGGGCTTCTCGATGATCTCGTCGATCTGGTAGACGTCGTGCCGCTCCGAAAGCCTGCGGCCGGAAAGCGTGCCGAACTGGTTGATCCGGTGCTCGCGGGTGGCCTGCACGGCCGAGACCGAGCAGCCTTCCGCGGCGGCCAGGTCCAGCAACTGGCGGGCGCAGCTGCGGTCTTCATGCGAGACGTAGACGTGGTCGCCCAGCAGCAGCAGGAAGGGCTCATCGCCGATGAAGTCGCGGGCGCACCAGACGGCGTGGCCGTAGCCCTCGGGCTCGGGCTGCACGGCGAACCGGAGCCGGCGGCCCAACTCGGCCATGATCCTCGACTGCTCGGCCCCGTCGCCGTCGGCCGGGTCGTCGGAGAGCAGGCCGGTGGCATACGACTGGAAGTGGCGGCGGTAGCGCTCCTCGTCGCCGGGCGCGGTGACGACGCAGAGCTCCTCGATCCCGCTGGCCAGGGCCTCCTCGGCGATGATCTGGAGCGTCGGCTTGGTCCGGCCGTCGCGGTCGACCAGCGGCAGCATCGCCTTCTGGACGGTGTCCGAAGTGGGATACTGCCGGCCGCCGCGGCCCGCCGCGGTGATGACCGCCTTGGTGATCTGCATGCAAACTTCCCCACCCGCTGCGTCGGCACGGTCGGGCCCGCCCGGGCCCCCCGGCGCGGGGTCTCCATCCCCCTCGACGTGCAGAGGGTAACGCAAGCGTTCCCCCACTCGCAAGCCGACCACCCGCCGGCGAGGGGGGATGGCCGCGCGCCTCAGCCCAGCGGTTCGCGTCGCCGCATGCCGAGGGGCGACGGCAGGCTCTCGCGCATCGACCCCTCCTCGCGGCCGGCCCTCAGCCTCTCGGGCGTCGTCGAGCGCCCGAGAGGCTCGGAGCGGGAACGATCGACGATGAAGGGCGGCTCCTGCGAGGTCGGCAAGAGACCCTGGCGGACGACCGGGCCGCTTGGCCCCGGCCGTTCGACCGACTGTGTGTCCCGATTGGCGGGAGCCGACCGATCGATCTGGTCTCGCCAGGCGGGCACGGGCCGGGCCTCAGGCCTCGGGGCGGGGGCCAAGTCGGCGACCGGCCCGGGCATCGGCCAGTTGGGCAGGTCGTCGGGCCTGACCTCGAAGTCGACAGGCCTGCCGTCGCGGCCGAGGGAGTCGAAGGCCTGCGTCGCCGCAGCCTGCCGCGAGGGCGCGGGCAAGTCGAGCCCCGCCGAGGGGGTGGCCCACCGGGTCGGGTCGCGCAAAAATTCCGGAGTCGCGGGGGCCGAGCTGACAGAGGTTCTTGGCGTAAAGTCTGCCATTTCCCGGAGATTGGGCGAACCGACGTGCCCCACGTCGGCCGGCGATTCGTCCGCGGTGTCGGGCGATCCCGGGGGGGGCGGGCTCATCTCGCGCGGGCGGATGGAGAGGAGCCAGGCGACGGCCGGGGCGTCGGCCATGGTCAGGAGGACGCCTTCATCGGCGGGCCCTTCGGCCGGATTCTCGGGGTTCATCGGTGTCTCTCGCGGTGCGTCTCGCGGCTCGGGGGGCGCAACAGTCGACATCCCCCTTTAGAGATAGTCGTAAAATTTGCGCGTTTCCTCCCTACAATCTTCCCGGAACGCGGAGATTCCAACCCTTGAAGGCGGGGGCCGAATATCTTAGCCTGAAGGCGCCGGGGCGTAGGCCCATGACTCGCCCCGAAGGATGACCGAGGGGCGATGCTGCGGGTGAGGTGCGACGATGGGGGCGAACGACGCCGGGTCGTTGCCCTTCAGGGGAGGGTTCCAGGACCACGATGTACGTACCGAAACAACTCTTCTTCACCAAGGGCGTGGGCACGCATCGCGAGAAGCTGACGAGCTTCGAGATGGCCCTGCGCGACGCGAAGATCGCCTGCTATAACCTGGTCCGCGTCTCCAGCATCTTCCCGCCCCTCTGCGAAGAGACCGGAATTGATGAGGGCGTCGCCCAGCTGATGCCGGGCCAGATCGTCCACGTCGTCATGAGCGAGGCGGCCACCGCCGAGCCCAATCGGCTGATCGCCGCCAGCGTCGGCGTGGCCATCCCCCGCGACCGGTCGACGTTCGGCTACCTGTCGGAGCACCACGCCTACGGCCAGACGGCCAAGGCCGCCGCCGACTACGCCGAAGACCTCGCCGCCGAGATGCTCGCGACCGTCCTGGGCGTCGAGTTCGATCCCGACGGCTCGTGGGACGAGAAGCGCGAGATCTGGCGCATCGCCGACGTCATCTACAAGACGAAGGAAGTCACCCAGACCGCCGTCGGCCACAAGGACGGACACTGGACCACCGTCGTCGCCGCCGCCATCCTGCTGCCCTGAGGCACGGAACTCACCAACCGGGGACCAGGATCGGGCCCATTGATCGGGGCTCCGACCTGGCTCCTGGTCGGATGCTCGCATAACCGCCGTCGATCATCATCAATGCCGCGGCCCTCCAACCGGACGGGTAGGTGATGCATGGATTACCAATCGATCCTCGAAGAGGTCGAGACCTGGCCCGTCGACGAACGCCTACGGCTGGCCGATGAGATCTGGCGCCGGACCCCCGGCGAGCGAGAAGACTCGGAGCTATCCGACGCGTGGAAGGCGGAATTGCTTCTCCGGATCGACGAGATGGACAGTAACCCGGACGCTGGCATCCCCTGGGAAGTCATCAGGGCCGAGACCCTGAAGCGACTCAGGCCGTGAATCTGCCTGTCATCCTCGGCCCTCCGGCCGCCCTGGAATTCAAGGCCGGGGTCGACTGGTATGAGCGTGAAGCAGGGCTGGGCGAGGCGTTCCTCGATCGCGTGAACGAGACCTTGGATCGAATCGGGCGAATGCCCGAGTTGCATGCCCCCATCTTCGCGGGCATCCGTCGCGCTCGGGTCGAACGGTTTCCCTACCACGTCTTCTATCGGATCCTTGAAGACCGGGTCGAAGTGCTCGCGATTCACCACAGCAGCCGCGATCCGAAGAACTGGAAAGACCGGGCGTGATCAGACCGAAGGATCGCCCCGCGATCGATTCAGAGGTTCGCCAGGACGGATCGCCGCATTGAATCGTGGGCAATCCTCTTCGGCCTTCCGACTCCAGGTTGCTCTGGTCGGATACGGATCTCTTCTCTCGCCCATGACCGAGTCCCGACGCCATCGCGGGATCTTCTTGATTCGAAAGTGACACCGTCATGACGACGCCCGAAGGCGAAGCTTCCCCCGCGCTGCACAAGGTCAGCAAGCATCGGATCGCCCCCCCGGCCGTGACCGGCGATGTGGCCGCGGCCGACCTGATCGACGGCGCCTTCCTGAGCTACAACGCCGGGCGGCTCCGCGAGGTCTGCCAGGTCTTCACCCGCAAGATGCTCCAGCCCGACTGCACCGTCGGCCTGACGCTCTCGGGCGCCCTGACCCCCGCCGGGCTGGGGATGAGCTGCCTGATCCCCTTGATCCGCGCCGGATTCGTCGACTGGATCGTCTCAACAGGCGCAAACCTTTATCACGATACGCATTACGCTCTCGACCTGCCGCTCCACCAGAGCGGCCCGAACCTCGACGACTTCAAGCTGCGTGAGCACGACATCATCCGGATCTACGACATCGTCTTCGACTACAAGACGCTGCTCGACACGGATGCGTTCTACCGGACCCTGATCGAGAGCGAGCCGTTCGCCAAGAGCATGGGGACGGCCGAGTTCCACAACCTGGTGGGGGCCTATCTCCACGAGCGTTCCGTCAAGCTGGGTCGGCCCGCCAATAGCCTGCTGGCCGCGGCCTACGAGGCTGGGGTGCCGATTTATACGTCGAGCCCCGGCGACAGCTCGATCGGCATGAACCTGGCCGCGCTCAGCCTCCAGGGAAGCGCCCTGCAAATCGACACCTTGCGGGACGTGAACGAGACGGCCGCGATCGTGTACGACGCCAAGAAGGGGGGCGGGGCCTCGGCCGTCCTGATCCTGGGCGGCGGCAGTCCCAAGAACTTCATCCTCCAGACCGAACCGCAGATTCAGGAAGTCCTGGGCCTGGACGAGAGCGGTCACGACTACTTCCTGCAAGTCACCGACGCGAGGCCGGATACCGGCGGTCTCTCGGGCGCAACTGCCAGCGAGGCCATGACCTGGGGCAAGGTCGACCCCGAGCGTCTGCCCGATAGCGTGACCTGCTACACCGACACCACCATCGCGCTGCCCTTGCTGACCGCCTATGCCCTGGCCCGTCACGAGCCGAGGCCCTTGAAGCGACTGTACGACCGCCGCGAGGTGATCTACGAGGCTCTCCGTTCGGAGTATCTGAAGCGTCACCATCAGGGCGACGGCCCGAGCATCGAGGCCCGCAAGCGGCCCGCAAACCCGGCCTGAGCCGGCGGGAAGAGACCCGTGGACCCCGCCGAAACCCGCCTGATCACCGTCGATCGCGACGCCCCGCAGGCGTCCGCGATCGACGAGGCGGCGCGGGCCCTGAGGCGGGGCGAACTCGTCGCCTTCGCCACCGAGACGGTTTACGGCCTGGGGGCCGACGCACTCGACCCCGACGCCGTCGCCCGGATCTTCGCCGCCAAAGGTCGACCGGCGACCAACCCCCTGATCGTGCACGCCGCCGACGTGGACGGGGCCCGGGCCTGCGTCTCGGCCTGGCCCGACGACGCCCAGACCCTGGCCGAGGCCTTCTGGCCGGGACCGCTCACGCTCGTCCTGCCCGCCTCGGCGAACATCCCGCCGATCGTGACCGCCGGACGGTCGACCGTCGGCATCCGCATCCCCAGACCCGAGGTCGCCCGTGCCCTGATCAGGGCCGCAGGTAGGCCGATCGCCGCCCCCAGCGCGAATCGATCGAACGGCGTCTCGCCCACCTTGGCCGAGCACGTCCGCAAAGACCTGGACGGGCGAATTGCCATGATCCTGGACAGCGGACCGGCCGAAGTCGGGCTCGAATCCACGGTCCTGGACCTCTCGGGCGTCACCCCGGTCGTGCTCCGACCTGGCCAGGTTTCCTCGGCCGAGATCGCCGCGATCCTGGGCCGACCGGTCTTCGAATCGACCGTGCATGCTCCGGCTTCAGGCCCGTACGGGCTGGCAAGCCCGGGACAGCTCGCGGTCCATTACGCGCCGAGGACGCCGGCCGACTGGGTCGAACGTCTCGATGAGGGCGTCGCCCGGGCAGAACAGGAGGCTGGGGTCGGGCTCCTCGTCATCGGTCGGACGGTTGAACGCGGATCGGGGACGATCCTCTCCCTGGAAACTCCCGAGCAGGCTGCCCGCGAGCTGTATGCGACGCTACACGCCTGGGACGAGCTTGGCCTATCGCGGATCGTGATCGTCCCGCCCCCCGACCTGCCCGAGTGGAGGGCGATCCGCGACCGACTCCGCCGCGCGACCGGCCCTCGGTGACCCGGTCGGAATCAATCGAACATCCGGCGCTGGTCGAAGACGCTCAGGTCGGGCTCGATGACGAGGGGCTCGGGAAGGTTGAGATGGCGATAGGCGGCGGCGGTGGCTCGTCGGCCGCGGGGGGTCCGGATGATGTATTCGCGGCGGAGGAGGTAGGGCTCGACCTCGTCGGAGAGGGTGTCGACGGCCAGGTTCATCGTGGCGGCGATGGCGTCGACCCCGGTGGGCCCCCCTTTGAAGACGCCGATGAGGGTCTCCAGGTAGCGGCGGTCCTGACGGTCCATCCCCTCAGCGTCGATTTCCTGCATGTCGAGGGCGTCGTGCGCCAGGGCCAGGGTGATGTGGCCGTCGGCGCGAGCCGTGGCATAGTCACGCACCCAGCGCAGGCGGGCGTTGGCCAGGCGCGGGGTGCCTCGGCTGCGGCGGGCGAGTTCCCAGGCGGCATCCTCGGTGATCGTCGTGCGGAGCTTGGATGCGTTGATCGCGACGATCTTGGCCAGGTCGGGCGGGTCGTAGAATTCCAGATGCTCGTGCATGTGGAAGCGGTCGCGGAGCGGCCCGGAAAGGGCTCCGCTGCGGGTGGTGGCGCCGATGATCGTGAACTTCTTCAGCGGTAGGTTGATCGTCCGGGCGGCCATCCCTTCGCCCAGGACGACGTCGACCCGGAAGTCTTCCATCACCGGGTAGATGAACTCCTCGACTGTCTTGGGGAGGCGATGGATCTCGTCGATGAAGAGGATGGAGCCCTCGGCCGCGTTGGTGAGGTAGGGCATCACGTCCATCTTCTTGTCGAGCGCCGGGCCGCTCGTCATGTTCAGCTCGACGCCCAGCTCCCTGTGCAAGACCGTGGCGAAGGTGGTCTTGCCCAGACCCGGGGGGCCGTCGAAGAGGATGTGCGGCAGGGGCTCGTTGCGCTTGCGCGAGGCGGACAGCGCGATCGCCAGTCGCTCGGCCACGGCGCGCTGGCCGACGACCTCGGCGAGGCTCTGCGGCCTCAGCTTTTCGTCCCCCTGATCGGCCTGCGGCCCTTGCTCGGATTCCGGCTGGGGCTCGCGCCGCTTGGGCTCGTCGTCGTCACGCCTGCCGCCGCCGATGATCGTGGGCTCTCTCATCCGGTCACCCTCCCTATTTGCGGTCGGATCATTGTACAGACGAACACCAAAAATGTCGAGGGGCCGGATTCAGGATGATTGAGAGGCGGCCCAGATGAGCAGCACGACGATGACGATGACGGCCAGGACCGCAGCGGCGATGCGAGGGGCCGAGACGGGGGACGTCCCGGCGGAGCGGCCGGTCTGGCCGTTGACGAGGAACCGGTACGAGGCCTTTCGGTAGCGGTAGGCCAGGATGTAGACGGGGGCAAGCGCGGCACGCGAGGTGGTGCCGCTCAGCACGACATTGACCCGGACATTGCGCGCCTGGCCGGGGACACGTTTAGCCGAGGCCCAGGTCTCCAGATCCTCGACCCTTCGCTGAACCAAAGGTCTGGCCTGGCGGCGAGTTCGGGCGAACTGCTCGATAGTGGCGTGTTCCAGGTCGGCCTTGTCGGGAGGGAGGGCCGACTCGAGATCGAACGGGCCGATCGAGTCCAGCTCGTCGAGCGGGACGGCCTCGCTGGCGGGAACCCAGAGGTCGTCGTAGTGACCCGCCTGATTGCCTCGGATCGGTGCCCAGGAGGCCCGCGAGCCGGGGGCGACATCGCTCGTGTCGGCGGTCCAGCGAGTGGAGTAGTCGGTGGAGACGACCCAGAACGGGACATACACGCGACGCAGCTCGAAGATCTGGGCCCCCGACTTCAGGTCGCCGGGATGCCAGACGCTCGACCCGAGCCAGTCGCGCAGGCGTTTCTCGGCATCGCCGACGTCGAGAGCGAACGGGAGGACGCAATCGGGGGCGAGGATCCCCTTGGTCCCGTCGTCGACGAGGTCCACCGATGCGCAGAAGGGGCACTTCAGGTCGCGTGCCCCGGCGTCGTAGCTCATGGTGGCGCCGCAGTTTCGGCACTCGAAGTTCTTCACTCCCAGGGGCATGCGGCTCAGGGCCCGCCCGATGGGCTCGGGAACTTCCCGGCCGCAGGTCGGGCAGAAGAGATCCTCGATGTCGACCATCGAGTTGCAGGACGAACAACGCTCGATGGCCACGCTCATCGGGCCCCCCAGGTCGCCAGGACGTAAGCGGCGGCGAAGATGGCCAGGATGAGGGTCACCGCGACCGTGACCCGAGGGATCGAGAGCGGTTCCTGGCCGACGATCTTGCCCGTCTGGCCATTGATGATCACCCGATAGAGCGTCCCGCCGTAGCGATAGCTGCGCAAGTAGATGGGCAGGAGGATCAGGTCGGAATCGGCCTCGGAAAAGTCGGTCTCGACGCCGAGGTCCGTGTGGGTGTCCCCCGGCAACAGGGCGGCGATGGCCTCCTGCTCGCGGCGACGGGTCTCGTCCTGGCTGCGGGCGAGGGCCTCGTCGCGGTCAACCGAATATTCCTCGCTCAGCCAGCCGGCCAGGTAGCGCGGGGCATAACGTCGGAGGGCATCAAGCCGATAGGGCAGGACCTGATCGAAGTCTTGCTGCGGCAACCCTTTGGAGGCACTGACGAGGTAGAGGCTGTAATAATCCTGATGCTCGCCATCGAGAGGCCCCCACTCGATCTCGCGGACCTGGCGGGTGCGGGTCACGGTCCGGCCGTTGGAATCGCGGGTGGTGTAAGTCTCGGTGCGATACCAGAATTCGCCGATATTCGCCCGCCATCGTGAGCTTGCCCGGACGCTGAACGACCAGAACGGCAGGTAGATGCCGCGCAGCCCGTCGGCGAGCGCGGCCCTGCCCAGATCCCCCGGCCGGAACAGGGCGCGGCCACCGATCCATCGGCGATAGATCGCCTCGGCGCGGTTGCGGTCGATCTCGAAGCCGAGCACGAACTCGGGGGCCTGGCGGCCGGTGCGGTCGGGGGGCCGGTCGACGACGTAGGGGGAGTCGCAGAAGGGACAGGTCGCAGTCCGCGAATCAGGATCGCAGCGGACCGAGGCGCCGCAATTCTCGCAGGTGAAGACGGTTCCTGAGTCGGCCTTGGTCTCGGCGGGCTCAAGGGGCAGGGCCCCGTCCACCTCGGAATCAACGGCGTTATCGAGGGCCTGGCCGCAGTTGGGACAGAAGACCGCGCCTCGTTCGAGGGGTGCGGAGCAGTTGGGGCAGAGCCGGGCGCGCGGGGGCTCGGCGGCGGTCTCGGCCGGCGGGGTGCCGTGGGTGAGGTGAGGGCCGGGCGGCATGGGTCGGGCGGGCCTCGTCGGGGTCCGGGTCCGATCGTTCAGCGTTCGTTGCGATCCTGCAGATAGATGGCATCGATCATCTCGGCCACGCTCTTGTACTTTTTCTTGCCCATCAGGACACGATCGATCGCCTGGCGGGCCTGACTTTCGTTGTGGCCGACGGACATGAGCGCCGCGAAGGTGTCGCGGATGACGTCGGCCTGGGCGTTCTCCACGACGCCGTTAGCCTGGGAAGCGGCGGCAGGCTCGTTGGGGGAGCCGGGCTGCGCGACCATCAGGGCGAACTTGCCGACCTTGCGGCGGAGCTTGGCGACGATCCGCTCGGCGGTGGCCTCGCCGATCCCCGGATAGGTGGCCAAGGTCTTGACCTCCTGATCCTGGATGGCGCGGGCCAGCTCGCGGACGGGCCGGACCATGGCACGCAAGGCTTTGCGCACGCCGACGCCGTCGACCGAGCAGAAGATCTCGAAGAACTCGCGCTCGATCGTGGTGAGGAAGCCGACGAGCCTGGGGGTCATCCGACCGACGGCGTTGCCCTCGATATAGAAGATCGTGTGGAGCGCGATCTTCTCGCCAACCTGCCCCTGGAGCGCCCTGCGGGCGTGCTCGGGGATGAGGATCTCGAGCTCGTAGGGGTCGACCTCGAGGACGAGCTCTTCCACGCCGACGGAACGGACGATGCCTCGGACCTGGGAAATCAACGTGGGCCTCCGTGGGCGTGCGCCCCTAGAGTTGGGGCTCGCCTGTGATTTTGTACAGAGAGTTTGCCGCGCATCGGGGTTTGCGGCAAGGGGGTTCGGCGGTTTGAGCTGACCTTGTGTTTTCCTGGCAGGCGTGCAGAATGCAGGGAGGCCCTAGGGATGGGTGCTGGACCGGACGGACGAGGCCCCTGGCGGGCTCGTCGCCACGGATCCAAGCTCGGGAGGAGCGTCGAACGCATGGCCGTTGCCCCGACGTCGCACCACGGCCATACCCCGGTCCATCGGCTGGGCGAGCGATTCTTCGACATCGTCGCAGACGTGGGCGATGTCGCCCAGTTCTCGGCGACGACGCTGGCCTGGACTTTCCGCCGGCGGGTCCGGTGGTCGGTGCTGGTGCCGAACTTCTACGCCATCGGCGTGATGAGCTTCCCGGTGGTGGCGATCACCGGCACGTTCATCGGTATGGTGCTGGCCTCTCAGGCGCACAGCCAGTTCGCCATGATGGGCCTGGCCACCCGGCTGGGCTCGGTGATCAATATCTCGCTGGTCAAGGAGCTGGGCCCGGTGCTGGCGGCGACGATGCTGGCCGGCCGCGTGGGATCGAGCATGTCGGCCGAGCTGGGGACGATGCGCGTCACCGAGCAGATCGACGCGCTGGAGGCCCTGGGCACCAACCCGATCCACCACCTGGTCGTCCCCCGGTTCCTGGCCTGCGTGCTCCTGATCCCGCTGCTGACCCTGATGGCCGACTTCATGGGCGTCATCGGCGGGGCGGTGGTGAGCACGAAGATCCTGGGGGTCGACTCCTACTTCTACTGGTATCACTCGCGCAATTATGTTGGCGCGCTCGACCTGTTCGCCGGCATCTTCAAGAGCTTCTTCTTCGGCGCGGCGATCGCGATGATCAGCTGCCACCGCGGGTTCAACTCCAAGGCGGGTGCCGAGGGGGTGGGCAAGGCGGCGACCGAGGCGTTCGTCTATTCGTTCATCGCGATCCTGGCGCTGGACTTCGCGCTGGGGATCCTCTGGAACTCGGTGTATTACGCAATCTGGCCAGACTCGTCGGGGCTGCTATGAGTGCCGACCCGATCATCGAGCTGGACCGGATCACGATGCGGTTCCGCCAGCAGACGGTCCTGCGCGACCTGACGTTGAACGTCAGGCTGGGCGAGACCCTCTGCGTCATCGGCGAGAGCGGCTGCGGCAAGACCGTGCTGCTGAAGCTGATGATCGGACTGCTGACGCCGACGAGCGGGACGGTCAAGTTCGACGGCAAGGAGCTGTCGAAGATGAGCGAGCAGGAGCTGACGCGCACCCGGCTGCGGTTCGGCTTCCTGTTCCAGATGGCCGCCCTGTTCGACAGCCTGACGATCTTCGACAACGTCGCCTTCGGCCCCCGGCAGCACAACCTGTACGACCCAGAGACGATCCGCAAGGTGGTCGCCGAGCGACTGCACGAGGTGGGCCTGCCCGCCGGCGTCGAGCACAAGAAGCCCGCGGAGCTGTCCGGCGGCCAGCGCAAACGGGTCGGCCTGGCCCGCGCCCTGGCGCTCGACCCCGAGGTGATGCTCTACGACGAGCCGACCACCGGCCTCGACCCGATCATGAGCGACGTGATCAACCAGCTCATCATGCAGACGCACGACACCAAGGGGGTCACCGGCATCGTCGTCACCCACGACATGACGACGGTGACGAAGGTGGCCGACCGCGTGGTGATGCTCTACCCGATCCGCAGGCTGGGGCCCAAGGATTCGCAGGTCCTCTTCGACGGGCCGCCGGACCTGCTGCACGACCACCCCGACCCCCGCGTCCGCCAGTTCGTGCGGGGCGAGGCCGGCGAGCGGCTGCGCGAGATGTCGCAGCAGCAGCGCGAGGCCAACGCGACGCCCGACTCCGGCGCCGGCGACGACTCGGACTCGGGGCCCGACGTATGACGGCCACACACGACGCGACGATGCCGCCCAGACGAGGTCAGCCATGAACGAGCGGGTCATGCAGTTCCGGATCGGCATGTTCGTCATCGTGGCGGGCCTGGTCCTGTCGATGCTCCTGGTCTGGTTCGGCGAGAGCCCCTCGCTGCTCCGCGACCATGTCTTCGTCACCGCACGCTATGTCGAGGCCCCCGGCGTGGCCGAGGGCGTCCCCGTGCGAAAGAGCGGGATCCGCGTCGGCGAGGTCACGGCCGTCACCTTCGACGAGCGCGAGGGCCAGCCGGACGGCGTGCTGGTGACGATCCAGCTCGAGCGCAAATACAAGCTGAAGGCGGGGTCGAGGCCCAGGATCACGCGATCGCTGATCGGCGACGTCTCGATCGACATGATCCCCGGACCCGGACCCGAGCTGCTCCAGACCTTCAAGAGTCACAACCCGCCGCCGACCCTGGAGGGGGAGATCACCCCCGACCCGTCGAAGGCGCTTCAGGCGGCGACCGAGGCGTTCCAGAAGGCGGGCAACACCCTGGCCGCCATCGACGCGGCGGCCAGCGGGATCGCCGACATCTCCAAGAAGGCCGGCAGCCTGGGCGAGTTCCTCGACACCTGGGGGACCACCGGGCGCAAGATGATGACCCTGGCCGAGGACATCGACCGCGTGGTGCGCGACAACGAGGCCGACATCAAGCCGGCCGTGGCGAACCTGCGGCAGGCGGTGGAGAAGGTCAACGCGGTGCTCGACCCGTCCACCCAGGCCAACGCCAAGTCGGCCATCAACCGGATGAACAAGGTCACCTCCGAGCTGGAGCTGGGCCTGGCCGAGGTCCGCCCCCTGCTCCGCGACCTGGGCGCCCCCGCGACCACCGTCCCCCAGACCGGCGCCGGCCAGACCGTGCAACGCCTCAACCGGATCGCCAGCGACGTGGGCCTGCTGACCCACACGCTCAACGACGGCAAGAACGGCCTGAACACCAACGGCACCCTCCAGCGAATGCTGACCCACCCCGAGCTGTTCGACAACCTGAACCGGATGGCGGCGACCGCCAACGAGGTCATCAATGGGGCCAAGCCCGTGGTGAACTCCTTCCGCACCTTCGCCGAGAAGCTGGCGCGAGACCCCTCGGCCATGACCCGAGGGGCCTTGCAGCGTCAGTGATCAGAGCGACTGGGCGGTGGGCCTGACCAGGATCTCATTGACGGCGACCGACGCAGGTTGCCGGATCGCGTAGAGAACGGCCTGGGCGATCGCCTCCGCTGGGATCGCGATCGAGGTGAACGCCTTGACCATCTCGGCGGTCGGGGCGTCGGTGATGTGGCTGCTCAGCTCGGATTCCACCGCGCCGGGGCTGATGATGGTGCTGCGGATGTTCGGGCCGGCCTCCATCCGGAACCCCTCCGCGATCGCACGGACCGCGAACTTCGTCCCGCAATAGACAGCGGCGCCGGGGAAGACATGGTGCCCTGCGACCGATGACACGCTGATCATGTGCCCGCTTTGCTGGGCCAGGAAATGCGGCAAGGCGGCCGAGATGCCGTAGAGCACACCCTTCACATTGACGTCGATGGTCCGGTCCCACTCGTCCACCTTGTCGGCCGCCAGCGGCGACAGCGGCATATATCCCGCGTTGTTGATCATCACGTCGATCCGGCCGAAGTGCGAGACGGCCGCGGCAACCAGGCCTTTCACCTCGTCATGCTTGGTCACGTCGACGGCATGGGCCAGGGCCTGCCCGCCCGATGCCCGGATCTCGCCGACGATCGATTCCAGACGATCGCCGCGCCTCGCCCCGAGTACCACCTTCGCGCCATTCGCGGCCAGCAGCCGGGCCATCGCCTCGCCGATCCCGCTGCTGGCCCCGGTGATGACGACGACCTTTCCGTCGACCTTGGTGTTCCATTCAGACATTGCCGGATCCTCTCGGGATGACATCGAGCAGATGCGACCGATCGCCGCACGACCGGTCGGATTCTAGGGCGTTCAGGCCACGATGCGCTATCCCGATCCTCGCCGATCCTTGCACGATCGTGCATAAGCCGCCGGATTTCTCCGGACGGCGACTCCGCGGGCTGCGTACACTGAGGGAACGAAGCGACCGAGGACGAACGAAGGGGCGAGCGGATGAGCGGACGGACCGTCGAAGAGCTGGCCGAGCTGATCGAGCGGCATACCGGCGTGGATGGTGAGCATCCGACCGCGATCGGGGGGCTTGACCTGTTCCGGCTCTCGGCCCCGAACGAGCCGATCCAGATCGTCTACGAGCCGTCCCTCTGCCTGATCGCGCAAGGCCGGAAGCGGGTCATCCTGGCCGACGAGATCTACATCTACGACCCTGCGCATTTCCTGCTCGCGTCCGTCGACCTGCCGGTCGCCAGCCAGGTCATCGAGGCCTCTCCGCAATCTCCCTACCTGGCCCTCAGGATCAATCTCGATGCCGGGCAGGTCGGGGAACTGGCCGCGGACGCCGGACTGGCGCGACCGGCGGGCCCGCCGAAGAATCGAGGACTGGCCGTCAGTCCGGTGGGGCCTACGCTGCTGGACGCGGTCGTGCGGCTGCTCGACCTCCTCGATAGCCCGGGGGACGTCGGGATATTGGCGCCGCTGGTCCTGCGCGAGATCACCTACCGGCTGCTGGTGGGCGAGCAGGGTCCTCGGCTGCGCCAGATCACCGCGGTGGACGGCCAGGCGAGGCGAATCGTGCGGGCCATACAGTGGCTCAAAGGCCACTTCGCGGAGCCCTTCCGCATCGACATCCTCGCACGCGAGGCGAGGATGAGCCCGTCGTCGCTCCACCACCAGTTCAAGGCCGTGACGGCGATGAGCCCGCTCCAATACCAGAAGCAACTCCGGCTCCAGGAAGCCCGACGCCTGATGCTCGGCGAGGGGCTGGACGCGGCGACGGCCGGATACCGCGTGGGCTACGAAAGCCCCTCGCAATTCAGCCGCGAATACCGCCGCCTGTT
Source organism: Isosphaeraceae bacterium EP7 (assembly GCA_038400315.1). Lineage (NCBI taxonomy): Bacteria > Pseudomonadati > Planctomycetota > Planctomycetia > Isosphaerales > Isosphaeraceae > Kueselia > Kueselia aquadivae. The sequence goes on from CP151667.1 coordinate 6,328,626, forward strand.
CGGCCAGCCCCCGCGGCTCGATCTGGCCTCAATCCGGACCGCATCACGGCTGTAACCTGCCCACCGATTAACGGGCCTGCCAGTGGCGGGCGAGGCGGTCGGCGTCGGCCTGATCGAGGCGGTAGAGGTTGATGGAATAGCCAATCTGGGCGATGGGCTTCAGCTCGCGGAAGTAGCCGAAGGCGTCGGCGAAGGCGGGGTAGGGGGCGAACCGGCCGGGGGCGTAGACCCTCCAGGGAAGGCCATGGACCAGCGACACGCTCACGGCGTAGAGGCCGGGTTTCGGGCCGTCGACGGGCGTCCCGGCGGGCGAGCCGTCCAGGCCCCTGGGCTTGGCGGTCGGCAGGAACCAGGGGAACGAGTCGCCCCGCAACGCGAACATATTCGGATGAATCTGGCCGAAGTAGGCGATCCCGACGGGCTCCTTGACGTCGTTCTCGCGCAGCCAGGCGCGGAGGTTGATCAGGTCCTGGCCCCAGTCGATGTTGCTGTCGATGAGGTGCGAGGAGCCGTTGGCGGGGCCGCCGCTGGCCACGTTGAAGTAGGCCAGGTAGTGCGGGTGGACCGAGAGGCTGCCCGCCGCCGCAAGCGCGACGAGCCCGGCGACCGCGCCGCAAGCGACCCTCCTGGCCCCCACCCCGGCGAAGCCCGAGGCCCAGGGGGCGATCCGGCCCAGGGCGATGTAGGCATAGGGAAAGATGGGCAGGATGTAGCGCAGGCCGATGTTGATGTCGGTGCCGAAGCTGATCGCGGCGAACGTGGCGGCCGGGACGACGACCAGGCTCAGCTCGTCGCCCAGCGACGCCCGGGCCCGGCGCGAAGTGGCGGCGGCGACGAGCGCCAGGGCGGCCAGAAGGATCGTGGCGTCGGGCGTCTTGTAGGCCAGTGCCCAGAGGTAATAGGTGCGCCAACCCTGGCTCCTGAGGCTGCCGTCCAGGTAGACAGGATAGCCGCGGATCTCGCCAGCCCGCACCGGCGGCGGCTCCGCGTTGAGGATGTGAAGCGGGACGCCGTCGGCCTCGAGCTTCTGGTTGTCGAACCCCAGCAGGTAGTGCGCCGGGAGCGGGACGGGGATCGAGCCGAGCCAGGTGCCCCTGAATCGGTTGACGCGATAGGAACGCAGCTTGACTAGCAGGTCGGCCCTGTAAGGGGGGAGCACAAGGTCGGCCTCCCGCTCCCGGGTGAGCGGTGCGCTGACGAACTGGTAATTGCCCAGCGGCGTGAAGGAGCCTTCGAACTCATAGCCGAGGTTAATGACGAGCACGCTGACCGAGACGATGACCAGGCCGCGGCCGGCGGCGCCGGCGATGCTGCGACCGAGCCCGGCTCCCCTTCCCTTCGCCCAGACGTCGATCGCCCAGATGAGGGGCCAGAGGGCGTAGAGGACGACCAGGCTGAACTTGGTCAGTTGCGCCAGGCCCAGGACCGCGCCCAGGCCGAGGGCGGCCCACCAGCTCGGCCGCCTCAGCGATGACCAGAACAGGTACGTGGCGGCGACACCCAGCGAGGTCGCGGCGACGTCGGTGGTGATCAGCCGCGAGTGGGCCAGCACGTTCGGGCAGGTGCACCAGAGGGCGAGACTGAGCAGGCCACCGGCGGGCCCGAACAGCCGGGCCGACCAGGCGAACACGGCAAGTCCGCCGATGAGGGCGAACGTGGGCATCACCAGCCTGGCCTTGGTGAATAGCTCGAAATAATCGGCCGCACGCAACCGGGCGAACTCGTGGGCGAACTCCGCCTTGTTGGGCAGCTCCGACGTCCATGCCGGCGACCGATAGAGCTCCTCCGTCGTCGCGTCTCGCCCGGAAACAGGCCAGGCGGCGAGCATCTTCACCAGCGGCGGGTTGTGGTGATAGAGCTTGAACGTCCCGGTCTGCCAGTAGCTGATCCCCGCCGGCAGGTGGATGACCTCGTCGATCGTCGGGTTCTCGCGGACCAGGCTCAGGACCGCCAGGCACCACTGGGCGATGAGCAGGAACGCCACCGCGCCCGCGGTCCGCCCCTTCGTCCAGAACGGCGGTCGGGTTGCAACCGAAACCGAGGGAGGCGGGGGCTCGACCGGGGCCGGGTTCGGGGCGGATCGCTGCGAAGGGGGACGTCGGGCCATCGGTGTTTCCTGCAATCGTCGGAGGAGCGTGCCGGCATGGCGACGGTCCCCCATGATCGCCGGGCGGCCCCTGATTGTCGATCCGCTGGTTCACGCGACGGGGATCGGCTCGCGGTAGAATCGGCGGCCGTCTCGCGGGATTTCGGGCAGGAACCATGGGCCGAGGGCCGAAGATGAGCCGCGCATTGCTCGTGATCGACGTACAGAACGAATACTTCGACGGCGCACTGCCGATCACCCATCCGGCGGGCCACCTCGACCGGATCCTCGAAGTGATGGACGCCGCCCGGGGGAAGATCCCGACGGTCGTCATCCAGCACCACTTCCCGCAGCCCGACAAGCCCTTCTTTCAGAGGGGAACCCACGGCTGGGAGTTGCACAAGGAGGTGGCCGGCAGGCCCAGGGATGCCCTGATCGAGAAGACGATGCCGGGCAGCTTCACCGGCACCAACCTGGAGGCCTGGCTCCGCGAGCGTGGGATTACCACGGTGACCATCGCCGGATACATGACGCACATGTGCTGCGACACCACCGCGAGACAGGCCGTGCATCGGGGCCTGACCGTGGAGTTCTTGAGCGACGCGACCGGCACACTTCCGCTGTCCAACGCCGCCGGCTCCGTGACGGCCGAGGAGTTGCAGCGGTCGATCCTGTGCGCCCAGCAGATGCTCCTGAGCGAGGTGCTTCCGACGTCGGAGTGGATCGGGCGGCTGTGAGGCACGAGCCAGCCTCGAACTCGGGCCCGACCTGGGCCCGAGTTCGAGGGGAGACTCCATGCGTTCAGGACCCGAGGACTTCGATCTTGGGCGGGTGGAAGTCGGGGGTGGGCGGGGCGGGAGCCCGCTCGTCGTCGAGGATTTCGAGTTCGGGGAGCGTGACCCGCACGCCGGCCTTGGTGAACTCGACGGGGATCAGCTCCTTGGAGATGGCCGCGTCGTAGCCCAGGCCGAAGAAGCGATGCGCGGGGGTCGACAGGCGCAGGCTGAAGCGGAAGAGCTGGAGCCTGAGCCAGTGCAGGCCCCGGATGTCATCGCCGAGGATGATGTCTTCCTCGCCGATGACGATGATCCAGCGATTCGACGGGATATCGATCTGGCCGCGGCGTTGCAGCTCCACCAGGGCCCCCCGGACGTCGGGATGCTGCATGTATCCGTACGTGCCCGAGATCGAGATGATGTTACGCCCCAGGTTGATGATCTCGAAGAGATCGTTCCCCTGGGCCTCGGCCACCGAGACCTGGTGGACGTGGAAGAGGGTGATATGCGCCGGCAGCACGCCGTACTTCTTCAGGAAGATTCGCAGCGAGACCGGCAGGAACTCGTCGAGGGTGCGGATGGGCCTGGAGCAGAGGAAGACGAAGGCGCGGTCGGTCTCGACCACCCGCCGGCGACCCTGGACCAGCAGGCGGGCCTGGGGGAGGTTCTCGAGGATCGACAGCTGGATCTCGTCGAGCTTGTCGCGCAAGGCCACCAGCCAGGAGACCCGCTTGCCCCCCTGCACGCCGAAGGCGAAGTAAGCGCGGGCGATCTCTCCGCGGCCCCACTGCCAGGTGAGCATGATCGTCACCAGCACGACGGCGATGCCCACCGGCACGTAGCCGCCGTGGATGAATTTCAGCAGGTTGCTGAAGAAGAAGGTCAGGTCCACCGCCATGATCGGCACGCAGACGGCCAGGGCCTTTGCGATCGACCATCCCCATCGGAAGTGCGCCACATAGCCGAAGGCCAGCGTGGTGATGCCCATCGTGCCGGTGACCGCGATCCCGTAGGCCGCTGCCAAATTGCCCGCGGTGCGGAAGATCAGGGTGATGGCCACGCAGCCGAGGAACATCGACCAGTTGATGGCCGGGATGTAAACCTGGCCCTCGGCCTCGCGGCTGGTGAATTTGACGTCGAACCGGGGGCAGAAGCCCAGCGCGATCGCCTGCTTGACGATCGAGAACATCCCCGTGATCAACGCCTGCGAGGCGATGAACGCCGCGATGGCCGAGATGACGAGGTCTGCCCCCAGGATCACGCGGTCGACCAGCGGGTTACCCGTCTGCGGCGTCAGGGCGTAGAACGTGTTGGCCCGGGGGGGCACGCCCTTCTCGAGCATGTACCCCACCTGCCCCGCGTAGTTGCAGATGAGCGCGGGCAGGACCAGGTAGAACCAGGAGAACATGACCGGGCGTCGGCCCGAGTCGGCCGCGAGGACGCTCTTGCCCTCGAGCACCTCGCCCTCGCCTCTGCGGGCGAAGTGGCCGATGTCGGCGTACTTGGCCTCACCGCCGGTGATGGCCAGCACCACGACGCCCAGGATGACGAAGGCCCCCAGGCTGGGGAACTGGGCCAAGAAGTCGTACGCGTACCGGGGGTCGATCGCGCGGAAGACCTCGGGGTGGCGGAACGCCCAGGGAAGCCCCTTCAGGGCGATCCAGGGGAACCAGATGAGCATCATGAACCAGCCGAAGAGGCCGCCGACCTTGCTCGTCCCGCGCCACTGCGCCTTGAACAGGATGAACAGGCTGACCAGGGTGGCCCAGACCGCCGTCGTCTCGCCCAGCGGCTCATACGCCCCCAGCATGCTGATCGGCGGCGTGATCACGCCGTCGGCCGCGAGCAGGCCCGCCGCGGCGACGACCAGATAGCCCAGCATCGAGATGCCGACGATCTTGCCCGAGTAGCCCTTCAGCAGCCCCCAGAGGGCGAACGTCCCCCCCTCGCCCCGGTTGTCGGCCCGCATGATGAGCAGGTCGTACTTCACCGTCAGGAAGAGGAGCGCCCAGAGCACCAGGCTGAAGCCGCCGAGGATCTCGCGTGCGTTGAGCAGGTCGGCCCCCCCGTGCTCCAGGACGGGGACCATCTCCGCCTCGTGGTGGATGCCCCGCTTGAGCCGGACGGTCTCACGCGTGATCTCCATGATGGTGTAGAGCACCGACGTGCCGATGTCACCATAGACGGTGCCGGTGGCCTCGCGCATGCGAGTGAAAAGACTGCTGCTGCCATGCGAGGGCTGATGCGACTCGGGTCTGCGTTTCTCGGCCGGATCCACGAAGCTCGCTCCACGGGGGCTCGATCGATAGGCTATCCGGGCGGGGGCCCCACCAACTTAACTTCCGGACCGGTCGCGGGATAGGGGTGATCGACCGCCCGCCCCGCTCCGAAGGCCCGATCCAGACCCGCCGCCAGCCGTTCGGGCGGGCCGATCACGGCGGCGACGAAGTTGGGGACGGCGTCGGGGTCCGGGCGGCGATTGATGCAACGGACGTGCCCGCGGCATCACGGCCCACTCAGGCGAGCGTGGAGAGCGTCTTGAAGCTGGCCTGAAGCGCCGGGTAGAGCGCCCGGTAAGCGGCGTAGCCACGGTCGTAATAGGCCTTGGCCTCGGGCTGCACCGTCGCCCGGTCGACCGCCCTGATGGTCGCGTCGCAGGCCTCGGGCACGTTGGAGAACGTGCCGACACCGACGTGGGCCAGCAGCGCGACGCCGAAGGCGGGCCCTTCGGTGGCGTTGACCGTCTGCACGTCCTGGCCGTAGATGTCAGCCTGCACCTGCCTCCAAAATGGGCTGCGGGCACCGCCGCCGGAGACCCTGATCTCGTCGATTGGCGCCCCGCTCTCGCGGATCACCTCCAGGCAGTCGCGCATGGCGTAAGTCGCCCCCTCGATCACGCTGCGGATGAGGTGCGGCCGGCCATGCCGCACGGTCAGGCCCACCCAGGCCCCCTTGGCATCCGGGTCGGAGTGAGGCGCCCGCTCGCCGGTCAGGTAGGGCAGGAAGATCAGGCCTTCCGATCCAGGTCCCACCTGCGCGGCCTCGTCGGTCAGCAGCGCATAAGGGTCGACGCCCAGGGCCTTGGCCTGTTCCACCTCGACCTGGCCCAGCTGGTTGCGGAACCACTGGAAGCTGCCGCCGGCGGCCAGCACGACGCCCATCGCCACCCAGGCGCCCGGCACCGCATGACAGCCGCTCTGCACCCGCCCCTCGGGGTCGATCGCGGCCTCCTTGGAATGGGCGAACACCACGCCCGAGGTCCCCATCGTCGCCGAGACCACCCCAGGGCGCACGATCCCGTTGCCGATCGCGCCGGCCGGCTGGTCTCCGCCCCCGCCCACGACCGGCGTGCCCACGGCCAGCCCGCAGGCCCTCGCGCCCTCAGCTCCGACCTTCCCCGAGATTTCCTGGCTCTCGTAACAGGTGGGCAAAAGCGACATGTCGATCTGGAGCAGGCCCGCCAGCTTGCGGCTCCAGCGGCGGTTGGCCACGTCGAAGAGGAGCGTCCCCGAGGCGTCGCTCACCTCGGTCGCATAAGTCCCCGTCAGTCGATAGCGGATGTAATCCTTGGGCAGCAACACCTGCCGCACCCGGTCCCAGTTGGCCGGCTCGTGCCTGCGCACCCAGAGCAGCTTGGGCGCGGTGAACCCGGTCAGCGCCCGGTTGGCGACGAGCTTGACCAGCCCCGCCCTGCCCCCGGCGGCGGCCTCGATCTCGTCGCACTCGGCGGCCGTGCGCTGGTCGTTCCAGAGCAGGGCCGGCCGGATGACCTCGCCCGCTTCATCCAGGAAGACCGAACCGTGCATCTGCCCGCTGAGGCCGATGCCCGCGACGTCGGACGGCTTCAGGCCCGCGCCCGACATCACCCGGCTGACCGTGTCCGCGGTCGCCTTCCACCAGAGCTCGGGCTCCTGCTCCGACCACCCCGCCCTGGGGTGGCTGCACGGATATTCGGCCGACGCCGAGGCGAGGATCGCCCCCTTGGCGTCGACGGCGATGGTCTTGGTCCCCGACGTGCCGATGTCGATCCCGAGCGTGACGGCCAAGACCTAACCCTCCCCGGTCAGCACCCAGGCCTCGCCGCAGCGCAACGCCCGGGCCGTCACCCCCGCCGGCAGCGCCCGGGCCAGTTGCCCGAACTCCTCGACGGAGGCCGTGTTGAATGTGAACATTTCATAATGATGAGGCACGACGAACCGGGGCCGCACCGCGGCCGCCAATGCCAGCGCCTCGGCCGACGACATGTTCCCCGGCACGCCCCGCGCCGGGTCCCGGCCGTTGATCGGCAGGAACATCGCGTCGAACGCCCCCGGCCCCAGCGCCCCGACGAGCCCGTCGTAAACGAGCCCGTCGCCGCTGTGGTAGACCCTGATCCCGTCGGCCTCGATCACGAACCCCAGGTAAAGATGACGCCCCGCCGCATCCGTGTCGAGCCCCTCGTGCGCCGAAGCCAGGGCCCGGACCCGGAACCCCGCCACCTCCACCGACTCCCCCGCGTCCAGCCCCAGCAGCCGTCCCGCATCCAGGCCCATCCCCGCCGCATGCTCCAGCAGGCTCGCCGGCAGCCCCAGCAACGCCCCCGGAGACGCCGCCATCAACCCCGGCATCGTCCCCGGGTCCAGATGGTCCGAATGCTTGTGGCTCGCCAGAATAAGGTCCACCCCGGCCAGATCATGCCCCCGAAGCGGGGCCTCGGTCATCCGCACATGCGGCTTGTCGGTTTCGGCATATTTGGTCGTCAGGTGCTCGGACAGATAAGGGTCGATGACCAGCAGGCCCGTCCGAGACTTGATGACGAACCCGCTCTGCCCTAGCCACCAGACGATCAGCGAGCCGGCCTCGGGACTGGCCCCGGCGATCTCCTCGACGAGTTCGGCCCCTTTGCGAACGGGCTGAATGAGCATCGGATAACACCCCCTGGACTCGCCGCCCTTTGGATTGCCCGTGCGGAGCAAATCGCGTATTCTCTCCGCACAACATGCGGAGAAAAAGTCGTGTGGATTCACGAGCACCCCGACTGGCCTCATTTCATCTGGGACGCCGCGTCGATCACCGATCGCCTTGCCTCTCTGCGGCACCGCCAGGGGAGGCTCGTCGGCCGTATGGAAGGCCTCGGCTTCCGCCTGCGCGGCGAGGCCGAGCTTGCCACACTCACCGAGAACGTCCTGCGATCGAGCGAGATCGAGGGTGACATCCTCGAACCCGAGCAAGTCCGGTCGTCGATCGCGCGTCGACTGGGGATCGACATCGGCGGCCTTCTCCCCGCCGATCGGCGCGTCGAAGGGGTCGTCGAGATGATGCTCGACGCCGCCCAGAACAGCCAGGCCCCACTCTCCGCCGAACGTCTCTACAACTGGCATGCCGCCCTGTTCCCGACCGGCCGTAGCGGCCTGGGCCGGATCGTCGTCGGCTCCTGGAGGGACGACGCCAACGGCCCGATGCAGGTCGTCTCGGGACCGATCGGCAAGGAACGGGTCCACTTTCAGGCGCCGGAGGCCGGTCGTCTCGAAGCCGAGATGACGCACTTCCTCGACAACTTCAACGCCGAAACCGCCATCGATCCGGTCATCAAGGCCGCGATCGCGCATCTCTGGTTCGTGACCATCCACCCCTTCGACGACGGCAACGGCCGGATCGCCCGCGCCATCGCCGACCTGGCCCTCGCCCGCTCCGACCGCAGCCCCCAGCGATTCTACAGCATGTCGGCCCAGATCCAGCTCGAGCGCAAGGCCTATTACGAGATCCTCGAACAGACCCAGAACGGCCCCCTCGACATCACCCTCTGGCTCGACTGGTTCCTGGCCTGTCTCGACCGCTCGCTCGTCGGCGCAGAGCAGACGTTGACGGCGGTGCTGACAAAAGCCCGGTTCTGGGAGGCCCATTCCGAGCAACCCTTCAACGACCGCCAGCGCAAGATCATCAACCTTCTGCTCGATGGGTTTGACGGCAAACTCACGTCTTCCAAATGGGCGAAGCTAGGCAAATGCTCGCAGGACACGGCGCATCGTGACATCGTCGACCTGATGGGCCGCCACATTCTTGCTCAGGAAGGTGTCGGCCGCGGGACGGCGTATTCACTTGTCGAAACAGATTCGATGTAAGCTACGCAAGATCGTCCCTGTCCAACGACTCTGGTTTCCGCTTCCCGCCACGCCTGCCCCGCACGAAGACCACCAATGGGCCAACGACGGCGAACGCCGAGGCGGCGAGCAGGAGATTCCTATGGAGCCGGATGGTCTCCCAGGTCCGAAACGACGCATCTTCCCCCGCAGCCGCGACGATGACCATGAAGAACATCAGCGAGACACCCAGAACGAAAAAACTCCAGGCGATCCGATCGCTCAGAGGTTTCGACGACGCGCCGGGCTTCCAGAGTCTTGTAAGGAGCAATGCGAGCAACACGCAGGACAGATAGAGCGGGAAACAACCCATGAGAGGCCTCCGCGATCATCCGGCTCACGTCAGACTCGCCGAACCCTCGAACTTGTGAGGAATCTCAATTCATCGACGCGAAATCGTTCAAGTCCTCCGACTTCGCGGCAGGTTTCTTACGGAGTCGAGTCACGAAGAACGCTACAAGCGGGCCGCCCAGAGTGATCGAGATGGCGGCCATACCAAGCCAGAAGGTCTTACGCTTCCGAAGGAACTCCACCTGCAAGGGCTCCGGCCGCACTCCTTCATGCGAAGGTGTGGAAATAAAGAATAGATCGAGGACCACGCAGAACAAGAACAGACCGAGGAAAAAACAACTCCAGGCGATGCGGTCGGAACGGGATATCCCAGGTGCACCCGGCCTCCTGGGCGGGGTGAGATGATGGGCGAGCAGGATGAGGACCAACAACACACCAAATGCACATGTCATGAATTTATAATTTAACGTGCGATAATATCAACCATGACCCACCTTGCTAGTCCACCTCGCAGTCATGCGGACGCCCCGCCGAGTTCCTGCCGCATAATCCTCGCCCCGTCCGCCAACGCCTTCGACTTGGCGACCGCGATGTGGCGGGCCGTCTGCGAGAACCCGCAATCGGGGGTCACGGAAACCCTCGATGCGTCGAGGTGCTTCAAGACCAGGCGAATCCGCTCGGCGACAAGGTCGGCGGGCTCGACCCAGGTGTTCTTGACGTCGACGAGGCCGACGGCCACGTCCATGGTCTCGGGCAGGTCGGCGAGCAGCTCGACCTCGGCCATCTCGCGGCTGGCGAACTCGAAGGCCAGCTGGTCCACGCGGGCCCGGCCGATGTGCGGGAAGAGCGGGGCGTAGGAGCGGTGGGCGACGGCCCTTGCCCGGTAGTTGCCGAAGCACATGTGCATGCTGATGTAGGCGTCGACCCCCTCGACGGTGCGGGCCACCACGTCCAGGAACCGCTCGGGGTCGTCGGGGTGGCAGGAGAAGCTCGGCTCGTCGAGCTGGATCATGTCGACGCCGGCCGCGACCAGGGCCCGCAGCTCGGCGTTGACGATCGGGATCAGGGCCTCGGTGACGGCACTGCGATCGGCGTAGACGTCGCCCCCGCCGATGCAGCCGGCCAGGGTGAACGGGCCCGGGACGGGGACCTTGGCCGGGGCGTCGGTGATCGTGCGGAACCGGCGATATTCCTCGACCGTGCCCAGGCCGCGAGGGGCCGTGATCGCGGCGACGCAGCGGTACTTGCTGCGCTGGTCGTGCGCCGGGGCACCCCAGAGGCGGGCCCTCGGCAGGGGGTCCAGCCCTTCCAGATAGTCATAAAAGCCGAGGTTGAAGTCGATCCGTTGCATCTCGCCGTCGGTGATCCGGTCGAGCCCCGCGCGGATCTGATCGTCGACGGCCAGGCGGACCGCGTCGCGCACGGCCTCCTCGCGGTCGAGCTTGCCGAACTGGTCGGGCTCGGCCGAGACGTCGGTGATGAACTTCTCGTACCAGCCGGGGAACGACCAGCTGCCGATGACGGTGGCCGGCAGAGGCGGATCTTGCGGTCGGTGCATGGCTCGTCCGTCCAAGCGGGTTTGGTTCGGGTGGCGAGGGAAAACGGGGACTGACTCCGGAGCAAGGCGCAGGTATCTGTCCCCGTTTTCCCGGATCAGGACTCGGGGCGCCCGATCAGCTTGTCGACCGACTCGACGGCGATCGGGTGATAGCCACGCCTGGCCTTCGCGTAGATCGCCCGGGCGCGGGCCAGACCTTCGGGGGTCTTCTTCAGCTCCGAGTACAGCGGCATCAGGTATTTGCGACGGCCGACGACCGCGAGGAACGCCTCGAGCTTCGCGTCGGCCGGCTTGTATTTGGCGCGGATGGCCATCTGGAGCCACTCGGCGGCGATCTCCGAGTTGCCCCGGTCGGTCAGCTTGAAGGCGGCATCGAGGTCGGCCATCTTCTCGGGAGAGAGGTCGCGCGGCAGGCCCCGCAGGAAGCCCAGCCATTCCTGGGTCGACCAGTCGGCCGTTTCGATCCTGGCCAGAGGCATCGACCCATCCACATAACCTTTCACGGCCCGGTCGACCGCGGCGAGCCGGGGCGAGGTCGGCACGGTGTATTTCTCGTCGAGGCCGGGCTTCTCGATCCAGCCGTCCACGTCGATCGACTCGGCGAGCTTCGGGTCCGACGCCAGCAAGGTCTTCTCCAGGTGGTCGCGGAACTCGGCGGTCGTCAGGCTGCGGAAGGCGAACTTGTCGAAGTAGCCTTTGATGAACGCATCGAACTTCTCTCGGCCGAACGTCTCTTCGAGCGTCTTCAGGAAGAGGGCCCCCTTCTCATATGGGATGCCCGTCACCCCCTCGTCGGGGTCGCGGCCGGCCAGGTCGATGTGAAGGATCTGGTCGGCGGGCTTCAGCTCCTTCACCTCGGCCTTCAGCTTGGCCAGGCCCAGGACGTCGTCCATCCGGGCGCGGTCGGCGCCGAAGACATCCTCGATGATCCGGCCTTCGATGTAGGTGGTGAACCCCTCATTGAGCCAGAAGTCGCGCCAGGTGGCATTGGTCACCAGGTTGCCCGACCACGAGTGCGCCAGCTCGTGCGCCACCAGCGAGACCAGGCTGCGGTCGCCGGCCAGGATCGTGGGGGTGGCGAACGTGAGTTTGGGGTTTTCCATGCCGCCATACGGGAAGCTCGGCGGCAGGACGAGCAGGTCGTACCGGCCCCAGCGATAAGGGCCGTAGCGATCCTCGGCCACCTTCACCATCGTCTCCGTATCGGCGAACTCGAACGCGGCGCGGTCCACCAGCGACGGCTCGGCATACACCCCCGTGCGCGGGCCGAGCTGGCGGAAGGCCAGATCGCCCACCCCCAGCGCGATGAGGTACGCGGGGATCGGCTGCGGCATGGCGAACCGGAAGACCTCGGGCACGTCGCCCGCGGGCAGATGGTCGGCCGACATCACCGCCGTCAGCCCCTTCGGCACCCGAATGCTGGCCGTGTACGTCAGGCGGACGCCTGGCGAGTCCTGCACCGGGATCCATGAACGCGCGTGGATCGCCTGCGACTGCGTGAACAGGAACGGATTCTCGCCGCCAGCCGTCTGCACCGGGTCGAGCCATTGCAGGGCCGTCGCACCCGGCGTCGTCTTGTACGTCACCCGCACGGCGCCCGCGTCGCTGGGCACGTCAATCGCCAGGGGAGCCCCCAGGATCGGGTCGGCCTTGCCCAACTCGAACTTCACCCCCTTGAACGGCCCTCCGACCGTCGGGGCCCACTCGACGGAGGCAATCTCCAGCGCCCTCGTGTCGAGCACCAGCTTGGCGTCTACAGGGCAGCCGGCCTCGCGGGCCACCGTCAGGACGGCGCTCCCCAGGATCGCCTTGCGCTCGAAGTCGACCTCCAGGTCGAGATCAACATTCGTGACCCGGATCTGGTCGGGATTGCCGTACGAGTGCGGGTCGCGCTTCGAGTCGGCGGCGAGGCCCGGCGTGCAGGCGTTCATGAAAGCGGCCCCGGCCAGGACGAGGGAGGCCACCGCGCGGCGGCTCCGTTTCAGGTGGTTCGACATGGAGGTTTTCATGCAACTTCTGATTCCCGGAAGACCAGCAGAAATTCAATAGATCAAAATCTACTGACCCAACTGACTGGCCATTGTCAAGAGGTCACGCTTGGCCGTTTCGATCAGTCGCTCCGCCGCCGATAGCTCGACGAGATAGACCACTGTCTCACCGGGCGGGGGCAACAGTTCGATCTTCAGTTGGCGATCACGATCATCCATGAAAATGGTAATCCATAGGTGCTCTCTGCCGACCCAGATTTCGGCCACTGCGAGTCTAGAGTCCGGCCTGTTCGCCCAGACCATATTCAGTTTCGTCGTTGTCATCTCAGACCGACTCGCTCGGCCTTATTGCAAACGCCGGATCGAAGGAGGCAAAGTCCTCCTCGAGGCCCGACCGCCGCCGGGCCGGATTGGCCCCGACTCTATCGGGGGCCAATGGCTCGGGCAAGCGCCGGCGACATTCATTTCGGGGCGACCCTGGCCTTGAGCATCGCCTCGCGGCGGGCCTTGAACTCGCTGCCCGGCTTCCAGGTCGGCAGCTCGGGGGCGTCGGCCACCGCTCGGCCCACGGCGGCGAACAGGTCCATGTCCTGCGCGGCCCCGGCCAGGTCCCAGTCGGGCTTCACCTCGTCGGTCACCTTGTGATAGTCCACCTGCGTGTACCGGTCTCGGGTCATCTTGCCGTAGTCGGACGGCCTGCCCACGTAGCGAGTGCCCGACTTGGGGTCGAGCGCCGGCACCCCCTGCTTGGCGAACTCGAAGTGGTCGGAACGGTAGTAATACCCCTTCTCAGGGTCCTCGTCGGGGCTAATCGCCCGTCCCTGCGCCTTTGCGGCGTCGGCCAGCACCTCGTCCAGGCTCGACAGCCCCGCGCCGATGCTGATCACGTCCTCGGTCTTGCCCCAGAGATTGATGACGTCCAGGTTGACCACGGCCGCCGTCGTCTCCAGCGGATAGAGCGGATGACCCGCGTAAAACTTCGAGCCGAGCAGGCCTTTCTCTTCGGCCGTCACGAACAGGAACAGGAGCGAGCGTCTGGGCCGGGCGGCCTCGGGGCTGAACGTGCGGGCGATCTCCAGCACGCCCGCCACTCCCGAGGCGTTGTCCGCCGCCCCGTTGAAGATCTGGTCGCCCTTCAGCGTCGTGTCCCGGCCCAGGTGGTCCCAGTGGGCCGTGTACACGACGTGCTCGTCGGCCAGCTTCGGGTCCGAACCTTGCAGCCGACCGATCACGTTCCTCGACTTCACCTCGCGGTCGACCTTGGTCACCTCGAAGTTGGCCCTGGCACCCAGCGGCACGGGCTTGAAGTCGGGGCGGCGGGCGGCTTCTTTCAGCGTGGCGAGGTCTTGGCCGCTCGCTTTGAGGAGCTTCTGCGCCGTCTCCAGGGCGATCCAGGACTCGACCGCGACGCGACCGGCGTTGCCGTCGGCGGCCGGGATGTCGAAGCCCTCGCCCGTCCAGCTGCCGATGACCACCGAGTAAGGGTAACCGGCCGGGACGGTCTCGTGGATCAGGATCGCGGCGGCGGCCCCCTTCTCGCTGGCGATCTCGTACTTGTAAGTCCAACGCCCGTAATATGTCATGGCCCGCCCCTTGAAGAAGGCGGGGTCGAGCTTCGAAGGGTCGGCCGGGTCGGGCACGGGCGGGTCATTCACCAGCATCACGATCGTCTTGCCGCGGACGTCGAGCCCCTTGTAGTCGTCCCAGCCATACTCAGGGGCCACCACGCCGTAGCCGACGAAGACGACGTCGGAGTTCTCCACCGTCACCCGATCGGCCTTGCGCCTGGAGGTCGCGACCCAGTCGTCGCTGGTCTTCAGCTCGACCTTCGTCCCGCCCACGTCGAACGAGCCCGACGACGCCTTGACCTTGAACCCGACAAGCGGTACCTCCTGCACATAGCTCCCGTCCGGGTTCCCAGGCGCCAGCCCCATCCCCCTCAGCTGGCCGACCAGGTAGTCGACGGTTTTGTCCTCGCCTGGCGTCGCCGGCCCTCGCCCTTCGAAGTCATCCGAGGCGAGCGCCTTGATATGCCCGAGCACCGCCTCGGGACTGACCTCGCCCGCGCAAGCCCCCCCTCCTTGCCAGGCCAGAATCAGAACCAGGGCCGCAGTCAACGCCTGACACATCGGGGTCGCTCCCGCAGAGATTGCCTCCCCGTCGAAAGCCGGGAGGTTCGAGCCGTCATGATAAACGCAGGCCGAGGGCGTGGCCAACCGGCCGGAGGGTGCCGAAGCAGGTCGGACGCGGGTCAAGGGGCCAGAAGGGTTTGCCAACCCCCCCAGATTCTCCCCTACCCCTCGCCTGTTCAAGCCGCCGTCCAGGTCGGTCGATAGACTTCCCATGAGTGGGGGCGTCCGGAGTGGCGCCGTCGAAGGGGGCATGGAGGCCGGGTCATGCAGCGCCGACGTGGCCGGATCATCGCGGAGCTGGCCGTCCTGGCCCTGGTCCTGGCCTGCCTGGCCGGTGCCCTGGGATCGGTGATGGCGATGCATCGCCGCCAGGCCATCGCCCGCATCGAGGCCGCCGACCGCTCACGCACGCCGGCCCCCGTCGCACCCCCCAGCCCCGCGCCGATCATCGTCGCGGCCCCCGAGCCCGAACCTGAACCCGAGCTGGCCCCGGATCCGATCCCAACGGGGCCAACGATCGACCCGACGCCGACGATCCTGGCGAAGGTCGACGCCCTGCGTGCCGAGCAGGCCCAGGAGGCGAGCGTGCTCGACCGCCGCTCGGCGGACTCACTGGCCGCGAAGGCGAAGGCCGAGCAGGAGGCCGATGACTGGCAGAGGCGCGAGGCCATGGCCCGCGCCGAGATCAATGCCGCCATCTCACGCGCCGCGGATGCCGAGGCCGAAGCCGACGCGATCGCCCTGGAGCGTGATGCGCTGGCGCAGGATCGCGACGCCGCCAAGGCCGCGGTGTCGTCGGCCAAGGTCACGTCGAGCCACGCCGTGATGCCCAACAAGGCGGCAAACGGCACCTGGCGGGCCCCCATCGTGCTGGAATGCCACAACGGGATGGTGACCCTGCGCCCCGGCGGCCAGTCATTCAGCCTGATGGAGCTTTCCGCCTTCGGCCCCAGGTCGCACCCGCTCGTCGCCGCCGTGGCCCGCGAAGCCGCCCGCCTCCAGGGGGAGTCGCCCGACGGCGCCGAGACGGTCCCCTACCTGTTCTTCCTGGTCCGGCCCGACGGCGTGAGGCCTTACTACGAGGCCCGTGGCCGCCTGGAAAACCTGGGGATCGCCTTCGGCTACGAGCTGGTCGACGAAGGCTGGACCATCGACACCCCTGACCTTTCCCAGCCCGCCGAGTGGGGCCTCAAGCCCCGGCTCGCCCGCCCCCTTCATCCCGAAACACCCCTCGCCGCCGCACCTGCTCCTGCCCCTGCCCCTGCCGCCGTGGGCTCGGTCAACCGCGACACGACCGGCATCGGAGACCTGCCAGCCCCGGTTCGGCGAGTCGGCGGTTCCGCAGGCCGGCCCCCTGCCTCGTTCGGCAGGCCGGTCGCCGGCACTGTCCCCGGCGTCCCAAATGGGGCCGGTCCAGGCGGAACCGGGATCAGTCCGGTCGCCCGGGCGGGTTCGGAAGATCCAGGCGGCATCGGATCGGGAGTTGGTCATCTCGTCGGCTCCAATGGTCATGCTGCCGGAGGGGCAGGCGCAGGCGTCATCGGAGCCGGAACGGGCGGAAAGGGGCCCGAAGCCGGTGGCCTGGCTAACGGCAATAGCGGCGGGCCGGGCGCGAATGGGTCCGGCAGCCTGACCGGTCCGATCGGAAGTGGAACCGGGACCGGCACCGCAGCGGGCGGTACGGGCGGGCAGGGCCCCGGAACTCCGACCGTCGGAACTCTGGCCGGAGTCGGGACCGGCACCCTTGCGGGGGCCGATGGATCGGGCAACGGCTCGAATCCCGAAGGTGCGAACGACGCGGCACGCGGGAATGGCCCGGCCGGAACTCTGGCCTCCGGAAACGCATCCCCAGGCGGCGGAACACCTTCGGCCAACAACGACCCATCCAGGAATGGCGCCTCGGGCACCGGCAATGGCGAGAATTCTTCGCTTGCTGCATCCGGATCAGCGGGCGCCGGCAAGGGTGCGACGGCCGGCGACGCGGCCAAGGGGCCTGCGGCCTCGAAATTCGTCTGGGGCGGGGCCGGCGGCGCGGGCGGTCACGGCGGCCGTGGCCCGAAGGGGACGGCTAACGTCGCCGACTCGGGGGCCTTCGAAGGCGAGGAGGGGCAGGGGCCGGCCGGCGGTCGTCCCGGAATCTCCGACCTCGATGAGCTGACCGCCGGCGAAGGCACCGACCTTCCTCGCGGAGGCAAGCCGGCCGCCCAGGAGGGCCCCCTCGCCGATGCCGTCGGCCGGGCTTTACGCGGCCCGCTTCTGGGCGCCGGCGAAGGTTCCGACACCCGCAAGCCGATCGAGGGCGGCAGCGCCGACCCCCTGGAACAACCCGACCGCAGCCGCGTTGCCTTCAATGGCTTCGCGCCCAACGGCCGAGGCACGTATCCCGAGCCTGAACAGGGACAGCCAGGCAACGTCCCCGCGACCGCCAGGCCGGCCGAACTGCATCCCGATCTCGGCCAGGGACGGCTCGGGCCGAAGTCGGGCTCCTACTTCGCGGGAATGGATGACCTGCCGCGGACAAGCGGCTCCAGCGCCTCCGAAGGGTCCGCCTCGGAAACGAGCGACCGCGCCGACGCGAACGCCACCCCGGGCGACCCGTCGAACGGCGGAAACCCCGGGAGTTCCGGCAGCGGCGGGAAGGGGAGCGCAAGCTCGAAACCGAAGGGCAAACTCGGCAACGCGACGGGCGCGGGCGGCGGGGTCAACGTCGGCGGCAAGGCCAGCAGCGGCCAGCCCGGTGGCGGTGCCAGCATCGGCGGCGGCGGTTCCCCGGGTGCGGCCAGTCAGTCGGCCGGCGCCGGGATCGGCATGCCCTCGATGAACGTCGGCGGTGGCCAGCCCGGCGGCATCCCCCAGGCCGCCGTCGAGGGCATGGACCAGGGCTCACCCGACCTCCCCGAAGAATCCCTGGAACTCGTCGTCGCCTGCGGGCCGGGCGGGGTCGTCATCCAGCCGGGCGGCTATCGCCTGAGCAACGACGCGATGGCCAGAACCCCCGACTCGCTCCGCTCGTTCCTCGTCTCCATCGCCGCCGAGCGCCAGCGGGCCAACATGGGCGTGCTCCTGCGACCGGGCGTCCGCTTCCTCATCGAGGTCGGCGGCCAGTCCACCTACGCCAAGGCCCGTCAGCAGACCATCCTCTCCGACCTCGACTGGCCCATCAGCCTGCAAGTTGCCGAAGGCAATTCCGGCGTGCTCCGTTCCAGGAGGCTCTTCGAATGAGCAAGCCGAATCCCCCAGCTCCAGAACCAGGCCTTCCCTCGACACCGTCCGCCGCCTGGATCGTCGGCCGCCTGGCCCTCGTCCTCGTCGCGGTCGGAGGCCTCGGAGCCCGCCTTTACTGGCAACCCGCCGCAAAGGCCCCTGCCCCGGCGCCGGTCGCCAGCACGGTCGCCGCTCCCGCGCCTCCCGTGGTGGTCGTGGCCCCGCCCGCCAAAAAGCCCAGGGTCAAGCCGGGGCCGCTCGTCGGGCCACCCAGGCCGGTCTACCTGGAACCCGACAAGGCGAAGATCGCCGCGGCCGAGGCCCTGCTCGACGCCGTCACCCGCGAGCGGGCGATGGCCGAGGCCCGCGCCGTCGACACCGAGACCGACCTCGTCCGCGCCACCAATCGCGCCCGCCAGGCCGAACGCACGTTCCTCGCCCGCGGCGACCGCACCGCCGAGTTGCAAGAACGCCTCACCCTGGCCAGCCAGCGCGGGGGGTTCCTGAAGTCCGAGCGCGACCAGATCAAGAGCGAGCTTGCCACCCTGGCCAACATCCCCAGGCCCAAGGGCAAGACCCTCATCGCCAAGAACCCGGTCTCCCTGCCGGTCGACACCACTGAGGTCCATTTCGAGCTCCGGCGCGACCGGATCGCCCACCTCGACCTCGATCGCCTCATCGACCTGGTCAAGGCCGACGCCAAGCTCAGGCTCCGCCTGCATGGCTCGCCCAAGCCGATCAACTCCGTCGTCGGGCCCGTCGGCCCCTTCGCGCTCCGCTACCAGATGGGCCCCGACATGGACACCTCGATCAACTCGATGCTCGAGAACCGAGGCGTCACCTTCCTGCTCCAGGGCTGGGAAGTCGTCCCCGAGGGCGACGTCCGCGGCGAGACCTACCCCACCACCCGCCACCCCGCCTCGGGCTACGCCCGCGTCATCAGCCGACACTCGCCCGAGGCCGCCGTCATCACCATGTGGGTCTACCCCGACAGCTTCCAGCTCTACCGCACCTTGCGAGACGAGCTGCAAGCCCACGGCTTCATGGTCGCAGCCCGCCCCTTGCCCGAGGGCCTGGCCATCCGAGGCAGCCCCAGCGGCTCCGTCTCCGCGGGCCAGTAAGCCGCCCTGTAGCTCGCATCAGACCTACCACTTGAGCAGTCGCGCACCTTCCGCCGGAAATCTGCAACCGACTCCCTCGCCCCCTGCATTACTCTCTGGAAGACCAGAGGGTAACCAGGGGCCGAGGGCGGCATCCACGTGGCGACCGACAATCCGAGATCGGTGCTCAGGCAGTTCCGCACCCTTTGCGAGGTCGGCGTTGCCCGCGACCTCACCGACGGCCAGCTCCTCGAACGGTACCTCGCCGCCCGCAACACCTCGGGGCATCTTGCGTTCGAGGCCCTCGTCGAACGCCACGGCCCCCTGGTCTGGCGTGCCTGCCGCTCGCACCTCTCCAACCCCGAAGACGTCCGCGACGCCGTCCAGGCCACCTTCCTCATCCTCCTGAAGCAGGCCCGATCCCTCTGGGTCAGGGACTCCCTCGGCCCCTGGCTGCACACCGTCGCCCTCCGCACCGCCCGCCGAGCCCACGCCGAAGCCGCCCGCCGCCGCCAGCTGTACCTACGCGTCGCCGACCACGGCACCCTTCAGTCTCAGACTAGCCCACCGCCTCTCGACGACCTGGAGCAGACCCTCCACGCCGAGATCGACCGCCTGCCCGAGCATCAGCGGGCCGCCATCATCCTCTGCGACCTCCAGGGCCAGTCCTGCGAGCAGGCCGCCCGCGCGCTCAACCGTCCCGTCGGGACCATCAAGAGCTGGCGATCCCGGGCCCGAGACCGCCTCCGAGTCCGCCTCTCCCGGGCCGGCTTCGCCCCCGAAGGCGAGTTGTCCATCCCCCTCGCCACCGGCCTCGCCGCCCGTGGCCTCGCCGCGGCACAGGCCGACGTCGCCGTTCGCACGCTGACCCATCAAGCCATCATCGGAAACGTGTCATCCACCGTCCTCGGCCTTGTTCAAGGAGTGACCAGGACCATGCTCATCGCCATCGTCAGGAAGGCCGCCCTCACCGGCGTCGCGCTTCTTACCTGCACAGGCGGCCTCGGCGTGATCGCCCGAGTTGCCACGGGTGAGGGCAAGGGCATCGAGACGCACCCGACACTCGTCTCCGCCCCTTCGAGGGAAGTCATCAAAGTGCCTCCGCTCTTGCAGACGGAGCCCTGGCGTCTGTCTCTCTCCGAGGCGATTCGCATCGGCCTGAGCAAGAAAGAACTGCGGAACGACGTCCGCCCCCCCGAGGATCACCCCGACGGATCGATCAAGATTGTCGCCGGTCCAAAGGTCGCCCCACATCGGTTCAAGGCCGAGGTCATGGCCTCTGCCCGGTTGATTGAGCAGCAGTATTGGGCCTTGGCCGAGCAGAAGCTCAAACTCGATGGATTTCGAAGGGCCGTCGAGGAGATCGGACTGGTTCTCAGGCGGGAACAAGTCGGACTTGAGGTCGGCCGTGGCAACGTCGCCAATGTCGCAGAGGCCCGCAAGCGGCTTGAGCAAGCTCGCCTCAAGGAGGACAGGGCCTTCTCCGATGTCATCACCTCCGATCATCAATTCAGGAACCTGCTCGGCCAGCCGGCCGCCGATGGGCGAAAGATCGTGCAAATCAACGACCCGCCAATCGCGGAGCCGCCCGCGCCGATCTGGGAGGAGTCTCTGGCCCAGATGCTTGCGTCGCAACCCGATGTGGTCGGAGTGACGGAGGAACTTCGGCTGGCCAAGGCAGATCCGGCAGCGAAATCGGAGTTCAAGGTTCTGTCGGAACGACGCCAGCAAGTCATCGACCGGGCAACCCTCTCGCTTTCCCGTCATTTCCAGGAACTCGGCACCAACTTCAGATGGCTCCAGGACGCGACGAAACTCAGAACAGCGGCCGGCGTTCGTCTCGATGCTCAGCGTGTTTTCTACGAGCAGGGCCGAATTCCACTCGATCGCTTCTTCGACGAGATCGACCAACAGGCGGACGCCATTGCCGCCCATGTTCAGGCCAAGACGAATTACAATACGTCGGTTGCCAATCTCGAAGAAGCGAAGGGGACCTTACTCGATAAAAATAAGATCGTCATCACATTTTCTCCAAATGCGATTCCGTCACAATCCAAATCATTCGACCAGTCTAACCCCGTCCCCATTCCGCCGCCGACCACTCCCACCATCGCCTCGGACGACCATCCCGCCGCGACAATCCCTCACCCAGTCGAGACTTCAAACCCCGCCCTTGCCGACCGAACGTACTCGTTCCACTTCAGCCTCGGTTCCGGTCCCAAGCCGATCGAATTCCGCGGCTCCCTCACCATTCCCCCCAAAAACTGACCCCGCCCCCGAGGGACGCCCATCAGGCGTTCCACATGCAGGTGACGCGGGAACACGGGGGCTGGCGCCGCGTCGAAGCGCTGGTGCCGGTCCCCATTTTCCCGTGCAAGCGCCCCTCTCGGGCGAGATCAGCACACCTCAGCCGCCCGGCCCGCGATACCCCTTGGCTTCGTCATCCAAAATCAGCACCCAGTCATTCCCCTTGCCCTCCGTCGGGGGCTTGAACTCATGCGTCCCCCCCTTCGTCAACGTGTCGGCCCCCTTCAATTCCCCCGTTCGCGGGTCATACCAGCTCACCTTGATCTTGTCGCCGGAGAGCTTCGTCAGGTCGACCGTGAACGGCTTGCCCGAGGCCGAGTAGATGAAGGCGTAGCTGCCGTCCTCGCCTCGCGTGGCCCGGACGTGATCGGTCCCCCGCCCCGCGTCCGACTTCAAGAGGGATTGATCCGGGATGCGCGTGAGGATCGGCCTCGACTCGATCAGGGACCGCGCGAACTTCATCTGGCCGGCCCCGGGCAGGTTGATCGCCTTGGTCCAGGGGGTACGCGCGGCCGTGATGGCCGGGTGGGCGGGGGATAAGAATTGCCAGATGTCATGGCAACCATAGGTGTGGCCGCAGGCGCCGGCGAAGAGGGCCCAGTAGGCGAACTTGCGGGCGTCGTAGTCGTCGAGATAGCCGTTCTCCGCCTTGAAGCCCGAGGGGTGATCCTCATAGCCGGGCTCGGCGTCCAGGCAAGGCTTCGTCGGCTTCAGGGCGTAGTCGGCGG
Source organism: Isosphaeraceae bacterium EP7 (assembly GCA_038400315.1). Lineage (NCBI taxonomy): Bacteria > Pseudomonadati > Planctomycetota > Planctomycetia > Isosphaerales > Isosphaeraceae > Kueselia > Kueselia aquadivae. The sequence continues at coordinate 6,350,915 of CP151667.1, forward strand.
CCACCTTGTTGTAGTTGGCGTTGTTATACGCATGACCCGTCTGCATCATGTTGAAGGCGAGCCAGTCGTCGTTGTGGAAGTCGGTCGCCGACGTCCGACCGCCCGACGGGTGGAACGTGATCAGATGTCGGCCCTCGTCACCTTTCTTGATCCCGGCGGCCATCGCCCGGATGACCGCCCGCTGCCCGTCCGACTCGACCGGGCGGTCGCCGCCCAGGATCCAGATGATGGGCTTGTCGCGATACCGGCGGCCGAGGAATTCGCCGTAGATCGCGGCGTTCTCGGGGGTGAAGACCTCGGGCCCCTTCCCCCACTTCTTGTTCCACTTGTCGCCCCAGGTCGGCAGCATCCCGACCACCAGGCCAAGGCCGTCGGCCATCTCCACCACGCGGTCGACGTCCTTGAAGTACGCCTCCGAGGGCTTCGTCGGATCATTCTTCTCCAGCGGCTGGTTGCCGAACGCATTCGGCACATTGAGCCCGTCGAACTCGGCCAGCACCACCGCCTGGATCACGGTGAACCCCTTGGCCGCCCGGTCCTTCAGATAAACCTCCGCCTCCTTCGCGTCGAGCCGATGGAACAGCTCCCAGGCGGTGTCGGCCAGGTAGAAGAACGGCTTCCCCTCCGCATCCAGCAAGAACCGCCGATTCTCGCTCACCCGGGTCGGAAACCGAGTCTTCCCCCCCGGCCCATCCGCCGCGAACGCGAGCGAGCCCGCCGACCCAGAGACCAGGACCGCAGCCAGCAAGACCAAAGACAAACGTCTCATCGTGCCACCCCATCGGCCGGACGGTCGCGAGCAAGCCCCGAGCCCCCGCCCGGGGACCGAGAACCGCCCTTAAATCCATCTCAATCCAAGGCCTCGCTGCCGCGACCGCGACGCGGCTCATCCTAATCGTGCGGCCGGGCCATGGATACGGTCGGCCAATGGATGCCGAATCCCGGGCGCAGGGTTTCCCTCGAAGAACGACGGGGACAGGGCGGCACGTTCTCACGTCCCGAAACCGGCCCCCGATTCCGATCGCCAGCGAGGCACGAATGGCCCCGGAAAGGCCGGGACCAGAGACGAATCCCGGTTGAGCCGGATACCCGGTACCGAGGAGACTCGCATTCAGTCGTCGGATTTCAGCCGCGAGAATCCGTTCTTCCCCGGCGCCTCAACGGCCTCGTCAGGCCCGTCCTCCTCGGCTCCGGCCAGACCCAGGGCTTCCTCCTCGGCCGCCGATGCGAGCAGGGCGGCGGTCATCTCCTCGCGCAACCCATCGAGCCTCGCCTGGATCTCGGCCCTCGCTGCGTCCGTCAGCTTACTGTTCTTCAGAGCGTCCTCGGCCTTCGTCAACTCGGCCCAGATCACCGGCATCGTTCGCATCGTCGTCTAACTCCAACCATCATCTGTCAGGGATTATGCCGGGGGTCACGTTCCGTCGGACTGCGAGATGTCTGGGAATTTTCATGCCGAGGCGAGGGTCATCCTCGTCGCCCCGACCGATTTCTCACTTCGCCACGAACTTCCCGCCCGAATCCTTGGCAATCTGCCTGAGCTGGTCGCCCGCGGTGCCGCCGGAAAGGTCGATGCAATGGATGGGGATTTTGGCCCGGTTGCGGCCGGCGACCTCGTTGGCGGTCCCCTCGGGATACTCGCCGTCGGAGAGGAGGAAGATGGCGTCTGGTCGCAGGGCGACGGCCAGTGAGAGGGCGGGAAGAGGCTCGGTGCCGCCGGAGGGCTCGATGGCGTCGAGCCAGCGGAGGGCGTTGAGCTTGTGGTTCAGGTCGGCCGAGACGGGGGACGGGCCGGCGGTGTTCACCAGGTCGTCGTTGTAGAGGAGCACCTTGAACCGCTGGGGATATTGCAGCCGCATGATGCTCCGACGCAACTCGGACCTGGCACGCACCATCCGCGAGTTGTCGTCCATGCTGCCCGAGCAGTCGACCACGAAGACGAAGACCTTTCCCTTCGCCTTCACGCCGAAGAACGAGGCCTGATCCCAGGGCTCGACCTTCGACCAGTCGATGACCCCCGGCCCATACCGCTCGTCGGTCCCCCGTAGCGAGTCGGCCACCCCCTCGGCGGTCCTGGGCCTGACCAGGATCGGCCCGTCGGCCGCCTTCGACTTTCCGGCCGAGACTGGACGAGCCACGGTCTCGGCCGGCTTGGAGGCCACCCCGGCCTCTTTGGTTTTGGGGACGATCAACTGACCGGGGGCCTGGGTGGCGGCGAGCAGCATCGCGACCAGGCCCAGAGAGGCCGGCCACCGCGAGACAAACCGAGCCCTCGGCCCCATCATGGCCACCCTCTCGAACGGACCAGGATCGCCACGCCCCGACCCCCATCAGCCTACCCCCCGGATCCCGCCTTCGCCAGCGCCGGAATGATAACCCCGCCGGGCGTTCGGCCTGGATCGGGACTACGGGAGTGTTGGCACACGGGCCGCGATCGGCGGCAGGTCCGGGAATTTTTTCAAGAATTGCTGCCGGTTTTCCCCGTGGATTGCAACTGTAGGGGTTGGCCCCTCGTCTCGTTCCATCTGCGTCGAGTCGAGGGGCCCCGACTCTTTGGCAATCTGAATCGGGGGCACGCGCCGAGTCATCGGAGCGAAACGAACCCACTTGCGAGCGACGACCGGCCCATTTCACCGAAACGAACCCACTCTCGGCCCGACGCCGACCAGTCCTGACGAAACGAACCCATTCTCGGCCCTGCAAATCCCGCATCCAGGTGAAACGAACCCATTCTCAAGGGCCAAGCGGTCCATTTCTGCGAAACGAACCCACTTTGAAGGGCCACGAGGCCCCTTTTTGCGAAACGAACCCATTCTGCGCGTTGTTCAACTCGCGACGGCGGTGCCAATGACGAAGGCGGGCCGGGTCGCTTTCGCGCCCGACCCGCCCTGGTTGGACGAGGTCGTCATGGGGACCGCAGATGGTCAGATCAAGGGGTGGCCGGCAGCGGGGGGAGGTCGATGGGGACATCCTGGATCGGCGGCTCGACGGCGGCCGGTTCGGGCGGGGCCGCGGCCGGTTCGGCCGGGGCGGGGGTCTCGACCGAGGCGGGCATCACGCCCGGCTCGGGGGCCGAGGCCGGCAGCTCGGCGAGAGCGGGCGGGGCCGGGGCGGTCGGGTCGGCGACGAGGGCGGGGTCCGCGGCCGGGGCCTCGGCCATGGCCGGGGGGAGGGCCGGGAAGTCGGCGGGGGCCGGGGCGGCCTCGGACCGGATGTTGGGCTCGCCGACGGGGATGGTCGGGCCCATCGGGGTCGGCAGCGGCCCGAGCGGGCCGACGGGGGCCGGCAGCGGCGGGACGGTCCCGGAAGGAACACCTTCAGTCGGCGGGGCCTGAGTCGGCACCGGGTCGGGGATGACGGGGCCGACGACCGGCTCGGGGGTGTAGGGCCCGTCGCCGGGAACGCTCAGGCGGCGGTGGGCGCCCTGCTGGTCGCGGGCCTGCTGATAGGCACGACGCGGGTAGGGCCCTTCGGCGACCGCGATGTTGTTGTAGGCCAGGAGCGTTCCCTTGGCCTCTTCGAGGGCGACGATCGAGGTGTTGTAGCTCGTCTTGTACTGGGCCTCGGTCGCCACGGCGTTGGCATACTGGCTGACCGCGTCGAGGTAGCGGTCGATCAGGATCCGGCCTTCCTCATAGAAGGCACGCTGGGCGTCGAGACGCTCGGCGGCCGCCTCTCGGACGTTGCGGGCCGTGCGGAACTGCTTGTAGTTGGCGTCCACTTCCAGGAAGAACCGGGCCAGCGAGTGGGTCGTCTGGTGGACGATCTGCTGGAGATAGGCCCGCTGACGCAGCAGCGAATACTGGGCCGACCGGGTGTTGGCCAGCGGTCCGCGGAAGCCGAGAGGCATCTGGAAGGTCAGGCCGACCTGCCAGGTCTCGAAGTTGTTGTAGTTGCCCGGCTGGGCCGGCAGGCCGGCGGCTCGCTGGAGGGCCGAGATCCGCGGGTCGATCGCCTTCAGGCTCGAGCCGGTCATCACCCCCTCGGACTTGCTGAGCGACTGGCCGAGGCCGTTGAACTGGTAGAGGGCGTTCAGGTTCAGGACCGGCAGGAGCTGGTTTCGGGCCAGCAGGAGCTGCAGTTCCGAGAGCCTGACGACCAGCTGCTGGGTGACGATGTCGGGCTGGAACGAGATCATCTGGGCCAGGCTCGATTCCCAGTCGGGCTCGACCCGGGCCTCGTTCGGCGGGGTCACCGGGATGATCCGGCGGTTGTCGGCGGGCGGCAGGCCCAGGATGTTCCTGAGCTGACGCTCGGTGGTGATGACGTCCGAAGTGGCCGTCACCAGGTTGAGCCGGAACTGCTCGAGCTGCTGGCGAGCCTCGGCGACGTTGGCGATGGTGCCTCGTCCCACTTCCAGCTCGGCCTGCTCACGCCTGAGGATTTCTTCGCCCAGGGTGACGGCGGCCTCGCGGCTCCAGAGCTGCACATGCTGCTGCGACAGGGCCCAGTACTGCTGCTCGATCGACCGGACGTGGGCCATGACCTCGGCCTTGAACCGCCAGACCGCCGCGTCGGCATTGAGCCGGGCGATGACGATCGGGGCGCGGTTGGCCTCCAGGCCGCTGGGGTTCTGGGCCGTGCCGCCGAGCAACGGCTGGGTGATCTGCAGCTGCGTGTTGGTGGTGTAGGCCGACGGATAAACGTTGATCGGGCTGTTGGTGTAGGCGAAGTTGATGTTGTGCTGGATCTGCAACACCGAGCCGGTCGCGGTCCGCTTCTGGAGCGTGGACTGCAACTGGCCGGTGTCCTGCTGGAACAGAATCGGATAGCGGGCCCCGGCGGAGATCGTGCCCGCCGCGATCCCGTTGTTCAACGGCGTGAAGCTCTTGCCGTAGAACAGGTTGGTCGAGAGCTGGGCGTCGAAGGTCGAGAGCGCCTGGGCGATCTGCGTCTCCTGGATCGCCGGGTCATACACCGTCTGAAGCTGACCGGCGCCCAGCGAGCTGGCGACCCCGGCCCCGGCCCCGTTGTTCAAGGGGGTGGGCTCGAAGCCGCTGACCGGAATCCCCTGGGCACCCAGCGAGATGACGCGGATGACCTCGGAGTTATCCAGGCCGATGCGGATGGCCTCCTCCAGCGACATCGGCCAGAGCTCTTCGGCCTCGGGGTCGTTGGTGGTCCTTGGCTTGGCCACCTTCGGCAGGGGCATGGGCAGTTGGCTGGTGAACGCCGTCGGCTTGAGCAGGCCGTCCCGCTTTACCTCGGCGTCTTCCTCGCGGATCGTGCCGGCCCTGTCATGAGGAACAGTCTTGGCCTGGTCGATGTAGGGCAGCCGCTGGCAGCCGGGGGCGACGACGCACGCCGTCAGCATCGCCAGGGCCAGCCGTCGTTTAGGAAGGGTCAATCGCATGGCCAGACCGTCCTTGACTTTGGGCGCCATGTGACGAGCGAGACCGGGTCCGTCGCGTCCGGTCGTCCCCGCTCGGGTGACCACCGGGCTGGAAGAGCCCGATCCGCGGCCGGCCGCGTCCATACAGCCTGCACCGCATCGGTCGTGATCCATGTCCGCTCCGAACCGATTCCCACGTCACGCGGCCGGGCCGGGCCGGGCCCGGACGACCTACGTCTTCGTAAAGGCAACAAACCAGCGACCCGCGAGTCATCGCGAGGCTTCCTGGTTCATCACCGATCGCGTCATGGGGTTGTATCGGACAAAACGGATGTGCGTCTTGAGGCGAGCGTGCGGATTATAGGGGGGAATCCGGAATCAATCCACCGCAACCGCCCATTCAACTGGCCGGCCACCCAGTAAGCTTCGTGACCATTCGAACGGGCAAAGGGCCGGGCCCCGTCTTCGACGGCCCCAGCCCAGTTCCAATCGAAAGACGCCCAGAATCCCGGCAACGACGCCGGCACAGGTCAGGCCAGGCTTTGCGTCGACTCGGGGACCGCCTTGGGGGCGACCTTGGCGAACGACCTGGCCAGCTTCTTCTTGAACAGGGTCACCTCGCCCGGCTCACTCCCTTCGATGGCATGTCCGAGGAACTGGATCAAATATCCGCCCACGAAAATGGCCAGCGCGAACAGGAAAATCGCCGGCGAGAGCAGCACGACGAAGACCGGCAGCAGCAAGCCGCCGAGGATCGTCGCGGGGATCCCCAGCATGTGCAGCCAGAACGAGGCCGGGGCGCGGTGACGTTCCAGCCAGTCGCGGACGAAGGGGTGCGGCGGCAAAGGTGGGCAGATCATCCGGGCTCTCCGACGGCAACGATTGCCGGGGCGGGGCGTGTCTCTTGACGCTTGACCAAGGTGTCACTTACGCTTCTCGTCCCTAGTATTCCCAGAGTAACGAAAAGCCGACCCGCATCGCAAGACGCTATTCTGCCGGATGTTTCGGCGGGCGACTGGCCAAGACGAGCCGCGGTCGACGGAGGCCCCCCTGAGCGACCGAACCCCCTGGACAGCCCGCTACCTCCAACTCGTCAGGGGCGAGACCTCCGGGGCCTTGGCCGGCTCGCTCCGGCTCGGCCTGGCCGCGGCCTCGGTCCCCTATCGACTCGCCATCGCCGGCCGAAACCTGGCCTTCGACCGCGGCTGGAAGCCCGCCGCACGCGCCGACGTGCCGGTCATCTCCGTGGGGAATCTCACCCTGGGCGGCACCGGCAAGACGCCGATGGTCGAGTGGCTGGCACGCCACTACCGCGCCCGGGGCATCCGCGTGGCCATCCTCAGCCGCGGATACGGGCAGGACGAGGGCCTCAACGATGAAGGCCGGGTGCTCGAGGAGAATCTGCCCGACGTCCCACACCTGCAAGGCCCCGACCGCGCCGCGCTGGCCCGGGTGGCCGTCGAGGAGCTTGAGAGCCAGGTCTTGATCCTGGACGACGGGTTCCAGCACCGCAAGCTGGCCCGCGACCTGGATGTCGTCCTGATCGACGCGCTCGACCCCTTCGGCGGCGGACACCTGTTCCCGAGAGGCTTGCTCCGCGAGCCGGTCAGCTCATTGCGTCGGGCCGGGATCGTGGTCCTCTCCAGGGCCGATCAGGTCGACGCGAAGACCCGCGCGGCGATCCGCGCCGAGGCCGAGCGACGGGCCGGGCCGCTCGCCTGGGTCGAGGTCCGTCACGCCCCGCTCGATCTGATCGACTCGTCGGGCGGCTCCAGTCCGCCGGCCGACCTCGCAGGCAAGCGAGTCGTCGCCTTCTGCGGGATCGGCAACCCCGAGGCGTTCCGCCGGACCCTTGCCGGGCTCGGGGCCGACCCGGTCTCGTTCCGGGCGTTCGCCGATCACTATCCTTATAGTGCTGCGCAGGACGTCTCGGATCTCTCGGCCTGGGCCGCCGAGCACGGGGCCGAGCTGGCCTTGACCACCCAGAAGGATTTGGTCAAGTTGCGTACTCCCCGTCTGGGAGCGACGCCCCTGCGTGCCCTGCGCATCGGCCTGGAGGTCATCGACGGCCTCGATCGGCTCGAGTCGGCCCTGCACTCGATCTCGGCCTCCCGCTGACAACGCATGACGCGACCGCGCCGAAGGGAAGGATTCCCGATGTTGTCCGATGATCTCGGTCCAATCGACCTGGATGCCTTGCGCTACGAGCCCCTGGCCGGGCGCCCCAGCAAAGTCACGATCGAAGACCTCGGCCGGCCGCTCGGCCCCAAGGCGTCCCTGGCCGACCTGCTCGGCTCGCTGCCCAGGCCGCTGGCGGGATCGGGCCTGCGCCGCCTGCGCGACTCGATCGTGCTGGCGAGGACCTGCGGCAAGCCGGTGGCCGCGGCCATCGGCGGGCACGTCATCAAGACGGGCTGCGGCCCCTACCTGGTCGACTGGATCGATCGCCGCGTGCTCAACGCCCTGGCGATGAACGGATCGGCGGCCATCCATGACCTGGAGCTGGCCGTGGCCGGCCACACCAGCGAGGACGTCGGCCCCCGGCTGATGGAGGGGACCTTCGGCTTCGCCCGCGAGACCTCCGACCTCTTCGCCCGCGCCTGCGCCATCGCCCTCGCCTCGGGCTGCGGCCTCGGCTCGGCCCTGGGACGAGTGGTCGTCGAGCACGGCGGCCCGGGACTCGATTCGAGCGTGCTGGTCGCCGCCTACCGACGCAAGGTCCCGCTGACCGTCCACGTCGCCGTGGGCACCGACATCGTCCACATGACCGGCAAGCTCGACGGGGCCGCGCTCGGGCGGGCGACGCTCGACGACTTCCGGACCCTCACCGAGGTCGTCGCCCGGATGTCGGGCGGAGTCTGGCTGAACATCGGCAGCGCCGTGGTGCTGCCGGAGGTCTTCCTCAAGGCCGTCGCCATCGTCCGCAACCTCGGCAGACCTCTGGACGGCCTGACCACGGCCAACCTCGACTTCCAGCAGCAATACCGCGGCCTCCTGAACGTCCTCCAGCGCCCGGGAGCCGAGGGCATCGCCCTGACCGGGCATCACGAGATCATGATCCCATTGCTTCATGCGGCGGTCCTGGAACGCCTGGAAGCCGCCCCGCACTCGGCCCTACCCCACTTCGACCTGGCCGGGCGGACGGTGCCCCGGTGAACGTCATCGTCTTCTGCCCTAACCTCATCGGCGACACCGTCATGGCGACGCCGACCCTCCGCGCGCTCCGGGCCAGGTTCCCCGACGCCCGGATCGTCGCCGTGGTCAAGCCCGTGGTCGCGCCAACCCTCGACGGCTGTCCCTGGATCGATGCCTTGATCCGTTTCAAGCCGGGCTCGTCGAATCCTGACGAACGGACCGTCGCGGTGATCCGTTCGATCCGCGCCCTCCGTCCCGACCTCGCCGTGCTGCTGCCCAACTCGTTCCGGTCGGCCCTGATGGCCTGGCTGGGCGGGGCTCGTCGCCGCGTCGGTTACGTCCGAGGAGGCCGCGGCCCGTTGCTGACTGACGGGCTCAGGCCGCCGCTCGACGCCAACGGCAAGTTCAAGATCACGCCCATCGTCGACTACTACCTGGAGCTGGCCCGCCACCTGGGCTGCCCGCGCGAGTCGACGCGGCTGGAACTGTTCACCACGCCCAACGACGAGGCCGCGGCCGACGCCGCATGGGCCCGGCTGGGCCTTCCCAAAACCGGCCCGGTGGTCGGCCTGAATACCGGCGGCGCGTTCGGCCCGGCCAAGTCGTGGCCCGTCGAGCACTTCGCCACGCTGGCCCGCAGGCTCCGCGACGAAGGGCGGCACGTCCTGGTCCTCTGCGGACCGGGCGAGCGCGAGGCCGCCCGCGCGATCGTCGCCCAGACCGGGCGAGAAGGGGTGGTCAGCCTGGCCGATGAGCCCATGAGCATCGGATTGTCCAAGGCGTGCGTCAGGCGCCTGAGCCTGCTGGTGACGACTGACTCGGGCCCCAGGCACTTCGCCGCGGCCTTCGGCGTCCCAGTGGTCTCGCTCTTCGGGCCGACCCACATCGCCTGGACCCGGACGCAACACCCGTCCGCCATCCACATCTTCCACCCCGTCCCCTGCGGGCCATGCCAGAAACCCGTTTGCCCGGAGGGGCATCACCGCTGCATGCGCGACCTCTCCCCGGACGCCGTCCACGCCGCATCCCGCAAGTTGCTCCGCTGATCAACCCCGCGCAAGCTCGCCCCTCGCATCAACGATGAACTGGAGTCTCCCGACGATGGCGGCCTGGCTGGTGACGGGCGGTTCCGGATTCCTCGGCCGCCACCTCCTCGACCTCCTGAAGGCCCGGTGCGCCGCCGACATCGAACCGATTGCCCTGGGCCGGCGCCTCCCGCCCGGCTGGCCCGCCGGCGCCTTCATCGTGGCCGACCTCGACGACCCCGGTGCCACAAATCGGGCCATCGCCCTCGCTCAACCCGAGGTGGTCTTCCACCTGGCGGGCCGGATGGTGCCCGCGACGCCCGAGGAGATGTATCGCGGGAACACACTTGCGACCGTGCATCTTCTGGACGCCCTGCGAGCCCTCGACCGACCCGTCCGCCTGGTCATCGCGGGCTCCGCGGCCGAACTTGGTCCCGTGCCCGACGGTGACCTGCCCGTTGACGAGACCTGGCCGTGCAAGCCGGCGGGCGCGTACGGCCTGAGCAAGCACCTGGCGAGCGTCGCCGGCCTGGCCGCGGGCCCCCCGCTCCAGGTCATCGTCGCCCGGATCTTCAACCCGATCGGTCCCGGAATGCCCGCCTCGCTGGCCTTCGGCCGCCTTGCCCGCGAGTTGACGGCCAACGGGCCGATCCGCCTGAAGGCCGGCGGGTTGGAGGTGCGTCGAGACTTCATCGACGCCCGCGACGTGGCGCTCGCCCTGCTCGCCCTGGCCCTGCATGCCACGGCCGACCGGGTCTACCACGTCGGCACGGGCCAATCCCGGTCGATCGGCGAAGGCCTGAGGCATCTGATCGCACGAAGCGGGCGCGAGGTCGTCGTCGAGCCGGACGGCATGGAGCCCCGGGGGCCGCTCGACTCTCGGGCGGACATCGGCCGGATCGCGGCTGAGACCGGCTGGCATCCTTCGATCTCCTTCGAGCGGAGCCTCGACGACCTCTGGGGCTCGCTGTGCGCCGGTCCCGGTTGCGATTGACCCCCCGGGGGGGCGGCCGTATGATCCGCCGCGAATCGAGGGGGCCGGGATGGCCCCGGTGGCCGCATTGACGCGGCCCGATCGATCGGGGTGGGTCAGGGAGGACCCGCGATGTCCGAACGCCGGAATCTGTGGGCGGTGGTGGCCCTGGCCGCCACCCTGCACCTGGCCGGCATGGCAAGGTCGCCCCTGCCCGCGCAGGACGGCCTGAAGTTCATCCGGGTCGCCCGAGAATTCCAGACAGGGCCCTGGGTCGACGCCGTCCGCGGCTCCGACGCCCACCCGCTCTACCCCGCCTTGATCGCCCTGGCCGAGCCCGTCGTCAGGCCCTTCACCGGCGCGGGGCCCGACGCCTGGCGCATCGCGGCGCAAGTCGTCTCGGTCCTCGCGGCACTGGCCGCACTCTTCCCGCTGCACGCGCTGGCCCGTTCGCTCTTCGACGAACGGACGGCCGACGTGGCCACCTTCTTCGCATCGGTGGTGCCCATCTGCTCCGAGCTGGGGCACGACACGCTGGCCGACAGCGTCACGCTGCTGGGAGTGCTCTGGTCCGTCTGTCTGGCCGAGCGCGGCCTGCGCACGGGCTCGATCCGCTGCCTGATTCTGAGCGGCCTTGCCGCGGGCCTCGCCTACCTGGCACGCCCCGAGGCCATCATCGTCCCGCTGGCCATTGCCTTCGCCGCGGCGATCACGATCGCCGCCCGGGCCTGGCGAGGCCGGGACGAAGGGGCCCCCCGCCCCGCGTTCCTCATGCCGCTCGCCGGCCTGGCGTTCGCCTTCTTCGCGGTAATCGGCTCGTATGCGGCGGTGAAGGGCGAGGTCTCCGAGAAGCTGGCGATCCGAGGCGCCCTGGGCCTGGCCCCGAGCTACCTGACATCGAAGAATGCCGCTCCGCCACTTCCCGCCGGCCTCGACGACGCCCGCTGGGACTTCTCGCCCAAGGAAGAATCGGGCGACGACGCCTACGTCGGCAGGCCGCTGGCCGCCGCGTCCCAAATCATGGGCCACTGGGCCGACGAGATGGGCTATGCGCTGCTGGCCCTGGGCCTGCTCGGCCTGGTCTTCGCCAGGTCAGGGCCCGGCTGGGTCCTTGTCGCGTCCACGCTCGTCCTGTTCCTCGCCGCCCTGACCCGACACGCCACCGTCCTCGGATATGTCTCGGGAAGGCATCTGCTGATTCCCGTTGCACTCGCGCTCCCCTGGACGGGCGCCGGCTATGCCTGGTTCACGCGGTCCTGCGCCATCAAGCTGGGTCTGAACACCGAGAACACCCCCGGCCGTCGGCGTGTGATGATGGTGATGGGGGTTGCCCTGGCCGTCGCCGTGGCCGCGCTGCGACCCGGGCATGCCAACCGCTGGGGCCACCAGGCCGCGGGGCACTGGTTGGCTGGCAATGCCGGGTCCGCATCGGCGGTGCTCGACACCCGGGGCTGGGCGGGCTTCGTCTCGGGCCGAGAGGCCTACGATTACTGGCACGTCCGGCAGGCGCTCGCCGACCCGAAGCTGGACTACCTGGTGGTGGGGGCCGACGAACTGGCCGCCGACAGCCCCAGGGCCGAGACCCTGCGGGCGATGGTCGCCCACGGTGCCGAGCCCGCCGCGTCGTTCCCTTCGCGGCGGGGTGGCACATCCGCGGGCGTTCACGTCTACAAATTCCGCAAGCCGGCCTCGTGGGAGACCCTCCGTCGATGAACCACGGATCGTTCTTCGCGAGGCTGTTCCGCGGCTCCCGCTGGGCCTGGCAATCCGATCGCCACGTGGCCTCGCTGCCGGTGGACCTCGATGCGACGGTGATGGGCCTGCAAGCCCGCGACCGCCTGCACGAGAAGCAGGGCCGGTCCACGGCTCGCGTCGTCTTCAGGGCCGATTCGGGCGAGGCGCTGCCCACCTATCTGAAACGGCACTACTCGCTCCCCTGGCCCGAGCGGCTGAGCGCCCTGCTGAATCCGGCGGGCCGCCACTCGCCCGCCACGGCCGAGTTCGCGCACCTGGAGCACGCCCGATCGCTGGGCGTGCCCGTGCCCGAGGTCGTCGCGGCCGGCGAACGAATCGGCCCCTGGGGACGGCTGGAGAGCTACCTGATCGTCGCCGAGCTGACCGGCTCCGACGAGCTGAACCTGATCATCCCCAGGCTCGCGGCGCAGCTCGATCCCGAAACCTTCGCCCGCTCGAAGCGGCTTATCATCGCCCGCATGGCCGAGCTGACGGCGCGGCTGCACGCGGACCATTGCTTCCATAAAGACCTCTACCTCTGTCACTTCTACCTTGACCCGGCCACGGCCACCATGGAGCCCCCTGCCCTGTCGGTCATCGACCTGCACCGGATGGGCAGGCATCGGTGGACGGCCTGGCGCTGGCGTACCAAGGACCTGGCCCAGCTCCTCTTCTCGACCCGCGGGGTCGTCGGGATCAATGGCCGAGACATCCTGAGATTCTGGAAGCATTACAGGGCGTGGGCCGAGCCCCGGCGGCCGCACTGGCAGGCGGAAATGATCCGACGCAAGGCCGGCCGCTACGAGCGGCACAATGCCGGCCCCGATCGGGTCGGGGGGTCGAATTAGAATGCGACTTGCCTTGACCTATCAGAGAGTCGATCCGAGCCGGGGCGGGGCCGAGACCTACGCGGTCGACCTCTGCCACCGCCTGATCCGGGCGGGCCACGACCTGACGCTGTACGCCGACAGCTGGCGCGACAACGTGCTCCCCCCCGAGGTGCGCACCGTCCGCGTTCCCGCCAGGGGGCCCAACAAGCTGGCGCGGATCTGGAACTTCGGCGTCGCCAGCGAGGCCGCGCTGATCGCCGCCCACCACGACTGCTCCGTCGGGCTGATCAACACCTGGCACCAGGACGTGATCATTCCCCAGGGTGGCGTGCATCCCGGCAGCCTCGAGGCCAACGCCCGGCGGTTCGCCCCCGGCTGGAGACGGCGGGCCTACGTCGCGGCCAAGAAGGCCAACCCCAAGTGGTGGGTGTATCGGGCCATCGAGCAACGTCAATATGATCCCGCGCGTGCCACGCGCATCGTGGCCGTGAGCCGGATGGTCGAGAACCACCTGGAGCGCCACCACCGCGTCGACCACTCCCGCGTGACGGTCATCCCCAACGCGATCGATCCCGACCGCCTGCTGGTCCCCGATCCCGCCGCCGCACGCCGCGCATTCAGGGCCGAGCACGGCATCGCCGAGGGCGACCTGACCTGCCTGTTCCTGGCCCACAACTTCTGGCTGAAGGGCCTGAAGCCGCTGATGGAAGCCCTGGCCTTGCGCAAGCGGCGCGACCCCGCCGGCCGGCCGATGACGCTCCTCGTCTGCGGTGGCGGCACCATCGCGCCGTTCCGCGCCATGGCCGAGAAGCTCGGCCTGGCCGACTCGGTGAGGCTGGTCGGGTTCGTCGACGACATCCGCGCCGCCTTCCACGCGGCCGACTTCTTCACGCTCCCGAGCTACTACGACCCCTGCTCGCTCGTCGTCTTCGAGGCCCTGTCCTGCGGCCTGCCGGTCATCACGACAGGCTGCAACGGGGCCGGCGAGGTGCTGACCGAGGGGCGCGAAGGATTCGTCATCAACACGCCCGAGGCCGTCGCCCACCTGGCCGATGCCCTCGACGGCATGGTCGACGACCATCGCCGCGCGGCCATGTCCGAGGCGGCCCTGAGACTGGGTCGCGAACAATCGATCGGCCGGCATGTGTCCAGGCTCATCGAGGTCTTCGAATCCGTCGCCGCCGACCGCCGGGCCGGGCGGAGGGCGTGCTGCACCCCGCACTCGGCGGCCAGACTCGGGTCGGGCGTCATACGCGACCATTGACGACGGCCGGCCCGACCACCCGTCGGGCCGGGCTGTTCGTCCCATGCAGAAGGAGTTGCGCACGATGCGATCGATCATCCTGGCCGGCGGAAAAGGGACGAGACTCAGGCCGTTCACCGCGGTCTTCCCCAAGCCCTTGATGCCGCTCGGCGAGCACGACCCCATGCCCATCATGGAGGTGGTCATCCGCCAGCTCGCGCGCCACGGGCTCGGCGAGATCTCGGTGATCACGGGCTACCTCACCGAGCTCATCGAGGCCTTCTTCGGCGATGGCCACAAGTTTGGCGCGACCGTGGAGTATCGTCGCGAGGTCACTCCCCTGGGAACCGCCGGCGGCTTGACCCTGCTGGAACGCCCTGCGGAGCCGGTCCTGGTCATCAACGGAGACATCCTGACCACGCTCGACTTCGGCCGTATGATGAGGTTCCATCGCGAGCGCGGGGCCGCGGCAACAATCGCGTCTTACCCGCGCGAGGTGAAGATCGACTTCGGCGTGCTGGAGTTCGGCGACGACCCTCACGTGCTCGCCGGCTACCGGGAAAAACCCGAGTACTCGTTCCAGGTGAGCATGGGCATCTACATCCTCGACCCATCGGCCTGGGACTATCTGATCCCCGGCGAGCCCCTCGGCATGCCCGACCTGCTCGAACGGATGCGCGGCGACGGCCGCCCGGTCCATTGCTTCCGCCAGCCCTGCGACTGGCTGGATATCGGCCGGCACGACGACTACGCCACGGCCAACGAGATGTTCGAGGCGCGTCGGGCCCAGTTCCTCGGCGAGACGCCCACCTCGGCGATTCCCGCGCCACACCTGTCGACGGTCGCCTCGCGGGCCAAGGTAGGGCGCGACCTGTGAACGGACAAGCGACGGCAACCGGCCTCGTCCTCGTCGGCTACCTGATCGGCTCGATCCCGTTCGGACTGCTGGTGGCGATGCTGGTGCGCGGGGTGGACATCAGGACGGTGGGATCGGGGAACATCGGTGCGACGAACGTCGGCCGATTGCTCGGCTTCCGCTACTTCGTTCTCGTCTTCCTGCTCGACGCGCTCAAGGGATTCGCCCCGGCCTATCTCGCGGCGAAGCTGATGGGACCGACCTGGCCGTCGGTCCCGGTGCTCACCGCGCTGGCGGCGATCCTGGGACATACCTTCCCCATCTACCTGCGACTGCGCGGTGGCAAAGGGGTGGCGACGAGCCTGGGCGCGGTCTTCGCGCTCGACCCCGTGGCGGCGGGGTCGGCAGCCTGTGCCTTCATCGTCATCCTGTCGGCCTGCCGCTACGTCTCGATCTCTTCGCTGCTGGCAGGGCTGGCGTTCGCCCTGGTCCACTTCCAGCGGTCGAAGGCCCCCTGGTCGCCCGAGGAAATCGCCATGAGTTCGGTGACACTGGGCCTGCTGGGCCTGCTTGTGGTCAAGCACAGGTCGAACCTGGTCCGGGTCGCCGCCGGGACCGAGCCCAAGGTGACGCTGGGACGCAAGCGTGCAAGGCCCAGCGGTCGCGCGGCGGTTTTCGTCGTCCTGGGGCTGGCCGGCCTGGTCGCCTTGGGCTTGCTCGCCTCGCACGCTTCGAAGGTCGAGGTCCTCGACCTGGGTTCGTGCACGCTCAAGCAGGTGGCACGCGTGGCCACCGGCCATCAGCGTGCCGAGCGCGTGGCCTTCGGCGACGGCGGCCGGGTCCTGATGGTCACCTGCCCGAGATATAACCGCGTGGTCCTCTACCGCGTGACCGACGATGACTCTCTGGAGCCGATACGCGATGTGGCCCTGGAAGGTCGGCCGATGGCCCTGGCCGCCGGCGCCGACCGCTTCTATATCCTCCAGCGCCCGCACGGAGACGCCCGGCACATCGAGGAAGCCTGGTGGGAGACCTTCGGCTTCGACGGCCTGAAGGTCGGATCGAGGGTCCGGGTCGGCTTCGATCCCGACGACATCGCGCTGGTGGACGAAGGGCGCAAGGCCCTGGTCCTGACCTCGGGCCGCGCCGAGGGCGAGGCCAATCGACCATCCCCCGCGCTGACGGTGTATGACCTGACCAACGCTGTCCACGCGAGGGTCATCTCCCGGATGGAGTTCAACGGGCCGAAGGACGATCCCGAGCGGCTGAGCCTCTCGACCACCGGACAGCGCCTGGCCGTGACCTTACGTGGGACGGAGGAAGTCGCCGCAATCGACCTGTCCGACGCCGCCAAGCCGACGATCGTCGGCCGCTGGCCGATCCCGCCGAACGGAATTCCTTATGTGTCGGCGCAAGGCAGTGAGCGGATCGTGATGCCGATCGACGAGCAAGGTGAGAGCCTCTGGCTGACCCCGGGCGGCGAGGGGGCGGGACCTTATTTCGTGCGGACCGACCCCGTGGACTCGGTGCTCGAGGTGGTCGACGCCACGCGCCGGGTCAAGCTCGGACGCCTGCCACTGCGGGGGGCGATGAACCTCGGCTCGATCCGGCCGCTGGGCCTGGCCGCATCGCCCAGGCGAGGCTTGCTCGCCGTGGCCGGCCGCGACGGCGGGGCCGTTCACCTGCTCAAATTCGAGTCGGCCCGCGGCCCTGCACTGGCCGAAGGCACCCGCAGTGATGTGACATTGGCTCGGTAGAAACGGCGGTTCTTGCGCGAGGGCGGAGCCGTAATTCTCCCCCTCGCGTCGCCGTGCGCCTGGCTCGCATCACCGCCGAGGCTTGGTCCCGGCGGGCGGTGCGATTAGAATGGGACGATGATGCGGCTCCGCTTTCACGCGCGAGACGCCTCGCCCCGAGGCCACACCATGCACTCGACCGCCGAAAAGCCACCCTTGTTCTGCCCCCGCTGCCGACGCGCCGCTCGGGACGAGCGAGGGAAGGGCCTTTGCAGCCAGTGCGGAGACTCGCTCCAGCCTCAGGGTTATTGCGAAGTCTGCGAGAGCTTCTGGCCGCAGGCGGCCGGGTTCGAATGCCCCAAGCATGAGATTGCGCTCGTCGATTCGGCGCCAGGTCCGCTGATAACCGAGGTCCCTCCGGAGGGGTTGCGGCTCGTCACCGTCGGCGTATACCACATGCCCTACGAGGCCGAGACGCGACGGAGCCGTCTGGAGGCCGAGGGGGTGCCGACGTTCCTGGAAGGGGCGCGAATGGGGGCCATGAAGCCCTACGGCGGCGCCACGGGTGGGATCAAACTGCAAGTCCCGCTCGCCTATCAGGACGAGGCCCGCATCCTCCTGGCGCAGAGCTGGGCCCCCCCGCGCTACCCGGACGACGACCTGGACGACGCCTGGGATGACCTGGAGCCGGACCCAAACGCCACCCACGACGAGCAGGCCCACTGGATTGCCTGGCCCCTCATCGCAGTCGTCATCTTCACGGCTTTGGTCGTGCTGATGAGGCTTCTGAGGGGGGCGTGATCCGCCTGTAAATGGGATCGGTCGGGTCGTCGGAGACCGTCCAGACCTTGCCGTTGCGCAAGTACATCCGCCGCTGCTCCTCGCCGCTGAGGGGCCTGGCCCCGACCCGGCCGAAGACGGCGAGTTGGTTGCCGCTCTCGTCGACCGCGCGGTCCCGGTCCATCCCCTTAGAAACCGCGAGTGCATTGCCGCCTCGGGGCATCTTGTAGGTGGCCACAAGCTGGGGCGTGGGCCTGGGGGTGAAGCCGTCATTGCCGGGGGTCTCGGGGCCGGTCAACTGCACGATACGCAGGCCGTTCTTGCCATCGGCCAGGTAGGCGAAGACGCTGACGTAGGTGATGCCCAGCTTCACGTCATTCAGGTCATTGATGGCCCCCGCGGCGTCATAGACCTGCTCGATGAACGGCCGCTCGGGGTTCTCGACGTCGAGGATGACGAGCCCCTGCTTGCCGGCGGAGACGTAGGCACGCGTTCGCGCGACATAGACGCTTCGGGCGTCGGCCAGGGGGAGGGAGGCGACGGGCCGGGGATGGGCCAGGTCGGTGACGTCGAGGACTTTGACCCCTTCCGCGTCGCAGGCGAACGCATAGCGGAACTGGACCGCGACGGCCTTCGCATGATTCAACGGGACGACCGAAGTGACCCGAGGCTTGGACGGGTCGTCGATCGAGACGACGACAAGGCCGGCGTCGCACGAGATGTAGGCGTAGGTCCCGACGATCGTGAGGCCGCGGGCGCCCTTGAGGATGTCGTCGGGGTTGAACGTCACGTCGCGTTTGAGGAAGTTGTTGAGCGGGTTGCCGTCGAGCAGCGTCGCGGCGCCGACGATAATGAGGCCCTCATACTTATCTGCCACGTAGATCGACCCGTACATCGGGTGCACGCGCCCTTCCTTGTTCTCGGGAAGATGCGTGCGCGTGGGGTCGGGGACCAGGGTGGAGGGGGCAGCGACGGCGGTGGCGTACATGGTCTTCACGAAGAATTTCTGGCCGAGCGGCGAGACAGGAGCGGTGGTCGTGCGCTCGGAGAACCCTTTGTTGTCGATGAACGCGACGTCGAAGATGCGCAGGCCCCCCTCGCCGCAGGCGGCGTAGGCATACTCCCCTCGCATCTGGACGGAGAGGACCTCGGCCTTTTGCAACGGATGGAGCAACGCCTGCGCGACATCGGAACCGCGATGGCGGTGGGCTTCGTGCAGCTCGCGGCCCTCCTCGACGTGCTTGGCATACCGATCAGGGAACGCGAGCTTGTGCAGGTGGCTGCCGAAGACGGCCTGCGGCTCGTCGCGCTCGGTGGCCTCGACCGCGAGCAAGCCATGCTCGCCCGACGCGACCCAGGCATAGCGGCCGATGAAGTTGAGGTAGTTGGTCCCCTGCATCAGCAGCTGCGCCATGATGGCGTTGTTGTCATTCTTGCCCGAGACGTGGCAGTCGGTGCACATCTTGGTCTCGTGCGCCCCGGCGTCGCGTACGGTATGGGGCACGTTGGTGCTGAAGGAGAGGCCGCTGAACCCCTCGGCCGAGATCGTCTGCTGCTGGACGTAGATGCTCTCGCGGTTGCCGTTATACGAGCCCACGTGGATGGCGCAGCTCGAACGCGCCGGGCCGATGCGGTTGCCGGTCACGTCGCCATCGCGGGCGAGCATATAGACGTCGTCGCGCAAGGTCTGGAAGTTGTAATTGACGTAGTTGCGGGAGACGTCGCCGCTGTTGTGCAGGTCCGGCATCTTCATGTTCGCCTTCTGCGGCAGGTGGCACCCGTAGCACGACGGATTCCAGCCGGAGTGGCATGAGATGCAGCTCATCTGCTCGTCGCGATGGGCACACTGGCTGGCATCGCCGAGCCCATCGACGCTGCGGGGGCGATCGCCCCAGATCAGACGATTCTCGGGCGAGTTGAGGTCGAACCGGACGGTCTTGGCCAGGTGCGACTTGGCGTTGTAATCGACGTGCCCCGGGGAGACCGAGTCGACCGTCTGCACGACGCGCCACGACCGATCCTTCTCGACCATCGAATTCTGGATGATCTCATCCCCTCGTCGCTCGAATCTGCGCCTGCCGAACGGAGTGCGCAATGACGCCAGGTCCATCCCACCTTCGGGGGAGGCGGGCCCCGATGACTTGAGATTGGGCCGCTCGCTGGCCGTGCCGTGGCAATCCTTGCAGCCGATCTCGATGGCGTTGCGCACCTCGCCGTAGAGCTTGCCGTTGCCGTGGGCGCTCACCTGGAAATGGCAGTCAACGCAGTGCATCCCCTTCTCCATGTGGATATCCATCATGTGAAGCGGGATGTCGGGTCGGGTCTCGTCCTTGCCGTGTTCGACCTCTTGCTTCGTCGGCGGCAGCATCGCGGCCATCAGCTTGGCGGTGGTCACGTCGTCGATGACCGCGCCCTTGCTGTCGAGGAGCTGTCCCTTGCGATCCTGCTTGAAGACCGACCGGTATACCCAGCCGTGGCCGTGGAAATCGGCGAACTGGGTGTGCTTGAGGTAGGGATTCAGCGAGGTGATGTTCTCCAGGAACTTGGGGTCGGACCAGAGGCCGCGGGCCGACGCCTCGTCGGGGTTGGACATCGCCGCGCGGACGATCTCCTCGGCGGTCGGGTCCTTGGCCTTCTTGGGATACATCAGCTCGCCGTCGGTCTCGTTGTCCCACCACATATAGCCGACATAGCTGTTCATCACGGTCGTGCCGGGATGGATATGGCAGGTGAGGCACTGGCTGGTTGGCGGGGCGGTGATGAACTTGTGCTCGATGGGGTGGCCCGGCTGATTCTTGGGGATCATCGGGTCGGTCGAGAAGCTCGTCCCCTTGTTGCCGAACCGATAATAGGACTCGCTGGAATGGACCGGGGATCGGTCGTTGGCATACATGACATGGCAGGCGGTGCAGCCGCTGGACCGATAATCGCCCGCGTGATCGTTGGTGCCCAGGAAGTTGAGCGTGGGGTCGAGAAGCCGCGTCTTCTGCAGGCCGATGAAGACGGGGTCGGTCCGGTTCAGGGTACCGAGGCCGCGATTGCTCAGACGGACGCGAGGACGGCCCGGATCCTCGAAGATGTCGGGAATTCCCGTCTCCGGCCTGCCTCGGCCGCCGCGTTCGAAGATGCGCAGGACGTTACCGGGCTGGGTGATCTCGAACTGCGGGAGCGGGTCGAGATAGGGAAGAACCCCCTTGCGGTCGATCTCATCCTGCGTGGGCGGCGGCACCGTCTGGATGCGCTGGGGCACGCCATTCATGCTGTAGCTCTCGCCGAACTGCGCCCGCTTCTTGGGGAATGACCCGTTGTTATATAGGGCCGCCTCCCAGAGCATGGCCCCGTGGGTCATCATGCTCTTTCGGTTTTGCATCACCTCATTGGGATGACAGCCCGACGTGCCGCAACTGATATGAGCGACCCGCAGGTCGCCCGGGTTGACGAACCGGATATACTCGGGCGACTCGTGGTTGAGCAGCGTATAAGATCGGACGGGATTGCCCGAGCCGTTTCGCCAGGCTTCGGGCATGCGCGAGATGGGATGCGCCTCGTTGACGTTCACGGTGGAGGCGTTGCCGCCGTGGCAGTCGGTGCAGCCGAGCCGCACGGTGGCCTTCAGGTGGGGGTCGTGCGATCCCTGATGGCAACTGACGCACCCGTTGCTCTTGGACGCGAGGGCCACGTCGCTCTGCCTGTTGAGGTCGACCCCGGCCAACCCGAGAGGCAGCGGGTACGGGTCGGTTCCCGTCGTCTTGCTGTCGTGGAATCCATGCCCCTGACCGTACGCCCAGGATGGGAGAAGGGCGAGACAGAGGGCCGCCAGGGCGGTCCGGATGCAGGCGCAGGGGGGCATGTGTGGACGACCTCCGTGTCGACCGTCGGGAGCGGGCGCAGCTTCCCCGCAAGTGCGAGGCGCGGCAGTGGAGCACAATTAAACCCGTTGGTCAATCGCGACCGTGCCGTCAGGATCGCTCAGAAGCTGACCGTCATCGCCGTGAAGCCCGCGAAGAGGGGGTCGACCTGCTCTCCGAAGTTGCTGTACAGGTTGCGGAAGCCCAGGCCGGGAAGCAGCGTGGTCACGCCCAGGACGCAGACGAAGTTGTCGCTGAGGAAGGGCCGATACTCGAATCCGCTGGAAATATCGACGCCAATGCCGCGGTGGATATTCCCCATATAGAGATACTGCTCGAGCACATTCGTGCTGTCGAACCACTCGAAATTCATGTTATTGATCATCTTCAGCTTGGGCGTGAGGTCCATGTCCTGGCCCAGATTGAAGAGGATGAGGCCCGGGTTGACGAAGTTGCTCTGCCCCTGAATCTTGCTGGCCCGCAGATCTGGCAGGAGGCTGCCGTTGTTCACGAGATTGACACCGAAGAGGGGTAACGCCTGGCGCTGGAGGGTGGCGAAGATGCCGCCGGCGAAGACCTGGGAGTCGAGGATCGAGTCGAACCCGGTCGCCTTGTTGTTGTTGATGTCCTTGTCGCCCGACGCGTACAGGAACGCGGTACGGAACCGCATCCAATCGCGATCGTAGGACAGCTCGATGGCGCCCAGCATCGCGCTGATGTTCTGCGGCTTGCCGGCCAGCGGGTTCATGCTGTCGCGACCGAAGGCCCAGTAGAGGGCATGGTTGACATTGAATCGATTGATGTGGCCGTCGCCCGTCCAACCCAGGTAGGCGACGTCGACCCGGTGGGTCTGGAAGATGCCCACGGGGTCGGGTCGCACCAGGGTCCTGTTCTTGCTGAAGCGGAAGTATGGGTTGTCATTGTTGAAGTGGAAGCTGAGCTGCGACGTGTAGCCGGGCCAGATGAAGTCTTGCCTGTAGTAGTTGGCAATGACCACATTCTGGTTGCGATCATAGAACGAGTTCAGGCCGCTGTTGGTGTCCTTCTCGGCCTGCCGGAAGTAGGCCAGGTTGAACTGGTCTCGGTTGCCGTTGCGGGTGCCGAAGAGGCGGACGGCCCGGTTGACGTCGGCGAAGATCAGGCCGCGGAAGTCGCTGACGAAGAACTGCGAGCCGACGCGCACCGAGGCGAAGTCGAAGTTCGGGCTCAGGTCGGTCAGCTTCCCCTCCGCGAAATATTCCTGGAGCGCGAAGAAGGTCCGGTTACGCGACGTGCCTTGCAGCACGTTGGGGCTCACCTGTGCCAGCTCGCTGAACGCGGCGCTGTTCACGTTGAAGACGGGCGTGACCTTAATCTGCCAGTCGACCGGCTTGAAGGCCGTGTCGCCGTGGAACAGATTGAAGGAGACCTGGCTGAAGTTGGAGAAGCCAAACTGGTTTGGCCGGCCGAAGAAGGGGAACTGGCCCGCTCGTGCGGTGCTCTCGAACGCACCGGTCTGGGTCGGCGCACGGCGAAACTCAGAGACCATCAGGTTCGTGGCCGTCACATCCAGGAAGGTGTGCTGGCCGATGATGGGGAAGTCACCCTTGAGCAAATTCTGATTATACGGGTCATACCAGCGACCGACCGTATAGGGGATATCTTCGAGGCTCCCCTTCCCCTTGCCATAGCGATCCCAGGCCGGGAAGCCGACGCGCCAGCGGTCTTCCACCGGCACGAAGTCGGCCGTCTCCTGGGCCTCGCGGGGGATGATGCTCGACTTGCCCGCAAACCCATTGGGCAGGTCAACCGGCGTGCGGAAGGCATCCGGCGGGAGCAGCATCAAGGTCCCGGGCGGGACCACGAGCATCTCGTCGGGCGTGCGAAGCCCTTCGAGCAGCGGCCCCGGGGCGGGCCGGTCGGGTGCGATCTCGGCTGAGTCGTCCGGGTCAGGCGGAGTCACCGGGAGATCGGGCAGCGGGTCGATGGCGGGCAGCGAGACGGACGGCGGTATGGGCGCGGCAGCAGGCGCCTGGGCGATCGCCTCCGGAGCCAGGAGCAAGGACAACGCGATGGCTCGCGGCAGGCTTCGCCAGATCCACCGTGTCCACCGCGCCATTCATCGCACCCCTGGATCCCGAAATGTCTGCCTTGCTAGGCCGAAGCGCCTGGATGTTCAATCGGACACAACGCAGGGAAACTTTGAGGCCTGCGCCGATTCTTGCGATTTTACCGATTCCCGCAGCAGTCGCGGTTATCGCGATTAAGCCAACCCCGGTTCCGGACCGATATCGAAAGGGGTCGGGGCATGGACTGCGCCCTGGTCTGGATCCGGGGACGAAGGGGAGGCGTGATGGCTAGCGTCGCATCGAAGCTCGGCATGGGCAGGATCCGACGCGGCTGCGTCCCTTCGATCGAGGCGTGCGAACAGCGGACGATGCTCAGCGGCGCCAATGCCAGAGGGGCCGCGTCGCGCACCGACCCGGCCAACCTGAGTGCAACTCTCACCACGATCGAGGTTCAGCAGCTATTGAGCCGGGCGGCGGCGGCCTCTCAGTCCGATGACGCGATCATCGCGGTGGTCGATCGCGGCGGGCGGGTCCTGGGGGTGCGGTCCGAGGCGGGGGTCTCGACAGCGATCACCGGCGACACCGAGAAGATGGTCTTCGCCGTGGACGGGGCCCTGAGCCTGGCCAGGACCGCCGCCTTCTTCGGCAATAACCAGTCGCCCCTCACGTCAAGGCTGGTCCAGTTCATCAGCCAGACGACCAACACCCAACGCGTGATCGAGTCGGACCCGAACATCCAGGACCCGAACTCAACGCTGGCCGGGCCCGGGTTCATCGCCCCGGTGGGCATCAAGGGACACTTCCCGCCCAACGTGCCGTTCACGCCTCAGGTGGACCTGTTCGCCATCGAATATACGAATCGGGACAGCACGTTCATCGCGGGGGATGACGGGCTGCGCGGGACGGCCGACGACCTGATCTTGCCCAACCGATTCAATGTCGCCGACCAAAATATCCCAGCGAATATCTTCACTCCTCCCACCGACACGAGCCCGGGCATCGACCTGCGGCTGGTTCCGCCCGACTCCTACGGCGTGATCTCAGGGCTGCTGCCTTCGGGGCAGAACCGGGGGATCGCGACGCTGCCCGGGGGGATCCCGATCTTCAAGAATGGCGCCGCCGTGGGCGGGATTGGTGTCTTCTTCCCGGGGACGACCGGCTTCGCCACGGCCGAGAACTCGATGCTGAACGATTTCGGCTACGACGACCGGAAGCCAGACCGGTCGATCGAGGCCGAATTCATCGGCTTCGCGGCGGTCGGCGGCAGCAAGGCCGCGGCGCGTCAGCTCAAGCTCCCGCTGTCCATCGGGACGCTCGGCGGAGTGCCCGCCCTGCCGGGGTTCGACCTCCCATTCGGCCGGATCGACCTGGTGGGCGTCACGCTCGACGTCATCGGCCCGCATGGCAACCTGGGGCCGGGCAACCTGCTGCGCTACATCAAACGCATCGGCGTCAAGGCCGGCACCGGCAACCCCAACAGCGGAACCAACCTGCCGGTGACCACCGATCCGGGTGTCACCGTCAAGGCCGGCCGCGTCGTGCCGGACGGCTGGCTCGTCACGCCGCATGACTCGAAGGACGGCAGCTTGACGGCCGCCGACGTCGAGACGATCGTCTCGCAGGGCATCGCACGTGCCAACATGACTCGGTCGGCGATCCGCCTGCCGATCAACAGGCACACGCGGATGGTCTTCGCCGTCACCGACAAGACCGGAGAGGTCCTCGGCCTGTACCGGATGACCGACTCCGTCGTCTTCTCGTTCGACGTCGCCGTGGCCAAGGCACGCAACGTGTCGTACTACGACGACCCGGCGCAGCTCCAACCTCAAGATCAGGTTGGCTCCACCGTGCCCGTGGGAACGGCGTTCACGGCCAGGACGATCCGCTACCTGGCCTTGCCCCGGTTCCCCGAGGGGATCGAGGGCTATCCGCCGGGGCCGTTCTCGATCCTGGAAGACGGCGGCGTGAACACGACCACGGGTCAGACGATCGGCGCCGCCCTGCCCGCCTCGGCGTTCCAGAGCGTCCAGGGATACGCCGCGTTCCACCCGCAGGCCAATTTTCACGCCCAGACCGACCCCAAGAACCAGAACGGCGTCATCTTCTTCCCAGGCAGCAGCCCGCTTTACAAGGACGATGGCCACGGCAACAAGGTCATCGTGGGGGGCCTGGGCGTCAGCGGCGACGGCGTGGACCAGGACGACGACGTGACCTTCTCGGCCTCCCTCGGATACAGGACCCCGGCGACCGTCCCCAGGGCCGATCAGGTCTTCGTCCGTGGGGTCCGTCTGCCATATCAGAAATTCAACCGCAACCCGAACGTGGGTTGATGCCGATAGCAGAGGGGTCGATCCGAGACGTCGTCGCGCAAGCGATTTCACCCGAGGCCCCGAGCATGCGCCGCCCCCGCCTGGTCCTGATCGTGGTGGCCGCCATCGGGGCGATCGCGCTTCGTGCCTCGGCCGATGATGCCCAGCGAGGTCGAGGGCACGTGAAGGCCCCGCGGGTGCAGTCCGAGCGCGATGCCGGCTACCCCCATTGCGTGTCGCCCCACGCGGCGCCTTCGATCACGCCGAGTTATGGCGGCTATTACGTCGGCGGCGGGTGGCCCCTGCATCGCCGGGGCAACGCCCCCCGCCCCGACGATGGGACGTTCGGCTGGGACTATACCGGCCGCGGTCTCTTCCGCCCGCGAGTCAACCTGGGCTTCAGCCATCGATTCCGCCAGGGCTCGGGCGGGCCGTACGCCACCGAGGGCCCCAAGATTCTGGAGCCCGCCATCGAGAAGGTGCGGGAACACCACGAGCCGGCGGAGCACTGATCGCCGGGCGGCACCTCGCCTGGTATCATGCCTTTCTAAAGAGGTGGCCCTCGGGCCGTCGGCGGGGTGCCCACCCCGTCAATCGATGCCTAGCCGCCGAGGTGCCGGTCGATGAAGGACTCGCTGGAGATCCGCGTCTACGACGCCCAGGTCCCCGTCTATCAGGGCGAATTCGTCAAGCCGGTGGAGCTCGGCCGTCAGGGCGCGGGGGAAGAGGGGCCCTACAGCAAGGTGGGGCGTTCCGGTCGCTACCGGCTCATCGTCGCCGGCCTGGAAGAGTCGAACGTCTCGCGCAGGCATGTGCTTCTGGAACCGCTGGGCGACGGATGGGCCCGGCTGACGAACCTGAGCTCGCATGCCCCCTTGCGCATCGAGGGCCGGGGCGACCTGCGGCCCCAGTCCGCCCCCCTGGATCTGCCCCTCCCGTTCGTCTTCTTCCTGGGCCGCAAGGCGGTGCGGGCACAGGCTCCCGAGGTCGAAGAGGTTGGGGTGATTAACGCCCTGGCCGAGGCCACCATGATACCGGGCGGTGGTGCTTCGCCGAGGCCCAAGCCCTCGATCCTGAGCAGGCCCGCGGCCCCATCCAGCGACCTGGAGTCGATGGTCCGATGGCTCTCGGCCACGATGAACGTGCTGCTCAGCGGCGGCAACGCCGGCGAGTTCTTTCAGCAGGCGGCGCAGGCCATCGTCGACGTCGCGGGGCTCGACACCGGCCGGGTCCTGCTGCTGGACGACGGCGACTGGAAGACGGTCGCCGTCGGCATCTCGCCGGCCATGCTCCAGGCCAGGCCCGACTTCCAGCCCAGCCGGTCCGTCACCCGCAAGGTGCTCGCAGAGAAGCGGACCTTCTGGCAGATCCCCGACTCCGACTCCTCGGCCAGCCTTGAGGGGCTCGAGTCGGTCATCGCCGCCCCGATCCTCGACTGCAACGGCGAGGTCATCGGAATCGTCTACGGCGAGCGCGGGGCATCCTGCTCGTCCGACGACGAAGACGCGATCTCCATTTTGGATGCGATGCTGGTCGAGCTGCTGGCCTCGGGCGTGGCCAATAGCCTGGCCAGGCGCGAGCAGGAAGTCGCCGTTGTCGCGGCCCGGGTGCGGTTCGAGCAGTTTTTCACGCCCGAGCTTTCACGCGAGTTAGAGGCCCACCCCGACCTGCTCAGCGGCCGAGACAGCGAGGTCACCCTCCTCTTCGCCGACATCCGCGGCTTCAGCCACCTCAGCGAGCGGCTCGGCCCGACGCGGACCGTCGATCTGATCAACGACGTGATGAGTGCCCTGTCCGACTGCGTCCTCGAACACCAGGGGGTGCTGGTTGACTACATCGGCGACGAGCTGATGGCCATGTGGGGGGCACCTTGCGCGCAGCCCGAGCACGCGAAACTCGCCTGCAAGGCGGCCCTGGACATGCTCGGCCAGCTTCCCGCGATCAACGGGCGCTGGCAAGGAACGGCGGGGATCGACCGCGAAATCGGCCTGGGCATCGGCCTCAACACGGGCATCGCGCGGGTGGGCAACACCGGATCCACCAAGAAGTTCAAGTACGGCCCGCTGGGCAATACCGTGAACCTCGCCAGCCGCGTTCAGGGGGCCACCAAGCACCTTCGCACCAGGCTGCTGGTCACCGGCATGACCCAGGCCGGCGTGGGCGACGACTTCGCCGTCCGCCGCCTGGGCAAGGTGCGTGTGGTCAACATCCAGGCGCCCGTGGATCTCTACGAGATCGACAGTGGGACCACGCCCAACTGGTCGAGGCTGAAGCACGAATACGAGGCGGCCCTGGTCCACTTCGAACGCGGTGAGCTGGCCCCGGCCGCCCGCATCCTGGGCGCGCTCCAGTT
The DNA here is from genome assembly GCA_038400315.1 of Isosphaeraceae bacterium EP7. Classification (NCBI taxonomy): domain Bacteria; kingdom Pseudomonadati; phylum Planctomycetota; class Planctomycetia; order Isosphaerales; family Isosphaeraceae; genus Kueselia; species Kueselia aquadivae. Next base: position 6,379,117 of record CP151667.1, read on the forward strand.
CGAGTTCGCCGGCGACGGCCCCTCGCTGGTGTTGCTCTCGCGGGTGGTCAACGCGATGGTCGACCCCAGCAAATACGACCCGATCATGGAACTGCCCGGCAAATGACGCGGGACGTGCCGGGCGATGACTTGCCTATCGGCCCGTCCGCCGCGTCTTCCGGCCGTCGACGAAGCTATCCAGCACAACCTTCCCCAGGTCATCCGAGCCGCAGTAGGCGGCCACGCCCTTGGTGACGCGGGCCATCTCCTCGACGAAATTCACCAGGCTCGTGTAGAAGTAATCCTCGATCAGGGCGAAGCTCGACACTCGGATTCCCGCGGCGGAACAGCGGCGGGCCTCTTCCAGCGTGGCCCTGGCGGTCTTTTGCGCGGGGGGGTAGATCAGGACCACATCGCGACCCTCCAGGTGAGCCGTCGGCTCTCCGTCGGTGATAACGATGATCTGCTTGTTCGCGGCCGCCTGCTTGCCCAGCATGTTGCGGGCGAGCTTCAGGCCGGCATGGATGTTGGTGAAGTGCTGCGGGACCCGCTTGGGTGGCTCGTCCAGGCTGTATCGCAGGTTCACGCGGCTGTCGTAGATGCTCACCGGCTTGGGCGCCGAGTTCAGCAGCTCACGCTCGGTCATCGGCGTGGCATACGTGTAGAAGCCGATCATCTTCAGCCAGTCCTGGGCGTACTGCCCGCGTACCATGGCTTGCAGGGCCATGGCCACCTTCTTGGTCATGGCATACTTGCCATACCGGCTCATCGATCCGCTCATGTCGATGAGCAGGACGGTGGCGCAGCGGGCCTGATACTCCATCTCGTGGACGACGAAATCGTCCTGCTGGAGCCTGATCGGCGCGGTGGCCCCCTGGCGGGCCATCGCGTTCTTCAGGGTCTCGTGCAGGTTGAGGTTCGCCATGCTGTCGCCGAAGACGTACGGCCGCGAATCCTCGTGGCGGATGCTGCCGTCCCCCTTCTGCGGGGTCTCGTGCTTGCCGGCGCCGTCCTTGCGGAAGATCTGGAACAGGTGCGTGAGCGACGATTCCTGGATCCGGCGGATTCCCTTGGGGCTGACCTGCCACTGCCCCTTCTCGTCCTTCTCGATCAACCCTTCCTTGCGGATCAGGTCGAGCATCTCGGGCATGTCGTCGTTGTCGAACTCGTCCAGATTGCGCAGGACCTGGTCGCCGTACTGGAGCATGTAATCGGCGATCTGGTCGAACGCGGCGTCGGCCGACTGCGACTGGAAATCCTGCGAGCCGTCCCACTGGGTATATTCATATCGGGGCATCGCGGGGCGTGTCCTTCCTGCTCAGCTGTCGGACCGGATCGCATCACGCCGCATTCTGACCGCGGTGCCGGCTCAGCGCTTGTACGAGGCCCCGCCGGTCTTGCTGGCCTTGTTCAGCTTGTTGTGGACGTGCAGGCCTTCCAGGATGAACTCGACGGCGCTGGCCGTGGCGGCGTCGCGGGCGTCACCCTCGGTCAGGTCGGGCAACTGGGCCCGCGCCAGCTCGTCGGCCTTCTTCCGCAGGCCGGGCACCTTGTCAGCACGCTCCAGGATCGCCGAGGCCGGCTCTGTGTCGGAGATCTCGAAGCCCTTGCCGCTCTCAAAGTAGTCGACCGTGGCGCGGAAGTCCTTGGCGTTCAGGTGCATGTCGAACACGTTCTTGACCGCCTCGCCCACGATCCGGCCGATGAGCTTGTCTTCCTGCGCGTCGTCCTCGCTCATCGTCAGCTCCAGCTTGCCGCGCGAGCTGGGGGTGGCGTGCGTCAGGTCGGAAACCCTCGGGACGATCCACGACTCGCCGTTCAGCAGCGCCCGCCGCTCGGCGTTGGAGACCACGTTCTCCAGGTTGGCGATCGACATCCGGACCGAGACGCCCGAGGCCTGGTTAACGTGCGGGCTGGTCCTGGCCAGTCGCGACGCCTCCTCCACCACCTGCTTGACGTAGTTCGGCAAGGCAAGCCGCCCCGTCTCGCCGCGGTCGAGCCAGGCATTCTGGTCGTTGATCGCCATGCCCAGCTCAAGGGTCAGCGGATAGTGCGTGCGCACCACCGAGCCGATCCGGTCCTTCAAAGGGGTGACGATCCGGCCTCGGTTGGTGTAGTCCTCGGGGTTGGCCGAGAAGACCATGCAGAGGTCCAGGGTCAGGCGGATCGGGTAGCCGCGAATCTGGATGTCGCGCTCTTCCAGCACGTTGAACAGGCCGACCTGGATCTTGGGCGACAGGTCGGGCAGCTCATTGATGCAAAAGATGCCGCGATTGGTGCGCGGGACCAGGCCGAAGTGCATGGTCAGCTCGCTGGAGAGGTAGCGCCCCTCGGCGTGCTTGATCATGTCCACCTCGCCGATCAGGTCGGCGATGGTCACGTCGGGGGTCGCCAGCTTTTCCTGGTAGCGCTGGTCACGGCCGACCCAGGCGATCGGCGTCGCGTCTCCCAGCGACTCGACCTTGTCCTTGCCCACGGCCGAGAGCGGCGCCAGCGGGTCGTCGTTGACCTCCGACCCCTCGATGATCGGCATGGCGTCGTCGAGCAGGTTCACCAGCTGGCGCAGCATCTTCGTCTTGGCCTGGCCGCGCAGGCCGAGGAACAGCATGTCGTGCCGCGAGAGGATCGCGTTCTGGATCTGCGGGACGACGGTCTCTTCATAGCCGAGAATGTCGGGGAACAGCGTCTCGCCGGAGCGCACCTTTCTGATCAGGTTGCGCCTCATCTCGTCCTTGACCGGCACGCTTCGATACCCGCTCGCCCGCAACTCACCGAGGGTCTTGGGCCGATCCGTCGCCATAAGCTTGCAATCTCCGGATGCTCGCCCGGCGGCCCCCTTGGACGCGAGAAGGGCCGCCCGCGCCTTCGATTCGGGCGAGAGCGAGTCACACGGTCATGCTAGGCACCCGTCCAGGGGATGTCAACGAACCCAGGCACCCGCCGATCCGTGCGGAAGGCCGCCAACGGCGCCCGCGGCCCCCTTCCCACCGGGCGTCCGTCCGCGAATGATTGGGACTTCGACCGAAGACACGACCGACCGCGGAGCTTCTCGCCGATGATCGAATGGCTGGCCATCCCCGCCGTGCAGGCCCCCAAGCGGACGCTCAAAGACTGGGCGAAGGCGTTCGAGGATCTCGGCCAGTTCGCCGCGATCGTCCCCGAGCCCCCGGGTGCCTCCTGGCTCGAAATCCCGGCCCTCGGCCTGCGCGGGTTCGCCACCCACGAAGAATCGGGCCTGGAGGCGATCCTGTTCGAGATGAACGCCCAGGACCCGGAAGTCGCGCTGGCCGCGCTCGCCACGGCCGCCAAGAGCCTCGATTGGGAGATCCACGAGGACGACGACGACGGATCGGACGACGGTTCCGACGACGACTGAGGCCCCGCACCGGGCAGGTCCACGCTTGATCCGGGGCCGCCGACCGGGCACCATCGGGAAATCAAACAATCCCGGCGAGCCCGATCGGAGCCCCCGACGCATGAGACGCGCACTGAGCCTGATGACCCTCGCCGCTGCCGCATTCGCCGGCCCGGCCGACGCCGCCGAGCCCAAGTGGAAGAAGCACGACGTCAACGCCTCCAGCCCCTACGAGGCCGCGGGCGTCTTCGACGTCGACAATGACGGCAAGCTCGACATCGTCTCGGGCGCCTTCTGGTACAAGGCCCCCGACTGGGCCAAGTTCCCGGTCCGCGACGTGGCCAAGATGGGCACCTACTACAACTGCTTCTCCACCCTGCCGATGGACGTCAACGGCGACGGCAAGATCGACTTCATCAGCTGCGCCTACTTCTCCAAGAACGTCGGCTGGGTCGAGAACCCCGGCGAGCCCGGCAAGCCCTGGGCCTATCACGAGATCGACGTACCGGGCCCCAGCGAGGCCGCCGTCCTCGTCGACCTCACCGGCGACGGCATCCCCGAGATCCTGCCCAACACGGTCAACACCGTCGCCTGGTACCAGCTCGAGACCAAAGGGCCCAGCCCCAAGTTCCGCAAGTTCGACTTCGGCACCAAGGCCGCCGGCCACGGCGTCGGCTCGGGCGACGTGAACGGCGACGGCCGCGTGGACCTGCTCACTCCCAAGGGCTGGTTCGAAGCGCCCACCGACCCCGTCAACGCCACCTGGACCTGGCACCCCGAGTGGGAAGCCGGCACCGCGGGGATCCAGATGCTGGCCAAGGACGTCGACGGCGACGGTCTCTCAGACGTCGTCTACGGCAACGGCCACGACTTCGGGCTCTTCTGGCTGAAGCAGGGCAAAGGGACAGACGGCGGCCGGACCTGGACCAAGGCCGTGATCGACCCCAAGCTTTCCTCGGTCCACGTCCTGCAATGGGCCGACCTGAACGGGGACGGCGCCGCCGACGAGTTGATCACCGGCAAGCGCGTTTACGCCCACGAGATCGAGCCGGGCATCACCGAAGGGTCGGTCGTCGGCTACTACCGCTTCGACAAGGCCACCAGCGCCTGGACCAAGCACGTCGTCTTCCAGGGCGAGCCGGCCAATAAAGACACGCCCGCCGAGGGGGGCAAGCGCGACGCCCAGAAGGACTTCCCCGCCGGGACCGCCGGGACCGGCCTCCAGGTCACCGCGGTCGACATCGACAAGGACGGCGACCTCGACCTCGTCTGCCCCGGAAAGAGCGGCCTTTACTACTTCGAGAACCTGGGCGACAAGCCCTGATCGGGCTTCGAACTCGATCCGGGACGCCCCTCCAAACCCTCGCCGATCTGCGGGGGCCTGGAACGGGCGTCCCGGCTTTTGTATAACGAAGGCCCGACCGAAGCCCGCATGCCAACGGCCCCGCCGCGCCGCGACGAGACGCACCCGACCCCCGAAGGCCAAAGCTCCCGATGAAAGTCCACGAATATCAGGCGAAGGACCTGCTCAAGGCCGCCGGGGTCGCAGTGCCCGACGGCATCGTCGCCACCACGCCCGATGAGGCGGCCGAGGCTTATGACAAGCTCGGCGGCGGCCTGATCGTCGTCAAGGCGCAGGTCCACGCCGGCGGGCGAGGCAAAGGCGTCGCCATCGACGCCGATGCCGACCACGACAACGCCCTGCTCATCGCCAGCGGCAAGCTGCCCCGGCCCGACGGCATGGCCAAGGGCGTGCAGCTGGTCAAGACCCGCGACGACGCCAAGAAGGCCGCCGCGGGCCTGCTGGGCAAGACGCTCGTCACCTACCAGACCGGCGCAGTCGGCCAGCTCATCTCCAAGGTCCTCATCACGGTCGGCCACGACATCGTGCGTGAGCTCTACCTCGGCCTGGCCGTCGACCGCGAGACCAAGTCCGCCGTCCTGATGGCCTCCACCGAGGGGGGCGTCGAGATCGAGACCGTCGCCTTCGAGAGCCCCGAGAAGATCCACAAAGAGGCGGTCGACATCGGCCTCGGACTGGCCGATTTCCAGGCCCGCAAGGTCAGCCGGTCGCTTGGCCTGAAGGGCGACAGCGCCAAGAAGGGCGAAGTCCTCTTCAAGTCGTTCGTCAAGTTCTTCCTCGACTCCGACGCGTCGCTCGCCGAGATCAACCCCCTGATCGTCACCGACAAGGGCGACGTCCTGGCCCTCGACGCAAAGCTGAACTTCGACGACAACGCGTTGTTCCGCCACAAGGACATCGCCGCCCTGCTGGACGTCGCCGAGGAAGACCCCAACGAGCTGCGTGCCGGCAAGTCGGGCCTCAGCTACGTGAGCCTCGACGGCGACATCGCCTGCCTGGTCAATGGTGCCGGCCTGGCCATGAGCACCATGGACCTGATCAAGCACCACGGCGGAGATCCCGCCAACTTCCTCGACGTCGGCGGCGGAGCCAACAAGGACCAGGTCCTCGAAGCCTTCCGCATCCTGCTGGGCACCCCGAACGTGAAGGCCGTGCTGGTCAACATCTTCGGCGGGATCATGAAGTGCGACATCATCGCCGCGGCCCTGCTGGCCGCTTACGATGAGATCGACTTCCGCGTCCCCCTGGTCGTCCGCCTGGAAGGGACGAACGTGGAGCTGGGCAAGAAGATGCTGGAAGAGAGCGGCCGCAAGATCATCACCGCAACGGGCCTGACCGAGGCCGCGCAGAAGGTTGTGGCCGCCGCCAAGGGCGCCGCCTGAGCCCGAGCCACGCGAGGACGCCCCCGGCGAGACCCGCGGGGGGCGTCCATCCAGATCCGGCCCCCGGCCCGAGCCACCGCATCGCACACCGGACCTACCGACCCAAGTCCCAGACCGGCCCGAGATGAGCACGCCTTCATGAGTATCCTCGTCGACAAGAACACCCGGCTGATCTGCCAGGGGATCACGGGCAAGGCCGGGGCGTTCCACTCGGAACAGTGCCGCGACTACGGCACGAACCTCGTCGGCGGCGTCACCCCCGGCCGCGGCGGCAACACCACCCTGGGCGTCCCCGTCTTCGACGGCTGCGACGAGGCCGTCAAGGCCACCGGCGCCAACGCCACCATGATCTTCGTCCCCCCGCCCGGGGCCGCCGACGCGATCCTCGAAGCCGCCGACGCCGGCATCAAGCTCATCGTCGCCATCACCGAGGGCATCCCCGTCCTCGACATGGCCCGCGCCGTCGCCTACCTCAAGGCCCACCACCCCGACGTCCGCCTGATCGGCCCCAACTGCCCCGGCGTCATCACCCCTGGGCAGTGCAAGATCGGCATCATGCCGGGCTACATCCACAAGCCGGGCCGCGTTGGCCTGGTCAGCCGGTCGGGCACCCTCACGTATGAAGGTGTCTGGCAGCTCACCAGCCTGGGCATCGGCCAGAGCACCTGCGTCGGCATCGGCGGAGACCCCATCAACGGGTCGAGCTTCTCCGACATCCTGGAGATGTTCCAGAACGACCCCGACACCGACGCCGTCCTGATGATGGGCGAGATCGGCGGCAATGCCGAGGAGCAGGCCGCGGGCCTGAAGGCCTCGGGCAAGTTCACCAAGCCGATGGCCGCCTTCATCGCCGGCCAGACCGCCCCCCCCGGCAAGCGCATGGGCCACGCAGGCGCCATCATCTCCGGCGGGTCGGGCAAGGCGTCCGACAAGATCGACGCCCTCGAGGCCGCCGGCATCCTGGTCGCCAAGAGCCCCGCCGACATGGGCATCACCCTCCAGGCCGCCCTCAAGGCGGGCTGAGCAAGGTCGTCTCCTCGACCAATCCAGGGCCGATTGCTTGGCACCCTCCCGAGCAACCGGCCCGGTCCACATTCCGGGGGTCGACCGCCCTACCCCCCGATCGCCGGCGCGAGCACACCTTCATGTCCACGCCCGACGCCGAGAACCCCTGGACCACCCGGTCCAGCCGCCCCATCTACGACAACGCCTGGATCGCCGTCCGCGAAGACCAGGTCACCCGGCCCGACGGCCAGCCCGGCATCTACGGCGTCGTCCACTTCAAGCACACGGCCATTGGCGTACTGCCCGTCGACGACCAGGGGCGAGTCTGGCTCGTCGGCCAGCATCGCTACCCGCTGGGCAACTATTCCTGGGAAATCCCCGAAGGGGGCGCCGACGACGGCGAGACCCCCGAGCAGGCCGCCCGCCGCGAACTCCTGGAAGAGACCGGCCTCGTCGCCGCCCACCTGGAGCCGATCGCCACCTCGCACCTCTCCAACTCCGTCAGCGACGAGGTCGCCTACCTCTTCCGCGCCACCGGCCTGACCCTCGGCGAAAGCTCCCCCGAGGGGACCGAGCGCCTGGAAGTCCGCCAAGTCGAGTGGGACGAGGCCTGGGCAATGGTCAAGGAGGGCCGGATCACCGACTCCATGTCCCTCATCGCCCTGCTGTCCGAGGCCGTCCGCCGCGGAACTCCGCCGTTGACCGGCTAGACCAAACGCGAAGGCCGGGCCGAGTCGCCATGCGGGCGTCTCGACTCGGCCATTGGTCGCGGCTCGGGCTTGAAAAGCAGGCGAGTTGCTCAGCGGGAGGCGATGCCGCGGACGCCGAGGATGGATTGCGAGGGGAAGTGCTTGCCGGGGCAAGCGGCCGGGCTGTCGGACAGGTCGGCGTGGGTGCCGACGTGGTCGGCGGGAATCTTGTAATGGTCGGTCAGGTAGGCGACGAGCGCCTTGGCGGCGGCGATCTGCTTGGGGGTGGGGGGCTTGTCGTCCAGGTCGCCCACCAGGCAGATGCCGATGCCGTCTTCGTTCATGCGCTGGTCACGGGCGTTGCGGGTGTGCACGCCCCCCTTCTGGTTCGCCCAGCGGCGGGCGACCTCGATCTGGCCGTCGGGGCTGTCGGTGCCGTTGCCGATGACGAAGTGGTAGCCGCAGCCGTCGAAGCCCAGGGCCTTGCGGTGTTCGCGGTCGATCTGGTCGAGACCGCCTTCGCTGTGGGCGCTGTGGTGCAGCACGACATACTTCCAGGGCCGGTCGGCCTTGGGCGGGGCGAACAGGTCGCCCGGGTCGTTGACCAGCGGGCGGACCACCTCGGCCGGGGTCAGCTTGCGCTGCTTGGCGGCGGTCGTACGCCGCTTCGACGAGCGGGCGGCGCTGGGGGGGACCAGTTCGGGGCGAGGCTCGTCAATCTTGGGGATCACGTCGTTGTCGCTGGTGCCGCTGCTGGGGGCCACCTTGGCGTCAAGTGACGGCTCGCCCGTGGAGCCCCCGCGAGACGCGGCCGGCGGCGATTCGGGCACCGCGTTGGCCGGCTCAAGCCCGCCGATCGACGGCTCGACGACCGTGGAGGACTCCCCGGCGTCGCCCGGCACGACGGTCGTGACGCCCGAAGAGACGCCGACAGGCGAGTCGCCGCAGCCGCCGGGGACGTTGCACGGGGCGGCCACCGCGGCGGGGGCACCCATATACACCGGACGCATCGAGGCGCGTTTGTGGCTGCATCCCGGGCCGGAGATGATCAGGCAGGCGGCCGCCAGGCCGGCGGGGGCGGACATCCAGGTCGGTACGGCGCGCAGGGCGGACGCGGCCATCTGGAAGAGGGCCATGAGGGCATCTCCGGTCGGAACACACGGGGAATTTGTTCGAGAGGCGACGACTCTCGCGACGGAACTTCCTAGAGCAATCAGGAGGCCAGCCCCCGACGAAAAACCTTCAAAGTCCGCCGCCAGAATCCTGGATTCGACTGAAGTCTACACCCCGATTGGACGATAGGTCGGCAATCGAAAGAAAATTTTCCGATTCCCCTCAAGACCCAGGCCCCGCCGACCGACGACCCGAAGTCATCTTGACACGCCCTTCTTGTCAATCGTTCAAACCTGCCGTCCGCCACTCCTCATGACAGGCCGCCACCCGGCGCGTTATCCTGTCCCCTTCCATCGCGCCAACCCCCCGTCGACCCGGGCGCGACTCACATCGATGACAGCGGAGGAGGCGTCTCGCCCCCGGCGCGCCCCGCGCGACCGGCCCCCGCGCGACGCGAAGGCCTGCACCCATGCCGAGCTACCACCCGCAGCGGATCGAGCCCAAGTGGCAAGCCTACTGGGACGCCAACAAGACGTTCGCCGCGCGCGACCTCGTGGCCGATCAGCCCAAGCTGTACGTGCTCGACATGTTCCCCTACCCCAGCGGCGCCGGCCTGCACGTCGGCCACCCCGAGGGGTACACCGCAACCGACATCGTCTGCCGCTATAAGCGGATGCGCGGATTCAACGTGCTGCACCCGATGGGCTGGGACGCCTTCGGCCTACCCGCCGAGCAGTACGCCATCAAGACCGGCGCCCACCCGCGCGAGACCACCCAGGCGAACATCGACAACTTCCGCCGCCAGATCAAGTCGCTCGGCTTCTCGTACGACTGGGACCGCGAGGTCGACACCACCGACCCCGCTTACTACAAGTGGACCCAGTGGATCTTCCTGAAGCTCTACGACACCTGGTATGACCCCGACTGCGCCTGGACCGACCCCGGCGGCAAGCCCCGCAAGGGCAAGGGTCGCCCCATCGCCGACTTGCCCATTCCCGACGGCACGCCCGACGCGGCCGCCTATCAAGACGCGAAGCGGCTGGCCTACCGCGCCGAGATCCCCGTCAATTGGTGCCCCGCGCTGGGCACCGTGCTCGCCAATGAAGAGGTGCAGGACGGCAAGTCCGAGGTCGGCGGCCACCCCGTCGTCAAGATGCCGTTGAAGCAGTGGATGCTGCGAATCACCGCCTACGCCGACCGGCTCGTCGACGACCTGGAAGGGCTCGACTGGTCCAAGGCCATCCGCGACATGCAGCGCAACTGGGTCGGACGCAGCGAAGGGGCCGAGCTCGACTTCGCCCTGGCCACCGTCACGCCGGGCGGCTACGACAACTGGAAGATCCTCCGCCAGGGAGACGGCTTCCCCGAGCCCGCCGGCCCCGACGTCGTCCGCGTCTTCACCACCCGGCCAGACACCCTCTTCGGCGCCACCTACCTGGTCCTCGCCCCCGAGCACCCCCTCGTCGACCGCGTCGTCGGCGTCGAGCAGCGGCCGGCCGTCGACGAGTATCGCGAGGCCTCCGCCCGCAAGAGCGACATCGACCGCACCGACCTGTCGAAGACCAAGACCGGCGTCTTCACCGGCGCCTACGCCGTGAATCCGGCCAGCGGCGAGCCGGTTCCCATCTGGATCGCCGATTACGTCCTGCTCGGCTACGGCACCGGCGCCATCATGGCCGTGCCGGCGCACGACCAGCGCGACTTCGAGTTCGCCCAGGCCTTCAACCTCCCCATCAGGGCCGTCGTCCTGCCCGATGATGCCTGGATCGACACCCATGCGCCTGAGGGGCTCGACGGCGACTCGACCGTCGACGCCTGGCGCGCCCACTACATCAGGAATCCGGGGCTCTTCCCCGTGGCCTTCGGCGGCGAGGGCCGCGCCCTCAACTCGCGCAACCCCGAGATCGACCTCGACGGCCGTGCCACCGCCGAGGCCAAGGCCAGCATGGCCAACTGGCTGACCGAGCAGAAGCTGGGCCGCAAGACCGTCAACACCAAGCTCCGCGACTGGCTCTTCAGCCGTCAGCGCTACTGGGGAGAGCCCTTCCCCATCCTGCTGGACAAGCCAGACGGCCTGAAGGCCTACGCCGTCCCGGTCGACGAGCTGCCCGTCGTGCTCCCCGAGATGGCCGACTTCCGCCCTTCGGGGCGGCCCGAGCCGCCGCTGGGCAAGGCGACCGAGTGGGTCAACTACTCCGAGGCCTATCGCCGCGAGACCAACACCATGCCGCAGTGGGCCGGCTCGTGCTGGTACTACCTGCGCTACCTCGACCCCAAGAACGACCAGGCCCCCTTCGACCCCGAGAAGGAACGCTACTGGATGCCGGTCGACCTGTATGTCGGCGGCGCCGAGCATGCGGTCCTCCACCTGCTCTACTCGCGGTTCTGGCACAAGGTCCTCTTCGACCACGGTCTGGTCAGCACCATGGAGCCGTTCCAGAAGCTGGTCAACCAGGGGATGATCCTCGGGGAGACCGAGTACACCGGCTATCGCGACCAATCCGGCGCCTGGGTGAGCTCGGCAACCGTCCGACTCGTCGACGAGATCCAGGTCGACGCCAAGGGCCGGCCGGTCGAGACGGTCAAGCTCACCGAGGACAGGGTCGTCAAGAAGGGCGAGGGCTTCGTCCTGGTCGACGACCCCTCGATCCGCATCGATGCCCGCGCCCACAAGATGTCGAAGAGCCGGGGCAACGTCATCAGCCCCGACCACGTCGTCAAGGAATACGGCGCGGACAGTCTCAGGCTCTTCGAAATGTTCATGGGACCGCTCGAAGCCGTCAAGCCCTGGAGCATGAAGGGGGTCGAGGGCGTCTACCGCTTCCTCGCACGCGCCTGGCGGATGGTCGTGGATTCCGACGCCGACGAGATCCGCCTCGACTTCCGGGTCGTTGACGCCGAGCTGACGCATGAGCAGGCCAAGCTCGTGGCGCGTACCGTCGCCGCGGTGACGGACGACCTGGAGCGCCACAGCTTCAACACCGCGATCAGCCGCCTGATGGAGTTCGTCAACGCGTTCACCGGCCAGGAAACCCGCCCGAAGGCGGCCATGGAGGCCTTCACTTTGCTGCTTGCCCCCTACGCCCCGCACCTGGCCGAAGAACTCTGGGAGCTGCTGGGCCACGGACCGACCCTCGCCTACCAGCCCTGGCCCACGTATGACCCGGGCCTGCTGGTGGACGAGGAAATCGAGATCCCGCTCCAGGTCAACGGCAAGCTCCGCGCCCGCCTGACCGTCCCCTCGGCCATCACGCCCGAGGACCTGGAGGCCACCGCGCGGTCGCACGAGCGGCTGGCCGAGTGGCTCCAGGGCAAGACCATCAGGAAGGTCATCGTCGTCCCCGGCAAGCTCGTCAACTTCGTCGTCGGCTGACGTTGCCCCCCGCCCTCGGTTCACATCTCCTCCACGGCCAACGAAGCCGGCGCCCCGGCCCTGTCCGCCGGGCGCCCGGCCCGCCCGGCCCCCAGCGCAGGTCCGACCCATGACGAAGCACCCCATCCTCCGCGAGTTCAAGAACTCGGCCTTCATCATCGCCGGCATCCTCTCGGCGGCCTTCGGCCTCCACGGTTTTCTGCTCCCCGAAGGCCCGGCGCACGTCGCCGCCCATGGGGCCCCGGTCGAAACCACGAACCCACTCGACACTCACTCCAGGCCGAAGCTCGACGCCGAAGGCAATTCGCTGGTCAAGGTGGATGATCATGAGATCCACTTCATCGACGGCGGCGTCACCGGCATCTCGATGCTCGTCGCCAAGCTCTTCGGCATCCCCCTATCGGTGCTCCTGCTCGTCATCAACCTGCCGTTCATCGCGGTGGGATACAAGCAGATCGGCTGGGCCTTCGCCCTGCGCAGCGCCCTGGCCATCGGCGGGCTGTCGATCTGCCTGGCCACGATCCACTTCCCCGACGTCACGCCGGACAACCTGCTGACGGCCGTCTTCGGCGGCTTCTTCATCGGCGCCGGCATCGGCCTGGCCATCCGGGGCGGGGCCGTGCTCGACGGCACCGACATCGCGGCGCTGCTCATCAGCAAGAAGAGCTTCGTCCTGAGGGTCGGCGACGTCATCCTCGGCCTGAACATCGTCATCTTCCTGACGGCCGCCTTCGTCCTGGGCGTCGAGAGCGCCCTCTACTCGATCCTCACCTACGTCTCCGCCTCCAAGACCCTCGACTTCATCCTCCACGGCATCGAGGAATACACCGCCATCACGATCATCTCGGAGAAGAGCGAGCCGATCCGCAAGGCGATCATCGAGGTCCTGGGCCGAGGGGTCACCATCTACAAGGGGCGACGCGGGATGTCCGGGGATGACCAGGACATCCTCTATTGCGTCGTCACCCGCCTGGAAATCGGCAAGGTCAAGATGATCATCCAGGACATCGACAAGGCCGCCTTCACCATGGTCTACCCGCTCACCGACGTCACGGGCGGCGTGCTCAAGAAGTCGGGCCTGCACTGAGGCGGAGGCCGCCTACCGCACCGAGGCGGCGTCGAAGTGGGGGTTCTCGACGATCGAGAACGTGTTGCCGAATGGGTCTTCCACCGACGCCACCTTGATTCCTCCCCCCACGTCGCGCACCTCTTCGAAGACCCGGGCCCCCAGCTCGACCAGCCGCTTCAGCTCAGCCTCGGCGTCGGGCACGCCCCAGTAGGCCTGCACGCCGTGAGAGCCGGGGGTGCCATCCGGGACCAGGCCCAGCTCGAACCCGCCCACCGTGTATCCCACATAGAAGGGCTGGTCGAAGTACGGCTCGACGCCCAGCACCGCCCCATACCAGGCCTTGGCCGCCGCAAGGTCTTTCGCCGGATAGATCGCCGATCGCAAGCCCTGGATCATCGGATCAACCCTCGTCGCCCCGGTTAGCCCGCGTCGCCGACGCCCTCGTGGCGATCCGCGTGCCATCTCTCGTCTATACTAATGGACGCGGCGGGCGATGAGACCGGGGCCGCCCCGGGTCGTCGCCCACCGACGCTTCGAATCTACGGGACTGGAACGGTTATGGCACGCCCGCGCTACGTCATCGGCATCGACCTGGGGACCACCAACTGCGCCGTCGCCTACGTCGACACCAAGGGGAAAGAGCGGCCGACCGCCGACATCCGCCCGTTCGACGTCCCCCAGCTCGTCGCCGCCGGCGAGACCGCCCCCCGCTCGATGCTCCCCTCGTTCCTCTACTTGCCCGGCACGCATGACCTCCCCCAGGGCGCCGCGGTCCTCCCCTGGCGCGACGACGCCGACCGGATCGTCGGCGAATTCGCCCGGATCCAGGGGGCACGCGTCCCCTCGCACCTCGTCTCCAGCGCCAAGAGCTGGCTCTGCCACCCGGGCGTCGACCGCGAGGCCGACATCCTCCCCTGGGGAGCCCCCGCCGAGGCCCGCAAAGTCTCGCCCGTCGAGGCCTCCGCCGACCTCCTGCGCCACATCCGCGACGCCTGGGACGCCACCTTCGCCAAGGGTGACGACACCCGCAAGTTCGTGTCCCAGGAGATCGTCCTGACCGTCCCCGCCTCCTTCGACGAGGCCGCCCGCGAGCTGACGCTCGAAGCCGCAAAACGCGCGGGAATTCTAAAGCCGGTCCTGCTGGAAGAGCCGCAGGCCGCCTTCTACTGCTGGATCGTCAGCCACCAGGACGGATGGCAGCGCGAGGTGAAGGCCGGCGAGCGCATCCTCGTCTGCGACATCGGCGGCGGCACGTCCGACTTCAGCCTCATCACCGTCGTCGAGACCCCCGATGGCCCCGCCTTCCGCCGCGTCGCCGTCGGCGATCACCTGCTGCTGGGCGGGGATAATATCGACCTCGCCCTGGCCCACGCCGTCGAAGCCAAGCTCAAAGGGGCCCGACTGGACACCGAGCAGTGGTCGGCCCTGCGGCTCGCCTGCCGGACCGCCAAGGAGAAGCTGCTTGCCGACGGCGGGCCCGAGCGCTGGCCGGTCACCATCGCTGGCCGGGGCTCGAAGCTGATCGGCGGCGCGATCCAGTCGGACTTGACCCGCGACGAAGTCCGCAAGGTGGCCCTCGACGGCTTCTTCCCCGCCACCAACGCCGCCGACGAGCCCGGCCGAGGCGCCCGCGCGGGCCTCCAGGAATTCGGCCTCCCATTCGTCAACGACCCGGCCATCCCCCGCCACCTCTCCGCCTTCCTCCGCCGCCACGCCGCCGACGGCGCCCCCGAAGGCCAGCCCCACACGGGCAGGCCCGACGCCATCCTCTTCAACGGCGGGGCCCTCACGCCCCCCGTCGTCCGAGAACGCATCGTCCAGGTCATCACCGCCTGGTTCGCAGGTTCCGAGCCCGAGTCCGCAACCCCTTACAAACCGCGAGTCCTCACCAACGCCTCGCTCGACCTCGCCGTGGCCAACGGGGCGGCCTACTACGGGATCGTCCGGCGCGGCGGCGGCATCCGCATCGGCGGCGGCACCGCACGCTCGTTCTACGTCGGCTTCCAGGGCCAGCCAGGCTCCCCCCCCTGGCTCTGCACCGTCCCGCGCGACGCCCAGGAAGGCGACGAGTTCGCCATCGAGGGTCGCGACTTCGAACTCCTGATGGGCAGGCCCGTCGCCTTCCCGCTCGCCTCCAGCTCGGTGAGGCCCCAGGACAAGCCCGGCGACCTCGTGCCGGCTGATCCCAATTCCATCCTCGACCTCCCCCCGCTCGTCGGCCTGATGAAGGTCGGCCGCAAGGCGAAGGCCGAGCAGATTCCCGTGAGCCTCGCCGCCCGCGTCACCGAGGTCGGCACCATCGAGCTCTGGTGCCAGTCCCGCACCGACGACCGCCGCTGGCGCCTCCAGGTCCAGCTCCGAGGCCCATCCAATCGGGCTGAACCTGGTGCCGACGTACCCATCGAAGAATCCGAGCGCGTTGTCCTGGAGCAGTCGTATGTCGACGCCGGGGTCGAGGCCATCCGAGTCGCCTTCGCCGATCCTTCGCCCCCCGAGGATCGAGGGCCGTCGCGCCTGGTGAAAATCCTCGAAGAAGTCGTCGACCTCCCGCGCGACCAGTGGCCCCCCTCGGCCCTGCGCTCCTTCTGGGAACCCCTGCGCGACGCCGCCGACCGCCGCGCCAAATCCTCGCGCCACGAGTCCCGCTGGCTCAACCTGGCCGGCTACTGCCTCCGCCCCGGCGTCGGCTACCCGCTCGACGAGCTGCGCATCAAGGCCGCCTGGTCCCTCTGGCACCAGAGCGTCAAGCACCCCAAGGACCCGCAGTGCTGGGCCGAGTTCTGGATCCTCTGGCGCCGCGTCGCCGCCGGCCTGACCAAGGCCCACCACGAGGAAATCCACCGCCGCATCGCCCCGTTCCTCATCCCCCCCAAGGCGGCCGGCGGCCTCGCCGGAGTCGCGAAAAAGGCCAACCGCCCCAAGCCCGAGCCCCACGAAGTCGCCGAAATCTGGCGAACCGCCGCCGCCCTCGAGCGCATCCCCGCCGCCGCCAAAACCCAGCTCGGCGACGCCCTCGCCGCCGACCTTACCCGCCCCGGCCCCCTCGCGCACATCCCCTGGTGCCTCGGCCGCCTGGGAGCCCGCGTCCCCCTCTTCGGCCCCGCCAACACCGTCGTCCCCCCCGACGTCGCAGCCCGCTGGCTGGCCCCCCTGCTCGCCCGAGAAAACCCCGCCGGCCGAGAAACCGGCGACCTCACCTTCGCCCTCACCCAGCTCGCCCGCCTCTCCGGAGACCGGGCGAGAGACCTCGACCCCGACCTCCGTCACCAAGTCGCCGCCCGCCTCGCCGAGCTAGGAGCCTCCGAAGAGTCCATCCGCCCCATCCTCGAACTCCAGACCCGAAAAGCCGCCGATCAGGCCCAGGCTTTGGGGGATACGCTGCCAACGGGGTTGCGGCTCATCGTCGCGGATGTCGCAGCGATGGCGTGATCACCACGACATCCCAATCGAATGGGCACGATCGAGAACCACGGGTTCCGTCATCCGTCTCGCGCCCGACATTCCCAACGATCGGTCGCGAGAAAATTGACGAGAGTACCGTGGACGACTTAACGCTCGCCTTGGGTCTGCGAGTGTTCTGTCAATTCCTGCTCCGTGGAATGATTGACCGTCGTCGTCGGCCGGCGGCTGACGATCCACCCGATGCCTCCAACTCCGATCATCACCAAGCTGCCGAGCTCACCGAGTGCGAGCAATCCGTCAAAAACCAGGAACACAGGGGTTTTCCTCAAGGCTCCCCCGAAAGACGCGACCAGCTTGCTTATAAGAAACAGAACTCCGGCAGCACAGAGGCTTCCCAAGCACACAGATTTCCACCAGGATCGCCATCCCGGCACCGGGCCATCGAGAGGATACGGTGGCGCATACTCATGCGACTTCGTCATCATGTTTTCCCAAGTAAATTTCGGCCGGCTCGATTAAGTCAAATGGACCCGCTCAATCGATTCACCAGGGTGCACGCTTAAAACGAGTGACACGAGCGAACGACCTTGGCGGGCCGCGCCAAAGCGGCGCGGCCCGCATCCCATCAACCGATCACTTCGCCGGCGAAATTGTCACCGTCTCCTCACCGTCTTCCGCAAACTCCACGGGCACGGTCCAGACGTAGCTCTTGGGGATGCACAACCCCTCGCTGCCGCCTTGCTTGCAGACGAGGGCACCGACGGACAGCTTCAGGGTTAGCGTCTTGCCGACCTCTAGCTCCTCGGTCAGGGGCAGGTCGAGGCTGAACTCGCTCTTGGCGGGCTCGATGCGGCCTCCGCTCGTGGTGACTTCGCCCTTCAGGGCGTCTTCGGCGCCGGGGGTCTCGGCCAGGTAGACGACGGGGGCCTCGGGGCCCAGCTTGAAGCCCTCGGGGATGGGCAGGGTGATGCTAACTTTCAACGACTTGCCGGGCTTCAGCTTCGCCAGGGGAAGGGTGGCCTCGGTTGGGTTGGCGAAGGAGGGCTTGCGGGGCTTGAGCTTGGGGGCTTCAAGGCCGGCGAGGGCCAGGGTGGTGACTTCCTTGGTGGCCAGGTCGATGGCGCGGATCCGGTGGTTGTTGGTGTCGGCCACGTAGAGGATCTTGCCGCCGACGCTCAGGCCGCCCGGCTCGTCGAAGCGCGGCGGGGTGTCGGAGAGGCCGGGCTTCACGGCTCCCACGAAGGTCTGGACCGACTTGGTCTTGGGGTCGGAGACCTTGATCTTGTTGTTGTAGGTGTCGGCGATGTACAGCTTGCCGTCGGCGTAGGCCAGGCCCAGGCAGTGCTGGAGGCGGACTTCCTTGCCGATGCCGTCGACGTCGCCGAAGCCGAAGAGGCCCACCCCCGCGATCCGGTCGACCTTGTCCTTGTTGTCGCCGGCCAGTCCGATCGAGCGGACGCCGGAGACCTCGGAGTCGGCCACGAAGAGGTACTTGCCGTCGGTCGCCAGGCCGCTCGGCTGCGCGAACTCGGCACTCTGGACGGGGCCGTCGGCGATGTTCTCGCGGCCGTTGCCCGCCCAGACGCTGACCTCCTCGGTCTTGATGTCATACTTCCAGATCTGGTGCGGGCCGGCCATCGCCACGGCCAGGGTGTCGGTTCCCGGGATCAGCAGGACGTCCCAGGGGCTGTTCAGGCCGGTCGCGGTGCCGGGGCCCCCGCCTTCGCGCCGGTTCGACTGCTCGCCGTTGCCCGCCACCGTCTTGACCGACTTGGTTGTCAGGTCAATCGCGCGGATCGCGTGGTTCTCGGTGTCGGCCACGTAGAGGGTCTCGCCCACCAGGGCCATGCCCTGCGGCCGGTTGAACTTGGCCTCGCCGTACTTGCCGTCCGAGAGCCCTTCCTCGCCCGTTCCGTAGGTGGCGATCGCCTTGCCTTCGAGGTCCAGCACCACGATCCGGTTGTGGCCCGTGTCGGCGACGAACAGGCGATTGCCGGGCGTGTCGGCCAGCACCTTGCCGGGGTAGAGCAAGGGCCCGCCGGAGGGCCGGTCGCTCTCGGGCTGGAAGACCAGCTTCGCGTCGCTGAGCTCCCCCGCCTTCTTGTGCTTCTCCGCGAGCTTGCCGATCACCTTGTCCAGGACGTCGTAATTGCCCTCGCCGCTGACGTAGCCGACGTACTTGCCGGTGGCGTCGAGCAAGACCAGGGTGGGCCAGCTCTGCACGCCGAACCGGTTCCAGATCACCTGATTGGCGTCGTTGACAACTGGGTGCTTGATCCGGAACTCGGCCACTTTCTTGCGGATGTTCTCCGTCTCGCGCTCGGCCGGGAACTTGGCCGTGTGGACGCCGATGACGACCAGCTCGTCGGGGTATTTCGCCTCAAGCCGGGCCAGATCCGGCAGGATGTGGTGGCAGTTAATGCAGCAATAAGTCCAGAAGTCCAGGAGCACGATCTTGCCGCGCAGGTCGTCCATGTGGATCGGCCCGCCGACGTTGATCCAGCCGAGTCCCCCCTCCAGCGAGGGCTTCATCTCCTCCTGCGCCTGCGCCCTGGGTTGTGCCAGGGAGCTGTACACCAGCGACGCCAGCAGCGCCGCGGCGCCCAGAGTCATGCCCGCCCAGGCTCTCTTCGCGATCATCGGGGGCCAATCCTTTCCTTCGACGATTCGATCCGGGGTTCGGGTGCGGCCTCGGCGCCGTCCCGCCTCCCCTCAACGTTTCAAGCCCGCATTGTATTCGCCCGAGGGGCCCGCCTGGTCGCTTTTTCCGGCCGCGTCGCCGCCCGGGCAACGTCCCCCGGACGCGAGATCATCTGGCGGCCCCCCGACATGGCGGTTAATCTAGCTGACCTTGAGGCCGGTGGCCCCGACCGCGGGGGCCTCTCATGCCCCGACCCCACGCCCATTGCCCGCCCCAGAACGCCGTCGCCGCGGCCGCGCCGGACAGGCCCCGTCAGGTGAGCATCCCCCGCAATGGACCAGTCGCTGATTTGCACCTCCAAGCAGGCCGATCCCTACGGCGAGCTGAAGATTTTTGCGGGCAAGGCCAGCAAAGACCTGGCCGCAAAAATCTGCGAGTACCTGACCATCTCCTGCGCCAAGTCCGAGGCCATGGTCTTCAGCGAGGGCAATGTCTTCGTCAGGGTCCTTGAGAACGTGCGCGGCCGCGACGTCTTCATCGTCCAGGGGACCGAGCAGCCGGTCAACGACAACTTCATGGAGCTGCTCTTCTGGATCGACGCCTTCAAGCGCGCGAGCGCCACCCAGGTCACCGCCGTCATCCCCTTCTTCTCCTACGCCAAGGGGGACAAGAAAGATGAGCCACGCGTCTCCATCCGCGCCCGCGTCTGCGCCGACTGCCTGGAGGCCGCCGGGGCCGACCGCGTCCTGACGCTCGACCTCCACAGCCCGCAAATCCAGGGGTTCTTCCGGATCCCCGTCGACCACCTCTACGCCATGCCCGTCCTGGCCGACTACTTCCGCAAGAAGCAGATCGAGGACCTGGTCATCGCCTCGCCCGACGTCGGCTTCAGCAAGCAGGCCAACAAGTTCGCCAAGCTGATGAAGACCTCGTTCGTCATCGGCAACAAGACCCGGGCCGACCACACCGAGACCGCCGAGGTGCTCGACATCATCGGTTCCGTCGAGGGGAAGAACGTCCTGATCGTCGACGACTTCACCATCTCCGGCGGCACCCTCATCGAGATGGCCCACGCCTGCAAGGCCCGAGGCGCCAAGGACGTCTACGCCTGCGTCTCGCACGGCGTCTTCTCGCTGGGCTCGGCCGCCAAGATCGCCGCCAGCCCCATCAAGGAGCTGGTCCTCACCGACACCATCGGTTATCGAACCGAGCCCCTCCCCCCCAACTGCACCGTCGTCAGCGTCGCCCCCCTCTTCGCCCAGGCCATCCTCTCCATCCACAGCCGAGAGAGCGTCAGCCGCCTGTTCGAAGACCCGATGCCCGCCGGCGGCTGAGTCGAAATCCTGAGATTGACACCCCCCGATCTCGCGGTTACCTTCGCCGCCATCCCCTGCGCATGCAACCAAGACAAGGTCGTCGGGTCGGTGCGCGGGGCACACGGATGGCCCCCCATGCTTTCCTCATGGAAGCGGTTTGCGGCGAAGAGCCTCACCCTCGTCGCGATCTCTGTGTTCGCCTCGGAGTCCGAAGCCTCCAATCTGGTCACGAGTTACGACCAATGGAGGACGTTCCCCGACCAGTCGATCACGGTTCCCGGAGACACACCCTTCCAGGGCCTCACGTTCCAGTCCGGCAACACATCGATGGCGGGCAAGATCCCGGAGTTCGTCCCTTCCCCGGACGACTTTCCCGTATTTACCGGGACGAGGCATCCGTTCACCGCGACGGATCAGGGATCGTTCCTCATGTTCGTCCATTTCGACCGTCCTGAAGGGGGTGAATCCTCGTCGGAACCCTTACGCGTCTATCTCGCGATCAAGGGGACATTCCAAGGCCAGCTCGGCGGCTATTCCGTTGACCCGAGGAAGGATTATCCTTCGATCGGCGGCAAATACACCGGCAACGTCGAATCGGTCCGGGTCAGCGGGATGACGCTCGACGGCCAGCTTCGCTCCGCCGAGATCACCGACCCCAAGCAGGTGGTCGACCCCGCCCTGATCGCCAGCGTCGTCGAAGGCACCAACATCCCCGCGTCGTTGGTCGACGCCTTCCTGCACCTCGACCGCTACAGCGTCAAGGGTGATATCGGCGTCAAGTCCACAAACTTCAAGCGGCAGCTCAATCTGACCCTCGCCGCCACCTCTCCCGCCCCCGAGCCGGTGCCCGAGCCCACCACCCTCCTCACCTTCGCGGCGCTCATCGGCGGCCTCGCCTATCGTCGGCTCCGCCCTCACGCCACCCCAGCCTCGGCCTGAGCTCAAGTCGCCGACCGTTGATCCGATCCAAAGGCTCGGCCTGAGCACCCGCGGGCCCGGGCCCTCAGCCAATTCGAAGTGGCCTCGCAGGCAATCTCGCGACGAGAACGACCCGAGAATTGTCGGGATCTTGGCCAGCTCGGGATCCAAGGACCGCCGACGGCGAGACGTCAAGTTGGGATTGACACAACTCGATCCCGCGGCGACCATCGCCGCGATTCCCTCCGCGTGCATCTTCGACACGGTCGTCGGATCGATGCAGGGGGCGCACGGATGCGACCTAATGCTCTCCTCGCGGATGCTCCCGACGACAGCCCTCGTCCTCGCCCTGCTCGGCTCAATCGCCCCGGCAACCCCTGCTTCGGCCTCAACCCTGGTCACCTTCTGGGATCAGCGACACATCTTCAGTGAGAATTCATACCAGCTCTCGGCTGACCCCTCGTTCGGTGGCACGGCGATCAAGGGGGAGCGAGGGATTGCAGGTGTATTCGGCCCGCGATACACGTCAGACGGCATGTCAGACGGTACCCTGTGGCACGCGACCGACTCGAATTCGTTCGCCATCATTGCAAACTTCATCGTCCCCTCGGACACCCAGAACGATACGGGCCGCCGAGTCTGGGTCACGCTCGAAGGCTCCTACACCGGGGACCTGACAGGCGGAGACCGGTTTGGCAGGATGAGCGGCTCCTATACCGGCCAGGTCAATTCCATTCACCTCGGTGGCTCGACCCTCGACGGAGAACGAGTCTCCCTCGACATCACAGATCCCTCGAAGCCCATCGATTACACCGCAGTCTCCCGATCCATCGAGGGAACGGACGTCCCGCTTGCCCTGATCGACGGCTTCCTTCATCTCAACCGCTACAGCATCTCCGGCTACATCGGCGGCGGCCACTACGATGTCCGCCTGCTCACCCTGAACATCGCCGGCGGCCCCGCCCCCGAGCCGGTCCCCGAGCCCGCCACGCTCCTCACCTTCGCGGCCCTGCTGGGTGGCCTCGCATACCGCCAGTTCCGCAGCAACGCGAGCCCAGTACCAGCCGTCTGAGCCCTGGCGCCGAGGCGAATCCACCGCGGAGCCCAGCCCGGCCACTTCGCGTGGGCGGCTATCCGATCGTCAGCCGTGCAATTGTCCATTCACGGCTCCAAGGACAGGCTTCCGGGGCCACGAGAGCGGCGACCGACTCAGACGATCGGGATTGACATCATCCGATCTCAAAGCGATTGTCTCCACATCCCCCTCGCATGCAACCACGACAGGGCTGTCGGGTCGATGCCCGGGGACCATGAAAGCCCCCAATGACCACGTCATGGATGTGTCGCACCGCGAGTCTCCTCGTCCTCACCCTGATCGGCGCGATCGCCCCGGTGTCACCCGCCTCGGCATCGACCCTCGTCACCTACTACGACAAGATGCGCAACTTCGACAATGATTCGGCCCCCGTTTCGGCCGATCCATCGTTTGCCGGCACAACGATCGCGCTGAACTATGGCCCCATTTCGACAGGTGTTCTGTCCGATTTGACATACTCGCCGATCGATGGCCGATATCGCGGGACCGACCAGGGGACCTTCACGGTTTTCACCTACTTCAATCGCCCGATCAGCGGTCGGCGTGATTCTTTCGATCCTGATCCGAGCGATCCCTTCCCGCCGTATGTCGCGATCAGCGGCACTTATATCGGGCAAATCGTCGGAGGTGGTGTTGAGGACAGAGCCGGTGGCAGCTATACCGTCCAGGTCAACCATCTCTACCTCTCCGGAATGACTGCCGACGGGGACCACCTCTCAATCGACACCTCCGACCCCTCGAAGCCCATCGATTACAACGCAGTCTCCCGACTCCTTGAGGGGAGGGATATTCCCCTGGCGTTGGTCGACGGCTACCTCCATCTCGACCGCTACAGTGGCACCGGCTCGATCACCGATGGTCACCGGAGCACGAAATTGCTCACCCTGACCATCGCCGGTGGCCCCGCCCCCGAGCCGGTGCCCGAGCCCGCCACCGTCCTCACATTCGTTGCCCTCATCGGTGGCCTCGCCTACCGTCGCTTCAACAGCCCGGCGAGCCCGGCACCGGATTGCTGAGCCCTCGCATCGAGGCGAACGAACCGACCGCGACCGAAGCCAGCCCGGCCACCCCGCAACAGCGTCGATTCAATCGACGTCGGCGAGGTCGATCGGGCCGTTTCATGCGCCAGAGCGCGGGCCGACACTGGTGGGGCGAATGGTGGCCCTGCCAGCATTCGCCGTCCGGTCGGGGAGCGGACACAAATCCGCCTCAGGTGGACATAATTTCGACGTGCGCCGCGATGATTCGAGCGACACCCGCGTCGATTCGCCCGAGAATCAGGCATTTTGGGCCCTCGAACGACCAGGGCATGGGGCATGCATTGACGCTTGATTGACCGGCCATGCACGGCGGCAATCGGCCGTGCCGGGTGGACCGGCCCTCCCCCCCCCGAGGTTTCCATGCGTCGAAACGCATTCACGCTCATCGAGCTTTTGGTGGTCATCTCGATCATCGCCGTGCTCATCGCCCTCTTGCTCCCCGCCGTGCAGAGCGCCCGCGAGGCCGCCAGGCGCATCCAGTGCACGAATAACCTCAAGCAGATGGGGTTGGCCGTCCACAACTATGAGTCGACCGTCGGCGGTCTGCCCCCCACGCTCTGCATCACTGGGGTCGGCACGACCGTTACCTGGACGAACAGCTTCGGGCCGCACGCGCGGGTACTCCCCTATCTGGAACAGGGGAACATCTTCAACACCACCAACTTCACCGTTGATATGCAGTCGCCCCCCAACACCACGGTGCTGGCTCAGGTGATCGGCACGCTCATCTGCCCCAGCGAGATCAAGCCCAACACCAGGCCCCTGGCCGACGGCACGCGTTATGGCATCTCCAACTATGGCTACGTCACCGGCGACTGGTACGTCTGGGGCGGCCTGGGCAGCACCCGCCAGAACCGGGGCGCCTTTGGCGTCAACCTCTCGCGCGGCTGGTCGAGCTTCCAGGATGGCACCTCGAACACGTTGCTGATGAGCGAGGGAAAAGCCTTCTTCGACTACATCCGCGACTGCGGCACGCTCGCCAACATCAACAACCCCGACATCATCCCGCCGCCCAACGCCGACCCCTACACCGTCGCCCCCGAATACCTCTCCGGTTGCGCCCTGCGGCCGCAGGAGGGGCGCACCCAGTGGTTCGAGTCGGGCTCGCACCACAACGGGATCACCACCGCATGGCCCCCCAACAAGGTCATCCCCGGCGGCCCCAACCGCGTCTACCCCGACAGCGACCTCAATGGCAGCCGAGAGAAGCTTGGCAGGCCCAGCTATGCCGCGTCCACCGCGCGAAGCTTCCACCCCGGTGGCGTCAACACGCTCTTCGGCGATGGATCCGTCAAATTTGTGAAATCCACCATTGATGGCATGATATGGCGTTCGCTCGGCACAGTCGCCGGCGGCGAGATCGTCTCGGCCGACGCATTCTGAAGCCTCTACCTGGGGATCGGCCCGGCGGCCTCACGCCGGATCTGGCCGGATTCGCCATCCGGCCTCGTCCCGATTGACTTCCAGGTCGGCCGGGCCTATGCCATCCGGCGGGCCCCTCTTGCATAATGCCGGCCGGTCGCTCAGAATCCGAAATGCCAGGCGAAGCCGGCGAATCGTCGCACCCGTGCGAGGCAAGGTAGGGGTGGTGCACATCCCGGCAAGACCGCCCGACCGCGGCCCCGGGCCTCCTCGACGCGCCCCCGTATCCTCGATACGGGCCCGCCCGAGGAAGTGCCCGGCCGCCCGGGGGGTCCTGGACTTACGTTCGGCTCACGCGTCGCCGCGTGCGGGGCCGTCGCGCCCCCAGAACTCGCAGTCACGACGCCACGTCCCATCCATTCTGATCTTCAGATCCTTCAACTCATGAATGCGTGAATGGCCCGCCGCCCGCGCCCCGGGATGGGCGTCGGCCGCCACCGCGGCGGGCCGAACTCGGCCCCCAGGAGATCGAACGATGACGCGACGCAAGACGTTGGCAATCGCCTGCCTAACCCTGGCCGCGACTTACGGGGCGGCGGCCCCCGGGGCGCAGGCCCAGCCGGTCGTGGCGGCCCCCTACCGGGCGAAGCTCTCCATCGAGACCGCCCTGCCCGCCCTGCCGGGCCACCCGACGCAGATGGCCTGGGGCCCTCGGGCCAGGCTCTACGTCATCAGCACAAATTCGGGCATTACCAGCTATCGATACAACTGGATCACCGGCAAGCTGA
The DNA here is from genome assembly GCA_038400315.1 of Isosphaeraceae bacterium EP7. Lineage (NCBI taxonomy): Bacteria > Pseudomonadati > Planctomycetota > Planctomycetia > Isosphaerales > Isosphaeraceae > Kueselia > Kueselia aquadivae. The sequence goes on from CP151667.1 coordinate 6,405,008, forward strand.
CCAGCCCCGTCCAGGCCCTCCCCTCCGCCAACGGCCTCGGCCTCGCGTTCCACGGAGGCGACCTCTACTACTCAAGCATGGACGGCTCGCTCTGGAAGGCCAATGACGCCAACGGCAACGGCCTCTTCGGCGAGACCGGCCTGGGCGAGCTGAAGGTTGCGCTCGTCACCGGCATCCCCATCGGCGACCACGGCGTCGACAACATCCAGATCGCTGGCAACACCCTCTACGTCGGCATCGGCACCCGCACCATCAACGGCCAGAGCGGCCCGCTCTCCAGCGGCGCCCTCGACGACTTTGGCAACCAGGGCTTCTTCAGCGGCGGCCCGGGCAACACCTGGGGAGACTCGTCCTACAACGGCACCATCGCCTGGATCAAGGATCTCGGGCAGGTCGTCAACGCCACCAACTCGGCCAACGCCTTCAACACCGTTCCCGCCAACATCTCTCAGGCCTTGATCCAGGACGACTCCGGCCCCGTCACCAAGACCGACGCGGGCAAGCTCGTCGTCCACTCCGCGGGCACCCGCAACCCCTTCGGCCTCGCCCTCGACGCCGCCGGCCAGCTCTTCTTCACCGTGAACTACAACCGGGCGAAGACCAACGGCGACGGCACCACCGTGCAGGCCCACCCCAAGGACGTCGTCGGGCCCGACCTCTCCATGGAAGTCTCCGACCAGCTCTTCAGGGCCGTCCCGGGGGCGGACTACGGCTTCGCCAACGTCAACTGGCGCGGCAAGTCCCCTTTCCTCAGCCTCAATGCCGACGGCCCCAACCGGGCCCATTCCATCACCTTCGACAACCTGGCCAACCCAGGGCCCTACGTCCTGCACAACCCGGCCCAACCCGTCGGGCTCGGCCCGAACGCCTCCGCCGACGGCGCCTCGTTCTTCTACGCCGCCGGCCTGCCCGATGACCTCGCCGGCAACCTCTTCATCGTCCGCTTCAACGACGAGGTCACCGAATCGAGCCCCGGCAGCCGCACCCTCCGCTACGCTGACCTCGTCGCCGTCGACGTCCAGACCGGCGCAACCAAGCGCGTGGCCTCGCAATTCAGCAGCCCGCTTGCGGTCCTCTCCGACGGCCTGGGCAGGCTCCTCGTCGCCGACTTCGGCCTGACTAGCAACCCCGGCGGCAACGGGGCCATCTATACCCTCAAGGTCAAGCAGACCCGCTAGAGCGGTCCCGATTGAACGTATCACGCCGGAAAAGGGGGACAGGTCCCTGCGCTTCGCTGCGGAGCCGGTCCCCTTTTCCTCAACCGCGCCGAGCTAGCAGGAACCGCTCGAATCTCGGCGGCACCGCAGCCCTCGCGCCGCAACGGCCGAATCACTCACGGGGAACGAACCCAATGCCCAGACGCACGCCCAGCCTCCTCGCCGCCGCACTCGTCGCGCTCGCCACAGTCGCGGCCTCCGCTCCGGCCAGGGCCGACCTCGTCACCGTGCTCACGGCCACCGTCAGCGACGCCGGCGGGGGCGCCTCGCTCTACCTGTACACCCTGAGCAACGAGCCGGACAGCACCCTGCCCGTCGTCCAGTTCGACCTCGCCGTCGACGCCACCGCCGACCTCCAGGACATCACCGGCCCCGCCGGCTGGGCCTTCGACTACACCGCGGGCGCCACCACCGTCTCCTTCTTCCTCGACACCGCCGACGGGATCCTCCCCGGCACCTCCGCCGAGTTCTCCTTCACCAGCCTCCTGGGCCCGGTCCTGTCCGACTACGCCATCACCGGCGCCGCCCCCCCCATCATCGGCGTCAACTCAGGCAGCATCCTCGCCCCCGGAACTTCCACCGTCGTCCCCGAGCCCGCCACCCTGGCCCTCCTCGGCCTGGGCCTGGCCGGCCTCGCCGCCGCGCGATCGCGCATCCGTTAAGGGCGATTTTCGACAGGGTGACGATCAATCAACGGGGCCCGGCTCCGCCGCGAAGAGCGGGAGCCGGGCCCCGTTTTCAACGTCATCGAGGTCCGGTTCAGAACCGGATGCCCACCTGGGCGATCAGCTCGTAGGAGAACGGCCGGGGCCCCGTCACGGGAGTCACCACGCCGAAGGCGAACCGGCTCCGCTCGCCGATGATCGTGTTCAGCCCGTAGGTGAAGTCCAGGACGTCGGGCGTGCCGGCGAGGTCCGTCAGCGAGAACCCTCGGTGGTTCAAGGGGGTGCTCAGGTGCACCTCGAACGTCGGCGCGATCGTCGTGATCCAGGCGCTCTCTTCCTTCGCCTGGTACAGGTAATAGCCGAGGCCGAAGTCGTTGAACATCAAGGTCACGTCGGCCGAGTTCATCGGCACGTCGATGGATGAGAATCCCTGCACGAACCAGCTCTCGTTCGTCCAGAAGTAGCCCAGATAGGGCTGCAAGCCCGCATAATGCAGGTTGCGCACCGCGGGCGAGTTGGCGAACGAGGATGGCCCCGTCGGCGCCGTCACCGCCAGCCCGGCCGACATCAGGCTCGGCCCGTTCGGATCGCGCAAGAATACGTACTTGAACACGATTGCCAGATCGCCGAACGACGACGTGTAGCCGTTGTATGCCTTGATGGGGCTGACCACGGAGAGCGTGTTGATCGGCAGCTGCAATCCGATCGACGCATCGCCATCCCAGAACGTCTTCTCGACGCCCAGGATGTTCCGATAGACCCGAAGCTGGCTCACCTGCGCGTTCACGCGTCGATTGAGCGAGGCATTCACGTTGTCGAAGTAGTTGTACTGGTAATAGACCCGGTCCAGCGGCACCGGGCTCTGGTTGTCGGCGATCTTGAACCCGCGGATCGAGGGCACGAAGATGACGCCCTGAGACTGCCCGCCGGCCCCCGGCTCGATCGGCTTGGGGGGCGGGAACGGGGTCGGCAGCCCGTTCGCCTGACCGGCCAGCCTCCCCAGCCTCGGGTCCGGCAGCTTGTCGCCGAACATCTCCATCGCGCGGCCACGCCGCAGCCCCGACAGGTTCGACCGCGTCGCCCGGCTCCCCAGCGCGGGGGCCCCCTGCGTCAGCCCATCACCCAGGACCCGCGAGGCACTCGGCCCCGCCAATCCCGGAGCAAGCGGAGCCGGCGCGACCGGGGCGGCGGGCGCCGCGACGCCCGGCAAGGCCGGGGCCGCGACCGGGGCAGTCGCCGGGGCCCCGGGCGCCTGCATCGCCAGCCGATCTTCGCCAGGCTCGTCCTCGCCGGCGAGATCCGTCGAAGACTCCTCGGGCCCTTCCGCGACCGGAGCGGCCGGAACCGGATTCGGAGGCTCCTGGCCCGCGGCAAAGCCGGCAGGGCCGGGCCTGAGCCCGTAGGCCAGCGTCGCCAGGAAGACCAGAGGCATGCCCCAACCAGTCCGTCGCACGCGATCTCCTCCCCGTCACCACACAGTCCGGTCCATCCCGCCAGGCCAACGTACGCCCCTTATCGACACAATCATCACCCGCCATTGAACCCCATTTCTCCAATCACCCAACCGGGCCCCTTCCGAGGCTCGGAACTCGCACCGGACCGAGCCATAGTCGACGGGCCGACCAACGGTTTCCAGGGTGTTCAAAAGCACGAATTTGCACCCCGGCCCACCGGCGACGGGACGCTTGCGCACGGCGGACGGGCGGGCCCGCCCGTCGTCGCCGATGACCGGCCATCGACGAGCCGCGCAGAGGCTGGACGTCGATCCGCGGGCCTCGGCAAGCTAGGATACTGGCGGCATCGATCAGGCGTTCCGATCAAGTGCTGTTTCGAGCCGCTCGAGTGACCTTCGACCGGCGTTATTGTATAAACGCCCATGGGCTCACCCAAAATGACCAATCGTTCCGATGCCGAGCTTCCTCAGGATGGGGGCGAATTGAGCGTCAAGAACCTTGGCGTGCAAGAGCCGAGCACCTCCGCGTTCGGTCGAGAGACCCTGCCCAGAACCATGACCTGGCACGCGATCTCGGTCGCCGAAGTCGCGGAGAAACTCCGGAGCGATCGCGCGCGAGGATTGGCGGAACTCGAGGCCACCCGAAGGCTCGCGGAATTCGGGCCGAACCGACTCGCGGAGATCCGCGGCCGCAGCGCGTTCGTGATCCTCCGCGCGCAGTTCAAGAGCGTGATCGTGCTCTTGCTGCTCGCCGCCGCGGCGATCGCCCTCGCCCTCGGAGAGAACGTCGAGGCCGTCGCGATCCTGTTCGTCATCGTGGCCAACGCGACGATCGGCTTCCTGACCGAGTGGAAGGCCGAGCAGGCCCTCTCGGCCCTCCAGAAGCAGTCGGTGCCCGTGGCGCACGTCGTCCGCGACGGGACCGAGCACCAGATCCCGGCGGCCGACCTGGTGCCCGGCGACCTGGTGATCCTCTCCGCCGGCATCCGCATCCCCGCCGACGGGCGCATCACCGAGGCCGCCCGGCTGCAGATCGAGGAGGCGTCCCTGACCGGCGAGTCGCTCGCGGTCAGCAAGCGGCCCGACACGGTACCCGACCCGAGGGCGGCGCTCGGAGATCAGACCTGCATGGCGTTCATGGGCACGACCGTGACCGACGGGCGGGGCCGGCTGCTCGTCACCTCGACCGGCGCGCGGACCGAGATGGGCAAGATCGGGATCATGATCGAGGAAGCCGGCACCCATGACACGCCGCTCGACCGGCAGCTCGACCGGCTCGGCCGGGTCCTCGTCGGGGTCGTCCTCGCGCTCTGTGCGGTCATCGTGCTGGCCGGCTGGCTGCGCGGGAATGAGCTCCTGCATATGATCGAGGTCGGCATCTCGCTGGCCATCGCCGCGGTGCCCGAGGGGCTCCCGGCCGTCGCGACGATGACCCTCGCCGTCGGCATGCAGCGGATGTCCCGCATGCGCGCCCTCATCCGTCGCCTGCCCGCCGTCGAGGCCCTCGGCTCGATCACCGTCATCTGCACCGACAAGACCGGGACCTTGACGCGCAATGAGATGACCGTGCAGGCGCTCGTCCTCGACGGGCAGCGGCTCCAGATCACGGGCAGCGGCTACGCCCCCGTGGGCGAGTTCCTCGCCCACGACGGAGGACGCATTGAGCCTCGCTCCGATCCCCATCTGAGCCTCGCGCTCCGCATCGGCGTGCTATGCAACGACGCCCGGATCGACCGCACCGGGGGTGGCGAAACCATCCTCGGCGACCCGACCGAGGCGGCGCTGCTCGTCGCCGCGGAGAAGGCCGGCATGACGATCGAAGACCTCCAGGGAGAATATCCACGCATCGACGAAGTTCCGTTCGACAGCCTCACCAAGCGGATGGTCACGGTCCATCGCACCGCGTCCGGCTCGGTCGTCGCCTTCATCAAGGGCGCCCCGGGTTCGATCCTCGAACTGAGCAGTACCCAGCTCCGCAATGGCGCCACCGAGCCCCTGACGGATGAAGGTCGCGAGCGCCATTCGGAATGGAACCGCGAGCTGGGCGGTGCCGCCCTGCGCGTGCTGGGGCTCGCCTATCGCGAGCTTCCCGAGCGCTACAACCGCGAGGACCTCGATCGCGAGCTGGTGTTCGTCGGCCTCGTCGGGATGATCGACCCGCTCCGCGAGGAGGTGAAGGACGCGATCGCCACCTGCCGCGAGGCGGGGATCCGCACCGTCATGATCACCGGCGACCAGCCGCCCACCGCCGCGGAAATCGGCCGGCAGCTTGGGCTCGACTTCGACTCGCTCGGCCGGCCGCTCGCGGCCGTGCATGCCCGCGAGCTCGAGGGGCTGGATGACGCGGGCCTCGACCTGATCGTCGCCAACACCTCCGTCTTCGCCCGCGTCTCGCCCAAGCACAAGCTGCAGCTCGTCGAGGCGCTCCAGCGTCGGGGCGAGCTCGTCGCCATGACCGGCGACGGCGTCAACGACGCGCCGGCCCTGAAGCAGGCCGACATCGGCGTGGCGATGGGGATCAAGGGGACCGAGGTGGCCAAGGAGACGGCCGACATGATCATCGCGGACGACAATTTCGCCACGATCGTCTCGGCCGTCGAGCAGGGGCGGATCATCTACGCGAACATCCTGAAATTCATCCATTACCTCTTCTCGTGCAACTTCGCCGAGATCCTCACCGTGTTCGTGGCCATCCTCGTCGGCTGGCCGCTCCCGCTGGTCGCGCTCCAGATCCTCTGGCTGAACATGATCACCGACGTCTTCCCGGCCCTGGCCCTGGCCCTGGAGCCTTCGGCCCCCGATATCATGAACCGACCGCCGCGAGACCCGCGGGCGGGGCTCGTGGATCGATCGTTCCTCGGCCTCATCGCCTGGCAGGGGGCGCTGCTCGCGGCGTTCACGCTGCTCGCCTTCGGCGTCGGCCTGCAATGGCACGGGAGGGGGGCCGAGAGCGCCGACCGGGCAACCACCATGGCCTTCTCGACGCTCTCCCTCGCGCAGGTCTTCCACGCCTTCAACGCCCGGTCGCGAATCCGGTCCGTCTTCACGTCCCGGCTGTTCACGAACGGCTGGCTCTGGGCCGCGGTCATCCTCTGCGTCGTGCTCCAGTTCACCGCGGTCTCGGTGCCCCTCCTCCGGCGTATACTCCACACGGTACCGCCCAGCGGCGCCGAATGGACGGTCATCGCCGCCTGCTCGCTGGCCCCGGTCGCGATCGTGGAGCTGGTCAAGCTCGCCGCTCGTCGACACCTCCGCGGCAAATCGGCTCGGATCAAGGCCTGAGGCTCCCGGGAAACGTTCAAACTCTCTCGCCGCGTCCCCTTCGGGAGATCCGGCCGTCCCTCGCGAATGGAGCCCGTCATGCATCGATTCAGGAACATCCTCGTCCCGATCGACGACACCTCGAATCAGCCCGTGCTGGCGCGAGCCACCCGGCTGGCCAAGTGGAAAGGGGCGGCGATCAAGCTGATCGCCGTCGTGGAGGACCTCCCCTGGTATTCCCGACTCCTCTCCCCCAACTCGGAAGACCTGCGTGCGCTCCTCGTCCGCGAGAGGTCCGAGGCGCTCGATGGCCTCGCAGCCCAGCTCCGCGAAGACGGCCTCGACGTCACCACGGAGGTGCTCCGGGGCCGTCGTCACCACGAGATCGTCCGCGAGGTCCTCAGGGGCGGGCACGACCTGCTGCTGAAGAAGGCCGAACCCAACGAGGGACTGCTGTTCGGCTCGACCGACATGCACCTGCTCCGCTCCTGCCCCTGCCCGCTCCTGCTGCTGAAGCCCGAGCACGACGGCGGGGACTTCGCGCGGATCCTGGCGGCCGTCGACCCCGCGCCACCGCCCAACGAGGCGGACCCGCTCCACCTCAAGGCGGAGCTGACCGCGAAGGATGCGGCCCTCGACGCCAAGATCCTCGAACTCGCCGGCTCCCTGGCCGACGAGGAAGGTGGAGACCTCCACATCGTCCACGTCTGGTCGGCACCCGGCGAAGAGTTGCTACGCGGCGATCCCATGCTGGCCCAGGATCAGGTCGATCGCTACGTGTCGGACTCGCAAGCGGAGGCCCGCAAGGCCCTCGATCATCTCCTCGCGAAGGTCCCCGATCAGTCGGGACATCGCATCGTGCATCTGATCAAGGGCGTCCCCGAGGACGCGGTCGTGGAGGCCGCGAAGACCAATCGCATCGACCTGATCGTGATGGGGACCGTCGCCCGCACCGGCATCTCCGGCCTCCTCATCGGCAACACCGCGGAGTCCATCCTCCAGCGAGTCGACTGCTCGGTCCTCGCCATCAAGCCGGACGCGTTCGTCTCCCCGGTGAGCCTCAACGACTGAAGATCCAAGCCGGCCGGAAGTCCTACCGATCCACCGACCCGAACACACCGCAGTCGGACGCACGATTGGGTTTCAGCCACCATTCACGGGCGCCTCAAGGCAGGACGGCCCGTTGAGCGGAGTTCAAGGCCAGGAGCGACGGCGAGGTCGCGCCGTCGCTCCTCGACCGCAGCCGATCACCGAGGCCTCCCGCCAGGCCGATCCACGCCGTTGACCGACATGGCCTACTTGACCCATAAAAATTTCCAGAAACACAGAACTAAATCGCGCGTTCTCAGGATTATCTCTAAAGGAGGCCCGTGCACGCGAAGCCGCGTGCGGCAAGCCCACCGCCGACGTCGGCGGCAATCGTTCGATGATGCACCCCTCGCGACGAAAGCGACGCAAACCCATGGGCAAGATCGCCGTCAGCCAGGCCCGCCTCGACGCCAACCGCAGGAACGCCGAGCGCAGCACCGGCCCCCGCACCGCCGAGGGGAAGGCCAGATCACGCCAGAACAGCCTGATCCACGGGCTCTCGGGCGCCGGGACCGTCGTCCCGCACGCCGAGGCCGAGGCCATCGCCGAACTCGCCGAGCAGTGGAACTCGTCGCTGCGGCCCAACAACGCCTTCGAGATGAACCTGGTCGAGACCGTCGCCACCGAGAGCATCCGCATCAACCGCTGCAGGATCGAGGACCGGGTCGTCCGCACCATCCGCGGCCTCCGCGCCGAGACCTGCTGGGATGACGACCGCCGGGCCGCCGTCGACCGCATCGCCCGCTCGCTCCCGTCCCGCCCCGGCGAGATCTCCCGCAAGCTGGCCGGCACCGCCCACGGCTGCGACTGGCTCATCGAGCGCTGGACCTCGCTAGGCCGCACCCTCGACCATCACGGCACCTGGACCGACGCCCAGTGCGCCCGGGCCCTCGACCTCCTCGGCGTCGAGCCCGAGGACCGCGACACCCCCACCGCCATCGACCCGCCCGCCGGCGAGCCCCCCCTCTTCCATCGACAGGAACTCGTCAGCGACCAGATCGACGACCTCAACCGCCGCAAGGCCGAGTCCCTCGACCTTGTCGAGCAATACCACCGCGACGCCACCATCGAAGGCCTGACCACCCTCGACGACCCCACCCTCGTCCTCCTCCGTCGCTACGAGACCGCCAGCCACCGCCGGCTCTACCGGGCCCTGCACCAGCTCAACCAAGGGCGCCAGAAAGCCCTCCCCCCCCTCGACGAGATGTCGCACACCTACCGCGAACGCCCCAAAGACCACACCTTCGTCCGAGGCCCCGCCCGCGAATTCGAAGACGACCCCAAGCCCGACCTCAACACCCCCGGAGGCCCCACCCAGAACCCGTCCACCGACCCCCGCCCACCCCAGTCCGGCCCCACCCATCAAACCCCAGCCCCGCCATCCCCCACCGACCAAGCCCCCACTGAACCAGCTCCAGCCGCCAACTATTTCGGTCTTACCGCCCGCCTCGCCCCCCAGATCCGGGCCGCCGCCCCCCTCGCAACCCGTCAGGCCCCCCGCCCCATCCAATCCAAGTCCCGAACTCGCCGCACCCCCACTCAGGCCCACGCCAGGGCCCGAGCCCTCTGCCTCGCCCGCTGACCCATCAGGCCAACCTCAAGCAACCAATCCGCCTCTTTGACAATTCGGACGCAGAACGGCCCCGGCAAATCGCTTGCGAGCGAGAGCTGACTCCCGCACAATCCCGGTTCGTCCCGGCCCTCAATGATTAATCTGCGAATCCATTCAGGCTCGACGGATCGATAGGGGACCGCCGATGCCGCCCGACTCTCCCACGGTCTATGTGATCGCCGGCCCCAATGGCGCCGGCAAGACGACGTTCGCCACGGAGTTCCTCACCCACTTCGTCCACTGCCGAGAATTCCTCAACGCCGACCTCATCGCCGCCGGCCTCTCCCCCTTCGCCCCCGAAACCCAGGCCATCCGGGCCGGCCGCCTCCTGCTCTCTCGCATCCACGAACTCGCCGAAGCCCGGCAGACCTTCGCCTTCGAGACGACGCTCGCGGGCCTAGGCTACGTCAAGTTGATCACGCGGCTGAAACGCTCGGGCTATCAGGTCGCCCTCCTCTTCCTCTGGCTGCCGAGCGTTGATGATGCCCTGGAGCGGGTCGCCAACCGTGTCCGACAGGGGGGCCACAATATCCCCGAAGAAACCATCCGTCGTCGCTACGTCGCAGGCCTCCGCAACTTCTTCCGCTTGTATCAGCCTCTCGCGGATTCCTGGCGGCTGTATGATGGGTCGACTCTGATTCCAAGGTTGATCGCTGAAGGCTCAGAGGCGGGAACTCGAGAATGGCTCCCCGACATTTATCGGGCGATTCTCACGCTTGGGGAAAATTCATAGCATGTTTAAACCGAACGAAGATCCGCTCTTGGGAAAGGCCGACGCCGCCTTTCGACTGGTTGCCGCCAAGGTCTTGAATCTCGCGAGACAGACTGGAACCCCGGTCATCATCCGGGTCGATGGCGAACGACGCTCCATCTCGCCGGACGACCTGCAAGACCTCAAAAATCATCCGATCGAGGGCGATCCCATCCGGCCACCAAGCTGAAACCAGAAAGCCCGGCAGCCGTTGGCGTGAGTCGCAGCGGTCCAGGAAACTGCCGTAATCCTTCTTGTGAGCGGCTTCCCGAGATGCGACAATTGTCATAGATGGTCGAAGCGAATCGGTCAGCCAGCGTTGAGAAAGTGGCGACCACACATGGCGCTCCCTTCAGAATCGATCCACAGACCTCGGCACTCACTCGTCTGGATGATGTCTCTCATCGTGATCATCGCCGCCGATCTGGCCGCCTTACGCCCGTTCATTCCGTTGCCACCCATCTTCGAGGCTTCTTATCCCTGGTTCCCTCGTGAGCCCGAGTTTCTACCTATCGGATTCCCCAATCTTGGGATCGTCTTCATCATCCTCGTGCTCGAAATCGGCATTTTCCGATTGGTTTCACGGCAGGGAGCGGGACGAGCGTTCTGGCTCGGCTTCGAGGCCGCGGGATGGGCATGCGTCATCACAAGCTCGATCTTTGCCAGGACGATCTGGTGGCACACTCGCTCGGTTTTTGAAGGATCTTTGCTCGGTCGGCAGATTGGACATCCGCTCGACATGAGCCGATTCATCCTCTTCGTGGGGGCGATTCATCTGATGGTCATACTGGCCATCGCCCTCTTCGTCGGCATGCTGGCACGCTCCATCTGGTATCAAAGGTCGAACTTGCAGAAGTGGCAGTTAAGGTGCTGAACGAAGATTTCCACGATCCACCGGACAAAGCAGGGGCATCAAGGCCCAAGGCAGTCACAGATAGAGTGCACTCCATCCGTCCCATCGGTTTTCGGACGGCTCGAGTCGGTTTTCTGCTCGGTTGCGACTCACGGCCCGCCATCGAAGTTCCGGGGCAAAACGAACCCACTTTCGCCCCATCAAGCCTTCGCGAAACGGCCCGGGTTGCGGCCCGGGAATCGCGACCGGTAGGCTGGCGGGGCGGATGGTGAACCGGGGTCGAGCGGCGGGGGCGGGGTGCATGGCGAAGCGACGGGGCTCGGGCGGGGAACAGGGTGTGGAGGTGGCGGCGGTTGTGGTCGAGGAGGGCGACGAGCCTGACGCGTTTATCAGAGTGCGCGGGGCGAGGGTCCACAATCTCCGGGATGTCAGCGTCGATATTCCCCGCGACAAGCTCGTGGTGCTCACCGGGGTCAGCGGGTCGGGCAAGAGTTCGCTGGCGTTCGACACGATCTATGCGGAGGGGCAGCGGCGATATATCGAGGGGCTCTCCAGCTACGCTCGCCAGTTTCTGGATCAGATGGAGCCCCCCGACGTCGACCTGATCGACGGGCTCCCGCCCACCGTCGCCATCGACCAGCGGGCCGGCACCGCCAGCCCCCGCAGCACGGTGGCGACCGTCACGGAAATCCACGACTACCTGAGATTATTATACGCTCGCGTCGGCATCCCTCATTGTCCCTCGTGCGGCGAGGCCATCCGCCGCCAGGCCCCCGAGCAGATGGTCCGCACGGCTCTTGCACTGGGCGACGGCCGTAAGGTGCTCGTCCTGGCCCCCCTGGTCCGCGCCCGCAAGGGGCTGCACCGCGAGTCGTTCGAGGCCATCCGCCGCGCGGGCCTGCTGCGGGCCAGGGTCGACGGCCAGGTTATCGAGATCGCCGACGACCCTATTCTGGCCAAGACCAAGGTCCACACCATCGAGGCCGTCGTCGACCGCCTGGTCATCCGCGAGGGCATCGCCCCCCGGCTCTCCGAGAGCGTCGACCTGGCCCTGAAGCTGGGCGACGGCTCGATCCTGCTCTCCGCCCAGGCCGGCGAGACCTGGGACGACCTGCTGCTGAGCACCCGCTTCGCCTGCCCCGCCTGCGGCCTCGGCTTCGAGCCGCTGGAGCCGCGCAGCTTCAGCTTCAACAGCCCGCAAGGGGCCTGCCCCGCCTGCGACGGCCTGGGCACCGTCCCCGGCTTCGACCCCGAACTCGTGTTGCCCGACCGCTCGAAGTCCGTCGCCGCAGGGGCCATCGCCCCCTGGAACCGCCCCGGGGCAAAGTCGAAATCCAGGGTCGCCGAGCGTGCCGCCCTCGACGACTTCCTCGCCCGCCTCGAAGTCTCCCGCGACACCCCGCTCGCCGAATGGCCCGACGCCACGCTCCAACAGATGCTGAAAGGAGACAAGACGACACACTTTGACGGAATCATACCCATGCTCGAACGCGAATATAAGACCGAGCCCGCCCGCCCGCCGCTGGAGGCCTACCGCGGCCAGGCCCCCTGCCCCGCCTGCAACGGGGCCCGCCTGAAGCCCGAGTCCAGGGCCGTGAGCCTGGGCGGAATGGGCATCCACGGGGCCTCGGCCCTGGCCATCGACAAGGCATTTACTTTCTTTGACTCCTTGATTTTCGAGCCCGAGATGGCGGCGATTGGCCCGCCGTTGGTCCGGGAGATCATCGGCCGGCTGACCTTCCTGAGGCGCGTGGGCCTGGGCTACCTGAGCCTCGACCGCCCGGCCGACACCCTCTCCGGCGGCGAGCTCCAGCGCGTCCGCCTGGCCACCCAGACCGGCTCGGGCCTGGTCGGCGTCTGCTACATCCTGGACGAGCCGACCGCCGGCCTCCACCCCCGCGACACCGGCCGCCTGCTGGACAGCCTGGCCGCCCTCCGCGACGCCGGCAACAGCGTCCTCGTCGTCGAGCACGACGAGGCCACCATCCGAGCGGCCGACTGGGTCCTCGACATCGGCCCGGGCGCCGGCCCCGACGGCGGCCGGATCGTCGCCGAAGGTCCCCCCGACGCCCTGGTCGACCTGGGCGGCTCACGCACCATCGCCTACCTCGCCCGGACCCACGTTCCCGCCCTCAGCGATCCCGCCCGCCTGGCCGCCAGCCCCGGGAGCATCGACGTCATCGGGGCCCGCGAGCACAACCTGAAGAATGTCGACGCCCGCTTCCCCGTCGGCTGCCTGACCTGCGTGGCGGGCGTCAGCGGCTCGGGCAAGAGCACCCTCGTCCACGACGTTCTGGCCCGCGCCGTCCGCCGAGCCCTGGAGCAGGTCGGGCCCAAGCCGGGAGCCCACGACCGCGTCGACGGCCTGGCCGCCTTCGACAAGCTCATCGAGGTCGACCAGTCCCCCATCGGCCGAGGGCCGCGGTCCACGCCGGCCACCTACACCGGCGTCTTCGACGAGATCCGCAAGGTCTACGCCCTGACCCGCGAGGCCAAGGTGCGGGGCTACAAGCCCAACCGCTTCAGCTTCAACGTGAAGGGGGGGCGATGCGAGCGGTGCGAGGGCCAGGGGATGCGCCGGGTGGCCATGCAGTTCCTGGCCGACCTCTACGTCGGCTGCGAGTCGTGCCACGGCCTGAGATTCAACCGACAGACGCTGGAGGCCCGTTACAAGGGGAAATCCATCGGTGAAGTGCTCTTGATGCGAGTCGACGAGGCCCTCCCCTTCTTCGACGCCGTGCCCAAGGTTCGCAGAGGCCTGCAGGCGCTGCACGAGGCCGGGCTGGGCTACGTGACCCTCGGCCAGTCGAGCACCACGCTCTCCGGCGGCGAGGCCCAGCGCGTCAAGCTGGCCGCCGAGCTGGGCCGGGCCTCGACCGGGCGGACGCTTTATATCCTGGACGAGCCGACCACCGGCCTGCACTTCGCCGACGTCGCCAACCTGCTCCTGGTCCTGCAACGCCTGGTGGACATGGGCAACACCATGATCGTCATCGAGCACAACCTGGACGTCATCGCCGCCGCCGACTGGGTCGTCGACCTCGGCCCCGACGGCGGCGACGCCGGTGGCCACGTCGTTGCCCAGGGCTCCCCCGCCGGCATCGCCGCCGATCCTGCAAGCGTCACCGGAGCTTACTTGCGTCCCCAGCCATGAGCACCCACTTACTTGGCCAGAGACTCCCCGAAGAACTCGTCCACCGCGGCGATATACTGCGCCGGCGACGCGGCATAGGCCCGCACGTGCATGACCCCCGGCAGCGTGACGGCTCGGCACGTGGGCCCGGCGGCATGGGCGATCCGGATCGCCTGGTCCACGGGGACAATCTCGTCCTCCTCGCCGTGGATCAGGAGCATCGGCCTGTCGCCCCAGGCTCGCGCCGAACGGATCGGCACCAGGTCATCCGTCCGCACGCCGAAGGCCCAGTGGGCCGCCAGCAAGATGCCCGGATTGAAGAAGGCGGGCAGGTGGCTGTGCCTGGGCAACTGTGCGGCCAGCAGCTCGGGCAGGTCGCCGTAAGGGCTGTCCATCACCGCCGCCCTGATCCCCGGGTTGCGAGCCGCCTCCATCAGCAGGGCCGACGCCCCCATCGACTGCCCCAGCCAGCCGATCCGATCCGGCGTGAAACCCTGCGTCCCCGCCCACCCCTGCACGGCCCGGAGGTCGCCACGCTCATTGCGCCCCATGAATAGCCGCGAGGGGTCGCTGCCGCCGTGGCCGCGGAGGTCGAACAGCAGGACGTCATAGCCCCTGGCGTGGAGGTCCAGACCGATCAGCGCAATCTTATCCCACGAGTCCCGCATCCCGTGCACCAGCACCAGCAGCCGCCGATGCTCGGGCGTCGGCAGGTACCAGCCCCGCAAGGTCAGGCCGTCGGCGGTCTGGGTCGACCACCCTTCCGCCGACTCATCCAGCTCGCGAATGTCCACCAGCGATGGCCGATTCGAGGCCCGCGTGAGCTGGTCGGCCACCGCCAGCGAGATCGCCGCGTAGCCCATGGGCAGGGCCAGAATCAGGGCCAGCGCAGCCACCCGCAGCCGCCGCCTCGGACGTCTCACCTCAGCCGCCGCCGTCATCTCGATCGCCATGAGACACCCCTCCTCAGGCCGGCGAGCCATCCCGGGACGCCACAATCACAACAACCCTACTCCTCCTTCGGAACACCGCGACCCTCTCGGACAGGAAAATCCCGAAACTCGTGGGGCCTACCGAGCCTACCATCGCCTCGCCGCACGAGCCATCCCCACCGACAGGACCGCGCGCAGGTGAGCCCCGCGCCGTCTGAACGCGACCCCGCGATCCCTGCGACCCGCCGATTCCGGAGATCCATCCCGGCAATCGCGCGATTCCGGCCAGTCCGCGGCACGCCCACTGCTGTAACTGATTCCCGGACGGCGGAACTGCCGAAGCTGATGAGAACGCCGATGTCGGCCCGTGGAGCGGGCCCGGCCCGGCTTACCGGGGAACTGCCATGCGGATTAAGCTTGCGACCTTCGCCCTGCTGGGCCTCGCCACCCTGGGCGGCTGCGCCAATGGTCAGGCGGCCGGTCGCCCCTGGAATAATCGGTCGGCCATGCAGGCCCCTGTCGTCGGCAAGCCCACCAGGCTCTCCCAGCAGCTCAAGGTCAACCGCGAGATCAAAGCCCAGCGTGAGATCGCCGGACACACCGTCGTCGACGGCAACATCACCCGTTAATTCCGACCCCATCGCCCCGCGAAGACGGCACGAGCTCGCTCGCGCCAACTCGATCAGAGCCCAGGCCGCCGAGCTTCCCCTCGCGAGGATGCCCGACGGCCGGGCGCAGCGGTCAGTTCGGGGTGACCACCACCCGGAAGACGGTATTCGAGGCCGTGCTGGCCGTGCTCTCTCCCTGGGCATTCGTCGCCGTCGAGATGATCCCGCCGTAGATGTACCCCACCGTGGTCGCCCCGCGAAACTGCTTCAGCGGGATGACGCCATTGTCGAACGCCTTGATCCCGGGGGCCGCGAAGAACCTGGCCTCCGCGCCGTAGAGGCCGGGCAACTGGGCGGACAGGCTGTACTCCAGGCTCGACCCGTTCGCACTCCGGACCAGGGCGGTCACGTCGTTCACGAATGGCAGGCCCGGGTCCTGGGTCAACTGGCCGGTGCTAAAATCATAGTGCGACAAGCTGATCCCACCGAACAGGATCGTGTGCGACGACCTGTCCCGGGCGTCATACAAGGTGATGTTCGGGGCGCTATACTGCGAGAAGTATTGCTGATACGGGTCGACCCGGCTCCGTCCGCCGCCGCCGATGATGATCGGGTTGAGGAAGCCGCCGCCGGTGTCGGCCGTGAAGACGCCCCCGTAATAGGCCAGCGCGGGCCGGCCCGATGCGACGATCGGCGACAGGTTGCCGTCGCGGCGGCGGTAATTCACCGGGTCTCGCGTCGCGCTGTAATTGTCGATGCGAAGCTTCGAACCGTGCTCCACGATCCGGAAGCTGCGGATCTCGCTGCTATAGACCTGGCTGAGGTCGGCCGTGGAACCGTTATACAGCCCCTGGAAATCGTGCCCGACGACCAGGAACGTCCGGTCGCCGATGGCCGCCATGTCGCCGCCCGTCACTTCAAAGCGCGGGTCTTGGATCTGCCTGACCGCGCCCAGGGCCGTCGTCCCCCCGATCACCGCGTCCATGAGCGCACTGACGTTGATCGAGGAGAGCGTGTCGTAAGTCTGGAACGTCCCCGTGGACGGGTCGCTGGAATAGCCCCCGACGGCGTAGAGCCGGTTGCCCTTCTGGTAAAACTCCTGGTTGGTCGACGCCAGAGAGGCCGTCATCGAGGAGGGCAGGCCGGTCTGCGTCCACGACTCGGACCAGACCTGGCCGGTGGCAGGATCGATGACGAAGATGTCGTTGTTCTGATAGAGCGGCGGGAAGCTCGTAAGGCCCGTGGGATCGAACCCGTGCAGGCCGTTGGTCCGGCCGCCGAAGACCAGCCACTTGCCGCCGTACTGGGCCGCGACGGGAGACTGGATCGACGGAACGGAAGGCATCGAGACCTGCTCGAGGCTCACGGAGTAGGGGAGATTCTTCGATGTCGCCACGACCGGCGTGGGCGCGACATTCACCCCGCCGAGGCCCGGCGTGGGGGGGACGGCCGAGAAGGCCGAGATCGGCAACGAGTTCGCCGACAACTGATTGTCGACCCCGTCCAGGCCGTTCGTGGGCAGGCCCACCACGCCGTCGCCCAGCCTGCCTCGGACCACCGAGCCCCTCAGCACGGTCCCGCCCGGGACGGCCCCGGACACCCCGAACTGGTGCACATTACCGTCGAGGTCGCGCCAGACCTGGACTCGCCCGCCGCCGGTCACGCGGATCCCGGCGACGTCTCCATTGATGTCCGCGAAATGGACCCGCGATCCCGCGGCCACCAGGCCGTAGAAGTCGCCCGCCGCCGTCTGATCATCGTCGCCGTCAAACGTGGTCCCGTCGATGCCGGCCAGGCCCGTCAGGGGTGTGCCGTCGATCCGGACCCGGTAGAACTGCCCCGCGTTCAGGGGGTGCGCCAGGCCGAGGGTCACCTGCCCGGCGGCGGCGTCGTACACCACCGATCGGATCGGGTCGGCACGCCCGGGAGACGTGATCACCCGCGGATCGGCCGTGCCGACGTCGGAAACCCGGTAGAACTTCGGGTCATGGCCGAGGCCGGATCCAGGGGGGAGTCGAAGCTCACGACGATCGTGCTCCGGTCCCGGATGACCAGCCCCGTCACGATCGCTCCCGTGCCGACGGCGAGGAGTTGACGGCCTTCCATCGGCTCCGCACGGGGGCGGGACGGCCTTCTCGACCTCCCGGCGGGCGATGCGTTCGTGCCATCCCGGTCGGGGCGAAAGAGCGACTTGCTTCTCATCCGAGATTCGTCCGATTGCTCATAGGATATCATGCATGGGCCGAACCCCCCGGCGGCATCGATACCGCGGACAGGGCGATCAATATCATGAAAGACCCGTGGACCGCCCGCAAGACAGGAGGTCTAGGCAAAATGAAACGACAATTTCTTGGGCTCACCCCGAAATCCTCCTGGTCTTTCTCAGGCGCGTGCATCGGCCTCGTGACGGGCCGGCGCCACGTAGCCCGGAATAGAATTCATCGAGCCATAATAATACCATACCTATTATGAGATAACATTCGGAGTTTCCACGGGGGATATAGCCTCTTCAGATCGACACGTCTGCGAAGACTTCGAGGAAAACCCCGGCGCGCGGGCCCCTCCGGGCGGGAGTCCTGCATCGGACGGCGGATCGCATCTCACAAAAAATCCATGTCGATTGATGCTCCCATGGTGTAAGATCTTCTCCGTTGCATACCCCCATAGCTCCAAGATAGGATTCGCATCATGGCCCGCAAGTCCGCGTCGAAAGTGATCGAGGCGACCGCCGAGCCGCTGGAGCTCGACGACGAGCAGGTCGAAAACGGTTCGACCGAGGTCGACGGCGCGCCGCTTTCGCAGACCGATGCCGTGAAAGCGGCCCTCGACGGCGGCTATGAGATGCCCGGCGAGGCCACCGACTACATCCGCGACCAGTACGGGATGGAAGTTACCAAGGCCTATTTCAGCGCCATCAAGTCCAAGCTCAAATCCCAGGGCGGGACGGTGAAGAAGCGCGGCTATACGAGATCCGCGGCCACGGTTGCGAAACATGCCGGGGCGTCGAGCACCTCCCAGGCGTCGGCCAGGCTGAAGTCGGCCGGCGGCGACGAGGGATTGCTCAAGGCCCTGGAGGTGATGAAGCCGCTGGTCGAGAAGCTCGGGGCCGAGAAAGTCCGGCGGCTCGTCGACCTCCTCGGCTGAATCGGCCTCGACCCGACGCCCGGCCCACGGGGATGCCGCGATGGATGAAGTAAGCAGTACGTACTTCTATGAACCGTCCAAGGGGCATGGCCTTCCCCACAGCCCGTTCAAGGCGATCATCGCGCCCCGGCCGATCGGCTGGATCTCGTCGAGAGACCGGCAAGGGCGGGTGAACCTGGCCCCATATAGCTTCTTCAACGCCTTCTGCGAGACGCCGCCGATCCTCGGATTCAGCAGCACGGGCCGCAAGGACAGCCTGCGGAATGCCGAGGAGACCGGCGAATTCGTCTTCAACCTGGCGACGAGGCCGCTGGCCGAGGCCATGAATCTGACGTCGGCACCGTTCAAGCACGGTGTCGACGAGATGGCCAGGGCCGGCCTGACGCCGGCCGCTTGCCGGATCGTGGGCACGCCTCGCGTCGCCGAGTCGCCCGCGTCGCTCGAATGCAAGCTCCTGCAAATCATGCCGATCCTCGACCTCGATCGGAGGGAGACGAACTCGTTCCTCGTGATGGGTCAGGTGGTCGGGGTCCACATCAACCCGCTCTACCTGAAGGACGGGATCTTCGACACCGCCGCCGCCAGGCCGATCGCCCGATGCGGCTATCTCGGCGACTATGCGGAAGTCGGCCATCTCTTCGACATGCAGCGTCCGAAGTTCGACGAAGAATAACCGTGGAGACTCCCGCCTTGCCGGGACATCCGCACCGATCCTCCGGACATCAGCGGCCTGACCGTTGTGAGATGTGCCATGCAATGAATGGCCGTGGATCGATATAGATCGGGCCAGATGTCATGTCTTGGCAAGTGGGGGACGAGCGTCGCTCGGAAGGCTCGTAACATGATGCGCATCCGGTCGTCGGCCTGGGCGATGGCAATTCTCGGCCCGAACCGGCTGCGCGGCGATTGACAGGTGTTGCGAGGTCGGGCGCCCCGGAACTGGCCGAATGGCCTCAGGAATCGGCATATCCTCTTGAAACGGCGTGAGTTTCGGCGCGAACATTCGCCTTCCGAGCCCAGCAGGGCGGAAAGGTCCGTGCACGCCTGGATCTCATCTAACCCGACTCACGAGATCGATGGCCGCCACCACTCAGCGCCGACGCCGGGGCGGCCTCGGCCGTCCCGGCGTTGATGGACCGATGACGCGCGTCAGGCGCCGCAGAAGGCGGCCATGCGCTCCTGCATCTGCTCGGTGGTCAGGTCTTCCAGGTGCTCGGCGATCGACCAGTGGTGGCCGAACGGGTCGACGACCTTGCCGTATCGATCGCCCCAGAACATGTCGGCCAGCGGCATGCTCACCGTGGCGCCCGCCTCGACGGCGCGTGCGAACGTGGCGTCGGCATCGGTCACGTACAGGTGGATGGTCACCGGTGAGACGCCTACAGGGCCGAACGAGTCGCATTCGGGGAACTCATCGGCCAGGAAGATCCTCGAGTCGCCGAACAGGAGCTCGGCGTGACCGAGCCGCGGCGTGCCGTCGGGCGACGGGAACGGCATGCGGCTCACTTCCACGGCCCCGAAGGCCTTCGTGTAGAACTCGATGGCCTCCGACGCCCCTTTGATGACCAGGTGCGGGGTGATCGCGTGATGACCTGCCGGAATTGGGTGACCCATGGTTCCCTCCCGTCGTTGAGGAGCCCGGCCTTCCCTGATCACTTGAACAGGATTCCTGCCGGGCTCGTGGATTGGAACCTGGTATCGGCAAGATGTCAACGGCTGTACAGTCCATTTTGGAGAAAGAGGATTTCAGATCGAGGCGATGGGCGATCCCACGGCCCGCATCTTGCGGAATTTGTCCGTCAATGGGCGGTCGAGAATTGCCTCCCGGCAGACTTCACGCAGCAATCCGAGTCACACATCGCATACCTTGGACTCACGAGGGTGACATGATGCCCGCCCAGGACCTCGCGGTTTACGTGGACGACCTGGCACGAGGCTATGACGGAGACGCCTGGCATGGTCCACCCCTCCGCAAGGTCCTCGAGGGCGTGACCGCCGAGATCGCGTCCGCGCGGCCCATCCCGGGCGGCCATAGCATCCGCCAGATTGTCGTCCATCTCTACTCATGGGATGACGTGGTCGTCCGCCGGATCGAGGAGAATTGTGTCATCGAGGCGCCCGACGGAGGCAACTTCCCGCCGCCCGAGGGGACGGGCCCGGACGCCTGGCAAGACGACCTTTCCCGGCTGGATTTATGGCATGCTCGCCTCCTGAAGACAGTCCTGCATCTCGACGCCTCTCGGCTGGAATCGCGGGTCGCCGGCAAGGAATATACCATCGGCCACATGCTGCGCGGTGCCGTGCAGCACATGGCCTACCACGGCGGCCAGATCGCGCTGCTCAGGAAGCTCTCGGAGCGAGGCACGGACGGCTGAAATGACGCATCATATCACCGAGATTCTTACGAGATATGATGCACGATTCTTGAGCGGAACGGACGGGTGGCGGCCCGGTCGAAGGCGTCGTGCATGGCCGTTGGTGCGCCGTCTTCCCCCTCGGTGCACGGTCGCAGGGAACGTCGCGCGGTTCCGAGCTTGCCCGGAGTTGGCCCGTGGCGGACAATCGGCGGACCTGGATCGACGTAACCCGCGCAGGGTCTCCCTGACGACGAATTGCAATCGGGCATCCCATCGGAATTCATGAGAATGATGGGATCCCACAACGCCCCTCGGAAGAGCGATTTATGAAAACCGTGCGGATCGGGATCGTCGGCGTCGGCTTCATGGGCATGATCCATTACCTCGCCGCGCAGAAAGTCCCCGGGGCGAAGGTCGCCGCGATTTGCAGCCGCGACCCCAAGAAGCTGGCCGGCGACTGGACCGGGATCAAGGGGAATTTCGGCCCTGCGGGGACGCAGATGGATCTGACGGGGATAACAGGGTATTCCGACGTGGCCGAGCTGCTGGCCGACCCCTCGATCGACCTGGTCGACCTCTGTGTGCCGAACGACGAGCACGCCGCCCTGACCATCCGGGCGCTTGAGGCGGGCAAGCACGTGCTGGTGGAGAAGCCGATCGCCCTGACAGGGGCCGACGCGGACGCGATGGTGGCCGCCGCGAAGTCCAGCGGCAAGCTGCTGATGGTCGCCCACGTGCTGCCGTTCTTCCCCGAATTCGCCTATGCGTTCGAGGCCGTGCAGTCGGGCCGATACGGCAAGGTGCTGGCCGCCCGGTTCGCCCGGGTCATCAGCAAGCCCGACTGGTCCAGCGGCATTGCCGACTCGGACCGCAGCGGCGGGCCGGCGATCGACCTGCACATCCACGACACCCACTTCGTCGGCTTGCTTTTCGGCGTGCCCCGCGCCGTGGCATCGCGCGGGGTGGAGCAGCAGGGGGCGGTAGTCCACCTCGACACGCACTATCTGTATGACGACTCGAACCTGGCCGTGACGTCGGTCTCGGGCGCGCTGAGCCAGTCCGGGCGCCCCTTCATGCATGGCTATGAGATCTACTTTGAGAAGGCGACGATCTTCTTCGAGTTCCAGAGCGTCGTCGACGGCGCCAGGGTCTCGCCGCTGACGGTCCTGCACGCCGATGGGACCGCAGAACGCCCCGAGCTGGGCTCGGGCGACCCCGTGGATGGATTTGTCGCCGAGATCGGCGTGGCGGTCGAGGCCGTCGCCACGGGCACCCCGGCGCCCAGGCTCGCCGGCGAGCTGGCCAGGCAGGCGCTGATCCTCTGCCAGGCCGAGGTCGAGAGCGTCAGGCGCGGCGGGGCCCCGGTCGAGGTGGCCTGACTCCCCTCTTTGATGTGTCGATGGCCCCACCCCCGGCCTCCGGGGCGACGGGCCATCGACACATGCGACGCGCATTCCGGGAAGCTTCGCTGAAGAGGCCCCCGGCGCCGGGCCGATACAAAGAAGCGGACAGGAGGTCCAAGGCCGAAGCCGCCCGAGCAGGGAGGAGACCGAAGATGACCATCACGATGTCGGAGATGATCCATCCGACGGCAGTCATCGGCCATGAGGTCGAACTCGATGACTCGGTCCAGGTCGGACCTTACGCCATCCTGGAAGGGCCCGTTCAGGTCGGCCCCGGATGCGTCGTCGAAGGGCACGCCTGCCTGAGCGGCCCGCTGGTCATGGGCAGGAACAACCTCGTCGGCCACGGCGCGGTGCTGGGCAAGGCCCCTCAGCACCGGGGCGACCGTGGCGATTCGTGCAGGCTGGTCATCGGCGACAATAACGCCTTCCGCGAGCACGTCACCGTGCATCGGGGGACCTCCGCCGGGGGGGGCGAGACGTCGATCGGCGACGATAACCTGATGATGATCGGCTCCCACCTGGGCCACGATGCGCGGATGGGTAACGGCTGCACATTGGTCAACGGGGCGCTGGTGGCCGGCCACGCCGTTCTCGGCGACGGCTGCATCCTCTCGGGCCACTCGGCGGTGCAGCAACGGGTGAGGATCGGCCGGCTGGCGATGCTCGGCGGGCTCGGCTCCTCGACCAAGGACATCCCCCCGTTCGTCCTCCAGCAGGGCTACAACACGGTCAGCGGCCTGAACGTCGTCGGGCTGAGGCGGGCGGGCCTGGCGCACGCCTCGATCAACGCCTTGCGCGAGGCCTTCAGGATCCTCTACAAGGAAGGCCGGACCCTGACCGCGGCCGCTGATCGCATTGAATCGGACCTCGGTCAATTCGGCGAGGTCGCCGAGTTCGTCCGGTTCCTCCGCACCTCGACGATCGGCGTCTGCCCCGGCCGCGAGGCGACCCGACTGCGGTCGGTCTGAACCGACCGAGCCGGCCGATCAGCCCTTCTTTTTCGTCTTCTTGGTCGCCGGAGGCGCGATCTCGCCGAACTCGCGGTCGATGTCGCGCTGCATCTGCACGATCTCGGCATCGGTGAGCATCGTGGGCTCGGGGGCAAGCTGGCGATGGACCTCGGGGTCGGTGGCCAGGTCGGCGAATTCCTCGAGCCAGTACTCGGCGTCGGCGTGGCTGGGCCCGTGGTGCTTGGACGCGGCGTCGACGCGGGGGATCAGCCGATCGGCCCGCTCCTTGCGACCGTCCAGCTCGGTCCAGTACTCCTCCGAGGTCACGGAGTGGGCCTTGCGGCGGGTTGCGGCCGTGCGGATCCGCCGGTCGGTCGAGACGACCGTCAGGGTCTTGGGAGCGTTGTGGCCGAGGATGAGCAGCTCGATCCGCTCGTCGGCGTCGTCCTCGTCGACGGCGTAGAGGACCGTGATCCCCTTGTGCACCGCCTGGCTGGGAAGCCCGTGCGGGGCCTCGGCGGCGTCGAAGACGACGGTGGCGGCGTGGGCGTCAACCGGCCCGAGGCGGACGGCCAGCGTGTTTAAAAACCGGGTGCGGGCCTTGCGAAGGCCGTCGGGCCCGAGCTTGCGGTCGAGCAGCCCGTTGGCGTACATCAGGTTATAGCCGTCGATGAGCGTGCGCATCACGGCCCCGGTCGGTTGGACACTCGCGGAAAATCCGCCCTCATTCCAACCATACAAGCCGGGGACCGCGTCGTCCAATCGGACTCTCAGGGCGTGGCGGCCTCGCCGGCCTCGTGGACGATGCCGCCCAGGCTGTGGCGAACCTCTCCGGCGACGATGGCCACGTGGGCCCGGCCCTTCACCTTCCAGCCGCCGTAGGGGGTGTTGCGGCTGCGTGAGAGGAACTTCTCGGGGTCGATGGTCCAGGGGGTTTCGGTGTCGATGATCGTCACGTCGGCGTCGGCCCCGGGTCGGAACGTCCCCTTGTCGACCAGGCCCAGCAGCTTGGCCGGGGCGACGGTCAGCATCCGGATCACGTCGACCCAGGTGAGGTGCCCCGGCTCGATCAGGCCGTGGACGGTGATCGGGATCAGGGTCTCCAGGCCGACGATGCCGAAGGGGGCCTGGTCCAGCTCGCGCATCTTCTTCTCGGGCGCGTGGGGCGCGTGGTCGGTGGCCAGCAGCTCGATGGTGCCGTCCTTCAGCCCTTCGATGACGGCGGCCACATCGTCGGCGGTGCGCAGGGGGGGGTTCATCTTGAAGTTGGAGTCGAAGGTCCTGAGCCGCTCGTCGGTGAGGGTGAAGTGGTGCGGGCAGGCCTCGGCGGTCACGTCGATCCCGCGTTTCTTCCCCTCGCGGACCAGCTCGACGGATCGGGCCGTGGAGATGTGCTGGATGTGCAGGCGGCCGCCGGTGATCTCGGCCAGGCGGATATCGCGGGCGACCATGATGTCCTCGGCCGCGGCGGGCATCCCGCCCAGGCCGAGGCGGGTCGACTCGGCCCCCTCGTTCATCACGCCGCCGACGGTCAGCTCGGGCACCTGGCAGTGCTGCATGATGACCCGGTCAAGCATCTTGGAATAGAGCAAGGCCCGGCGCATCAGCGACGCCGAGGCGACGGGGGCGCCGTCATCGGTGAAGGCGACCGCGCCGCCGGCGACGAGTTGGCCCAGTTCGGCAAGCTCGTCCCCCTTGCGTCCCTTGCTGACGGCCCCGACCGGGTAGACATTGGCCTTGCGCGCCCGCTGGGCTTGTAGTACGACGAACTCGGCGGCGCCCTGGGTGTCGAGCGCCGGGATGGTGTTGGGCATGCAGGCGACGGTCGTCACCCCGCCGGCCAGGGCCGAGGCCGCGCCGGTGGCGATGGTCTCGTCTTCTTCGTTTCCGGGCTCGCGCAGGTGGACGTGCACGTCGATCAGGCCGGGGCTGACGATCATCCCTCGGGCGTCGATGACGACGTCGGCCGTCCCCTGGGCGTAGGCTTCACCGATGCCGAGCACGCGGTCGTCGCCGAGCCAGAGGTCGGCCACCTCGTCCACGCCCTGGCTCGGATCGATGATCCGACCGCCCTTGATCTGGATGGTGCGCAAGTCAGGGAACTCCCAAACGAATCAGTCGGCGAGTCTAAGACGGGTCAGTCGGCCGCGGGCTTCGCATCGGTCTTGCCGCCCAGCAGGTAAAGCACGGCCATGCGCACGGCCAGGCCGTTCTTGACCTGCTCCAGGATGGCCGAATTCGGGCCGTCGGCCACCTCGGGGGTCAGCTCGACGCCTCGGTTGATCGGGCCTGGGGCGAGGAGCAGCAGGTCGCCGGGGGCCTTGGACACTCGTTCCTGGTTCATCCCATAGAACCGGGAATACTCGGCCACGGAGGGGAACAGGCCCTGCTGCTGGCGCTCGGACTGGATGCGCAGGACGTTCACCACGTCGAGCCTGGGGAGGATGTCGTCCAGGCTATAGGCGATCTCGCAGCCGAGCCCTTCGAGGCTGCGGGGGACGAGCGTGGGCGGGCCGCAGAGGATGACCTTGGCGCCGAGCTTGGTCAGGCCCCAGATGTTGGAACGGGCGACCCGCGAGTGGCTGATGTCGCCGACCAGGCCGACGGTCAGGCCTTCGATGCGGCCCTTGGCCTTGCGGATCGTGAGCAGGTCGAGCAAGCCCTGCGTGGGATGCTCGTGCGCGCCGTCGCCCGCGTTGATGATGCCGCACTGGACGTGCCTGGCCAGCAGGTGCGGGGCACCCGGCGAGGAGTGGCGGACGACCAGGACGTCGGCCCCCATGGCCTCGATGTTCTTGGCGGTGTCGATGAACGTCTCGCCCTTGGAGAGGCTGGAGACGCTGGCGGAGAAGTCCTGCACGTCGGCGGAGAGCCGCTTGGCGGCCAGGCTGAAGCTGGTCCGGGTGCGGGTGGAGTTCTCGAAGAAGAGGTTGAAGACGATGCGCCCCTGCAGCGCGGGGACCTTCTTGCGGGTCCGGCTGGAGACCTCGCCGAAGCTCTCGGCGGTGTCCAGGATGAAGTGGATCTCCTCACGCGAGAGGTCTTCCAGGCCGAGCAGGTGCTTGCCGGACCATCCCGAGGCGGGCGGCTTGGGCGGTTCGGCCGAAGTCAGGGCGGCGATGGACACCTCGGGCGCTCCGGGAGAAGGGTGAAACGTGCAAGGGGGAGCGATGACGAGTCAGGCCCGCACTTCGCCGGCCTTCGGGGCCGAGATGCGGACGACCTCCTCGACGGCGTCGACCGGCGCGATCCTGACATGAACTCGGGCGCCAGGCGCGGCGACGACGACCAGGCCGACCGCGTCGGGCTGGATGGGCAGCTCGCGCCCGCCCCGGTCCACGGCGATGGCCAGCCGGATGCAGGCGGGCCTGCCCAGGTCGCAGATGGCGTTGAGCGCCGCCCGGACGGTCCGGCCGGTGTGCAGCACGTCGTCGACCAGGATGACCTCGACGCCGTCGACCGCGAAGGGGATGTCGGTCCCCTGCAGGACCGGCCAGCGGCGGGCACGTTCCATGTCGTCGCGATAGAGCGTGATGTCGAGCGCCCCGACGGGAACGGCGTCCCCCGTCTCGCGCCTCAGCTGGATCGCGATGCGTTCGGCAAGCGGGACGCCGCGGCTGCGGACGCCGACCAGCGCGAGCGGGACCCCCGCGGTTCGGCCGTCGAGGATCTGCCCCGCGAGGCGGATGATCAGGGCGTCCAGCCCCAGGGCGTCGCAGAGGCGTTGCTCGGGCCCGGACATCGTCGACTCCAAGGGATCGGTCCCCGGCCGTTGCGGCCGGCGCGCGGGCCTCGTCTGCGGCCGGCCGGATCGTAGCAGCCAGCCAATCGGCCCGCAAGCGTCCGCGGCAGGCAGGCAGGCGTCCCCGAGGCAATACGGACCGGATTTTCGCCGGTTTTCCTCAAGTTTTCGGATCCGGAATGTGGCGCGCGCCGTCCCATGCCGGCTCCGGTTTGCTGAGTGTCCGCGACCTGGCCCGCCGCCCGAGACCGGAGCGTCATCGACCCCGGCGCGGCCCATCGGCCCGATCCGTCTCCTCAAATTCAGGATGAAAATGATGAACACTCGCTTTTCCGACGCAATCCGCGGCCTTTCCACCGACCTCGACGCCCGCGCCAAGCGAGACGCACGCCGCGGCAAGCCGGCTTGCGAGTCGCTCGAAGGACGCGTCGTGCTCTCGACCATGGGCGCCGGGATGGGCGGCTGGGATTCGCAGGGGGCCGACCGATTCGCTCAGGTTGACCTCCAGGCGACGAGCGGCATTGCCATGGAAGGCGGCGGCCCGCAAGACGGCGGGCAAGAGATCCAGCGGGCCAGCTTCCACAGCGGCCCCGGGGGCCAGGGCTTCCGCCAAGGCGGGTTCCAGCAAGGTTTCGAAACCGGATCGAGCGGCCAGTTCGGCAACGGATCGGTGGCCATGTTCGGTGGTCAGGGCGGGATCGGCTCGGGCGTCACGGCGGTCGGCAGCGTGGGCAACTTCGGGATGGGGATGCCGACCGGCTCACCTTCGAGCCTGATCGGTAGCCTCGCCGACCTGGGCATCCTCGGCGACAGCTTCGGCAGCGGAGGCGGTGGTGAGATCGGCGTGGCACCCGGCGGCCCGCACATGATGACCGGAGTCCCGCCGGCGGATTCCCTCACGATCAACGCAACGGCCATCGACGCGACGGCGACAACGGACGCCACCGCGGCGAAGACCAAGCTCGACACCGACCTGACGGCGCTCCAGACCGACATCCAGGCGATCGCCGCCAAGTCGGGCGTCACCGTGGCCGACCTCACCACGCTGGCCGCCGATGAGAAAGCCCTAGCCATGGCCGGCTCCCGGCCCGACGCCACGGCCTTGAAGACGGCCGTCACCGAACTGGCCACCGCCGTCGCCACCGGGGCCGACACCGCCCAGGCGAAGACCGACTTCAACGCGGCTTACGCCAAATCAGGGGTCTCGCAGACCGTGCTCGACCAGGCCTTCGCCGACCTGTCGAAGACGATCACGAACAGCAAGATCACCGCCGACGACCTGACCAGGATCGCCGCCGATCGCGCCGCCATCGAGGCCGACCTCACCGCCCTGAAGCCCGTCAAGCCCACCGAAACCACGACGACCCACGCCGCTACTCCGACGACCATCACCGCCGCTGCGGTCGCGGAGACCACGACCATCGAAGCGGCCACGACGACCGAAGCCGGCACGACCACCGCCGTGGCCGCGGCGACCGAAGCCGCGCCCGCGACGACCCTGACGCCGGCCGATGTGGCCACGACCAACGCGGCCCCGACCGACGCGCCGAGGACCTCGACCGCCTTCGGACGCCGGTTCGGCCAGCGTAAACTGGCCTCACGCGGCTTCGGCGGCGGCCAGAACTCGGGCCAGGCCACGATGCTGACGCAGGCCATCACTCAGCAAACCCAGGGCGGGATGCAGTCCCTCGGCCGATTCCGCGGGTTCAGCCGCCAGCGTTGATGGACGCACCACGGACGCGTGTCTCGGGGGACGGGTTGGTCCGATCCGCTCCCCGGACCCGCCGAGTTCCGCGGCCCGGGGTTGTCCGTCTCCTGCAACCCCGGGCCGTCGTGGAGGACACCTGGCGACCCGACCGACCTTCGACGCGTGGGCCCGCCGAGCTGACCGGCGGGCCCTTCCCTTTGCGCGAAGGTCGATTGCGCTTAGAATCGGGATGGATCTAGGATTGAAGACGTGGCCGGAGCCGACCCCTCGATGAAGGTTTACCTGGCGAATCCCCGCGGCTTCTGCGCGGGCGTGAACATGGCGATCGAGAGCCTCGACCGGGCGCTCGACTTCTTCGGGTCGCCGGT
The DNA here is from genome assembly GCA_038400315.1 of Isosphaeraceae bacterium EP7. Lineage (NCBI taxonomy): Bacteria > Pseudomonadati > Planctomycetota > Planctomycetia > Isosphaerales > Isosphaeraceae > Kueselia > Kueselia aquadivae. The sequence continues at coordinate 6,434,257 of CP151667.1, forward strand.
CTACGTCTATCACGAGATCGTCCACAACAAATATGTCGTGGAGCGGGCCAAGCGCCGGGGGGCCGTGTTCGTCGAGAGTATCGACGAGGTCCCCGAAGGCTCCCCCCTGCTCTACAGCGCCCACGGCGTCTCGCCGCAAATCCGCGAGGAGGCCCGCGCCCGCAACCTGCGGGCGATCGACGCCACCTGCCCGCTGGTCACTAAGGTGCACCTGGAGGCGATCAAGTACGCCCGCGAGGGGTACACGATCATCCTCATTGGCCACGAGGGGCACGACGAGGTCATCGGCACCATGGGCGAGGCCCCCGACCGGATGATCCTGGTCGAGACCGCCGAGGACGTCGAGAAGCTCGACCTGCCCGATGACGCCAAGGTTGCCTATCTCACCCAGACGACCCTGAGCGTAGACGACGCCAATGTCGTGATCGGGGCCTTGCGGCGGCGGTTCAAGTCGATCGCCAATCCGCCCAAGGATGACATCTGCTACGCGACCCAGAACCGCCAGGAGGCGGTGCACGAACTGGCCAAGCGGGCCGACCTGGTGCTCGTCCTGGGCAGCCAGAACAGCTCGAACAGCAAGCGCCTGGCCGAGATCGCCAACTCGCTGGGACCGCGTGCCCACCTGATCGACGGGGTCTCGGAGATCCAGGCCGAGTGGCTCGACGGCGTCGAGACCGTCCTGATCACGGCCGGCGCAAGCGCCCCCGAGGACGTGGTGCAGGAGTGCGTCGAATTCCTCGAGGCCCGCTACGGCGCCACGATCCACGAGGAGACGATCCGCGAGGAGGACGTCCATTTCCCCCTGCCCAAAACGCTCAGGGAACTACTCCCCGCATCGGCCATCGCCGGCCCACGCATGGCCTGAACCCGATTCGTATCGTCAGAACGCTTCCTGAAAGGCGGGTTCGAGGGGGAGACCCGACTCCTCGGACCTCGACTTGAGCGGGTCGTTGGCGTGCTCCTCGCGGTCGATCTCGGCGAGGACGTGGCGGCAGCGAGAGGCGGCGAGGAAGCTGAGCGAGGCGACCTGGAAGGCGACGATCGTCTGGATGAAGAGGTTCGCCAGGGAGAACATGAACAAGCCAGGCGTCACCCTGAGCCGGGGCTCCAGCGGCCAGAACGGGTGGCCCCAGTTCGTCCCCTGGATGAAGAGATACATCCAGGACAGGGCGCCGACGGCCACCAGCGAACGCGTCGTCTTTCCCGAATCGGCAGCATGCGGCACCCCCAGGTGGACGGCCAGATCGGCGGCGAGCCCGGCGATCAGGGCGAACTCGGCCCACCCCAGCGCCTGGGCCAGCTTGATCCGGAACCAGAGGTGCTCGGCATCGGCGGCCATCAGGCCCAGCTCGGGACCGCGATCGATCGCCCAGAGGACCGAGTCGACCAGGTTCATCACGACGAGAAGGCCGGCGCGACGCTGCCAGCTCGGGTCGTCCCAGCGACCCCAGAGGAGGTAGGTGCCGAGCAGGGCCATCCAGGTGATCGGGGCCCCGATGAGCCAGGAATAGGCCGGCGAGTTCAGGGCCCAGGCCCAGGGGGCCGGCTGGCCGCGCATCCAACTGAGCCGCAGACCCAGGTTCAAGGTCGAGTCGACGGCCAGCAGCAAGATCGACACCGCGGTCAGGCCGAAGCCGATCATGCAGAGCCGGTAGCGCCGCCGTTGGATGTCGTGGTCGGATTCCATCATCGATGCGGCCTCGGAGTGAGTGGCGGTCCCGATCCGTCGAGGGACTATGATAAAGCCGCGACCGGGCCATCGCCAATCGGATTCGCCGGGGCGATGACCAGGGCGACCTCGCCCCAGGGCCTTCCGTCCACGCAGGCCGCCAGGTCGACCTCCAGGATCAGGCGATTGGATGGCCCCAGGAGCCCTTGAATTTCGGACCCGGCTTCGACTTCCGCCTCGTTGAGCCTGGCGGCGACGAGACCCCGGACCTGCTCAAGGCGCAGGATGACCGCCTCGTCGGTGTCGATGGGCGGGCGGTTGAAGCGGCGGACGAGCGTCGCGGCGGTCCCGGCGTCGTCGGGCCAGGTGGTGGGAAGGGCAAGGCGCCGGGGTGCCTCGTCGGGCGTGGCGGGGTTGTGCCATTCCCAGCCGCCCCTCAGGCGGATGGCGTGTCCTGCTTGATCCATCGGGAGCGCGTCTCGCGGGGCGTCGGTTGGTCTGGCCATCATCGGCCGATTGGATTATAGTTCTAGCCTATCGTGAAGCGTCCGCGGTCATGCCGGTCATGGACACGCGCGAGCGTCCGACTTCGGCGGGCCGCCCGCGCGAGGACGCCGGCAAGCGACCGATCGCCCGCCCATCTCCCCTCGAGCTTGCTCCCGGCATCGCGGCTGGTCGGACCCCTCGGCAGGCCCAAAGCCCCGTCCGGTCGCCGGTCCGCGACCGCCGCGAAATGCCCTATGAACCAAGCGCAAACCACGGTCAAGCCCCGCACTCGATCGCTGACCGGGGTGCAGATCCTCGGCACCGGGCGGTACCTTCCCGACAACGTCGTGACCAACGACGACCTGAAGATCTCGCACGGGTTCGACCCCGAGTGGATCGTCAACCGGACGGGCATCCACGAGCGTCGGTTCGCCCTGCCGCACCAGGCGACGAGCGACCTCTGCGTCCACGCCGGCGTCAAGTGCCTGAAGGCCGCGGGGTGCGACCCTTCGGAGGTCGACCTGCTGGTCGTCGGCACGTTCACGCCCGACATGTCGTTCCCGTCGTCGGCCAATCTGGTCCAGGACCGGATGAAGCTGACCTGTCCGGCGTTCGACCTCCAGGCCGCCTGCGCGGGATTCGCCTACGCCCTGGCCACCGCCGCGCAATTCGTGGCGGCCGGGACCAGCCAGCGGGCCCTGGTCATCGGCGGAGACTGCAACAGCCGGGTCATCAACCCCAATGATATGAAGAGCTTCCCGCTCTTCGGCGACGGCGCTGGCGCGGTGCTTCTCGGCCCCGGCTCGCCCGAGCAGGGGATGCTCGCGTATCAACTCGGCTCCGACGGCGGCGGCGGCGACTTGCTCTGTCGCCCCGCGTGCGGCAGCCGGATGCCCCCGACGGCCGAGGCGCTGGATGCAGGCCTGCAATACCTGACGATGGACGGCCGGGCCGTCTTCAAGTGGGCCGTGCGGGTGCTGGCCGACTCGTCGCAGACGGTCCTCGCCCAGGCGGGCCACACGGTCGACGACGTCCGCTGGTTCATCCCCCATCAGGCCAACGTGCGGATCATCCACTCTGCCAGCGACGTGCTCGGGTTCCACCGCGACGCGGTCTACAAGAACCTGGACCGCTACGGCAACACCTCGGGCGGCTCGATCCCGATCGCCCTGGATGAGCTGGTCGAGGAAGGGCAGGTCAAGCGGGGCGACCTGCTGCTGACCTCCGGGTTTGGCGCGGGCCTGAACTGGGGCACGATCCTCTGGCGTTGGTGAGACGCCATCCGTTCGACCCGTCAACGAAGTACGGCCGGCGCCCGCGAGAAGCTCGCGGGCGCCGGCCGTGATTGATTGACCCGATAGGGCCCGGATCAGGCCTTCCGCACGCCATGCACGCGAAGGGCGGCCTGGGGCGGCGGCAGGTAGCCGCCTTGTTTGGTCCTGGCGTAGAAGCCGGCCCCGACATTGCCCAGCGCGGTGGTCGTCTGGGTGTTGTAGGTGTTGCCGGTCAGGTCGCCGGTGATCGTGCCATCCCCCGCGGTGCTGGTCGAGGAGCCGTAGACATTCCCCCCGGGAATGTACGAGGCAGAGACGACCGAGTTGACCATGTCTCCACGCTGGTGGTAGCGGCCAATCCTGCTGGCGCCCCGGGTCCCTTGCAGGCCGGCGGCCGCGGCGGCGGCGTTGTAGCCCGCCTTGATCTCGGTGTTCTGCAGGTTGCCGACGATCTCGGTCTTGCCGATGTCCGTCGAAGACGTGACCGCGGCGTTGGTCATCGCATTGCCGGGACGGACATAGTAGGTCGTCGAGTTGGTCCGACGCGACTGGATGCTGCCGGGGTTCTGCGCGGTCGAGAGGATCGCGTTGGCCGGTCCAGCCTTGATGTGGCCGATGCTCGACGCGACGATCTTGCCGCCGAGCAGCCTGTTGCCGGGGTAGCCGAAGTTGGCCGTGGGCGTGCCAAGCGTCGTCGCCGCGGTGGAGACGCCGGTCGGGTTGCCCAGGCCTCGGTTGAACTTCAGGCCGCCGATTCTGCCACGCACGTCCAGGCCGAGCCCGTCGGCGTTGCCGCCAAAGGTCGCCTTGTTCAGGTGGGTCAGTCCGCTGGTGCTGCTGGAGAAGGGGACCGCCTTGCGGGACGCGGTCACGTTCACGGCCGAGCCGGCGACGGCCAGCGTGTTCAGGCCCACGGCGCGGATGGCCGTGCGGCCGGTGACGCCGACGGTCGGGTAGAGATACTGGATGCCGGCCGGGATCGTGGCATCGGCCGTCGAGGAGACGAGCTCGACCTTCTGAGCCTGGCCGTTGATGACGAGGTTCACCGTCGGGGACGTCTGCGGGCCGGTCGGCACGCTCGTCGAGGTGCTGTCTACAACCGTGTTGTAGATCGACCGGATCTTCACCGAAGGCCGGACGAGCAGGGCCGTGTTGGCGCTGCCGATGACGATGTTGACCGGCTGGTCGTTCGTCGAGGTGTCGATCGTGGCGATGACGTCGTTGAACTGGAGGACTTGGGCCCCGCCACTGAGGAACACGCCCGTCTGGGTGTTATTCAGGGCGTCGCCGGTGGGGGCGACGGTGCGGGTCAGGTTGAACCCGTTGAGGATCACCGACTTGACGCCGCTGGCGGCCGTCAACTTGTTGAACAAGACGACCGGGGAGGTCTGGACCTCGCCGGATCCGACCACCGTGCCGGTGACGTAGGTGTTCTTCAGGCTGGTGCCGACGAGCTGAATCGTGTCGATGTCGTCGTCGAGCACGCCGTCATTCGGCGTGGCGTCGGTGACGATGACGGCACCCGGGCCGTGGACGGTGATGGTCCACTGGTTGCCGTTGCGATCGCGGCCGGTGAGGATCTTGCCGTCGTTATCCAGGAACGAGAGCTGTCGGGCGCCGTTGCCGAACCCGCCTTCCAGATTGTTCGTCTGGAGCGTCCCGTGGTGCGCCGTCCTCAGGGACAGGTCGGCGGGGGCATAGAGCCCCAGGCCGGGGGAACCGGTCGAGAGGAGCTGCCGGATTTCCAAGGTTTCAAGGTGTGCCGCCGGCCGGCGCCGGGATGAGCCACCTCGGTCGATTTGCCGCCGCTTAGATTGCATGGGTGACTCCCTCCACGGCCGTACCTGCGAAGATCAACCCCCGAGTGGGGATCAATCCGTCGAGGCCGACGTCCGTGTCTCGGATGGCCGTCCGGGTCGAAGAAACACAGCCCGCACTGTCGCCTTGGACGATGGAGACGCGACCGACCGGTCAACCCGGGGGTCGGACCTCATCGCCGAGGCGCATTGCGAGGACACCCTAACTCTCGGACAGTCCCAAGCGGAGACTTCATGCGACTTAGGAAGATAGGGAGGTTGCGGTGTCGAGGAAATCGGGGGGAGTGGTCGAAGCGCCGGCGAGCTTGATGGCGGTCGGAAGGTCCGGAACGATCGTGAAGAATTTATCCAACTTCATGACAGAAAGGACGTCATTTAAGTAGGGCTGAAGGCCGAAGAGAACGAACTGGATCTTGCGGTCTTCGAAGCGTCGCTTGATGCCGATGAGCAGGGCGACGCCGGAGCTGGTGACGATGCCGACGTCCGCGAGGTCGACGGCGGCCGTCGGCGTGGGACATTCCTCGACCGCGCGATAGATTGCCGCCCGGTATTCGTCGGACTGGCGGTCGCTGAGCGCGGGCAGATTCTCGAGCGTGAGGATCTGCACGCCGGCTTCCTGGCGGGTCTTGACGGTTTGCATGAGGTCGCTACCTCGGGGCTGGGATGGATCCGCCGGTTCCGCTTGACAGGTCAGCCGCGGGGGCGATGCTCTTCGCTGCAATCTTAACCCAGGCCTCAAGGATACGCCATGAGACGCCGCCTCCACCACCCAATGCACGCGGCGCTGGGGCTTACCCTGCTGATGACCGGCTGCAATTGCGGCCACAGCCGGCAGGTGATGTACCCGGCGGGCACCCGCGATTCGAACGACGACATCCACATTCGAGCCCCCTTCGTTGACGTCCGGGTCCCGCGCAACAACAAGAGCAGCCGAGTCGTCCCGCAGGCCGTCGAGGTCCAGCCGCCCCTGGAAGTTGAAGACTGAGCCGGCCTCCGATCGGTGGTGGCGTGCCGGGCGGTCGTGGTATGATGGGAAAGTCGGGCGGGCCCCGTCGCGAAGGGATGCCCCCGGCCTCAGACGACCCAGGTGAGGAATGCCCCGTTGAACCGCCTCTGGCTGGCCTTGCGCGCCTTCTGGCTGATCCTGACCGATGCCGAGGTCGCCGTTCGCGTCGAGTCGAGCCTCGTCGCCGCGTCGAAGGGCCCCGACCTGCGGGTGCTCACGGTGCTCCAGCGCGACGGGCGACTGGTCGACTTCCTGCAGGAAGACATCGACCCGTTCAGCGATGACCAGATCGGTGCGGCGGTTCGAGACATCCATCGTGGGTGCCGCAAGGCGCTGCGGGATTACCTGACGATCGAGCCGATTCTGGCCGGCGACGAGGGGGAGGGCGTGACCGTCCCGCTCGGATTCGACCCCGCCTCGATCCGCCTGACCGGCGACGTGCAGGGGAATCCGCCGTTCCGCGGGGTGCTGAAGCATCACGGCTGGAAGGTCAATTCCGTGCACCTGCCGGCCCTGCCGGGGTCCCGCGACGACGGGTCGGTGCTGGCCCCCGCCGAGGTCGAGGTCGAAGTCCGCTAGCGCGCCGGGTTCGTTTCGTCATCGCGCAATCAAAGGGCCCGAGCCAATGCCGCGGTACGTCGTGGGAATCGACCTGGGGACGACTAACTCGGCCCTCGCCTATGCCGACATGCGTGAGGCAGGGGCCGACGCGATGGCCCCCATCCGGCCATTCGCGATCCCACAAGTTGTCGACTTGAAAGAAGTTGCGCCGCGTCCGTCGCTGCCCTCGTTCTTCTATGTGCCCGCGGCCAAGGAGTTTCCGGCCGGCTCGATTGACCTGCCCTGGGAGAAGGGGCCCGAGTGGGTCGTGGGGACGTTTGCTCGCGAGCATGGGGCGAAAGTTCCGGGCAGATTGGTCTCCTCGGCCAAGAGCTGGCTGTCGCATTCGGGCGTCGACCGGCGGGCGGCGATCCTGCCCTGGGGTGGGCCGCCGGACATGGCCAAGGTCTCGCCGGTGGAGGCCTCGACCGCCTACCTGACGCACTTGCGCGACGCCTGGGACGCCGCGATGGCGACCGGGCCCGACGCCAAGGAGTGCCGGCTGGCCGATCAGGACGTGCTGTTGACCGTCCCCGCCTCGTTTGACGCCGCGGCCCGTGAGCTGACCGTCGAGGCCGCGCGCGCCGCGGGTCTCGACCGAGTGACTTTGCTCGAAGAGCCGCAGGCGGCCTTCTATGCCTGGCTTGACGCCATGGGCGAAGGGTGGCGTAAGCGGGTGAAGGTGGGGGACCTGCTCCTGGTTTGCGACGTGGGCGGCGGCACGACCGACTTCACCCTGATCGCGGTGACCGAGGAGCAAGGAAACCTCGGCCTCGACCGGGTCGCCGTGGGCGAGCACATCTTGCTGGGCGGCGACAACATGGACCTGGCCCTGGCTCATGCCGTGGGAGGGACCCTTCCCGGCGGATATGAGTCGCTCGACGCGGGCCAGCGTGTGGGCCTGGGCCACGCCTGCCGGGCGGCCAAGGAAGCCCTCTTCTCGAATCCCAAGAAGGCGTCGGCCCCCGTGACGATCCTGGGTCAAGGGTCGAAGGTGATCGGCGGGACGAAGCGTTCGGAGCTGGACCGAGAGACGCTCAGCCGCGTCTTGCTCGACGGCTTCTTCCCCGCGTGCGAGCCGACCGCCGTGCCGGCTCGAGGGCGTCGAGTGGGTCTGACCGAGATCGGCCTTCCCTATGCCGCGGACGCCGCGGTGACCCGCCACCTGGCCCGGTTCCTGGGCCGGCAGGCCGACTCGCTGGGTTCGTCCGGATCGCAGGTGGCCCCCTCCGCGGTGCTGTTCAACGGCGGCGTCTTCAAGGCCGACCCGCTGCGCGAGCGGGTGGTGGATGTGCTCTCGGGATGGGCCGGGCGACCGGTCCCGACCCTGGGCTCGGGCGACCTCGACCTGGCCGTTGCGCGGGGGGCCGCCTATTACGGCCTGGTCCGCGCGGGTCAAGGGGTCCGCATCCGCGGTGGCGTGCCTCGATCTTACTACGTGGGGATCGAAGGCTCGGCGCCGGCCGTGCCCGGCGTGGCGCCGCCGATCAAGGCGCTCTGCGTGGTCGCCCTGGGGATGGAAGAAGGGACCGAGGCCGACGTGCCCGGCCCCGAGTTCGGCCTGGTCGTGGGCGAGCCCGCGTCGTTCCGGTTCCTGGGCTCGACCACAAGGCGCGACGACACGGTCGGCACGATCCTGGACCGTTGGACCGCCGAGGAGCTGCAAGAGCTCGAGCCGCTTGAGACCTCCCTGGGCGCCGCCGACGGCGTCGAGGGGCAGACCGTGCCCGTGCGGCTGCACGCCCGCGTCACCGAGGTGGGGACGCTGGATCTCTGGTGCAATAGCACGCGAGACGACCGCCGCTGGAAGCTGGAATATGACGTCCGCCATGACGCCGAATGATCCGACTCCGACCGATCCGAGCCCTGCCCTTTCCAGGCCCGCCGCGATCATCCTCTGCGGTGGATTGAGCCGCCGGATGGGCCGGCCCAAGGCCTGGCTGCCGTTCGGGCCCGAGGTCTTGCTCCAGCGCATCGTCCGGCTGATCGGCGAGGCAACCGACCAGGTCGTGGTGGTCGCCGCCGAGGGTCAGGACCTGCCCCCCCTACCCGGCTCGGTCCTCGTCGCACGCGACCCGGCCCCCGACCGAGGCCCGTTGCAGGGCATCGCAGCGGGGATGGATGCGCTACCGTCGGATGCCGATCTCGTCTTTGTTTCGGGCACCGACACCCCGTTCGTGGAGCCCGCCTGGATCGGCCTGCTGGCGGAGTTGATCGGCGACGCCGACCTGGCGATCCCCGAGGTCGACGGCTTCCTCCAGCCGCTCGCGGCGCTGTATCGCAGGTCCGGGGTGCGGCCCTCGATCGAGGGTCAGCTCTCCTCGAATCGGCGGAGCCCATCGTCGCTGGTCGGCGTGGTCCGCTCCCGGGTCGTGCGTCCCGAGGAGCTTGCAGCGGCCGACCCGAGCCTGGCGACGCTCTGGAACCTGAACACCCCCGAGGATTATCGGGCGGCGCTGGCCGAGGCCGGCTTCTGAGACCGGACCTGGAACCGGGACGGATCGGCGGATCGGTGAGCGGCGTGCGGCTGAGCGGGGGCGTGGCGCGGGTCGAGCCGGACCTGCGCCACGCTCGCGGTCGAGGCCTTGGGGCGAGCCTGGGCACGCTCTGAATCCAGGCGGGCGAGGAGCTTCGCCTTCTGGCGAGCCTTGCGGCGTGCCCGAGCGGCCTGCACTTCGGGCTTGCGGTCCCTGGGCCTCGGGGCGTCGTTGCGGGGCGGTGCGCCGGCGGCGCGGAGGAGCCGGTGCGTGGTGGGGGCGGCCCTCAGCAGCGCGTCCAGGCCCCAGCTGTCGCAGACCAGGCAGTACTCGTGCGGGTCGAGCTCACGGCCGGCGCAGGCCGGGCAGACCGGCGGGGGCGTGGGCATCGGGCCCGGAAACGGGCTCAGCCCCTCGCCGATGAGCAGGGTGGGGTGCGGGAGGCGGTCGAGATTCTTCGCGGCGGCCGACGGGGCCAGGGTGACGGCGTGCGCGGCCTGGCGTGTGGCCTCCTCGGCCAGCTCGGCGGCCTCGTCTGGGGTGGGGGCCTGGTCGAAGAGCTGGTCGAGCTGGGCGGCCCGATGGCTGACGAAGACGCCGCGTGCACGGGGGGGAGAGGGCTCGGGATCACCCTGGCGGATCCAGCGCGGGACCTCGTCGAAGCCGACCTCGACGAGTCGGACGCCCATGATCTCGGCGGCGGCGGCCGTCAGGGTGACGACGGGCCCCTGCCGCGGGTCGCACTCCCAGACGTCGAGCCAGCCGGCCAAGTCGAGATCGGCCAGCAGGTCGGTCGTCTGCTCGACCTCCAGGCCGGTCGCCGAGGCGACCTCGCGGGGCGTCTGCCAGGCGCGTGAGGAGCGGATCAGGGCGTCGATCAGCGGTGCGCACGATTCGGGAAGTGTGTCCACGGTCGTCCAGCCTTCTTTGGGGATCCAAGGATGAATTTCAGTGCGAGATGACAAAAAGTCTGCGGCCTTTGAGAGTCCGAGCCCGGGTCGGCGGTCCCGGGTCGCGTGCTGACGTCGGAGCATCATCATGAATGCGGATGGCGTGATTGACCCGGTCCGAGCCCCGGGTGCGTGCTTCTGCGGAGCCTGATCTTGGGGCGAGGCTGGCTGTTCTCAAGCGGATGCGCCGCAGAAGCGTGCGCCCGGATGGTCAGACCTCGAAGAGTTCGGCGGACAGCGCGTCGAACTCTTCGGGGGTGGCCCCTCGGCGGTCGAGGGCCAGGCCAATGGGCTCTCCCAGGGCGGCGCGGGGCCGGGCCAGGAATCGTTCCTGCTGCTCGAGCTCGGCCTCGGTCGGGGCTTCCAGCGACGAGAACCGGCCCTCGGCGTCGGCCAGCGCGATGGCGAACTCGGCCTTGGTCCGGGCCCCTTCCGCCTCGGCGCTGCGGGCGTCGGCCTCCGAGGAGCGGAGGGCCGCCAGGGCGGCGTCGGGGAACTCGGGGACCCCGTCGAGGACGCGGCGCACCCAGCGCAGGGCCGGCCCTTCGGGGGCCTCGCGGGCCAGGACGAACGCGGCACAGCAGGCGTTGGAGTCGCCCGAGCGGAGTGCCTCGGCGACGAACGTCTCCAGGGCATCCGCATCCTCGCCGCGCATCGCGTCGAGATAGGTCGTGATCAGCCTTGGGTTGATGCGATCGGGGCGGTCGCAGGCCAGGTCGATGCGCCTGAGGTCGGCCTCGACGAACGTCTGGCTGCGGCGCGACTCAAGCTGGCGGCGGGCCCACTCGCGGGCCGAGTCGTCGCCCGAGACGGTCGCTTCCTGGTGGAACTGGAGGAGCGACTCGATGGTCGGGGCGGGGACGCCGCCGCCGACGGACCTTCGGAACGAACGGCCCTCGAATTCGGCGGCGCGGGTCTGCATCTGCTGCTCGATGATGGACTGCCGCAACAGCTCGTTGGTGTCGCGCTGGAGGGTCTCCAGCGAGGCCTGGGACCTGGCCTTGCGGCGCGACTCCGAGGCGTCGACGAGCCGGTCGAGGAAGGCGCGAGGGACGGGGCTGTAGGTGTCGGCCCGGGTCAGAAGATCGGCCCGCATCGAGGCGGCGGCGGCCTCGGCCTTCTGGCGGGCGAGCTTCACGGTCAGGTCGCCGCGCCGCACCTGACGCTCCAGGTCGGAGCGGATGGCCCGGAAGCCGGCCAGAGCGACCTCGGCCTCGGCCTGGAACGGGGAGTCTTCGTGGTGCGATCGCATGCCGGTCAGATTCAGCAGGCTGCGGTTCGGATTCAGGGACATCGGTCGGGTCCTCGGCGGTTCAAAGGGTGCCGGTGCGTGGTGCGCCCGGTCGATTCAAGTGAGTGGACCGGCGTAGGCCGGTGCCGTCAGAAAGGGTGGAACCAAAAGGGTCTGACATCGTTCAGGATTCGGGGGTCGACTCGGGCTCGGGCGTGATCCGATTGGTGAAGAAGCTCCGGTCGCCCCGCAGCGCGAGCATCGCGCCCATCGCCCGATAGGCCCGGTCGATGGCCTGAAACCGCGAGCGGCCGGTGCGGCTGATGGAATAGGGGAGCTCTCGCGTGGAGATCGTGGCCTGCCAGAATCCGTCCTCGGTGAGCTGCCAGCTGAGCAGCCAGCCCTTGAGGCCGAAGTCGGCGCGATACTTCCTGGCGATGCTCTCGTCGTGCTGGTTCCAGAGATTCAGCAGGGATAGGTTCATCGAAGTCCCCTCGGCGAAGGCGGGCCATACCCGCCGCCGTCCGGATGCCGGGCGCCCGGCCGGATCTCACGCAACTTCGCGCGTTCCGGTCCAGAACTCAGGCCCGCCGGCAACACCGCCGTGGGCCCCGAAGATGTGACCACTTCATCACCGCCTCTATTGGGAACTATCCTAAAAAAAGCGAGCGCGGTTCTCCCTTTTTGGGAAAAGTCTCGAAATATTTTTCAGACCCCTCCCGAGAGCCGCTTTTGAAAGCCGATGACCCGAGTCGGACGTTGCCGGCCGTTGATCCCAGGTCGGGGCGTCGTTCTCGGGAAGCGACGAGGTGTCGGTCGGCGTCGAAAAATAGGGCGGGTTGTGGTTGGACGTTTGAATCAGGCCGCGGTGGGCCGTACCATGTCGGCTTGCGAGGCAAGATGATGACCCCGACAACCTTGGATGCGATGGGCTGATGAGGCCCGACGCCGAGGGCGATTGCGCCATGGCCCCGACCGACCCGTATGCCCTGCCCGCCGACGCGATCCAGGATCCCCCCACGAGCCTGCTGGGGGCGATGCGGAAGATTGGCCCCGGCCTGATCCTGGCCGGCTCGATCGTGGGCACCGGCGAGCTGATCGCCACGACAGGTCTGGGGGCCGAGCAGGGATACGTGCTCCTCTGGCTGATCCTGTTCAGCTGCGTGATCAAGGTCTTCGTGCAGGTTGAGCTGGGCCGGTACGCGATCACGCACGGCAAGACGACGCTGGCGGCGCTCGACACGCTGCCCGGCCCGCGGCTGGGCGTGTCCTGGATCTGCTGGGCCTGGCTGCTGATGATGCTGGCCACCCAGGCGCAGATCGCCGCGATGGAGGGCCTCATCGGCCAGGCGGCGCACATGACCTTCCCGAGGGTCAGCTTCGCGATGGCCGGGGCCGCCGGAAGTTTCCACCTGGCCAGCGGCGCGTTCCTGGAGAGTCGGCCCGAGCATGTCTGGGCCACCCTGACGGCCATTGCGGCGGTGGTCCTGCTGCTGTCGGGCGGATACAAGCGGCTGGAGCGGATCACGACGACCCTGGTGGCCCTGGTCACGCTGATTACCGTCGCCTGCGTGCTCGGCCTGTCATGGACCGACTATCCCTTGAGCCTGAAAGGCGTGGTGGATGGCCTGAAGGTCACGGTGCCGACGGCGGGCGTGGCGCTGGCGTTCTCGGCGTTCGGGATCACCGGCGTCGGCGCGAGCGAGCTGTTCGCCTATCCGTACTGGTGCATCGAGAAGGGCTACGCACGATCGGCGGGCCCCAGGGATGACTCCGCGGGCTGGGCGATGCGGGCGAAGGGCTGGATGCATGTCATGCAGGTTGACGCCTGGTTCAGCATGCTGGTCTTCACCGCCGCCACGATCGCGTTCTACCTGCTGGGGGCGGCCGTGCTGCACCCTCAGGGGCTGGTGCCCAAGGGCTCTGAGATGCTGGAGACGCTCTCCAGGATGTATGTGGAGCCGCTGGGCCCCTGGACGAGATCGGTGTTCCTGGTGGGTGCCTGGGCCGTCCTGTTCAAGACTCTTTATGTGGCGACGGCGGCCAACAGTCGGCTGTCGGCCGACTTCCTCGACCTGGCCGGCTTCTGGCGTCAACCCGACGCGGCGTCGCGCGAGCGGACGATCCGGGCGTTCTGCGTCTTCTACCCCGCGCTGGCATTGGGGTTGTACTTCGGCCTGCGCGACCCGAAGGCGTTGGTGACGCTGGGGGGTTATGCCCAGGGCTTGATGCTGCCGGTGATCGCCGCGGCGAGCCTGTACCTGACTCGCCGCGACCGCGTGGCCAGCGTGGCCGAGGGCCCGTTCTCGAAACTCCTCTCCTGGGTGGCATTCCTCTCGATCACGGCGGTGGCGAGCTACAGCGTCTACGACCTGCTGGCGCGACTTCGCTGAGAATGACCGGCGGCGACGGCTCGACATCGGCCCACGTTTCTCGCACGCATATTGGCTGACCAACGATCGTTTGCACCCGAACGAGAACGATTCGCATCACTCCAGCAGTCTGGCTCCGGGTCCGATCGCGTGCCCGGCATGCGCCAGCCCTGGAATTGGGCGAGCGAGAACCAGATCGCAAAGTCGGTCGATGATCAACGAAATTGATCGACGCATTCCTGGAGATCGAGTCTGCTCGGCCGGCGCAGGCCGAGGCCGCGACAGGGCAAATTCTCCATCGGAGAGAACAGGGGCCCGCCGAAACGGGGATTGAAACGCGAAGGGCGGCGAGGGACAATCTCGCGGTGTCTCGCGAACGTCTCGGACGACCGTGCGCCCAAGAGGGCAAGGAAGCCTCGAAATCGCGAGACGCGCCGCACAATGCAACGTGGCCTGAGCCACCGCATTCGAGCGCTTTAGGGATTTCGATTGAGAATATTGCGTCCGCTCCTACAACGGATCGGATGGGCCGTTCGCCGTAGGTCGGCGATTCGGTCCGGAGAGCGGCCCCGGGGTGCGTTCCGTTGATCTCCACCTTGCTGCGCGCCCGTTACGTCTCCCTGGCCGTCGTGGTCCTGACCCTGGTGAGCCTGGCCCTGTTCGGCCGTCGGGTCAGCTATGAGCAGTCGATCAAGTCGTTCTTCGCCGACGATGACCCCGAGTTGGCCAAATACAAGGTGGCGTCCGACTCGTTCGGCGACGACAACTTCGTCTTCGTCGCCTACGACGACCCCGAATTGCTCACCCCAGGCGGCATGGACCGCGTGGCCGAACTGGCACGCGAGCTCGGCCCTCTGAATATCGAGGGGGTGCTGCGTATCGAGTCGCTGGACGCGATGCCGGTTTTCTGGAAGATCGACGAGGCCCTGGTCCGCCTGGAAGGTCTTCCCATGTTCGCCCGCAACATAGCGGTCGCGGGCTTGATGCGGGGAGTGAAGGGGGCCGACCTGGCGGGGAGCCCGTTCACGATCGGGGCGGCCGTGCGCGCCGGCGGCGACGAGAAAACGAGGACGCTGCTTCGCGAACGGATCACCGCACACCCCCTGCTTCTGGGAACCCTGGTGAATTCCAAGGCGACGAGCACCGCCCTGGTCGTCCGGCTGAGGAAGACGGAGGAGCACGACGTCATCCGGACGATCGGCGGCCTGAGGTCGAAGGCCGACGCATTCACGTCCCGGCACAAGCTCGGAACGTCCTACGTCGTGGGCCCGCCGGTCCTACTGGCCGACGGCTTCGCCAGCATCGAGGTCGACGGCAAGCGACTGGCCGCGGTGGGGATGGCCTTGATCGCGCTGGTGACCCTGGGGGCGGTTCGTAGCGTCTGGTGGGCGATCGTCCCCCTGCTCTGCGGCTGGACGGTCTGGCTGGCGACGGAGGAAATCCTCTCGGTGTTCGACCTGCGCCTCTCGCTCTCGGGCGGCCCCCTGGTGGCTCAAATCATCGTTCTGACGATGCCGGCGGCGAGCCACCTGGCGATCCACTTCCGGGATGAACGCAGGCGCAGGACCGACCCCGAGAAGGCGGCGCGGTCGACGTTGCAAGCGGTTGCGGTGCCGATCACCTGGTGCGCCGTCACTGGCGCGATCGGCTACGGCGCATTGCTGACGAGCAGCGTGGTCCCGATCCAGCAGTTCGGCTGGATCATGGGCGCCTGCACGTTCGTGTCGGCCATGATGGTGATGGCGCTCTCTCCCGTGGCGATGATGCCCCCCTGGCGGATGGAAATCCCGGTGAAGCCCGGCTCGACCTCCAGGGCGTCGAACATCGTCGCCCCGCTGCTCGGCCTGGCTTACCGACGGCCAGGTCTCGTGGTGATCGCGACGGTGGCGCTGGCCTTGCCGCTGGCCCTGGGGATCGCGCGACTACGCTATGAATCGAACTATATCAACGCCTTCCGTCCGACGGCGCGGGTGGTGAAAGACTACCACTCGGTCGAAAGTCGGTTGGGTGGCATCGGCCTGGTCGAGTTGATCGTGCCCGTGGGCAACGCGATCACCCCGGCGCACATGGCCCAGTTCCGGGCGATCGGCGGGGGCTCGGGCGACGGCGCGTCGAGCGAGGTCCGGCCGATCTCGCTCGCGACGGTCCTGGATCCCGACCATCGCCTCGAGGAGGAGCTTGACGAGGCGGCTTATGCACACGCGTTGACGACCAAGCTCGACCTGATCGCCGCGTCGCCGCAGTCCGAACTGCTGGCGAGTTTCTGGAACAAGACGACGGGGGAAGCCCGGATCCTGGTGCGTGTGTCCGAGCAGCAACCGGCCGAGGTGAAGGACGCGACGTTCCGGCGGGTGGAGGCGAAGACGAAGGAAGTCTTCGGTCCCGGGGCGTTCCTCACGGGACTGTCCTACCTGATGACCAAGACGGTCCAGGGGGTGATCCTGACGCAGTGGACGACGTTCATCTGGTCGGTGCTGGGCATCCTGGCCATGCTGACGATCGCGCTGCGGGGGCCATTCCTGGCGGCCCTGGCCATGTTGCCGACGCTTCTGGCGGTGGCCCTGGTGCTGGGGCTGATGGGCTGGCTGGGGGTGAAGCTGGACATGGCCACGGCGCTGGTAGCCAGCGTGGCGCTCGGGCTCTCGGTGGACGACACGTTCCACTGCCTGCTGCAATATCGCCGCGAGCGTAAGGAGCAGGACTTCAAGACGAGCCTGTTCGACAGCTATGCCGTGACGGGACCTGGCGTCTTGCTGTCGAGCCTGGCGGTCGCCGTCGGGTTCGCGGCGCTGCGGCTGAGCGAGTTCGAGCCGTTCGTCAACTTCGGCACGATGGTCGGCATCGCCACGGCGGGCAGCACGCTGGGCAACATCCTGCTGTTGCCCGCATGCCTGACCCTGGCCGATCGAGTCTCGACGCGTCGGCCGACCAGGGTGCCCGCGAAGGTAAGCTGAGCGTGGCATCCGACCGTGGCGCGCACCGCCACGTCTGTCGCATTCAGCGATTCTGATGGAAGGGGAAGGAGCCAGCGTCTGCCCAGACGGTATGTTGCTCTGCCAGTTGAGCTACATTGGATTTCGCCAATGGTCGGAGTCGAACCGACAGCCGACGGTACCCGGACAGGCCTGGCTCCCTCCACCCTCCACATCCCCAGAGCCACAAAGCAAGGCTCAGGTTCGCGGGTCTGTTGCAATACTCCCGGATGGAGGCCGTCGCTTCATCCCATTCAATGGCGGGCGCGGATCTGGTCGCGCAGGCGGGCGGCGGCCTCGTAGTCTTCGCTGGCGACCGCCTCGTCGAGCTGCTCCCTGAGAGTCTTCTGGACCTCGAAGTTGCGGCGGATTTCCTGCTCGAGGAAGCGGAGCTGCTCGATCATCGCCTCGTAGTGGACCTCGGCCTGGTCGTTGTCGCCGGCCAGGGCATCGGCGTGGCCCCTGATGCGATCGGCGCCGTCGCGGACGACGTCGATGGCCTCCTCGGGCTTGCGTCGCTCCAGGGCGAGCGCGGCGGCGGCCTGGGTGCGATGCAGCAGCACGAGGGCGCGGAATCGCTCGTGAGAGGCGATGTAGTCGGGGTTCTCACCGTGGCGGGCGACGAAGTCCATCAGGGCCAGCGTGTGCTCTGAGTCTTGCAGGGCCCGCTCGTACCGCTGGAGCGAGAGCCAGGCGAGCCGTCGCTGGTAATACTGGGTGAACTCGCGATCGGCCTCCATCCGGTGCTCGGTGCCCATGGTCCAGCTTGGCGACTTGCCGCCCCGGGTCTGGCCGCGGCCGGCGGCCCGGTAGCGCATGTAATCGAGATAGCTGACGAAGCCGAACGGCTTGACGCCGTCGGGTCGGTTCTCGACCTCCATTTGCAACAAGCCCAGCTCGACGCGCATCTGGAGCACCGTGCGGCCGTCGCGGGCGCGCACTTCTCGCGCCATCACTTCCCCGGGCGTTGGCTCGTACGGCCAGCCCTGAAGCGCCTCATCGATGTCCCGCCGCATCGCCACGTCTCCCTCCGCAGTCGAGCCCCGTTTCCCCGCAGGAATTATAGCGGGAGGGCCAAGGGTCAACTACTGACGCCGGATTCGCCCTGGTCCAGCGTCAGCCGGTGATGCGTGAGAACCTCAAACCCTGAGGACGTGATGAGGTAATTCCGCTCGAACCTCATCCCCGATTCCCCCGGAACATACACGCCCGGCTCCAGCGTGACGACATCGCCGAGAACCAGCGATTCCATGCTGAGCGGGACGAGATAAGGAGGCTCGGGATGACCCAACCCAAGTCCGTGGCCGGTGTGACCCGGGCAGACCAGGCGACCTGGAGAAACTGGGATGGCTTGCCTGACAGCCAGGTCGATCTCCCGACACTCTGCGCCCGGCATGAGCAGGCCCTCGCCCACCTCGATCGCCGCCAGGCAGTGGGCGAGGTCGTCACGCTGTTTCTGAGTTGGGCCTGCGCCCACGACGAACGTGTTGGCGAAGTCGCCGCGGTAACCGTGGACGATCACGGAGAGGTCGACAAGGAACAGGTCGCCTGACTTGATGACGCGATCCGTCGGCGGGCCGCCGATCTCGCCGGTGCGGGATCCCGAGACGAAATCTCCGTAGACGACCACCGGATGGCCGGCCGACTCGATGGCCGCACGCTGGGCGATCAGGTAAGCGTCCAGCTCGGTCATCCCGGGCTGCAAGTTCGCCAGGACCGCCGCCAGCGCCGCGTCGCCGGCGCGCATCGAACGTCCCAGGACGACCAGCTCGTCGGCGTCCTTCGACCGGCGCATCGGCCGGATGATGGGGTCAAGGTCGACCACGGCCGACTCGGGACGACCCCGCAACAGCGAGGCGGGTACCGAGGCCAGTTCGACGCCAACGCGGGCGGGATGGAGCCTCGACAGGACCTCGCCGGCCGCGTTGGCCAGGTGCACCCTGCGGTTGCCGGCCGACGACTTGCCTTCGTACCAGGCGGGGGCGACGACCTCGTCGACATGCGCCGCGGCCCAGGCGGGTTCGAGGAGGTTGTCGGCGACGAGCGTGGCGCGGTCGGGCTCGAGGATCAGGATCGCACCCGCCTCGGCGGCCCGGAAGGTGAACGGGGTGACGAAGAAATTGGCGAAGTAGACGAGGTGCTGCGGGTCGGCGACGACCAGGGCATCGCAGGGCGTCGGGAGCGACTCCCAGAGGCGTTTGCGGCGGGCACGGCAGCCCTCGGCGGTCAGCATGGAAGTCGGCTCCTTGGCCGTTCAACCGAGGTTGGGTGGCATGCCCGATTTCGAACAGGCATGCCACCGGCGACGCTCAGTTACTTGGCCGGCACGAGCCAGATGTTGCGGAAGGAGACGAGATTGCCGTGATCTTGCAGCATGATCGGGCCATCGTCTTCATCCTTCAGGCCGTCGATGCCGCCAGGGGTGATGACAATCTCCTTGTCGTCGATGATCGTCTGGCCGTTCTGCACGACGCTGAGACGGGCCTTTTTCCCGTCCTTGGCGGCGTTGAACGTGATGTCGTAGGTCTGCCAGCGCAGGGGGGGGAGGCAGGCGTTGACGGACGGGACGATCTGCTGATAGATCGCGCCGCACTCGTTGTTCTTGGGGGTCAGGCCGTAGGAGTCGAGCACTTGAAGCTCGTACTTGCCCTGGAGGTAGACGCCGCTGTTGCCGCGAGCCTGGCCCTTGGCATCGGGCATGTAGGGGATGTTGAACTCGACGTGCAGGACGAACGAGCCGAAGGTCTTGTCAGTGCGGATGACGCCCGACTTCGGCTTGACGGTGAAGATGCCGTCTTCGACCGTCCAGGGGGCCGGGCTCTTGCCGTCCCCGCCGCGCCAGGCGGACAGGTCCTTGCCGTCGAACAGGACGACGGCGCCCTCGGGGGGCTTGGCGTTCAGCGTGGGAGAATCCTTGGCGTCGGCGGCCTGGGCCGAAGTGACGCCGGCGAGGGCGACGAGGGCGAACGCCGCGAGGGTGGGACGCATGGAAGGGGAAGCTCCTGGTGGGTTTCGGTCAGACGGCACGACGCGGCGTGACCGGCCAGTGTAGCGGGCGGGCGGCCCGACACAAGCCGATGGTTGAACCCCGGCCGGACATCGGCGACGATTGAATCCGACGGGCCGGCGACCGGCCCCCGCGCCATCCCCATTGCTTGTCGTCCGAGCGCCGGAGCCGCGATGCCCCTGGATTTGTTGACTCGGCTCGACCCGCTCCGCCGGATCCGCTGCCCGTTCTGCTTCGAGCGGTTCGCCGCCTACGAGATGCATCTTCGGTGCAACGACCCGGCGTGCAAGACCGACTTTTCCCGGATGATCGAGGACCCCATCCTCTCCAGGGCCCTCAACGGTCGACGTTACACCGGCGGCGCGGGCTCGGCCCTGCGCAGCCCTTGGTGGACCGACCCCATGGCCGACCCACGACGGGGCGTCGGCAAGTATCTCGACTGGATGCTCCTGCCCGCGTCGCTCGACTGCCCCAACTGCAAGAAGCCGACCGATTACCACCTCTGCCCGCGCTGCCACGCCCACCTGCCCGACTCCGTCATCACCCACGACGCCGGCCACCTGGCCATCTTCGGCCCGCAGTCGGTGGGCAAGACCACATTCGTCACCGTCCTGCTGCACGAACTCGAAGAACGGGTGGGCCCCGCCCGCGGCTTCGTCCTCGACCCCCTCACCGACGAGATCCGCGAGCGTTACGAGCGTGAATATCGCGAGCTGACCTACGGCGGCGGCCAGTTCGGCGTGGGCGAAGCGGGCATCAACGACCTCGACCGTCGGAGCCACTCTGCCACCCCCAGCATCGAGACCAACCGCAGCATCTTGCAGCCCCTGGTCTACCGTCTGACGCGACGAAATCGCCGGGGCGGGCCGTCGGGAAGCGGCACCCTGCTCTCCTTCTTCGACACGGCCGGCGAAGACTGGGAGATGAACATCGACCTCCTCCGATCCGAGGCCCGCTACCTCGGCCAGGCCCGCGGCCTCCTCTTCCTGATTGACCCCCTGCGCATCCGCGAGGTGGCATTAGACCGTCGCCTGAACCTCACCGAGAAGGAGCGCCGGGTGCCGCCGGCCAACTACCTGGACGACGCCCGCAAACTGGCCACCTTCTTCCCGAAGTCCCCGGTTAAGACCCCGCTGGCCATCTGCCTGAACAAGCTCGACCGCTGGGGCCGCCTGATGGACGAAGGCACCGCCCTCCGCGAGTGGGGCTCCTCAGTCCCGACCCAGCCCGCCGACGCCAGGCTCGACCAGACCATCCACGAGGAGGTCAAAACCGCCCTGCGAAAGTGGGGAGCCGCCGGCTTCCTGGAACACGTCGCCCTCACCTTCCCCAACCACCGCTTCTTCGCCTCCAGCGCCCTGGGAGACGCCGCCCAGCCCGACGAGAACGCCCCCCAACCCCTGCCCACGCCATTACTCGTGGAGCGTCCGGCGCTCTGGCTTTTGGAGCAGCAAGGGATCATCCGGCCGGAATGAACGATGATGGAAAAAATCGAAAAGACCTTCTCCCGAACATCACCTCTTCCCCAGCATGGGGTAGTGGCCCTAACGAAGTGATAACATGTACCTTATTTGATCTGCCAGCTCAGTCCGTCCGAGTCCCGGTTGATCATCGATGACCACGTGCCCCAAGCGCCAGAGACGCTTTCGATAATGCGGTCTACGTGGTCTGTCTCGTCACCCCGAAGTTTGATGCCGACCATGTAATTTCCGTAGCAGAAGACCACAGAGCGATGGTACTCGGTCCGAGCGTCATCATGGAAGGCGGCGATAAGTGCGGGCCTGCCTGGCCCATCCTGGCTCGCAAAAAACATGATTCCTGCTGTCAGTTCTGCATCTTGGTGAAGTTTGGTCAACCAGTGGGAATGGGCCGAGCTGTCTACCTGGCCGGGTCTCGGAACTCTTGCCGCGACATAAGAGTCGGGGTCGAGAAATCCGATTCGGACCATGCACCTTCTGCTCCACGACGCCATCGCCGGAACACTATCAGGGAACGCTTCGCTGCAGAACGAATCGATTCCAGGGATGACGCCGCAGTTTGTTGATAGTGCGGCGGCGTATTCGGTCGTGCGCGGGCATTCAGTGGACGCATCGGGCATAGGAATTCTACGGTAACGAGATTGATTGTCCGAGAGGTCATTGGACCAGGTTCGAACGGACTGGCCTTGCCTCATTGCGAGTAGTGCCGCCAACAACGCGCCGTTCGGCCCTCCGTATTCGTATAACTCTGAACCGTCAGCTAATGCGTAAGGTACGACGGGCAAACCCGGCACATTTGTAAGGCAATCTCTTAGCAGTGCTGGATAAGAAGTGCGTGCTCCCACGGCGATGACGCCGTTCAACAAATTAGCCATCACACCCTTGTTGAACCTAGGGTTATTCCCTGGTTCGTGCGGAGTTTTGTGCCAGCATTGGGTGAGCGGAGGCATCGAGAATGAAGATGCGACTTCGACAGTGGCTTCTGGGTGTCTCATTAAGACACGAGCCACTTCGAGTACTACGAGATTTTCCAGTAGTGTTCCGTGATTCAACCGTGGCATATTATAAGCAACCTCAACTTGCACGAGAAGAATGTAAACCTTCGGGCTCTGCTGGGATCCGCATGCCGCGAAATGGGAAAATAGAAGAGTGGCGACCTCGGACTGGCCGACGATCCCTCCACGAAAGCCCTGGACACGTTCCTCGCCGGGGTGTTGAAGAAGTGAGTCGGCCGATCATGGAGCCGGTCGAGAGGTCTGACACATGCCTATTGCTTTCCGTTGATCAGGTTTCGCCAGAGCCTTTGATTAACGCTTGATTTCTGTGCCCAGCAGCGTCAGGAACTTGGCCATCCAGGCGGGATGAGCCGGCCATGCGGGTGCGGTGACCAGATTGCCTTCCACATGGGCCTGGGTCACGTCCAACTCTACATACGTGCCGCCGGCCGTCCGCACGTCCGGGCCGCACGCCGGATAGGCGCTGCATTCTCGGCCCTTCAGAACTCCGGCCGTTGCCAGGATCTGGGCGCCGTGGCAGACGGCGGCGATTGGCTTCTTGGCCTCGTCGAAGGCCCGGACCAGGGCGATGACTTCGGGCTTCAGGCGCAGGTACTCGGGCGAACGGCCTCCGGGGATCACGAGGGCGTCGTAGTCGTCGGCCTTCACACGGGCGAAGTCGAAGTTGAGGGCGAAGAGGTGGCCGGGCTTCTCGCTGTAGGTCTGGTCGCCTTCGAAGTCGTGGATGGCGGTGCGCACGGTCTGCCCGGCGAGCTTGTCGGGGCAGACGGCGTGGACGGTGTGGCCGACCATCAAGAGGGCCTGGAATGGGACCATGGCCTCGTAATCTTCCACGTAGTCGCCGACCAGCATCAGGATCTTCTTCGCGGCCATGGCGCTTCTCCGGGACGTTGGGGCTGGCGGCTCGGCGGGAACTCGGTGCCTCCTCGTGGACGGCAAGCCCGGCAGGATAAGATTGTGGGACAGACTCGACCGGCTTGCGAGAGGATTTCCCATGACGCCGATGGATGACGATCTGATCGAGGTTGACGGGCCCGACGAGGCCGAGGGGGTCGACGTCTCGCTGGTCGTCCCGCCCGAGATCGTCGACTCCGTCGACACCGACGAGGGGGGATGGGCCGGCGAGGTCTCGCAGGTCGAGGCCTCCATCGCCGTCGTGCCCGACTTGCCGGCGGTCGCTGCCCAGATTCCCGAGAACCCGGCGATCCGCGAACTGGGCGAGTCACTCACCGGCCGGCTCGACAAGCTTCAATCATTGTTCGAGCGCGAGGTGAGGGCCGAGGCGACTCGCGAGCGGGTGGTCGACCGGCTTCATGCCGAACTCCAGGAGTACAAGAACGACCTGCTGCTGAAGGTGCTCCGCCCCGTGTTCGTCGACCTGATCCAGCTTCACGACGACATCGGCAAGATCGCCGAGGCCCAGCCCGACGGGCAGGGGCCCGAGGTCGCCCGGCTTCTGGGCCTGATGCGGGGGTTCCAGCAGGGGATCGAGGATATTTTGTATCGGCAGGGGGTCGAGCCGTTCGAGGTCGACGGCGACGAGTTCGACCCGCGACGGCAACGCGCCGTGGCGACCACGGCCACCGACGACCCGGGGCTCAACCGTCGGGTGGCCTCGCGGCATCGTCGAGGGTTCAAGTCCGAGGACCGGATGATCCGACCTGAAGTTGTCTCCGTCTTCGCTCACCGGCCGGGGTCCGACTAATCTCGGGGGGCGGGTCGTTCGCGGCCCGACTGTTGCAATGACGGGAAGCCATCCCGAATCGATGAACAACGGCCCGATTTTGCCCGAATCGACGGCATTTATGCCCGAAAATTGGGCGTCGCGACGTTTGATTGGGTGGAACGACGCGTTCTGATGGCCCCGAGGTACCTGAGACTGATGGACGACCTCGAAACCTCGGCGCCCCAGACGATGCCGGCCCCCTTCGGGCGATACGAGGTCGGCGATACCTTCTTCGACGAGATGTTCGACCCGGCGGAGGGGCCGAGGCCGGCCTACCGGAATATCCACCGGCGAATCATGGAGCTGCTCCCCGAGGAGCTGAGGCTCAAACAGCACGCGGCCGACCTGTCGTTCCTCAATCAGGGGATCACGTTCACCGTCTATGGTCGCGACGAGGGGACCGAGCGGATCTTCCCGTACGACCTGCTGCCGCGGATCATCACCGGCGCGGAATGGTCGCGCATCGAGCGCGGCCTGGTGCAGCGGATCACGGCCCTGAACCTGTTCCTGAAAGACCTGTACGACGACGCCCACATCCTGAACGACAACGTCGTGCCGCGCGAGCTGGTGTATAGCTGCCCGCAGTATCAGCGGGAGATGCGCGGGTTCAGCGTGCCGCGGGACATCTACGTGTCGGTCGCGGGCACCGACCTGGTGCGGCTGGAGGATGGCTCGTTCGCGGTGCTGGAGGACAACCTGCGGGTGCCCAGCGGCGTGTCGTACATGCTGGCCAACCGGCAGGTGATGAAGCGCGTCTTCCCGGCGATGTTCCGCGACCATGGCGTCCGGCCGATCGAGAACTACGGCCAGATGCTGCTGTCGACGCTCAAGGCGCTGGCACCGCCGCACCGGATCGACCCGACGATCGTGCTGCTGACGCCGGGCGTGTTCAACTCGGCCTACTTCGAGCACACGTTCCTGGCCCGCCAGATGGGCATCGAGCTCGTCGAGGGACGCGACCTGGTCGTGCACGACAACGTCGTCTGGATGAGGACGACGGCCGGACTGGAGCGGGTCGACGTCATCTATCGGCGGCTCGACGACGACTTCCTCGACCCGCTCGCCTTCCGGAGCGACTCGCGCCTGGGCGTGGCCGGGCTGTTCAACGCGTATCGGTCGGGGAACGTGGCGCTGGCCAACTCGATCGGGACCGGCGTGGCCGACGACAAGGCGATCTATGCGTACGTCCCCGCCATCATCAAATACTACCTGAATCAGGACCCGATCCTGCCCAACGTCGAGACCTTCCTGATGACCAACCCGGTCCATCAGGCTCACACACTCGACAACATCGAGAAGCTGGTGGTCAAGGCGGTGGGCGAGTCGGGCGGCTATGGGATGCTGATCGGGCCGCACTCGACGAAGGCTCAGCGGGATGACTTCCGGGCGCTCATCAAGGCCGACCCGCGCAACTACATCGCCCAGCCGACGCTCTCGCTCTCACGCGCCCCTTGCTTCATCGACGGCGAGGTCGAGGCCCGGCACGTCGACCTCAGGCCGTTCATCCTCTATGGCGAGAAGGTGACGATCATTCCGGGAGGCCTGACCCGGGTGGCGCTGAAACGAGGTTCGCTGGTGGTCAACTCGTCCCAGGGGGGCGGCAGCAAGGACACCTGGGTCCTGTACGAGTAGCGGGATCCGACGACGCCCGCTCGCACCAAACGAAGCCAATGCCCAGGACCAGGACCGAGGCCTTTCCACCATGCTCTCCCGAGTCGCCGACACGCTCTACTGGATGAGCCGCTACCTGGAGCGGGCCGAGCACACCGCGCGGCTGGTGGACGTGAACCTGAACCTGATGCTCGACCAGTCCCCCGAGTCCGCCGTGCCTCGGTGGGACCGGGTGTTGACCAGCCTGCGGGCGAAGATCCCCGGCGTGGACCTGGAGAGCGACCCGTACGCGATCGCGCGGACGTTGATGTTCGACCCGACCAATCCGTCCTCGGTCGTCGCCTGCATCGGCGTGGCCCGCGAGAACGCGAGGCAGGCCCGTGAGTTGATCAGCTCGGACATGTGGGAGCACCTCAACCGGATGTACCTGGATGCCCGGACGGCCGGCGCCGACGGGTTTTTCCAGGCACAGCCGGCCGACTTCCTCCGCGGCGTCCGGCTGTCGGCGCACACGTTCCAGGGGCTCACCGAGTCAACCATCGCGCATGACGAGTCGTGGCGGTTCATCGAGCTGGGCCGCTACATCGAGCGGGCGGGCGCGGTGGCCACGCTGCTCGACGCCTACTTCAACACGCTGGACGAGGCCGAGGCCGCGCCCGGCGGCGACCACCTCGAGTGGATCGGCCTGCTGAAGGGCTGCACCGCCTTCGAGGCCTACTGCAAGGTGTACACGGCCGACCTGCACCCCGACCGGATCGCCGAGTTCCTGCTGCTAAGCGGCGACTTCCCGCACTCGGTCCGGTTCGCCGTCGAGCGAGTGCAGGGGGCCTTGCAGGCGATCGCGGCGCAGGCCGTGCGCCGCAACGCCGGGCGGCTCGACCGCCTGGCCGGGCGGCTCCGTTCGGCCCTGAGCTTCGGCCAGATCGACGAGATCCTCGTCTCCGGCCTGCACGCCTACCTGGAAGAGATCCGCAGGCAGTGCGCCCTGATCCACAAGGCGATCCACGACTTCTACATCGCCTATTCCGTCGAGAGTGCCCTGGGGGCCTGACCGAGCCCGGACATCGGCGACGCCCGACCTGGAGGACGCCCTTCATGTTCTATTACGCGATCCGCCACGTCACCCGCTACCGCTACTCCACCCCCATCGGCGAGAGCGTGATGGAAGTGCGCATGCAGCCCAGGAGCGAAGGCTCGCACCGCTGCTGGGACTTCCAGCTCTCCAGCGCCCCGCGCGCCAAGGTGGCCTCGTACCGCGACAGCCTGGGCAACCACGTCCACCACTTCGACATTCCGGGCCGGCACACCAAGCTGACGATCACCGCCGAGTCGGTCGTCGAGATCGCGCCCACCCCCGAACCCGTCGGGATCGGCCCCGAGGCCTGGGACGCGCTGGACGCCCTGGCCGAGTCGGGCCGCGAGTGGGAGATGCTCCGCCCCAGCAAGTTCTCCCGCTCGAGCCCGCTGCTCGAGGAGTTCGCCCTCGAGATCAACCTGTGCCGCGGCGAAGACCCCTGGACCACACTGCTCGGGCTGAACAAGGCGATCCACGAGGCCTTCGAGTACGTCCCCAAGAGCACGCGGGTCGACTCCCCCATCGACCTCGTCCTGGAGCAGCGCCGGGGGGTCTGCCAGGACTTCGCTCACGTCATGGCCGTGCTCATCCGCAAGCTGGGCATCCCCTGCCGGTACGTCAGCGGCTACCTCTTCCACCGACGGGGCGACGAGGGCGAGCGCAGGGCGGCCGACGCCACGCACGCCTGGGTCGAGGCCTTCCTGCCCGGCCACGGCTGGGTCGGCCTGGACCCGACCAACAACACGGTCGCCTCCGACCGTCACGTCCGCGTGGCGATCGGCCGCGACTACCACGACGTCCCCCCCACCCGCGGGTTCTACAAGGGGGACTCCAGGAGCGAGCTGAGCGTCTCCGTCGAGGTCAGCGAGACCGACGCCCCCGTCGACTTCGACCCGCCGGCGCCCGAGAACTGGGTCGCCGTCGAGACCGAGGCTCCCGACGTCACCTCCCTCCAGCAGCAGCAGCAGCAATCCCAGCAGGAGCAGCAGCAGCAGTCGCTCAATGGGTGGCGGCAGTCGCAGAGTGGATCCGGTAAGAGTCAGCGGCAGTCGCAGGGGCGTTGACCGACCCCGCGGGTTCTTCGTACGCTCAGGGGCATGGGTTACGAGGTCGAGATCAAGTTCAGGTGTCCCGATCACGGGGCCATATCGAAGCGCCTGATGGCTCTGGGGGCCGGCCCTGGGGCCGAGGTCGAGCAGGCCGACGCCTACCTGGCTCATCCATCGCGCGACTTCGCCGCGACCAACGAAGCCCTGCGCATCCGCCGCGAAGGGGCCGAGAACCGGGTCACCTACAAGGGGCCAAAGCACCCCGGGCCGACCAAGACCCGCGAAGAGATCGAAATCCCCTTCCAGGGGGGGCAAGAGGGATTTGAAGCCACGTCCAGGCTGTTCGAGGCCCTAGGCTTCCGCCCCGTGGCCGTCGTGCGGAAGCGGCGAATCCCCCATCACGTCCGCTTCCAGGGGCGTGAGTTGGAGGTGACGCTCGACCTGGCCGAGGAGCTTGGCCCGTTCGTCGAGGTGGAGGCCTTGGCCGCCGACGCGGCCGACCTGCCCGCCGCGCAGGCCGCCGTCCAGGCGCTGGCCGCCGAGCTCGGTTTGACCGACGCGAGCGTCGAACCCCGGTCCTACCTGCGGATGCTGCTGGAGCTGAGCGGGAACCAGGGCTGAGCCGTCGGCCGGTCCGGGTGGCCGAACCCGACTATCCAGGATTGCCCACCTCTGGTAGATATCCCCCCGCTCAGGGCCGCACGAGGTCCGGGCGCCCAGATTCTCGGGGGAGACTCTCGCGATGGACCGCCGCCGATACGTTCCGATGACCGACACGCTGGAAGGGCGGCAGCTCCTCTCCACCGCCAGCGCCACCATCTCGGCCGCAGATGCCAAGGCGAAGACCACCACGAGCAGCACCACCACCACGAATCTCAAGAACCAGACCACCACCACGACGGTCGTCGTCACCACCGACGGCGTCAAGACCGCGACGACGACCACCACCAGCACCATCACGAACGACCCGGACTCGATCGCCAAGAAAGAGAGA
This sequence comes from Isosphaeraceae bacterium EP7, assembly GCA_038400315.1. Classification (NCBI taxonomy): domain Bacteria; kingdom Pseudomonadati; phylum Planctomycetota; class Planctomycetia; order Isosphaerales; family Isosphaeraceae; genus Kueselia; species Kueselia aquadivae. Next base: position 6,463,067 of record CP151667.1, read on the forward strand.
CGGGTCAAGAATCTACCCGTTTACCTCAAGCAGACCGTACCGGGCCGTTATATCCCACCCGCCGTCCTGACGCAGATCCAGGCCAACCTGTCAGCGATCATCGGTCAGCTCAAGCCGCCCAACCCGGAAGTCCTCAACGGGTTCAACGAACGCCTCCGCGACCTCGGCCAGTGGCAGAACCTTCGCCCCGAGGACGCCGCCGCCCTGAATCATGACTTCGGCACGGTGCTCAAGGCAGCCGGGGCCACCGACGCTCAGACGACCAGGCTCCAGGATTCCATGAAGCAGCTGGCGCAGGTGAGCGCCAACAGCGTCAGCCCGTCGATCCTGGCCCGCAACGACTACGCGACGGTCATCCAGACGGCCCTGTCCGTGGGGCGTGCCCCGGTTGCCAGGACGACGGTGAACACCGTGGTGGCCCAGGCGCATCCCAAGGGCGCAACGTCCCTTAAATAATTGGCCGCGGGCGAAGCCGGGGCGGGTCTTTCCCGAGCTTGATTCGGCCGCCCTTCGTGGCTACCATGACCTTTGTCCGGCCTCGGCCGGGCTGCCTCTGCCATGTTCGTCAGCGGCGTTCTTTTGGCGAACCAACGAGTCCCCGTTGGGCACCGAAACTGGCCTCTGGGCTTGTCCCTGAAGGTCTCAGGTTCCCACTTATTAATTGCGGGTTCTCAAAAGCGCCTCAACGGCATTGCGGTGGAGGCTTCACCCGGCCCACGCCCGGAGCCGACTCGATCGGCCCCGCGTGCGGGCCGGTCTTCGTTTCGAACCTCGGCGATGACGCCCATGGACAACCGCACGCGGAAACGCCGGCTCCGCCGGGAAGTCCGGGCCAGGATTCTGGCCACGGCCCCGGCCCGACGCCTCGAGGAAGAGGCTGAGCTCGCCCTTCGATTCGAGACCCTGCCGGGCCTCTCCTCGGCTCGGACGGTCCTGCTCTACGTCCGCGCGTTCCGCGAAGAGATCGACACGCGACCGATGGTCGCTTCGGCCCTCGAACGAAACCTGATCGTCGCCTGCCCGCGCGTGGATGCGGCCGGTCAACGCCTGCGCCTCTTCCGCATCGCCGACCCCGACCGCGACCTCGTCCCGGGCACGCTGAACATCCCCGAACCCGCCGCGACCTGCCCCGAGCTTTCCCCCAAAGCGATCGACTGGGTCCTCGTCCCGGGCCTCGCCTTCGACCCGCGTGGCTATCGACTGGGACGCGGAGGCGGCTACTACGACCGACTGCTGCCCGAGCTACGCCCCGACGCCCCGCGCTGGGCGCTGGCCTTCGACGCCCAGTGGGTCGAAGGCCTCCCCGTCGAGCCGCACGACATGCCGCTCGACGGGATCGTCAGCCCTTCTCGGACGGAGACGCCCGCCTGACTTACGGCTTGGCCTTCTCGACGCCGATCGCCAGCGACGCATAGGCCGAGTTCGCCGCGGCGACCTGCGCCGCCGTCGTGTCGCCTGCGTGGAGGATGACCCGATAGCGGAACGTGATCGACTTGCCCTGCGGCACGACGAGGTCACCGCTGCGCCCGGACTTGGGGTCGAACTCGCGATTTCCGAACGGATTGGCGGCGAACAGCCCATAAGTGCGGACGTGCCAGGTGGTCGGGTAGCGGACGCTGGTCGGGTGATTGAGGATGGCGATGCCGACCGTCTTGCCGTTGACGGGCCCGACATAGTCGACCCAGGCCGAGGGCTTGCCCCAGGCAGCGTCATCGGTCAGTCCCTCGGCATTGATAATCTTGCCACCTTGCTTGGCGGTGACATCCATGCTGCTGGCCACACGCACGCCGAACGACCCTTCCTTGGTGTCGCCGAAGGTGAGCGGCCCTTCGCTAGCCTTCACGGTGAAGTCGAAGTCGATGACCCGGGCGCCCTTGGTGTTGTAGAACCGGGCGACGCGCTCGTCTTCGCAAACCTTCTTGCCATCGGACCCGATCCAGTCGTCGGTGGTGCGTAGGATGCCGACGGCGGGGCCGCCCAGCTTCGTGAGCTTGGACGTCTCCTTGATCGTGCCGTGGCCGGGCATCTCGGACCAGAAGTCGACACCATTCACCTTGCCGTGATTGAACCAGAGCGAACGGTGGTGCGGGTGGTCGAGCTTCTCGCCCGCGACCTTCTTCATGGGGAAGGCTCGCGTGACAGGGGCGCCGGTCGGCCCGATCAGGGGGAAGAAGAACGGCTTGGGCCCGACATTGCTGACGTACTCGGTCAGGGGCTTGCCGCCGACCGTCACGGCGACGTTCGGCCCCTCATCGGTGAGCACCACGCCCGGCGCCGCGGCCGAGTCGGCGGCCTGTGTCACTTCGAAGCCGTTCGTACCCTGGTCGAGCGCCGGCAGCACGACGGCCAGATACGTCTTGCCCGCGTCCTTGTAGACCTGCGCCGCGAGGGCGGGGCCTTTCCCTTCCGGCCGGACCAGGTAGGCGCCGGGGGCGGCATCGACCTGGAACCAGATGGGCGTCTCGCCCAGCACAGGGCCGGGGTTGTTGACCGTGAATTGCCAGGGCTCGACGGCTCCCGCCGCGGGGGCCGCGAGCAAGAGCAGGGCGATCGCGGCTCGAATCGTTGGCTTCATCGGGCGGCACTCCGTGGGTCGTCTGATCGGTTCACATCGTGGTCGTTCGGGCGGTCAGGGCAGCCGCCATCGCTCGTCGAAGAATCCGGCAACCTTGGCCTTCTGGTTCGGGTCGGCCAGCTCGAAGACGGCGTAATCCCCCAGCTGGGGATAGAGCAACGCATTCGTCCCCTTGAATGCCGATGCGCCGAACGTGTGGCCGCTGTTGAGCACCACGTAGCGGCCCCTGGCCAGCGGGCTGGGCGCGATCAAGGCCGGCGAGTGCGTGGCCGCGTCGTAGGTGTTACGGAGCCGCAACGACTCGCGCGTCCAGGTCAGCGGCAGCCCGGAGAGCGAGCGGGCGATGAGCGAGTTGGAGCCGGGATCGCCGAACAGGATCAGATTCTTGCCGGCAATGTCGGCCTCTGTCACTTGCGCATCGTCCTTGACGGGCAGGTCGCCCCGCATCCACTTGCTCCAGTCCTTGGAGAAGCGGTCGAGGCGGGCGTCGGCCCAGGCCTGGAGCGCCGGGTTCCAGGGGGTCCCGGTGCCCCGGACGCAGAGGAACGGGCCGGTGAATGCGTCGTCGATCGGGCCTTGAAGGCCGGGTGCCTTGGTTCCGTCGAGGTTCTCCTGCAACCCGCGCGAGGCCTCGTGGTCGAGCACCTCCCAACCCTTGGCCCGCTTCTGGTAGTAAACCGAGGGGAGCAGGCCCGACGCCGCCAGCTTCAAGGGGAGTTCGTCGCCGTCGAGCTTGATCGTCTCGCCCACCTGGCGCTGAACCGAAAGGACCGCCACGTTTTCCGTGGTCGCGATCACGGAGCCGCCCTCGACGCGGGCATCGACGGTCGCCCGCGTGTAGTGCTCGCCCATGCGCTCGACGGCCAGCCATGCGGCCTTCGGATACTTGAGCGAGTACGTGACGAACCGGACTCGGGCGGGTTCCAGGTTCGCCCCGTCCTTGGCGTGCTCGTCGTGAAAGGCCGCGAGCAAGGCGGCGCTCGCCGGGTCGACCTTGTGGCCCATCTTCGCGCCGACGACGCCGAGATAGTCGATGTCGGTCCCTCGCGTGACCAGGCCGTCGGCCTTCAGGGCGAACCCCAGCGTGCGCAAGGCTTCTTCAATATTGCGGCTCGCCTTCAACTGCGGGTCATCCTCGCCGCCATAGCCCGCCATCGGCACGTTGAAGGCGTTCAGCGCATGATCCACCGACTCGTAAAGGTGGATCCCTCGGGCCTCGACCTCGGTGAGATTGGCGAGCTTGGCATAGCGTTTCGTCTCGGTGAAACCGGCGCCAGCCTCGACCGACGACCAGGCGGCCGGGTGGTGCAGGCCCAGGTGCCAGGCCCCTGCCCCGCCCATCGAGAACCCGCGCAGGACGACTCGACGGTCGTCGACGGGATAGTTCCGCTTGACCGCCTCGATGGCCTCGAAGACGTCGGTCTCGCCCGCCCAGCGGTAGGCGTTGTTCCCCCGGCCGAAGACGTGCAGCACCAGGCCCGCCTGCCCCGCCGGCGCGGGCTTGCCCTGGTGAGCGTGCAGGAAGCTGACCTCGTTGAGCGTCGCCCCGCGCCCGTGCAGGACGACGTCGAGCCGCAGCTTCCTGTCCGCGGGCACACCTCCCGCGGGGACGACCACCGCATAGGGCTGGATTGATCCATCGACCCTGGAGACATATCCGCGAGCGGTCGATCCCTCGGCGGTCGCCCATGGGCTCTCGCGATGGGCAAGCTTGCCCGCCCGGTCCAGGCCCCTGCCCAGCCCCTCCAGCGTCCAATCCGCGTACGCAGGGGTGTAGAACTCGCCGTGTTCCACGATCAATCGGGCCGCGCGGAGGTAGACGCGGACGTCGGCCACCAGATCGGCCGACTTCGGCGGGACGATCCCCCGCTCGATCGACACAAGGGCCTTCTCCAGCTCGTCGGATTTGGCCGCGATCGCCGCGAGCTGTTCCGCCTTGGGCTCGATCGTGGCCGAGGGCGGCGGTGCCTGCGCCCGCGCATCGCCCTGTGACGTGGCCAGGGACAGGAGCCCCAGCGACGCGGCCAGAAGGCCCTTGAAACTCATCATCACCGGATTTCGCCCCCTCGCACGAAGGCCGGGACCCGCCCGGCCGGGCCCCGATTGTAGCCGAACCGAAAGGCCGGCCAAGGCCCAAGGCCGCCGGCGGACTCGACCGGGGGATGCGTTTGTGGTCTCATCGGGGATCGCCCCGACATCACCCCGCAGGACCGATCCAACGATGGCCGAATCCAGGTTTGGCGTGGGCTTATGCTCGCCCGACGATCTCAAGAAGCGCCTCGACGAAGGTCAGCCCCTGGTCCTGCTCGACGTGCGCGAGGACGACGAGCGGAACTATTGCGCCATCGCCGCGCCCGTGCATGCGACCGACCTGCACGTCCCCATGGGCAGCATCCAGGAGTCTTATGAGCAGATCCGCGAGGTGGCCGAGACGGCCCCGGTCTTCGTCTACTGTCACCACGGGATGCGGTCGATGACCGTCGCACGCTGGCTCGCGGGCCGGGGCCTGACGGGCGTTCACAACCTCGAAGGGGGGATCGACGCCTGGTCTCAGGGCATTGATCCCGGCGTCCGCCGGTACTGAGACGGGCCGGCCTGGGTCAACGGCTCTCCAATGGCAACGAGCGACGCCCGGCGGGAACCGAAGGAAGCGCCGATGGCCTTGGAATCGAGCAACCCCGGCAGCCGACCGGGGTCTTCGGCGGTCCAAGGCGCATCCAGTACGCCATCAGAGAGTGCAACCTCGCCCAGAGGGCCATCGAGAATCCGACCGCCCCCAGACCGTCCAGCCGGGCTGCTCTCGGCCGCCCAATGCACCTCCGGCCCCGCACCCAACGCATCAGACTCTCGACCACGCTTGGGCGATCCACGCCGATCATCATGCAACCAACCCGCCGCCGGAAAATCGCACGTTTTCTCTCGATCGCCCTCCGCTCTGGCAACGCGTTTACATGGATTTACGCGAATTAATCATTTTCTCAAACCAATACACTCTTTTAACTTGCGTCGGCTATACCCGCATTTATGGCCACAAACACGGCGAAATCGGGTCGACCCGGCGCTCGCCTCCATGTAGAACGAACGCTTTCGTTTGAACCCCGGACACTCGGGTCCGGAACAGCGGAAGGCTCCGACCGAGCAACCCCACTTTCGCCGCATCGAACGGGCGGAAATTGCTCCCGGTTGGGAGCCGTACCTCGGACACGCTCATAAGGATGCGTGCGTGTTCGGCTGGCTAGCCGCGTTCCAGGTCGAAGAGGTGAAGGCATGAAGCCAGACCTTGTCCCAACGCGTTTCCATGCCTTCGACGGCCTCCGGGCTTCGATGATGCTGCTGGGCGTCGTCGTCCATACCGCTCTGTCCTACAGCCAGATCCCCTCCAGCAGGCATTGGGTCTTCAAGGACTCGCAGACCAGCATCGTCTGCGACCTGTTGCTGACGGGGTCGGGCCTGTTCCGGATGCCGGCCTTCTTCGTGCTGGCGGGGTTCTTCGCGGCGTCGACCCACCGCAGGCGAGGGCCGGCCGGGCTCGTCCGCGACCGGATGCGGCGGATCGGACTGCCCTTGGTGGCGGGCTGGGTGATTGCGTTCCCCATCACCCGCGCCGCCTTCGCCTGGGCGCGGACACCCGCGGGCGTCGGCCCGGTCGCCTCCATCTTGCTGGCCATCCGCGAAGGGTCGCTACTGGACCGGCCCGGTCCGATGCACTTCTGGTTCCTCGAGAACCTGATCCTGTATTGCACCCTGGCGGCGCTGACCGCCCGGCTGGTCCGCGGCATGCCCAGCCTGGCGATCCGGCTCGACGCGGCCTTCCGCGGCGCCTTGCAGTCGCCCCTGGGGCCTCTGGCGTTCGCCGTAGCGACGTTGCCGGCGTTCTGGATCTCGCCGGGCGCGGCTCTGGAGACGCCCTCGTCGTTCCTGCCGCCCGCCTCGTCGCTGCTCGGCGACTGGGGCTTCTTCGCCTTCGGCTGGATGCTGGGCCGCCACCCGGAGCAAGTCCAGGCCCTGGCGCGGTACCCGATCAGGCTGCTCGCCCTGGCCCTGGTCTGCTGGCCGCTCACCCGCACGGCGGGCCTGTTGCGGCGATCCGGCCTCGATCCGGTGCGGCTGTCATTCGGGCCCGAGCTGGCCCACACGGCGTCGGCCGCGGCGACCTCGCTCGTCACCTGGCTGCTCGTCTGCGGGGTCATCGGCCTGGCCCTGTGCTATCTGGACCGCCCCATCCGCGGCGTCCGCCCCCTGGTCGCCGCCTCGTACTGGATCTACCTGGCCCACCTGCCGCTGGTCGCCTGGCTCGCCCCGTTCCTGGCCGATGTCCCCCTGCCGGGCGTGGTCAAGCTGGTCATCGTGGCGTCCACGACGATCCTCACCTTGCTCGTGGTGCACAAGCTGGCCACCCGCCCCGGGGCGATCCGGATCGTCGCTGGAACCTGGGGCAGAGACCATCCGGGGCCGGTTCACGCTTGAGCGCCGGCCTCGGCTCTGGTACCAACGCGGTCAAGAACCCCGAATTTGCACGGGCTTCCCCCGCCGACACGCGTCGCCAGCCACCGGGCATGGCGACCCCCACCAGACGCAGGCAGCAAACGAGGACCCGCCCATGACCGATCCCACCACCAGGCGCGACTTCCTGGCCGCCTCGGCGTTTGCCGCAGCGAGCCTGGCCGCCACCAGGGCCGGCGCCGACGAGCCGAAAAAGGCCGTCGGGGCCAATGACAAGATCAGCCTCGGCTTCATCGGCGTCGGCGGCATGGGTTCAGGCCTGCTGAACATCTTCAAGACAATGCCCGACGTCAACGTCGCCGCGCTATGCGACGTCTACGAGCCCCACCTCCTCCGCGCCCGGTCGGCCGTCGACGGCAAGCCCGACACCTACGGCGACTTCCGCAAGGTGCTCGAACGCAAGGACATCGACGCCGTCGTCATCGCCACGCCCGACCACTGGCACGCCATCCCGGCCATCATGGCCTGCCAGGCCGGCAAGGACGTCTACTGCGAGAAGCCCCTGTCCTATCGGATCGCCGAGGGTCGGGCGATGGTCGACGCCGCGACCAAGTACAAGCGCGTCACCCAGATGGGCAACCTCATCCACGCTGGCGAGAACTATCGCAGGGTCGTCGAGATCGTCCAGTCGGGCGCCCTGGGCAAGGTCCTGAAGGCCCGGGTCTGGCTCAACGGCGACCACAGCGGCCTCGGCAGCCCGGATGATCTGTCGCAGCCCCCCGCCGGCGTCGACTACGACTTCTGGCTGGGCCCGGCCCCCAAGCGTCCGTTCAACGCCAATCGCTTCACCTTCAACTGGCGCTACTTCTGGGATTACGCCGGCGGCAGCCTCTGCGACTTCTGCTGCCACATCATCGACCTGGTCCATTGGGCCATGGAAGTTGACGCCCCCGAGACCATCACCGCCACCGGCGGCCGGTACGGCCTTCAGGATAACGCGGAGACCCCCGACACCCTCGAGGTCGTCTACCACTACCCCAAGGGAGAGAAGGGCTTCGACCTCGTCTGGAGCTCGTCCGACGTCAACCCTCGCGGCTTCGAGGGCAAGTCCATGGGGATCGCCTTCTACGGCTCCGAGGCCACGCTCGTCTCCGACTACGGCAGCCATCAGGTCTTCGCCAACAAGAAGGGCGCCGAGATCAGCCTGCCACCCAAGACCCTGCCCCGATCCGTCGGCCACCATCGCGAGTGGCTCGACGCCATCGCCAGCCGCGGCCAGGCGTCGTGCCACTTCGAGTACGGCCATCGCCTGACCAGCACCGGCCATCTGGGCAACATGGCCCTCTTGACCGGCGAGAAGCTGCACTGGGACGCCAAGGCCGAGCGCGTGACTAACCACGAGGCCGCCAACCAGCACCTCTCTCGCGCCGAGTACCGGGCCCCCTGGACCCTGCCCAAGATCTGAGATTTCTCGGGACGACGCCGACTTCTCATCCCACCCCGCAGCCGGGCCGCCGGCTGCGGGGTGGGATGCTGCGCGCACCGAAGAAACTCGGGAGCATCACGAAGGCTTCACGCAACCTTCCCGGAGCGAGGGGATAATCAGGCGAATGTGAATGGATAGCGGTCCGCACGACCGCCCCCCATCGCAGGGCCCCGGCCCATCTGTTCATCTCGCCGCCCCGTCGCCGCTGCCGCGTCCATCGACGCTCGCATCGGCGAAGTTCCCAGGAATCCAACCGTGCCCCAGCCGCTCGCCTCATCACGTCGTCACGCCGGCTTCACACTCATCGAATTGCTGGTCGTCATCTCGATCATCGCCGTGCTGATCTCGCTGCTGCTCCCCGCCGTGCAGAGCGCCCGCGAGGCCGCCAGGCGCGCGCAGTGCGTCAACAACATGAAGCAGATCGGCCTAGCCCTGCACAATTTCGAGTCGACCAACGGCTTCTTCCCCCCCTCGGGCATCACCGCGGCCGGCGAGTTGAAGGCCATGGCCATCAACGTCGACGATCAGGGACGAGACCTCCCGGCTCGCCACCCCGAACGCGGCAGCCATTACTTCCTGACATTCCTCCTCCCCTTCGCAGAGCAGCAGCAGGTCTTCAACACCTACAACATCCGGCTCGACTCACGCGAGCGGGTCAACTCCACGACCGTCGGCACCCAGCTCGCGATGTTCGCCTGCCCTTCGACCCCCGAGGCGGACCGCTACCACGTCTTCGACGACACCAACGTGCAGTCGTCGGCCACGTATACGGGCATCAAGATGGCCATGACCGACTACGCGGTCAACAATGGGATCGAGGTCAATCTCGCCGCAACGGGCCTGGTCGACCCCATCTCGGGCCAGATCGCCATGCTACGCAATGCCACCGACGCCCTGCCCAACAACCAGACCCGCCACTCCGACGTCACCGACGGCCTGACCAACACGTTCCTCGTCAGCGAGATCGCCGCCCGACCGTTCCGCTATCGAGGCTGGAGGAAGCTGGCGACCTTCGTCCCCAGCGCCGGCACCGGCGGTGGCTGGGCCGACTATGACTCGGGCTACACCACACACGGCTTCACCGTCGATGGGCTCAAAAACCCCGGGCCTTGCCATACCAATTGCACCAACAACAACGAAAATTACGCCTTCCACCCGGGCGGAGCCAATAGCCTGATGGGCGACGGCTCGGTCCGGTTCATCAAGTCTACGCTCGACATCCGGATCTTCGCCCGCCTGCTGTCCCGAAGCGGCGGCGAGGTCGTTTCGTCCGACCAGTACTGATCCGTCGCCACACCATTCAAGCGGCAGGGCGGCAACTTATTGCTGCCCTGCCCTTCCCCTTGATGAGTTCCCTCACCATGCCTTCGCACTCCTTCCGGGCGCCGCGCCACCAGGCGACGGCCGCACTCTCGCTCGCCCTCGCTGCCCTGACCTCGCTCGCCGGCTGCGGCTCGGACGAGTTCCGCCTCAAGGTCTACCCGGCCGGGGGAACCGTCCTTGCCGGCGGCAAGCCCGTCGCCGACGCCCTCGTCCGGTTCCACCCGGTCGACCCTGCAACCGTGAAAATCCCAGAGGGCCAGGCCGGCTACCCGATCGCCAACCCGACGACCGAGACCGCCGCCGACGGCAGCTTCCAGCTCAGCTCCTACCTGGCCAACGACGGCGTGCCCTCGGGCGAGTACAAGGTCACCGTCCTGGTGGGAGCCGGCAACCCGGGCGACGATGACTCGGGCGAGGAGGCCAACCCCGACGCTCAGAAGCCCCGGACGAAAGGCCCGAAGCTCGCCGCCGCCTCCAAATATCGCGACCCGGCCAACACACCCCTCAAGGCCACGATCAAGCCCGGCCTCGAGAACCGCTTCACCTTCGAGCTTAATTGACCCGGTCCGGAGAGGGGGGCGACGCCATGCAGCCCGCTTCCCGGCTCGCCGGGCACGGTGTCGTCCCGCCTTGCTCGGAAGATTCGCACTCGTACACCGAGAGCCGATTGTCCATTGTTCTGGGCGGTCGAATTGTTCTCGATCTCAACACGCATGGCATTGTTCACCGGCGTCAATGCGCCCACTTCATCCGCTCGAAGTAGGGTCGCGCCGGCAGTTGCACATCCTTCGACAGCCGCAGGTCGGGGCCGAACGGCCTGAGATGCGGCCAGTAGACGGCGAACACCTTTCCGATCAGCAGGTTGTCCGGCACTTCCCAGCTGGCACGGGGCGTCGAGGTCCAGCCTTCGCCGGGCTTTAAGGGATCAATCTGGTCGATTTTCCCCCAGGATCGGCCGTCGTTGCTCCACGCGCTGTTGTCGCCCAGCATCATGGAATGCCCCGGCCTGATGTCGTACTCGGTGGCCGCCGCCTTGATCGTCGACGCGTAACGATCGGGGTCGGCCAGCAGGTCGAACAGCTCGGAGGGATCGGTCCGATCGAGCGCCTGGTCGTCTTGCCGGGTGGGGAACTGCGTGTAGTACAGGTCGCGGCTCAGGACGAGGCCGCCGACACGGACCGAGGCCCCGCGCGACGCGACCGCGACCGGTGCCAGGTCGGCCGAGGTCGGACCGACTCGCTCGCCACGATGTTCGATCCCGTCGCCGAAGGGAGCCTCGCCGTCGACCCAGAGCGAGAGACGGCCGTCGACATTGGCGAACTCGACGTCGTAGGCTCCCGCCCCGCGAATCGGCGTCGGCCTCGGCTCGCCCAGCGGCTCATCGCCGCGTCTCAAGGTCGCCAGTCCGCTGGTCAGGTCGACCTCGCATGTGAGGGGCACGCCCCCCTCGATGAGTTCGAATCGCACCGCGCCACGGGGTTGCTCGACGTGCAGGCGCAGCGCCAGCGTGAGCTGACCGACCCAGTGCGGATAGAGCCAGCCCTTGGAAGACGCGCGAGGTTCGAGTTCCAGGCCCGCGGGAACGTCGGTGTCGTAGGCGTTGAAGTCGGTGATCAGGGTGGGCCTGGGCGGATGCGGCAGATCAACTCCCACTCGGATCGCCGCCCACTGATCGGGCTCGGGCACGACGTGGCGATATCGCAGCTCGGACCAACCCGGCGCATCGCCCGGTCGATAGAGGCCGGTCGGCCCCTCGCTCCAGCCAGTCCAGCGATCCCACCGAGGGTCGCCCCGGAGCGCCTTCGCCCTGTGCGAGTCGTCGTGGACGAGCATCTGCATCCCCCGCCGATGCTCGGTCGACCGCTCGGGTCGGCGGAATGGGGCCGAGGTCCCCAGGGGGCGGGCATAGATGTCGCCGTTGTCGATGCGAATCTGCTCGCCGGAGAGTCCGACCAGTCGTTTGATGTAAGGCTCGTTGGGAATCTCCGGGCGGCGGAAGACGATCATCTCCCAGCGTTTCGGGCCGCCGAACAGCCCCGGCCAGGCCACGTTCGTCTTCATCACCCCGATCCGGTCGCCCTGGAAGACCGGCAGCCCGCCGATCGCCGCATCGTTCCGGCAATTCCCGCAAGTGCCCCGGGCCACCTCGGTCCCCTCGCTGACATTCACCTGGAAGACCGAGCCGCACTCGGGGCACGCCAGCTCCTTGTGACGCCCCATCAGGGTCGGGCCCATCGACCCCGTCGGGATCACGAACCCTTGCGCCTCGAAGCCGACGAGCAGGTAGACCAGCGCCACCGCCACGCACGACTCCACCGTCTCTCGCCAGCCCCCTTTTGCCTTCGGAGGCTGCGGCCTGGACGCGGGAAGAGGCGCGGCGGGAACCGCTGGTTTCGTCTTGCGCGAGTTGCGTCGCGGTCGTGCCATCGTCGTGAGTCTCCCTCATGAAGTCGGAACTCCGGAGATTCGCCGCCGTTGGCCGGTTATTGCCCCCGACATCCCGGCTCGCCGCATGCAGGGCCTTTCGGCTATGCTCGGGCGATTCGCAAGTGCAACGCCTCGCCCCCTTCGGAGAGCCGGTTGGCCATGGATCTGAGCGTACGCCTCGGTCGGCTCGAGCTGAAGAACCCCGTCCTCGTGGCCTCCGGTACGTTCGGATACGTGCGCGAGATGAGCCCGTTCGTCCGCATTGAACGTCTGGGCGGGGTCATCCCCAAGACGGTCACCGCTCGACCGCGTGCCGGCAATCCCACGCCGCGCACGGCCGAGACCGCCTCGGGCCTGCTCAACGCGATCGGACTGGATAACGACGGGTTGGAGCACTTCATCGACCACCACATGCCCTACCTGCGCACGGTGGGCACGGCGGTCATCGGCAACATCGCCGGCGAGGACGAGGACCAGTTCGTCGCCATGGCCGCCCGCATCGGCGAGTGCCCTGGGCTGGCGGCGCTGGAGCTGAACGTCTCGTGCCCGAATGTCAGCCACGGGCTCGACCTGGGCATCGACGCCGCGGCTGTTGGCCAGCTGGTGGCCCGCGTCCGCGCGGTCTGCCCGCTGCCGCTCATCGCCAAGCTGACGCCCAACGTCACCGACATCGTCGCCATCGCCCGCGCCGCCGCCGAGGGGGGCGCCGACGCGGTCAGCCTGGTGAACACCTTCCGCGGGATGGTCGTCGACTGGCGCCGCCGCCGCCCGGTGCTGGCCAACGACATCGGCGGCCTCAGCGGCCCGGCCATCAAGCCGCTGGCCTTGCGCATCGTCTGGGAGGTCTCCCGCGCCCTTCCCGACCTGCCCATCATCGGCGTCGGCGGCATCTCCAACGCCGACGACGCCCTCGAATTCCTCGCGGCCGGGGCCACCGCCATCCAGGTCGGCACCGCCACCTTTGCCGACCCCGCCGCCGCCGACCGCCTCGTCGACGACCTCGAAACCCACCTTCAAGCCGCCGGCCTCACCTCGGTGCGCGAGATCATCGGCACCCTGAAATCCAACCGAGCCTGACCCGCCGGGAAGCAACGGGCTCCGACCGGTACCCCGCCCGGGTGCCATGCGTCCTCAACGCACAAGCATGGCACCCGGAGACCCGTCACTCCGGCAGCGGCTTGCCCTTCGTCTCGGGGGCGAAGGGGAGCGCGGCCAGGCCGATCAGGAAGCAGGCGGTCATCGTCACGCAGGCCAGGCGGTTGGACATGATCTCGCCGTAGCCGCTGTAGACGACGGTGAGCTGGCCCAGGAACAACGGGCCGAGCGCCGCGACGAGCCGCCCCACGTTGTAGCAGAACGACGTGCCGGTGCTGCGCAGGCGGGTCGGGAACAGCTCGGGGAAGTAGATCGCGTAGCCGCCGAAGACGGTGAGCTGGCAGAATCCCATGATCGGGATCAAGACGAAAATATGCCAGAACTCGCTGATATACCAGAAGGTGAACGCCGTCGACGCCATCGCCAGGACGAACGAGATGGCGAATGCCGGCTTGCGGCCAATCTTCGCCGTCACCCGGCTGAAGGCGTAGACGCCGAAGAATGCGCCGAAGTTCTGAAGCAGCGACGTGATCCCCGTCCAGATCGTCAGCTTGCCGGCGATCTCCTTGGGGTTGAGGCCTTGCGCCTTGAAGTGCCCCTCGAAGATCGGCCGGATCACGTCGAAGCTGAAGAAGCCGATCCCCCAGAGGCCCACCACGCCGGCAAACGCCAGCATCATCCCCACGATCAGGTTGTGCCGCCACCGCGGGTCGCTGAACATCTCGCTCAACGAGCCCAGCTTCGGCGCCCCGGCGATCTCCTCCTTCGCCTCGGCGGCCGCGGCCGCCTTCCAGCGCTCGGGCTCCTTCAGCCTGCGGCGGATCAGGATCGCCAGCAGCGCGGGGAACATGCCCACCAGGAACATGATCCGCCAGGGGGCCATCCCCTTGCCCGTCGCGTCCATGCCAATCTGGCCCGCTTGCTCCAGCAGGCCCAGCACGATCGCGATCAACGCGGCCAGCATGTTGCCCACCGCCGAGAGCGCCTGCACCCAGCCCAGCGCGAACGGCCGGGCCCGCTCGGGCATCACCTCGGCCACCAGCGCCACGCCCACCGCGAACTCGCCGCCGACGCCCAGTCCGGTCAAAAATCGGTAGAAGCTGAAGTCCCAGACCCCCACCGACAGGGCGCTCAGGCCCGTGCAGAGCGAGTAGATCAGGATCGTCAGCAGCATCGTCCGCGCCCGGCCGATCTTGTCGCCCAGCACCCCGAAGATCAGGCCACCGATCGCCCAGCCGACCATGAAGATCGAGGTTGCGTAGGCGCCATATTTCGTCACCAGCTCGGGGGCAGGCCGCACCCCGCCGACGGTCAGCAGCTCGGTGATGGCCGGCTTGCGGGCCAGGTTGAAGAGCTGCTGATCCATCGTGTCGAACAGCCAGCCCATGCAGGCCACCACCAGCACGAACCAGTGATATCGGGTCAGGTCCTTGTACCAGGGCCCGGTGTCGGCCCCCGTGGATGGCGACGCCGTCGACGCCGGGTCTTCGAAATGCATCGGGGGATAGCTCCCGGGAAACGAGGCGGGGGGTGGGGGCCGGAGCGGGTCGGGCCTGCCGGGGGGTGTCAACTCCGACGATCTTTCCATCTCCCGGACCCGGCCGCAACCGCCAGCCCCTCGAAATCCGGGCGGGCGCCGGCGACGATAACGGGCTCGCCCGCGACAACCGACCCAGGAGGCCCAGATCGATGCTCGACCCGAAACCTGCCGCGACGGCCCACACGCGCCGGGCCTTCCTGGGCGCGGCCGCCGCCGGCCTCGCCTTCCCCACGATCATCCCCGGCTCGGCCCTGGGCCTCGGCGGCAAGGTCGCGCCCAGCAACCGGATCACGCTGGCGGTCATCGGCACCGGCAACCAGGGGTTCAACGACATCCGGTCGTTCCTGAAGGACGAGCGGGTCCAGATCGTCGCCGTCTGCGACGTCAACCGCGAGAGCAAGGGCTACTGGGAAGACAAGCTCGGCGGCCGAGAGCCCGCCAGGCGGCTGGTGGACGACCACTACGGCAAGATCAAGGACAAGGGGCCGGGCACCTCGAAGGGCTGCGACGCCGTCGTCGACTTCCGCGAGATCCTCGGCCGCGCCGACATCGACGCCGTCGAGGTCGCCACCCCCGACCACTGGCACGCCATCCCCGTCATCGAGGCCTGCAAGGCCAAGAAGGACGTCTACTGCCAGAAGCCGCTGTCGCTGACCATCGCCGAGGGCCGCGCCATGGCCGACGCGGCGAAGAAGCACGGCGTCGTCTTCCAGACCGGCAGCCAGCAGCGGTCCGACCCCCATTTCCGCAAGGCCTGCGAGCTCGTCCGCAACGGCCGGATCGGCGCCTTAAAGGTCGTCAAGGTCGGCCTCCCGGGCGGCCGGCCCGACCTCGCCAGGAACGCCGACAAGAAGGCGGTCGCCCCCGTCCCCGAGGGGTTCGACTACGACCGTTGGCTCGGCCCGGCGCCCGACGCCCCCTATGCGCCCGCCCGCTGCCACGTCAATTTCCGCTGGATCTTCGATTACTCAGGCGGCAACGTCACCGACTGGGGAGGCCACCACCCCGACTGCGCCCAGTGGGGCATGGGGACCGAGTTGACTGGGCCCGTCGAGATCCGAAACGCCAAGGGGGTGTTCGCCCCCGACCCCCTCTGGAACACCGCGACCGAGTTCACCTTCGACGCCGTCTATGAGAACGGGGTCGTCATGCAGGTCGCCAACACCAACCCGATGGGCGTCACGTTCGTCGGCACCGAGGGGACCATCCACGCCGACCGGGGCAAGTTCACGACCGACCCCGCGTCCTTGCACGACTCGGAGATTAAACAGGGCGAGATCCACCTCTACGCCAGCGACGACCACTTCCGCAACTTCATCGACTGCGTCATCTCCCGGGGTCCCACCGCCGCGCCGGCCGAGATCGCGCACCGGTCGATCACCGTCTGCCACCTGGGCAACATTGCCATGCGCCTGGGCCGAGACCGCCTGCGTTGGGACCCCGTGGCCGAGAAGATCCTGGGTGATGACGAAGCCGCCGCGATGCTCAGCCGCCCCTACCGGTCCCCCTGGACCTTGCCCGTGGCCTGACCTGCGAATGGGTCGTGCGCCTGCGGACTGGCCTGGAACTCGGCGGCGAAATGTGGAAACTTGACGATTGGTCGCGGCAAATCGTCAAGTTTCCGCAAACATTGATTTGAAAAGGCCTGAGTCATGTTGACACGAAAGGACTTTTGATGGATTTCCTGACGAGGATTATTTTCGGTCTAATGGCTTTCGACGCGGTCATCGTCGCGGTTTTCTATCTGAAACTTCGGTCGACCTCGCCTATCGATGAGAAAACCCTCTCCGCCAGCGGATTAGGGCTGCTTATGTTCGTGGTGCACGCCTTGTTCTTCTTCAAGGGGGCACTCCTGATCATCCAACTCGTATCCATCGCGGCTCTCTTCGCCATTTGTCAGCTCCAGCACATGGGGAAAATCTCGAAGTCCTCGCTTGTTCCGTCGAAGAAGTGAAGGCCGGGATCTGTCGGATCTTTTCATGGTTTTACACAGAGATTTTCGAGAGTTGAACTCCGTTGAAACGGCGAGAATCGACCGCCTTCTCGCGGTCGATTTCCCCGGACGCGATGAACTCGCCATTCAAATCCAGGACTGCTGGGTCAAATCGCTCGACGAAAATGGCAGCCTCGAGATTCAGGTTCGGTCTCCAATCAAGGCAGCTTCCGTGAGTGGCCGCGTTCCCGCTGAGGGTGAATGCGCGGATTCCGATGGAATCGTCATTCATTATCTCCTGCATGTTCTTGACGGCAGAGTTTGCGAGCTGGAAGTGGACAAGGACGACCTTTCGGCCGTGGTGAACCATCCCCCAGCCCTATCCATCCAGGTTTTTTCTTATTAGGGTATGGCGATCAATTCGCCCGATCCCGCCCCCACGATCGACGACGCACGCAACGCCGGAGTTCCGCCGATGTCCGAGCCCGAGAGCAACCGCCCGACCCCCGTTTCCATGCGTACCCAGGCCGTCTGGGCCGGCGAAGGGGGGACGCACATGCAGGGGGCCACCCAGGTCCCGGTGGTGCACAGCGTCTCGTTCGGCTACGACGACCTCGACCACTGGCGGGCCGTCTCGCTGGGAGAGGCCGAGGGGCACATCTACGGCCGCAACACCAATCCCACGGTCGCCGTCTTCGAGGAGAAGCTGCGCGTCCTGGAAGGGGCCGAGGCCGCGACCAGCTTCTCCACCGGCATGGCCGCCATCAGCGACACCCTGTTCACCCTGCTGGAAACCGGCCAGCGGGTCGTCTCCGTCACCGACACCTACGGCGGCACCAACCGACTCTTCGACGAGTTCCTCCCCAGGATCGGTGTGAAGGTCACCCTCTGCCAGACCCACGACCAAGGCGAGATCGAGGCCGCCATCGACGCGGGCCTGCGCGTTCTCTACCTGGAAACGCCCACCAACCCCACCTGCAAGATCCTCGACATCGCCCGCCTCGCCGCCCGGGCCCGAGCCAAAGGGGCGATCGTCGTCGTCGACAACACCTTCGCCACGCCCATCAATCAGCACCCGCTTGAACTTGGCGCCCACCTCGTCGTCCACAGCGCCACCAAGTTCCTGGGCGGCCACGCCGACGCCCTCGGCGGCGTGCTGGCCGGCGACAAGCATCTCGTCGAGGCCGTCTTCCGTCGCCGCGAGATCACCGGCGCCACCCTCCACCCCGAGGCCGCCTACCTGATCCTGCGCGGGATGAAGACCCTGGCCCTGCGCGTCGAACGCCAGAACAGCAACGCCCTGACGATCGCGCGCCACCTGAAGGCCCACGACCGCGTCGCCAGCGTCTTCTACCCCGGCCTGGAAGACCACCCCAACCACGACGTGGCCAAGCGGCAAATGCCCGGCGGTTACGGCGGCGTGCTCAGCTTCCAGCTCCACGGCGAGTTCGACGCCGTGAAGCGGTTCCTCCCCC
The DNA here is from genome assembly GCA_038400315.1 of Isosphaeraceae bacterium EP7. Taxonomy (NCBI): domain Bacteria; kingdom Pseudomonadati; phylum Planctomycetota; class Planctomycetia; order Isosphaerales; family Isosphaeraceae; genus Kueselia; species Kueselia aquadivae. The sequence goes on from CP151667.1 coordinate 6,481,364, forward strand.
GCCTGCGCTGGGCCCACCGAGCCGCCAATCTCGGGGCCGTCGAGACCGTCGTCGCCCCGCCGGCCACCGGCTCCCACGTCGAGCTGACCGCCGACCAGCGGGCCGCCCTCGGCATCCCCGAGACCCTCGTCCGCTACTCCTGCGGCATCGAGGACGTGAACGACCTCATCGCCGACCTCGACCAGGCCCTCGAATCCAGCCGCCTGGCCTGACCTTCTCACTGGCCCTCGGCCACCGACCGATCATCTCAAACCGAGGGTTCGGTTCTCAGCGGGTTCGCGCCTCTCCCTGCCATTCAATGCTCGCTGAATGCGCCGAGATGTAGATGCATGAATTCCAGCTGCTGACGTAAATATAGTGGGCAAAGGCCCCCTGGGGGACCGGGCCGGGCAACTTCATCTCCGGCGGCCATTTCATCGACTCGACCGAGCCCGAGTCCACCCAGAGCGGGCCCGCCACCTGGTAGGGATAGTCGGGGAACGGGGGCTCGATGCAGCAGTACAGCAGCCCCGAGATTGTCACGGTCGCCAGGCGATAAGCATCGCGCTCGTCCGGTCCATCGTCAGGAAGACCGACGCTGATGTCCATCTCGATCACGACTTCCCGGCGGACGTAATCGATCCGGAGACTGGCAACATCGGCGTCGTGGAATCCACTCGGCAACGATTTTTCAAGTTCATCGAGCGTCATGCGGCCGTCCGATCGATGCGGGTTCGCGATTGTAAAAAGGCCCGGGAGCCAGGCGTATCACATGGCTTGTCGCCTCATGATACCCAGGTCGCCGGGCCCGCGATTGTCCGCGTGCATTGAGCTGGCCGCCGATCAGGTGACGGGACGCTTGCGTCGGGCCAGGGTGACGATCCCGATCATGCCGCCGATGCCGCAGAGGGCCAGGGACGTGGGCTCGGGCACCGAGGTGAGCGTCAGGGAGATCACGCCGTTCGACGTGAACCGGAGGCCGGCGAGGTTGACCAGCAACCGACCTTGAGTGAGCGTGATCCTCGAGCTCGAGAATCCCACGATGTTCGAGGAGGGGTCGATCGCGAATGTGTTGACGCCAAGATTGCCGGCGATGTCGGTGAAGCTGAAGCCGTTGAAGCTCGAGTTGGCGAAGGTCTGGTTCCCGGTGATCAGGCTCGTGATCGTCAGGTTCGTGTCGCTGAGCACGGCCTGGAGGAATGGCGAACCGAACTGCTTCGCCTGGAACGTCGCCGTGGGGGCGACGACCTGCGTCCCTTGGTCGTGGTACAGCGAATTGATGTTGGGGCTGAAGTACTGCGAGTGAATCGAATGGTTGATCATCCCCGCATCGACCCGTGTCAACATCCCCGACATCAGGGCCAGCGCTGCGAAGCCGAACGCGATCCTGCGCATGTTGCTCACCATCGATCGAACCTCCTCAGATCGTCCCGCAACCCGGCTCGTCCACCCTGGATACCGGCTAACAAAGGCTAGAACACCCTCTGACGCTCGCATCCAGAATTCGTTGAACGTGCCGAAATCGCACTCGCAAACCATCAACACACGACTGGTCGTCGGGGATGAAGAGCCTTGAGGATCGGATGCCTCGGTCGACGGACCGACCCGGGCTCAATGAGAAACGCCCGCGTCCCGACCTGATGGCCGGAACGCGGGCGATGTCGGTTCGATCGGGAGGCGTCCGATCAGGCGAAGATGTCGCGCACCACGTTGCCGTTGTTCACCCGCAGGGGCCTGCCCAGGGGGTCGAACAGCTCCAGCGCGGGGTCGATCCCCAGGGCGTGCAGGATGGTCGCGCCCACGTCGTCGGGGCTCACCGGGTTCTGGATGGGGCTCGCGGCCCAACGGTCGGAGGCCCCGTAGATTGACCCTCGCTTCACCCCGCCGCCGGCCATCGCCGCGGTGTAGCAGCGCGGCCAGTGCTCGCGGCCCCCGCGCACGCCGGCCACCGGGTTGATCCGCGGGGTCCGGCCGAACTCGCCCGTCCAGACGACGAGCGTCTCGTCGAGCATCCCCCTGGCCTCCAGGTCGTCCAGCAGCGCCGAGAAGGCGCGGTCGGCCGGCGGCATCAGGCGATTCTGGAGGTGGTCGAAGTTGTCACCGTGGGTGTCCCAGAAATTCTGGCCGTCGTCGTGCCAGTTGACCGTCACAAGGTGCACGCCGGACTCGACCAGCCGCCGGGCCATCATCAGGCACTGGCCGTGGATGTGCCGGCCATAGCGATCGCGGAGCCGGGGGTCCTCGCCGTCGAGCGTGAAGGCGCCCCGGGCCTCGGCCGAGGAAAGGGCATCGATCGCCTTCGACTGGAATCCGCCCCAGGCGCCCGAGCTCTCGACCGGAGACAGGCCCCCCAGCAGCGAGCGTCGGCCGACCATCCGCTCCGGGCTTACGCCGTCGGGCAGGTCGAGGCCGGCGACCTTGAAGGCGGGATTGTTGGGGTCGCCCTCGACGGCGAACGGGTCATACGCCTTGCCCAGCCACCCCGCGTGCTGCCCAGGGGCCCTGCCGCCGGGTGCCGCCGGATGGGCCACCGTCCAGGGCATCGTCACGCTGGCGGGCATCGCGCCACGCGCCGGCATCATCCGGGCGACCAGCGAGCCCAGGTGGGGCGAATCGTTCGGCGTCGGGCCGGCCGCGTCGGAGATGGGCGTCGGGGCCAGGTGGCCGGTCAGCACCCGGTGGGCGCTGGAGAGATGCGCCGGGTCGTTGTGCGACATCGACCGGATGAGGGTCAGCTTGTCCATCCGCTGCGCCAGCATCGGGAAGTGCTCGGAGATCTGCACCCCCGGCACGCTCGTCGAGATCGCCTTGAACGGCCCTCGAATCGCCTCGGGCGCCTCGGGCTTGGGATCCCATGTGTCGAGCTGGCTAGGCCCGCCCCACATGAAGACCAGGATGCACGCCTTGGCCTGGCCGAACCCGTCGGCGCCCCCCGCCTTCAGCTTCCCCGCCTTGCGAGTGGCCGCTGCAAGCGCACGCCCGCCCATCAATTCGGGGAGCCCCAGGCCGGTCAGCCCCAGAGTCCCCGCCTTGAGCATCGACCGCCGGGTCACGCCAAGGTCCTGGAACCCCGAGCACCCCGAATGTCCACCGTCGGCCTTGCGTGCCATCTGCGGGCTCCGATCGCCCAGGACCGCGTCCCACGGGCGACACCGTCGCCGCCCATGTTCAACCTTCGCTCAACACGGTCTACAACCCGAACTGTATCCCACCGGCCCCCCGTTGTCCACCCTCCGACCACATCAGCAACACATCACGCACACAAGCATCCATCGCGAATCCGAAGCAGTTCGGTACGCACATCGAACGTTCGACGCTAGGACCTCTCCGGGCAATCCGGGATATTCAACAATTTTTCCCGCCGGTTTTCTCGGGCGATTACAACTCTAAGGTTGTGCTGCGGGCCGGGCGATTTCTCATCGGCACCTCGAACGACCTTTCCCAATCCGGTGCATCCCAGACTTGCCGCCGCCGGCAAATCGAACCCACCTTTGGCGCAAAACGAACCCACTTTTCGACCTGAATGCCCACTTAGGCGCAAAACGAACCCACTTTTCGGCCTTAAACATCACCGTGGTGCAAAACGAACCCACTTTTCGACCTGAATGCCCACCTCGGCGCAAAACGAACCCACTTTCGTGGGCTCGAACCGCGCGATTGATTCAACAAACCACCGGGCCTAGGGCGTCGCCTCATCGCGTCTTCAGGAAGTCGGCAAGCCTCTTGCTCTCCGATTCGATCAGACCGGTCACGATCTCGTAGAGGGCATCGGCCGCGAATCGGTCGACGGGCACCGACTTGCGCCACTTGACGGTCCTCCCGTCCAGACGAAGCGTGACCACGAACGCGTCGGGCATCGGCCTCACCCGGATGGTGTAGTAGGGGGCCCCGCCGCTGCCGGTCGTCTTCACGCGAAGCAGGTCGACAAATCCCTCGGTCACCAGTTGAAGGCGCCTGTTCGCCGCCCCGGCGTCCCCCTCCTTGTCCCTGGCCAACCGATCATGAAGGGCTTGCAGGACGGTTGCCGGATCGAACGTCTCTGAATCCATGGTTCCCATCGATCGTTGTTGGTCTCGAAATTGGGTCGCCGGCCATCCGAGGAGTCTAGCCCTTGATGACCCCGACTGGCCTGAGGCGGGCGACCTTGCGGGAGATCCCGGCGCGGTCGACGACCTCGACCACCTGGTCGACGTCCTTGTAAGCAGCCGGCTGTTCCTCGGCCAATCCCTTGACTCCTCGGGCCCGGGCGATGATCCCGAGGGCGTCGAGTTCCTGGTCGATTCGACGGCCGGCGGCGAGCTTCACCGCGGCGGTCCGGCTCATCATCCGCCCTGCCCCGTGGCAGGTGGTGCCAAACGAATGCTCCATGCTCCCGGGCAGGCCCGCGAGCACCCAGCTCGCCGTCCCCATGCTACCCGGAATGATCACGGGCTGCCCGATCGCCTGGTAAGCGTCGGGGATCTCCGGGTGGCCGGGCGGGAACGCCCGGGTCGCCCCCTTGCGGTGGACGCAGACCCGCTTGCGGAGGCCCCCGCCGACGTCGTGATCCTCGAACTTGGCGATATTGTGGGCCACGTCGTAGACCTGGGTCATCCCCAGCGATTCCCAGGGCTTGCCGAAGACGCGGGCGAAGACCTCGCGGGCCTGGTGCGCCAGCAGTTGCCGGTTGCACCAGGCGTAGTTCGCCGCGGCGCGCATCGCCCCCAGGTAGGCTCTGCCCTCGGGGCTATTCACCGGGGCGCAGGCGAGCTGAGGGTCGGGCAGCTCGAAGCCGTACTTGCGCGGGGCTCCCCTGAACAGGGCGAGGTTGTCGTCGCAGACCTGGTAGCCGAGCCCGCGCGAGCCCGAGTGGATCAGGACCGTGACCTGCCCCTCTTGCAAGCCCATCACGCCGGCCGCGAGCGGGTCGATGACGCGGTCGACCACCTGGACTTCGAGGAAGTGGTTGCCCGAGCCCAGGGTGCCGCACTGGTCATATCCGCGGGTGTAAGCCCGGTCGCTCACGAGGTCGGGGTCGGCCCCTTCGAGGCGGCCGTGGGCCTCGGTGAACTTCAGGTCGTGCTCGGTCCCCCACCCCTGCTCGACCACGTAGGCCGAGCCCATCTCCATCAGGCGCCTGAGCTTCGGCCTGTCGAACTTGTAGTTGCCGCTCTGGCCGACGCCGGTGGGAATGTCGCGAAAGAGCTGGTCGACCAGGTCGCGGATCCGTGGCCTGGCTTCGGCCCAGGAGAGGTCGGTACGCAGCAGGCGGACGCCGCAATTGATGTCGTAGCCAACCCCGCCGGGCGAGATGACGCCCCCCTGTTCGGGGTCGGTCGCGGCCACCCCGCCGATGGCGAATCCGTACCCCCAGTGGATGTCCGGCATAGCCAGGCTGGCCTTCTGGATCCCGGGCAGGGTCGCCACGTTAACGACCTGCTCGGGCCCCTGATCCTTGCGGATCTGCTCGATCAGGACCTCATCGGCGAAGATCAGGCCATCCACTCGCATGTCGGCCCGGTAGCTTTTGGGAATCCGCCACTGGCAAGGGCCCGCCTGCTCCAATGGCCCCGTGTATCCGGCGTTCGCCATGATCTCGCCCCCGTCCCGAACCGCCTGCGTCCCGCCCCGTCACCGAGCGAAGCCCGTGCCGCGCCCCGTCCGGACACGAGCGAAGTGGGCGGGTTCGCCCCATCTCAACGGCTGGCCGTCTCGGTTGCCGCCGCGCAGCACGAGCACGCCTCCTCGGGGAAGACGGCGCGAGCTCGCTCGCGGAGGGCGGGGTCCCGATGCTCGACCAGCCTGCGGCGGTACGCGGCATCGACCTCTTCGGGGGGCGTGCAGGTGTCCTCAAGCGACGAGATGAGGTCCCCGGTCCAGTCGGCCCGCGCGAGCAGCGCGTCCAGCACGGCCAGCCTCTCGACCGGCCCGTGGTTCGACCAGCCGGCCAGCAGCACCTCGGGCACGCGGGCATCGGCCGATCGAGCCAACGCCGAGATCGCGGCCAGCCTGACAGGCCCGGGGGCCTGCGGCCCGACCAGACCGGCCAGCATCTCACGATCGCCGGGGCCCAGAATTCCCAGCGCGACGACCCTGGCCGATTCGGGCAAGGCCGCCGAACCGGCCACCAGCCGGGCGACGGGCGCGAGCTTCTCACGGGTCTCGGGCCGGAGCCAGGCTGCGGCCTTCTTCGGAGTCAATCCGGCCTTCTCCAGCAGGGTCTTGAACGATCGGCGGTCCACCAGGTCCATCTTCCCCGCGGTGTCCTCGTTCTGCACCCAGAGGTGCCCGCCGGAGAACCAGGCGCCGTTGTCCGTGCCGCCGCGGACGATCCTGGGCAAGGCGTTGTCCTCGCCGGCTTTCCCCGCCGTCACCTTCCTCGGCCAGCCCGCCGCCATCGACTCGAACAGGAACAGGCCATACGCATCATCATTCGAGAACGCGACATCGTCGCGGCCGTTACCGTCCACGTCCACCAGCCGCAGGCCGGCGTCGGTCCCCGAGCGATCCACGAATCGGGCCCCGTCCGGCAGGCGGATCGGCAGGAGTGTCCAGCGGTCGCCCGACCGGCCGAAGACGGCATTCTGACGCGCATTGGCCACGATCAGCTCGCAGACGCCGTCGCCGTCCAGGTCCCGCAGCCTGGCCCCGAGGTCGTGGCCCCCGGCGTCCAGCTCCAGCGGCTTGCCGTCGATTTCGAGGCCGGCCGACAGCGACGCGTCCGGGAGCCAGGCGGAACCATCGAACCGCCAGCCGACCGGGCCGCGTTCGCCGTCGGCCAGGACGATCACCGAGCCCCCCGCGCCAATCCCGAAGCGGGCTCCCGGATTGCCGGCCAGGAGGACGGGGAACGGCCCGACCTTCCAGCGACCTGCGGCGGGATCCCAGATGCGGGTCTCTCGGCGTGACGCGTTGCCGACCACGAAATCCATGAAGCCATCGTCATTCAGGTCGAGCATCCGCACGCCGTTGTCGCCGCCGTCCTTGGCCCTCAGAGGCTGGCCGGCCAGCATGTGGGCGTCGATGCGGGCCTGGGCCTCGCGGAAGTTGAGGAACTTCACCTTGCGGCCGTATTTGGCCTTCGCCTGGTCGATCAGGGCCACGACCTGCTCTGTGCTCATCCATCCGTGCGGGTGGAAGACGAGGCAGAAGACCCCCTGCTTCAAGACGGTGGCATCGACGGCCGCCTTCATGTCGGCCAGTGTCTTCGGGCTGTTCTTGCCGTTGAGGTTCTGCCCCTCCCAGTCCGAAGGGACCATGCAGGGGAACTCCCAGGCCAGCTTGTTGATCACAAACGGATAAGGATAATTCTCCACGACATTGACGAACGAGCGGAACGGCAGGAACTTGCGGAATCGGTCGCGGCCGTCGGGGTCCACCGTCAGCTCTCGGGGCAGCGCCTTGTCGGCCGAGGTCGTCAGGTTGAAGACCGAGGTGTCGATGGTCAGGAACCGCCCGCCGGGGCTCGTCTTGTTGAACATCTCGGAGAAGAACCGCGGGCTGACGGTGTTCTGCGAGTCGCAGCAGGGCATCCGGAAGGCGGCCGGCCGGTTCCCCTCGATCGCGCCGACCTGGTCGACGCAGTCGTGATAGGCACGGGCCGCCGCGGCGAAGTCCCCCTTCTGGAGCAACGGGCAGGGATGAGTCACCGAGTGGATGTCGAGCGACACCCCCTCGCCCAGCCAGCGCTTGACCTCGGGGGAATTGGCCGCGACCGAGTTGGTCATGATGCTCAGCGCACCGCGCCCCTCGACCTCCTTGAGCCGGTCGATGATCGGCCGGAGGAAGGTCTCGTACTTCGCCGGATTCCCCTTCAGGTCATCCACGGCCAGCACCACGACCGCCTCGACCCCCGCCTCTCCGACCCATTGCGGCGTGGTCAGCCTGGGCGACTTGAGGCCCACGTGATAGGGGCTCGTCTCGTCAAGCGAAACGAGCCTGTTACCGTCGCCGCCTCGGGCCTGCGCCGCCAGCATCAAGACGGTCAAGCATGCGAACGGGATGCGGGCGAGCATGGGATGGAGGCTCCGGAAGGTCCGAGATCAAGGGGAAGGCGTCGGCGCGGCCACGCTCGCCCCGGTCGTCGGATCGAACCAGACCCCCCGCGCCAGGTCAAGCCCCAGGTCGAGCACCGAGCCCACGGCCAGGTCGGCTGCGGCCGGCAATCGGGCGATCAGAGCCTGACCGCCCGCGTCGAACGAGGCCAGCCGTTCGTGGCCCGTCGTCTCGATGCGTACCACCCGCCCCGGGGCCGCCAGGTCGCCGGGCCGAGGCGGAATGTGGACGTGCTCGGCCCGCAGGCCCAGCATGACTGACCCCGCCGCGTCGAGCCGGAATCGCCCGCCATCCCCGATGCGACCCATCAGCAAATTCATCGGCGGCGAGCCGACGAACGCCGCGGCGGTCGCCGAGGCGGGACGGTCATAGACCTCGGCCGGGGTCCCCACCTGGAGCAATTGTCCGCGATCCAGGACCGCCATGCGGTCGCCCACGGCCATCGCCTCGCCCTGATCGTGGGTGACGAACAAGGTGGTCGTCCCGCTCGCCCGCTGAAGGGCCGCCAGTTCGCCACGGAGGGCGACACGCAGCGGGGCGTCGAGCGCCGAGAAGGGCTCATCCAGCAGCAAGACCAGCGGCCGACGGACCAGCGCCCGCCCCAGCGCGGCCCGCTGCCTCTGCCCTCCAGAGAGCGTCGCCGGCATCCGAGCCAGCACCGAGCTCAGGCCCAGAAGCTCGGCCATCTCGGCCACCCGTCGGCGTGTCTCATCGCGGGCCACGCCCCTGGCTCGCAGGCCGAAGGCCAGGTTGTCGCCGACGCTGAGGTGCGGGTAGAGCGCCGGGTCCTGGAAGACCATCGCCACGTCGCGGTCGCGCGGGGGCAGTCCGTCGATCCGGCGGCCACCGGCCCAGACCTCGCCGGCGGTCGCCGTCTCCAGGCCGGCAACCAGCCGCAGGAGCGTGCTCTTGCCCGATCCCGACGGGCCGAGCACCGCCAGGAACTCTCCCGAGTTGACGGCCAGGTCCAGCGGCCCAAGGCCGACGACGCCTCCGGGGAACCGTTTCGACACCCCCCGCAACTCGATCCTGGCCATCGCGACCGCCTTCTCGAGGGGCAATGTCGGCGGGGCGAGCGAGGCTGCCCGGGCCGCAGATCCGCGGCCGTCGCCGTCTTACTCGGCCGGAATCATGACGTCCAGATAGCTCAATCCCCCGTGCTGCTTCACGGTGCAGGAGACCTTGTAGCGATGGGGCTCGGGCGTGAGGAACCCGTAGGTGACCTTGGCGGGGCCGAACCTCAGGGTCTCGACCGGCTCGCCGAGGGCCGCCCTCAGTTCCTCGAATTCCATCCCCGGGCGAACCGGAAGGCCGATGGCCTTCAGCACCCGGTCCGCGGCCTGCCTCGGAAACTCCCCGAAATCGAGTGAGAGCGAGCCAAGAACCTCCGGGGTGTCGGCCGGCCTCAACCATTCGGAGAACCCGACGGCCTCGCCGACCCACTCGCGATCCTCATACTCCCAGCCCTCAAGCTCGCTGATCTCCGCGTCCGGGCGGAACTGGCTCAAGCGAAGGGCGCCGAACTCGGGGTAGGAAATCATCGCGGCCTCCGGCGGTGCTCGATCGAGTTGCGAGGGCGGGCCGAGGGGTTGCGGGACCACCATGTCAGTTCGTGGGCCGCCCCATGATACGCGTCCACGGGGCCGAGCTCCATGGAGCGACCGATCGCCCCCATGCCGACGAACTCCCTTGGCTTGCCGGCCGGTTCCTGACACAATGAAAGGCCGGGGATGGGTCCGTCGACCGCCCTCCGGCCAGGTCGCCCCGCCCCGCCCACCCGCCCGCGACCCACCTGCTCGGGAGACCCACGCATGAGCCGAGTCCCCCGGACCGCTCGCGTCCCTCTGGCGATGACGAGCCTGCTCGCCTTCGGAATCTTCGCCGCGCGCACGCCGGCCGACGAGCCGAAGCCCACGGCCGCCCCCGCCGAGGTCGCCCCGCCCGAGAAGTTCAACTCCGAGCAGAAGTCGCACTGGGCGTATCAGATCCCCAAGCGGCCCGAGTTGCCCGCGGTGAAGGAAGCCGGCTGGGTCCGCAACCCCGTCGACCGCTTCATCCTGGCCGAGCTCGAGGCAGTCGAGCTGGCCCACTCGGCCGAGGCCGACAAGATCGCCCTGATTCGCAGGGTCACGTTCGACCTCACCGGCCTCCCCCCGACGCCCGCCCAGGTCGACGCCTTCCTGGTCGATGCCAGGCCCGATGCGTACGACCGGCTGGTCGACCGATTGCTGGAGAGCCCGCAGCACGGCGAACGCTGGGCCCAGCACTGGCTCGACCTGGCCCATTATGCGGACACCAACGGCTTCGAGCTGGACGCCGAGCGGCCCGACGCGTGGCGATACCGCGACTGGGTGGTCAACGCCCTGAACGCCGACATGCCGTATGACAGGTTCTTGACCCTGCAACTGGCGGGCGACGAGGCGAGCCCCGGCGACCGCGACGCCCTGATTGCCACCGGATTCGGCCGCTGCGGCCCGCGCGAGGTGGTCGGCGGCAACGTCGACCCCGAGGTCCGCCGCCAGTCGGAGATGACCGAGGTGACCGGCACCGTCGGCTCGGTCTTCCTGGGCCTGACCTTGGGCTGTGCCCGCTGCCACGACCACAAGTTCGACGCCCTGCCCACGACCGACTACTACCGCCTCCAGTCGTTCTTCGCCGCGTCCACGATGGACGACCGCTCGATCGCCGACGCCGCCGAGACCGACGCGTTCGCCGCCGCCACCAAGGACGTCGCGGCGAAGGTCGCCCCTCTGAGGAAGGCGATGGCCGATCTGGAAGCCCCCTACCGCAAGGTGCTCAAGGCCCAGAAGGACGCGACCCTCACCGCCGACGAGCGCAAGGCGCTGGACACCGCCGAGAAGGACCGGACGCCCGAGCAGAAGAAGACCGTCGCCGGCTTGGCCTCCAGCCTCGCCATCCAATGGCCCGAGGTCGCCGAGGCCGTCTCCAAGGTGCCCGCCGACCATGCCGAGCGCGAGCGCCTGAAGCGGGAGATCGACGCCATCGAGCGGACCTTGCCCAGGCCGCCCGCGGGTGCCATGGCGCTCGCCGACTCCGGCAAGGACGCCCCCGACACGTTCGTCTACCGCCGCGGCGAGGTGAAGTCGAAGGGTCCCAAGGTCGCCCCCAGGCCCCCCGGAATCGTGCTCACCTCGCTGCCCGCCGGCTCGTTCCCCGACGAGATCAAGCCGGGCGAGAAGACGACCGGACGCCGCAAGGCCCTGGCCGCCTGGCTGAGCCGGCCCGACAACCCGCTGACCGCCCGCGTGATCGTCAACCGGCTCTGGGCGCACCACTTCGGCCGCGGGATCGTGGCCACACCCAGCGACTTCGGCGTCAGGGGCGAGGCCCCCACCCATCCCGAGCTGCTCGACTGGCTGGCCACCGAGCTGGCCTCCAACGGCTGGCACCTGAAGCCCCTGCATAAGCTGATGGTCACCTCGGCCACCTACCGCCAGACGAGCGCAGGCGACCCCAATCGCGCCACCCTGGACCCCGAGAACACGACCCTCTGGCGCATGAACCGCCGGCGCCTGGAGGCCGAGAGCCTGCGAGACGCCATGCTGGCCGTCAGCGGCGAGCTGAACCCCAAGCTCGGCGGCCCCGGCGTGCTCGTCCCCATCGAGCGCGAGGTCGAGGACCTCATCTTCACCGAGGCCGAGGTCGTCGACCTCTGGCCCGAGACCCCGGACACCTCCGAACACGCCAGGCGTTCGCTCTACCTCTACCGCAAGCGCAACGTCCGCTACCCGATGTTCGACGCCTTCGACGCCCCCGACACCCAGACCGCATGCCCTCAGCGGGCCGTTAGCACCCACGCACTCCAGTCGCTCGTCATGCTCAACAGCGACTTCGCCCTCTCTCGGGCCGCGGCGCTCGCCGGCCGTCTCTACCGCGAAGGGCAAGGGGCCGACGACCGGATTAGGCTCGCTTATCGCCTCGTCCTGGCCCGCGAGCCCCGTCCCGCCGAGGTCGACCAGGCTCGCGCCTTCCTCGCCTCGCAGGCCGGGCGCCTCTATGGCCGCGAACCCGAGAAGCTCGCCCGGCCCGCCTTCGTCCCGGCCGAGACCCCCGCCGTGGCCGCCGCCGCCTGGGTCGACTTCGCCCTGGCCATGCTCAACCGCAACGAGTTCGTCTACATCCCCTGAAGTCGACCGACGAACCCAGGCCAACAACAGCCCGCCCCGAATTCACGCCGCCCGCGGAGACCCGACGCCATGAGCCAGCCGAGCAACCCCCGCCGCTGCCCTGGCCCGCAGCCGTTCAGCCCCCCCAGCCGACGAGACTTCCTCAAGACCGCCGGCAACGGGTTCGGCATGCTCGGGTTGTCTTACCTGATGCAGCAGCAGGCGATTGCCGACTCCTCCAGGGCTGCGGTCAACCCGCTGGCGCCCAGGCCCGGACACTTCCCCGCCAAGGCCAAGCGCTGCATCTTCCTGTTCATGACCGGCGGCCCCAGCCAGATGGACCTGTTCGACCCCAAGCCGGCGCTGAACAAGCTGGAAGGGAAGCCGCTTCCGAAGAGTTTCGGCAAGATCAGCAGCCAGTTCCTGGAGGCCGACCCCGTCTGCATGGGCAGCCGCCGGAAGTGGGGCAAGTACGGCCAGTCGGGCATGGATCTGTCCGACCTGATCCCCAACATGCACCCGCTCGCCGACGACATCGCCCAGATTCGCTCATGCGTGGCCGATAACGTGATCCACGCGCCGGCCATGTATCAGATGAACACGGGCCGGACCTTCATGGGCTACCCTAGCCTTGGCAGCTGGGTCACCTACGGCCTCGGCTCCGTCAGCGAGAACCTCCCCGCCTACGTCGTGATGCCCCAGCCCGAGGGGACCCCCGAGGGGGGCGCGCCCTGCTGGGGGGCCGGCTTCCTGCCCGCTCAGCACCAGGGGACCCTCTTCCGCGGCGGGCCCAACCCCATCGTCAACCTCAAGCCCGCCTCGGCCGCCTTCACCCGAGACCAGCAGCGCGGGACGCTCGACCTGCTCCGGTCGATGAACGAGCAGGACCTGGAGCCCGACGACTCGGAACTCTCCGCCCGGATCGCCAGCTATGAGCTGGCCTTCCGCATGCAGAGCGAGGCCCCCGAGGCCGTCGACCTGTCGCGCGAGACCGAGCAGACCCGCGAGATGTACGGCCTGAACGACGCGCGCACAGCCGAGTTTGGCACCCGCTGCCTGCTGGCCCGCAGACTGGTGGAGCGCGGGGTCCGGTTCGTCCAGCTCTACTCCGGCGGCGGGCCGATCACGGTCCAGTGGGACGCCCACGACGACGTCGACGCCAATCATGAGAAGATGTGCGGGATGACCGACAAGCCGGTCGCCGCCCTGCTGGCCGACCTGAAGCGCACCGGCCTGCTGGAAGACACGCTCGTCATCTGGGGCGCCGAGTTCGGCAGGACGCCGGTCTGCCAGGCGGGCGGGCGCGGGCGAGACCACAACGCGGACGGCTTCACCATGTGGATGGCCGGCGGCGGGATCCAGGGCGGTCGCGTCGTGGGGGCCACCGACGAGATCGGCTACAAGGCCGTCGAGGACCGGGCCCACGTCAACGACATCCACGCCACGATCCTGCACCTGATGGGCCTCGACCACAAGCAGCTGACCCACCTGCACAACGGCCGCGACGAGCGGCTGACCGACGTCGCCGGCAAGGTCGTCACCAAGCTCTTCGCCTGACCGACCCGTCGACTCCTGCCCGCTCCCCACGCCCGGGCCCCGCCGGGGGGAGCCCACGCCCCCGGACCCGGCTTGACCGGGGCGGGTGCGTCCCTAGACTGGAAGCCGTCTCGCGCGATCCGCCGCCTGTGGCTCGTCCGACCGATCTCCCGACCGAACCGGCACCTTTTTCCGGCCGGGCGCCCGAACTCTCCGCCGCCGCGGGACGTACCCAATGACGAAGGCTCTGGAATCGGACGCGACCCTCGACCTCGCCTCCACAACGGACGAGGCCCTGATCGGCCGCTACCGCGACGAGGGCCGGACGCAGGACTTCAACGAGCTCGTCCGACGCTACGAGCGCGAGCTGTACCGCTACCTGGCCCGTTACCTCGGCGACCCCGCGCTCGCGGAGGACGTGTTCCAGAACACGTTCCTCCAGATCCACCTCAAGCGGGCGCTCTACGAGGACGGCCGACCATTCCGACCCTGGCTCTACTCGATCGCCACCCACCAGGCCGTTGACACGCTGAGAAAAGTCGGGCGGCACCCCACCGTCAGCCTCGATCAGCGCACCAGCGGCGGCGACGACTCGAACTCGGGGACCTTGGTCGACCTGCTCGTGAAAGACGAGCCCGGCCCCCTGGCCGCGCTCCAGGGCCAGGAACGCGAACAGTGGGTTCGAGACGCCGTCGCCAAGCTCCCCGAAGTCCTCCGCCAGACGCTCACCCTCGCCTATCACCAAGATCTCAAGTACCGCGAGATCGCCGAAATTCTCAAAGTCCCGGTCGGCACAGTCAAGTCTAGGTTGCACGCCGCGATGGCCAAGTTGCAGGACATGGCCCGCGCCGCCGACCGTGACGCAGACGGATCGATGCCATGAACTCATCTCACAAGCTCGACTATGCTCTCGGCCAGCTCGAAGGCCCCGAGCTGGCCGCCGCCGAAGCCGCCAGGGAGGCCGACCCCACCCTGGCCGCCGAGCTCGCTCGCCTCGGGCTAGCCCTGAGCCGGCTGGCCGACGACGGCCAGGACGACATGCTACCCCCGGAAGGCCTCCGCTTCCGGACCGTCGCCTTCGTCGCCGAGGCCGAGCTGGCCCGGCCCAAACGCCGCCGGTTTCACGATCTGGCCCCCTCCACCGTCCCCTTCAAGTGGTCCGACGTCGCCGTCGCCGCCGGCATCTTCATCGCCGGCCTGCTGACCCTCATCCCTGCCGTCCAGCAAACTCGCACGCGGTCGATGCTCGCCGGATGTGCCTTCAACCTCCATCAGATCGGCACGGCGCTCTCCCAGTACAGTGGCCAGCATCACGCTTTCCCGTTCGTCTCGCCCGAGAACCCCACCGCGCAAACCGGCACCTTCGCCGTGATCCTGCACGATGCCAAGCTCCTGAACAATCTGGACGCCCTCCACTGCCCCAGCAACAGCTCCGCCCGCCGCACTCCCCTGCCCGACTACAAAACCCTCTGCTCCTGGCGGCACACCGACCCCGAGGGGTTCAGGCAGGCCCTCAGCCTCGACTTCGCTTACCATGTGGGCAATCGTCAGCCATCGGGTCGACCTTGCGCCGTCAAAGGGCAGCTCATCTCGAGCATCCCCATCCTGGCCGATCAGCCCCCCAATGACGGCGTCGCCAGAGTCATGGATGGGAACAGCCCCAACCACAATGGCCGGGGGCAGAACATCCTCTTCAGCGACGGCCACGTCCGCTATCGCCGGACCCGCTGGATCAGCGGTCACGACACCGACGTCTACCTGAACTCCGACGGGAAGGTTGCTCCCGGCACTGATCTGGATGACTCGGTGCTCGCCCCCAGCATCTTCCCCTTCGGCGGCCGTTGAGCCCCATCAGGCGACATCCAACACAGACGGCCAGATCCGGGGCAGACTCCCCGGATCTGGCCGTCTTGAGTCACGGCTCCGGCTTCAAGCCCGGGCGGCCTTCCGCCTGGCGTCGCAAATCAGCAATGCCAGCATCGTCTTGGCGTCATCGATCCGACCGTCGGCGACCATGGCCATTGCCTCGTCCCAGGTGACCACGATCGGCTCGATCCGCTCGTCGGGCTGATGCTCGGTCGGCCCGGGGCTCAGCTCGGTGCAGAGGAAGATGTGCATCCGCTCGGTCATCAGGGCCGGGGAGACCCACCAGGTCGACACCGGCTCGATCCGGCCCGCGCGATAGCCCGTTTCCTCGATCAGCTCACGCGCCGCGGTCGACTCGGGCGTCTCGCCGGGGTCGAGCGTCCCGGCGGGAATCTCCAGGATCGACCGCGCCGGGGGATAGCGGAAGTTGCGCACCAGGCAGACGCGGTCGGCGTCGACCATGGCCACCAGCCCCACCGCCCCTGGGTGGATGATCACCTCGCGATCGGCGGTTTTGCCGTCGCTCAGGCGGATCGACTGCAAGGCCAGGTCGACCTTGCGCCCCTTGTAGATCACCCGCCGACCTTCCGGCCCGTCCGTCGTCGCTTCGTCCACGAGATCCCACTCCCCGCCCTAGCCCCACTCATGCCATTCGGCCTGAGCACATCCCGCCCTAGCGGCTCACGACCAGCGTCAGGGACAGCCCGCCCACCACCATGCGAATCGGGGCGCCAGGGCCGACGGCGGGGTCGACCACGGGCACATAAGTGATGAACTGTCCGTCGGACGAAAACGCGGCTGGTGTCGGGTGGACACGTCGGGCGATGATCCGCTCAGACCCCTCGACCAGGCTCAGCGCCCCATCCACGCCGCTCGCGGCAAGCTCGGCCAGTTCCAGGTGCCAGTGGGTCTCCCCATCTCGCCTCGCCAGGAATGCAACCTGGATGCCGCCGCCGAGCGAGCGCCCGATGGTGGGGAACCGCCGCTCGCAGCCGGCCCCCTGAATTGAACGATCCAGGGGCTCGCATTCTAGGATTGATCCGTCCTCGGGATCGAGCCGCAGCCAGGCCATTTGATAGGGCGGAGTCCCCATCCCCCCGTCTGCCTTGCCCGGCAGCCGGGTGGTCACCAGCAGGCGGCCGCCCAGACGGGGGTCGGTCGGCCAGCAGACGTCGCGGATCTGGCCGATGGATCTCGGGGTCAGTCCCCCCCGCATTTCCAGCCGGCGGACGGCCATCCCCGACCGGGTCCCCCTGCGATACTCATAGAGCCGGCCGTCGAAGGCCGAGAAGACGATCCGCTCGGAGCCGTCCGGCGACCAGCACGGGTCGCTCGTCGGGATCACATCGAGCGAGACCCGGTCGATCTCCCGACCATCGGGCACCCCGAAGACCACAAGCCGATGCGTGCTCGATTCCCCCTCGCCGCGGCCCACCGCGGAGAATCCGGCGGCCCGGCGGGAACCCGTCCCGTCCGACGGCGGGGCCAGGCCGATCGGTCCGAAGCCCCCCTGCATCGGCAAGGCGAGACGCACCGACTCGCCGGTCTCCGGGTCGAAGAAGTTGTTCGCCTGATCCCGGCAGAACGCCGCGGCGTCCTGAATATGAACCGCGCGGACCACACCGTGAGGCTCACGCGCCCGGCCGACCAGCGGATCGACATAGCGGCCCAGAAGGATCGCCGCCACGGTGATCGCCAGGGCAAGGCCGATGACAACCCGCCCTACCATCCTGATCACGGCACCGACCCCCTTCATGGACCCGGCTGAAATCCTCATCGATCGATCCCTCGTACATTCGGGGCCCCCCCGCGCCGTTGCAGGACGGTGCCGACGGCCCGACGGGGTATTCCGGCGACGGGCCCCGATATTGAGTCGAGACTCAGACAAAATGTCGCCAGGCTTAGGGACAATTTCGCCACAATCAAGGGCTGATGGACGGATTTAATCGGGAATCCTCGCATTCACGCCTGCTTAGGCAGAAGACTTCAGCGAATCCTGGGCAGCACGTCCGCCTCGATCGCGGTCGAGTCGGCCGTTGCCGGCAAGCCCCCGATCAGCTCCCAACGCTCGACGTGCTCGACGAAGTGACCTGGGGCCAGGGTCACCACGGGACCCAGGCTCTCGAGTTCCGCCATATCGGCGTTGCTGAACGTTTCATAGTTCACCCCGCCATCGGGGTAGCGTGCGTTTGCGTCGTAAGGGAACCGCTTGATGAAAAGGGTCCCCTTGTTGAGGTAGGCGACGGCGCCGGCCGTGTTGGCCAGCCCCAGCTTGGTCGGGCCCGCGGCGGCGGGGTCCTGCCTCAGCAGGATCGCGTCCGAGCCGAACGTCCAGCGAGGGTCCTTGAAGTCGAAGAAGGGCCAGACCGCGAGGACCTGGCTGGGTGCGAAATCGGCCGCCGACCTGGCGTTCTCGGGGCCTCCGGGATGAGGCCGCTTGGGAGGCAGAGGAATGACCTCCACGCCGCCGGGGGCCATCACCGTCAGGGCCCAGGGGGCCAGTTCGGTCGGGGTGTCGCCCAGATTGTGGATCCGGTGGGTGATGGTCACCTTCGAGCCCGACGGGGCCAGCGCCACGTCGAATTCACGCCTGAGCCCGAACGGGCCGTCGGGCGCGGGCGTGAAGCGGATGACGCCAGGGGAAACTTCCCGATGGGCCACCGGGCCGTTGTCGGGATAATAGGTCCGCTTGGGATCCTCGGGCCAAGACCAGAGGCGGTGGCCGCCGCGTGCCAGCCAGCCGGCCTCGCCCGACTTGCCCAGGTGCCCTTCAAATTCCTTGAACACGTTGACCCCGTCGGCCAGGCGGTAGCTCAGGATCCGCGGGCCCACCTCCAGGGTCACGATCAGCTCGGCATCACCGTTGGCGATCCGGAGGTTGTCCTTCCAGCCGCGATAGGCAATCGTCTCGGCCACGGCTCGTCCTTTCTGGGGCCGACCTTGCGCCCATACGGGCGCGGGCCATGCCGCCAAGGTCGCCACCACGGTGACGGCCCACCAGCGGAACCTCGTTACACGCACCGTCATTCGCCTCGCGCACCGGGAAAAGGGGCTCGGCCGCATCACTCGTCTCGGAGCACTGATCGGCCGCCCGTATTAGGAGGCCCACTCTCACATCAGTCAATGGATTTTCACAAAAATTCTGTTCAAACGAACAGTTCATCGCAGGGGCTTCAGCCCGATCGACCGGCGATGCTCGTTGACCAGGCCCAACGCCCTCGGCTCGACCTGGAGGAACCGGGTCAGTTGCGTTGACGAGCACCCCAGCGCCGATGCCGCCGCCGGAACGTCCATCCCGCACACCGCCAGGGCATCGAGTGCCTCGGCAAGCAAGGCCGGGACATCGTCATGCTCGGGATTGACCGAGATCCGCCCCCCCTTGCACCGAGAGGTCCAGAGTAGGCTCGGCAGGATCTCCCCATCCTTCTGGGGTGAACGGAGTTCTAGCGCCAGGAGCATGCGCAATCGGAAGAGCGCCGCACGCCTGTTCTCCCCCTGGGTCCGGCATTCGGCCGCCTCGGCCCGCAGCCCCGTGGGGAGGTGCTCCAGCACCGCGGCCGTCTCCACCTTGTTGCGGTTCTGCCCGCCGGGTCCCGAACGCCTGGTGAAGGTCACCCGGCACTGCTCGAGCAGCTTCTTGGGGTCGATCCGGCTGGGATGAATCTCGGCTGAGTCGCTCACGGGGCCTCCTCGGCGATCGGCCATTCCAGGCCGAGGACCCTTGCCCAGAGCCGCTCATAGGCGGGTGCAACTCGCTCAATTCCGAACTCGGCCTCGACCCGCGCCCTGCCCGCAAGTCCATACTGCGCCAGCCGATCGAGGTCGGACGCCGCGTCGCCCAGGGCAGCCGCGAGTGAACCGGCGGCTGCTGGAGGCACGAGCCATCCGGTTTCTCCGGGTCGAACCAGGTCTTCGGTCCCCTCGACCGACGTGGCGACCACCGCCCGACGCGCGGCCATGGCCTCGAGAACGACGTTGGGCATCCCTTCCCAGAGAGAAGGGAGCACCAGCAAGTTCGCCGCTTTCATCAATCCAGGGACGTCCTCGCGGCGCCCGAGTAACCCGACTCGCCCCCTGAGGCTCGACAAGCGGGCCTCGATCGCGGGCCGCTCGGGCCCCTCGCCGACCAGCAGCAACCACCAATTGGGATCGCTCTTCACCATGACCTCGGCCGCATCGAGCAGCGTCATCAGCCCCTTCTGGGTGTCAAGCCGGCCCACATAAAGCGCCAGAACGGCGGACTCGGGCACGCCCAAACTGACCCGTTCGACAGGACTTGCGACATCGATCGGGCCGACTTCGATGCCGTTGGGGATCACGACCAGGCGTTCCGGGTCCAATCGCCCCTGCCGCACGCTGAAGGCCCTGACCCCCTCCGAGACGCAGACCGAGCCCAGGGCGAGGGGCATCGTCAGGCGGTCGATCTTCAGGTGACTGTTGGCCCGCCGCTCAGCCACCCGCAGGCCGCCAATCACCCAGGGTCGGCCCGCCAGCGGCGCCGCCAGGCGGGCCGCCACGTTCGCGTGGAACAGGAAGCTTTGCACCACTTTCGGCCGGATCCGTCGCAACGCACGCGTTAGGGTCAGGACAGCAGCCGGCGGATTCCCGGCGGAAATGCCCAGGCAGACGGTGGGGATGCCCGCCCGACGCAAGGGCTCGGCCAGCGCGGCTTCCGGGCCCAGGCAGACGACGCTCGGCTCCCAGCGCCTGCGGTCGAGCCGCGTCGCCAGGGCGACCAGGGCTCGCTCGGCGCCGCCGACATCCAGGTCGGTGATCACCAGAGCGAGGCGCACAGGACCGGCCGACCAGGGGCGGCTCGGGGCGGTCGCGAGGCGGCGGGAGAGCGAGATCACGGGGCTTTCGGCTACAATCCGAGGGAGAATCATCGTTGGCGGTCGACGCGACGCCACCATCCTGACAGGCCCCGCGCCGCGGAGTAAGACGTTGCTGACGGCCGACTTCGATTTCGACCTCCCGGGCGATCTCATCGCCCAGCAGCCGGCCGAGCCACGCGACCAGTCCAGGCTCATGGTCCTGCGCCGCGGCAATCGGTCAATCGAGCACCGGATCTTCGCCGACCTGCCCGACCTGCTCAATCCCGGCGACGTCCTCGTCCGCAACGTCTCGAAGGTCGTGCCGGCCCGCCTCATCGGCCGCAGGGTCGCGACCGGCGGTGCCTGGGAAGGTCTCTTCCTCCGAGCCCTGGCCGACAACACCTGGGAAATTCTGGCCACGACCCGTGGAAGGCCCCAACCCGGCGAGATCGTCGAGGTCGGCCAGGGCCTGCAACTGACACTTGTCGAGCGCCACGAGGCCGGCCGCTGGATCGTCTGCCCACATGCGGAAGCCGGGTTGGATCTCGAAGGGCTGCTCGAACGGCACGGGCAAATCCCCCTGCCGCCCTATATTCGCAAAGGCCTCGAAGGCCCCGGCGATCGGGTGAACTACCAGACCGTCTACGCACGAGATCCGGGCTCGGTGGCCGCCCCCACGGCCGGCCTCCACTTCACCCCCCTCGTCTTCGACCGACTCGACGCCCGAGACATTGCCCGGGTCGATGCAACCTTGCACGTCGGGATCGGGACATTCCGACCCATCCAGACGGAGTCCATCGAAGACCACGCTTTACATGGCGAATGGGCCGAATTGACCGACTCGGCCGTGCAGACGCTCCTGGCCAGGCGCGAGGCGGGCGGGCGGATCGTGGCCGTTGGGACGACGTCGGCCCGGACCCTGGAGACGGCGGCAAAACCCACCGGCCGGCTTGCCCCGTTCCGAGGAGAGACGTCGACGTATCTGATGCCAGGTCACGACTTCCGCGGCCTCGACGCCTTGCTAACCAACTTCCACCTGCCCCGCAGCAGCCTGCTCGTCCTGGTTTCTGCACTGGCCGGGGTCGAATTCGCCCGCGAGGCCTACGCCGAGGCCGTCCGCCTGCGTTACCGATTCTACAGCTTCGGCGATGCAATGCTTATTTTGTAAGCCGAAAAACACCCCAGGAAGGCGACAAACTTCCCCCAGACCACCAAAGCCGCCTAGGATTCATGATTGCGGGGATGATTTCCGTCGATTCTCGGTATAGCATGGCGTATCTTCTGTTCGTCATGAAGATCGGATGTTGAAAATCCTGGTGAGGATGCCATGTCGGAATCCGACGCTTCAGTCAGCCAGCATGACCCCCTGAAGGCCGTGGCCGACGCGATGGAAGCCGCCGTTCAGGCGGCCCAGGACGGCGCGACGAGCGCCCGCGACACCGCGGCCCGATTCCTCCCCGAAGCAAGCAGCATGCTGGCCCGTGCCGCGTACTCCACCTGCTATGGAATCTCCTACGGGCTCGTCTTCCCGTCGGTGTTCATCGCCCGCTCGATCCCCCAGAACAACCCGCTCATCCATGGGCTGGTCGACGGTGCGCACGCCGCCCGTGATATGATCAGCGAGATGAAGGCGAGCAAGTCAGCCGTCGACATCTGACGTCCCTCGGGGGCTCCCCCCCCAATCGACAACCGACGACGAAGACGTCGCCACGATCACATCGCCCGCATTTCCGGATTCACTCGACGCCATCGGGCGACCGGGTCGAGGCGGTGTGCGTGTGTGCGCGTCGGCCAATCGGGCGTCGGTCTCGTAGGAGTCGAGCAAGAACTGCCGGCATCCCCCTCCTCCGCCCGCACATCCAAAACTCCTCCTGATCCGACCGATCGACTCTCGTCCACTTTCCGCACATCCGCCCAGGCCCGATTGGCGGGCCCCATCGAGACGCACGACCCAGACCCACGGGCGCGCCGCCTATGGCCCGCGGTTCGACCGACATAAGGCAGAATCTATGGACTTCGCCGTCAGCTTCCCCTCCCCGGGCGTGATCCTGCTGAAGGGTCCTGAGCTATTCCGGGACACCGACTCGCCAGACTGCCGCCGGTTCCTTGACTGCATCTTCCAGGCGCCCGAGGTGAGCCACGTCGAGATCCGACGGGCCGAGGCCGAGTTGAGGTTCTGCCCCAGGACACACAGCCTCAAGGACGTCGTCCGTCGCGTCTGCTCGTTCCTCGCCCCCAAGCCGGTGCCAGCCCCTGTTCATGTCCATGTCCGGGAGGTCGAGGTCGAGGTCCCCGCTTTCACCTTTGCGTATGCGGGCGGAGACGGCTCGTCGGGCGGCCCCGACCACGGCAGCAGCTACGTCTTCGAGCCCGAGTACGAGAACGCGTACGAGAACGGGCACACCAACGGCTCCCACCTTCCCAACGGCTCCCACCTTCCGCACGCCAGCGGGGCGTCCGGCGGCCCTCAGAACGAGACGCGTGGTCCCCTGATCGCGCGGCCCGACACGGCCCGCGACCGCAAAGGGGTGGTCCGCTACTATCGCCACGACTCGGTCGTCTCGGGCTGGGAGGTCAAGCTCGACCGGCCGGGCAGGCTCAAGGTCAAGAACCGGGTGCTCTACCGCAAGCAGGAGCTCTGCCAGGCGATCGAGCGCGAACTGGTGAGCGTCCTGGGCGTCGACAAATATCAATCGAGCTCGATGAGATGCACCGTCCAGGTCGACTACGACCCGCACGAGCTGACCAGGCGGCAGGTGATCGAGATCCTCGACTCGGCGCTCGCTGGCGCCGAGAATCCGTCGAAGCTCGACAAGCTCGACCTGCACTTGCCCATCTGCACCGCGTCGCTGCCGCTGGCCGCCCTCGCCCAGTTCGCCATGCCGCCGCTGCTGCCGGTCGCCGCGGTGGTCTTCGCCTACACGTCGATCCCGACCTTCAGGGAGGCTCGGGCCGTCCTGGTCGACGAGCGTCGCTTGGGCGTCGACGTTCTGGACGCCATCGTCGTCGTCGGCTGCCTGGGGACGATGTCCATCTTCCCGGGGGCCATGCTCTGCTGGTGCCTGGGCCTGGGCAAGGTGCTGGTCAAGCGGACGCAGGACAACTCCAAGAAGCTGCTGCTGAACGCGTTCGGCAAGCAGCCGCGCTATTGCTGGCTGTACAAGGACGGCGTCGAGGTGCAGGTCTCGCTGGATAAGCTCCAGCAGGCCGACGTCATCGTGGTCAACACCGGCGAGGTCGTGCCCGTCGACGGCGTGGTCGTCGAGGGGATGGCCATGATCGACCAGCACGCCCTGACCGGCGAGTCGACCCCCGCCGAGAAGGGGGTTGGCGACCGCGTCTTCGCCTCGACCCTGATGGTCGCCGGCAAGATGTACGTCTCGGTCGAGAAGTCGGGCAGCGACACCGCCTCGGCCAAGATCAGCCAGATCCTCAACGACTCGGCCGGCTACAAGCTCAGCTCGCAGCACAAGGGCGAGGTCATGGCCGACCGCGCGGTTATCCCGACCCTGGCCATCGGCGCCGTGGGCATGGCCACCATGGGCCCGGCCGGGTGTGTCGCGGTGCTCAACAGCGACTTCGGCACCGGCATCCGCATGGCCGCCCCACTGGCCATGCTCTCCAGCCTGGCCCTGTGTGCCAACAAGGGGATCCTGGTCAAGGACGGCCGGGCCTTGGAGCTGATGAACGAGATCGACACCGTCCTCTTCGACAAGACGGGCACGCTCACCCGCGAACGCCCCGAGGTCGGCCGGATGATCGCGTCGGAGGGCTTCGACGGCACCCAGATCCTCCGCTATGCCGCGGCCGCCGAGAAGAAGTTCCACCACCCCATCGCCCTGGCCATCCTCCACAAGGCCCGCGAGCTGGGCCTCGACCTCCCCTCGATCGACGACACCCAGTACAAGGTCGGCTACGGGATCACCGTCCACCTGGAGGGGCACACCGTCCTGGTCGGCAGCAAACGGTTCATGGAGCTGGAAGGCATCGGCATGACTCCCGAGGTGGCCGAGGCGCTCGAGGCCTCGCACCTGGAAGGCAACACGATGGTCATGGTCGGGGTCGACGGCCGCCTCGGCGGGGCCATCGAGCTGCAATCGGCCGTCAGGCCCGAGGTCAAGGACATCGTCGCCGGCCTGCGCAAGCGCGGGGTCAAGCACCTGGCGATCATCTCGGGCGACCACGAGGCGCCCACCCGCAAGCTGGCCGAGCAACTGGGCATGGACCGCTACTTCGCCCAGGTCTTGCCGGCCGACAAGGCCGATTACGTCGCCAAGCTCCAGGCCGAGGGGCGCAAGGTTTGCTTCGTCGGCGACGGGATCAACGACTCGATCGCCCTGAAGAAGGCCAACGTCTCGATTTCCCTGCGGGGTGCCTCGTCGATCGCCACCGACACCGCGCACATCGTCTTCCTGGAAGAGGGCCTGTCCAAGCTCTGCGAGCTGAAGGACATCTCCAGGGAACTTGACCGCAACGTCAAGCGGAGCTGGCAGTTGATCCTGGCGCCCAATATCCTCTGCATTGCGGGCGTCTTCACGCTAGGCTTTGGCATCATGGCCTCCGTCATCACCAACAACGTCGCCGCCATGGCCGCGCTAGGCAACGGGCTCCTGCCCCTCCGCCAGATCGCGCAGGTCGAGGCCGAGCGGCGGCACAAGCGAGAACTCAGGCAGGCCCATGCCCTGGAAAGAAACGCTGTTTGAGCGGAAGTTGAAGCGGCCCGTCGACGGGCCGCTCCGCAAGGACGTCGAGGACGTCTACCAGCGGAGGCGCGGGGAGATCCCCATCTCCACCGACCTCAGCTGGCACCCGGAGAAGCCGGAATTCACCATCCGGTCGAAGCTGCTCTCCTTCATCGTCCGCTTCACCCAAGACCAGCGCATGGTGGTCGAGGCCGAGCTCTCTCTGGCCGCCAAGCTGATGGCCACCGACGCCAACCGCCGTCAGGCCGTCGCCTTCATCGAGTCGATCGCCGACGACCTGAAGATCTGACCCGACCGACCCCCGGGGGGAGCGCCCGCCATGTCAGAAAACGCCAACGCCGTCGAAGACAGGCCGGCCGACTCTCCCCCCAAGGGGGGCGTCGACCTGAACATGCGCGACCATCACTGGAACAACCCGCCGGGACCGCACGAGAAGCGGTTCAACTACTTCCTCGTCGACTCGGGCTGGAACCACGCCGTCTCCAAGATGGTCCGGTCCTTCTTCCCCACCTACTTCAACGCCCACACGCCCGACTCTCTCTACATTCTCACTCCCGAGCAGTCGATGCTGATCCTCCAGCGCGACCCCGAGCTCATCGGCCGAGACCCGATCATCCTCGTCTACGACCTCTACGCCTCCAACCATCGGGGCGCACGCGGCTACCGCGGCTTCCGGCTCAACCTCGGCCTCATTCGGAGCCCCGAGCAGGCCATGGCCCGGCTCCAGGAGTTCGTCCGCTTCATCGCCGTCCACCGCTCCTCCCAGCACCTCGAGGGCGAGGTCCGCAGGGAGCTCCACCGCGAGGGGATCGATGGCATGGTCAAGATCCTCCGCGAGGCGACCACCGAGCTGCTCTAGCCACGCGGCCCTCCGAGGCCCGTCGACCGAACCATCCGTATCCGTGTGAGACCCCCGATGAACGCCGAAGAACTGCCCATCCTGCCGATCATCGCCGTCACGCTGGCCACCCTCTATTTCGGCTACGAGGTGGAGAAGCGCCGCAACCGCCTTCGGAACATCTTCGACACCTTCGACAAGACCGAGAGCCGAGTCGCCTCCGTGCTTGAACGCCTCGTCGAGAGCGGCCAGCTCACCCCCTACCGCGCCCCCTGATCCCCCCGTTGCCACGCGTTCGATTCGCAAGCCCGCAACGCCTCTGCTGAGCTGACTGCGTTCATGCTGACGCTCTGCGAACGCATGACATCCGGTGCTTATTCGAGGGATGCACGTGTCTATCGCCCGGCCCGCCCCCAAACCCTCGACGCTCGCCGGACCGGTTGCCCTGCGCGACGGGGTCGTCTGCCTGCGCGATCGGGCGGCCTTCGGCCCCCTTGCCGACGAGCCGAGTGACCGCCTCGTAAGGCTGGCCCTGGCACTGCCCGAAGTCCGCTCGGTCGCCATCAACCGGGCCACAGGCACCGCCACGATCCGCCACAAGCCTGCGGCCGGCTTCCACGCCCGGCTTGCCTCGGCCATCCGCGGCGAAGGAGTCGTGCTGCCCCTTCCGCCCGGCCCGGCGCTCGCCCCCGAAGGCGAGACCGACTACATCGCCAGGAGGCTGGGCGACGCGGCGACCACCTGGGATCTCGTCCACGTGGCCGAAGGCCGGGTCCGCCTGCGGCACGAACGCCTGACCCGCGACCTCGAGTTCGCCGAGGAGCTCACCCGCCGCCTCCGCGAGCTGCCGGGCGTCACGCGAGTTGGGGCCAATGCGATCACCGGCAGCGTCCTGATCGAGTACCGGCCCAGGTTGGTCACTCTCACCGGGCTGGCCAACGCCGCCGAGCGTTGCCTGCGCCCCGAGCCTGCCGCGCCGCAGCTCTTGAAGCCGCCGAAGCCGGTCCGCCTCGGCCCGGCCAATGCGACGCTTGGCATCGCGATGCTCGGCGAGCTGGCCCTGCCGGCGCTGCTACCGGTGAGCGCCATGCTGCTCATCGGCACCAACATCAAGATCTTTCGCGCCGCCGCCGCCCAGATCCGCGCGGGTCAGTTCGGCCTGCCGGTGCTTTACGCGGTGATCGTCGGCACCACGCTGGCCAGCGGACAGTTCTTCGCCTCGGCCCTGATGAGCTGGTCGCTCCGCTACTGGGAACGACGGCTACGCGGCGACCTCGCCGAGCATCGTCACCAGCTCCTGCACCGCGAACAGGCCGGCTTCGCGCGTCGGTTCGACCCGACAACCGACCGCGAGGTGCTCATCGAGGCCTCGCTCCTCCAGGTCGGCGATCGCCTGAACGTCGGCCCCGCCGAGATCATCCCGGCAGACGGCCGCGTCGACGCCGGCGAGGCCATCGTCGACGAGCGATCGGTTCGCGGCCTGGAAGGGGTCACGCGCAAGCGGGCCGGGGACCGCGTGCTCGACGGCTCAACCGTGCTGACGGGCACCCTCACCGTCGAGGTCAGCCGCCTGGGCGACCGCACCCACGACTCGGGCGTGCGCCGCGCCATGCTGGCGGCAACCACTCCGGACCGCGGGTCCACAGCCCCCACCCGAGACGCGGAGGCCTTCGCCACGCGGGCCGTCGTCCCCACCCTGGCCACCGCCGGCTTCGGCCTGCTTGCCGGCGACCTTGGTGTTGCCGGCGCGATTTTAAGACCCGACTACGCGACCGGCCCGGGCATGGCCGTACCGCTGGAAACCCTGCGAGACGTGGCCCTCTGCGCCCGCAGGGGGATTATCGTCCGCCAGCCCGACGCCCTCGCCCGACTCGCCGAGGTCGACCTCATCCTGGTCGACGATCACCCCATGCTCGCCCGCCCCGAGCTGGAAGTCGCTCGCATCACCACCAAGATGCCAGAGGACATCCTGCTCCCCCTGGCCGCAGCCGCCTTGCGTCACCTGGACGACGAGCGGGCCCACGCCCTGATGGCCGCTTGCCGGGCCCGCACGCTCTCCGTCTTCAAGCTGAATCCGACCCATTTCGATCGCGGCGTGACCATCACCTACGGCGACCACCAGATCCGGGTCGACGACCAGGACCCCGCCGGCGGTCCGATGGGCCCGATCGCCGTGGAGGTGGACGGCACCCTCGTCGGCCTGCTCGAGTTCCGCCGCTCGGCACGCCCCGAGGCCGCCGAGGCGATCCGCCGGATGCAGGCCCTGGCCCCCGTGCCGATGGCGTTCCTCTCTTCGCGACCCCAGGACGAGGCCGTCGCCCTGGCCGCAGCCCTGGGCATCCCCATCGCCCACGGCGACACAACACCCGAAGCCGCCGCCACACTGATCCGTGACGCCAAGGCCAGGGGTAGGCGTATCGCGTTCGTCGGCGACTGCCGCCGCTCGACCCTCGCGGCCGACGCCGCCCACGTGGCGATCGCCCTCCTTGATGACCGGGATGAGGACCTCGACGCCGGCCGCGCCGGAATCTTCATCCAGGGGGGACGCCCCGGCCCGCTCGCCGACCTCTGGAAGATCGCCGGGGCCCACCGTGACCGGGTTCGGGAGGCCCACCGC
This sequence comes from Isosphaeraceae bacterium EP7, assembly GCA_038400315.1. NCBI lineage: Bacteria > Pseudomonadati > Planctomycetota > Planctomycetia > Isosphaerales > Isosphaeraceae > Kueselia > Kueselia aquadivae. The sequence continues at coordinate 6,509,878 of CP151667.1, forward strand.
CTCATCCTGGTCCCGAATCTATTCTGCATCGCCGGAGCCTTCTTCTTCGGCTTCACCAGCCTGGCGTCCGTTCTGGTGAGCAACCTGGGGACCTACGGCCTCTATCGCCGGGCCACCGACTCGCTCCGAGACCTGGACGAGCCCGCAACGCGTCGGGCCCTCGGGCAGTTCGCCCTAGCCCCGGCCGGCGATCGAGTCCCCGGGCTGTCGTAAGATGAATCCCGCCATCGAGCCCACGATTGACTCATCGGGCAACTCCCCGCCGCCACCGCCGACCGACTCTCACGCGTCCCCTCGCAGGCCGGAGCCCACGATGTCCATTGCCATGCCCGAGAACGCCGGCGACCCCCTCGAAGTCAGCCCCGCCGACCGCCTGGGCAAGCTCCCGCGCGAGCTGGGCATCTTGCTCGTCTCCGTCGGGGCCGTCGGCACGCTCCTGCCCGGCATCGTCGGGGCCCCCGCCATCGTCGCCGGCGGCCTGGTCCTCTGGCCCACCGCGTTCGGCCGGGTCGAAGGCTGGCTCCGCCGCACCTGCCCCGACATCCATCGCCAGGGCTTCAACCAGATCGGCCGCTACCTCGACGACATGGGCCGCCGCTACCCCTGGGCTGACTGACCCGGCCCTCTTCCCATCCCCTGCCAGGTCCTCGCGCGATCCATCCCCTTTGGCAATTCGACCCAGCGAGCATCCCCGGCCCAACGAACCCACTCTCGCTCGCGTCGGCCGACTTTGAGGATTCTCTGGATTAATCCGGCAACTACAGCCGATCTCCTCAATCTGGCGGGATGCGTCCATCCGTCCGAACCGAGGTGTCTCGATTGGCCCGAAGTCAGACCAGGCATCCACTCGTCGCCACATTGGCCCTGGCAATCGCCGGGATGCAAGGATGCGCCACTCTGGCGCCGAAAGCCGGGGGCAAGCCCGCCGAGACGGTCCGACTCCAGGACTCGGGCGCCCCGACACTCACCCTGCCCGCCCTGCCGGAGCCCGACCGGCGCGCCTCGCTCGATGATCCCGTCCCCCTCTCGCGCAACGACCCGGAGGACAAGGACGAGGACGAGCCCGTGTTCCCGGACATTCACTCCGATCCGCTTGCGGGCTCGTCGATCCCAGAGTCGGAGCGCGACCCCTTCCTCTTGCCCTGGGCCGTGAACCTGATCCACCATGACCGATGGCGGATGGAGGAAGGCCCCAGCGAGAGCCGGCTCGACCGATTCCGGCGCCAGGCCAGGGCCGACGTCCGCGACCCCGGGCCCGATACCGCCAATTTCCCCAACGGCGCGTACACCTTGCCCAAAGGTCGGGCCTACCTCGAGACCTCGCCCGTCGGCTTCTACGCCGGCTCGCGCGGGGCGCCTCGCCAGTACAACTGGGAGTTCCTGCTCCGCTACGGGCTGACCGATAGCCTCGAATTCCGCATCTTCTCCAGCGGCTTCACCGCCACGGGCGGGAATCACCCGACCAGCGGCTTCTCGCCGTTGGCGTTCGACATCAAGGCGCACTTCTGGGATGAGAACCGCAGGTATTTCATCCCCGCTGTCGGGGCCGAGATCTATCTTCAGACCCAGTTCGGCTCTCCGGCCTACAACGGTGGCGTTCAGCCATCGATCAACCTGCTGCTGGACAACACGTTGCCGCTCGAGCTCAACCTCGAAACCAACTTCGGCATGACCGGAGCGCAGGACTCGAAGGGTGCCATCGCCTACCAGTTCAGCTACCAGTGGGCCCTGGAGCGCGAGGTGGCCGACGGCCTCGTGGTCTTCGTTCACGGCTTCTACAACGCCGCGGCCCTCCCCCGGATCACCAACTTCCAGGGCCTTGCCCCCGGCAACAGCTTCCCGAACATCAACGTCGTCGGCGCCGGCACCACCTGGGCAGTCAACGATCGCATCGCCATCTTTGGCAGCTACAACTTCGGGACGACCCCGGAATCACCCCAGACCATCGCCCTGCTCGGCTTCGCCATCGCACTCTGAGAGGCCTCGGGCGTTGCCCTGAAACAACGCCGAGGGCCCACGAGTCGGCGGGGCGACCGACCCCGAGATCGAGGCGGATTCTTTTGGTCGCGCCCTCATCGCTGAGTTAATCTAGGAAGAGTTGGGCGATCAAGACAACGTGGCCCCGTCGCATGCGGCCATGCAGTTCAACCCTTTTCTCGGTCGAGGTAGTCCGATGTCTGAAGAGTTCCACGAAGCGGGATCGAACAACGTCGCACAGGCCGCCGACACCCTGGAGATGGTCAGGAGCGGAGCCCGCCAGGGGGCGGCCGATGCCCGTGACGTCGCCAATCGCGTCTGGGACGGTGCCGGCCTCTTCTTCTGCCGGTTCCTCTACACGACCAGCTACACCCTCTCGTACGGCGTAGTCTTCCCCGCCACCCTGCTGGCCCGGTCGATCCCCCGCGAGAACTCCGCCGTCCACGGTTTCATCGACGGAGCCAGGGCCGCCCGTGAGAAGGTCGACCAGGTCCTCGAGACCAGGTCGGAACACCACTCGCTGATCATCACCACCGTCTGAGCCAGTTCCCTCGGCCAGCAGATATGGCATCGGCCTCGAACGACGGCTCCCTCAGATCGAAGGGTCTTGCGGAGCCGTCCCTGAATTCACACTCGCAATCTTCACGCGACGCACAAAGAACGAGCACAACGTTCACGTCATCAGCAAAAACAGACTTCAGCGAGCCGAAGGCTAGTTCTCCACGCGATCAAATGTCTCTTTATCACTGAGTAGCCGGCCTAACACCCTCCGATCCGCCCAAAACCGCCGCACTTCATGCCATTATTTTGGGCTTCGACTGCAATGCGCCGCCCGACCTGACCAATTCCCTCACAAGCTAAGTGAGTGGTGTACGGCAACTTGGCACCGATTGCCCGTGCATGCACCCTTTCGGTACACCTCTTGCGTTAGGAGTCATCAACCTCGCGGCGTGGAGCCGCGGGGATGACACGACGGAGTGCCCTCTCCGGGCCCGCAACGCTCCTCCCAAACGCGGTCCCGAGCACATGTCTCGCTCCCATCCGTGCCGGCCGGCGATCGGACGAAGGCCCCCAAACGGGTCCCGATCTCGGGTCGAAGCACCGAGTCCCCGACGCGAGTTCTCCCTGCAATGAGGATGTCAATCGTCCCCAGTCGGACCACCGACGCGCCCGTTCTGCGCGCCAAGACCACCGGTGATCGATTCCTGAAGGCCCTGATCTTCGCCAGCGCCGGGCTCACCGGGCTTTCCATCGCCATGTATGGCGGACTGGCCTCGTGGGTTTCCGAAGATCTGGACCTGCGGCATGTCCACTCGGGACTGGCCCAGGCGGCCTTCTTCGCGGGCAACCTGCTGGCCGTCTGGCTGATGGGGCGGGCCTTGCGGGCCAACCCGTCGCCGGGCCGGCTCTGGCTGATGGCGCTGTCGTTCACGGCGATGGGTAGCCTGGCCACCGGGACGCCCAGCTTCGCGCTGCTCGTCTTCGGCCGGTTCGTGGCGGGCATGGGGCTCTCCAGCACCACGCTGGCGCTGACCGCCCTGATCGTGGAACGCTGGCCGGCGGAACGGACGCGGATGCTCAACCTGATGCACGCGTGCACGGCGACGGCCGCGGCCCTGGCGCTTGGCGGCGGTCGTTCGCTGGCCGAGGGGCTCGGCGGTTGGATGCCCGTCTTCTGGCTCTGCGCCCTGGCGGGCGGCCTCACCGCCGTCGGCCTCCGATTCGTGGACCTCAGCCCTGTCGAGGAAGTCTCCGACGAGGAGACGGGCTTCGCCGAGGAGTTCGACGCCGATCGGCCCCCGGTTTCGCTGGCCCGGATCATCGGCATCATGGGAGCCTATGTGGCGATCGAGCAGGCGCTCACCGTGTTCCTGCCCGCCCTGGCCGAGACGGCATTGAACCTGTCGCCGGCACGTGCCTCGCTGGCCGGGGCCGTGATGTGGGCGGGCGTGATCGTCGGCCGGCTCGGCTCCGCGGCGCTCCGCACGCTGCCCGAGCGGCCGACCCTGATCTTCGGCTCGCTCGGCATGGGTGCCAGCGTCCTGCTGGCCATGGTGCAGACCGAATGGTGGACGATGGCCCCGCTCATCTTCGCCGCGGGCGTCTTCGGTGGCCCCCTGATCCCGACCGGCTACGGCCTGGCCTCGCGCTCCAGGTCGGTCTCGCGCCCGCTGGCCATCAGCCTCTGCCAGGTCGGCACCGGCCTGGGCGGCCTGGCCGGCCCGACCTTCGTGGGCCTGGCCGGCGACGGCTGGGGCCTGCAAGCCGGCCTGACCTGCGTGGCGCTCACCGCCCTGGTCGCCGGCCTCGGCCTAGCGCTTCCAGCCCAGCTGGCCTCGACCGGCGAGGATGACGACGCCGTCACCTCGCCGTCGTTGAATCTGGCCGAGGCCGCCTGACGCCTCGGGGGATTTCCCCGAACGTTCGCCACCGACGCGGGGTGCCTACCGGCCCCGCGTCGGTTTGCGTAGATTGGATGGCTCAATCCGCCCGCGCCCTCAAGGCCTGGAATTCCCCCCTCTGAAACCGGAGAGCCCTGCGGAGAGTATCCTCGTTGCGCGGGCACCCGCGATGCCGCGGGACCGGCCACGCCGGGGCCGCCTCGAACCCTCGGAGAGCAGCATCCATGCGACGCTTCGCAACCCTGGCAGCCGGCCTCACGCTCCTGGCCACGGCCGCCCCGGCGATGGCCGACGGGGCAGTCCCGACTTACACCAAGGACGTTTCCAGGATCCTCCAGGCGCGTTGCCAGGATTGCCACAGGCCCGGGCAGGTCGCCCCCTTCTCGCTGCTAACCTATGAGCAGGCCCGCAAACGAGCCAGCGACATCGGGCACGTGACCGGGGAGAAGATCATGCCCCCCTGGCCCGCCTCGACCAACGTGGGGGGGCCGTTCCGCGACGCTCGCGTGCTCTCGGACGCCGAGATCAAGACCCTGGCCGACTGGGCCGCGGCCGACTGCCCCGAGGGCGACCCCAAGGACGCTCCCGCCCCGCGCGAGTTCTCGTCCGACTGGCCGATGGGCCCCCCCGACCTCGTCGTCACCATGCCCGAACCCTACAAGCTCGAGGCCTCCGGCGACGACGTCTTCCGCGTCTTCGTCCTGCCCACCAACCTGCCCGAAGATCGCTGGATCAGGGCCGTCGACCTGAAGCCGGGCAACCGCGCCGTGGTCCACCACGTCATCGCGGGCGTCGACACGTCGGGCAGGGGACGCGAGTTGGACGCAGCCGATCCCGGGCCAGGCTATGAAGCCCTGGGCGGATTCGGCCCGGGCGTCCCCATCCGCGCCTTCCTGCCGATCTGGGTCCCGGGCTCGACCCCGCGCAACACGCCCGAGGGCTCCGGCTATGTGCTCCCCAAGGGGGCCGACCTCCTGATCCAGATGCACTACCACAAGAACGGCAAGCCCGAGACCGACGCCACGTCGATCGGCCTCTACCTGACCGACAAGCCGCAGCCGCGCGGGGTGCACACCGGGTTCGTCTTCCCCAATGTCTCGGTGCTGCAAGGCATGGCGGCCCGCGCCAAGCTTGAGGCGGCCAAGAAGGACGGCCGCAGGCCGACCTTCGACGAGATGCTGCGCGACGTGCTGGTGATCCCCGCCGGCGAGGCCCACCACGAGGTGAAGGCCAGCACCGCCAAGGGCGCCACCGTGATGGGCCGCCCGCTGCCACGAGACATCCTGCTGACCGCCGTGATGCCCCACATGCACTGGCTGGGCAAGGACTTCAACATGACCGCCGTGCTGCCCGACGAGGCGAAGACCCGCATCCCGCTGATCGAGATCAAGCGTTGGGACTTCAACTGGCAGGGCACCTACGCGTTCGAGAAGCCGATCCCGCTGCCGATGGGGACCACCTTCGAGATGAACGCCCACTTCGACAACTCGGCCGCCAACCCCGCCAACCCGAGCAAGCCCCCCCGCGAAGTGCGCTGGGGCGAGCAGACCACCGACGAGATGTGCATCGGCATCTTCGAGTTCATCAACGCCACCGACGACGACACCCCGCAGAAGAAGCCGAAGCAGGACGCCCCCAAGTCCGCCTCGCGCTGAGCCGGCCGAACGAGACCGTCTCCCCGGCGTCTTCTGATGAATGACGCCGGGGAGACCTGATTACTTCGACCGTGCGAGGGCAACCCGGCCGACGGGAGCCAGCAGCATCGCCCTCGACGCCCGGACCACCGACCGGACATACGGCACGAACCGCCGTGTCGTCGCGGTTTCCTGGCCACCGACATAGACGACCGCCGGGCTCGCCCCGGGGCTGGTGAGCGCCTTCCAGGTGATCTTCGTCGAGAAGTCCGTCCCCGGCGTGCCCCGCCCCGAATCATCGAGGGCCAGGCCATTGGTCCCGGCGAGTCCCGTCACTCCGCCGCCTACCGCCGTCAGCGTGTAGGACTTGAGAAGTTCCAGCCGACGGGCCGGCCTGAGCGTCACCGTCATCGTCGCCGAGTCATAAGCGGCCGCCACGATCGCGACCGGACGGCCGCGCGGGTCGACCAGCCGATAGTTGGCCGGGTCTTGCGCCCTGGTCGGTTCCAGCGGGCCGTCGAAGGTCAGCACGATCGTCGTCGGGGAGGCAAGCAAGCCATACCGGCTCAGCCCGGTCACCTTCGGCCCGGCGACCGTCAAATCCAGAGACGAGTTGCTCGACTCATAGAACCTGCCCTCGGAATACACCGCCCTGAACTGATGCACGCCCGGCGCGAGCGGCCCGACATCCAGGCTCGCATCGCCTTCAAACGAGAAGACAGTCCCCAGCAAGGTCGGGCCGTCGTAGAACGAGACGTTGCCGCCCGTGGTCCAGAGCCCGGAAGGGTCTTCAGACACCCGAGCATACAGCCGCGTGGATGTGCCCGTCGGCTCCGAAGTCAGGCTCGTCTTCGTGCCGATCGGCAGCACCGTCACCGAAGCCTGCATCGACGACTCGGCCGGCGTGAAATTCGAATCGCCCGAGTAGACGGCCCGGAAGGAATGCTCGCCCTTGGCCAACGACGTCACCGTCAGCGTGGCGTTGCAGGAGTATGTTTGGGGGACCATGGGCATGTTCAGCCCCGGCTCGCTGGCCAGGGTGCCCAGCAGGGTCTCGCCGTCGTAGAACGAGATGAGGCCGGTCATCCTCTCGCCGGCCTCGTGGGCGCTGAACGAAGCGTAAATCGCAACCGGCTGGCCGACGATCACGCTCCGGACATCGACAGTCAGCCATCCCCCGCTCGACAGCGACCGCGTGATCACCACGTCAACCGGGCTGGACTGGCTCGGTTCCGAGTTGCCATCTCCCCGGTAGACGGCCACGACCGCATGGGTCCCGACGGTGGGCCAGAGCGTGCGGAACTCGGCCAGGCCATTGGCCCCGATCGAGGCCGACCCGAGCAACGTGCTCCCCTCGTAGAAATCAACGAGCCCCGCTGGGTTCAGGGTCGAGGAGGTGACGCTCGCCGAGAAGCTCACCCACTCGCCCGCTGGGCTTGTTCCGGCCGATGCGACGAGCGTGGTGGCCGTCGGCGAAGGTGTGACCACCTGGGCCACGACGCCGGAGGTGCTCGTTGCGAAGTAGCCGTCCGCCAGATAGATCGCCGATAGATGATGCGTCCCGACGCCGAGGGCCGAGGTCGTCAGCGTCGCCACCCCCCCGGCGCCGATCGCCGCCGAACCAATCGCCGTCTCGCCATCCTTGAAGACGACCGTGCCGGTGGGTGCGCCGAGTATTCCGGTCGGGCTCACCGTCGCTGTAAAGCCCAGGGGAGCTCCCGCGACCGACGGACCGGAGGTCACGGCCAGAGACGTGGTCGTCGGTAGGCCCAGGACCTCCAGGTCCAGAGGTGCGGAAACACTCTTCTTATAATACGGATAATCGTAGCTGATCTGACCGACGACATAGCTGGGATCGTTGTAGGTTGCCGTGAACGAGTACGACCCGGTCGCAGGTGCCACGAACGTGAAGCTCGCGTCGCCGGACGAGTCAATCACGGCGTCGCCCAGGGCCACGTCCCCGGATCGGAAAACGATCCGACCCGAGAGGCCGGGTCGGAGTGAGTTCACATGGGCCAGCAACGTGACCGCCTGGCCGACGAGCAAGGGCCCGTTGACCGGGGCCAGAGACGTGCTCGTCTCCGCCCTACCGATCTTCTGCCACAGAAAATCGTACACGTTATTCGATGCGTCGGTCGCGATCCCGGAGACCCCATTCTCCAACATGAAGCCGAACGAGGAATCCACGAGGAAGGCGGCGTGGCCTGAAGCGTCGGTCGTCACGACCTGCTTGGCGATCGAGAACGGCCCCTGAGGTTGGTTGGGAAAGGGGCTGAAGTTATGGAAGAATTCCAGGGTGTAGGTCGTGTTGGGTGCGCCGTAGAACGTCCCCGAGATCGTCGAGATTGAGTCGACGAGGCTCAACGTCGCGGTGATCGGATAGGTCTGCGAGACATCCGCACCGCCGGCATCGGTGCTCCAGACGACCTGTGCGAATAGGCGTCCCGTCTCGGAGGCGATCAAATTGCCGGTGAGCGAGTTACCCGCGAGTTCCGGCCCGACGACCACAACCCCGACCCCACCATTCAATCCAATCGAATTGGCGAAGCCACCGCCGATCGTGTTATTCGTCCCATTGAGCCGGAGGCCGTCGCCGGCGTTGGCGATGATCTCATTGTTCTGGACGACGGCCCCGCTCACCGCGTAAAGATCGGCCCCGTCCTGGCCGTTGTGCCGGATCAGATTGCCGAGGACCACAATGCCCGTCATGCCGCGAATCACGAGCCCATCCTTCGCGTTTCCGGCGGCGGCGACGAACGGGCTCTCATCGAGGAGAAGGACGCCGATCTGGTTACTCAGGATCGAGCTGATGGCCGGCGTTCTTTGTCCGTCCTGGTCGAGGACGACGCCGTTGCCGCCATTCCGCACGACGATGTTGCGATCGGCCAGGAAATTTGGCCCGCCGATCGTCACGCCGCCGGAAGACCGCACGAGGATGCCGTCATCCGAATTGTCCGCCACATAATTGGATCGGATGATCGCGTTATCGCTCAGGTCGGCGGCGATGCCGTTGGCGAGATATAACCTGTCGTACCGGAAACTTCCCTCGACCCGGTTGCCGCTGACCACGGCGGCGGGGGACATCGAGAGGGCAATCCCGTCGGAGCCATTGTTGCCGACCGTATTGCCCCGGATCACGACCCCCGCCGAGCCTCCCACAGAGATCCCGCCGTAGGCGTTGCCGACCGGGGAGTGGTCGGCCGTCCAGCCGACGATGTTCGACTCGATCAGGTTCCATTTCGACGGGTCGGAGGCGTCCCCCTCGGCTTGACCCACGCCGATGCCTGTCCCGGAATTCGCGAAGATGACATTGTCTCGGATGATCAAATTCCTGGTCAGCGAAACCCCAATTCCGTTGCCGACATTCCGCGCGATTGTGTTCCCGAGAACCGAGAGGCCGTAGGACGTGCTGGCGTACAGGCCCGAGTCCGAGTTGCCGGCGGCGGTCCCGTCGGGCAGGATGCCCAGGAGATTGCCACGGATCGTGACATTCGACACGGTCGTCACCCTGATCCCGGAACCAAACCCATGACCCGGCGTCGACGTGAAGTTGACGATCGACAGCCCGGCGATCGTGCTGCCATCGGAGCCTGAAACGAGGTCTAGGCCGTCGCGATTGAACGATCCCTTGCCGTCGATGACGACATAGGCGGGGCCGGTTCCGCTGAAGGTGCTCTGGGTTGAGCCGTCGAGATCGATCGGTGCGCTCAGGGCCGGCAGTGGCGTCGCCCCGATCGAGATGGTCTGCAACCCGTCTGCGGCGATCTGGAAGTCGATCTTCGCCGTGTTGCCGGCGCCGGCGGCGTTGGCCTGGAGGATGGCCGCGCGGAGCGATCCGGGGGAGGGGTTCAGGTCGTCGCCGTTGTCGGCCACCGAGGTGACGTGGAAGACGGACAGGGAGAGGAGTTGCAGCCGCTCCAGGGTGTCGAAGGAGAGGCGGCGGCGGGTGTTCCGGGGCTTGGGGGCTCTGGAATTCCTGGTGTACTTCAGCGTTGAAGGGGATGCCATCAGCCCAATCTCCAAGGTGCCGGACGACCGCCCTGGCGCACCGGGAGATGGCGCAACTCGGGCGAGTCCGGCCTTCCCTGGCATGGGCGGATGGGGGGCAAACGGCCTCGCGGGATCCCTCCCGACGGCAGGCCATCCGGGCAGCGACGCCTCGGATGCCCACATGGTTGCAAGTAAGACGAGGGGAAGGCAACCCCCCAGAGCATGGCCCCGCGACACAGGATTGAAGGTCTGCGCAACGGGACGGCCCCCGGCACACCCGGGTTGGGGTGTCGGGGGCCGTCCAGGTTGTTTGTTGGCGGGTCAGGCTCGCGGTTGCGGGTTACTTGCCGCGGCGGGCGAGGGCTATCTGCTTGACGGCGAGGCGGGCGGTTGCGGCCTGCATGGCCGCCTTGGTGGCCCGGACGACCGCGTTGACGTAGGGGCCGAAGGAACCGGTGGTGGCCTTGGCCTGGCCCTTGACGTAGGTGACGGCGGGCGGCGAGTTGCGCGTCGTCAGGGTGCGCCAGCTGATCGGCGCGACAAAGTTGGATCCGGGGGTGCCGTTGCCGACCCCGTCCAGGGCCAGGCCGTCGGCGCCAGTCAGGTGGGTCGAGCCCGTGCCCAGGACCGTCAGGGTGTACACCTTGTGGATGTCCAGCCGGCGGGCCGGGGTCAGGGTGACGGTCTGCGTGGCCGCGTCGTAGGTGGCCGAGCGGATGGCGACCGGCTTGCCCCGGCCGTCGGTGATCCGGTAGTTGGCCACATTCTGGGCGGAAGCCACGTTCAGCGGGCCGCTGAATGTGAGCGAGAGCGTCGTCGGGGTGGCGTGGAAGCCGTAGCGGCTCAGGCCCACCACCTGCGGGCCGTCCGCGACAAATGCCAGGACGGCGGCGCTCGACGAGGCGTTGCCGCCGCCGGAGAAGACCGCCCTGAAGCCGTGAGCCCCGGCGGAGAGGGCCCCGATGTTCAGCGTGGCGACGCCGTTGACCACCGTCGAGGTGCCCAGGAGCGTGTCGCCCTCGTAGAACGAGACCGTGCCGTCGAGCGTCGGCGTGCCCGGCGAGGTCGCCGTGACGGCCGCGCTGAGGATGGTGGCACCCTGGGCGTTGCTGGATGCGGAGAGCGTGGTGCCCGTCGTGGCCTGGATGACCAGGACCGTGACGGGCGTCTCCGAGGTGGAGGGACTGTAGGTGGCGTCTCCCGAGTAGAGCGCCCGGATGACGTGCCCGCCCACGGAGAGCGTGGTGGTCGGGAGGCTGGCCTGGCCCGAGGCGATCGAGGCCGAGACCGACAGGCCGCTGATGCCGGTCGGGATCAGCGTCGCCGTCCCCAGGAAGGTGCTGCCATCGTAGAAGCTGACCGTGCCGGTCATCGGCGTCTGGCCCAGGGCGGTGGCCTCGAAGGTGGCCGTGAGAGTCACGTCCTGGCCATAGAACGACTGCGGGGTCGAGCTGACGACCTGCCCGCCCTCGGTTGCCACCTGCGTGACGACCAGATTGGCGGTGGACGATGTGTTGATCAGGAAGTCGGCCGCCCCCTGGAAGACGGCCGTGATCGTGTGCGTGCCGACGGCGAGCGACGAAGTGACCAGGGTGGCGACACCGTTCGCATCCACCGCTCCCGAACCGATCAAGGTCGAGCCGTCATAGAACAGGACCGTGCCGGAAACCGAACCAGTGGAGGTGGTGACGGTGGCCGACAGAGTCACCGGCTGGTTGCCCGCGACCGTTCCGGGCGAGGCGACCAGGTTGGTCGCCGTCTGGCCGAAGACCGACTGGTTGATGATCGGCGACGAGCTGACGGCGAAGAATCCGCTCCCCTGGAAGACGGCCATGATCGAGTGCGGCCCGCGGGCCAGGCTCGACGTGGTGAAGGTCGCGACTCCGTCGGGGCTGATTTCGCCGTAGCCCAGGATCGTCTCCCCTTCCATGAACGCGACGGTGCCGGTCGGGCTGCCCTGGCCGGTGACCGTCGCGGTGAACGTGACCGCCTGACCGACCGCGGAAGGGCTGACCGAGGTGGCCAGCGAGGTCGCCGACGCGGCGGTGATGACCTGCTGATCCTGGGGCGTGGAAGTCGCCTCGGCGAACAGCTCGGACGGGTTGTATGTGGCCGTGATCGCATAAGCACCGGCCGCAGGGGCCACCCCGGTGTAGGTCGCCGTCCCGTCGGCGGCCACCGTCGCGGTGCCGATGATCAGGTCCCCATATCGGAACGTGACCGTGCCGCCGAAGCCCGCGAAGGGCGAGGCCACCTGAGCGCTAAGGACGAATGCCTGGCCGGCGATGGCCGGGCCCGTCTGCGGCAGCATCGAGACCTGGGTCAGCTTCAGGGCCGTCGCGTTGAGGGAGAATTCCGACGTGTTGTCCAGCGAGTCGGTGGCGGTGGACGAGACGATCGTGCCGGGGGCCATCGTCATGGCCATGGGCAGGGTGAAGGTCGCGTTGCCGGCGACGTCGGTGGTCACCGACATGCTTCCCAGGAACGTCCGGCCCTGGCCGTGGCCCGAGGCATCGTTGGTCGGGTTGCTGAAGAACTCCAGGATGTAGTCGGACGAGGGGGCCCCGACGAGCATCCCGGCGATCGAGAGAGTGTCGGGAGAGACGGTGGCCGTGACGTCGACCGGATAATTCTGCGACTGGTTCGGCCCCGAGGGGCTGGAGCCGTTGGGAAGCGGCGTGGTGCTGCCCCCCAGGGTGATGCCCAGGCCGGCGTTGCCGTAGATCGAGTTGCGGCTGATCAGGACGCTCCGGCCGTAGTTGACCGGGGCACTGATGACGATTCCACCCGACGCGGCGGGGGCCGGCGGTGGGGTCGCCAGGACCGAGACGCCCGCGCCGCCGTTGTTGGCGATGAGGTTGGCGGCCCCGTCCATCGCACCGCCGATGGTGTCGTGATAGCCTAAGTCGGAGATGCCGTCGCCCAGGTTGGAGAGGACCTGATTGCTGCGGACCACCGAGTTCTGGGTGTATTTCAGGTTGATCCCGGACAGGGCGCTGTACCGGACCATGTTGCCCAGGATCGAGACGCCGCTGGAGGTCTCGACCTCGATGCCGTTGCGCCCGTTGCCGGTGGTCGCCGCCGAGCCGGTGCCGTCGGCCACCACGCCGATGGAGTTGCCCAGGATCGAGAGGTTCGACGAGCCGAGGAGGGCGTGGATGCCGTCGCCAGCATTCTTGACGACGACGTTGCCGTCGCCGGCGTTCGCACCGCCGACGATCGAGCTGGTCAGTCCCAGGGCGACGAGACCGTCTCCGCCGTTATGGGCGACCGCGTTGCCGGCGATCGTGACATTGACGGAGCCCGCCGCCCTGATCCCGTCGAGGCCGTTGCCGCCGGCCGTCCCATCGGCGAAGAGGCCGACCTTGTTGTTGCGGATGAGAATGTCCGAGGAGACGCCGCCGTCGGCGAACACGCCGATTCCGGACTGGCCGTTGCCCGCGATGACGTTACCGTCGGCCGGGCTGAGGCCGCCGATCGTCAGGCGAAGCGAGTTCGCGGCGTCGATGCCGCCGAAGTCATTGTGGGCGATCGTGTTCGCCCGGATGGTCAGGTCGGTCGAGTTGTAAGCGGAGATCCCATGCCCGCCGCCGCTGGTTACGTTGATCGATCCAAGTTGATGGTTGGCGGCGCCGTTGTACTCGATCGCGTTGTGGTGGAGATCGAGGTTCGAGACGGTGTCCAGACGCACGCCATGCTGTCCGTTGCCGGCCGCGGTCCCGTTCGCCAGCTCGCCGATGAAGTTGCCGAAGAGCTGGTTCTGGCCCGCGATCGTATAGAGAGCGACGCCGTCGCCTCGGTTCGATGCGACGACGTTATTGGCCAGCGTCAGGCTCGTCACCTGGGAGACCTCGACGCCGGTGCCCGTGTTGAACTCGGAGACGTTGCCGAGGATCTCGACATTCTCGGCATTCTGGACGCTGATCCCGGTGGCGTCGTTGCCGGCCGCCGATCCATCGGCCAGGACGCCGACCTTGTTGCCGAGGACCTTGATGTTGGTCGACCCGCTCTCGATGAGCGCCACGAAGATGCCGCCGCCCTCGTTGTTCGAGACGACGTTGCCCTCGCCGTCGTTCGCCCCGCCGATGGTCAGGTTGTACGCGTCGAGCACCTTGATGCCCGCGAACTTGTTGTGCAGGATCGTGTTGCCGCTGATCGTCATCGCCTCGGCGAGCTCGGCGTGGATGCCGTCGCCGCCGTTCATGGCCTGGATTTCGATCGACGACATCGTGATCCGAGGCCGGCCGCTGTACTCGATGATGTTGCCGAGGACCTGTGCGTCGGTCGTCTTGAACAGCTCGACACCGTGCCGGCCGTTGCCGGTGGTCATGAGCGTGCCGCTGCCGTCGGCCAGCACGCCGATCGCGTTGTTCTGGATCAGGATGCCGACGGCCGGGTCGGGAAACTCGCCGCTGACCTTGATGCCGTCGAAGTCATTCGACGCGATGACGTTGCCGTCGCCGAGGCCCGGCCCGCCGATGGTCGTCTGGCTCGAACCGACGACCTCGATGCCGTCGTCGGCGTTGTAGCGGACGACGTTGCCGCGGATGGTGAGCCCGTCGTTGTTCGAGGCAAAGATGCCGTCGCCGCTGTTGCCGCTGATCTCCGAGATCATCCCGGAACTGGCGCCCGTGCCGTTCACGAACAGGCCGATCGTGTTGTTGCGGACGACGTTGCCGTGGGAGACTTCCGCGCCGGCGTTATCCAGCGCCACGCCCTCGCCCCTGTTGGCGAAGATGATGTTGCCATCGTGGGCCGTCTCGCCGCCGACCGTGGTCAAGGTCGAGTCCTGGACGAACACGCCCGCCTGGTTGTAGGCGACCTTGTTGCCCGCGACGATCAGGCCCGCCAGCTCGTGGGCGTAAATCCCCTTGCCCTGGTTGCCCGTGTTGCCGCGATCGCCCGAGCCGTCGGCCCGCACGCCGATCGAATTGCCGCGGATCACGATGCCCGGATCGAAGCCGCCGGAGGACCCGAGGCCGGGGGGTTCGACGCCCCAGTTGCCGGCGACCTCGATGCCGTCTCCGCCGTTGGTGGTGATGAGATTGCCGTCGCCGGGGTACGACCCGCCCACGAAGGCCCCCTCGACGAGGCAAAGGTTGATGCCGTCGTCGGCATTGCCCGCGACGGTGTTCCCCAGGATCGAGAGATCCACGGAGTCGTCGATATCGATGCCGTCGTCGCCGTTGTAGGCGATCAGGTTGCCCAGGATTTCGACGTTGATTGTGTCCTCGATGTCAATCCCGTCGTCGCCGTTGCCGGTGAATTCGAGCGACCCGGTGCGGTCGCCGAGGACGCCGATCAGGTTCCCCTGAATCGTGACGTCGCTGGCCTTGTTGACGTCGCCGCCGGACAGCTCGATGCCGTTCTTGACGTTGGCGAACACAACGTTGGCATCGGAGGGGAGCAGGCCGCCGATGATCGCGCCGACGGGGTGGTCGAGGTCCATGCCGTCGTCGCCGTTGTACGCAACGACGTTGCCCTTGATGGTCAGGGTGGTGGCGTACTGGACGTCGATCCCATCGTCGCCATTTCCGGTCGTCCCGAGCGACCCGGTGTCGTCGGCCAGGACGCCGACCTTGTTGGCCTGGATGAGGATGTCGGCGATCCGGTCGGACGAGTCGCCGATGACGCTAATGCCGTTGCGAGTGTTGCCATACACGACGTTTCCGTCGCCCACGTTCGGGCCGCCGATCGTCACCTGCGACGAGTCCTCGACGCGAATGCCCTGCTTGCCACCGTGGGCGACCGAGTTGCCCAGGACGTTGAGGCCGGACGCGTGAGTGACCCTGATGCCGTCGTCGCCGTTGCCGGCCGCAACGTCACCGGGCAGGGTGCCGATCGCGTTGCCCTGGATCAGGTTGTTCGCCGAGATGACGCCGCTGTTGCCCTGGACGTCAATGCCGCGGAGTTGGTTGCCGGCGATGACGTTGCCCGCCCCGACGGCCGGACCGCCGATCGTGGTTGCCTGGGACGCGGAGACGCGGACGCCATTGCCAAGGTTCCCGCCGATCACATTGCCCTGGACCTGGAGTCCGGACGTCTGGATGGCATTGATGCCCGAGCCGAGGTTCGCTTCGAGCGTGCCGTCGGCCAGGATGCCGATGCGATTCCTGGCGATCCGGACGCCGGCCAGCAGGCCCGAGTTCGTCTCGATATGCACGCCGTCGCCGCCGTTGCCGACGATGACGTTGCCGAGCGTCGTGCCGATCTGCACGCCCGACGACCGAACATCGATGCCGTGGATGGAGCTTTGACGGATCGTGTTGGCGTCGATGGTGAGCGCGCCGGTCACCGGCGCAACGGAGATCCCGCTGCCCCCGGAATCATGGAAATAGTTACCGATGATCTGGTCATCGATGCCACGCAGCCCGATGGCCCTGATCCCGTCGCCGCCGCTGGAGGCGACGGTATTGCCGGTGATCGTCACCGACGCCGCCCCCAGGAGATTGATGCCGTGACCTCCGCTCTGGGCCACGACATTCCCGAGGATTCTCAGATCGCTGGCCGAGGCGAAGGGAACGGAGATGCCGTCGCCGCCGTTGCCCTCGCCCGCGATGAAGAATCCGGCCTGCATCGTCCCGATCAGATTGCCTTGGATCAGGTCGATCGATCCGGCGGCCCCTGCGCCTGAAAGGGCCAGGCCGGTGGTGGCATTGCCGGCGATGGTGTTGCTGTCGACTGTGATCCCGATCGAGTCGAGGATTGTGATCCCGCCATTCGCGGTCTTGACGACGAGATTGCCCAGGACCTCAAGACCGTCGATAAGCCTGGCACTGATGCCCGAATTGCCCGCGCCCAGCGCGTTGGCAAATGTTTCATCGAGTCGCATACCGATTCGATTATTCTGGATCGCGAAATTCTGGTTGTGCTCGGTCGGAGTGCCGTCGATGACGATTCCGACCCCACTAAGGCCGGCGATGACGTTGCCGTCGCCTGCGGTCAGCCCGCCGACCGTGGTCGAGAGAGTCGAGATGGCCTCGATGCCCCCGAAGTCGTTGAAGAGCAGAGAGTTGCCCCGGACCGAAGCGCCCGAGGTATGCTTGAGGTAAATCCCGCGGATCATGTTGCCGCTGGTGTGATTCGAGCCCGTGCCGTCAGCAAAGGCGCCTATGTTGTTGCCCTGGATGAGGTAGCCGGTCGCGGGCGTCGCGTAGCTCTGGCCGACCAGCTTGACCCCGTACCACCCGTTGGCCGAGATGAGATTACCGTCGCCGGCCGCCGATCCGCCGATCATGAGATTCGTCGGCGTGCCCGCGACCGTGGTCGGGAGGACGGTGCCCGATCCGTCGGTGTAGAGGGTCTCGATGCCATCGCCGGAGTTGCCCAGGGCCGCCTGCCCCACTGCGTTGACGCCGATGTAGTTGCCCTGGATGGTGATGAAATCGGCATTGCCCGTGATCAGGATGCCGTCGCCCCCGTCCAGCGGTCCGCCGAAGCCCTGGTTGCCCGAGATCACGTTGCGGTCGGCGAGGGTGGCCCCGCCAATCGTGACGTGGTCAGCCCCGGCGATCAGGATGCCGGTCTGGTTGCTCAGCGAGGCCGTGCCGGCCGCGTTGGTGCCGATCAAGTTCCCTTTGATCGTCGTGGTCGTGGTGGCGACGAGCCCGGCGATGGCCGTGAAGGAGCCGGCGATGTCGGCCGGGCGCGTCGTCAGCACGATGCCCGAGCCGCCCGAGCCCGAGACGAGGTTGCCCTCGATCGCGGTCGCCGTGGTGCCCGACAGGCCGATGTTGAATCCGGACTTGTAGCCGGGGGCGCCCGACGTGGTGGCCCCGCCGTTGGAGACGATCGCGGTGCCGGCTGCGTTGGTGCCGAGGAAGTTCCCGGCGATGATCGTGGACGAGACGGATGCGTTCGGGCCGGTACCGTCGACCAGCACCAGGATGCCCCCCTGGCCGTTGCCCGCGATGACGTTCCCCTGGCCCGCCACGGTCCCGCCGATGGTGGCGGAATGGCCCTGGACCAGCACGCCCAGGGTGTTGCCGGCGCCCGTGGTGCCGTCGGCCTCAAGGCCGATGTAGTTGCCCTGGACAGTCACATTGGTGACGCCGTCCTCGATCCAGATCCCTGCGCCGCCGTCGCTTCCCGACCGGGCGAAGTTGACGATCGAGAGCCCCTTGATCGTGCTGCCGTCGGCCCCGACGCCCAGCCTCAGACCATTCTGGCCGGAGCCGCCCGAGATCTGGATGAGCGGCGCGCCCGCGTAGGAGCCGCCCCCCTGGCTGTAGCCGTCGACGACCGTCGGCTTGACGATCGCGGGCAGCTCATACGTCGAGTCGATGCCCAGCACATGCGTGCCCGCGCCGCTGATGCTGAAGTCGATCACGGCATCGTCGCCGGCGACGACCGCATTGGCGGCGACAATCGCGGCGCGGAGCGAGCCGGTCGTCGGGCTGGCATTGTCGCCGTTGTCGGTGGCCACGGAGACGGTGAAAATCTGAGTCGCCAACAGTTGCAGTTTTTCCAGCGGCTCGAAGGCGAGCTGCCGCCGCGCCCGCTTGACCCGACCGTCCCGCTCGGCCCTGATCGACTTCGGTGACGGATTCCAACCCTTGGACAACGACATCGGGTGCATCTCCGGTGCTTTGCGGTAGATCTCGCCCGTCGGTTGGCCCGACGAAGCGCGAGGAGGGCCCGGCCCGAGGGGATCTCCCGCAGGTCGAGCGAGTCATCGTTATTCGGACATCAAAAAGTCGAAACCGTCGTGTCGAGGTCCGCGGAACGCCTCGTGGCAGTTTCGACATCAATGGAAGGGCTTTTAGCACCCTCCCCGCCCGCCAGGCATGGGGGCGCGACGACAGTCCGTATCACTTCACATTAGAACGGGCACAGATGTTGTGTCGGCGAAATCCCGGCATCACGCCCAAATCGGTCGACCTCGTCGCCCCGCCAACGCAAACGGGCCGGCGGGGCGACAGGCGTGGGTCGCCCCGCCGGCCCGGCGAGGTTGCTTCGAGAGGCCCGTGGTGTTTCGGCCGGGTCGCTCAGACGCCCGCGGCAGCCTTCAGGGCCGCGAGGGCGGCGTCGTAATTCGGCTCCTGGGCGATCTCGGGCACGTACTCGGCGTAGGTCACTGTGTTCGACGGGTCGATCACGAAGATGGCCCGCGAGAGGATCGGGAACGGCAGGCCCTCGACCTCGACCCCGTAGTTCAGGCCGAAGCTGTGGTCGTGCACGTCGGACAGGTTCGTGATGTTGTCGATGCCCGCCTCGGCGCAGAACCGCTTCTGGGCGAACGGCAGGTCGAGGCTGACGGTGTACGCCGCGACGAAATCGCCCAGGGTCGCCAGTTCCTGCGCGAACCGCCTGGTCTGGATGCTACAGACCGGGGTGTCCAGCGACGGCACGACGCTCAGCAGCCGCGCCTTGTGCGGTGTCTCGCCCAGGGTCAGGACCGACAGGTCGGCGACGACACAGCGAAAGTCCGGGGCCCGGTCGCCCGGCTTCAGCTCCGGCCCGAGAAGGTCGAGTTCCTTGCCCTTCATCGTCACCGCTTTGAGTCGCTTCTCGGCCATTTTCGCGTCCTCTTCCTTGGATCAAGGGACAATCAAGACCGCGGCGCGGGCCGCGAAGCCCGCCGCACGCAACCGCCCCAGGCTATCGCCGCGAACCGGCCCGACGCAAGCCGGCCGGTGTGGACGCACGCCCCCCCCGGCCGGATAATTGCCCCGGAGCCCGCACGCCCCGAAGCAGGAGACGCACGTTGAGCATCGCCCGGACACTCGCCCTGATCCTGCCGCTGCTCGCCGCCGGAGCTGGCCCCGTCGAGGTCCGCCTGCCGCT
This sequence comes from Isosphaeraceae bacterium EP7, assembly GCA_038400315.1. Lineage (NCBI taxonomy): Bacteria > Pseudomonadati > Planctomycetota > Planctomycetia > Isosphaerales > Isosphaeraceae > Kueselia > Kueselia aquadivae. The sequence continues at coordinate 6,529,667 of CP151667.1, forward strand.
GGACGACGGCCGTGAGCTGAACCTCCCCGCCCTGGTCCACGCCCTGGCCCGGGCCACCGGCCGCCCCGAGCGACCGCGAGGCGAGCCCGTGCTGCTCCCCATGGCCGGCCTGGCCGCCCCCCTGACCCGCGACCTGCTCAAAGACGGCCTCGGCCCGGGCACGACCGTCGAGGTCAACCCCACCGACCTGGTCGTCCGGGTCGACCGCTCGGTGCTTGAGCCATCGGCACTGGCCGCCTGGGACCGGCGGCTCGACGAGCTGGACGCCAGGGCCAAGCTCGAGGCCCACCGCAGGTCGCGCTACGGCCTGAAGGCACGCGGCTCGTACCGGCCGAACGACCCATTCCGGCCGACGATCTGCCTGATCCACGGCCTGAACTCGACGTCGGGAGTCTTCGTCCATATGTTCGCCCCCCTGGAGGCCTTGGGCTACGGGGTGGTGGTTTACGACTTCCCCTACAACCGCCGGATGGGCGAGTCGGGCGACGCCTTCCGCCGCGACTGGGCTGCCTTCCGCCGGGCCAAGGGGGAGAGCCGGCCCTGGTCGATCGTGACCCACTCGATGGGGGGCCTGCTCGCGCGATCCTACGTCGAGGGGAGCTCCTACGCCGGCGACGTCTCCGCGCTGCTGCTGATCGCCCCCCCGCACGGCGGATCGAGCCTGGCGGGCGCCCAGACCCTGCTGCAACTGCTCCAGGGGACGAAGGCCGTGCGGGCCCGCGAGGCCGGCCGGTCCGAGGCCCTGGCCAGGCTCTCCGACGGCCTGGGCGAGGCCGCCGCCGACCTGACGCCGGGCAGCCCATATCTGAAATCGCTCGACGCCGCGGGCCGCCGCGAAGGGGTGGCCTACTCGATCCTCGCCGGCGACGTCGGCCTGCTCTCGGCTCAGGGCCGGGCCCAGATCGAGGCGCAGGTGCGCGGGCTCGCCGGCACCGGCGGCCTGGCCTCGCTGCTGGCCCGCAGGGCGCTGGCCGAGCTGTCCCAGGCGCTCGACGAGCTGTCCGACGGCAAGGGGGACGGCTGCGTGGCGGTCGCCCGCACGCACCTGCCCGGCGTGGCCGACCACATCACCATGCACGCCAATCACGTCGAGCTGATCCGCGCCCCCCTGTTCCACCCCGATCCCGGCCCCGTCGCCTGCATGCCCTTCCTGCGCCAACGCCTGCCCAAACCCGGCCCCGCCGAGCCCCCGGCGCCCCGGTAGTCGACCCTTGGGCTTGGCCGGGCGTTCGGTTAACCTGTCGGTTCGACGAACGGCCGGCCCTCTTCCTCTCCGCCGGCCCGAATCAGGCATCAACGAGTAACGCCGGATCCCCCGCACCGAGAGGACCGCGCCGCCATGTCGCCAGAGCACTCCAGGGCCGCCGCCTTCACGGCCGAAGTCGCCGCCGACATCGACGCCTTCGGGCCGAACCAGCACAGCGTGGGTGGTCCAGGCTCGGGCGGCGGGCCGCTCGACTTCCTCCGCCAGCCCAAGGGGCTCTACGCCCTCTTCTTCACCGAGATGTGGGAACGCTTCAGCTTCTACCTGATGATCGCCCTGCTCTCGCTGTACCTGACCGAATCCCTGGGGTTTGCCGACGCGCGGGCCTCCGACGTCGCCACCTGGTACCTCTCGCTCGTCTACTTCACCCCGTTCCTGGGCGGGCTCATCGCCGACCGGCTCACCGGCTACGTGAAGGCCATCTTGATCGGCGGCACCCTGATGATGTTCGGCCACTTGGTGCTGGCCCTCGACACCAAGGAGTCGGCGTCGCACCCGTTCCTCTTCGCCGCGCTCGGCCTCCTGATCGCCGGCAACGGGATGTTCAAGCCGAACATCTCGACGATGGTGGGCAACCTCTATTCCAAGACCGACCCCAGGCGCGACCGGGGCTTCACCATCTTCTATATGGGCATCAACCTGGGTGCCTTCGTCGCCCCGCTCGCGGGGAACTTCCTGCGGACCCGGTCGGTCGACATCCTCAACACGTGGTTCGGCACCAAGCTCCCCGCCGACGCCGGTTGGCACATCGCCTTCGGATCGGCGGGCGTCGGGATGCTGCTCAGCCTGGCCACGTTCCTCGCCTTCAAGGGCCGCCTGAACGAGGGGAGGCCCGACGACGACGGTGGCTATCCCGACACGTCGGCCCCGGTGATCGAGACGCGCGGCGACCGTCGCCTGAAGCTGGCCCAGTGGTTCAACATGGGTGCCATCGGCCTGGCCCTGACCGTGCTGCTGGCCGGGCCCTCCCTGGGCCTGCCCGTCACGGTCATCCAGTTCGGCGCGGCCTGGCTGGTGATCGAGCTGGTCACCGTCGTGATGCTGCTCACCGGCGGCGACCGGATGTCGGCCGACGCGGCCAAGCTCAAGACGATCTTCGTGATCGTGGCGCTCTTCTGGATGGCCTTCCACCAGAACTCGGTGGCGCTCACCTTCTTCGTCCGCGACTATGTGCAGAGCAGCTGGGACACCGAGACATTCCAGTCGATCAACCCCCTCTGCATCCTCCTGTTCAGCCCCCTGATGGTCGCGCTCTGGTCGTACCTGGGGCCCCGCAAGCTCGAGCCCAGCTCCACCGGCAAGATGGCCATCGGCATGCTCATCACCGCCCTGGCCTACGGCGTGATGGTCGCCGCGGCGGGGCGGCTGGTCGGCCCGGGGGCCAAGGTAAGCGCCGGCTGGCTGGTCGGCTGCTATGCGCTCATCACCGTGGCTGAGCTGCTCGTCAGCCCCATCGGCCTGTCGCTCACGTCCAAGCTGGCGCCCGACCGTTATCGAGGGCTCTGGATGGGCTTCTGGTTCCTGGCCACGGCCGTCGGCAACAAGCTGGTGCACGTCGTCGGCGGATTCTGGGGCAAGTATCCCCCCGGCCAGCTCTTCACGGGCCTGGTCGTCTCGTCGGTCGCCGCGGCGTTGGCGCTGGTGGTCTCGCTGCAAGTGCTCAAGGCGTTCGAACCCAAGGACGGCCGGGCCTGATCGCGGACGGGGCCAGGACGACTCACACCCACACAGGACGACCGAACCCATGCGCCTGCTGATTGGCTTGCTGATGCTCACGGCCCTGGCCTCCCCCGCGCTGGCCGCCGGCCGGCCGATGACCGTCGACGACCTGCTCTCGGTGCGTGGGGTCTCCGACCCCCAGGTCTCCCCCGACGGCAAGTGGGTCGTCTACGTCGTCGGCGAGCTGGACCGCGAGGCCGACCGGACCAATAGCGACCTCTGGCTGGTCCCGGTCGAGGGGGGCCAACCGAAGCGACTGACCTGGTCGCCGGCGGCCGACTCGCACCCTCGCTGGAAGCCCGACGGCAAGGCCCTCGCCTTCACCTCGAACCGCTCCGGCACGTCGCAGATCTGGCTGCTGAACATCGACGGCGGCGAGGCCCGCCAGCTCACCAAGCTGGACGTCGACGCCTCCGGCCCGCTCTGGTCGCCCAAGGGGAACAAGCTCGCCTTCACCGCCGAGGTCTACCCCGCGACCAGCCCCGAGGAGACCGCCAAGAAGGACGAGCACAAGCTCGAGGCGGAGAGCAAGGTCCGGATTTATGACTCCCTGATGATCCGCCACTGGATGGCCTGGGACGAGGGGAAGCGCAGCCACCTGTTCGTCGCCGACGCCGCCACCGGCGAGGCCGTCGACCTGACGCCCAACCTCAGGGTCAACACCCCGCCGGCCCCCTTCGGCGGCTCGTCCGACTACGCCTGGTCGCCCGACGGCAAGGAACTGGCCTTCACCGCCGAGCCGGCCGTCAACCTGGCCTGGTCCACCAACACCGACATCTGGACCGTCGACGCGGAAGGGGGCGAGCCCAAGAACCGGACCGAGGCCAACGAGGGCGCCGACGCCCAGCCCGCCTACTCTCCCGACAGCAAGCACCTGGCCTACGTCAGCCAGGCCCGCGCCGGCTTCGAGGCCGACCTCTGGGTGCTCACCCTGCTCGATCGCAAGACCGGCAACATCACGAAACTGGGCACCTCGCTCGACCGCCCCATCTCGTCCTACGCCTGGCGCGGGGATGCGGAAATCATCGCCGCAATCGACGACGCCGGCCGCCCGTCGATCGTCTCGATCCCCATCGACGGCGAGCCGAAACGCCTCATCGTCGGCGGGACCAACTCCTCGGCCGTGCCGGTCCCCGGAGGCGGCCTCGTCTTCGTCCGGACCGACGCCGCCCGCCCCGCCGAGCTGTTCCGCTCCCGTGCCGACGGCACCGAGGTCGCTCGCCTGACCCATCACAATGATGAGCTGATCGCCAAGCTCGACGTCTCCCCGGCCGAGTCGTTCACCTTCAAGGGGGCCGACGGCGACGACGTCTCGGGCTGGCTCGTCCGCCCCCCGGGCTTCGACGCCTCGAAGAAATACCCGGTCCTGTTCCTCATCCACGGCGGCCCGCAGGGGGCCTGGCACGACGAGTGGCACGCTCGCTGGAATGATCAGATGTTCGCGTCGACCGGATTCGCCGTCGTCGCCATCAACCCGCGCGGCTCCACCGGCTACGGCCAGAAGTTCACCGACCAGATCAGCAAGGATTGGACCGGCCGCGTCTACGAGGACCTGATGAAGGGCCTCGACCACGCCATCCAGACTTATCCCTTCCTGGACGGCGAGAAGGTCGCGGCGGCCGGCGGCTCCTACGGCGGCTTCATGGTCAACTGGATCGCCGGCCACACCGACCGATTCAAGGCGCTCATCAGCCACGCCGGCGTCTTCGACCTGACCAGCAAGTACGGCACCACCGAGGAGCTCTGGTTCCCCGAGTGGGAATTCGGCGGCCCCCCCTGGGACGAGCCCGCCCGCTACCGCGAGCAATCGCCCAGCACCTACGTCAAGAACTTCAAGACCCCCACCCTCGTCATCCACGGGGCCCTCGACTTCCGCGTCCACGACGCCCAGGGCCTCGGCATGTTCACCTCCCTCCAGCGCATGCAAGTCCCCAGCCGCTACGTCTGGTTCCCCGACGAGGGCCACTGGATCCTCAAGCCCCAGAACCGCATCGTCTGGTGGCGCGAGATGCTAGGCTGGATCGAGAAGTATGCGAAGTAAGAGGTCGCGATAGGGGATGGTCCGACGGCCTGAGAGTGACGAGTCTTCGAATGAGAAAGGAGGTCGGACCATGCCATCACCGTTCCCAGGGATGGACCCCTATCTCGAAAACGAATCGCTCTGGGCCGACGTCCACAACACCTTCCTCGTCGCCTTGAAGGAACAACTCGTCCCCCAGATCGCGCCCCGATATATCGCCCTGCTCGAACGATACATCTTCGTCGAGGAATTGACGCCTCAACAACCCGCCCAGCGGTTGCGAGCCGACATCCTCATCAGCACCGGCGGGAGACACCAGCCAGGCATCGCCCTCCTCGAACCCGAAGCCACGATCCGGGTCAAGCACACGGAAGAAGAGGTCGAGCGCCTCGTCCATCTCGTCATCAGGAGCAACGGGGGAGGCGAGGTCGTCACGATCGTGGAATTGCTCAGCATGGCGAACAATCGCGAGAACCAGTCGCAATACCGGGCCAAACGCGCGACGATCTTCGACAGCCCGACTCATCTCGTCGAAATCGATCTCCTGAGGGGCGGCAGACCGATGCCCGACATGGATCGGCCGCAGTGCGACTATTCGGTCATGGTCAGCCGCGCGGGCCATCGGCCATCGGCCGGGTTCTGGCCGATCGGGCTGAAGGATCGGCTCCCCTCAATCCCCATCCCCCTCTCCCGCGCGACTCCCGACGCCCACGTCGACCTCCAGGCGATCCTCGACCACGTCTATGACGCGTCGGGATATGGCGCGTTTATCTATCGAGATGAGCCCGATCCCCCACTCTCGGCCGAATACGCCGAATGGGCGCGGGCCTTCGTCCCGGCGGCCCGCAGACACGTTGACCTTGAACCGACCAACGCACCCAAGGCCCAAGCATGTCGACCTTCGCCTCATCGCCCCGCCCCATCGCCGAAGTCGCGGCCGACCTCGGCATCTCGCCCGATCACCTGGAGCCCTACGGGCGCGACAAGGCCAAGGTGCGTCTTGAAGCGTTGGACTCGCCCCCGGGGCCTCCGGGCAAGCTCATCCTCGTCTCGGCCATCACCCCCACGCCGGCCGGCGAGGGGAAGACCACCACGTCGATCGGCCTGGCCCAGGGGATGCGGGCCATCGGCCGGGGCGCCGTGCTGGCGCTGCGGCAGCCGTCGATGGGGCCGGTCTTCGGCCGCAAGGGGGGAGCCACCGGCGGCGGGGCCAGCCGGCTCACTCCCAGCGATCAGATCAACCTGCAATTCACCGGCGACTTCCACGCCATCACCGCCGCGCACAACCTGCTGGCCGCCGCCATCGACAATCGCCTCCACTTCGGCGACACCAAGCTCGACCCGCTCTCGGTGTCGTGGAAGCGGGCCCTGGACATGAACGACCGCTCCCTGCGCAGGATCGTCATCGGCCTGGGAGGCAAGTCCGGCGGCATCCCGCGCGAGAGCGGATTCGACATCACCGCCGCAAGCGAGGTCATGGCCATCCTCTGCCTGGCCAACTCGCCGGCCGATCTCAGGACGAGGCTCGACCGCATCCTCGTCGGCTTCGACACCGACGGCGGGCCGGTCCAGGCCAAGTCGATCGGCGTCACCGGCTCGATGGCGGCCATCCTCAAGGACGCGCTGCTGCCCAACCTGGTCCAGTCGCGGGAGGGGACCCCTGCGTTCGTGCACGGCGGCCCGTTCGCCAACATCGCGCACGGCTGCAACTCGGTGCTGGCCACCAGGATGGCCCTGGCGCACGGCGAATTCGCCATCACCGAGGCCGGATTCGCCTTCGACCTGGGCGCCGAGAAGTTCTTCGACATCAAGTGCCGATCCGCCGGCCTGAACCCCGCCGCCGTCGTCATCGTCGCCACCATCCGGGCCCTCAAGATGCACGGCGGGGTCGCCCTGGACGCCCTGACGCAGGAGAACCCGGGCGCCGTCGCCCTCGGCCTTGAGAACCTCACCGCGCACCTGGACGCCGCGGCCAACTTCGGCAAGCCGGTCGTCGTCGCCATCAACAAATTCTCGACCGACACCGCCGACGAGGTCAACGTCGTCGTCCACCACTGCCACACCAGGGGCATCCCCTGCGAAGTGGCCGACGTCTTCGGCCAGGGAGGCCAGGGCGCCCTGAAACTCGCCGAGACGGTCGCCGCGGTCGCCGACGCGTCCGAGTCCCCCTTCCAGCCGCTCTACTCGCTCGACGCCACCACGGAGCAGAAGATCGAGCTCATCGCGCGGTCGATCTACGGCGCCAAGGACGTCGCCTTCTCCAACGTCGCGTCGGCCAAGATCCGCAAGGCACGCCGCCTGGGCTACGGCAAGCTCCCCGTCTGCATGGCCAAGACGCAGGACTCGCTGTCCGACAACCCCAAGCTCCGCAACCGCCCGCGCGACTTCACGCTGACGGTGCGCGACCTCGAATTCTCGATCGGCGCCGGCTTCCTCGTCGCCCTCACCGGCGAGATCGTGCGCATGCCCGGCCTCCCCGAGCGACCCGCCGCCGAACGCATCGACGTCGACGAGGCGGGCAACATCCTCAACCTCTCCTGAGCACCCGCGTCAGGGCGCGGATCGGCCGATCAGGGCGATGGCCTGGCTTGCGAGGCGGAACTCTGGGTCCACCTCGCAGGCCAGGGAGGCGCAGCGGAAGAGATTCGCGATCGCGAGGAGCTGGTCGAAGTCGGCCGGCGACGCGTCGCCTTCGCCCGAGCTGAGCATCGCCAGCAGGGCGGCCCGCTGGGTCCCGGCCAGCCGCACCAGCGCCTCCAGGTCGACGCAGGCGAACGTCTGCGACTTCGGGGAATACTTCGCCCGGATCTCGGCCAGCCGAGACGTCAGACCGGGCCGATCGCCGAGGCTGATGACCGCGGCGACCGCGTCGGGCGACGTCCCCAGCGCGATCAAGGCCTCTCCGACCGCGTAGGTGAACGGCCCGGGGCTTCCCGCCACGCTCGTGGCCTTCACGCCGTCGATCGTCCGATCCTCGATCGTCCAGCGTGCCTCGCGCCGGTCCTTGTCCAGCGAGACCAGGGCCAGCAGTGTGCGTAAGGCGTTGTCCACCGCCTCGCCGACCCCGTCCCGGTTGTCCATCGACATCGTGAGCACCACCGGTGGCCGGGCCGAGGCCCCCTCGCCGGGTGCCCCCAAAAACGCCAGCACGTTGGGCCCAAGCCGGGGCAGCACCGCGCCCATCGGGTCGCGGCCCAGCAGCAGCCCACGCGCGGCCACCAGGAAGTTCCGATGCATCCAGACGTCCTCGGCGGGCTGGAAGGGGGCGATCCCCCGCAGCAATGAGGCGAGGTCGACGTGCATCGCGGCCATCGCCAGCGCACCGGCGGGAACCCGCTTGACCAGGGCCTCGACATCCCCTTCGCGGGCCACCCAGGTCTTGATCCAGGGATCGAGCTTGCCGGCATCGAGCGTCTCGCGGACGTGCAGCTTCAACCCTTCGTCGAATTCGAGCGTCGCCGCCGCGTAGCGAACGGCCGCGAGGACCCGGCTCACAAGCTGGGCACCCGGATCGTTGGCCTGCGTCTCGGCATCGGCGGCCTGATCGGCGATCCGCTCGACGAAGCGAGGGTCGACGAACAGGCTCGCCAGCCCATGTTTCGGCAGCTCGCGCCGGATCTCGTCGACCCGGGGATCGCCCGCCAGGCCGGCCGCATCGGCACGCCGTTCGAGCAATCCGACGATGATCGCCTCCGAATTCGACCAGGCGAAGATGTCTCCCGGCAGGATCGCGTACGCATCGGACTGCTTCGATCGCCGGACCCAGTACGGCTGGCCGCCCGCGTCGCGGCGGTCGACCCCTTGGAGCTGCCCTGACTTCTGCTCGGACTCGTTGATGGCGGCGATCGTCGCGTCCAGCAGGGCGCGGTCGCGGGCCCTCAATAGCAGCAGACCTCGCACGTCGGCGGCGGGCGCCCCCGGGTCGAGCCTGAGGCAGAGGACCACCGCGTCGCCCAGCAGGTCGTCGCGCAGACGCGTGAAACTGGCCTTGAACGCCAGCTCGATGTCGCGCCCGGCCTTGGCAAGCTGGGCACGCCCCTCGGCGTCGAGCCAGGCCCGAACCGCGGGAAGCTGGACCAGGTCGGCCACCAGCTTCGAGTCGAGAATCGCCCGGGCGTGGCCCCGCAGGTCTTCCACCACCAGGGTCGCGCCGGCATCGGCGGGCACCAGCTTCAGCAACGCATCGGCGGGCTCTTCGCCCCGCGCCAGGCCCGCCGTCAGGCCGAAGACCAGGGCCAGGATCATCGGCCCGGCCTCGCGTCGGATCGCCGCAATCCTCATGCTCAACGCTCCCCTACCCGCCGCCGAAACAAAGGCCAGATCACGCCATCCGCCAGGTCCTCAGCCGCTCCGCCCGCCCCGACCGGCCAGCGGCTCGGCGGCGTCGGGCGGCTGCATCAGGAGGAACCCGAACGCCTTCCTCGCCGTGCCTGAGATCGGCACCAGGCCCGCGCCCACGCGGTCGGCCATCGCCCGCAGTCGGCCGGGGGCCGGGGTCGGGTCAATCTGAACCTGCGGCATCAGGTCGGGCGTCTCGGCGGCGAGCGGCGCCGCGAGGCCGAACATCGCCCGGCCCAGCCGGCCGGCCGGCGCCGAGGTCATCCGCGCCAGCCCGAGCGTCGCCCCCGTCGCCTCCGCCAGGGCATCATCGAGCGACGAGTTCGTCGCGGCCACGACAGGAGGGACCTCCTCCACTCGCCCCGGTCGAGTCAGCGTCCAGGCCACCGCCGAAGCCGCGACGATCGAGGCGGCCAGTGCCAGCCGCACCAGGGGCCGTTCCCAGATCCGCAACCTCGGCCGATTCCAGCCCTCGACGACCCGATCGGTTAGCCCGACGGGAACGTCCGGACGCGACGCCCAGAGCGTGATCGCCCGCTCGAGCGTCCGCATCCGTTCGTGCCGGGGTCGGCACTCGGCGCATGCCTCGGCGTGCGCCTCCAGGTCGGGCGACGGGGCCGCCACGGCCTCCCCATCCCCGCGCAGGGCGTCGAGCCGCCGGGCCCACCGCTGTTCGAAGTCGTGACAGGTCATGAACGTCTCCCGCCGACCATCCGGGGCTCACGAGCAATGCACGCCGCGGCGCCCGAGATCCTCGGCCAGCTCGGAACGCGCCCGGTGCAGCCAGGTCTTGATCGTACCGACGGGCCGGCCCACCGCCCTCGCGATTTCATCATAGGGAAGGCCTTGTTCATGATAGAGGGCGAAGACCGTCCGGTACTCGGGACGCAGCCTGCCGAGCGCCCTGGCCAGCTCGCCGGCCAGGTCCTCGGGGTCGGACAGCCCCGGCCGGTGGTCGACCGGGTCGTCCAGCACCTCGACCGAGGGTTGCGCGCGACCCCTGCGGGCGAGCGCGGTCCGGCAGCGGTTGGCGGCGATGCCCAGCAGCCAGGGGCGCAGGGAACGCTCCCCGTCAAAGCCCGGCAGACCCCGCAGGGCGCGCACGAACGACTCCTGGGCCACGTCCTCGGCATCCTGCCTGTGATGCAGCATCCGGAAGCAGAGGCCGAAGATCAGGCCGCCGAATCGCTCGATCAGCACGCGAGGGGCGTGCGGATCGCCGCTGCGCAGCGCCTCGACCAGAGCCCGGTCATCCATCAGCCTGGCCCGTCCCTGCCGTCAACAACGCGGGCCGCCGACCACTCTCGGGGTCGATTCAGACGGAGTTACCCCGCCAACGGGGTCCGCGTTTCATCCATTCGGCGGACGTCGACGGAAATTTTCCCGGTCCCCTCCCTTTGATCCTATTCAGACGCCGAGTGCGCCATCCGCAAAACCAGAGGAACGTCGACGCCCAGGCCAGTCGACCTCGGCCATCAGGGCTCGATCTCGACGTCGATGTACTTGCTGCCATTCAATTTGAATTCCAGGTCGGTCCGATACGGCTGCAGCTTGTCGAGGTTCTTTTGCTCGTAGATCCCGTAGAAATCTTTCTCGATCGCTTTCCTGGTCGCCCACAAGCCAACGGGATCGATGCCTTTTTCCCGGAAGGCCTCGCCGTAGTTTCTCCGGGTCTTGATGCGCCGGGCCAGGTCCACCAGCAATGCAGAGCTCGGGATCGGCGCGTAAAACTCGCGCTCCGTCGAGACGATCGCATGTGCGGTCGGCTCCTCGCCCTCCTTGGGGAGCGGCAGGAGGACGTCGAGGATCTGAGTGACGCTCCGGGTGCCGGCGGCCACCGGCTTGCCCTCCGACGGCGGCGTGGCGTTGATGCTGCCGTGGTGGCCGATCTTCAAGAAGTCCACGGGCTTGCTCAGGAGCTTGTCGTGCTGCTTTTCCCACATGACGTTCCAACTGCCGTTCTGTTTCCCTTCCTTGAACTCGCCATCGCACTCGGCGTCCCCGACGAACAGGAGACGCCTCGTCTTCCACTCGATCAGGAGCACCACGCTCATGTTGTTCTGGATTTTGGTGTCTTTCTCGGCGAACGCCAGGCCGTTGGAGAGTAGGCGCGACCGCAGGAGGCGGAAGTCGGAGGCGCTGACGTTCCTCGGCAGGGCGTCGGCCACCGATCCGGGTTGCTCCTTCAAGCTCTTCCCGACACTTGCAAACCCCTTCAAGCTCGAGTCGGCGTCCTCGCCCAGGTAGTAATGGTCGATGTCTTTCTCGGGAGCCAGGACATGGAGGACCGGGTCGCCGGCCTTCAGCCCCAGGTCGATCGAACTCATCCCGGCGTGGACGAATCGAGGCTTGATCCCGTTCGCCTCCGGCAGGGTTTTCATCAGAAGCTCGTCGGCCACGTTGTTGGAGACGCCATAGAGCGACGCCAACAACTCCAGTTCCGGGCTCGACGCCAACCCCTGGGTGGAGATCTCGCCGATTGCCCTGGTGGCGGCATCGTGGAGTTCCCGAACGGAACCGGCCTGGGGATGCTCCGGGTCCATCACGGCGCTCAACCAGATGTTCTTCACCTCGATATTCTTGAACCAGGCGGGGTCGAATCCCTTGATATGATCCTCGTGCCGGTGCGTCGCGACGATCAGGTCGAGGCGTTTCTTCCCGGGGCCATCGCCCGCGGGGAGCAAGTTGGCGCTCAAGTGGTCCACGGCCTCCTTGAGCAGCACGGTGTCGCCCTTCTTGCCGCAATCGATGAGGATGTGAAAGCCGTCGCCGTCATTTGGGACGCGGACATAAATACAATCCCCGCAGCCGACGTTGTACATACGAACTAGCAGCTTAGCTCCCATGGCCGGCCCCCCGCGTCTTCTTCCTGGATCTGAGCATCTTCGGAAAGGTGTAAGTGCGGCGACCGGCGAAACGTGACCGCGCCATCAAGGCGCTCGGCCACGAGGGGCGGCATCCTCGTCCCCAGGAATCCTTTCTCGGTGCCGATGGCGACACCGACACGGCCGGCGGCGATCTGGGCGGCGATCTCCTTGAGGAACGAATCGCGGCGATGCCTCCCTTCCTCGGCGGAGGCCTTCCAGTTTTCCGCGATTTTCCCACGCCTGCCCGGCCTGCCGAAGTCGAGCGTGCCCGGCTTCCTGGCCCAGGCCAGGACGTTGCCGTTGTCGTCGATGACCAGCGTGCCCCCGCAGAGCATGGTCGTCATCCGCCCGTTGAATTCGCCGAACTCGGGCCCGTCAAGCGGAACATCCTCGCGCCAGATGTATTCCAGGATGATCTGGCGGGGTAGGCGCACGCCCTGCCGGTTGCTCTTGTTGGCGTCGTAGAGGTCGGCGACGACGAAATCCTGGAACGCCGGGATCAGAAGGTCTTCCCGGTTGTCGTCGAGGAACCGGTAGGCCGCCGCGCGCGATCTCGAAATCTCGTCGACATCGTGGTAGACGGTCAGCCTCAGCGATTCATACAAGTAACGCGAGGTCGTCAGCATCTCCACGTCGCCGTCGTCGAAGATCTCGCGGTCGCGAAAGACCTTGATCATCATGCCGAGATACCCGTTCGGGTCGACCGGGTTTGCGAGCTGCTGCGACCGGCAGACGGCCAGCGCGTAGTCCCGGAAGGTGGCGTCTACCGGGGGGAGTAAGTCGAGCGGTTGCACCGCCACCCGCTGCATCCGCTGGGCGGCGAAGGCGAGCACCTGGCTGGCAGACTTCACCCTCTGGGGGCGCCCGGCGGATTCGTTCTCGTTGTCCTCGTCGGGATCATTCTTGTAACTCTTGATGAATTCGCGAAGCAGGTCGAACATGGCCCCCGTCATCACCTGAGAGACGCGGTGCGTGCTCGTCATCCCCTTCACGTCCGACATCTTGTCTTCGTTCAGCGCGGAGCGCAGGTAGGGAGTCCCGTTCACGGCCTCGCCGAACTGCCTGGCGATCGACGCCAGAATCTCCTCGGTTTTCGCCTCCCCGCCGGCCCCCTTGGTGAGCTGCTCGCGGAAGTGGTTGTTACGCAAGCTCAGCAAGATCGCCGTCAAATCGCCCATGAACTCGTGGAATGCCCCGGTCTCGACCCGGGTGCTCTCGTTGTAATAGGGCCGGACGCCGTCGAGCACGGCGTGGCCGAACTCGTGGTTGACGATGTCAGTCGAGAGGCAGGTGAAGACGGTCCCGTGTTCACTCGTGAAATAGTAGAATTGAAGGGACTTGCTCTGGCGGTCGTAGAAGGCATTCTGCCCGTAACCGGCGTGGGGGACGACCATCAGGCGGTTGCCCTCGAACGCCCATGGGATCCGCCGACCCAGCCCGTCTGCGTCCTCGAAGAACTCCAGGGCCCGTTGCAGCACGGCCCAGACGCTAACTTGATGGAATTGAACGACATCGACGGACTCGCGGGTTAGCGCCTTGCCGCCGCTCGTGAACCTCTGATTCGGCTCATCCCACTCGGCCGGGGGTGCGAGATGCCCGGTGTCGGCGTTGAAGTCCACGACCGCGAAGCGGGCGCTCGTGGGGCCGTCGGTCAGGCCGGGCTCCCATTCGACCTGGAGTTCTTCATCGAAGGCGAGCAGGGGGTTGGCTTTCGCGACCGCAGGGTCCTTGAAGTAAGTCAGGAACGGGATCTTCAGCTTGCACGCTTTCTTGACATCCGTCGACAGGTAGCGTGCCGCCGAATAGAGGCTAACCCGTTCCCGGGGCGAGAGCTTGATGCCGTCAACGCCGGTTCGCCGGGGAACTTTGACTTTGGCGACTGGAATTTCGGAGCCGTTGGCTCCGGGCGGCTTGGGCCCGACCGCTTCGGGCCCGGGCGTTCGCGGCTTCTTCTTTGCCACGGAAGGGTTCCAGGGTCGGAGGACAATTCGAGGCGACGGCGAACGGTCTGGATCCGAACGCCCTCGATTATCAAATGACATGTTCCCATCGTCAATGAACCCGTATCGAGCGGCTTGCCGAGATCACAGACTATTCGACTTTCGCGTTCTCGATCCCTCTCGCGAGAATCCTGGAGGGACTCGGGATCCTGGGGCGATCTCGGAGGGCCTCGTACTCCAAAAAACCCGCCACCAGGAAGGCTCAAGCCCCGCGAAGAACCTCCGTTAACAATTCCGTGAGGTCGTCCGGATGAGTGCTCCCCGACCCGATACGCCTAGCATGGCCTAAGCTCAATTTTCCAAAGAGTTCTTCCAGGTCGTCGATCTTCACCGCCCGCCGGGCTTGGAATGGCACGACTCCATGTCGGGCATTGCAGCGTCGGCAATGGGCGTGCAGAGCCGCACTCTCGGCGGGCGGAGGGCTCGCTGAGGTTGCCCCGCCCGGATCGCGCGGTCGATCGGCGTCTGCAGATCGGGAAGGAGGCCGGCATCCGGGGCCGATGCCAAGGGGAGGGCGACCTGACAAGGAAGGCCCGTCACGGCAACGGCGACCTGGCCGAGGGTGATCGATTTCCCTGACCCGACGCCGCCCGGTGCGGAGGGATGGCGATCGCTCCGAGAATTGTCGGGAGGGCGGCAGTCGAAGCGGACCCAGGGCCAGCGCGTTCCGCCGCACGCCCGCGGATGATCACCGATCGCTCATGCAGCCTCCATCGAGGCTGCCCCGTTGGCGCAATGAAAGACGCCGGGCGTCCCCCCGGCCACAGGGGGTTCGCCCGGCGTCTTCAAGTCTTCAAGATGCGCGGCCGAACCGCGTGCCTGGACCGGGGAGATCGGCGCGGGCGGGTGCCCGCGTCGGCTTTCGGTCCGCAAACTCGCTCAGGGACGGGCCGCCGCCATGTCGGTCCGCTCTTCGGCGGACGTCTCGTGGAACGGGCGGCCCAGTAGCTCGAGCCCCTCTTCAAGTTGCAGGGCAATCTCATGAAGCTCGGGCGAATCGATCCGCCAGGCGATCTCGGCCAGCTCCATGGGCGTCATGTCCGCCAGGTTCTGGCCCGTCCGCTCCAGCTCCGACTCCAGCCGGAGCATCGTCTCGACCATCTCGGAGTGGGTCTCGGCCGATCCGCCGTACAGCAGGCATTGGTCGCCCGTGCTGAGGCGTTGCTGGCTGTCATCGCCATCGAAGCCGAGCCCGATGATCGTGGCGCGGATCCGCCTTGATCCGCCACCGGGTTGCATCGTCATATCGATGAAGGCCTTTCGCGAGGGGTTACCGAAGTTGGCCGCGACGGGCCGCCGCCCGCCGCGTCACACCCCATGGATCGGCTAAGGGGTGCCCCCGAGACTACTCCCCCGCGGGCCGAATCCGGGCACCCCTCCTCGCCCCCCCGGCACCTTGCTTACGACCCGCTCAGGCATTCCCTCGCCACACTCCGCGCAACTTTGTACGCAAGTCGAACGGAGATCGCGCGGGCCTCCATCTGTTCCTCGCTATAGAGGCGGGTCTCGCTGGTCGGCAATCCCGCCAGGGAGAGGGTCAGCGGCATCAACTCCAGGAATTGCTTGTACTTCTGCTGAAGATCGGCCGCGGCAATCGGTTGGTCGGACATGGTCCAGGCTCCTCGTCGACGGTCAAATCCGCAACGGCCGCGCGGGGGTTTGCCCACCCCGCGACGCGGCCAGGGCGGCCGCGCCCCGGCCGGATCGCGCGTCCGGCCCGTGTGCCCGTCAGAGTATCTCGCGCGCCGAGGGCCAGGCAAGCACCCACCCGCCTCGAGTTCTCGGGGCCCCCGCCGGGATTGATCTTCCCGATGGCGCAATGCGACTCATCGTCAGAGTCGGGCACGCTCGCCCTCATCGCCCAGGGGGCGACTCGGCCGGGCTCGATTCCCGGGTCGGCCCGGGCGGCTATGGGTTCACCCCGGCCCCCGGCAGTAAGATGGGCGTCCGGCATCGGCCCTCCACCCGCGTCGGCGGCGAAGCCCTCAGCCCCGACGCGCCCTGGACCCTCGCACACCCGGCGGCCCCACCCCCGAGAGACCACCCGTCATGATCGAACGCCGACTATTCCCCATCCTCCTGACCCTGGCCGCCTGCCTGCCGCAGGCCCGGCCCTCGATCGCCGCGGACCGCCCCGCCGCCGAGATCGTCGCCGACTACGACAAGGCGACCTTCCCCAAACGCGACCCGGACAAGACCGACGAGGCATCCAATGATGCCTACGAGAAAAGTTACTTCGCCGTCGAGGTGCGCCGCGCCGAGCTCGCCCTGGAACTCCTCAAGGCCGACCCGGACAACGTCCGCCTCCCCAGGATGCTCCTCTCCCGCTGGGCCAGGTTCGTGATGGACCCGAAAAACGCCGCCCGCACCGGCGCCGAGATCGACGAGGCACTCCCCCATTTCAAGGACAAGAAGCAGGCCCGCGAGGCCTCCTACCTGAAGGCGATCACCTCCATCGTCGCCAACGGCAAGGACACCGACGTCGCACTCGCCGCGGTCGACGATTTCATCAAGAAGGACCCCAAGGACCAGCGCGGCGCCGTGCTCCTTTACGGCCTCTTCGATCGGGCCGAGGCCACCGACGCCAAGCGCAAGATCCTCGAGCGGATGACGGCCGACTTCCCCGACTCCTCCGCCACCAGGATGGTCAAGTCGTCGCTCCAGCTCCTCGACATGGTCGGCAAGCCCCTCGACCTCAAGTTCGACGAGGCCATCACGGGCCACCCCGTCTCCATCAAGGGTCTCAAGGGCAAGGTCGTCGTCCTCGACTTCTGGGCAACCTGGTGCGGCCCCTGCATCGCCGAGATGCCCAAGATGAAGGAGCTCTACGCCAAGTACAAGGACCAGGGGGTCGAGTTCATCGGCGTCAGCCTGGACAGCCCCAAGGACGAAGGCGGGCTCGACAAGCTCAAGGAGTTCGTCGCCGACAAGCAGATCCCATGGCCCCAGTACTACCAGGGCAACGGCTGGGAGAGCGAGTTCTCCCAGAAGATGGGCATCTCCGCCATCCCCCAGATCTACCTCGTCGACGCCGAGGGCAACCTCGCCAACGTCGACGCGCGCGGCAAGCTCGAGACTCTGATCCCCGAGTATCTCGCCAAGGCCAAGACGCCCTGACCCACACCGCCCGACGATCGCCATCCCGCAGCAGGTCCGCCACGCCTAAAGTGCGGCGGACCTGCGACCGACGCCGTTCAGTCGTCCTCGGGCTCGCCCACCTTCCCCTCGGGCGAGACCCTCACCTCGACCTCCTTCTTGGCCGCCGTCGTCAGCTCGACCTCATAGGCCTTCTTCTCCTCGCCCCCCTCGAACGTGACGACCTGCTCGGCCTTCTCGATCGTCGAGCCGGGGTACTTCGCCAGCAACGCCGCGGTCACGGCTTTGGGCAAGTCCTTCGCCGCCACCTCGGTCTCGACCTCCAGGATCGTCCCGTCGGCCTTCAGCGCCACCTCGACCGACTTCTCCCCGTCCTTCAACTCGACCTCGTAGCTCACCTTGCCATCCTCAGTCTCCTTCTCGGCCTCGACGATCTCGGCCTTAGGGAACGCCTTCTTCAACGAGTCCATGACCGCCCTGGGCACGTCCTTCAGAGCCACCTTCTCCTCATCGGCCCGCGCCCCCGAGATCGGGGCTAGCAGGCCGGCCAGGGCGATTGCGCGGGCGAATTTCGCGATTTTCATCGGATCGACTCCGTCGGTGTCCAACGCCGTCGAGGCCGCCGCCCTCACCCGGGCGACTCTCAGCCCCGCGTCTAACGCACCCTACCAGGCCTTCATTAAGCCACTGTGAGGCGGGGATAAGTTCGAGCTTATCCCCGCCTCGGACCCCGCTCAGGGCCAGCCCGTAGGATCCTCCGGGGGTAGCGAGCCGATCGGCCTGGTACTCCGGCCGCCGCCCTCCCGATCGAGGACGCCACGCCCGGGGCGCGCAATTCGGGGCCGGGTCGCCCCCCGGCGACCGGGCCCCTTCCGGCTCACGAGCCCCCCATCACGCGTGTCAGATCGTCTGATCGCCGCCGAACGACGTCCGCCCCTTGGTGTGATGCTCCTTGTCGAAGATCGTCGCCAGGGCCCGCTCCAGCTTCTCCGTGGCCCCGTCCACGGCCTCCCGCACCGACGCCGCCTGATGGCTCGCGGCAATCGGCGGCCGCCCCGCCACCCGTGCCTCCATCAAGCAACGCTTATCATCGGCGGGCCCCTTCGGCCCATTCACGTCCGCGAGGTGGACCTCCACCCGCGTAATCTCGCTGCCGAACCGCTCCAGCCCCGTCTCCAACTCGTCCCTGATCTCCGCGAACAGGGCGTCGCTGCCGTTGATATGATTGTCCGTGTTCACAATGACTTGCATGACCAACGCACCTTTCGCTCGACCATCCAACAGACCAAAGGCATCCTCTGGCGGGTCCCGCCCGTGCGGGACGCCACCAACCCTCAATCCTATGCGACCCCCGTGCCCAAGGCCAGTCCGGGGGGATAAGTGGTCGCCCCTCGCGACGGGCCGACTAGGTATTTACGGCATCGGCGACGCAATCCGAAGTTCCTGAGCCGGAACCAACTGCCCCGCCATCAATTTCGCCCGGGTCAACGCCTCGATTTCCCGGTCAAGCTCCCACATCCAATCGACATCAACATCCCAGGGCAAGATCCTGTAAACTTGAAAATGCTTCCGTAGACAACAAAATTTCACGGCAAGGACAAGAGTGTGTTTTTGCAGGAGGATGGCAATGTTGGGGAAACTGCGAGAGCTGTTAACATCGTGCGATGCTTTTGATTCACCTTTTCAACAAAAAATATCATCGCGTTTGGTCTTATTCCCAACAGATGGTTTCTTGCTGACTCAACGGCAGTTTGAGGCACTCAGCGTTGCTTCGAGCCTTTCAGGCGACACAACAGGATACTGCGTAATCACGGAAGGTCTTGACCTATCCGAGGAGGAAGTCCCGAACTACCACGAGTTCAGCTTCCGGGATTATGCCGGTTATCGCGGGCTCCGAGATTCGGGCTGTATATTACAGGAAAACGTGCTTCTATCGAATTGTGGTTCCTGGGTTGTGCTGATCTCTCAGGAGTTTCATGCGCTGCTTGGATGTCCAGATATACTCATGACTGAATTCCTCCGTTCATACCCAGAGGGATGTACGGAGTTCGATCGATTCGTCGAAACCTGGAAAGCTAACGCTGCACGGATCGGTTCGGACATTTCATGGCTGTCAAACTTCCGTGCTCATATGCATTCACATAATCCTGAGTAATCATATCGAATTGGCATGGGGGCATCGGCGACTGATAACCCAGCACGAGCGCCAAGCCCGAGACGAATCCGGCCGCGAGAACCTTGAGTTTGGTTAGGAGTTACGCAGTTGACCGTCAGCGGGACGAATTGGCCGTGAACCTGGGAGATCTGCGTAGGGTGGGCACCGCCCACCAGGAGTGAGCCCCCGCGGTGGGCGGTGCCCACCCTACGGGAATTGCTCAAATTGCCAGCCGTCTGGCCCGGTCTTGGGCTAACTGCGTCACTCCTATTTGGTGATGAGCATGGACCTGAGGACTCCTTCCGTCAGTGAGAGGACACCGGTCGGGACCGACCCGGCCAGCTTGCCCGCCGCGGCGAACCGCGTCACGGCGTCGACCGTGGTGCCCGAAAGCTTGGAGAGCGAACACGTCAGATCGGGGAAGAGGACCGGGGAAACGCCGGCCAGGCCGCGTCGGGTGAGACGCCCCTTGAGCCGCTCACGCCCGCGAGCCCGCCAGGTCTTGACCGTCCTCACCGACCGCCCGAGTCGATGCGCGACCTCCTCGCAGGTCTGGCCTTCCAGGTCGCACAGGACGATGGGCACGCGATAGCGCTCCGGCAGGCGGTCGAGTTCCTCGTGGAGGATGGCCGACCGCTCGTCCCGGTCGTCGCCCGGCCATTCGTCGGGCTTCGCACCCCGCATCATCAGGGCCCTGCTCCGGCCCTCTCGGGCCCTGTGAGGTCGTCGCCCCTCGCGACGGGCCGATGCGACATTTACGGCACCAGCGGCGCAACCAGACGTCCCCGAGCCGGGGCCGGCTGCCCCGCCATCAATTTCGCCCGGGTCAACGCCTCGATTTCCCGCTCAAGCTCCCTCATCAATTGCCTGACGTGCTCGGCCTGGTGCTCGAGACTCCGAACGGGTTCCGCGACGGCTTCTCCCCCGGCCGCGCCGGGCACCTCTCGCCTCATGAGATGTCCCCCGACGATCCGCTCCTCCACCTCGATAAGGAGCTTCTCCTCCGCCTCCTGAAGGTGGCCTTGGTCGAGAAACTTCCGGAGCTGCCGGAGGCGATCCTCGACCTGGCCCTGGACCTCTGGCGTGTGGTTCACGATCAGGCTGATGCTCAGGAAGAACGGCTTGATCGTGCCGACTTTCTGATTCCCGACGTCGCCTGGCTCCTGCACAACGCCGTTCTCGTCCATGATCTGCCACGTCCCCGGCGCCACGGAGGAGGTGATCAGCTCGATGATCGGGCCCAGGTCGACCGAGGCGCCATTCTTGTTGCGCCCCCCGTCAATGCCGGGGCGAGACAGGACCGGATGGATCACGTCGCCGACGTAATAGTTCCTCGTGATGATCTCGGTCGCCCCGGCTTCCACGCCCCGCGTCGCAGACCGAGAGGCCCGCGGCGTCGGCCCCTGATAACCCAGCACGACCGCCGAGCCCGAGACGAATCCGGCCGCGAGCACGACCGCCGCGAGAACCTTGAGTTTGGTGATGAGCATGGACCTGAGGACTCCTTCCGTCAGTGAGAGGACACCGGTCGGGACCGACCCGGCCAGCTTGCCCGCCGCGGCGAACCGCGTCACGGCGTCGACCGTGGTGCCCGAAAGCTTGGAGAGCGAACACGTCAGATCGGGGAAGAGGACCGGGGAAACGCCGGCCAGGCCGCGTCGGGTGAGACGCCCCTTGAGCCGCTCACGCCCGCGAGCCCGCCAGGTCTTGACCGTCCTCACCGACCGCCCGAGTCGATGCGCGACCTCCTCGCAGGTCTGGCCTTCCAGGTCGCACAGGACGATGGGCACGCGATAGCGCTCCGGCAGGCGGTCGAGTTCCTCGTGGAGGATGGCCGACCGCTCGTCCCGGTCGTCGCCCGGCCATTCGTCGGGCTTCGCACCCCGCATCATCAGGGCCCTGCTCCGGCCCTCTCGGGCCCTGAGCTTCCCCGCCGCGCGGCAGGCCACCCGATGCAGCCAGGGGCCCAACGAATCGCGGACCCAGGGCGTCCGGCCGCCGCGAGCCAGCACCAGGAAGGTCGCCTGGAAGGCGTCCATGGCCTCGTGCTCGTCGCGGAGCAGGCCCCGACAGGTGCGCAGGACCATCGGGCCGTGCCGCTCCACCAGGGCCGCGAAGGCCTGGTCGCCCCCCTCGTCGCGTCGGTCCGCGAACCGTTCCAGGAGCTGACCGTCCGTCAGGCCCCCCAACGTCCCGACCTGGAACAGCGTCGTCAGCACTCGCGAGGACGTCCCGCCGGGCGTCAGGCTCACCGCTCGGCCCTCCCTTTGATCTGATCGGCGACCCGAGTCAACACCCAGTAAAGCCGCCCCGGGCCGGCAGGGGGCAACTTTTCTGGGATTCGCCGCCCGAGCCGCGTTTCCGGCTCTCGATCATCGGGCGGGGGCCGGGATGAGGTGCGGCGAGCCGGCGGAATACGCGTCGCGGTACAATCGGAATTCCGACAGAGCGGATCTCACGACGCCCGAAGGCTGGGCCCGCGAGGCCGCCGGCAGGGGGGGAATCCCGATGAGCGAACCGATCGGCGAACAGCCCGCGAAGGCCCTGCGCGAGGTCGGCGAGATGGAGCGGAGGGTCGTCGAGTTCGTCACGAGACGCCTCCACATCAGCCACGACATCAATCGGCAGTTCGACAGCTCACGGACCTTCGGAGAGCGCCTCGCCGACCGCATCACGTCCTTCGGCGGCTCCTGGACCTTCATCCTGATCTTCCTGGCCGTGCTGCTGGCCTGGGTCGTCCTGAACACGGTCATCCTGGTCCGGGTCCGGATGGCATTCGACCCCTACCCCTACATCTTCCTCAACCTCGTCCTCTCCATGGTGGCCGCACTGCAAGCCCCGCTCATCATGATGTCGCAGAACCGCTCCGCGGCGAAGGACCGGGTCGCCGCCGAGCATGACTACGAGGTGAACCTGAAGGCGGAGTTGGAAATCCTGGCCCTTCACCAGAAAATCGACTCACTCATGCGGGAGCAATGGATCGAGCTGGTGGCGATGCAGCAGGAGCAGATCCAGCTCCTGACCCGGTTGATCGAGGAGCGGCGACTTCCCCCATCGCCCGCGAGCCCGGGCTCGGAACCCTCGGCACGCCAGGAATTCGACGAATTCGAAGATTCCGACGGAATTGATGATCGCTTCATCCCTTTTTCGGGATAACATGAACGAAGGTCCCGCACCGCGATGCCGAGAGAGGGCGGGACCGGCCGCCGACGTCGGCGAGCACACCCCCGAATCCGCACCCCAGGAAGCGACGAAGCATCATGGGCACACTCGAAGTCAGCCAGAGGCGCATCGACGCCAACCGCCGCAATGCCACGCTCAGCACCGGGCCGAGGACGGCCGAGGGGAAGGAGCAGTCCCGCCGCAACAGCCTGGTCCACGGGCTTGCGGGCGCGGGGGTGGTGATGCCGTCGGCGGAGTCGGAGCAGATCCAGGGGCGGATGGATCGGTGGGAGGCCTCCTTGAACCTGGCCGACGCGTTCGAGCGGATCCTGGTCGAGACCGTCGCCGTGGAGAGCGTGAGGATCGACCGCTGCCGGATCGAGGAGCGACTCGTCCGGGAGTTGCGGGGACGGCGGGCCACGCATTGCTGGGGCGATGAGCGGCGGGTCGAAGTCGAGTGCGTCGCGCGCGGGCTGGCCGAGCGGCCCGCCGAGGTGGCCGCCAGGCTGAGCACCTCGGCGCCGGGCTGCGAATGGTTGATTGAACGCTGGCAGTCGCTCGGGCGCGCACTCGACAAAAATGGCGGCTGGACCGAAGACCAGGCGAGCCGGGCGCTCGACCTGCTGGGAATCGCCCCCGAGATGCGCGACCAGGCCACCCCGTTCAACGCCCCCGATGGCGTCAACTCGATCGAATTCCGCCAGGCCCTCGTCGACGAGGAGCTCGAACGCCTGATCGGCCGCAAGGAAGCGGCCCTCGACGACATCGAGGACGACCTCCGCGAGGCGACCGTGCTCGGCCTCGCCGTCGTCGACGACCGCGCCCTCACCCTCATCCGTCGCTACGAGGCCGCCAGCGCCCGCCGGATGCGCTGGGCGATCGACCTGCTGCGAGAAGCCCGCCCGGCGCCCGATCACGCCAAAGAAATCGCAAACCCCGACCCATCAGCACCTTGCAACCCGGCCCCGGCCCGCGCCCCCGGCCGAGACCTGAGCGCCGAACGAACCCACCTCGCCGACCGGCCCGTCGGGATCCACCGGCTCGCCGATGCCCTGCCGCCCGCGTCGCACGACGTCCGGTCCACGGGCACGATCGGCCGGGTCGACATCGAGATGACCGCCGTCACCACGGGAAAGGGACACAAGTCCGAACGCAACAAGAATCGCCTCAAGGCGTTGCGCCAGAGTCGCCGTCGCCGCAAGGCCGCCCCGGTGGCCGTCGCGGCCTGCTGACCGACTCCCACCCAACGATCGACGCCCGCCCCGCCTCAGGTCGGCCCGCCCGCATCCAGGACGGCCACCGCCCCCGCACGTCCCGGGGACGGGCCCACGTCGCCCGATCGACCCGACAGAAGCCCCGGCTCAGGCCCCCGGCAGGCAGATGTCGGAACTTGAGTGCATGAGTGAGATTCGCGGGATGCGCTTTGACCGGTGCGGGTTATGGCGGTACAATAGGAAAACGTCGAGATCCATCGGGCCGCGTCGGCCCACCCAATCGCGACGCCCGCGACATCAATCGCCGCGGACACATGCATGAAATCGGAGGCTTGTTTGATCCAACGTGCGGAGGAACCCCAGGCGGGGTTCCGAGAATTGGGCGTGAGCAGGAACATGCTCCAGGCCCTGAAGGCGATCAATTATCTGGTCCCTTCACCCATCCAGGCCGCCCTGATCCCCGAGGCCCTCGACGGCCAGGACGTGATCGGGCAGGCCAAGACCGGCACCGGCAAGACGGCCGCGTTCGGCATCCCCCTCATTGAGATGATGGAAGGGCGCGGCAAGGGGCCGCAGGCCATCATCATGGCCCCCACCCGCGAGCTCGTCCAGCAGATCGTCGTGGAGCTGACCAAGCTGGCCGCCGGCCAGGACGTCATCATCTGCGGCGTCTACGGCGGCGAGCCCATCGAACGCCAGCTCAAGGCCCTCGCCAAGGGTGTTGACATCGTCGTCGGCACCCCCGGCCGCGTCCTCGACCACATCGAACGCCGGACCCTCTACCTGGGCGACATCTTCCACGTCGTCCTCGACGAGGCCGACCGCATGCTCGACATCGGCTTCCGGCCCGACATCGAGCGCATCCTACGCAAGGTGCCCGATCCCCATCAGACCCTCCTGCTCTCGGCGACCATCAGCCCCGAGATCCGGGTCCTCGCGCGTAAATATATGCACGAGCCGCTCGAGCTGAACCTCTCGAGGGACGAGCCGTCCGTCGAGACGATCCAGCAGTACTACGTCACCATCGAGAACGACCGGAAGATGGAGCTGCTGCTCCACCTCCTGGAACGCGACCAGCCCCGCCAGTGCATCGTCTTCACCCGGACGAAGCGCGGCGCCGACCGGCTCGCCGAGCGCCTCCGCAACAAGGTCCGAGGCATCGCCACCATCCACGGCGACCTGGCCCAGTCGGTGCGCAACCGCGTCATGCAGGGCTTCCGCACCGGCGACATCCCGGTCCTGGTCGCCACCGACGTCGTCGGCCGCGGCATCGACGTCAACGACATCAGCCACGTCATCAACTACGACGTGCCCGACGACCCCGAGAACTACGTCCACCGCATCGGCCGCACCGGCCGCATGGGCAAGGACGGGATCGCCTACATGTTCGTCTGCCCCGACCAGGGCGAGCCGCTCACCGCGATCGAGAACCTCATCAACAAGCCCATCCCGGTCCTCGAGCTCGAGAACTTCACGGCCTACCGCCGCGAAGGCCGCGCCCAGCAGGGGCCGTACAAGGAACTCTTCAGCACCACCTCCTGGTGAACACCACGGCACGCCGGCACCGGCCGGCACCGAGGACGATCGACGATCCGACGGCGGAGCCCGCTGCCCTGAAAGACGCGAAATCGAGGGCGGCGGCCAATCAGTCCGGAAGCCGGCAAGATCCGGGGCGAACGACGAACAAGAATCGGCCCGGACGGCGCAGGCACGAGCGAGAAGATCGGTTGATGGTCGGTTGACGGACGACGGTCCGGCCTCGCCGCACGCGAAGGCGACGAGGCGAGGCGCGGACGGTCGAAGCGAGAGGGCCGCACGAAGGCCCGATCGCGTGCATTACGGAGGCCGCCCCACCGAGGGCGGCCAGCGATACCCATTAGATGAACTTGTCAGCGAATCTTTAATTTCAGAACATAAGCAACTGCAAGAATGATCAATCCTGCCGGCGGGGTGCCCGAGCCGCCCCGCGAGGCCAGCCGCCCGAACAGCCCGGCGGCCGGCCCGGCCAGGTCCTCGCCCCCGGCCGACCCCGAGAATCGGGCCCGGTCGCACGCCCCGACCAGGGCCGCGGCGTCCCCACCCAGCAGGTCGCGGGCCTCGTCCGGCGTGACCACCCCGCGGGGCCGGCCCGACGCCGAGGCGAGATAGCCGGCCAACGCATCCATGATCGCCGCGGCGATGATCCGACGATCCGCCCCAACCATCGCCCCGATCTCGGCCGCAGCCCGTGCCGCGACCGCCCGGGCATCCTCGGCACGCCGGCGACGCCGCCGGGCCAGGGCCCACCCCAGCAGGGCCAGCACCCCGGCGGACGCCACGGCCGCGGACAAAAGGATAATCACATAACGATCATCAGGCCCGTCGTCCTCGATGCCGGCCGCCGCCGGCCCCGGGTCGAACCTGGGCACGTCGACCACCCGGACCGGGACCCCCGCGCTCGCCCGGGTGACATAGCGGCCGGACGCCGGGTCGAACGCCGCCACCAGCACGGGCGGGACCACCAGGTCGCCCGCCACCGTGGGCCTCAGCCGGTAGCGGATCACCCGCCTCGGCGGGTCGGCCTGCGCGTCGTCGGGCAGGTCCTCGACCCGGACCGACGCGGGCAGCCGCGGCGCAGGCCTGCCCGTCGAGCCCCGGGCCCCGGGCCCTTCCAGGACCAGGCGGAACTCGAAGGCCTGCCCCGCCCGCACGGCCCCGGGCTCGGCCTCGGCCCGGACGGAGACCGCCCCGACGCCCCCCAGGAAGCTGGCCGTCCGCCCCGACGCCGGCAGCGGCAGCACCTTCAGCCGCAGCGCCCCGGTCTTGCCCCGCCGCTCGCCCAGCCGCAGCGCGAACGGCGGGACCTCCAGCGGGCCGGCACGCGCGGGCACCAGCCGATACCGGAACACATGCGAGTATCGCTCATCCGTGGCGTCGCCGATCGAGCTGGAACCCGCCAGCGTCGAGCGGCCCGCCAGGTAGGCGAGCGTCCCCTGCGTGGGCCGGGGCGCCACCACCGATGGCGGCTCGACGCCCCCGGCCGATCCCACCCGGACTTCGATCGCCTGCCCGACATAGTACGGGGGTGCCTCCACGACGCGCACCGATCCTTCGATCGATCCGCCGGCCGCGGCGAGCAGCGCCAGGAGCACCGCCGATGAGGTCACCAATCCTTGATCGCCCGGTCGACGTCCTCCGGCGGCCCGTCGGGCAGCCGCATCCTCCGGGCCTCGCGGGCATCCCCGACCGCCCGCTCCAGCCGGCTCCCCGGCGATTCGCCCCGAGGCGGCGTCCCGCCTCCCGAGCCCCCCGCGCCGCCGGCCTTGCCCGGGTCGCGGCCCTCGTCGGGCTCGTCCCCCTTGCCCTCTCCCTGCCCGCCCGCCGGGCCGCCGCCCCCTGGGGGCTCGCCGTCCTCGCCCGCCGGGGGACTGGGGGGTTCGCCCGCGTCGGGCTTCGGCCCGTCTCCCCCGTCGCCGGATCGGGACTGGTCGGGCGCCTCGGCCGGCTTCTTGGCGAGCTGGTCCTCGGCGAACTTGCGGTTGATCGCCGCATCCAGGCGCACCGAGTCCAGGCCCGGCCCGCGTGCCCCCGACGCCAGGCAGGCGTCGTAGTGCCCCACCGCAGACGCCGGGTCTCCCAGCGCCAGGGCCACGTTCCCCATCGCGTAATCGGCCTTCATCCGCAGGGCCGCCGATCCACGCTCGCGGGCCTCGCGGTAGCGTGCCATCGACTCCTCGAACCGGCCCAGCCGGTAGAGCGTCGCCGCCGCGTCGTACCTCGGGACCGCCGCCGAGGCGTCGCCCTCGCAGGCCGCATCGAAGGCCTTCAGGGCCGCGTCGAATCGGCCCGCGCGGTACTCGGACACCCCTCGCCTGACCGCCGCGGCGGGGGACTCGCCCGCCGCGACCAGGGCGAGTGCCAGCCAGATCCCCGGTCCCAGCCGGCCGAGTCCGAAGGATCGCCCGCGCGGCCTGGCCCCCAGGCAGCCGACCGTCAGGGCCGCCAGCACGAACAGCCCGAACCGCTCCGAACGCTCGGGCGGATGCATCAGGTCGAGCTTGCGCTTGGCCGCCGGGGCGAGCCTGGACGCGAAGATCGGGCCCAGGTCGGCCGACGCCAGGCCCAGCCGCAGGACCGCACCGCCCGTCGCCTCGGCCACCTGCGCCAGCGCCTCGTCCGACCTCTTCGACAGCACCGGCTTGCCATCGAAAGTCACGAACTCGCCGGGCTTGCCGGCGGGCACCGGGTGCCCCGCCCCGTCGTCGCCGATGGCCACCGCGTGCACCACCGCGCCCACCCCGGAGAGCCGGGCCGCAGCCACCGGCCATCGTCCCTCGTGGTCCTCCCCATCCGAGAAGATCACCACCGACCGCCCCCCCGACCGGTCCTCATCGTCGAAGGCCAGGGCCGCCACCTCGAGGGCTTCCCCGAGATTCGTCCCGCCGGGCCGGACCTCCCCCGGCTTCAGTCGTGCCAACGCATCGAGGACCGCCCCGAAGTTCTCCGTGAGCGGGCACCTCAGGACCCCTCGGCCGGAGAACGCCACGACCGCCGCGCGGTCGCCCGGGCCCAGCGACCGGACGAGGTCGGAGGCCGATTCCGCGGCCACGCCCAATCGGCTGGGGATGGCGTCCTCGGCCGCCATGCTCCGGCTCACATCGACGACCAGGACCACGTCCCGCCCCACCTCGGGGGGTGCCCCCGGCCCGCGTCCCCACCTCGGCTGGGCCAGGGCCAGGACGAGCAGGGCGATGGCCGCCAGCCAGGCCCAGGCCCCGTCGCCGGGCGGCCTTCCGGGCCGTTCCAGCGCGGCCCAGTCCCGCCGACGCAGGCCCCGACCTCGCCGGACCCAGAGGCCCAGGATCGGGACGATTGCCAGCAACCAGAGCCGTTCGGGATGGGCCATATCCAAGTCGCACCGCCCGTCAGGGAATCCGCCGCCAGCGGCCGGCGGAGAGCATGCGATCGGCCGCCAGCAACGCCAGGCCCGCCGCCGCCCACATGCCGAACCTCTCATCATACCGCACCCGGATCGTCGCCTGGACGGGGCTTTGCTCCAGGGCGTCGAGCGTCTGGAACACCTGGCCCAGGGCCTGGGCGTCGGGGGCCACGAACGCGCGGCCGCCGGCCCTGGCCGCCATCCGCTCCAGCAACGCATAATCGGGCGCCGATGTCCGTCGCATCACGCCGGGCCTGTTCTCGGGGTCGGCCGCGTAGGCGGCCCCCTCGCGCCCTCCCACGGCGATCGTGTGCAGCGTCACCCCCAGGTCGCGCGCCAGGCCCGCCGCGTCCAGTGGGTCGAGCGGCTTCTCGACGGCCGGCTCGTCGCGGCCGTCGGTCAGCAGGATCAGGACCTTCTTGCGCGGTGACGCCTTCATCAACGCATCCAGGCCCCAGGCCACCGCGTGCCCCAGGTTGGTCCCGTCGTCCCCCGGGCGGGCGGGCCGCACCGACCGGGCCACGTCGACCAGGAACGCGTGGCCCAGGGTCGGCGGGCAGGCCAGCTCGGGGTAGTTGGCGAAGGTCACCAGGCCGATCAGGTCGTCGGGCCTGCCCTCCACGAACCGGACGAAGGCCGACCGCGCCGCCTCCAGCCTCGTCACCGGCGGGGCCCCCGGGTCCGGGACCTCGCCCCCCTCGGCGTCGGGGGCATTCATGCTGGAACTCTGATCCAGCACCACCACGATCGCCACCCCCTTGCCCGCGATCCGCGTCTCGCCGCCGACCACCTGGGGCCGGGCCATCGCCAGGGCCAGGCACGCCACGGCCGCCAGCCTGAGCATCAAGGGCAGGCCGCGGGTCCGGCTCACCCAGTTCGCCTTTACCCCGTCGAACAGCCGGATCGACGACCAGACCAGGCGCGGGCGGGCCCGGTCCCACCACCAGAGCAGCGGGATGGCCAGCAGCACCAGCAACCAGAAAGGCTCGGCCAGCCGCACAGGCCGTCCCCCGACTTCGGTCGTCCCACGACGTGACGCGGCACCGTCGGCCGCCCAGCCCGATGATACCAGCCCGGGGCCCGCGCGTCCCGCCCGGGGCCGGTACGCCTGCGGCTTGCGTCGCGCCCGCGGCCGGGTGATCATACGCGGACGCATCCGAGGCATCGGTTCACATCGGGGCACACGACCATGAAGCCTATCTCACGCAGGACCGTCCTCGGCGCGACGGCGGCCCTCTCGCTGGGCGGAATCCAGGCGAAGGCCTCGCCCGCGCGGCGGGTCACGGTCGGCCTGATCGGGGCCGGCGGCATGGGCACCGGCCACCTGAAGCTCCTCGCCGGCCGGTCCGACGTCGAGGTCGCCTACGTCTGCGATGTCGACCGCGATCGGGCGGCCGAGGGCGCCTCGATCATCGAGAAGGGATCGGGCAAGGCCCCCCAGGCCGTCGGCGATCTCCGCCGCATCCTGGACGACCGCCGCGTCGATGCCGTCTGGATCGCGACCCCCGACCACTGGCACGTCCCCGCCGCGCTCCTCGCCCTGGTCGCCGGCAAGCACGTGTACGTCGAGAAGCCCTGCTCGCACAACATCCGCGAGGGGAAGCTGCTGGCCGAGGCGGCCGCACGGTCCGGCAAGGTGCTCCAGGTCGGCACCCAGAGCCGCAGCACCGCGGTCGTCCGGGACGCCATCGACCGGGTCAAGGGAGGGGCCATCGGCGACGTGCTGGTGGCCAAGGCCTGGAACAGCCAGCTCCGCAGCTCGATCGGCAAGGCGTCGCCGACTCAGCCGCCGCCGGGCCTCGACTTCGACACCTGGCTCGGACCCGCGCCCGAGGTCCCCTACCGCGAGAACCTGCTGCCGGGCCGATGGCGGTGGTGGCACGACTTCGGCTGCGGCGACATGGGCAATGACGGCGTCCACGACCTGGACGTCGCCCGCTGGGGCCTGGGCGTCGAGTCGCACCCGAGCCGGGTCTTCTGCCTGGGAGGCAAGTCGTTCTTCGACGACGACCAGCAGTTCCCCGACACCCAGTACGCCGCCTTCGAATACCCCGAAGCGGCGGGCCCCGGCCGCGCCAAGCAGCTCATCTTCGAGCAGCGGATCTGGTCGCCCTACGTCCAGGAGGGCTACGAGAACGGCGCCGCGTTCTACGGGACCAAGGGGCTGCTCGTCATCGGCCACTCGGTCGGCTGGACCCTCTACGGCCCGAAAAACCGGAAGATCGAGGAGCGCACCGGCCCGGCCGACCTGGCGGCCCACCACCAGGACTTCCTCGACTGCGTCCGCGACCCATCGAAACGTCCCAGTGCCGGCGCGATCGAAGGCCACCGATCGGCGGCCCTCGTCCACCTGGCCAACATCGGGGCGCGAACCGGCCGGGTCATCCACTTCGACCCGAAGTCGGAGGCGATCCTCGGCGACAACGAGGCCGCCGCCCTGGTCACCCGCCGCTACCGCGAGGGGCACTGGGCGACGCCCAAGGTTGGCTGAACTGACGCGGGGAAACCCCAGGGCCATCGCACACTAACATGCTAATGCGTCAATGAATTCCACGAGAAATCTCTCGTTCCATCCGCAGCAGCGGCGCTTCATGATCAGGCTGCATCGGCGGTCGGGGTGCTGCTCGAGGATCGAGAGGGTGGGGCGGTAGAGCCCGTTGATCTTGTTCCCCAGGGCCCGCTCGCGGATCCGCGAGCCGTCCTCGCGGAAGGTCACGTCGAGGCTCCAATGGCACGAATTCTCCACCGCCCAGTGCCCTCGCACCGCGCCGGCGAAGTGCTTCACGTCCACCGGCAGGCTGCTGAGATCGTAACGGGCCTCGATGCTCACCGCCGCGCCCACCTTCCGCACCGACGTCACCAGGCCGACCGACTTCAGCCCCTTCCAGCCGACCTTACCAGGAGGCCGACGAGGAGGTCCTCCTTCTGCCCGGCCCAGAGGGCGATGGCCGTGGGCCCGCCGGCGCCGGCGAGGGCCGCCAGGACCGCGATGACCAGGACGGCGGGCAAGGGATGCCGCCGGCTGATGTGGGAGCGGGGATCTTCGATCGTGGAGAAGGAGGCTACGATCTCATCCAGCTTGCGGCGCGTCGTCGCCATCGTCGGTCTCCGGCCGCAGGCGCTCGATCACATGATGGTGGACGGTATACCAGGCCAGGGCGGGGGGCGCAACGCTTGCCAAATCGTCATAAAAGTGCGCCGGCCCTGGGGCGACTGAGCGAAAAACAGCCCGACGACCTTTTTGTAAATCTATTTATATATAATATCTTCAAATTTCGATTTGACTTAAATTTAACAAATAATTCGACTTTTTGTCTTGTAATATTTTCTGCCTCTTGATTGAATCCTGTTTCGCAGCGCCCTCTATCACGATTCCTGTTCAAGAACCTGCAAATCGGCACTTTGCTGGGGATGAACGATGGATGTCAGGATTGCCCCGGATGCGCCCGCCGGCATGGCGATGGACCCGGACCGCCGCAAGACGGAAGCCCCAATTCCGATGCGGGCCGCTCATACGCCGAACTTCCCCGCCTTGTTGCGACGGATCGGCGCGTCATTGCTGGTCACCACTTATCAGGCTGGCAAGCTCGTTATGGTCCGCGACGAGGGGGACCACCTCAACACGCACTTCCGCGCCTTCCAGGCGCCGATGGGGATGGCCCTGGCTGGCGACCGCCTGGCCGTCGGTGCCAAGCTCCAGGTCTGGGAGTTCGTCGACGTCCCGGCTGTCGCCGCCAAGCTCGATCCGCCCAGCCGACACGACGCCTGTTTCCTGCCCCGTTCCAGCCACGTCACGGGCAACATCCAGATTCATGAGATGGCCTGGGGCGTCGGCGGCGAGCTCTGGGTCGTCAACACTCGGTTCTCCTGCCTCTGCACGCTCGACGGCTCGGCCAGCTTCACGCCACGGTGGCGTCCGCCGTATGTAAGTGCCCTGGAGCCCACCGACCGCTGCCACCTGAACGGCCTGGGGATGGTCGACGGCCGTCCGCGCTACGTCACGGCGCTGGGCGAGACCGACGAGCCGGCCGGCTGGCGGGCGAACAAGGCTCGGGGCGGCATCCTGATCGACGTCGTCTCGGGCGACGTGATCACCCGCGGGTTGTCGATGCCCCACTCGCCGCGGTGGTACGCCGGCCGGCTCTGGGTCTGCAATTCGGGCGCGGGGACGATCGGATCCATCAACATCAACAGCGGGAAGTACGAGCCGATCGCCGAGGCGCCGGGCTTCACGCGCGGGCTCGACTTCGCCGGCAATCTCGCCTTCGTCGGGCTCTCGCAGGTGCGCGAAAGCGCCGTGTTCAGCGGCATCCCGATCACCGAGCGGCTCACCGAGGAAGAGCGGACCTGCGGCGTCTGCGTGATCGACCTGACGACCGGGCAGGCGGTCGCGCTTCTGCGGTTCGAGACCGCCGTGCAAGAGGTTTTCGCCGTGACGGTGCTGCCGGGCCGGCGGTATCCCGACCTGATCAACGATGACGAAACACTGCTGGAGAACTCGTTCGTGGTGCCCTCCGCGGCGCTGGCCGACGTGCCGGCGTCGCTGCGGACGCCGGCCGATCCGATCCCGGGCGCGGCGGGGGCGGCCGGGAACGGGAGGGTGCCGCGCAACCCCTTGTGAATAGGTGAGCTGCGTGAGAGGAGAGGAGCTGTTCATCACCAGGAAGGCGAGAGAACCATGCTTCACGACCGAGCGAGCGATCAGCGAAGAAGCGGGAGGGGAGCCGTCGAGGCCCGGAACCGGCGGCGGTTGCGGCCGATCTTGTCGGAGCTGGAGGGCCGCCGGCTGCTGTCCACCTTCACCGTCACCAATTTCATGGTTGACGACGTCAACGTGGCCGGCACCCTGCGCTGGGCGGTCGGCCAGGCGAATTCGCACGCGGGCGACGACACGATCAACTTCGACAAACAGGTGTTCAAGACTCCCCGGATGATCACCCTGACGGGCACCCAGCTGGAACTGACCGACACGACCGGGACGGAGACCATCACGGGCCCGAAGGCGGGCGTGACGGTCAGCGGCGGCGGGCTGAGCCGGGTGTTCCAGGTCGACGGCGATGTGACGGCCGCCTTCAGCGGCCTGGCCATCACGGGCGGCGCGACCACTGACAGCGGCGGCGGCCTGTTCAACGATGGCGGCACGGTCACGCTGACCAAATGCACCGTCAGCGGCAACTCCGCCGGCACCGGCGGGGGTCTGGCCACCCGATTCGGCGGCACGGCCACGCTGACCGACTGCACCGTCAGCGGCAACTCCGCGAGCGACAATGGCGGCGGCCTGGCCACCCGATTCGGCGAAGTCACGCTGGCCAACTGCACCGTCAACGGCAACACCGCCGGCCGCAGCGGCGGCGGCCTGTACATCTACAGCGAGGTCGTGAACACGCTGACCGACTGCACCGTCAGCGGCAACACCGCCGGCGGCAGCGGCGGCGGAGTATTCAGCTACTACGGCGTGACCACGCTGACCGACTGCACCGTCAGCGGCAACTACGCCAGCAACGGCGGCGGCCTGGTCGGCTTCCTCGGCGTGATCACGCTGACCGGCTGCACCGTCAGCGGCAACTACGCGAGTAACGATGGCGGCGGCCTGTTCTGCTTCGGCAGGACCACACTCCTGACCGACTGCACCGTCAGCGGCAACTCCGCCGGACACGACGGCGGCGGCCTGGTCGGCTTCCGCGGCGCGATCACACTGACCGGCTGCACCGTCAGCGGCAACTCCGCAGTCCGAAACGGGGGCGGAGTATACAGGCAATATGGCACGACCACACTGACCGACTGCACCGTCAGCGGCAATTCCGCCAGCTTCGGTGGTGGGATTGCAACTGACGGTGCCACCCTGAACATCGCTTCCAGCGAGATCAACAACAACCGAGCGACGTCCAACGGGGGAGGCATCAGAATCACGTTTGGCCGTGCGACGATCACTGATTCCGTCGTCAACAACAACCAGGTCAACTCTCTGGAAACCGCCCTGGGCGGCGGGATCGACTGTGCGTACCACAGCATTCTGTCTCTGACCAACTGCACGGTCAAAGCCAACCAGGCAAACGGCGTGACGGCCCTGGGCGGCGGGATCGACTGTGAGGACAGCATTCTGTCTCTGGCCAATTGCACGGTCAAAGCCAACCAGGCGAACGGCGTGACGGCCCTGGGCGGAGGGTTTTATGCCCTCAACAGCACGGTGGACATCACGAATTCCAAGATCAGGGAGAACGAGGCGAACGGGGCCGTGTTGGGCGAGGGAGGGGGCATCTACAGCTCTGGCAGCACCTTGACGCTCGGGTCGAGCAAGGTGAAGGGCAATAAAGCCTCGACCAGCGGCGACGATATCTCTTTCCATCCCTGAGAGTTCCGACGTGCCGGCGTCGCTGCGGACGCCGGCCGAACCGGTCCCGGGCGCGGCGGGGGCGGCCGGGAACGGGAGGGTGCCGCGCAACCCCTTGTGAATAGGTGAGCTGCGTGAGAGGAGAGGAGCTGTTCATCACCAGGAAGGCGAGAGAACCATGCTTCACGACCGAGCGAGCGATCAGCGAAGAAGCGGGAGGGGAGCCGTCGAGCCCAGGGCCATCGCACACTAACATGCTAATGCGTCAATGAATTCCACGAGAAATCTCTCGTTCCATCCGCAGCAGCGGCGCTTCATGATCAGGCTGCATCGGCGGTCGGGGTGCTGCTCGAGGATCGAGAGGGTGGGGCGGTAGAGCCCGTTGATCTTGTTCCCCAGGGCCCGCTCGCGGATCCGCGAGCCGTCCTCGCGGAAGGTCACGTCGAGGCTCCAATGGCACGAATTCTCCACCGCCCAGTGCCCTCGCACCGCGCCGGCGAAGTGCTTCACGTCCACCGGCAGGCTGCTGAGATCGTAACGGGCCTCGATGCTCACCGCCGCGCCCACCTTCCGCACCGACGTCACCAGGCCGACCGACTTCAGCCCCTTCCAGCCGACCTTACCAGGAGGCCGACGAGGAGGTCCTCCTTCTGCCCGGCCCAGAGGGCGATGGCCGTGGGCCCGCCGGCGCCGGCGAGGGCCGCCAGGACCGCGATGACCAGGACGGCGGGCAAGGGATGCCGCCGGCTGATGTGGGAGCGGGGATCTTCGATCGTGGAGAAGGAGGCTACGATCTCATCCAGCTTGCGGCGCGTCGTCGCCATCGTCGGTCTCCGGCCGCAGGCGCTCGATCACATGATGGTGGACGGTATACCAGGCCAGGGCCGGGGGCGCAACGCTTACCAAATCGTCATAAAAGTGCGCCGGCCCTGGGGAACCCCCCGGTCTGATCAGGGTCGGGGGAAACGGGTCAGGGGGTGCGTACCGCGGTCGGCCAGGGGCATCGCGACCATGCCGCCCCGGCCGTGCGAGGCGTAGCAGGCCATGACCATCTCGACGGCGGTCCGGCCCGCCCTGGCGTCGGTGCGGGGCTGGCTGTCCGTCTCCACGGCCCGGATCAGGTCGGCCACGATGGCCCCGTTCCCGGCCGCCAGGTCGGCCGATTCGAGCGTCCCCACGCCGTCGACCGGGATCGGGGCCCAGGCCGACGAACCGGCGGCTTCCCAGCTCGGATCGGCGAGGATGAATGCCGGGGGCAGCCAGCCGAACCCCATCCGGATGCGCCCCTTGGAGCCGTAGATCGTCAGCCCGAACCGCGCCCCGGGCTCCTTCGGGCGGGATGTCGCGAAGTGTGCCACGGCGGCCGTATCCCGAAAGCCAAACATGGCATCGATGCGGTCGCCCGCCAGCGGGCCGATCCCTTCGGCCCCCTGCCTGACCTGATCCGGCCCGACCGCGCGGCCCCCCTCGGTGACGCGGGCGAAGCACCAGACGGGCTCGCCGAGCAGGTCGTGCATCAGGTCGAAGATGTGGACGCCCAGGACCATCAGGTCCTCGCCGCCCCCCCGACGGTCCTCCTTGCCACGGCCGCGGACCTCCAGCACCTCGCCGATCGCCCCCTCGGCGATCAGCTCCTTGATCCTGGCATAGCGCGGGCTGTAGCGAGTCTGGAAGGCCATCGCCAGCTTGACGTGCGATCGATCGCAGGCGTCGACGATCGCGTCGCACGAGGCCAGGTCGGGCGCCAGCGGCTTCTCGCAGAAGATGCCCAGCACGCCGCGGCTGGCGCATTCGAGGACCATCTCCGCGTGGCCGTCGAGCCAGCGGGGCCCGATCACCACGAACTGCGGCTTCTCGCGATCGAGCATCTCCCGGTAGTCGGCATACGCGTGCTCGACACGCAGGCGTTTCGCTGCCGTGGCGAGCCCCTTGGCGTCGTCGTCGGCGACGGCCACGAGCTGGAACTTCGGCTGATCCCGCGCGGCCAGGTCGAGGCCGTGCCCGTAGTCGCCGCGGCCGGTCCGGCCGATGACCACCGTCCGGTAGGGGGGAGCGAACATGGCCCTCGTCCTCCTCGCACGATCGATGCAGGCCCCGCGAGACGGCGACCTGACGCCGCTCGGTGCGGTCGCATCATCCGCCGGCCGGCGGGTCGAATCAACCGAGGAGTCCGCCGCCCTTTATCGGACCGTCACCGCCCGCCGCGCCGCCAGGGCCCGCCTCAGGGCGTCGTCCGCGTCGGGG
Organism: Isosphaeraceae bacterium EP7; assembly: GCA_038400315.1. Taxonomy (NCBI): domain Bacteria; kingdom Pseudomonadati; phylum Planctomycetota; class Planctomycetia; order Isosphaerales; family Isosphaeraceae; genus Kueselia; species Kueselia aquadivae. The sequence goes on from CP151667.1 coordinate 6,566,995, forward strand.
TCGATGACCGTGATGTGGCCCATCTTGCGGCCGGGTGCGGCGGTGCGCTTGCCGTAGAGGTGCAGCTTCACGCCGGGGTCGGCGGCCAGGGCGGCCTCCCATCGGGGTTCGCCGTCGGACCAGAGGTCGCCCAGCAGGTTCACCATCGCGGCGGGCCGGGCCATGTCGGTGCAGGCCAGCGGGAGGCCGCAGAGGGCCCGGACCTGCTGCTCGAACTGGCTGCCGCCGCTGGCCTCGATCGTCAGGTGGCCCGAGTTGTGCGGCCTGGGCGCAAGCTCATTGACGAGCAGCGATCCGTCGGCCGCCAGGAAGAACTCGACGGTCAGCACGCCCACGGTGCCCAGGGCCTGCGCGGCGGCTAGGGCCAGGTCGCGGGCCTGCTGGGTCACGATCGGGCCGACCGGGGCCGGCATCAAGGTCGAGTCCAGAATGTGCCGGGCGTGCCGGTTCAGGGCGGGCGGATAGGCGACCGACTTGCCGTCGGCCCCGCGAGCCACGATCACCGAGATCTCGGCCTCGAAGTTCACCAAGCCCTCGGCGACGCACTCGACCCGGCCGAGCGAGGCCCAGGCCGACGGCAGGTCGTCGCCAAGCTCGACCCGGACCTGGCCCTTGCCGTCGTAGCCCGAGGCCGCCGTCTTCAGGATCAAGGGGCGCCCCAGATGTGCATCCGCCGAGGCAAGATCGGCCTCGGTGCGCACGGGGTGCCAGGGGGCGATCGGGATCGCATGCCGGGCGAGGAACGACTTCTCGCGCAGCCTGTTCTGGCTGACCCGGACGGTCTTCCAGCCGGGCCGCACGACGCGGGTGCGGGCCAGCCAGCGGAGGGCCGGGGCCGAGACGTTCTCGAACTCGACGGTGATGGCCTCGGCCCGGCTGCTGAACTCGCGCAGGCCAGCCAGGTTGTCGGGCGGGGCGATGACCGACCACTCGGCCACCTGCGCGGCGGGCCCGTCGACCGTGGCGCTCAGCACGCCGGCCCGGTAGCCCATCCGCTGCGCCGCCTGCACGAACATCCGCCCGAGCTGCCCGCCGCCGATGACCCCCAGGGAGGCTGGCGGCCGCAGGACCCGAGGTTTCGCATGATCGTCGGTCGATTTGCTCATACGGGCGACTCGTCCACGGCGGCGGTCTGGGCCGCACGGAACGCCTTCAGGGCCTCGCGGATCGCGGGCGACTCGATGGCCAGGATCGCCGCGGCCAGCAACCCGGCGTTGGCCGCCCCTGCGGGCCCGATCGCCAGGGTTCCCACGGGAATTCCCCGGGGCATCTGGACGATCGACAGCAGCGAATCCATCCCCTTTAGCATCTTGCTCTCGACCGGCACGCCCAGCACGGGCAGCGCCGTGATGGCCGCCAGCATCCCCGGCAGGTGCGCCGCGCCGCCGGCCCCGGCGATGATCACCTTCAGGCCGCGCCCCTCGGCCTCGGTCGCGTACTTGAACAGCCGATCGGGCGTGCGGTGGGCCGAGACGACCCGCGACTCATGCGCGATGCCCAGCCCGGCCAGGATCTCCGACGCGTGCCGCATCGTCTCCCAGTCCGACTTGCTCCCCATCACCAGGCCGACGACGGGTTCGCTCACGACGCCACCCCCGAGGTCACGACGCCGAGCGTCTCGACCTCGTCTCCGACCCGGATCGGTCCGTCGTCGAGGATCTGGGCACGCAGGCCGCCCCGATGCAGCAGGGCCTTCATCACGCCGGGTCGGGTCATCCCTTGCAGGTGCTTGCACGGCTCGCAGAGGCGGAGGCCCCGCATCCGCACGCCGCCCACGCGGAAGTCGCGGCCCACCAGATGGTTGAGCGCCACCCCACGGGTCACGAGGTTGCGGCGGCTCTCGCCGGGCTCGAAGGGAATCTCCTCGTCGCGAGGGAGGGCCTCGATCGCCTCGGCCTCGATCAGGGTCGCCTCTCGATCGGGCCCCTGCTTCGCCGTGGGCTCGCCCGCGCGACAGTAACGGTCGCCTTCCAGCCCGCGACCGGCGAGGGCCCGGACGGTCTCGACGGCGATCATCGGCCGGCCCTTGGTGTCGGAGATGTAGATGGCCTCGACGGAACCTTGCATGCGCCTCGCTCGTCTAAACAAACCGGCAACCGCCCTGCCCCGTCGCATGCCCCGGCCGACGTGGCCTTGCATCCAACGCATATCCGCCGGCTTACGTCACCTTGGTGACCTGGATCGCATCGTAACCCGCTGCTCCTCCGTTCGCCAGATCGACCGCGCGAGGCGGCGCCGCAATCCGCCGCCCTCCGGTTCGCGCCCGTGCCTTCGATTGGGTATCGTGAACCCTCGTCGCAACCCCGAACGACGCGACCTCGCCCAGTCCAGAATTCGACCGGACCGACGCCCATGCCGCTGGAAGACCACCTGCTGACCGAGGCCCGCAACCCGCTCTCCGAGTCGCTCGACCGGATGGCGGCGGCCGAGATCGTGGCCCTGATGAACGCCGAGGATGCGCGGGCCGTCAAGGCCGTCGCCGCCGAGTCGGCCGCCATCGCGCGGGCCGTCGAGCTGGCCGCGGACCGCTTCCGCGCCGGCGGGCGGCTGATCTATCTGGGGGCGGGGACTTCGGGCCGGCTCGGGGTGCTCGACGCCTCGGAATGCCCGCCGACCTTCAACACGCCCCGGGAGATGGTCGTCGGCCTCATCGCGGGGGGGCCGACCGCCCTGACCCGGGCCGTCGAAGGGGCCGAGGACAGCCCCGAACAGGGGGCCGCGGACCTCGACGCCCTGGGCGTGGGGCCGAACGACCTGGTCGTCGGCATCGCGTCGTCGGGCCGGACTCCCTACGTGCTGGGTGGGGTCGCGCGGGCCAGGGAGTTGGGGGCGACGACCGTGGGCATCGCCTGCAACCGCCCGAGCCTGCTGGGCGAGGCCGTCGACCTCGAAATCGCCCTGCTCGTCGGCCCCGAGATCGTCGCCGGGTCCACCAGGCTGAAGGCGGGCACGGCGACCAAGCTGGTGCTCAATGCCCTCAGCACCGGGGCCATGGTGCTGATCGGCAAGACCTACGGCAACCGGATGGTCGACCTCCAGCCGACTAACCACAAGCTCCGTCTCCGCAGCCGACGGATGGTCCGCGAGTTGACCGGCCTGTCGGACTCGGAGGCCGCAACCTTGCTGGAACTGAGCGAATTCCGCGTCAAGCGCGCCCTGGTCGCCGCGCTCGGGGACGTGCAGCCAGACCGGGCCCAGGAGCTTCTCGACCAGCACGACGGCCGGGTGGCGGATGCCGTCCAGGCGGCGGGCGGCGGCGTGATCGACCGCTCGCGGGCGGACTGGCCATGACGGGGTTGGTCATCGGAGTCGACGGCGGCGGGACCTCGACCGTCGCCTGGCTGGCCAGGCGCGACGGCACCGTACTGGGGCGGGCGCAGGCCGGGCCCTCGAACATCAAGGCCGTGGGCCACGACGCCGCCGGGCAGGCGCTCCGCGACGCGATGACGGGTGCGTTCCGGGCCGCTGGCCTGGAAATCGAGCCGGTCGAGGCCGCCTGCCTGGGCCTGGCCGGGGCCGACCGCGCCGAGGACAAGGCCTGGCTCAGACACTGGGCCGGCGACGGCCCCTGGTCGCGGAACCTGGTCCTGGTCAACGACGGCGACCTCGTCGTCGCGGCCGGCACGCCCGAAGGCTGGGGCGTGGGGGTCATCGCCGGAACCGGCTCGATCGCCGTGGGCCGCGCCGCCGACGGCCGGACCTCGCGGGCCGGCGGCTGGGGCTTCGTCATGGGCGACGAGGGGAGCGGCTACAAGGTCGCCTGTGCCGCCCTGACCCGCATCGCCAGGCGCCTGGACGGCCGCGACCCGTCGACCGGACCCGACCCGCTGGCCGAACGGATCTGCCGGGCTCTGGGCATCGAGTCGCCCGAGGGCCTGGTCACGGCCGTCTATCGCGACGGTGGGAATCGCGCCCGCATCGCCGGGCTGGCCGCCGAGGTGGTGGCGGCCTCCTTCGAGGACGAATCCCTGATCCTGGACATCCTCTATCCCGCCGGCGTCGACCTGGCCGAGACCGTCGCCGCCGCGGCACGCGCGCTCGGCTGGCACGAGGGCCCGCTGCCGCTGGCGATGGCCGGCGGCTTCCTGCTGGCGGCCGAGGTCGTGCGCGAGTCGATGTTCGCCCGGCTCGACGCCCTGGGCTACGACGTCCGGGCCACGCCCGTCCCCGACCCCGTCCGGGGCGCCTTGGTCCTGGCGAGCAAGGCCCTGGAGGCCCGACCATGAGCACCCCACGCGTCGCCACCGGCCTGGACGTGCTGGTCGCCGAAGGCTTCGACTCCCTGCGCGGGCGGACGGTCGGCGTCATCGCCAACCCGACCTCCGTCGACGCCCGGCTCCGCCACCTGGCCGACCTGCTGAACGCCGCGCCCGAGCTTTCTTTGGCCGCCCTCTTCGGCCCCGAGCACGGCGTGAGGGCCGATGCGCAGGACATGATCGGCGTGGACTCGGCCGTCGATTCCCGCACCGGCGTGCCGGTCCATAGCCTTTACGGGACCGACCTGGCAAGCCTCAGTCCCGCTCCACGCCAGCTTGACGGCCTGGATACGCTGGTTTTCGACGTCCAGGATGTCGGCAGCCGCTACTACACGTTCGCCGCGACGATGCTTTACGCGATGGAGGCCGCCGCGGGCCGGGGCATCGAATTCGTCGTGCTCGACCGTCCCAACCCGATCGGCGGAGTGCTCGTCGAGGGTCCGACGATCCAGGCTGGCTTCCACAGCTTCGTCGGCCCGCACCCGATGCCGAACCGTCACGGGATGACCGTCGGCGAGCTTGCCGGGATGTTCAAGGCCGAGCGATCCATCGACGTCAACCTACGCGTGGTCCCCTGCCGTGGCTGGGCACGCGAGATGTCCTGGGACGAGACGGGGCTCCCCTGGGTGATGCCCTCGCCCAACATGCCGACGCCCGAGACGGCCCTGATCTATCCCGGCGGCTGCCTGATCGAGGGGACGAACCTGTCCGAAGGCCGCGGCACGACCCGGCCATTCGAACTCTGGGGTGCGCCCTGGATCGATCCGTATGTGCCGCTGGACGGGCCACCGCCCGAGGGGGTGCTCCTCCGCCCGTGTGCCTTCCGGCCGATGTTCCACAAGCACGCCGCTCAGGGCTGCCGCGGGCTCCAGCCCCACGTCACCGACCCATCGACGTTCCGCCCCTTGATGCTTTATACCCGGCTGCTGGCCTGGGCGCGGGCGCAGGACCCGGGACGCTTCGCCTGGCGAACCGAGGTCTACGAGTTCGTGACCGACCCCGTCGCCATCGACCTGCTCTACGGATCGTCACGCGAGCGTAAGTTTATCGAATCGGGCTCATCCGAATGGTCCGACCTGCAAGCCCTCTGGGCGGCCGACGAGGCCGAGTTCCTGGGCAGACGGGCCGAATTCCTGCTCTATCCGGCCGACACCACCCGCACCCAGGTGCTTATGAGCGACCGAGAACCATTGCTGCGCATCGAGGGGGCCGTCGACCGGCCGCTGGCCCTGACCTGGAACGACCTGCGGGGCATGCCCGCGGCGGATCAGGTGGAGGACCTCGCCAGGTTCAACCCCAAGCGGCCCGGCGACGGCGTGACGCTGGAGTCGCTGCTCGGACTCTGCGGCGTCCGCCCCGAGGCCAACTACCTGACCTTGCACGCCGACGAGGACGACTTCCACGTCTCGGTCCCGCTGGACGCGGTCCGGGGCCAGGGGATCGTCGTCTATCGCCGGGGTGAGGACCCGCTCTCGGAGGATCGAGGGGGGCCGATCCGGTTCCTGATCCCGGACCCGGCCGCCTGCCACACAGCCGAGCTGGACGACTGCGCCAACGTGAAGTACCTGTCGAGGATCGAGCTTTCCGTCGACAAAGGCCGCGACAACCGGCCCGCGGGCGACGCCGAGCACGAGGCCCTGCACGCCAGGGAGCCGAAGGCGTGAGCCCGCACCTTCAATCAAGGCTCACCACCAGCCGAGCAGGTCGTTGAGCTTGAAGGCGAGGACGGTGACGGTGACGGCGGCGGAGGCGATGACCGAGGCGAGGACGCCGCCGGTGGCGATCTCGCGGGCCGTGCGCAGGCCCGGCTCCTCGGGGTCGCCCAGGGCGCGGGCCAGGGTGTCGACGGCGCTGTGGGCCATCTCGGCGACGAGGATCAGGCCGAAGCCCAGGACGAGCAGGCACCAGGCCATCGGGCCGATGCCGAGCATCGAGGCGACCAGGGCGGTGAGCAGGGCGCGGTAGCCGTGGGCGAAGAAGCTGGAGTCGCCCCGCACGGCATGCTTCCAGCCCCGCAGGCCCGCCACGAGCTTGTCTCGCAGGTTGCGGCGGCCGGCGCGGGCGGCCCACGAAGGCTCGGGGTCGGGCCAGTCGGCCAGGGACCGATCGGCGTCGGCCGACGTGGGCACGGGCAGGAGCCGGGGTGACGGGCGGTCCAGCCTCAGGGAGGCGCCCGGCGGCGAGTCGCCGCCGCGGGGGCTGGTGCTGCTGGTTCCGGCGCTGGTCTCGGGTCGTTCCGGCTGGGTCATCGTCGTGCGGCCTCGGGCTTCGTTCGTGTCCGCCGGCGGGCGTCTGGTGCCCACCTCGCCGGCTTCTCGCCGCGTCGGCTCCAAGCAGTTCAGGTCAGGTTACTGGGTCGGGGCATACCTCGGGTCGAATCGGTTCATCCCGCCGCCCACCGAGCCGACTCGCATGCCGGGGCTGAGCCTCGGGACGAGCTCGAAGCCAAAGGTGTAGCTGTGGCGCTGGGGGTCGACCGACAGGCCGACGGTGGTGAGGAAGTCGGGCCCGATCCGGGTCACCGAGAACATGGCACCCAGCAAGATCGCGTTGCCGAAGTCGTACGAGGTGGCCACGGTGGAGAACCACTTCGGGCTCATCTGGTAGCTGTACATGGCGTTGAGTGCCGACGTGGTGATGACGCCGCTGTTGATGATGTTGTAGCCGACGTAGAAGCTGGCCGAGGGGGGCCGCGCGACGGCCACGCCGATGTTGATCATCTCCAGGCCGAACGGGTCGTTCTTGAGCTTCGGGTTCACCTTGTTGAGCGACTCGCCGCTGATGTCGAAGAACTCGAACCAGCCCGAGGAGACGATGCTGGTGCGGTCGCCCAGGAACCACTCGTAGTTATAGGTGTTCTGGCCGAACGGCTTGCCGAAGTTGTCGCGGGTGGCCTGGGGGAAGTAGGTGGTGTCGATGTCGAAGGTCATCCAGTCGATGATCCGCCTGGCCCCTTCCGGCCCGCGCTTCGTCTGGAGCCGCTGGTGGATGCCCATGTGCACGGTGTCGATGGTCGTCTGGAGGTCGGTGGTGCCGGTGATCGGCGAGAGGCCCCGGCGGGTGATCAGCAGCCGAGGGTCGTACTGGGCCGGCAGGATGCCACCGCCGTAGCTGACCAGTGCGAAGTAGCGGCGGACGAACTCGTAGGTGTTGTCGTCGATGTCGTCCTGCACGCCCAGCTGGTTCAGCGGGACGGTCGAGTAGGCGTTGCGGTAATCGACGATGAAGTTGGCCTTGTGATTCAGGCCGTGGACGTTGAACAGCTCGTTCTCGACGGTGGGGAAGGCCCGGTGAGCCATGACGTCGGCGCGGGCTCCGTAGGCCCCCCAGAGCCGGCCGACTTCCTGGCCGCTGATCTGGTTGTTCCAGCCGACGGCCTGCACCTGGCCGTAGGGAACGACCCTGAGGAAGTCGAAGTTCAGGGGGATGTCCAGCTCGTGGGCCGTGAACAGTCGGCCCGACTCGAAGACCCCGGAGGTGTTGGAGGTGGGGTCATACGGCAGGAAGGCCGTCCCCAGGATGGGGCTGTCGGGGGTGACGTTGAACGGGTTGGGGTTGTTCACCTCGGAGGCCGTGTGCGTGTTGGCGTAGTTGGCTCCGGAGTGCTGATAGTAGTTCAGGCGGCCGCCGAAGAGCGAGTCTCCCAGGCGGTAGTAATCGAGCCGGGGGAGCCACTGGGTCTCGGTGTTGAAGTTCTGGAAGTTCCCCTCGGTGAGGATCGTGAACGCGGAATTGCCCCTCGACCGGATCAGATAGGCGAGCGTCGCCTGGTCCATGCCGGTCTCGTTGAGCCGCTTGTAGTACTGCTCCAGGAAGTAGCGGTCGGAGACGTAGGCGCCTTCGAGCTGGAGGCGGAAGTCGTCGAGCGGGTCCGACTCGTCGGTCAGGAGCGACTGCATGTGCCGGGCCAGGATCCGGCCGCGGAACCGCTCGCCGGGGGGGACCGACGTGCGCTGATATCCCAGCTTCGTCGGGGCGATGCCCGTGTCGGTGATGACGGCGGGGCCGCCGCCCAGCACGTCCATGCCATAGTCGTTCAGGCCCCAGACGTCGAAGTAGCCGAAGTATTCGCTGGCGTAGTTGGGGATCAGATCCTTGCCGAACCAGCCGATCTCGCTGCCCGCCGCGATGCCGCGGTAGCTGAGGTAGTCCAGGTCGAGGTTCCAGGTGTCGACGTTCGCCGGCTTCTTCAGCCCCAGGACCTTGAACCCGTCCCAGTCGGTGAGGACCTGCTGGCCGAAGTAGTTGTTGGTCCGGAAGCCGATCTGCCGCAGCGGCGGCTCGATCGAGTCGGCATCACCCACAAACCGGGGCCAGTAGAAGACGGGGACCGCCCCGATGTAGAAGAAGTTCTGGCGGGCGTCGAACCGCCAGGTGAGCTGCTTGGGGGCGTTGGGGTCGTCGGCCCGGCCCACCTTGTTGCCGGACCTCGGGTTCTTCTGCTGGCTCTCGACCCGCGTCAGGTCGATCGTCCGGCTGTTGAAGCGGTAGCCGGGCGTGGGGAACCGGCTGCCGCTGGTGGTCGTCGGCTGCGCCCTGATCTGCGGCAGTCCGAGGCCCATGCCGAAGCCGGCGCCAAGGTCCTGCATCTCGCGGAACTGCTCGATGCGCGGGGCCTTGGTCTTGATCGGCGCGATCAGGCCGGGGACGAACAGGTCGACCTGGCCGTCGGTGACGATGACCCGCTCGGTGCGCATGTCGATGAAGGCGCGGTCGCCGCGGAAGACCTTCTGGTCGCCGTTGCCCAGCTGCTTGCGCTCATCCTGGCGGATGATCACGTTGCCTTCGAGGTAGACCTCCATCGGCTCCTTGAGGTCCGACGTCGCCCGGCCGTTGCCGTCGAGCAACGCCCTGGGGGCCTTGGCGTCGGGCTTGCGGAAGACGACGACGCTGTCGGCCTCGATATCGATGATGCCGATGTTGGGCGCGGACGTGATCATATGCACGCCGCCGCGAATGACGAACACCTCAGTGCCGTCGGGCCGGTCTGGCTGCTTGTTGTCGAGCAGCGGCGAGGCACCGTCGCGGGGCTCGATCGTGGTGACACGCTGGGTAAAAGGCATCAAGGGGCCGGCGCCCACGCCCTCGTCGTCCGGCGCAGCATCACCCTCGGCCCGCGGCTCGGAGGGCATCGACTCCTCGGGCAGCGGATTGAGCAGGGTCGGCGGCGGGTCGACGTCGGGGGCCGATTCGGCCGCCGGGTCGATGGGCAGGTTTCCGCCCATGTTGCCGCCGAAGGCGTCTGCGTTGAACTGGGCCGGGGTGACCGCAGGATCGGCGGGGATCTGGCCCGGCGCGGCCTCGATCGGGGCCGTCGCGGCGACTTCCAGCACCGCGGGAAGCTCGGGCAGCGGCGCGGCGGGGTCCGAGGTCGCCGCCACCTCGGCCGGCGGGGCCGGCGGCAGATCCGGCAGCGCCGCCTCGGCGGTCGCCGGCAAGTCGGCCGGCGTCGGCTCGGACTGGGCGGCGGCAACGGGCTCGGCTGGAGGTGGAGAGATGGGCGCGGGCTCGACCGCGACGGGCGGGGCGACGCCGGTCGTCGCGACGGGCGCGGCGGACGCGAGCTGGGCGGTCGGCCGATTCAGGGTGTCGGGGAAGGCGCGGGCGATGAGCGGGAGCCGGGGCGGGCTGGGCAGGCGCTCAACGCCGTCCTTCTCGTAGGTCTTCAATTGGGTCGGGCGTGCCGAGCTGAGCTCGGCGCGGACGGGCCTGGCCGAGGCCTCCTCGCGGCCGCTGAGGGTGACGTGCCCCTCGGCATACAGCTCGATTCGTGCCTCGTCCTTCGAGCCTTCCGGCGGCGGCGTGAACCGGGCGAGTATCCGGCCGGCGCGCACCCCTTCGACCCCTTGCAGGGCCGCGGCCTGGCCTTCCAGCAGGGCCCAGCGCACCGGGTCGTCGTCCCAGGTCCGCAGGCGCTCGGCGGTCAGCACGACCGGATCGGATGCCGATGCGGCGATCCGTACGGGCACATCGGCGGGAGCCGTCGCGAGGGCGACGCCCCCGACGACGAATATCGCCAGCCAGGCGGCGAGCGGCCCGAGATGGCCCCCGCGCAGTGGCCGGGCCCGGCCGTTGGTCTGGTCGTATCCCCGCACGCGTCCTCCGATGAGCTCGGCACCACGACGCGGGCCAACCCGGCCTTCCTTGGCCGGACGCAAGCCCGCACCTTCCGCCGGACTTTGCGCAAGGCAAAGCCCCGACTTGGGCGTGTCGATCGGCCCGTCGCGCGGCGACGGCGAGCCGACACCCGGGCACATGGTTGGCCTGGGGGGGGCGGCTCGGTCCGGCGGTTTTGGTGGGGATTCGTGGCGGTGCGGCAAGCCGAGGACGGGACGTTCGGGCGGCAAGGTAACGGCGGGGCCGGGAAGCGTCAAGCGGAGTCACGCGCGGGTCCCGGCCCGGCGGATCAGGGGGCCGCGGCGAACCAGCGTTCGAAGGAGTCGAAGGTGGCGGCCGCAGAGTCGACGATCCGGTCCTCGGCGTCGGGGGAGTCGGAGCGAGCCGTCAGGGCGTCGCCGAAGGCCTTCCACATCGACCCCACGCGGTCGCCGTAGCTGCTGAAGAAGGCCAGGGCCCCGGCGGCCTCGGGAAGCTCCTTGGAGACCGACTTGCGGACGTACTGGCCGCCCAGGGTCGCCCCCTCCATCACATACATGCAGCCGAGCGCCTCGGGCCGCCCCGGCAAGGGGGGCAGGTCGCGGCAGAGTGGCAGGGCGTCGATCTCGGACTCGCCCAGGCCCAGGGCCAGCAGGTCGCGCCGCAGCAAGGGGGTCTTGCGACGGTCGTCCAGCTCGAGGCCTTCTTCCCCCCCGAGGAGCGGGACGAGGGCCGCCTCGGCGGGCGCGTAGAACCCGTAGAATCGCTCGATCAGGACGCGATACCCCTCGATCGTGGCACATCGGCCGCCGATGTTCACGCGCCCTTCCAGGGCTTCGTGTTGCGGCCGGGTCCGCTCCTTCAGACGTTTCAGGACCATCGGAACTCATCTCTGGAGGCCGGCGTGGGCCTCCGTCTCGGGGCGGTGCGAATTCAAAGGGTTCGGCAAGTCAGGTCGGTCAGGCGCGCCGGGCGAGGGCCTCCGGCACGTCGGCCGAGAGGATTCGCTCCAGGGTTGCCAGGTCGACCGGCTTGACCAGGTGATGGTCGAAGCCCGCCTCGTGCGAGAGCCTTATGTCGCGGTCGCTGCCATAGCCGGTCACCGCCACCAGCAGCGTCGAGCGATGCTCGGCCCGCCCTCGCAGTTGCCGGGCGACTTCATAACCATCCATGGTCGGCAGCCCGATGTCCAGGAGGACCACGTCGGGCCGGAAGTCGCGGGCCGCCTCCAGGGCCTCGGGACCGTCGTAGGCGAGCCTCGTCTCGTGCCCCATGAACTGCAAGAGCATCGCGAGGCACTGGGCGGCGGTCGCGTTGTCGTCGACGACCAGGATCTGGAGCGGCCGGGCCGCCTTGCCGTCATCCGTCGTCGAATCCAGGTCGGCGTCGGCCTGCTCGACGGGCAGCGGCAGGCAGACGGCGAACTCGCTCCCCCGCCCGGGCCCCGGGCTGGAGGCGGCGACGGTCCCGCCGTGCAGCTCGACCAGGATCCGGACCAGGGTCAGACCGATCCCGAGGCCTCCCTGGCTCCGGTCCAGCGACCGCTCGGCCTGGGCAAACAGGTCGAAGACATGCGGGAGCATCTCCGGGGCGATGCCGATGCCGGTGTCGCGGACCTTCAGGATCAGCTCCGCCTCGGCGCGCCTCGCCTCGACCTCGATCGAGCCCCCCGGGTCGGTGTACTTCACGGCATTGGCCAGCAGGTTCACCAGCACCTGGCCCAGCCGCGTCGGGTCGCCCTGCAGTTGGATGGGCTCGTCGGGCAGGCGGACGGAGAGGTTGTGCCGCATCGCCTCGACCGAGGGGCGGACCGACTCGATGGCCTGATCCATCAGCGCCGTCAGCTCCACCGGCTCAGACCGGAGCGTGATCGCCCCCCTCGCGATGCGCGAGACGTCCAGCAAGTCGTCGACCAGGCGGACGAGGTGCCTGACCTGGCGCTCGATGAGGGCCCGCATCTGCTCGCGGATCTGGGGGTCTTCGCCCCGCAGGCCCATGATCTGGACGGCGTTGAGGATGGGGGCCATGGGGTTCCGAAGCTCGTGGGCGAGCATCGCCAGGAACTCGTCCTTGCGGCGATCGGTGTCGCGTGCCTCGTCGTACAGCCGCTCCAGCTCCAGCCGCTGCCGCGCCAGCTCGCGGGTCGTCTCGACCTTGTGGATCGACTCCTCGATGGTGTGCCGCAGGCCTTCGGCCGTGAAGTGCCCTTTGACCAGGTAGTCGTGCACGCCGAGCTTCAGGGCCTGCACGGCGACGATCTCGCCCCCCCGGCCGGTGAGCATCACGACCGCGAAGGGGGCCACGCCGGTGCCTCCCTCCAGCGTCTCCAGAAACTCCAGCCCGTCCATGTCGGGCAGGTCGTAGTCGAGCAGCATGCAATCGAAGTCGGGCGAGGCCTTCAAGGCCTGGATGGCCTCCTCGCCGGTGCCGGCCTCGGTCAGAACGTAGGAGATCGAGGGGTCCTGGGACAGGTGGCGGCGGATGATCTCGCGGTCCTCGGGGCTATCTTCCACGATCAGGACGCGGCGCTCGGCCTTGGGTTCGGGCGGGGCGGACGGGGGCGTCATCATCAGAGGGGGCCCCCGGGAAGGGTCACGGCTTCGAACCAGTACTCGTTGAGCTGCCTGATCGTGCCGAGTAGCTGCTTGAAGTCGACCGGCTTGATGATGTAGCTGCTGGCGCCCCGGTGATAGCAGGCGTCGATGTCGATCGGGCTCGATGAGGTGGTCAGCACCACAACGGGGGTGCCGCGGATCGCCACGTTGGCCTTGATCTGCTCGAGGACCTCCTGGCCGTCGGTGCCCGGCAGGTTCAGGTCTAGCAGCACCAGGGCGGCCTTGGGCGCCTTGCCTTCCTCGGCGTAGCGGCCGCGGCAGAGCAGGTAGTCGAGCGCCTCCTCGCCATCGACGCAGCGTCGGACGGGCCGGTTCGCCTCGGTCTTGCGGAAGGCCCTCAGCGTCGCCTCGAAATCCTCGTCGCTATCCTCGACCACCAGGATCACTCGACCGGAGTCCATTCGCATGCCCTCAGACCCTCAGCGTGAAATAGAACGTCGAGCCCTGTTCCGGTCCGGACTCGACCCAGATGCTTCCGCCGTGCCGTTCGACGATCTTCTTGGCGATCGTCAGCCCGGCCCCCGTCCCGCCGCCGAATTTATCGCGGCCGTGCAGCCGCTTGAAGAGCCTGAAGATGAGCAGGGCATGCTTCTCCGGGATGCCGATCCCGTTGTCGCGGACGTAGAGCACCAGCTCGCCGGGGGGTGTCGGCATACCTTCCGCCGGCCTGACCGGCTCCGCATAGCCGATCTCGACCCACGCCGGGCGGTTGAGATTGTATTTGATCGCGTTGGCGACGAGGTTGCTCAGCACCTCGCCGATCCCCACCCGGTCGCAACGCACCACGGGCAAGGGGCGAGGGATCCTGATCTCCACGTCGGGGCCGAGTAGCCGGGCCTGGAGGCTGTCGAGCACCTCGGCGACCAGCTCATTGAGGTCCACCGGCACGACGGAGAGCTCCTCGCGCCCCAGCCTGGAGTAGCGCAGCAGAGACTCGATGAGATCTTCCATTCGCTTGGACAGGCGGACGAGGGTCTCGAGCTTGGCCGTGCCGTCGGGCTCCAGCTTCTCCGCGTAGTCTTCGAGCAGGAATGTGGCGTAATTGTGGATCCCCCGCAGGGGTTCCTTCAGGTCGTGCGAGGCGATGTAGGCGAAGGCGTCGAGGTCGGTATTCGACCGGGCCAGCTCGACGTTCAGCCGGGTCAGCTCCTCGGCCCGCCGCACGACCACGGCGATGATCACGTCGCGCAGTCCTCGGGCTGCGTCGAGCTCGCAGGCCTTCCAGGGCAACGACTTGAGGCGGACGACCTCTTTCCACCTCTCGAAGCTGGTCCGGGGCGAGAGCATCGGGCCTCCGGGGCCCGGGACGACCTGCTTCTTGGGGTCGCCCCCCCAGTTCACCGCCTGGATGACCTCGGGCCGAAACCAGAGCACATAGTGACCGTGCGCCTTGGATGTGGCGATGGAAACCAGGCCGCTGGCGGTCTCCTTGTAGGCCTCGGCTTCGGGCAGGAGGCGAGGAAGGCTGTCGGTGTGGAAGACCTCCCCCTCGGTGTGCACCTTCAGCCACTGCACTAGCCGCTTGATCTGGTCGACGTCGGGCGTCGCGCCCAGGGTGGCGCAATCGCCGTCGAAGACGATGGCCGCCCCCTGCGCGGCGGTCAGGTCGAGAAGGCCGGGCTCGCGGCCCGTGAGACCTTGGACCAGGTCGGCCGTCTCGCTCATCCTTCGCAGCAGCTCCTCGCGGATTGACTGCAACGACGCCTTGTACTCGACGTCCTCGCTGTCTTCTTTGATCCCCAGTTGCACCGAGACGAGCACGCCGAGGAACTCGCAGGCGGCCCTGACATCGGGCGGAAGATATCTCGGCCCGTCGTAATGCATGCAGGAGAGCAGCCCCCAGAGCCGCCCTTCACGCATCAGCGAGACCGACAGGCTCGCCGTCGCCCCCATGTTCTTCAGGTACTGGATGTGGATGGGCGAGACGCTGCGCAAGGCTGCGTAGGTCAGGTCCAGCGGCGCGCCGGTCGCGGGGTCGAGCTCCGGCACCAGCCTGGCGGGGGTGTAACCGACGTCGGCGATCAGGCGAATCGGGTTCAGGTGGTAAAGCCGCCTGGCCTGCTCGGGGATGTCGCTCGCGGGGAAGTGCAGCCCCAGCAGCGGCTCCAGGCCGGGACGGCATTCCTCGGCCAGCACCTGCCCGTTCCACTGCGCGTCGAAGCGGTAGACCGTGACCCGGTCGAAGCCGATCAGCGCCCGCATCTCGGCGACGGCCACCCGGCAGAAGTCCATCAGGCTGGCCGCCCGCTGGAGCCTGGACATCGCCCGACGGATGGTGCGCGAGTGATCGGGAGGCGGACCCGGGTCGCCGGGCCGGCCGTTTTCCAACTCCAGGATCAGGGCCCCGTTATGGCGGTGGGCCGTAGCGTTGAAGGTCAGGCCTTCCTCCCCGCGCAGCGTCAGCCGCGAAGGGCTCGGGTCGGCCGAGGTCAGGACCTCCCGGATGCAGGGCCAATGGCCGGCATCGACCAGACCTTCCAGGCCGGTGCCGATCAGGTCGCGGGCGGCGACCCCCAGCAGGTCGGCCGCGTTCTCGCTGGCCTGGACGACGATCAGGTCGGGCTCGGACAGCGAGAGGAGCACCCCGTGCGGCTGGACACGACCGGGGATGTGGATCGGCTCGAACTCGCAATTCGTCAGGTCGACGACGCGTTTGGCCGATTCTTGACGATCAGGCATTACCGTACCCTGGAAGGCCGGGTCCCGGGGCGGCGGGTCCGGCACTTCGTCCGACGGCAAGCTCCCCGCGGCTCGAAGGGCGGGGCGCAGTGGACTCGGACAACCTGGCGATGTGAGGCTCAGGCCGCAATCCGGTCAACATTCTTCGGCATCGGGCCGCACCCTGTCAATGGACCGGGCCGCTCAGATCAGGAGCCGGTTTGGCTCCGATGTCCGCAGCCGGTCGCGCAGCGACGGATTCAGGCCGTACCCCAGGCTGAGCAGCTTGATCGGGTGCAACGTCACCTTGCCCCTCGGCTGCTCCATCTGCATCCGGCAGGCGCCGCATTCGGTGGCGCCCAGCTCGATGTCATCCTCGCGGAAACGCCGCAGGAGCCCACGGCCGGCCCTCAGCGACGTCCGGAATTGCGTCTTCGCCAGCCCGAACGTCCCGGCCATGCCCGAGCAGCCGCGGTCGATGAACTCGGCGTTCAGTTCGGGGATCCCCCGGATCAGGTCCAGGCCCGGCGTCCCCACGTCGAGCGACCGGAGGTGGCAGGGCTGATGGTAACCCACGCGGGCCCGTACCGGGGTTTCGGGTCTGGGCAATTCGCCCAGCTCGCTCATCTCCCGCAGATAGTCGCCCACGTCGCGAGTGTTCTCGGCGACGAGCGCCGCGTCGAGGTCGTCGGTGAGCTTGAGATACTCGACCTTCAGCATCAGGGCGGCGGTGGGCTCGGAGCAGACGATGGTGTAGCCATCGCGGACGGCATCGCCCAGCACACGCAGGTTGGCCAGGGCCAGGTCGCGTGCGTGCTCAAGGTCTCCGGCCACCAGGGCGGGCATGCCCGAGCCTCGCTGCCCCTTGGGCACGAGCACGTCGACCCCGGCGTGCTGGAGCACCCCGACAACGCTTTCGGCAAGTTCCTGGTCGTAATGGTTGGCGTAGACGTCGACGAAGTAGGCCACACGCCGCCCGCCCGTCACGTTGTCCTTCGATTGGGTCAGGCCCATGCGCTCGGCCCTGCGGACGAATGGCGTCCGATTCGCCCTGGGGAGCCGGCGGTAGCGGGACAGGCCGGTCGCCCGCTCCATGACCCAGCGGGCCGACCGGCGGCCCAGCAAGGCGTTGGCGATCAGCGGGAACCGGCTGGCCAGACTCGACCAGATGTCGATCCGGGCGAGGAACCAGTCGGCGTGGGCCAGCCCGTGGTTCTCGACGTAGGCGGCCTTGGCCTCGAGCATCAGGGTCGAGACGTCGACGCCCGAGGGGCACTCAGTCCGGCATAGGTTGCAGTGGATGCAGAGCCCCGCGTTGCGGCGGAACTCCTCAGTGCCCCACAGTTTAGGATCGACGGCGCCGGTCGCCACCTGGCGTACTAGGTTGGCCTGCGCACGGGGGCTGGCCGCCTCGTCGCGCGAGGCCCTGAACGTGGGGCACATCCGCATCGTCGGCTCCTGCGTCCGGCAGGTCCCGCAGCCATTGCAGTTCGACGCCGCCTCCAGCATCGAGAGCCCCGCCCAGCGCAGAGCCGAGACCGGCCCCGGGGCGGGTTCCGCGGGCTCTCCGCCGAAGGCCAGCTCCGGATGGTCGCCCGACGCCCCGGGGGAGTCCGGCGGCCAGAGCACGGTGGGCAGCGCTGCGGGCTGGATCGGCCGCAAGTGGCGAGTCAGCAGGTGCGGGTCATGGCCGACGACCTTGCCGGGGTTGAGGATATGCGCCGGGTCGAACGCCTCCTTGATCTCGTCATTGATCCGGGCCAGGTCCGATGACTGGCGGCGGAGGAACTGGGTGCGCACCAGGCCGCAGCCGTGCTCGCCCGAGACCGTGCCGCCGAACTCCCAGGCGGCCTCGGACAGGTCGTCGGCCAGGGGCTCGAGCTTGGCGCGATCGGCGACCTCGGCCAGGTCCAGGAACGGCCTGACGTGCAGCTGACCGTCGCCAGCGTGGGCGTACAGGGTCCAGGGGACCTCATGATGCCGCAGGATGGCCTGGAGCCTCTGGAGGAACCGCGGCAACATCTCGGGGGGGACGGCCAGGTCCTCGACGAACGGCACCGGCCGCGCACGCCCCGCACGCCGCATCAATTGCGGGACCACCGCCCGTCGTAGCCCGAGCAGCGCCTCGACCCCGGCCTTGCGGTGAACCTCCACGGCGTCGGCCACCAGCAGGCCGGAGCCCTCGATGCGTCGCGCCAGCCGGCGGGCGCGTTCGGCCACGAGGTCGGCATCGTCCCCCTCGAACTCGACGACCAGGGCGGCCTCGGCGGCTTCGGGCACCCAGTTCTTGTAGGGGGCGCCGGCATCGCGGGCCAGGCTCAGGCTCCGCCAGTCGAACAGGTCGCAGGCCGAGGGGCTCTCGGCCATCACGTCGGCCACCGCCGATGCGGCGTCACTCAACCGGCCGAACGGCAGCAGCAGGGCCGACTGGGCCGCCGGCAGCGGCACGGTCGTCAGCGTTGCCTCGGCCACCAGGGCCAGCGTCCCCTCCGACCCGACGAGCAGCCGGGCCAGGTCGATCCCGTCGGCTCGCACGGCCGACGCCAGCGCGTAGCCGGCCCGGTTCCTGGGCGACTTCGGTCCCGAGCGCGACAGCAGGTCGGCGTGGCGGCGGGCCAGCACGGCCAGCTTCCGCAGGATATGCCCCTTCAGGTCGACCGGCTCCTGTTCGAAGGAGGGCCAGGGCTCGAATCCGAGCTCGGCGGTCTCCGCCCCGGCGAAGACGACCGACAGCCGCTCGACATAGTCGGCCGTGGTCCCGTAGCGGATCGACCGCGAGCCCGCGGCGTTCACCGCGATCATCCCCCCCACCGTGCGCGACTCGGGCCCGCTCGGGTCGGGGCCGATCTTGCGGCCCAGGGGGGCCAGGTGGGCGTTCAAGACGTCCAGCACCACGCCGGGCTGAACCACCACGCTCTCCGGCCCGATCGAGATGATCCGCCGGAAGTGGCGGCTGAAGTCGACGACCAGGCCCGGCCCCAGCGCTCCGCCCGCCAGCCCGGTGCCGGCACCCCGAGCGTGCACGGGGATCCCGTTCTCGGCGGCGTACCTCACGGTGGTCGTCAGGTCGTCCAGGGTCCGGGGCACGACCACGCCCAGCGGGTCGATCTCGAAGATGCTGGCGTCGTGCGCGTACGGAGCCCGGCCGATCGCCTCGAACCGCAGTTCGCCGGCGATCAGCCCGCGCAGGTCGTCGTGGATCCGGGCGCGACGTTCGTCCACCTCGGGGTCGGGCCTCGTCGGGGTCGGGGTCGTCCGGAATCGTGTCGAACGGGGGAAGTCATGGCGGGGGGGTTCAGCGCGAGGTGTTGCGTGCGCGGACCTCCTCGACCCGCAGCCGCTCCTGGCGATAGCGCTCGCCGACGGCCAGGTCGAAGAACCGGAATTGGCCCGCGGGGTTGGCCCCCGGGCCGCGATGCTGCCCCAGGCAACGATAGCAGATGATGACGTCGGGCACGAGGTAGTACAGCGCCAGGTCCAGCAGCGCCGAGGCCAGCAAGATCCCGTACGTCCACATGTACATGTCATAGTACCAGAAGACCGAGCTGATGCCGAACCCGACGAAGACGATCGCCAGGCCCAGGCCCTGCGGGAAGTCCTTCTGGGCGTAGAGCTCCCCCGTCGAGCAGTAGGCGCACGCGTGCAGCCCGCCGTCGACGATCGAGCCCGCGGCCACCGGCCGGCCCGCGCCGCAGGTCACGCAGGTCAGGTCGGCCTGGGCCTCGACGTGGTCGACCCGTTGGTTCGACTCGCAGCGGCTGCACTCGTAGGTCAGTTCCATCGGCCGGACTCCCGTCCCGTTCAGAGCAGCACGCCCGCCCGGCGCGACAGGATCAGGGCCGTCAGCTCGCCGAAGAGGACCAGAGTCATCGCAATATAGAGGATACCGGTGGCCGACTGCGTCGACCGCATCCTCGTCGTCTTCCAGGCCAGGGTCATGGCCAGGATGGGCCCGGCGACGCCCATTCCCCAGCGAATCGCCAGGAACAGGCCCGAGGCGTCGGCCGTCTGGGCCCCCGCCCTGCCCGACATGTACAGACCCAGGCCCAGCGCCGCCAGTAGGGTGCGGACGCCCATCGCCGCCACGGCCCAGGCCACCGCGCGTTCCAGGGGGACGATCGACATCGAAGGGGCCGTCAGGTAATAGTGCCCCAGAAGCATCGCCGTCAGCGTCGAGCCGAGCAACAGAGCCGACGAGATCCGGCCCGCCACGTCCAGCGCCGACAGGGTCGGATCGCCCCCCATCGAGGCCCAGGCCAGCAACGACGACGCGGCGATCACCGCGGCCGCGTCGGCCGGCAGGCCCACCCTCGGCAGGCCCAGCCCCCAGGCCACCGCCGACACATACCCCAGGGCCGCCAAGGCCGCCGCGCCGGCGACCGCCGAGGTCGGACCCACCCGCGCCATGTCCAGGGCCGCCAGCACCGCCAGGGCCATCAAAACCTGGCTGTGCGTCTGGAAGAATTTGGGCGGGACTTGCCGCCAGGGGGTCACCAGCAGCATCGCCGCCAGGCCACCCGAGAGGCGAATCGCGAAGTCGGCCAGCATCGGCATCAGGGTCGCCATCGACGGGCCTCGGTCGCGCACGCTCGCGGTGGAACTGGAGGGTGGGACGGCCGGCGACGGCCGCTCACTTGCCGTGGATCAGGGAGAGGACCTCGGCGCGGGTGGCGAGCCGGTCCTTGCAGATGCCACGCATGGCGCTGGTGATCATCGTGCTGTTGTGCTTGCGCACCCCGCGCATCGTCATGCAGCTGTGGCTGGCCTCGATGACCACGGCCACCCCCTTGGCCGACAGCTCCTCGACGAGCAGGTCGGCAACCTCCTCGGTCAGCCGCTCCTGCAACTGGGGTCGCCTCGAGAGGACGTCGATGACCCTGGGGATCTTCGACAGCCCGACGACCCGTCCGTTGGGGACGTAGGCCACGTGCGCCACGCCGACGAACGGCAGCAGGTGGTGCTCGCAGAAGCTTTCGAACCGGATGTCCTTGACCAGCACCAGCTCGTCGTACTTCTGCGTGAACAGCTTGCGCAGGTGGATCCGGGGGTCCTGGTGCAGCCCCTGGAAAATCTCGGCATACATGCGGGCGACGCGGTCGGGGGTCTCAAGCAGCCCTTCGCGGTCGGGATCTTCGCCGACGGCGATGAGGATCTCGCGGACCGCCCTGCGAATGCGGGCCAGGTCGACGGGCCCATCGGCGGCGGGAACGGCCGTCGTCTCGGCCGCGTCTTCGTCGGCGCCGCAGCCGGCCTGGTCGCGCGGCTGGTCGTCCGACGCGAGGCGGTTCGTCATGATCGCTCCCCAGATGGCCCCGCGGAGCGGGACCGGCGGAAAATCTCTAACAGACAACAGGCTTTGGATTTCCGCCAAGTGCGGATAGGCATTCTAGCGACAGACCCCCTTGAAAGCAAGGGTCCGAGGCCATCCCGAGCGGCTCAGTTGACGCTGAAATCCGGGGGGAACGGCTTCAGGCCGACCGGATCGACGCCGGCGAACTCCTGAAGTCGTCGCAGCAGCCGGTCGGCTCGCTCCTCAACGAGCGGCTCGGCCAGGAACGACTGCTTCGTCGCCGGCGAGAGCCGCAAGGCGTGCGCCATCATGTCCACCGCCACGCCCAGCGGCAGATCCGCCGCCAGCAACCGTTCCAGGTCGGGGTCGAGCCCCCTGCCCTTCGAGATCGCGACGCGGAACAGGCCGACGAGGCTCGCCTTGATCTGCCCAGGGTCCATCGCGGCGTCCGGCTCGAGATCCTCGAGGATCTCGGCCTCGGCGATCCGATAGAGCTTCTCGGAGGGGATCTCGCGAAGCAGGCGCACTCGCTTGCGGCCCAACAGCAGGAAATTGAACCGGCCGTCGGGCAGGCGCTCGTGCTGAAGGATGCGTCCCAGGCAGGCGACCGGCTCGATCACGGCGCGTCCGTCGGGCATCATCTCCGCGGGCATCGGCACCCGGACGACGGTGACCAGGCCGTCGCCGGCCAAGGCGTCCTCGGTCATCTGCCTGTATCGCGGCTCGAAGATGTGCAGCGGCAGGATGCTGTGCGGGAACTGGACGACGTCGGGCAGCGGGAACAGCCGGCAGACGCCGTCGAAGCCGCGAAGGTCCAGATCATCCTCGCTCGAAGGTCCCATCATCGAGGCGGCTCTTTCACCATAGGGCGTGGGGCATCCCTCCCCGGCGAACGCCCGGGCGGGGCGGGGTCATCGGGCGCGGAAAAAGCCCCACGGTACGCCCTGCGGCGTCCAGCGTGGCATGCGGCGGGCGAGCCGGCATCGGGCCTCCCAACCACCCGGTTATCTTGGCCCCTGGTGGGCCGTTCGGCAAGGGCGGGCCACGTTGACAGCACCGCCTCGGCGGTTACGATGTCCGCGCGGGGGGAGGTCGTCTCGCCCCTCGACCCCGAAGTCCGCCAGCCCAAGCGGAGGCCCCCGCGTTGCCGCGTCAGGCCCCCACCCCCGCAGAGCTCGACCCGAAACGCCAGGCCGGGCGTGTCGTCCGCGCCCTGGTCAAACTCTACCCCGAGCCCCGATGCGCGCTCGTCCACCGCGACGCCTTCGAGCTGCTCGTCGCCACGATCCTCTCGGCCCAGTGCACCGACGTCCGGGTGAACATGGTGACGCCGGCACTCTTCGCCCTCTATCCCGACGCCCGGGCCCTGGCCGCCGCCGACCTGGCCGAGGTCGAGCGGCTGGTCCACTCCACCGGCTTCTTCCGTGCCAAGGCCGCGAACCTCGTCGCCATGGCCGGCCGGCTCGTCGAGTTACACGGTGGCCAGGTCCCGCGCGACCTGGAGGCCCTGACCGCCCTGCCCGGCGTCGGCCGCAAGACCGCGCACGTCGTGATGGGCAACGCCTTCCGCATCCCCTCGGGCGTCGTCGTCGACACCCACGTCAAACGGCTCTCGATGCGCCTGGGCCTGACAACCAAGACCGATCCCGAGCGCGTGGAACGCGACCTGGAGGCGATCGTCCCGAAGTCACACTGGATCGACTTCAGCCACCGCCTCATCGAGCACGGCCGCCGGACCTGCATCGCCCTGAGACCACGCTGCGACGCCTGCGAGCTCGCCTCGTTCTGCCCCCAGATCGGAGTCACCACCCGGGGGGTCTGACGGGTTCGACGTCGATCAGGCCGACAGCGGCTTGCGGAAGATGGTCCGCTGCATGTCGCGCATATTCATCGAGAACGTCATCTTGTTCAGGCCGAGCATCGTCGAGAGCTTGGTCAGGCCGGCCTGCACCTTGTCGCTCTTGGACATCACGCCGATGTTCCAGAGCAGGCGTTCCATGCTGAGCGACCGTCCGACGAGCTGGAGCTTGACCGACTCGAAGCCCGCCTTCTCGGCTTCCTTGCGCAAGGTGTCGGTGGTGAAGAAGTAGATATGGCCGTTGCAGCTGACGCTCCGCTCGCGACGGCCGAGCATCTTGAACGTCAGCGAGTCGTACCTGGGCGTCTCCATCAGCAGGTGGCCGCCCGGCTTGAGCACCCGGAAGATCTCGCTCAAGGTTGCCGTCGGGCTGGGGACGTGCTCGATGACGTGCAGCAAGATCACGATGTCGGCCGTCGCATCGGGGATGTTGGCCTCCTCGAGGATCTTGGGGACGACGTCGATCTTCATCTCCTCATCGATGTACTGGCAGAATCCTTTATTAGGCTCGACTCCCCGGACTTCCCAGCCATCCTGCCGGTAGTAGTCCAGCATGAAGCCCATGCCGCAGCCGACCTCGAGCACCACGCCCCGCTTGGGGTAGATCTCGTTGAAGTAAGCCTTGGTCGCGGCATAGTCGCGGACCTGGAGCTTCTCCTTCTCATACCTGGGGCGCTGCGATTCGGCGACCTTCCGCGTGAACTCCGGGTCGTAGTTCTCGATCTCGACGCAGTCCGGGTCTTTCGCACGCGGGTTGGAGTACATCAACCCGCACTTATTGCATTTCACAATCTGACTGTTCTGCGCCTCTCCGGCCTTGAAGACGACGGTGAAGTCATCGGAGGAACAAAGGTCACAAACCAGGGTGTTGGTGCTAATGCTCATGGGGAGTTCTTCGCCCGTGCCAGGCACTTGAGTCGTGGTAATGACAGGGTGTCACGAGGCTCAGGCCTGGAATCCACAGTACGCGGGCGGCCCGAGGCGGGACTGATTCGTTAGTCGCATTTTAAAAAAAATTATCCTTCCCACCAGTCCGAAGTAAAGGCCGTTGCCCGAATCCACCTTTTGCCGAAGTTCAGGGTCCCCGGCCCTGCCGTGTCCGGGATGATTTGGCATCGCACGGACCTGAGGTGGTCGCGCCGGGCCGGAAGTTTGATAGGATCAACCGGCCCTGGATCCGGGGCGGGTGACAAAGATAACCGCCGGGATGGCTTCTGTCCGACGATTGGACCATACGACAAGGGGGACGGAGCCAGCGATGCACATCCGCGACATCTTCAAGGCCCACGCCACCACCTTCAGCTTCGAGTTCTTCCCGCCCAAGAATGACGAGGCGTCGGAGGAGCTGTTCGCCAACATCGCCCGTCTCCAGGCCCTCCAGCCCAGCTTCGTCAGCGTGACCTACGGCGCGGGGGGCTCGACCCGCGAGCGAACCCACGACCTGATCGTGCGGATCCAGCGGGAGACCAGCCTGACGGCCGTCTCGCACCTGACCTGCGTCTGCCACAGCCGGGAAGAGCTGTCCTCGCTGCTCGACCGCTACGCCGCCTCGGGCATCGAGAACATCCTGGCCCTCGGCGGCGACCTGCCCCGCGACCGCCCCAACTACGACCGCAACGTCGACGCGTTCCAGTACTCCGACGGCCTGGTCAGGTTCATCAAGGAGCACCCCGCCCCGGGTCTCCCCCAGGGCTTCGGCATCGGCGTGGCGGGCTTCCCCGAAGGGCACCCCGGCACGCCCAATCGCCTGAAGGAGATGGAGTATCTCAAGCGGAAGGTCGACGCCGGCGCGGATTACATCTGCACCCAGCTCTTCTTCAGCAATGCAGACTTCTACGACTTCCGCGAGCGCTGCGAGTACGCCGGGATCACCGTGCCCATCATCGCGGGCATCATGCCCGTGGCTTCCAAGCATGGGATGGCCCGCATGGCCGAGCTCGCCCTGGGCGCCCGCTTCCCGGCGCGGCTGCAGAAGGCCATCGACCGGTGCAGCGACCGCGAGGGCGAGAGCAAGGTGGGCATCCATTGGGCCACTGAGCAGTGCCGCGACCTGCTGGACAACGACGTCCGCGGCATCCACTTCTACACCCTCAACCGATCCGACGCCACCCGCTGCATCTACGAGAACCTGGGCGTTCAGAACTCGTTGGCCCTCCGCGCCACCCGCTGACAGGCGGGGCCCACAACGCCCCCGCACCGCACCATGCACGACGACCTGACCGTGAGGCTCAAGGCCGAGGGGCTGCGGCTGGGGTTCGACCGCCTGGGCGTGGCCCCCGCCGTCGCCCCGCCCGGGCACCCGCGCCTGCTCGACTGGCTGGACGCCGGCCGCGAGGCGGAAATGGGCTACATGCGTCGCCAGGCCGAGGCCCGGGCGCACCCGTCGAGCGTGCTGCCGGGGGTCCGCTCCGTCGTCGTCGCGAGCCTCGTTTACGGCCGCCCCGAGCCCAATCCACCCGGGCCGACTCAGGGGAAAATCGCCCGGTACGCACGCGGGGATGACTATCACGGGGTCCTCTGGCGGCGGCTGGAGCAGCTCCTCGACTGGCTGAAGGCCGAGTGCCCCGGCGCGACCGGCCGCGCAGTGGCCGACACCGCGCCGCTGGCCGAGCGCGACTTCGCCAGGCTGGCCGGCATGGGCTGGATCGGCAAGAACACGATGCTCATCGACCGCACGCTGGGCAGCTTCACCGTGCTGGGCGCCCTGCTCGTCGACGTCGACTTGCGGCCCGACGCCCCCTTCCAGGCCGACCACTGCGGCACCTGCACCCGCTGCCTGGACGCCTGCCCGACCTCGGCCTTCGACGCCCCGGGCGTGCTCAACGCGGGCCGCTGCATCAGCTACTGGACAATCGAGCACAAGGGCGCCGTCGACGAGCGCATCGCCGAGCAGATCGACGGCTGGGCGTTCGGCTGCGATATCTGTCAGGACGTCTGCCCCTGGAACCGCAAGGCAAGCCTCGGGCGCGAGCCCGCGCTGGAGCCGAGCCCCCAGCGAACCAACCCCGACCTGCTCTCCTGGCTCGACGCCGACCCGGCCGCGCTCCGGGCCGAGATCAAGGGGACGGCCCTGGCCCGCACCAAGCGTGCCGGGCTGGTGCGCAACGCTTCGCTCGTGCTGGGCCAGCGTCGCGAGCCCTCGGCCACGCCGGCCCTGGCCCGGCGGCTGGCCGACGCCGATCCCGCCGTACGAGCCGCCGCCGCCTGGGCCCTCGGGCGCATCGGCGGGCCAGCGGCCCTGTCCTCGCTACGGCAGGCGGAAGTCGACGAGCAGGACCCGGCGACGCTCGAAGCGATCCGCCGGGCCCTGGATTCCAGTCGATCAAACGATCGGGGCGATTAGGCCTTGGTCGTGATCGTCTCGGGGGCGTTGGCGTCGTAGGTCACCGGCGAGATGTTGCCGGCGATCGACTGGCCAAAGGAGTCGTTGCTGGAAACCCGGAACGTGTTGGCCCCGGCGCCCAGCGGGGTCGTGATCTTGTAGTTGCCGGTCGCGTCGACCGTGGTGGCCACGACCGGCACACGGCCGGAGATCTCGGTGAACGAGACCAGGGAACCCGGCGATGCGGTGCCGTTGAAGCCGATGGTGGTGGCCTTGGTGACGCGGTCGGCAAGGCCGGTGTCGCTGGCCTCGTCGAGGTTGGCCGAGACGACCGGCGAGATGGTCGTCGCGGCGCCGACGTTCTGCTTGGCGATCTTCATATCCTGATTGGTGACTTTGCCGTCGCGGTTGACGTCGGCATCGAAGTTATATTTGGTGGTGCCGGCGACGGCGTTCATGGCCGTCTTGAGGGCCTTGATGTCGGCCGCATCAACCTTGCCGTCGCCGCTGACGTCGCCGGCCAGGTAGACGCCAAGCAGGGCGGCCCCCTTGGTGGCACCCTTGGCCGAGATGTTCGCCTTGAAGCTGGCCTCGCCGGCGGCGTTGAGCCGCACCGTCAGCGGGAAGACACTCGCCGACGACTTGTTGCCGGTCGTCGAGGCCTTGCGCTGGGCTGGGGTGGCGAACTTGGCCTGGGTCGCACGCACCTCGCCCTTGGTGGCCACGTCGGTGACGCTGTCGAGCTTCGCCTGCACGGTCGAGCCCGACTGCGCGACGACGTCGATGCCCAGGGTGAGCTTGCCGCTCTTGGGCAGCGTGAACGACTTGCTGCTGATGACGAACGGCACCGCGGTGGTGCCGCCGGCCGTGTCGATGGAGGTCGGCAGGATGGCGAACGTGCCCCCCGCGCCCCCGGTCAGCAGCCGGCGCCCTTCGAGCATCTCGGGCCCGGTAATGCTCGGCTTGCGGCGACGGTCTCGATTTTCTGACGTGCTCATCGGTCCCTCCTGGACGACGGAGATACGACCCTGGGGCTGATCCGGACGGAGGGGGGCGGCCCCGAGGTTTCGATGTTCGGACGGTCGGCCAACCTCGGATTCCATCCCAGGCCGGTGGCCGCCTCTGTTATCCATCGAAGATCGGCCGGGCGGGCGTCTCGCCTTGAAGGAAGATTCGGAAAAATCCCGACAATCCTCAGAGCAATCCCAGTCGACGCAAACACCCCGGAAGGCCGAGTGAGGCCTTCCGGGGCGGAGCGATCGAATCCCGTCGAGATCGAAGCGTCGGAGCGGCCGTCTAGCGGGCGCCGATACTCCGGGCTCGAGCGCCGGCCATGTGGGGCGTGCGGGCCCCGGCCGTCGTGGGAGCCGGTGAAGGGGCCTGGTCCTCGACGAACGGGGACTCGTTTCGTTCGGCGAGGACACGCCAGGCGACCCCCACATACACTGCGATCCCCGCCCAGAGGAACATCCCGTAGGCCTGGGCGATCTTGTGCCCCTGGCCACCCAGGAAGAGGCCGCCGAGCTCGCTCGACGTGCTGGCCATCAGCAGTGTGGCCAGCCCCAACAGCGAGGCCAGGCCCCATCGCGTGGCCTTCGGCAAGCTTGGCATTCCCACCCGGCAGGCCAGGTAGGTCATCGGCAGCAGCAGCGTCACGTAATGGTGCTTCCAGCTCCGTTCGGAGACGAACAGCATCGTCAGCACCACCAGGGAGAACTCGCCGAGCATCCGCGGGTCGACCCTGCGAACGGCCTTGGTCCGACAGAGCAGGGCCAGCACGGCGACGAACCCGAGCGAGGAGACCTTGGCCAGGCGGGCCACCATCGCGGGATCCCAGGCCACGAAGTTCACCGGGATCTTCGAGTCGTATCGATCGGGGCCCACACTGTCGGTCAGCAGCCTCGACAGGACGCCGACCATCGACTGGTTGATGTCCCCCTTGCCGATGTTGCCGTCGACCAGGTAGGGGCTCAAAATTCGGTGCCACCACGACGCCAGGCACTGCATGTTCAGGTGCGGGCCGAGCACGGCGCTGGGGACCACGAAGAAGAACAGGGCCATGCTCAGCATCGTCGCGCCCGCGGCCCGCCACGACTTCTTGTAGAGGAAGTAGGGGACGAACAGGGCCGGCGTCACCTTGTAGGTGATGGCCAGGCCCAGGGCCAGGCCGGCCCGCACGTCCCAGCCGCGTCGCCAGCTGGCCAGCGCCAGGACGATCAGGGCCATGATGATGAGATTGTTGTTGCCGTGGTGCAGGTCGCTGAGGATCGGCCGCAGCGTCAGCAGCAGGATGGCCCCCTCAATCCAGGGCGAGATGCGTCGGCCCTCGGGCACCGCCATCTTCAGCAGCAGCCGGAACGAGAGTGCGGCCAGCCCGACCTTGATCATGAAGAACAGGACGGCCCCCACCACCGGGTTCATCGCGGCCAGGGGGGCCAGCGAGATCGCCATGATCGGCGGGTTGGGGTACAGCGTCGTGTCGTAGATGTTATGCCCGGCCATGAGCTCGAGCACCTGCGGCCGCCAGCGGATGAACGCGCTCCGGTCATCGGCCGCCTTGCCGGCGTACAGCACCGCCGCCACGGCAAGGATGACGAACACGGTCACGCGAATCCCGCGCCTGACCTTCAGGTCGGCGGCGGGCTGGTCGGGCACGGGCAGGGGTGTGGTCGCCGTGGGGACGGGCGGCACGGATCGCTCCTTCCTTGGAGGTACGGCCACGCTGGGGGCGGCCCGTTGCCCGATGGGTTCCGGGCGCCCGGCCGATGCAGGCCCCCCCTCATCCTGGGGGAAAGGCCAGTTCCAGCGTCAGGGGCGCCGGGCCGGTTCCGGGTTCGGGACGGAGCCGGAGGAACGGGACCGGATCCCCTTCCAACGTCACCTCGTCCCAGCGCGCCGGCGGGTCGCCCCGCAGGCACGGGACGGAGTGATACCGGAGCACGATGGTCCCGTCAATCCCAGGCCGCCCCGGCCGGACCAACAACCGCCCGTCGGCGGCCGTGACCTCCGCCTCCCCCTCGATCGCCGCGCCACCAAACCCCTTCACACGCCCGATCAAGAGCGTCCCGTCGTCGTCCTTCACGTCGACCAGGTCGGGGTTGTCCTTGCAGAACGAACGGGCCCGGGGGCTCCAGCAGACGATCGCCGCCGGTCGGTACAGGCGTGCATACTTGACGAACTGCTCCCGCGACCATTGCGCGTCGCCGAAGAGCTTCCCCTCGCCCACCTGCGTGAAATTCGTCGCCACAGGGATGTGAAGATAAGGGCCGCCGATGACCTCGACCCCCGTCCGCTCGGGCAGCAGGCCGCTGTAACGCCGGCCTCGGAACGGGTCGGGGACGCCCGGCACGTCGACCCCGCTCTCCTCGTAATAGAGCCGCTCGCCCGGCTTCACGTGCTCACGCACCCGGTCCAAAACCCAGTGCAGCCTGGGCGAAGGTCGGCTGGACAGGAACGGCTCGGGTCCGCCGATCCGATACCGGACCGAGCCCACCACCGAGGGCCCGAACACGCGGACACCAATCGCCAGAATCGCCAGGGCCGCCAGCCCGTCGGCCCGCCAGCCGCGCCCGCGTGAGCGGTCCCAGCTCCGGTCACGCAGCCGCCCGGCCACCTCGGACCACCCCAGGCCCAAGGCCACCGCTAGCGCCGTGTAGAACGCGTAGGTGTGCCGGCCGGGCTGCAAGGAGTCCAGGGCCCGCCAGTAGCCCGCCAGGTAGCCCCAGCCGAATCCGGCCGCCGTGTACCCGGCCAGCGCCGCCGCGGCGACCGGCCGCCGCCGCCAGAGCGAGAGCAAGCCCAGCGGCGCGGCGCCGATGAGCAAGGCCTGGACCACCGGCTCGCGGTCGACGATCTGGAGCAGGCGGTTGACCACCCCCTCGTCGTGCTTCATCACGAAGTCGCTGGCCCCCTTCGTCGCCGCCAGCCAGTATCCGGGCAGCCACCAGAACGCATTCAGGGCCAGCACGACCGGCGGCATCAGCCAGACTCCCGCATGCCGCGCGACCGGGAAGCCCTCCGACCGCCGCCAGGCAACCGCGTACGCCGCCAGGGCCGACGGCACCAGGACCATCGCCACCGTCGGGTGCACCAGGGCCACCAGCGATGACCCCGCCGCGGCCAGAAGCCAGCGCCCGAGCCCCCCGCGCTCCAGGTATCCGGCGATCATCCCGGCCGTCCAGAGACCCAGCGGCACGCCCGTGAAGTAGGCGACCATCCCCAGCGAGGCGTAGTTGATCGGGAAGTCGGTCCAGACGTAAACCAGGTAGACGAGCACCGCCGCGCACCGCGCGTGCGGCCCCGCCCCCAGCGACCGCGCCGCCGCCGAGACCACATACGGCACGCACGCCGTGGCCAGCAGGACGAACACGTTATAAGCCCGCGCCGGATGACTCCCGCCGAAGGCCGCCACGAACAGGCTGACCGCCGTGGCCGACGGATCCGAGACGATGCTCCGCGCATAGCCGGCCATGAAGGCGGGATCGTACGCGGCGGTGGTCCAACTCGCCTTCAGGGTCGCGCGGGCTTTGGCGGCATGGTGATAGTGCATGCCGTGGTCGTCGCGCAGGATCGGCCAATCGCCGCCGATCTCGGTCCAGCCTCCCATGCCCAGCCAGATGGCGGCGGCATGCATCAGGCAGAGCACCGGGGTCATGATCAGCGAGATCAAGTGGATGCGCCCGGGTCCCGGGTCGGCCCCGTCGGCGGGCGCATCGTCGCCGCCCGGCCGGGCCCCGCCGCGCGGGGGGCTCGCCAGGTCGTACACGTCGGTCGTTGCTGCCACGCGTCGGCCCGAGTTGAATGGGTGGGGTTGCGGGTGGGTCGGACGGGCCGAGGCGCGTCCGATTCGGCAAAGAGGCAATTGCGGCCCGCAGGATTCGAACCTGCAACCAAGGGATTCGAGGCATCCCCGCGTTTCCGCGGGGCTCGGACTATCTCACCCTCACCGCGCGCCGCGCCGTTTCTGGTCGCGTCGCGGGGAGGCCGGGCGCTCGTCGGCGGGGAGTATCGTTCGGGCCTCACCCCGCTAGTCTCTGAACCTTCCTGGCCACCTTTCGCCCGGGCCAGGCTTGGCTGCGGATTGCCATGCCGCCGGCTGTCTCCGCGCGTCTCCGGAAAGATCCGGGGGCACGCGGGCCGCTCGGTTTAGGTTCCCCGCAATTCACCCGGATCGCGTACGGGGGTTCCCCCCCGCCGCCACCACTTTGTTTGATGAGTCCCCTGCTCTGCCGTTGAGCTAGGGCCGCATGCCGCGCCATCATTGCCATTCGGAGGCGAAACTTCAAGCCTCGCGACGCCCCGGCGCGCGGATGGCCGTGGGAGTTGACACGGGTGCGTGTTGCGCCCAAGATTCAACGGTGGTCAGGCTCGCGGTGCGAGCGGGCGCGACCGGCAATGGTCCGATCCGCCCGCGGCCGACTTCGCCGCGAGCCAAGGTGTAGACTGAAGTTAGCAGAGACCGACTGCCGGACGCGTCGACCTTGAAGTGCGGCCAGACGGCCGCGTCGGCGACGCGCCGTGTCCGGGCGTGCCGGCGCCTAGCGCGCCCCGCGCCGAGGGGAGGATCCGCGATGCCGTTGTCGTCCAGAACTCGGGTGACGCGCAAGGCCCCCGCACGCGCCTGGGCCTTCGCCGTCGCGGCCTGGCTGACCTGCCTGGCCTGGGTCCCCGCCACGGCCCAGGAAACGGCCAAGGACGCCCCTAAGGTCGAGGCCCCGGCCGAGCCGGCGCCGCCGGCCGTCGAGGTCGCGCCCGCGGACGCCAACGCGGCACCCGCCGCCACCGAGGCACCGGCCACGTCGCCCCCCCGAACCAAGAATATGCTCATGTGGGCCATCGAGGCCTCGGGCCTCATGGGCGTCTTCCTCGTCGGCCTCTCCATCTACTTCACCGCCCTGGTCATCCGCCTCTTCATGGAGCTGAGGCTCAGCGAGGCCGTCCCCCTGCCGCTCGTCGAGAAGCTGGAGACCGCCATCAAGGACCGCAAGTTCCAGGAGGCCTACGACGCCTGCCGGGACAACGACTCGTTCCTCGCCAAGCTCGTCCGCACCGGTGTCGCCGCCCTGCCCAACGGCCGAGCCGAGGCCAAGGAGGCCATGTCCGACGTCTCCGACGAGGTCGTCACCGGCATGGAGACCCGCATCAGCTATCTGGCCATCATCGGCTCCATCGGCCCGATGATCGGCCTGGTCGGCACCATCTGGGGCATGATCCAGAGCTTCCAGGAGATCGCCACCGCCGCCGGCAGCCAGCCCAAGCCCGAGAAGGTCGCCGAGGGCATCTCCACCGCCCTGTTTATCACCCTCGAAGGCGTCAGCCTCGCCGTCCCGGCCATCTTCTTCTTCGGCTTCTTCCGCAACCGGATCGCCCACATGACCGTCGAGGCCAACAAGGTCGCCGACCGCACCATCGCCGCGCTCCTGGCCGCCTCCAAGCAGCAGGCCAAGCCCGCCGCCTGAGGCCTCCCGAGCCCGCGACAGACGAGCCGAGTGAGCCCAGATCGAGCCGAGCCGAGTCCCGTCGCCGCGAGCGAGGCCCAAGCCCATGTCCGGATCCGCATCCATCGAGCTCAAGGCCGAGCCCAACCTGACCCCGCTGCTGGACATCGTCTTCCAGCTGATCACCTTCTTCATGCTGGTGATCAACTTCAGCAGCGACAACTACGACCAGCGCATCAAGCTCCCCGTCGCCGGCTCGGCCCGGCCCGTCACCGATCCCGAGCAGGCGGTCGAGGACCGGCTCGTCCTCAACCTCGATTCCGAGGGCCGGGTCCTCTTCAACGGCAAGGTCCTGACCCTCGGCGAGGGGATCGATAAGATCAAGTTCGAGGCCCAGCTCGCCCGCCTGAACGCCAAGGCGGCCAAGATCAAGCTCAAGGACAACGCCCTGCCCACCCGCGTCGTCATCCGGGCCGACCGCAACATGCCCTTCGGCCCCCTCCACCAGCTCCTCGCCGCATGCCAGTCTAACGGTTACCAGAAGTTCGACTTCAAGGCCATGAGCGGCCCGCCTTGATCGGATGACCCGGCCCATCGGATTTTTATTGGGCTTTCGCACGACTCTCTCGCGGTGGCGACCGCCATGAACACGACCAGCGGCAAGCAACATCCCGACCACCGACGAGCCGGACCGAACCTCGCCCGAGGCCTCGGCGCCAGCCTCCTCTTCGGACTGATCGGGGCCGCAATACCAATGATTGTCTTAGCGATCATGATGGTCGGGCGCTGGATGATTTTCGGCGCCAGCGAGTTCGATCGTCGTGCGGACCTCGCAAGATTCATGATCGAGTTCTCGAGCCCATCAATCGGCATCGGGTGTGTCTTCGCGGCCGCAGGCTGGGCCACTTATGCCCCCGCCAGCCCCCAGCGGTTCGCTCGCACTCTCGCCATCATTGCCCTAATTTCAATCGTGGCCTGGCCCCTGGTCATTCTTTTTGCGAATAGCTTCTCCCCCAGGTTCAAAAGGTCGCCGCAATCGCCGGTCCCGATTCTTACCTACCTGCTCTTAGGGACCCCGCCCCTGCTCGCGTCGTATTGGTTGACGAAACTGCGTAACGATTGCTCGAAGAAAGTGGGACTGGGTTCCTGTCCCCCGTTCCCGGGGTTTAGCCCGACCGATCTTTGACTCCACCTGACAGCGACCGCCGGGGGTGAGCCTTGAGCCGCAGACGCAAGAAGAGTTCGCAGGGCGATGTCGACGTGCCGATCACGCCCATGCTCGACATGGCCTTCCAGCTCCTCACCTTCTTCGTCCTGACCTATCGGCCGGCGCCCGCCGAGGGGGCGTTCTCGATGAACCTGCTCCCCGCCGCGCCCGTCGCCCGCATGGACGCCGAGGTCGCGGCCGAGACGAACGAGGCCTCCAGTGAGCTGCCCGCGGCCCTGCGCACCCTGCCCACCACCCTGCGTGCCGACTCCGCCGGCAATCTCGGCTCCGTCACCATCAATGACCTGCAAGTCGAGGGCATGGACAAGCTCGCCGCCGAGTTGGCCTCGATCCTGAACGACCCGACGCTGCCGTTCGACCAGGCGCTCATCAAGGTCGACCCCAAGCTGCGGTACGCCGAGCTGATCAAGGTCATCGATATCTACGCCAAGTTGAAGATCACCAAGATCAGCTTTGCCGAGATCGACCCCCGCGAGGGGATGGACCCGGGCGTCGAAGCGGGCGGCCCGCAGTGAGCGCCGACCGGCCAGAGCGTGGCTTCTTCCGCGGCGCCGAGCTGACCCGGTTCGCCCTGCTCGCGGGCGTCATGATCGCCGGCTGGGCCTGGTTTCTTAACCGGCCCACCCCCCCCGCAGCCGGCACGCTCGCGCCCGGCACCACCACCGTCGGGGCCCAGAAGGCCGCCCCTCCCTTGAAGCCCGACACAGGCCCCGAGTTCGCCGACCTCCGCGACGACACACGCCTCTCCTTCCGCGACAATGCCGCCTACATCGCTCTGCTCGAACGCGTCCGGTCCAAGACACCCGCCGCGCTCGCCGCCGAAGCCCGTTCCGACATCCTGTTCACCCACCTGAGAGACAACCCCAAGGGCCATCGAGGCGTCCCCGTCCACATCGTCGGTACGGCGCTGCGGATCCTTAGCTATGAGGTGGAGAAGTCGATCTCACCGTCCGGGCGGATGTACGAGGCCTGGGTCGTCACCCCCGACAGCCAGAAGTACCCCTACCTCTGCGTCTTCGACGAAGCCCCCCCCGGCCTGCCCATCGGCCCCAACGTCCACGAACGGATCGCCTTCAACGGCTACTTCCTCAAGTGGATGGCCTATGTGGGCGGTGACAAAGGGCGGATCGCCCCGATGCTCGTCGGAAGGATCGGCTGGGACGCCAACGCCGCCCGCACCGCCGAGGCCCCTCCGTTCTCTGCCACCAGGACCCCCTGGTTCGCCCTCGGCATCGGTTTGCTCCTTCTCTACGGCATCGCCCGCTGGTTCGGCCAGATGCGCCGGCTGTCGAACCTCCTGCCATCGGCCAGATCCCGCCGCCGGACCCTTGACCGGCCCCGAGAACGATCCCCCGAGCCTCCCCTCCCCCCCGAGCAAGTCGGCCAGTGGCTCGCCAACCTAGAAGCCGGCAAGATCCCCCCCGACGACGAGCCTTCCTGAACGCGGCCGAGCCGTCCAAGTCCTCGCCCATCGCCTGCAAGCAGTGAGGGGGACCGCCGGGGCGAGAGTAGGCCCCCGAGTCCGTCGGAGCATGACCACGGTTCAAGGGGAGCAACCCGGGGCGCGAACCGACGGGAAAAATCGGGCTCTGCATCGAATCGACGCGAGCCTCGGGTCAGTCGGCGAGCTCGAAGACGACGAGGAGGGGGCGGTGGTCGGAGGCGAGCGGTTCTTCGAGGACCCTGGTTTCGACGACCTTCCAGCGGGGAGCGTTGCGATAGAGGACGTAGTCGATCTGCCTGATGGGCTTGTCGGAGGGGTAGGTGGGCAGGAAGGTGGAGTCGGAGCGAGTCCAGGTCTTGCCGAAGGCGTCCATGACGCGGCTGCCGGGCACGGAGTTCAGGTCGCCGACGAGGAGGGTGGGGAGGGTCGGGGCCTCGGCGGCCAACTCCTCGAGGCGCTTGACCGAGTCCATCCGCTCGGCGTCTTCGGATCGGTAGTCGATGTGGGTGGCGATGAACCGGATGGGGGTCTGGCGAGGGTCGGGGGCGGTCAAGTCGACGGCCAGGGCCCCTCGCTGCTCGCCGACGTAGTGGGACGGCAGCTTGATGTTCTGGTGCCCCTTAACGGGGAGGCGGGTCAGCACGGCGTTGCCGTATTCGCCCCCCTGGAAGGGGATGTTGCGTTCGAAGAGGGGTGTCATCTTCGTCAGGCGGCCCAGCTCGGCGGGCTCATCGAGTCCGCCCGTTCGTTTGGCACCGCGATCGACCTCCTGGAGCGAGACGACGTGGGGGTCGACCGACAGGATGACCTTGGCAATGCGTTCAAGGTCGAGCTTGCCGTCGGCCCCCTCGCCGTGGCGGATGTTGTAGCTGAGCACCCGCAGGCGGGTCGGCTCGGCGGCGTCGGCGGGCACGAGTGCCGGGGTGAGCAGGAGCGCGAGGGCAACGGGCAGGATCCGGCGAGGGGCATACATCAGGCGGAGGCTCCGGTCATTTCGGGGCGGTGGCGGATGCCGAGGCGGCCGCGACCGAGGCCTTGGGGGCGGCCTTGAATTCTTCGGGGGTCATCCGAATGACGGACCGGTTGAGCAAGAGAACAGGGCCCCCCCGCTCGGGGACCGACTTGCCGTAGGCCAGGACTTCCTGGGCGGGGCTGGCGCCGGGCTCTTCCTTGGTGTCCGGCAGGGCTGCGCCCCAGTTGACGACGACATCGCCGGACTTGACCAGCTCGAAACCGCCGAGGGAGCCGCCCGAGTTGAGGACAAGCTGCTTGATCGACTTGGGGGGCTTGCCGAGGGAAATCTGATATTCGCGGAGCATCTCGCCGACCTGCTGGAGCTTCACCTCCTCGGCGTGGTCGACGCTGAGCGCAGCGGCGGTCGGGCCTCCGCAGCCCGGCAGCCCGGCCAGAATCACAAGGCCGGCGATCATGTGGAAAGTCGTTCGGAGCTTGATACTCATCGGTGTGCTCGCGTGGAGAGAGTTCGCGGCGCGGGGAGAGTGGAAAGCCGGCCCGGGCGGATTGCTTTGGTCACGATGCCGCGGGCCGGCCGGTCGACCGATGTCGTCAGTAGGCGTCGGCGCTGAGGACCTCGCCGCCGGCGCGGGTGCCCAGGGCGCTCCAGGCCAGCGGGTTGACCGTGTCCTTGATGAACCGGACCGAGCCGTCGGCGAACGAGGCGTTGACGCCGCCGGGGTGGTTGCTGCGGGCGGCAATGTGGGCGGCGAAGTAATCGCCGCTATTGGCGCAATCGAAGGTCTTGGAATTGGGGGTCAGCGTGTGGCTGAAGTAGCCCATCGGGCCGATGCCCCGGTAATACTGCTGGCCGCGGTAGCGCACCCGGGTGCCAGCGGCCGAGCAAGTAGCCGAGGCCGGGGCGATGCTGGTGGTGAAGGAAGCGCCCGGCATGCCAAAGACGTTGAGAAGGCTGGTGATGGGCACCTCGTCGACGGTGTTTGCCCTTGAAACCGAGCGGATCGTCTCGGCGAACATGGTCGTGTTGCTGGTGCCATCGGTGATGGCCGAGATCCCCGTCCTGCCCGTGACCTTCAGATAGTCCGGGTTGTTGGCGCCGTTGATCTGCGTCGGCTGGCCGTAGTCGAGCGTCACGTTGAAGACGCCGGCCAGGGCCGTGTTCAGCTCAGTCTTGTTGGGGGGGTAGTTGTACGACGAAGGCGGCGGCGGGCCCAGCTCGGGGCAGGCGGTGGCACCGATCGAGGAGAAGTAATTGTTGTAGCCCACGATTCCGAAGAGGCGGACCGCGGAGGGATCGGACGGGCAGACGTAGGCCGAAACGATCTGACAGCAGGCGGTGTAGTTGCTGTCGTTGGCCAGGTTGCTGGTCAGAGTGTTGAAGTTGATCTGAAAGTTGAACGTGTTGTAGATGTTCGAGTTTTCCAGGAATCCCAGGATCTGCGCCATCGGGGTGGAGCGGGTGTATTGCGGCACGTTGAAAGTCGGGGTCGGCCCGAAGCCCGGCGGGAAGCTGCCGTTCGTGGACTCGAAGTTGTGGGCGGAGAGGCTAATCTGCTTCAGGTTGTTGACGCACTGCATGCGTCTGGCGGCCTCGCGTGCACTTTGCACGGCGGGCAGCAGCAAGGCGATCAAGACGGCGATGATGCTGATGACGACCAGCAGCTCGATGAGCGTGAAGCCTCTGCGCGGTCTGCAAACCATGATGGGAATGTCCTTCGAACTCTCCGGAGAGAGTCCCGAGGCCTCTGTAGAATGTGGTCAGGGGCGGCGCAGCAGACCAACGATCCGGGGGATCGGACCGGCAGCGCCATACCCGGCGACATCGACGGGTCTCAACAGACTCTATCAAGCCTATGTGAAGATTCAACGATCGTCAAACGGTTTCCATGCGAAGAAGCATGCAATCAGCGCAAACGTTGTGATTAGGCATCGCGGCTTAATTGACGACGCCGCGGGCCATGGGCTGGGCGAAAGCGATGCTCTGGGCGAAGACGGGGTCTTCCTCGCGATCGGAGAGCTGGCGGCCGATCATCTCGGCGAGGGTGGGCTGGGAGAAGGCGAGCGTCCTGGGCTCGCCGGGGAAGCCGTCGGGACGGACGCAGAGCCGCTTCTGGTCTTCCAGCGAGACGTCAAGCGCCCCCTGGCAGCCGTCCATCTGGCAAGAGACGCGAACGCGGCGGATCTGCGAGGGGCCTTCGGGGAGCCTGCGGATGACCAGGCGGATGACCCCTTGGGGTGAGTCGAGCCGCCAGGAGATCTCGTCACCCGGGTGGACCTCGACGGAACGGGGGGTCCACTGGAGGCGCGAGGCGAGCCAGGAGACGAGCAGCCAGCCGTGAGTGACCGCGTGCGGACCGTGCTCGACGAGGACCTCGGTGATCGACTGAAGCGCGCCGGGCGCGGAGTCGGGGGCGAGCGCCTGCGAGAGTGCCCGCCGCCAGGGCTTCAGCCGCCGCCAGTTCAGGTCGCTGGCCACGCGCCAGGCGAGGCGGCCGGGTTTGCGTTCGAAGCGTTCGAGCCAGGCGTGGGTGGCGCCCATGCCGCGATGAGGGTCGAGCCAGCCGCTGCTATCGTAGAGGACCTGCTGAACCGACTCGGCCAGGTCGTGGAGGATGGGCCCGGCAAACGGAGGAGGCTGGGGCGTGGCCCACCAGAGGTTGGTGGGGAGGTCGCCGATGATATGGCTGCGGACGGCGTAGGGGAGGTCGCCGACGCCCCGGCCGGCGGACTTGAGCGTGACTTGCTCGCAGTAGAGGTCGTCGCCGGGGCCGGGTCCGACGTCGCGCACCTGAACGAAGGCGCGGATGGGCGAGTCGGGCTCGTTGGCCATGCCGACGAGCAGGAGGACCCTGGCGGGATGGCCACGGACGATGGCCGGGACGAGCGTGTCGGCCAGGGCGGCGCGATCATGATCCTGGCAGAAGATGATGAGATTGGACATCTGGGCGCGGCGCATGACGCCCACGCCCTGCCGCTGGGCGTCCCTGCGTCGGCGGGTCAGCTCGACACCGACGTGGCCGATCGGGACCTCGGCCGGCTCGTCGAAGACCATGATGTTGGTGTCCATCAGAGGGTCCTCCACTGACGACCGTCGGCCTCGATGAGCCGATCGGCCTCGAGCGGGCCCCAGGTGCCGGCGCGGTACTCGGGCAGGAACCGGACGCCGGACTGCTCCCAGGCCTCGACGATGGGCATGACGAACTCCCAGGCGGCCACCACGGCGTCGCGTCGCATGAAGAGGGTTGCATCGCCGGCCATCACGTCCAGGAGCAGGCGTTCGTAGGCCTCGGGGGTGCGGTCGCCATAGCTGGAGTCGTAGTTGAACTCCATCTTCACCGGGTAGATCCGCACCTTGGGCCCGGGCAGCTTCGACGCGATCCGTAGCGAGAGCCCCTCTTCGGGCTGGATGCGCAGGGAGAGCACGGTGGGCTCGACGGGGACGTGCGGGTTGGCGTTGAAGAGGACCTGGGGGACATCCTTGAACTGGATGGCGACCTCGCTGGCCCGCTTGGGGAGACGCTTGCCGGTGCGCAGGTAGAACGGAACCCCCGCCCATCGCCAGTTGTCGATGAACAGCTTCATGGCGACGAAGGTCTCGGTCGTGCTGTCGTTGGGCACCTGCTGCTTGCGCCTGCGGAAATCGTCGCGCACTTCCTGGCGGTAGCTGGGCACCCCCCGCCCGTCGATCTCGCCGTCGATGTACTGGGCGCGCACGACCGAGCGAGCGACCTCCTCGCGAGACATCGGCCGCAGGCAGCGGAGGACGCCCATGCGTGCGTCGCGCACCACGTCGGGCTCAAGCGACCAGGGGGGCTCCATTGCGACCAAGCAGAGAACCTGGAGGATGTGGTTCTGGAGCATGTCCCGCAGGGCGCCGACGCCCTCATAATAGCCCACGCGGCTGCCGGTCACCTCGCCCTCGGCATCGTACTGGGTGAGGCCCTCTTCCTCGGAGACGGTGATCTGGACGTGGTCGATGTACTTCTGGTTCCAGAGGGGCTCGAAGATGCTGTTGGCGAAGCGGAGGACGAGGAGGTTCTGGACGGTCTCCTTGCCCAGGTAGTGGTCGATCCGGTAGGTCTGGCCCTCGGAGAACGACCGGGCGACGGCGGAGTTGACGGCGCGGTCGCTCTCCAGGTCGCGGCCGATCGGCTTCTCGACGATCACACGCGTGAAGACGCGGTCGTCGGCGGGGTCGGCAATCAGGCCCGAGGCCTTGAGGTGGTCGACGCTCATGGCCACCATCTGCGGCGGCACGGCCAGGTAGAAGACCCGGTTGCCGGGGATGCCGAACTGGCGGTCGACGGCGTCGAGCCTGGCCTTGAGTGCCTCATAGGCAGAGGCGTCGCTGAAGCTCCCCTCGACGTAGAAGACGCTCCGCTCGAAGTCGTTCCAGGTGCCGTCGTCGATGGCCTGGCGCGAGAACTTCTGGACGCCTTCGCGGGCGCGGCTGCGGAGCCAGGCGTCGGGTTCTCCCTGCGAGCCGATGCCGAAGCCGACGACGGCGAAGTTGGTGGGCAAGACACCGTCGACGTTGAGGTTGTACAGGGCCGGAATCAGCTTGCGCCAGGCCAGGTCGCCGGCCGCGCCGAAGATGACCAGGATGCATGGCTGGGGCAGGAGCACCTTGGCGGCACCGGCCGTCAGCGGGTTGTTCATCTCGGCCGCGTCGGCGCCGCTCGACATCGCAGGTCACTCCAGAGATCAAGGCGCGATCCGTCCGCGCCACCGGGCCCTTGCCGCATCCTTACTGAGGGACATCACTCGAAGGACGTCCGGTCAGCCGCCGGTGGGGCGCTCGATATGCCCGCCGAACTTGTTGCGCATGGCCGAGAGCACCTTCTCGGCGAAGGTGTGGACTTTGCGCGATCGGAATCGGGTGTAAAGCGAGGCGGTAAGCACGTCGGCCGGCACGGCCTCCTCGACGGCCGCCATGACCGTCCAGCGACCCTCGCCGGAATCCTCGACGAACCCGGAATATCGCTCGAGGTTGGGGTCCTCGGCCAGGGCCATCGCGGTGAGGTCGAGCAGCCACGAGCCGACAACGCTGCCGCGGCGCCAGACCTCGGCGATGTCGGCCACGTTCAGGTCGAAGCGATGCTCCTCGGGAAGCTCCTTGGAGGTCGCGCCCCGGAAGATGTCGAAGCCCTCGGCGTAGGCCTGCATCAGGCCGTACTCGATCCCGTTGTGGATCATCTTGACGAAGTGGCCGGCGCCCGAGGGCCCGCAGTGGAGATAGCCCTCCTCGGCGGTGCCTCCCAGTTTCTCGCGGCCGGGGGTGCGCTCGATCTCACCGCGGCCGGGGGCGAGTGTCTTGAGGATGGGGGCGATGCGCGAAAACGCCTCCTCGGGGCCGCCGACCATCAGGCAGTAGCCGCGTTCCACACCCCAGACACCGCCGCTGGTGCCCACGTCGACGTAGTGGATCCCCTTGACCTTGAGCGCCTGGGCGCGGCGGACGTCGTCCTTGAAGTAGGAGTTGCCGCCGTCGATGAGGATGTCGCCGGGGCCGAAGAGCGCGGCCAGGTCGTTGACGGTCTGCTCGGTGGCCGCGCCACTGGGGACCATGACCCAGGCTGCCCTGGGTTCGGTCAGCTTGGCGGCGAATTCTTCGAGCGAGCGGGCACCGACGGCGCCTTCGGCGACGAGCGTGGCGACGGCCTCGGGGCTGCGGTCGTAGACGACGCAGTCGTGCCCTTGCTTCATCAGGCGCCTGACCATGTTGGCGCCCATCCGGCCCAGGCCGACCATTCCGAGTTGCACGAGTCGCCCCCTCCTCAACGCCTTCGACAGTTCGTAACGGATTGCTCGACGACAGAGTCCGGGCCGCTCGGGGGGCGACGGCGGCCGGGGCTCATCGATGGCCGGCCGCGTCTCGTGTCCCGGCCGGCAACGCCCCGGGGCTGTCTTGCCCTGCGGGGAACTGGAGCCGACGGTACGCCTCTCGAATCGCCTCGTCCAGCCCTGTCCCTGAATCGACGGGAGCGGCGGCCTTCAACGCGGCCAGCGCCAGGGCGTCTTGCGCGCGGCCGTCCCAGTCGCGCCGGGCCGCCGATCGTTGCGGGTCGAGGAAGGTTCTTAGCAAAAGTCGGGCCCGACTCTCACCGGAATTGGGCAAGGCCAGC
Organism: Isosphaeraceae bacterium EP7; assembly: GCA_038400315.1. Lineage (NCBI taxonomy): Bacteria > Pseudomonadati > Planctomycetota > Planctomycetia > Isosphaerales > Isosphaeraceae > Kueselia > Kueselia aquadivae. The sequence continues at coordinate 6,609,299 of CP151667.1, forward strand.
CAATCGCCCAGCGCCTTCGACGTAAGCCTCGCTCCGGACGCCACCTTGACGGGGTCGGGGACCGGCCGCCGCATCTCGGCATCCACGGCGCGGAACGTCTCCAGGGAACGGGTTGCCGCGTCCCCCGGCCGGGTGCCCAGTGCCTCGGGGAGCGTGGCATAGGTCCAGGTGCCGAACGGAAGTTCGCCGGGCCTTCCCTTGGGGGCTTCCGGGCCCGAGTCACGATACTGGTGGTGGCAGGCGAAGCAGCCATATTCGGAGAACTCGGGCCATGGGGCCCTCCCCTCGCTCGCGGCGTCAGACCGGGTCGCCAGCAGGTCGAGCGCCGCCTGGGCGGTGGCGACTTGCCCCAAGGCCCAGGTTTCCGTTGCGTCGGTCCCTGGTTCTTGCCAGTGCCTGGGATAACGCGCCTGGAAGTCTTCAAACACGAAGGCCAGCCGAGGATGCCCGGCGGCGATCAGGTCGTGGTTGACCTGCCGGGTGGCGTCGCCGACATGACAGCTCGCGCAGCCGCTGGCCCTCGTGCGCAGATCCTTGGTGTCGACCATGCCCGAGGCCAGTGCCTCGGCACGACGCCCGGGCGCCGTGTGCGATGCCAGCCATCCCCGGGCCGGGCCGTGGCACGACTCGCAGCTGACGGCCGCCGAGGCCACCTCGCCGGCCGTTTCCCCCCCGGTCGCGTGGCATCCCAGGCAGGCCTTGGCCGACGACGCGGGCCCTTCGAGCCCGAGCGCCCGCACAATCCGCTCGGATCGCGGCTCCTTCAGCACGTCTCCGGCGTTTGCGTGCGGGTCGTACGCCAGCCAGGTGACGTATTCGCCCCCCTTCGACACCACGTCACCCGCCTCGGGCTTTGTCGGGCCGATCCCGCCGTGGCAGGCATAGGCCGAGCAGCCGCCGACTCCGACGAACCGGTTGCTCGACGGCTGCGCCGATCGGTCGATCGGCTTTTTAACGCTAGTCAGCGGGCTTGCCGCCGTGGGCACGCGAACGCCCCTGGTGGCGAGGATCGCCGCCAGAATCAGCAACGAGACGAGCAGGGCGACTCGCATGGACTTCCGCCTCGACGCGGTCCCGCCGGCAATAAGGGAATCAAAAGGGGCCACGGGCGACCCGGGAGCCGGCTCAATCTGGCCGCTCCCGGGTCGCCCGTGACTTGCAGTATGACTCACGTTCGCCGGCGTTGCACGCTCGGAGACTTCGGTTCAGTCGTCGTCCTCGTCGTCATCGTCCTCGAACCTGGGCAGCACGAAGGCGGCGCGAACCGGGGCGGGCATGGCGGAGTTCGCCCCCCGGACGGCCTTCCAGATGATCTCGTTGAAGACGAGGTCGTCGGCCTGGTCTTCCTTCGACAGGTCGAGCTTCAAGGAGGCCGCGGCCCCGGGCGCGTCGCGGGTGTTCCGCTCGTTGAGGTCGACGATCGCCGGCCGGGCCGCGTAGGGGGCGAGGTCGGCGGTGCCGGTGAAGGCCGCCGCCATCGGCCGGGCCGCGGCGTCGAACTGGCTCATCGGGTCCAGGCCGAGGATCAGCTCCATCGTCCTGAGCATCGACGAGGTGGAGTACATCGTCGAGTCGACCGACTTGCGGCGGATGTAGGGGCTGATGGCCAGGGCCACCGTCCGGTGCGCATCGACATGGTCCGATCCGTTTTGCGCATCGTCCTCGACGACGAAGATGGCCGTGGTCGGCCAGAACTTGCTCTTGCTCACCCCTTCGACGATGCGGCCCAGCGCCAGGTCATTGTCGGCGACCATCGCCGAGACCGTCGGCTTGCCTGGGGACGCCCCGGCGGTGTGGTCATTGGGCAGCCTGAGGATGATCAGGCGGGGCATCTCACCGGCCTTCTCGAACCCGGCGAGCTCTTCCAGGAAGCGGTCGGCCCGCACCTGATCGGTGACGTCCAGGTCGTAGCCGCGGAACTTGGGGTCGAAGTGGCCGATGAGCGCCTTGACGGCCGTGGACGAGGGTTCGCCGGGGGTCTTGCCGTTGGTGACGAACTCGCCGTAGCTCCGATAGGTGACCCCCTTGGCCGCGGCCCTGTCCCAGAGGTAGCCACCGGCCGGGGTGGCGATGTCGAATTTGCCCTCGGCCGGATAGGGAACGCGGCGGTCGCCCCGGTAGCCGAGGGGCCAGGTGCGCTCGACGAAGTCGCTGGCGTAGGCACCCATGGTCCACTCGTGGCCGTCGGCCGAGACCTCGGACTCCACGTAGAAGTTGTCCAGCAGGACGAACTCACGCGCGAGTGCGTGGTGATTGGGGGTGACCCGATCGGGGAAGAGGCAGATGGCCGGCTCGCCGTTGCCCTCGGGCATGTCGCCGAAGACCTGGTCGTAGGTCCGGTTCTCCTTGACGATGTAGATGCAGTGGCGGATCGGCGAGGGCTCACCCACCTTGCGCGGGATGGGATTGTCGGCCGCAAGCTCGGGACCGTTCACGGCAACGGGGGCGTCCTTTTTCAGCGGGCTGCATTCATAGACCGTCCGCGAGTAGACGGCCATCTGCTTGGGGGTGGGCATGGCCAGCGTGGTGAGCGTCCCCTGGAAGAGCCCTCCGATGTACTGACGGGTGCGACCGTCGTCGCCGCCAGGCTTGCTCGGCATGGGGCCGTCGCGGTTTGCCTTGGAGGTCCCTCCCTTGCCGTTCGAAACCCAGAGCGTCTTGCCGTCGCGCCCGACGCGGACGCTCGTGGGATACCAGCCCACGGGGATGAAGCCCAGGGGGGTGCTCTCGCCCGGCTCCTTGACGTTGAACGCGGCCAGATCATTCGTGTTGGCGTTGGCCACGAACAGGACCGACTCGTCGGGCGTCAATGCAAGTGAGCTGGGCGTGCTGCCCGAAGGGGCCAGCGGCGAGATGGCCGTATTGATCGTCTCGATGGCCTTGCGCCCCTCGGTGTCGAAGACCGTCACCGTGTTGCGGTTGGCGTTGGCCACGAACAGGATGGCCCCCTTCCCGGCCAGCAGCATCTCGTTGGGATGCTCCTCGGACGCCAGGTGGCCGGCGACCTCGAAGGTGCCCGGGTTCACGATGGCCACCTTCGACGCGCCCCAGAGGCTGACATAAAGGCGAGAATGCCCCTCGTCGAGCGCCAGACCGTAAGGGAATGTGTTGGCGCCGAGCGTGACTTCGCGGCTGAGCGTGCGGGTCGCCACGTCGAAACTCGCCAGCGAGTGGCCGAATGCGTTGGCGACGTACAGGGTCTTGCCGTCGGCCGAGACCGCCAGGCCCGCCGGCACTCGCTGCGAGGCGCTGGCCACACGGCCCCGGCCCGGCTCGTCTTCGATCTTGACCGCCGGCCTGGCCGGATAGGCGAAGGTGACCCGACCGGACAGGAAGCCATCCTTGTGATCGAAGCCGTAAATCAGGTCATCGAAGCCGCCGCCGACGTAGAGCTTCGAGCCGTCGGGCGACCAGCAGAGGCCCGAGAAGCTGGCGGGGATCCCGGCCTTGGAGATCGTCTTTCCGGTCGCGGTGTCGAGGGTCCAGACCTCGTGATCGCCGTAGCCGGCGTGGAGGACGGCCAGCACAGGCGCGGCCGGATTCTCGGCCAGGATCACCGGCAGGTCGCCCAGCGCCGACTGCTTACCCGCGGGCTTCAATGACCAGCCGTTCGGCAGGAGCACGGAGCCTGAGCGAGTCAGCCCGGGCCAGGTGGGTGCCTGCCTCGGCGGATCGTCGGCCCCGAAGGCGACGGTCGAGGCGAGGGTCAGGAATGTCGTCGTGAGCAAGGCCGCGTGCAGCCGCAGGCGATCGCCGTCTCTCATCAGGGACCTCGCTGAGATGGGCCGTGTGGGGCCGCAAAGGCCCGCGATCCGCCCAGCCTAGCCAACACCGGCCCCCGAAGTAACGCCCGCAGGCCCCTCCTCGGGGAGACTCCTCGAAAACTTCACGAGAAAGCCCCACCGTCGGCCGACCGCCCCGAGAAGGCCCCCGCGCTCAGGACGGGCCGGCCAGGAGCATCAGGCCGCGGCGGACCTTCTCCTTGAACGGCTTGGTCGCCATGCATCCGTAGAAACAACCCCGCTGGCATTCGACCGTCCGCTTGCGGGCCTCACGAGTCAAGGCCGAGGTCCAGATCTCGCGGGCCGACTGAGTCTTGGCGTCGCCGATCGGCGGAAAATGCGCGCACGACTCGACCAGCCCGGTGGGCAGGATCGTATAGACACGCAAGCCGATCCGGCAGGTGCCGACCTCGGGGGCGACCGGATTGCGGAGGAAGTGGTCGGGCATACCCAGGAGGTGATGCTCCGAGGTCTCGATCGGAGCCCCGGCCCGCTTCATCCGCAGCAGCTCATCGACGACCCCACGCAGCTCGGTCACCTCATCCGGGGTCGGCCAGAGCAAGGTGCGGGCCTCCTCGGTCCACCCCCCCAGCACGTTGATGTCAACGGACGACGCCCCGATCGCGGTCGTCCATCGCACAAGGTCGGGCATCGCCCGGAAGTTCAGCGCATTGATCGTCGGCTTGATCCGGATCGGGAAGGAAACCCCGGCACGGCCACGCTCCTCGACCAGCGCGCCGATCCCGCGTTCAATGTCGGCCAGCGAGCCGGGAACTCCGCGAATGTGGTCGTGGATCTCGGCGGTCGGGCCGTCGACGGAGATGTCGACATTCATCGGGCGCGTCGCCACCAGCCGCCGCACCGTCTCGCTCCGAACAAATGCCGATCCGTTGGTGATCAGTCCGAAGTCGATCTCCCGCGATCGGCACGACTCGAGCAGGTCGAGGAACCCCCGCTTGACGAAAGGCTCTCCGCCGATGAACTGGACGACGAACCGGCCGAGAAATTCTTTCAGGCTCGCCATCGCGGCGATCCAGAGGTCGATGCCCATCTCGTCGAACTTGTCGAGCCGCCAGCAACCACAATGCAAGCACTTGTAATTACATCGATCATTAAGCACGCCACGAATCGTCGTCGGCTTGGTCAGGTCGAACCCGGTCGCCAGGTAGAGCGATTCCGGCAGCACGGACGCGGCATGCTTCGCCCCGAGGCGTATGAGAGTCGTCGCATCCATAAACACCGCCTTGCATGCCTTCGGTCGTCGCCGCGTACTTCAGGCGGGCATCCTACGCATAGCAAATGAACGGATGAATCCCCATAAGAAAACTTACTTAATTAAACAAAGTGATTAATCAAGCCATCCCAATGATTGCGTCTCATCCTCATCGGTCGCTGACCCGCGAGCCATGGCGACAACGGATCGAATCCGGTCTTTGTGACTGATCTGTCGCAATTCAAAGCGTGACGATGGCATCGTCGGCCAGAGCAGGAACGCCATAGCCAGCAGGACGCGAGTTTCCATCCAGGACGACCCGTGTCGCTTCCCGTCAACATCAAGCCGCGGTCAGGCCACGGCGGACACACGGCCCCCCGCGAGAGTGGGCTTGTTGCCGATGACCGATCCGGCGGGCAGGCGGCGGTGAATCGGGACCAAGTCGATGACCGGAGGAGTCGGCGGGCCGGATTGGGCCGGCCCTGGCTTCGCGGACATGCAGGGGCCGCCGGCGTTCAGCCTTCGGGGTCGAAGTAGCGGTCGAAGTGCATGAACAGGACGCGGGAGTAGCGGAAGACGACGGGGACGAACGGGAGGAACAGGAGCCAGCCACCCAGGAAGAGCCAGTGCAGCGGGATGTCGGGCCGGAACAGGTAGCCGATGCCCATGAAGCCGGCGATGAGGGGCATGCCCATGGCGTAGCTGAAGTACATCGCGCCGGTGAAATAGCCCGGGCCGCGTTCGAATTTGTATCCGCAGCGCGGGCAATGCTCGTTCATGGCGAACGAGCCCTTGAAGACGCGCCCCTCGCCGCAGATCGGGCAGCGAAGGTTCCAGATCGCCCAGGGGCGAATTCGCGGCTCCGTCGCCGACATCTCGGCCTCGGGGTGGCTGCGACGTTGCGGGGCACGCCGCCGGAATGGCGACCTTCCGGGGAGGGTCCGCCGCCAAAACAAAAACCCCGGCGAGAAGCCAGGGTCCCTGTCGAATGTGCCCGGCAGGGGTCGAACCTGCAACCTTCGGCTTCGGAGGCCGACGCTCTATCCAGTTGAGCTACGAGCACGTCTGGCCCAATTTCAAACGATCGGGGCCGCCTTGTCAAGGACGAGGCGGTCCCGATCCGACGGTCAGGGGGTTGCCTTGGGCTGCTTGCGCTGGAGGTCGCGCAGCTCGCGGTAGCTGATGACCCGGATTCCCTTGGCCTTGAGGGCATCGGACCACTTGGGGGAGCAGAAGAAGTCAGTGTCGGCGGCGCGGGTGCGCCAGCTGTTGGCGGTGAATTCCATCTCGGGGACCAGCTCGCCGCAGTGGATGAAGATCTCGCTGACCTGTCCTGCGGGGAGGTTGTCGAGCATGGCGAGCCAGAACCGCTCGGTGTCCTCGACCTTCTCGGGGCCGTCGGTGTAGAGCATGTCTGGGTGGACGATGCCCATCTCGTCGGCCAGGTCGACCATCCGCTCGGCGTTGAAGGTCTTCATCAGGGCGCGGCCCGCGACGCGGCAGGGAAGGTCGTAGGCCTTGGCAATCTTCAGGTAGAGCTCGTGGTACTTCTGGTCGTACTGGAGCGTGCCCATGTGCGAGTCGACGTGGGTGACGTCGATCCCTGCCTTCAGGGCGCGGTCGACCTGGGCGCGGACTTCCAGCTCGACCTCGTCGAGCTTGGCGTGCGCGTAGACCTCCTCGACCCCGTCGTAGAAGTAGCCCAGCTCGTCGACGAGGCTGGGGACGGCGGTGCGGCCCACGACGGGGCCCCACTTGTACCGCTTCCACTCGCTGGTCAGGGTCAGGTGAAGTCCGAGGTTGGCCTTGGGGTTCTCGCGGGCGTAATTGACGGTCTCGGGGAACCAGGGGCAGGGGACCATGATGGTCGCCGAGCTGAGCCCGCCAGCCTTGAAAGCCCGGAAGGTCCCCACGTTGGTGGAGTGGTTCATCCCGGTGTCGTCGCCGTTGAGGATCAGGACCTTGGCGTCGGCCGGAAACCCCAGGCGCACGACCAAGGGGGGCCTGGCGTCGGCCTTCGGGGCCTTCGCAGGGGCGTCGGCCGCGACAACCGCGAAGGTCAGGGCCAGGGCGATTGCCGCGGCCCGCTTGATTGACGGCCTCAAAGGGTCCATCCCGCGCGATATTCGCGCTTCAGGTACTGGTCGGCGTCGGACGTGTTGGTGGCGTGCAGGGCCTTGGCATCCCAGTCCAGCTTCTTGCCGGTCCGGTAGGCGACGTTGCCCAGCAGCACCGACTCGGTGAGGGCGCCCGAGTAGTCGAAGTTGCAGGTGGTCGGCCCGCCGTTCTTGCACGCGTTGATCCACTCGGCGTAGTGGCCGATGGAGTTGGGGATGGACTGGGGGGGCGGGGTGAAGCCCTTGAACTTCTCCTCGGGATAGAGCTTGTACTGGTCGTAGTCGGCCAGCATCAGGCCCTTCTCGCCGACGAAGAGGACGCCGCTCTCCCAGTCGGGGAGGCCGGCTTCCCTCAGGAGCGCGGGCTTCTTGCCGCCGTCGTACCAGGTCAGGTCGAGGGCGGGCATGGCGTCGCGGGCGGGAAACTCGAACTTGACGATCATCCAGCGCGGGGTGGTCTCGGGGTGGACGGGCGGCCCCTGGGACTCGACCGAGGTGGGGTGCCTGAGCTTCAGGGCCCAGAAGGGGAGGTCCATGTAGTGGCAGGCCATGTCGCCCAGCGTGCCGCAGCCGAAGTCCCACCACCTCCGCCAGTTGGCGGGCAGGTAGGTCGGGTGGTAGGGACGCATCGGTGCGGGCCCGACCCAGAGGTCCCAGTTGATGTACTTGGGGACCGGCGGGGTCTCTCGCGGTCGGCTCCCCTCCGACCAGGTCTTGCCGACCCAGACGTGGCAGGCATTGACCGGGCCGATGGCGCCGGCCTGGATGGCCTCGACGACGCGGCGGTAATTGTTGGTGGCGTGAATCTGGGTGCCCATCTGGGTGGCCACCTTGGCCTTGGCCGCCGTCTCGGCGATGACCCGGGCCTCGTGAACCGAGTGGCTCATCGGCTTCTCGACGTAGACGTGTTTGCCCAGCTTCAGGGCCGCGACGGTGGCCGACGCGTGCACGTGGTCGGCGGTGCTGATGACCACGGCGTCGAGGTCTTTGCGTTCCAGGAGCTTGCGGAAGTCGTTGTATTTCTCGGCCTTGGGGAAGCGGCCGAAGGCGGCATCGAGGTAGCGATCGTCGATGTCACACAGCGCGACGATGTTCTCGCCCTGCACCCCTTCGAGATTGGAGGCCGCCCGATTGGCGACTCCGATGATGCCGATGTTAAGCTTCTCATTGGGCGACCTCTGCGCGGCCAGGGCCCGGCCGAGGTCGAGGCCCCCGAACGTGCCGGCGGCGGCGGTGCCGGCGGCCATGCCTCTGAGGAAGTCGCGGCGTCTCAGGCGTAAACTCATCGTCTGGCATCTCCTGGAATGTCCGGCAATTGAGTGAGAATCGTAGGCCCCCGCAGCCGGGCGTGCAATTGAGCACCGGCCCCCTTCCCCCCGAAATTCGCCCCATGGAGCGGTCAACCGATGTTCGATCTCGACGCGATCCAGGCGGCCGTCCGCGATTCCGGGTTCGATGCCTGGCTGCTCTACGACTTCCGAGGGGCCAATGAGCTGGCCAGGCGCGTGCTGGGCATGCAGGCGATGAAGGCCACCTCACGGCGGTTCTTCTACCTCATCCCGGCCGATGGCCCGCCGCGCAAGCTGGTCCATCGGATCGAGGCAGGGGTGCTCGACCACCTCCCCGGCGACGCGTCCGTCTATCTGACCTGGCAGGAGCTCGAGGCCGGGCTCAGGTCGTTCGTGGGCAGGATGCGGCGGGTGGCGATGGAATATTCCCCCAGGGCCTCCAACCCCTACGTCGCGCGGGTCGACGCCGGGACGGTGGAGCTGATCCACGGCTTCGGGCCCCAGGTCGTCTCGTCGGGCGACCTGATCCAGCGGTTCGAGTCGACCTGGGACGACGACCAGTGGCGGATGCACCTGGAGGCCGAGGTCCAGACCCGAGCCGCCTTCGACCTCGCCTTCGGCCTGATCGCCGAACGGACTCGCGGCGGAGGCTCGGTGCGCGAGACCGAGGTGCAGGCGGCGATCATGGACCACTTCGGCCGCAACGGCCTGACCACCTACAGCCCGCCGATCGTCGGCGTGGGCCCGCACAGCGGCGACCCGCATTACGAGCCGATCGTGGGCCAGGACTCCGAGATCCGCGAGGGCGACTTCGTCCTGATCGACCTCTGGGCCAAGATGGACCGCCCCCGCTCGGTCTACAGCGACCTGACGCGAGTCGGCTTCGTCGGCGACTCGGTCCCCGAGGAGTACGACCGAGTCTTCAAGGTCGTGGCCGCAGGCCGTGATGCCGCGATCGCCCTGGTGAAGTCGGCCTTCGCCACGAGCCGGCCGCTGCGAGGATACCAGGTGGACCGGGCCGCCCGCGACGTGATCGACGCGGCCGGATTCGGCGAGTTCTTCGTGCACCGGACCGGGCATAACATCGGCCAGGAGGTGCACGGCAACGGCGCGGCGATGGACGACCTGGAGACACACGAGCAGCGCCTCGTCCTGCCCCGGACCTGCTTCTCGGTCGAGCCAGGGATCTACCAGGAGCGGTTCGGCATCCGCAGCGAGGTGGACGTCTTCGTCGACGCCGACGGTCGGGTCCACGTGACGGGCGGCCTCCAGCACAGGGTGTTGCCCATCCTGGGCGACTGGGCCGGCGTGGTCGATTGAACCTGGGGATGCCCGGGGCTGTCCGCCCCGTTCATCCGAGTTCCGATCTGGGACGCACCGCGATCGTTCGCGGGGTCCCGTCTTCGTCTGGGAGTGATCCGAGGATGAGCAGCGTTCCACGTCAGTCGTTCGGCATCGAAGCCCTTGATGAGATCCTGGGGGGCGGCCTGCTTCCGGGCACTCTGACGGTCCTGGCCGGGGCGACCGGCGTGGGCAAGACCCAGCTCGGGCTGCGATGGGCCGACCGCGGCCTCGCCGTCGACGGCCGCCGGGGGGTGATCTGCGACCTGACCAGCCGGGGCGACGCCCAGAACCATGCCGATTATGCCAAGACCCAATTCGGCTGGGATCTCGGCGAGTTTCCCGCCGACGGCGCCCCCGACCTGTCCAACGTCTGGGACTTCGACCGCGACCTGGGCGACTACTTCCACCCCTTCTCCAAGGCCGGCCGCCGCGTGACCAGGCGCGACCTGGACCCCGACGAGTGGCACATCTGGAAGAAGGACCTGGCCAGGGTCTTGCGCACCACGGCCAACTACTTCTATTCCAACATGGTCAGGGGCACGCGGCGGATCGTGGTCGACGGCATCGAGCCGACCGAGCGGTTCTCCGAGTCGATCCAGTTCGAGTTCTTCGAGTACCTCTACCACCAGATCCTCCGCAAGGAGGACGAGTGGGCCGCCCGCGAGTTGTTCCGTGAGCAGTACCGCGCCAACGAGCCGAAGGTGCTCGCCCACAGATATGACTCGAAGTCGGTCGGCTGCCTCTATCTGTATACGACCCCGCAGGTGATGCTCGATGAGTTGATCGTCAACCCGATCACCGAGGGCGACATCTTCGCCAACGCCAACACGATCATCCTGATGGGCCGGACCCGCCAGGAAGGCCGCCTGGGCCGGTCGCTCTACGTCGCCAAGCACCGCGGAAGCGTCTGCTCCGACGAGATCCACCCCTACCGGATCACCGACGAAGGGATCGTCTTCGACTGAACTCCCCATCCAGGCCCGCCCGAGACCGGCCCCCCCCGCGCGATTCGTGGGGCGTGTCCCCGGCACCGCCCCGCCGAGGACACGCCCGTCGGATCGAGTACCTTTCGCCCGTCGGCGGCGCGCGTTAGCGTGACCGCGGGTCGGTTTGCCCGGTGCAAATCGAGACCTGGCCTCGGCATGATGGGGTGGGGCATGGACCGACGCGATCTCTTCCGACTACTCCCGGCGGGCGCCGCCCTCGGCGGCTCGGGATTCCTGGGCGGGCGGGCCTTCGGCGTGGCTCAGGCCGGGCCCGATGAGGCGGAGGGCCGGAAGGGACTCCCCCCGCTGAAGATCACCGACATCAAGACGATCCTCACCGCGCCAGACCGCATCCGGCTTGTCGTTGTCAAAGTAATGACCAGCGAGCCGGGGCTGTACGGACTCGGCTGCGCCACGTTCACCCAGCGGGCCCTGGTGGTGCAGACGGCCGTCGACAAATACCTCAAGCCCTTCCTGATCGGCCGCAATCCCGAGGAGATCGAGGACATCTGGCAGTCGTCCTACGTCAGCTCCTACTGGCGCAACGGCCCCGTCCTGTTCAATGCGATGAGCGGCGTCGACATGGCGCTCTGGGACATCAAGGGCAAGCGGGCCAACATGCCGGTCTACCAACTCCTGGGCGGCAAGTGCCGGTTCGCGGCGCCCCTTTATGCCCACACCAGCGGGCGCGACATGAAGGAAGTGGAGGACAAGGCCCGGGAGGCCATGGAGAAGGGATACAAGCATGTCCGCGTCCAGATGGGCATCCCCGGCATGGCCACCTACGGCGCCCGACTCAACCGCGAGGTCCCGCTCCCGTCCGGCACGTTCGGCCCGACGGACCCCTTGAGAGGAGTCTGGGAGCCGGCCGTCTATTGCAGGCAGGTCCCGAAGTTATTCGAGCACCTGAGGTCGAAGCTCGGCGACGAGGTCGAGCTGCTCCACGACATCCACGAGCGCGTCTCGCCCAGCCAGGGGGTCCAGCTCTGCAAGGACCTGGAGCAGTATCACCCGTTCTTCATCGAGGACCCCGTCCCGCCCGAGCAGAACGACCACCTCCGCCTCATCCGCCAGCAGTGCGCCACGCCGATCGCCATGGGCGAGCTGTATAACACGCAGCACGAATATGTGCCGGTGATCACCGAGAGGCTGATCGATTTCATTCGCATCCACATCTCGCAGATCGGCGGCCTGAGCGTGGCGAGGAAGGTCGCAGCGCTCGCCGAGTTCTTCGGCGTGAGGACAGCCTGGCACGGCCCCGGCGACGCCTCGCCCGTGGCGCACGCCGCCGGCCTCGCGCTCGAGCTATCCACCCACAATTTCGGCATCCACGAAGGGGGAACCTTCCCCGAACGGACCCGAGAAGTCTTCCCCGGATGCCCCGAGACCAAGGACGGATTCCTGTACGCCAACGAGTCGCCCGGCCTCGGCATCGACCTCGACGAAACGCTCGCCGCCAAGTACCCGCTCCCCGACGAGCCGACCTTCGAGCACAGCTGGGGCACGACGCGTCGCCGCGACGGGACCGTCATCCGCCCCTGACCTCTCTCCGAAAATCTCCGGTCGTCACCGTGAAACCGGAACGCAACACCATCCACTTCAACCCGCACCAAAAAGCCACGGCGCGTGTTGAGGTGGATGTTTCGTCGGCGGAGGTCAGGGCCGAGGGGTTAGATAAGCAACATCCGGCGTGATCGGATCTGTGTCGATCACAAAATCTGCCACGGCTAGACATGAAATGGCCAGGATGAGAAACCGTTGATGATGATCGTTACGACCGTTATCGCCCTGCTTTTGACGTTCGCCTCGGCAGAGCCGGAGACCGCGGCCAACGTCCCCCTCGAACTCAAGCTCTGGCCCGGCCCCCCACCCGGCGAAGACGGTAAAGCTGTGGGTCCCGAGATGGTGGTGACCGGGAAGCGAAGCGACAAGACGATCGTCAGCCTGAGGAACGTTACATCGCCGGCGCTGTTCGTTTATCCGGCCCCAGAAGTCTCGGCCACGGGGGCTGCGGCTGTCATCTTCCCCGGCGGCGGATATGACCACCTCGACTGGACTGAGGAGGGGGAGGAGGTCGCCGAATGGCTGAACTCGATCGGCATCACGGCAGTCATCTTGAAATACCGAGTGGGATATCGCGAAGGCCGGTCGCGGTCGGATTATGCGCCTGCCATGGCCTTGATGGACGCCCAGCGGGCGTTGAGCTTCGTCCGAGCCAACGCGAGTGGGTGGAATGTCGATCCTTCCCGCGTCGGCGTCATCGGCTTCTCGGCCGGGGGCCACCTGGGCGCTTGGGTCTCGACCTCCCTCGGCGAGCGTTCGTACGAACCCGTCGACAAACTCGACGAAGCGGGATGTTCGGCCGACTTCGCCGTGATCCTCTACCCTTACGGCATCATCAACTTCGACAGCAAGCGGTACGACGCCAACCTGCCGTTGGTGAAAAAAGGCGTCCCACCGACCTTCCTCGTCGTGGCCAGCGACGACGATTTTTGCGTCGACAATGCCACAGCCTATTATCGGAGACTCACCCGTAAGGGCATCCCTGCCGAATTGCACGCCTACGAGACCGGCGGCCACAGCTTCGCACTACGTGCCACCGGCAAGCCTTCGGCCGCGTGGCCGAAACGCTGCGAGGAGTGGATGAGGAACCGGGGACTACTCAAAGCCGCTGGCAGCCGTTAGGTCATCAGATCAAAATCGCTTCGCTTGAAAGTCAGACCATGACTTCCGACGGGCGGTCGATCTCCCTGTAATCGTGCTCATCTTCCGCAAGAGCATGTCACCCTAAGTGGCTTCATTCGTCGCGATTTCTTTCGGATTGCCAAAGAACGGCTGCGGGCGTCGGGCTCGAGCAGGCCGGCGACGAAGCACGTTCTTTCGGCTGCAATTGGGAGCGATTTTCGGCTGACTCTTTTCGGGCGAGGTGAATTTCCATCACTTTGATGGCTTGGGGGTTCCGGCCAGCCAGGCCTCGTAGGCGGCGGCCTGGAGGGGGTTGGTGCCGTCTTCGAGACGATCTCCGTTGACCTGCCAGAAGAAGACTCCCCGGAAGCCCTTGGACATGGCCCACTCGGTCTTCAGGCGGATGGACTCGGCGTCGTCGTAGCCGATGACGGCGGAGCGGTCGGGGGCGGTGAGCCAGGGGGTCTTGGTCTCTTCGTCGTAGGTGCGGGTCCAGCCCTGCTTGATGAGCTTGGCGATGTTGCGATAGTCGCCGCCTGGGTCGCGCTTCTTGGCGACGCCCTTGGTCGAAGCGTAGGGCTCGGAAACGGGAAAGCCCCGGCCGTAGAGGGGGAGTCCCACCGCGAGGTGGTCGGCCGGAATGCCTCGCTCTTCCAGGAGATACGTCATCGTCTGGGCGGTCGAGCGGGGCGACTTGTCGGGCGCCTTCGAGGAGCCGAAGAGGGGAGCCTGATGGCCGGCGAAGGAGGTCCAGTCGCCGGCGTAGTCGTAGGTCATCACGTTGACCCAGTCCATGTTCTCCAGCAGGAAGTCCTTGTTCAGACAGCTGAGGGTGCCCTTGTTGGACGAGGCGGCCATAGTCAGGTCCATGTGGCGATTCTTGGCCTTGCCGACCTCGTCGATTCGCTTGCGCAAGGTGTGGGTCAGGCGTTCGAAACCCTTGACCTCCTCGGCGGTGTCGGGATATTCCCAGTCGAGGTCCAGGCCGTCGTAGTCGTTCTCGTCCATCATCTTGATGACGGAGTCGACGTACCGCTTCTCCGACTCCGGCTTGGAAACGATCTCGCCGAACTGCTTGTCCCAGCCCCAGCCGCCCAGCGAGATCAAGACCTTGACGCCGGCCTTGTGGGCATTGGCGGTGAGCTTGCGGTCGGGGACGTTGCGCGAGGGCCTCAGCTTGCCGTCGCCGTCGGCGGTGATGAACGCGTGGCAGAGATGGGTGTAGAGCGAGAAGTTCAGGTCGCGTGGGGGGCCGAAGAGGTAGCCGACGAAGACCTTCTCCTTGGCGGCCTGAGGCGTCTTGGCGTCGTCGGCGGCCCGGGCGAAGGGGGCCATCGCGGCCAGGATGGCCAGCGATGAGAGGAGGAGGCGCGCGGCGGGGCGAGTCATCGGGGGGCCTCTCCGGGGTCGGGGCGGGGCTCAGCGTTCGACGCACTCGGCCCTGGGGTAAGAACCCAGGATCTCCAGGCGGTCGCACTTCTTCTTGACGGCGTCGAGGGTCCGGCGGACGAGCTCGTCGTCGGCGTGGCCTTCGATGTCGACAAAGAAGAGATAGGTGGGGTTGACCTCGGCGGGCCCCTCGGAGAAAGGGAACGACTCGATCCAGGTCATGTTGACGCCGTTCTTCTCGAACGGGGCGATGGCCTTGCCCAGGGCTCCCGCGGAGTTGGGCAGCCTGATCATGAGCGTGGTCTTGTCGCGGCCGGTGCGCTGCTCGGGGCGCTCGGCGATGACGGCGAAGCGGGTGAGGTTGTGGGGCTGGTCTTCGATGTTGGGCGCGAGCAGTTCCAGGCGGTAGGCCTCGCCGGCCTGGCGGCTGGCGACGGCGGCGGCGCCCTCCTCGTGCTGAGCGATCTCGGCGGCGTGGGTGGTGCTAACCACCTCGACCAGGGTGGCCTGGGGCAGGTTCTTGCCGAGCCAGTTGCGGCACTGCGAGAGCGCCTGCGCCTTGGAATAGACCCGGCGGATCTGGCTGCGTTCCCCTCGCCCGAGCAGGCAGTGGTGGACCCCCAGGCGGACCTCGGCCCGGATCTTCAACCCGGGAAGGCGGACGAACTGGTCGAGGGTATCGGCGATCCGGCCGTCGGTCGAGTTCTCCAGCGGCACGATGCCGAAGTGGACGTGACGCCGGTTGACCTCCTCGAAGACGGCCGCGATCGAGCCGACCGGGCAGTGCTCGACCGACTCGCCGAAGCGGGCCACCGAGGCGAGGTGGCTGTAGCTATATTTTGGCCCCAGGAAGGCGACCTTCAGCGGGCGCTGAAGCGCCCTGGACCCGCTCATCAACTCGCGGAAGACGAGCCGCAAGGTCTCGGGCAGCAACGGACCCTTGCTCAGCGAGAGGGCACGGTTGACGACCTCTTCCTCGCGGGCGCTCGACCAGACGTCGAGCCCCTGCTTCTGCTTGATCTGGCCAATCTGTACCGAGACCGCCGCGCGACGGTTCAGAAGTTCGACCAGATCCTTGTCGAGCCGGTCGATCTCGCCGCGTAGCTCGGTCAGGCCCGGGGGCTTCTTGCTGGCCTCGGCGGCGGGCGTTGCCGCGGTCGCTGGTCGGGCCCTGGCTGCCGCTGCCTTGGTGGTGGCGGGGGGAGCGGCGGGCAGGTCGGCGGGAGGCTTGCGGGGCGGCATGGAGTCATCTCGTCCATGGCCGGGCCGCCATGCGATGCGGGGCGAGCCGAGCCGACGTCAAGGGGACAATCGTCTTGAGATGGACAAATGGATAAAACAACGGCTTGTCCGTGTCAAGCGACTGGTCCGCCATTGAGGCAGGCGAGACGACGAGGGCATTATGCCCAGTTCACGAGCAGCCCCCAGACTCCAGAGTCGACGATACTCGAAAAAAATTACCCAAAATACCCATTCTGTGATTGGCGCCTCCATGACGGCCCTTTATGATCGCATCTGACCGACCCTCACCACCTGCCCGCTCCCTCCGAGCGACGGGCGGGTCGTGCCCGGCGGAGGTCGGTGGATGTCGGGGCCCGTTGTCTTCCGGGCTCGGGGGCATCAGGCGACGTTTCGACCCGCCCGGCGCGACGCCGGCGCGGGTGTACCGCCCGGGTGGCCGGGCGGATTCCCTTGAAGCGCACCTTGATTGAGGGTCTGGATCCCATGCACGAACTGATCTTGTTGACGGCAATGTCGGCCACCGGCGGGCTCTTCGGCGGCCATAAGGCCAAATGTCCCCCGGCTCCGGTCGCCGTCGCCGCCCCCGTGGCCTGCGTCCCGGCCCCCAAGAAGGCCGGCTGCTTCGGCGGAATGAAGCTCGGCCTTCCCAAAATGAAGTTAGGCCATTCCGGTAAGAAGTCGGAGACCGTGTACGCCGGAGCCCCCGTGTTCGAGGCTGTCCCGCTCACGGCCGCGTCCCCGCAGTACGCGACCAGCCAGGCCGCCCCGATCGTCTCGGGCACCGCCGCTGCCCCGGCACCGGCCGCACCCGCCACGTCGTCGATTCCCCCCGCCCCTGTCATCCCGGGCGTGACGGACACCCCGGCCGCCCCGGCCCCCGCGACCCCCGACACCCCGGCCCCCGCGACCCCCGACACGCCGGCTGCCCCGGCCCCGCCGGCGCCCACCGCCACCGAAGTGCCTGCCGCACCGGCCCCGGCCGTCCCGGCCACCCCCGAAGCGTCGATCCCGGCCGTCCCCGCCGTGCCGGGCGTCGAACCCAAGTAATTCTCCTCGCCGGGATGCGTCACACATCCCGGCCGTTTGATCCGCCGGAATTACGAATCGCGACGGCCCGGTCTGCCCCGACCGGGCCGTCGCGATTCGCGTTTTTATGGGCGAATCACCCCATGCACCGGCGGCCGGCGGATTCATTCAGGTCCCAGGGTCGTGCGGGACGGCATTGCATGTTTGCACCCTGCACATCGGCGAAGTCGTCCCTGTTTTCGAGCGGATCGTCTCGGCCGGGAACTGAAATCTTCCGAAGTGGCGCCGGATTCGGTACGATTGATCGTGTTCGAGAGGTCTGACCGGTCGTGCGGCCATTTTGGCAGTCGGCCAATTTGGCATCTTCGGGTCATCCGGCCAATTTGACAGTCCGGGCGATCGAGCCCGCCGTCAGTGAGCCGAGGAAATTCGCCCAACTCCGTTCCAAGATGAGACTTATTCGGCGATGGCGGGCACCACAAAGTGTCGCGGCATCGCCGTTGCATAGGACTGTGCGGTAGTGATGCGAGAGTGAGGAGGACGATTCCATCGAGTGCTCTCGGCGGATCTCGGAGGCCGGGCCCTAGAACAGGCGGCCTGATCCGGTCTCGTCGCATCTCGGCATCCTAAAGGAGATTGGTCGTGGCTGAAGGCGAAAAAATCATCGGGATCGACCTGGGGACGACCAACAGCGTCGTCGCGGTGATGGAAGGCGGCGACGTGACCGTCATCGCCAACCAGGAAGGGAGTCGTTTGACCCCCTCCGTCGTCTCGTTCACGAGCAAGGGCGAAGTGCTCGTCGGCGACCCGGCGAAGAGGCAGGCGGTGACCAACCCCCGCGGGACGGTCTACTCGATCAAGCGGTTCATGGGCCGCCGCCACGACGAGGTGCGCGGTGAAGAGAAGATGGTCCCCTACGAGGTCGTCGGCGGCTCGACCGACTTCGTCAAGGTGAACGTCGGCGGCAAGGAGCAGACGCCGCCGGAGATCTCGGCGCTGATCCTGCGCAAGCTGCGCGAGGCGGCCGAGAGCTACCTGGGCCACAAGGTGCGCAAGGCCGTCATCACGGTGCCGGCGTACTTCAACGACAGCCAGCGACAGGCGACGAAGGACGCCGGCCTGATCGCGGGCCTGGAAGTGGCCCGGATTATCAATGAGCCGACCGCCGGCGCCCTGGCCTACGGGCTGGACAAGAAGAAGAACGAGAAGATCGCCGTCTTCGACCTGGGCGGCGGCACCTTCGACATCTCGATCCTGGACGTGGCCGACGGCGTCTTCGAGGTGCTCTCCACCAACGGTGACACCCATCTGGGCGGCGACGACTGGGACGAGGCGCTGATCAACCACATCGCCGACGAGTTCAAGAAGGAGCAGGGGGTCGACCTGCGCAAGGACCAGATGGCCCTGCAGCGGCTGAAAGAGGCCGCCGAGAAGGCCAAGAAGGACCTCTCCTTCCAGAGCCAGGCTGACATCAACCTGCCGTTCATCACGGCCGACCAGACCGGACCGAAGCACCTGACGATGGCCATCACCCGGGCCCAGTTCGAGAAGCTGACCGACAGCCTCTTCGACCGCTGCCGGGGGCCGGTCCTGAAGGCGCTTGAGGACTCCAAGCTGAAGGCGGCCGAGATCGACGAGGTCGTGATGGTCGGCGGCTCGACCCGGATGCCCCGGGTCCAGCAGATCGTCAAGGACATCTTCGGCAAGGAGCCCCACAAGGGGGTCAACCCCGACGAGGTCGTGGCCATCGGGGCGGCCATCCAGGGCGCGGTGCTCACCGGCGAGGTGAAGGACCTGCTGCTGCTGGACGTCACCCCGCTGTCGCTCGGGCTGGAGACCAAGGGGGGCGTCTTCACCAAGCTGGTGGAGCGCAACACGACGGTCCCGACCGAGAAGAAAGAGACGTTCACGACCGCCGAGGACAACCAGACGGCCGTGACGATCAAGGTCTACCAGGGCGAGCGCCCCATGGCCGCGGACAACCGCGCCATCGGTGAGTTCAACCTGGAGGGGATCCCGCCCGCGCGGATGGGGACGCCGCAGATCGAGGTCGCCTTCAACATCGACGCCAACGGCATCCTGGCCGTGACGGCGAAGGACAAGGGGACCGGCAAGGAGCAGCGGATCACCATCCAGTCGTCGGGCGGCCTGAGCAAGGACGAGATCGACCGGATGCAGCGCGATGCCGAGTCGCACGCGGCCGAGGACAAGGCCAAGCGCGAGCTGGCCGAGGCCAAGAACACCGCCGAGCAGCGGGTCTACCAGCTCCAGAAGCTGATGGACGAGAACCGCGAGAAGCTGTCCGAGGGTGACCTGACGGCGGTGAAGGCGGCCATCGAGAAGGTGAACGAGGCCCTGAAGGGGACCGACTCCGCGGCCATCAACCGCACCGTCGAGGACCTGGGCCGAGCCAGCCAGGCGATGACCGAGCACCTCTACTCGTCGGCGGCCGCGGCCGGCGGCCCCGAAGCCGCAGGCGGACCCGACGGCTCGCCGGCGGACAGCCAGCCTGGGGCCGGCGCCGGCAAGCCCGATGATGTGATCGACGTCGAGTTCGAAGAGAAAAAGTGACCCGTCGCCCTGTGTCGGGCCCCCAAGCCGGGGCCCGCGCCGGGCTCCCGGACCCATCCCGCGCCGCGGCCCGACCCTGACGGTCGGCCCCGCGGCCGTTTCCTCAAACGCCTCAGGAGCGCGTCGATGTCGCTCGACAACGCGAGGGTGGCCTATCCGATCCTGGTCCAACTGGCCCACGACCTCGCCGCCGCGGCCCGGGAACGCCGGCCGGCCCAATGGATCTCCTACGACGACTTCTGCCAGAGGTGCAAGGACGCCGGCATCAAGGAGACACCGCGGACGATCGCCACGAAGCTCCTCAAGCCGCTCCAGGCCGCCTGCCTGGAGAACGAGAAGCCCGATCTAAGCGCCCTGGTCATCGCCAAGCCCAAGCCCCGGGCCGACATGGGCAACCTGCACCGGCCGGTCGACGCCTGGTGGGACGTCTACGTCGAGCGGTCCGAGTCGTCGACCGGCGACGTGAACTTCTGGTTCAACCGCTACCGCGCCGCCCGCGACTTCGAGGAGTGGCCCGAGGCCCCATTCTTCTGATCCGGGCCTGAGCCGGAGCCCGGAGGCGGAAGTCCATGGCCCCGACGACGTATCCAGAGCTCGTCCGCAAGGCCTGGCCGGTCTTCCTGGAGGCCGTCCGGATGGGCCGGACCGTCTCCTACTCCGAGCTCGCCGGCCGCGCCGGCCCCCCGCTCCACCACCGCCACATCCATCGCCAACTGCTCGTCCCCCTCTCGGCCCGTTGCCGCCTCTGTGGCCTGCCCGACCTGGCTGCCCTGGTCGTCCGCAAAGACACCGGCATGCCCGGCGCGGGCTGGTACGTCGACGCCCCCGGGGGCGACCCCGACGCCGCCTGGGCCGACGCGGTGCTCGCCTGCTTACGACATCAGTGGCCCGGCCGCCCCGCCCCTTGCTTGCTCAAGGCGACGCCGGTTGAACTCGCCCCTTGATCCTCCGGGGCGTGAACTTTCATGCCCAACTCGCCGTAACATCGTCGTCGCGTTTCTCGCGACGGCAACCAACTTTGCGCAGGTGTTCACGCCCCGTACCCCGGAGGTGCGCCGATGGCGTTTCGATTCGAGAAGCTGACGATCAAAGGGCAAGAGGCCGTGCAGCGGGGGCAGGAGCTCGCCCGCGAGCGGGGGCATCAGCGGCTGGAGCCGATGCACCTGCTGACCGCCCTGCTCGACGACGACCAGTCGGTCATCAAGGCCCTGCTGGGCCAGCTCGGCGCGACCCCCGCGCGGCTGAAGAAGGCGGCTGAGGAGGGCCTTGGCTCGCTGCCCAAGGTCAGCGGCGGCGAGACCGTGATGGGCGCCGACCTGAACCGGGTGCTGGAGGCCGCCTCGGCCGAGGCCGACCGGATGAAGGACCAATATGTGTCGGTCGAGCACCTGCTGCTCGGCCTGACCAAGGTCCAGGGCAAGGCGCAGGCGCTACTGGAGGCGCTCGGCGTCGACGAGAGGTCGATCGGCCAGGCGCTCAAAGCGGTGCGCGGCGAGCATCGGGTGACCGACCAGAACCCCGAGGACAAGTACCAGGCGCTGGAGAAGTACGGCCGCGACCTGGTCGAGCTGGTGCGACGCGGAAAGGTCGACCCGGTCATCGGCCGCGACGCGGAGATCCGCCGGGTAGTGCAGGTGCTCTCGCGCCGGACCAAGAACAATCCGGTCCTGATCGGCGAGCCCGGGGTGGGCAAGACGGCGATCGTTGAGGGCCTGGCCCAGCGCATCGTCTCGGGAGACGTGCCTGAGAGCCTACGCGACCGCAAGGTGATCGCGCTGGACATGGGGGCCCTGGTCGCGGGGGCCAAGTTCCGGGGCGACTTCGAAGAGCGGCTCAAGGCGGTGCTCAAGGACGTCACGTCGTCGGAGGGGCGCATCGTCCTGTTCATCGACGAGCTGCACCTGGTCGTCGGCGCCGGCAAGGCCGACGGGGCGATGGACGCGGCCAACCTCCTGAAGCCGGCCCTGGCACGCGGCGAGCTGCGCTGCATCGGCGCGACGACGCTGGACGAGTTCCGCGAGAACATCGAGAAGGACCCGGCGCTCGAGCGTCGGTTCCAGCCGGTCTTCGTCGGCGAGCCGACCGTCGAGGACACGATCGCCATCCTGCGCGGGCTGAAGGAGCGGTACGAGGTCCACCACAAGGTCAAGATCAAGGACTCGGCACTCGTCTCGGCCGCCAAGCTGTCGTCACGCTACATCACCGATCGGTTCCTGCCCGACAAGGCGATCGACCTAATCGACGAGGCCTCCAGCCGCCTGGCGATGGAGCTGCAATCGGTGCCCACCGAGATCGATGTCGTCCAGCGCAGGCTGCTGCAACTGCAGCTCGCCAAGCGGATGCTCGCCGGCGAGGACGAGGAGCACGCCCTGGAACGCCTGGCCGAGGTCGAGGCGGAGATCGCCTCGCTGGAGAAGGAGCAGCAGGACCTGCGCAGCCAGTGGGAATTCGAGAAATCGGGCCTCGGCGACGTTCAGAAGATGCGCGAGCGCCTGGCCGCGCTCCAGTTGGAGAACGACCACGCCTGGACCGAGATCCGCGCGATGCAGACCCGAGGCGAGCGCCCCGACGAGGCCCGCTACCAGGATCTGGCGCGGCTCGACGCCGAGCGTAAGCAGCTCGAGGCGTCGATCGAGAAGGCCGAGGCATCCGGCGAGCCCGAGAACCCCGCCGACAAGCGAGGGGGCAGACGCCTCCTGAAGCGCGAGGTGGACAGCGAGGAGATCGCCGAGGTCGTCAGCCAGTGGACCGGCATCCCGGTCAACAAGATGCTGCTCACCGACCGCGAGAAGCTCGTGAAGCTCGAGGACCAGATCCACCTGCGGATGGTCAACCAGAATGCGGCCGTCAAGGCCGTGTCCGACGCCGTCCGCCGCAGCCGCGCGGGG
Source organism: Isosphaeraceae bacterium EP7 (assembly GCA_038400315.1). NCBI lineage: Bacteria > Pseudomonadati > Planctomycetota > Planctomycetia > Isosphaerales > Isosphaeraceae > Kueselia > Kueselia aquadivae. Next base: position 6,631,831 of record CP151667.1, read on the forward strand.
CTTCAGGACCCGAACAGGCCGATCGGCTCGTTCCTGTTCCTCGGCCCGACCGGCGTGGGCAAGACCGAGCTGGCCAAGGCCCTCGCCGAGTTCCTCTTCGACAGCGAGTCGGCGATGGTGCGCCTGGATATGAGCGAGTTCGGCGAGCGGCACAACGTCGCCCGCCTGATCGGCGCCCCGCCCGGCTACGTCGGCTACGAGGAGGGGGGGCGGCTCACCGAGGCGGTCCGCCGCAGGCCCTATTCGGTCATCCTGCTAGACGAGGTGGAGAAGGCCCACCGCGACGTCTTCAACGTGCTGCTCCAGGTCCTCGACGACGGCCGCCTCACCGACGGCCAGGGGCGCACCGTCGACTTCCGCAACACCGTCATCATCATGACCTCGAACCTGGGCAGCCAGGCGATCGCCGAGCTGGCCGAGACCGGCGACGAGGCGCGCATCCGTCGCAAGGTGCTGGAAGTCTTGAAGGCCGAGTTCCTGCCGGAGTTCCTCAACCGGATCGACGATACGATCATCTTCCACCCCCTGGGGATGGCCGAGCTGACCAAGATCGTCACCCTCCAGCTGAGTCGCCTGGAACACCAGCTGACCGAGGCCGGGCTCGCGGTGAAGATCAGCGACGAGGCCAAGCGGGCCCTGGCCGATGAGGGCTTCGACCCCGCCTACGGGGCCCGTCCCCTGAAGCGGGTCATCCAGCAACGGCTGTCCAACCCGCTGGCCACCGCCCTGCTGGACGGGAGCATCGCGCAAGGCCAGGCGGTGCAGATCGACTACGTCGATGGCCAATACACCTTCGAGCCCGTGGCGAAGGACGCACCCGCCGCCGGCATCTGATCCCGGCCGTCCGCGTCCCGGCTCGACCCGGGACGCGGACGGCGATATCGGTGTTCAGTTCCGGGTCCTGGACGCGACGGACGCCCTGGCGACGGACGTGGTGGACGGTCGCGTCGACGCGATCGAGGTCGTCGTCGGCACCCCTCGGCGCTTCTTGCGCCGGCGGGCCGGTGGGGCATCGTCGGCGTTGGCCAGGGTCGTCGAGCTGGCGGTCACGCCGCCGGCCTTCTGGTTCAACTGCGTCTGCATCTGCTGGATCTGCTGCTGCATGGCGTATTGCTGCTGCTGGAGCTGCATGAGCTGCTGGTTCGACGAATTGGTGTTGCCCATCATGGAATTGGCACCCATCGACGAGGCGCCCAACATCGAATTTCCGCCCATCGACGAGTTGGTCATCATCGAGTTGCCGCCCATCATCGAGCTTCCGCCGGTCGTCGGGCAACCGGCCATGCCACTCGAAGAGCCGCCGCCCATGCCCATCATGGATGAGCCGCCGCCCATTCCTCCTCCGCCGCCACCGCCACGCATCCCTCCGCCGCCCGGCCCTTGGGCCCTGGCGACGGCAGGGGCGAGGGCGGAGGCCCCGCAGAGGATGAGGATCACGGCCGAGAGATGCTTGATCATCGATGTCTCTCCCTTCGGGTCGAGCGTTCGTTCGGGTCGGGACATCGCCCGGGCGACGCCCCGACGAATATCGTCTATGGTGAGTAACGCAGGTCGACCGGGCGCGGAGAGCGCACTTCGACGCAATTTTCCCCCAAAGGACGAGGCGAGACCCACCCCATGCCGACGTCCTTGCTCGCCAGATTGGCCTCTTCCGCCCTCACGATCGTCCTGCTCTCGATGCTCTACGGCATGCTCACGAACTGGGCCTCGGTCCTGAAGAATCGCGGGCGCATCGGCGACTGGCTGCCGCCGCGCGTACCGCTGAGCCCCCCCTGGGGGGGCGCCGAGGTGGCCATCGCGTTCCTCGCCTGGTTCCTGCTCCAGAACGTGTTCGCGGTCGCGTATTTCTACCTGGCGATGCGTCCTGCGGACGGGCCAGGTCTCACGTTCAACGAGATGATCGCCCTCTCGACGTTCTCCAACCTGCTGATCGTGGCCTTCCTGCTCGATCTGCTGAGGCGGCGGGCGGGGGGCACGCTCGTCGGCACGGTCATGCCGGAGGAGGGCCTAATGGCGCAGGTCCGGCTCGGAGTGCGCACGGCATTGCTGATGGCCCCGGTGGTCCTGGCCCTCAATCTCGGGCTGGTCAAGCTCTGGCAACTCGTGGCCCCGGACCAGAACGTCCACCCGCTGGCCAAGATGATGCAGTCGGACTCCTCCCCGCTGACCCTTGCGCTCGCTTTCCTCGCGGCCACCATCGCCGCCCCTGCCACCGAGGAATTGATGTTCCGCGTCATCCTGCTGGGCTGGCTCGTCCGACCTCGGCACGTGTCGGCCCCGGGCGACGAAGACGTCGAGGATCCGCAGCCGACTCCCCGTCCGGGGTGGCTGGCCGACCCGGCCACGCGTGCCAATCTGGCGGTATCCCTGGCCTTCGGCCTCATCCATTTCGGCCAGTGGCCTGCGCCCGTGGGGATCTTCGTGCTGTCGATGGCGCTCGGCGAGCTTTATCTGAGGACGGGCAGCCTGGTGGCCCCGTTCGTGGCCCATGCGACGTTCAACGGCGTCAGCACGGTGGCGCTCTCGCTGGCGCTGCTCAACACCCCCGCGGGTGCGGCCAAACCGGGCCCCAAGCCCGCGAAAATCCCCGCCGCCTCGGCCGCGAAGGAGGCCGTCGAGCGGGCGATCCCGGATCCCCTGCCGGTGACCCCGGGGGTCAACGCAGAGTCACCTCTGAAAAATGGAGATTCCAGCGACTTTTGAGTTGGCGCACTTCGGGGTGCCGAGTATCTTGACAAAACCTCGCTCGGAGTGTCCTCGTCATCGCCCATTGAAATGATGGAGCGGCGAGGCTGCGTTGTCCGAAGTTCAGGGAACCCAAAGTCTCGGCCCGCCCAGGCGCGACGCAAGTCGGCCTGGGCGTTTCGCGTCGATGGACAGAGATTCCCGACTAAGGAAGTCGAGTTAGGTTGAGTAAGTTGCCTGGCGACGCGCCGGGGCGGAGTATCGCCCTGGATTCATGTTCGGCCCGCGTGCCCCGACGGGGTTGCGGTCCGCGTCGGACCTGTCCGATGGTCGCCCGGCATCGAGGCCGTCCCCGAACTCCCAGCGGGTGTCGTGCCGACCAAGGATCAAGGGGAGATGAGGCCTCGATGAGCGCGTCGAATTCCAGGCGGACGGCCCCGATTCATTCCGGCTTCGAGTATGCGGGCGTCGTGGCACGGGCCCATCGTGGCACCATGTCCTCCCGCGCCGGACGCCGTTCGGCCCTGCTGGGCGTGCTGACCTCGGTCTACGCCAACGCGAACCGCGGCCCCCGCACCGCCGCCGAGCCCCAGCGCAGCGGCACCGACCGCGCCTGAAACCCGGGCCCCGCCTCCTCCCCCGGCGCGACCCCGGACGGAACCGGACAACACGACCGTCGGCCTCGGCGACCTCCCTTCGCCGCGCCGGCGGTTGCTCATTGAATCCTCCTGCCCCGAACGGACAGGGCCCGGTCCTGCCGGGTTCGCGGCGGGCACACGCGAGAAATCCGACCCGCTGGGCCTTCCCAACCGGGGGCCTGGGTGGCTAAAGTGGTCGATTCTTCCGCGGGCAATGCACCCACGATTTGGCCGCCCGACCTCGCCTCGCCGAGAACGACGATGATCATCGTGCTGAAGCCGAATCCGACCAAAGAAGTGATCGACCATGTCCTCGAGCGCATCGAGGCCTTGGGGTTCTCGGCGCACCTGAGCCAGGGAGTCTCGCGGACAATCATCGGGGTCATCGGCGATGAAGGCAAACTCCAGGCCGAGCCCCTGATGGCCATCCAGGGGGTCGAGCAAGTCGTCCCCATCATGAAGGCCTACAAGCTCGCCAGCCGCGAGTTCCACGCCGACGACACCGTCGTCGAGGTCAAGGGGATCAAGGTCGGCGGCGGCCACCTCGGCATGATCGCCGGCCCCTGCGCCATCGAGAGCGAAGCCCGACTCGTCGAGATCGCCTCGGCGGTCAAGGACGCCGGCGCGAACATCCTCCGCGGCGGCGCCTTCAAGCCCCGGACCAGCCCCTACAGCTTCCAGGGGATGGGCGAGGAAGGCCTGAAGGTCTTGAAGGCCACCGGCGAGCGGTTCGGCATGCCCACCGTCACCGAGGTGATGGACCCGAGGCAGGTCGACCTGGTCGTCAAGTATGCCGACATGATCCAGATTGGCGCCCGGAACATGCAGAATTTCGACCTGCTCAAGGAGGTCGGCCGGACCCGCACCCCCGTGCTGCTGAAGCGCGGGCTGAGTGCGACGGTGAAAGACCTCCTGATGTCGGCCGAGTACGTCCTGTCGATGGGCAACCGCCAGCTCATCCTCTGCGAGCGCGGCGTGCGCAGCTTCGAGGACTCGACGCGCAACATGCTCGACCTGGCCATGGTGCCCAACGTCAAGGGGCTGAGCCACCTGCCGGTGATCGTCGACCCGAGCCATGCCACCGGCCGGCCCGACCTGATCCCGGCGATGGCCCGCGCGGCGGTGGCCGCCGGGGCCGACGGCGTCCACGTCGAAGTGCACACGTGCCCCGAAGAGGCCCTGTCCGACGGCCCCCAGGCACTGCTGCCCCCGCAATATTCCAAGCTCATGGACGAGTTGCGGCAGCTTGCCGACGTCCTGGGCAAGACCATCGACGTCTGCGAAGGGGTCACCGTCTGATGCGATCGCTGTTCATCGCCGGCAACTGGAAGATGAATCCGAGCACCACCGAGGCGGCCGTCGCCCTGGCCACCGAGGTCAAGGCGGGCGTGGGCCAGGAGGCCTCCGTTCACGTGGCCCTGGCGCCCCCGTTCGTCTTCCTGGGCGCCGTGGACGAGGTGCTCAATAATACGCCGATCGGCCTGGCCGGGCAGACCATGCACGCCAAGGCCGATGGTGCGTACACCGGCGAGACCTCCGGCGCCATGCTCGTGGACATCGGCTGCACGCACGTGATCCTAGGACACAGCGAGCGCCGGCACGGGCTGGGCGAGACCGACGAGCAGGTCAACCAGAAGCTGGTGGCCGCCCTGGCCGCGCAGCTCATCCCGATCGTCTGCGTCGGCGAGACCCGCGAAGAACGCGAGGCGGGGCGGACCGAGACGGTCATCGGCGTGCAGCTCGACGGGTCGCTGGCCGACATCACGCCCGACCAGATGGTCGGCGTGGTCCTGGCCTACGAGCCGGTCTGGGCGATCGGCACCGGGCTGACGGCGACCCCCGCCCAGGCGCAAGAAGTCCACAAATTCATCCGCGAACGGCTGGCCGACCGGTTCGGCCTGGCGACGGCGGCGCGAGTCGTCGTCCAATATGGCGGGAGCGTCAAGCCCGACAACGCCGCCGAGTTGCTGGCCTGCCACGACATCGACGGGGCTCTGGTCGGCGGCGCGAGCCTGAAGGCGGGCGATTTCCTCGGCATCATCCAGGCGGCACGCTCCGTCGCGGCGGCCGGCAAAGACTGAGCCCGTGACTGACGGGGTCGCCCGATGGCGGCCCCTCGCGGGCAACATCCCCCTGCCCCCGACGGACCCGACCTCGAAAGGACTCCGGCCTTGCTCGGCTTCTTGATCGGCCTGTTCAATACCCTGTCGATCGTGACCTCCGTCTTCCTCATCTGCCTGGTGCTGATCCAGCGCGGCAAGGGGGGCGGACTGGCGGGCGCATTCGGCGGCGTGGGGGGCTCCAGCGCCTTCGGCACCAAGGCCGGCGACGTGTTCACCCGCGTCACCATCGTGGTCGCCGCCATCTGGATCTCGCTCTACCTGCTGCTGAACATGCTCTCGCACCGCGGCGAGAGCTCGGCCTGGGAAGACGACGTCCCGGCCGCGTCCAGCTCCACCAGCAAGACCACCCCGCTTGGCACGGCCCCACCGGCCACCGGCACTTCGCCGCTGGGCCCCGGTGCCGTCCCCCCGGCCGGCACGTCCACCGCTCCGGCACCGGGCAGCAGCTCGACGCTTCCCCCGGCACTGCCCGAGGTCAACGCGGCCCCCAAGGGCTCTTCGCCCGCGGCGACCAAACCGACCGGGCCGATCTCGGCCACGCCCCCGGGACCGGTCTCGCCCAGCACGCCGGCGCCGGCCCCCACGATCCCCAGCCCGAGCCCCGTGCCCGTCACTCCCTGACGGGCACGAGCCCCCGGTGCCGGCCCTTGTTTTGTCTTCTCCTAATGCACCGATGAACGCCCCGAGCGAGGTTTACGCCCCGTGCTGCTGAGCATGACCGGATTCGGCGAGGCCCGGCGGCAAGACGACCGCTGGGCCGTCAGCGTCGAGGTCCGCTCCGTCAATAATCGACATCTCAAGCTGAACGCCAAGCTGGGCGACCGCTACTCGGCGCTCGAGCCCGACCTGGAACGCCTGGTGCGCGAGACCTTGCGTCGAGGGACCGTGCAGCTCACCCTGCGGGTCGACCGTCCCCGGAAGACCGAGGACTATCGCCTCAACACCGTCGCCCTGGCCAGTTACCGCGCCCAGTTGCAGGAAGTCTTCGGCCAGGACGTCAGCCTGCAAGGGCTGCTGCAACTCCCAGGGGTCGTCGAGGAACGTCGCTCGAACCAGGATGACCCGCACGAGGAATGGCCCGAGCTGGCCGAGATCGTCTCCGAGGCCCTCGCCAAGCTGCAAGCCTCGCGTGCCGAGGAAGGCCGGTCGATGGCCGACGAGTTGACCGCCCTGGGCGACTCGATCGTCGGCCGGCTCGAAGTCATCGCCGCGCGGGCCCCGCTGGTGGTCGAAGGGTACCAAAAGCGGCTCGAAGAGCGTGTCCGCACGCTGCTCGAGGGCAAGGGGGCGACGCTCCAGCCGGGCGACCTGATCCGTGAGGTCTCGATCTTCGCCGAGCGGGCCGACATCGCCGAGGAAGTGGTCCGGCTCAGAGCCCACCTCGGCCAGTTCCGGGCCGTGATCGACGAGCCCGAGAGCGCCGGCCGCAAGCTGGAGTTCGTCGTGCAGGAGATGGGACGCGAGACGAACACGATCGGGTCGAAGGCCAATGACCTCGAGATCTCCCGCGAGGTGGTCGAGATCAAGGGGGCCCTCGAGAAGATCCGCGAACTGATCCAGAACGTCGAATGACGTGCGGACGCACACGGACGGGGATGGGATCTTGCGAGAGACCGCATTGACGATCGACGAGCGAACGACGAACGCCCCGGCCTCCGCCCCCGCGGCCTCGGGGCGACTGGTTGTCGTCTCGGGCCCCTCGGGCACGGGCAAGAGCACGCTCGTGCGCCGGGTCGTCGAGCAATGCGCCCCCGGGGTGGTCCTGTCCATCTCGGCGACGAGCCGGGCCCCTCGCGTCGGCGAGGTCGACGGCGTCGATTACCTGTTCCTCAGTCGTGAGGACTTCGAGCAGGCGATCGCCCGGGGCGAATTCCTGGAATGGGCCGAAGTGCACGGGAACCTGTACGGCACGCCCGCGGGCCCCGTGGCCCAGGCCGTGGCCCGCGGCTGCCGGGTGCTGCTGGAGATCGACGTGCAGGGGGGGATGCAGGTGCGCTCGCGCGTGCCCGATGCCTTCCTGATCTTCGTCCATGCGCCGAGCTTCGAAGTGCTTGAGGCTCGGCTTCGAGCCCGCGGGACCGACGGCGAGGCGACCATCCTGCGTCGGCTGGCCAACGCCCGCGCCGAGCTGGAACAGAGCCCTCGCTACGACGTGCAATTAGTCAACGACGACCTGGACCGGGCGGTGGCCGAGCTGGCCGACGTGCTCGGACGGCTCAGCCCCGGCTCCGGAGGATCCTGACCATGCTCGAAGAGTTGAAGGAAGAGAAGATCGTCAACAAGGTCGGCGGGCGCTTCAAGCTCTCCACCCTGATCCAGAAGCGGATGATCGCCCTGAATCAGGGGGCCCGCCCCCTGGTCGACATCCGCGGCGCCGACAAGATGTACATCGTGATCCAGGAGATCATGCAGGACAAGATTTACCTGGACCTCACGGGCAACATCCAGACGAGCGAGCCGACGGAAGAGGCCGAAGGCGAGACGGTCGACTTGACCCAGCCCTCGGAATGATCACGACCGGCCCGAGGGTCGTCCTCGGGCCCGGCTGAGGCCGAAGCCCGGCCCCCTCCGCGGTCGATGGAGGACAAGGTCCCGGGCGCCGTCGCCGGTGGAGCCCGCAATGGCTCCTCCCATGCGAGGCCCGGGCCCCTGCCGCGCGCCGAGGGGACGGTAACTGATGCTGGATCGTCGACAGATGGGCCGCCACGCCCGGCAACTCGCTCCCCTGTTCGCCACCGCGTTCGTCGCCCTCTGCCTCGTCGGCTACAACCCGGCGGATGCCCCCGGGTCGTCGACATACCCCCCCAACGCGACGCCGACCAACCCGTGCGGGCCCGTGGGCGCGGCGTTCGCATCGCTGATCTTCCGGGGCGTGGGCTATGGCGCATACGTCGGCCTTGCCGGCCTGGTCGCGGCCAACCTCCTGATCTTCCGGCGGAGGCCCGTGCCGGAGATCGAGCTGCGACTGGCGGGAGTCGGTCTGCTGACGGGGGTGGCCTCGTGCCTGGTCCAGCGGTTCACGCCGTGGCTGACGCCCACGCCTTCGGTCGGCCCGGGGGGCTACCTGGGGGCCATCGAGCTCGCCTTCCTGGAGGGGCAATTCGGCCCCGGGGGGATGTTCCTGATCCTGGCCGCCGCGGGCCTGGCGGGCCTTGCGCTCTGCCAGGACGTGCTCTTCGCCTGGCCGGCCCAGGAGCTGGCGGCCCTGCTCCGCCCTGCCCGGCGAGAGCAGCCCCCCGTCCGCACGGCAGGCGCCGGCGTCGACGCCTCGATTTTCGTCCCCGGGCGGGTCGACTCGCCCGACGACAACGGCGAGCCCGGCACCCGGCTTGCCCCGCCCCCGCCCAGACCGGCGCTGGCCAGGCCCCAGCCCAACCCCCGTGCGGCCTCGTCGGCCCTCGTCGACGCCCGGAGCCCGCAGGCCAGGTCGTTTCAAGGCGCGCCGGAGTCCAAGCACTCGGCGCCGTTCGTGCCCCAGAACCCCGACTTCATCCTGCCGCCCATCGCGCTGCTGGAGCCACCCACCCCGGTGGCCGTGGGCGACCACGAGGCCAAGCTGCACGCCCGCGCCGTGGTGCTGGAGCAGACCCTGCGCGACCACGGATGCGAGGTCCGCGTCGTCCAGATCGACACCGGGCCGGTGATCACCCAGTTCGAGATCGAGCTGGTCCCCGGCCTGCGAGTCGCCCGGATCGTCACGCTCTCCAATGACCTGGCCATCGCCCTGGCGGTCCCCAGCGTTCGGATCGTGGCGCCGATCCCCAACAAGACGACCGTTGGCATCGAGGTGCCCAATGAGCGCCGGACGATGGTGCGGCTGGGCGACGTGGTGCACGGCGTGCACACGCAGCTGAACAAGCTGAAGATTCCGCTGTTCCTGGGCAAGGACGTGAAGGGCAACCCCCTGGCGTTCGACCTGGCCGACATGCCCCACCTGCTCATCGCCGGCCGTACCGGAACCGGCAAATCGGTCTGCCTGAACGCGATGATCCTGTCGATCTTGATGACCAAGAGCCCCGAGGAAGTGAAGCTGATCCTCGTCGACCCCAAGATGGTCGAGCTCTCGCAGTTCAAGCGGATCCCGCACCTGATGCACCCGGTCGTCACCGACATGAAGAAGGCCGAGTCGCTGCTCTCCTGGGCCTGCGACAAGATGGACGAGCGATACGCGTTCCTCGCCAGGGCCGGCGTGCGTAACATCCAGACATACAACTCGCTGGGTGCCGACGAGATCTACGCGAGGGTTCAGCCCGAGAGCGACGAGGAACGAGAACGCCTCCCGACGTACATGCCCTACATCGTCATCATCGTCGACGAGATGGCCGACCTGATGATGACGGCGGCCAAGGAGGTCGAGTCGCACATCGTCCGGCTTGCGCAGAAAGCGCGGGCCGTCGGCATGCACCTGATCGTGGCCACCCAGAAGCCGACGGTCGACGTGATCACCGGCCTGATCAAGGGGAACATGCCCGCCCGGATCGCGTTCCAGGTGACGAGCAAGGGGGACTCGCGCGTCGTACTCGACGTGATGGGGGCCGACAAGCTGCTGGGCAACGGCGACATGCTCTTCCTGATCCCCGGCACGTCCCACATCGTCCGGGCACAAGGGACGTACGTGGCCGACGACGAGATCACGCGGGTCACCGAGCACCTGAGCCAGTACCCGGTCGAATTCAGCCGCGAGCTGATGAAGGTCGGCGTCGGCGGCGTAGGGGGCAAGGACCGTGGGGCGGCGCTGAAAGAGCGCGACGAGATGTACGAGCCGGCCATCGAGGTCGTTATCAGCGAAGGTCGAGGCTCGACCTCACTGCTGCAACGCGCCCTGGGCATCGGCTACGGCCGGGCGGCCAGGCTGATCGATTTCATGGCCGAGGATGGCATCGTCGGCGAGTTCAAGAGCGGGTCGGCCCGCGAGGTGCTCTACTCCAGGGAGCAGTGGGATTCGATGAAAGGCGGCGACGATGGGGACGACGACCGCGGCCAAATCTGAAGCCAGGTCTTTCTAGCCCGGTCCGCGCCCGATCTTGAACGGTTCGACCGCGACCTCGGCGAGCCAGAGCCAGCCGATGGCCATGCCGAGCCGATCGATCCAGGTTCCCTCGGGTTTCCAGCGGCCCCCTGCCCCGAGCACAATCCAGGCACAGAGGACCGCGGGCGGGACGGTGGCGCCCAGCCTGGGGGCGGCGATGTCGCGGACCGCGTGGGCATAGGCCGCGAACGCGGCCAGTAGCCAGCCGCCCAGCCCGCCGGCGGACTCTCCCGCAGGTCGTGGGAGCGTCCAGCCGAGTTCGGCGAACGACCGGTACGTGCTCCAGGCGAGCACCACCACCGTCGCGGCGGTCGCCGACATGCAGGCGACCGCCCCCGGCTGACGCATCAGGCGATGCATCGGCGGCCTGGGCCCGCGCAGGCGGATCAGGAGCAGGCCGACCGACCAGCTCGCCAGATAGACGAGGCCCCGCTCCGGCCAGCGGTCCGGGCCCGCCGGCCACCAGGGTCGTACTGCGCCCGGCCCCAAGGCCTGGTCGAACGCCGACGACCAGGACATCGCGACGGCCGTCGCGGCCACCAGCGTCAGCCAGTCGACCGGCCCCGGGGGACGTTCGGCGCGTGTGGGCAACTGGGCCATGGGGAATGCTCTCCGGCCCGTGCCAGGTCGGGAGGGGTGACCGCCCTGGTCACGCCACGATCCGGTTCAGGCACTCGGCCCGCCAGCGGCCGCCCACGGAGCGTAAGTCGTTGAGGGCCATGAAATCAATGCCGACGCGGTCGAAACCTTCGACGGGTACCTCGGGCAGCAGGCTTGTCAGCAGCACGCGGATGACCACGCCGTGACAGACGACCACGACCGTCCCCCCCGCATGGCGTTCCGCCAGCCCCAGGAACGCCGGCAGGGCCCTGTCGCGGATCTGGGTGTACGACTCCCCTCCGTCGTGGGTGTAGCCCAGGTCGCCGGCCATCCAGCGAGCCATGGTGGACTCGTAGATGGCCCATCCTTCGTCCCGAGTCGCCCCGCTGAGCGGTCCCATCCGCCGCTCGTGCAGGGCCCCAATTCGCTCGGGGACCAGGCCGCATTCCCCGGCCGCGGGCGACAGGGTCTCGATCGCCCGGCGCATGGCCGAGCTGGCCAGCGCCCCGGGAGCCAGCGAGGCCAGGTGGCCGGCCATCGCCCGGGCCTGCTCGTGCCCGCGCTCGCCCAGCCCGACGTCGGATTCCGACCCGTGGAACCGATCCGGCGCGGAGGTCTCGGCGTGTCTCAACAAGACAACGCGAGTTTCAACCTGGCTCTCCATCCGTTTACCTTCCGTTCGCCAATGCTTTACAATATGGGGCGACCGGGGTCACCCCCCGTTTCCCCCCCGCCGACGTCGCCCGCGCCGCGAGCGCCCGAACGAACGAGGCCCCGCCATGTCCGCAACGAATCGCTATCGGACGATCCTCCTCTTCGGCATGCCAGGCAGCGGCAAGGGGACGCAGGGCAATGTGCTCGGCCAGCTCCCCGACCTGGTGCACATCTCCTGCGGCGACGTGTTCCGCAAGCTTCCCAAGTATGGCACGCTGGGCAAGGAGATCGTCAGGTACACGTCGCAAGGGCTCCTCGTCCCCGACGACCTGACGGTACGCATCTGGGAACGCCACATCCAGATCCTGGAGATGCAGGAACTGCTGCTGCCCGAGCGGCATATCCTCGTGCTCGACGGCCTCCCCCGCAACTACGAGCAGGCCGTGCGGCTCGACGTCATGCTCGACGTGATCCAGATCTTCCACCTGGTCATCACAGACAACGACAAGGCCACCGAGCGGTTGAAGGCCAGGGCCCTGCGCGAGAACCGGCTGGATGACATCAATGAGGAGGTCATCGGCCGCCGCCTCCGCCTGTACCAGGAAGAGACGCTCAACACCCTCTCCTTCTACGATCCCGAGCTGGTTTACGAGGTCGACGCGTCTCACTCCCCCCTGGAAGTCCTCCGGACCATCGTCGACCGAATGGTCGAGCTTCAGGGGCACCTCGCCGTCGCTCAGGTCGGATCGGTCGGGGCCGACTGACGCCCGGCACGTCCTCGTCCGCGCCGCATGCGCCTGCGGCGCGGAGAGCATGCGTGACGCATCTCTTAGAAAATTCGGGGGATCGGCGATCGGGCCGGCCTCCCGGCTCGGATCGTGTAGGCGGGAACCGGGTCCGCGTGAGGGCCGGAAGATCGGCTTGCGGGTTGCGAGGAAATTGCCGACAGTTTCTTTGGCCTGTCGGTGACCGGCGTGCGTAAACTCGTTAGAGCCTTCGCACACCAAACATCTCGTCTCGACTCCGGTTTTGGGGCGGATCCTTTTGACCCGAAGACCTCGCCGGATGCGTCTGATCATCGTGCTGCTGGCCGCGGTCGTCGCGGGCCCCTGGTCGCTCGTCGACCTGGCCCTCGATTCGATCGCGGGCCGCGCGGCCGATTCAGACCCGACGATCGCGACGCAGGCCTCCTTCGAGGCGGGCTCGCCCATCCGTCCTCGGATCCGCCGGCCGCCGCCCATGGCCCATGGCTGGCAAATCGAGCCGCAGGCAATCGTCGCCGAGCAGGATGAGGCGGATGATCTCGCTCAAGACGCGACCGACGGGTGGTGGACCTCGCCGCGTGCGGACCGACCGAGCCTGCAAGGTTGCCACGTCGGGCTGACCCCGACGGTCAATTCCGACGGCCGACGAATCCCCCGTGTGCCGACTCGCGTCCCGCTTCGCTGCTGATCGCGCGCATCCCCCCGATGCAGGCTTGCGATTCGCCCCCACGCCCAGTTCCGATCCCGGGACGGCCCGCGGCGGGCCCCACGATTGACTCGGGCCCTCCCCTCTTCGGCCCGCGCTCCGGTCATCGCCCGGCCCCGGCCGGTTCGGGCCGAGTCACCTCAACGAACTTCAAATGTGACATTTCCTCGCGCGGAGGTCCCTCGACGGGCCCGCCGATCGATCGAGACGTTGACCCCGCGCACGCGGGGCCTTCGGAGGCCTTCATCCATGCTTCGTAAGCTCATCGCCGCCCTGATCATCGTCGCCGCAGTCGGCGGGGCCGCCTATTTCGGCCTGGTGACCAAGGCCGACGTTAGCCACGCCTTTGATTATTTGAAGAACGCCGCCGCAGGTAAGGGGGCCCACGACGACGAGCTCTCCCACAAGCAGGAGGTCGCACCGGCCATCTCCGCGACCTGGGATCGCCTGGCCGAAGTCGATGAGGTCCAGCGCAAGGCCATCGGCCTCGACACCGTCAAGGTCCGCAAGCAAACCGAACCCATCAAGCTGGAGCTGCTGGGCACCACCGGCTACGACGAGAGCACCCTCGTCCGGATCAGGCCCCGGTTCGACACCCTGGTGCAGAAAGTGAACGTCGTCAGCGGTGGAATCGTCAAGAAGGGCGACCCGCTCGTCGACCTGTACAGCAACGACCTCTCCCAGGCCAAGAACGACTATCGGGTGGCCTACCTCCAGTGGGTCCTGAAGGACAGGCTCTACCGGACCCGCAAGGAGCTGGTGAAGACCGGCGCCGTGTCGCAGCTCCTCTGGGTCGAGACCCAGAATGACGAGAACACGGCGCGGCTCAACCGCGACCTGGCGGCCAACAAGCTGTACGTCTACGGGATCTCCGACGAGGTGGTCGTCGCGCTGGTGGACGGGCTCAGCGAGGAGAACTTCAAGGAGATCAAGGCCAAGGACGTCTCGGACCTGGCCAGCATCACCCTGAAGTCGCCCACCGACGGCATCGTCATCTCGCGCGACGTGGTGCCGGGCAACCTCTACGACGAGACGAGCACCCTGCTGACCATCGCCCCGCTGGACCACCTCTATGTGTGGGGAAACGTCTACGAGAGCGACCAGTCCAAGGTGGACGTCGGTCAGACCTGGGAAATCCATTTCCCATTCCTGGCCGAGAAGGTCAAGGGGAAGGTCGAATACGTCTCCAACCGCGTGGACCCCGAGACCCACGCGATCCGGATCCGCGCATCGATCCCCAACCCCGACGGCCGCTTCAAGGCCGACAACATGGTCCGGGCGATCCTGGAGATCCCCCCCGTGGCCGGCCAGACGGTCGTCCCACGCCAGGCGGTCGTCACCATCCACGGCCAGTACTTCGTCTTCGTCGCCAAGACCCCGTCCAAGTTCGAGCGGCGGGCGATCCGCCCGACCCAGGAGAACAGCGACACGGTCATCGTCGCCTCGGGCCTGGTCGAGGGGGAGGAGATCGTCTCGCAGGGGAGCCTCCTCGTCGAGCAGATCTACGAGGACCAGAGCACCATCCACGGCCAGCTCGAGGACTGACCCTCGGCCAGATCGGGCCCGCCCCGGTGTGGCGGGCCCTCTGGAACGGGGCCGTACCGGCACATCCGGCGCCCCATTCGCGTACTTCACAGGGAACCCGCCCCCTGGGTCCCGTTACCGGTGATATGGTAATGGGGCGGTTTCCTCTCCCTGACGGTCGGGGCTTCTCCATGCCGAAAGTCATCTGTCTGATCCTGGGCGGCGGGCGCGGCACGCGCCTCTTCCCGCTGACGAAGTCCAGGAGCAAGCCGGCGGTGCCGATCGGCGGCAAGTACCGCCTCATCGACATCCCGATCTCCAACTGCCTGCACTCCGGGCTCAATCAGATCTTTGTGCTGACGCAGTTCAACTCGAACAGCCTGCATCGGCACATCAGCCGGACGTACTCGTTCGACACCTTCAGCGGCGGATTCGTCGAGATCCTCGCCGCGCAGCAGACGATGCAGCACGAGAGCTGGTATCAGGGGACCGCCGACGCCGTCCGCCGCAACATCGCCTCGTTCAACGAGCCCGGCTGCGACCTGGTCCTGATCCTCTCCGGCGACCAGCTCTACCGGATGGACTTCCGGGACATGATCCGGACCCACCTGGAGAACAAGGCCGAGGCGACCATCGCCGCGCTGCCCGTCGCCGAGGGCGAGGCCAGGGCGTGCGGGATCATGCGGATCGACCCCGAAGCCCGCGTGGTCGACTTCGTCGAGAAGCCGAAGACCCCCGAGGCGCTCGCCGCCGTCCGCACCCCGGGCGACACCTTCAAGCGGTTCGGCATCGAGGCGAACAACCGCCCCTACCTGGCCAGCATGGGCATCTACCTGTTCAACAGGTCCACGCTCGTCGACCTGCTGGCATCGGAACTGACCACCGACTTCGGCAAGGAGATCTTCCCCCAGGCCATCGCCAACCACCGGGTCCAGGCCCACCTCTTCGACGGCTACTGGGAAGACATCGGCACCGTGGGTGCCTTCCACAAGGCCAATATCGACCTCACGTTAGAGAATCCGCCGTTCGACTTCATGTTCGGTGACCACCCGATCTACACCAGGCCACGCTACCTCCCCTGCTCTCGGCTGGGGGGCGTCACCGTCTCGGACAGCCTGATCGCCGACGGCTGCTTCATCGGCAAGGGGTCGATCATCGAGAACTCGGTCATCGGCGTTCGCGCCCTGATCGGCGAGAACGTCGTGGTCCGCAACAGCTACCTGATGGGCGCCGACCTCTACGAGACCACCAAGCAGGTCGAGGCCAACGCGCGAGCAGGCCGCCCCGACGTCGGCATCGGCGACAACTCGCGGATCGAGAACGCCATCGTCGACAAGAACGCACGCATCGGCCGCGGTGTCCGGATCATCAATGAAGACAAGGTGATCGACTCCGAGGAAGCCCCCCACTACGTGATCCGCGACGGCATCACGGTCATCCCCAAGTTCACCATCCTGCAA
The DNA here is from genome assembly GCA_038400315.1 of Isosphaeraceae bacterium EP7. Taxonomy (NCBI): domain Bacteria; kingdom Pseudomonadati; phylum Planctomycetota; class Planctomycetia; order Isosphaerales; family Isosphaeraceae; genus Kueselia; species Kueselia aquadivae. The sequence continues at coordinate 6,648,014 of CP151667.1, forward strand.
GACGGCACGACCCTCTGAGCCAAATGACTCCCGACCGTCCGCCTCGGAATTTGTCGCCCTCCGAATCTCATGTCCCCTCATTGCCGATCCCGATGGAATTTCCATCGGGATCGAGCAGTCGAATTCTATAATCCCCTAAACTCAATATTCCCCCCAAAGCACCCATTCCACCTAATCATCTTGCCTCTTCGACCTCCTTGTCATAAACTGGAGAAAGTTGGTCTTGCAGGCAAGTAGGGCAAGATCAGCGATATGTCTCAAGGATGAGACCGAGGTTGTCACCGCACGTCTCCCGTCGGGCAAGTCGAGGGGACGGTGTCGGGGGGATTTTGCTGATGAGCGTGATGAGCTGTCGACCCAGCTTCGACCAGACGGCCCTCCAGCAGCAGATCCGGCCCCTGAGGCGGGTTGATAACCTGACGAATCTGGCCTTCCTGGCGGCCGAGTATCTCACGCTGGCGACGGTCCTCGGCGGGGCGATCGCGTTCGCCGAGCTGCGCGCGGGGTGGGGACTGGCCTGGGCCTGGAACGTCCCTGTCTTCGCGATCGCCATCGTCCTCGTCGGCGCGATCCAGCATCGGCTGGCGGGCCTGGGGCACGAGGCCTCGCATTACACGCTGCTGCACAACAAGTTCGCCAACGACCTGGTGGCCGACCTCTTCTTCATGTTCCCGCTGGTCACCACGATCCACTTCTATCGCCTGTTCCACATGGCCCACCATCAGTACACCAACGACCCGGAGCACGACCCGGACCTGGTGAACATGGGCGAGGGAAAGCAGATCCACGACCTGCCCATGCCTCGTGGCCGGTTCGTGCGCAATTATTACTTGCGGGCGCTTCTGGGCCCGCTCTCCTTCCCCAAGTTCCAGTGGGCTTATTTCCACGTGAATTCGCTGGGAAAGGGGGGCAACGTCTACATGAAGCGGACCCCCGGCGGCGACGGAGACAGCGACCGTCCGAGGGTGGGGACCGTCCTCGGCTTCGCCTTCATCCTGGCATTCAGCGTCTGGACGCAGTTCCTGGCCATGACAGGACGGTCCGAGCTCATGGTCCCGTCCACCCTTGCGGCCATTGCCATCGGGGTTTTGGGCTGCTACCTGGTGCCGACTCGCTGGACCTTTCACTCGCCCTTCCGGCAAGCGTACTCGGCGCGCTTCGCGGGCGCGGTCCGGATCTCTTACTACATCCTCGCGCAACTCGTCCTGTTTGACTTGCGGATCGCCACCGACGGGCGGTCGGCCGTGTACTTCGTCGCGCTCTGGCTCGTCCCGCTGGGCACGAGCTTCTCGTTCTTCATGCTGCTGCGGGACACGTACCAGCACGGCAACGCCGACGACGGGCGGCTGACGAACTCGAGGATCTTCAACGCCGACCCGTTCACTCGCTGGGCGGTCTTCGTCTATGGACAGGACGTCCACGTGACGCACCACCTCTTCCCGGCCATCCCTCACTTCCGGCTCCGTCGGCTGCATGCGCTTTTGAAAACGGGCCACGCCGAGTATCAGGAGAAAGTGGTCGAGGTTTACGGGACATTCTCCAATGACCGCGGCCTGCCGACGATCCTGGACGTGATGACGACCCCGCGCGAGGAAGCCGGGTTCGAGGAGCAGGTCGGGCCGGCTTCGCTCCAGATGCCCCGGGCGGCCGGGTTCCGGGTCGGGGCCGAGCACGATGCGGCCTGAATCGTGAGGGAGTGCATTTCATGCATCTTCCTTCATGCGATTCGGCCATGCTGATCGGGCGTTCGGTCGTGGTATGAATTTCCGAATCCGTAGCCCCCGGCCGTAACGCCCATGAAACCCCTTGCCCAAGCGGTGCACGCCATCCGACCTGGCTTTTGTTCGGATCGCTCGGCCGGCCAGCCAATGCGTCGGCCGGCACGAACGTCCAGAACATCCGGTCGAGTCGAGACGTTCCTTGCCGGCTGACTTGGGTGCGATCGTCTCGCAGATTCGGGAGACCTGCCCCATGGTCAAGGGATCGATCGTCCCTCATTTCAAGGGAGATTCCCCCCGCGGTGCGGTCGCGCCTTGCTTGCGAAACTCCTCGTCCCTGCTCCTCCAAAGGTTGATCAATTCCTGGAGCTTCTCGGGACGCTGTGCCGCCAGATTGGTCGTCTCCGAGCGATCGACCGAGAGGTCATAAAGCTCCCACGGGGAGTTCTCGCCGGCTCCGACGATTTTCCAGTCGCCCGCCCTGAGGCCACGGTTCTTCTCGTGTCGGAAGTACAGGAACTCACGGCTCACGATGGCATCGCCGTCAAGCGCGGGAACCAGGCTCCGACCCGGCAACAGGGGGCGGGGCTCGCCGCTCCAGCGTTCGGGGGGGGCGACGCCGGCGAGTTCCAGGATGGTCGGCACAATGTCGACGAGGTGTCCCGGAGACGTTCGCACCTTGCCACGATCCTTGATCCTCGAAGGCCAGTGGGCAATCAATGGCGTCGCGATTCCCCCCTCGTGGTTCCAGGACTTGTGGAGGCGGAACGGCGTGTTGGCCGCCGTCGACCATCCCGGCCCGAGCGAAAGGTAGGTGCGTGCCGATCCCGGTGGGGCGGCCTGATCATGCTCGTCGCCACGAATGATCTGCTCGGCGCTTGCACCGTTGTCGGAGGCGAACAGGATCAAGGTGTCGTCGAGGACCCCCATCGTCTCGAGCTGGGTGATCACCCGGCCGACCTCCCGGTCGAGGCGGTCGACCATCGCGGCGTGGATCGCCATCTTCAGCGACTGGAGGTCTTTCTGCTCCTGGGTGAGCGATGACCAGGCGACGGCGTATCCGACCTCCCCTGCTCCGATCCGGCGCCGGAGTTCCGCCTCCTTGAGGTTCCACCCGGGGATCGTCTTCGGGTCACGGGCCGAGAGCTTCGTATCGAGCAGCCCCGACTCGCGCTGGCGCTTCCAACGAGCCTCGCGGATGACGTCCCAACCGGCGGTGTACCTGGATCGGTACCGATCGATATCTTCCGGCAGGGCCTGGACGGGAAAGTGGGGAGCGGTGAACGCGAGGTAGAGGAAGAAAGGCGACGTTTTGTGGTTCGTTCGGTGATCGGCCAGCCATTCCACCGCGTGGCCCCCAATGGCCGTGGTGGCGTAATACGCATCTGCCGGCCCGGGCTGCGGGAGCGGCCGGTCATCGAGCTGATGGTCTCGAGGGCTGAAGAAACGGTCCTGATCGGCCACGAGATAAGACCGATCGAACCCGCCGGCGAGGACCGGCCCGTCCACATGCCACTTCCCGGAGTGATACGAGCGATAGCCGACGGGCCTCAGCAATTCAGGGAGCAATGCCCCCCAGGCCGGACGTCGCCCGGCCGGGTCGCGGTTGACCTGCTGGGCGTAGTAGCCGGTCAGCAGGGCTGCCCGGGAGGGCCAGCACCGCCCTGTGTTGTAGAACTGGCTGAACCGAACCCCATTCGCCGCCAGCCGGTCGAGGTTCGGCGTGCTGATTTCACCGCCGTAGCTGCCGAGGTCCGAGTATCCGAGGTCGTCGGCGAGGATGAACACGACGTTCGGCCTGGCCGGGGCCGCCGGCGGAGCGGACAACGCCCGGCCCGCGGACGCAGCGGCGATCACGAGTGCAAGCGAGGCCGTCAAGGATCGCGACATCGAGTGTGCCTTTCGGGATCTCATCGGGACTGGAGGCTTCGGGTCCGCGTGCTGGCCGGGGGCCGCCTCTTCGGGACTTTCAGGTCGAAATCGAAGGAGTTCTCATCGTCGGCCTTGATCTCGACGTTCAGCCGGGAGTCGGCGTTATACTCCGCCGGCACCAGATCCTTGACCTTGTCGACCTTCTGAAGTTCGACCGGATCGTAGACTTGTTCATTCGTCGCCTGGATGCTGTTGATCTCGACGCGGTAGGGTCCGAGGCCAGGCCCGGCCGACTCGGGTATGGAGTACGCCCCGTCGACGACCTGTCCTACCGCTCCGGGCCCCTCGCGGAGCGGCACGAACCCGATCGTCCCCGTCGCAAGCGGTTCTCCGTCGAGCTTGACGGCGCCCGAGACGGGTCGCCTTGCCGCTTCCCACTCCGTGCCCCCACAGCCGAGGGCGGGCAGCGTGGCCAGCCCCATCGCGGCGAGGAGCCCGGCTCGAAATCCAAACATGATCAAACTCCCAGTCCATCACGGCGTCGCGGGCCTCGCACCTTCCCGATCTCGCGGCGAATCGGCCGGTTCAGTAGGCGTCCGCCGAGATGATCTCCCCGCCCGCCCTGGAACTCAGCCCGCCCCAAACTTCGAGGTTGACCGAGTTCTTGACGAACCGGACCGCGCCGTCGCACAGGAGCGAGTTCACACCCCCGGGGTGCCGGCTACGCGAGGTGATGAACTGGATGGAGAAGGCCCCCGGGTTGTTGACGCACGGGGCATTCCGGCCGGGATCGTCGCCGCAGGCACTCAGATCCGGGAGGCGGCTGTTGGGCCCCTGCTTCGTCGTCACCTGATAGCAGCCCCCGCCGTCGTTCCAGATCCGCCCTCGCCGGTCGAGCACCTGGGTCGCACTCCCCGGGGACAGGGCGACCGGTGTCGTGGTCTGAAGCATCTCGAGCATCGCCAACGTGTTCGTCGTCCCGTCGGTGATCTCCGCGAGCGATGCCCCGTAGCTCAGGAAAAAGGGCGATGCCCCGGTCGCTGAAACCGCCGACCCGACCGCCCCCTGAACGAGTAGGTTGTTCCGACCCCAGTTCGGCCCGTAGCTTCCCTTCACGTCGATCGGCGCCTGGTTCGGCCTGGCGAAGTAGACCTGCGCGTCGGACGGGCAATCGTAAACGTTGATCCGCATCATCCGTGTCGTGTCGTTCGCGGGGTCCTCGAAAAGCGCCACGGCGAAGTTGTAGGAGTTGAACAGGGTGAGTTGTTCGTAATAAGGGAGGAGCGACACGACGAACGGGTGTCGATAGTATCCCGCGGGGTAGAGCCCCGTCAGCGGATTCAGGCCCTGGGAACCCATCGGAAATCGATTGTTGACGTCGTGGTAAGTGTGCAAGGACAGCCCGAGTTGCTTGAGATTGTTGACGCAATGGATGCGGCGAGCTGCTTCCCTCGCCGATTGCACCGCGGGCAACAGTAGCGCGATCAGGACCGCGATGATCGAGATGACAACCAACAACTCAATGAGGGTAAATCCCCGCCGCCAACCGCCTGCTCGCGAATCCGCTCGCATGACCCGACTCCTGATGCCCACGACCCGGCTCGGCTAACTCGTAAGGGCGTTGCCGACAATTTTCGCCGAAGAGTGCGAGATAATCACCATGTCAATCGATTTTGTCAAGTACAAGGTCGCCGCGAAGCTTCGATGCTGAGGTGCGGCTGCAAGGTCTGGCCATTTGACTGCGATCATCTTCCCGGAAAGTCCAGGAAGGGGCTGAACGCATCGAAATGGGGCGAAGTACGACACAACCCCGATCCTGCGCCGTAGTAATTTGGCGGTTGGTCTTCCGACGCGGCCCGCCCCGCCTGGCATGCGTTGTCTGCGGGATCGGTCTCGGTTAAAATTCGTTGAAGGGGAGACCCGGTCCCGGCGAGTGCGGATCCCGCGACGTTCGGTGCCGATCCCCCGGATCGTGAGGTCGTCCATGGCGATGAATGCAAGCGTCTCCAACGAAGAGTGGATCGGCGGCTATAAGGTCGTCCGCACCATGCTCATCGGTCAGGCGACGTCCGTCATGGAGGTCGAGCAGCAGGCGACCGGCAAGCGGTTCGTCATGAAGCAGCTCCTGCCGTCTCGCGCGGGCGACGCCGACGAGCGCCGCAACCTGGCGTTCGAGGCCAGGCTGGGGACCGAGTTCCGCCACCCGAACCTGATCCGGGTCCACGAGTTCGTCAAGGACCCGGAGGGCGCCTACTTCGTGATGGATTACTTCCCGTCGTCGTACCAGCTGAGGCTGCCGATCGCCCGGCCGAGCGTCTATCCGCTGCCCAAGACGCAGCTACACCGGATCATCGAGCAGGCGGCGGCCGGGTTGGGCTACATCCACGACAAGGGTTGGGTCCACCGGGACGTGAAGCCCGAGAATATCCTGGTCAACAAGGCGGGCGAGGTCCGGGTCATCGACTATGCGCTGGCACGGCGCATCCCATCGGGCCTGGGCAAGCTGTTCGGCGGCAAGCCCCCCCGGCAGGGGACCAAGAGCTACATGTCTCCCGAGCAGATCCGCCGCGAGCCGCCGGCCCCCACGGCCGATATCTACAGCTTCGGCATCACCTGCTACGAGATCGCCTGCGGACGCCAGCCGTTCCGGGCGAACAGCGACCAGGAACTGCTGAGCAAGCACGTTCACAGCATGCCGATGCCCCCGACGAACCACAATCCGGCCATCACGCGCGAATACTCCGAGCTCGTGATGTCGATGATCGAGAAGAACCCGGCAGCCAGGCCCCCCGACCTTCGCACCTTCCTGTCCCGGTTCGCCAAGATCCGGATCTTCCAGGACGACCCGATGCCCCAGCCCATCGGCCTGGGGATGTACTGAGAGAGCGACCGAACCGGGCCCGCCGAACGAGCGACCCCGGCGCGGCAAGGATGAGGCCCTTTCGATGTCGACGAAGAACGAACACAGACTCCCGTTCGAGGCCCCCATCTACGAGATGGAAGCCCGCCTCGGCGAGATGGAGTCGATGTACGCCAGGACCAAGACCGGCCAGGAGACGCTCTCGGCGGAGGCCACCGAGCAGATCCGCCGGATGAGGCGCGAGCTGCTCAGCTTCAAGAAGACCGTCTACTCCAACCTCGACCCCTGGCAGACGGTGCAGGTCTCGAGGCACCAGAACCGCCCCCAGACCCGCGATTACCTGGAGCTGATCTTCGACCGATTCGTCGAGCTGCACGGCGACCGTGCCATCGGCAATGACATGGCGATGGTCACCGGCCTGGCCCACTTGGGCGACGCCAAGGTGATGTTCGTCGGCCACCAGAAAGGGAAGAACCTGGTCGAGCGCACCAGCTGCAACTTCGGCTGCGCCCACCCCGAAGGCTACCGCAAGGCGATGGTCAAGATGCGCATGGCCGCCAAGTTCGGCCTGCCCATCGTCACGTTCATCGACACCCCGGGGGCCTACCCGGGGATCGCCGCCGAGGAGCGTGGCGTGGCCGCGATCATCGCCGAGAACCTGATGGAGATGAGCCAGCTGGAGACGCCAATCGTCTGCGTCGTGATCGGCGAAGGGGGCTCCGGCGGGGCGATCGGCATCGGCGTGGGCGACCGCGTGGCGATGCTGGAGCACGCCTATTACTCCGTCATCAGCCCCGAAGGGTGCGCCACGATCCTCTGGAAAGACGCCAAGCACGCCGACAAGGCGGCACGGGCCCTGAAAATGACGGGCAAGGACCTGCTCGCCATGGGCGTCGTCGACGAGGTCATCGCCGAGCCCATCGGGGGTGCCCATCGCGACCATCGCGAGGCGGCCGCGTCGCTGAAGTCGTACCTCATCCGCTCGATCCGAGAGTTGAAGGACCTGCCCCGCGACCAGCTCCTCGACCAACGTTACGCCAAGTTCCGGCGCATCGGCGTCTTCGTCGAGGAGCAGGCGCAGGAATACTCCGGCGAACTCAACGGCCAGCCGGCCGAGCCGACCCTATCCTGAAACGGCGGCGGGCCCGGTCGCAACCCCGGGCCCGCATCCAGCCTCGAATCCGCACCCGAACGAATCAGGCCTTGGGCCTGAAAGTCCCTTCGGGCAGGGCCGCCAGGTTCTCGAAGAGGTGGGTGATCGAGGTCATCAGCTTGACCCAATCCCCTTCGTGCAGGCTCTCATTGGGGGCGTGGGGGTTGCTCTGGGCGTCGGAGATGCCGAGCAGGAGCGCGGGGACGTTGCCGAGCAATTCCGCGACCGGCCCGACGAAGCCGATGGTGCCGCCGGCGCCGATCGGCACCGGCTCTTTCTGGTAGCCCTGCCGGAGGGCGTCGAGCGCGGCGGTGAAGGCCGGGCCGGTCGGGTCGGTGATCCACCACGAGGCGGGCTTGTCTCGCTGGGTCACGCTCACCCGAGTTCCCCACGGGGGGTTGGCCGTGAGGTAATCGCGGACCTGCTCGAACGCCTCGGCCGGTTCCTGGTCGGGGACGATCCGGCACGAGACCACGGCCGAAGCCCTGGGAAGCACCTGGTTTGAGGCAGCCCCGATTGAGGATGCCTCCTGGGCGATGACGCTGATGGCCGGCCTGCGCCAGGTCGCCTCGTACCAATCCAGGCCCTGGGGGACGCCGAGCTGGACGCCCGGCAGGACGCCGAAGTCGCGCCGGACCTGTTCCTCGTCCCAGCCGATCCCGCGGATCGTCGCGCGTTCGGCTTCGGTCAGGGGCCGAACGCGGTCGTTGTAATGAGGGATCGGGATCGGGCCCTCGCCCCAGAAGAGGCGTGAGAGGACGACATTCAGGGCGATGGCGGCGTCGGCCAGGCCGCCGCCGACGAATCCGCTGTGCGACGGCGCCGTCGCGCTCTCGACCTCGACGAGCATCGAGAGGACGCCGCGGAGCGAGTACGTGATCGACGGCGTGCCGGTCTTGATGTTCTCGGTGTCGGTGACGACCATCAGGTCGGACCGGAGCAGGTCGCGGTTGGCCTTGAAGAAGCTGAGCAGGTTGGGCGAGCCGACCTCCTCTTCCCCTTCGATAATCACCTTCACGTTGACCGGGAGCCGACCGTCGGACTTCAGGAATGCGGCGATCGCGGCGATCTGAGCGACGACGCCCCCCTTGTCGTCGCAACTGCCGCGGCCGTAGAGCCTTCCCCCGCGTGGCGTCAGCTCCAAAGGAGGAGAGAGCCACTGGTCGGCGAAGTTAATCGGCTGGACGTCGTGGTGCGAGTAAAGGAGGACGGTGGGAGCCCCTGGGGCCCCAAGCCACTCGCCGAAGACGTAGGGATTGGATCCCTCAGACCGGAGGGTCTGGATGTTCTGAAGCCCGGCCGACTCCATCATCGAGGCGACCAGCTCTGCCGAAAGGTCGATCTCGGCCTGATGCTGGCCGTCGTTGCTGACGCTGGCAATCTGAACCAGGCGGGCGAGCGATTGGATGTGCTCGGCGTGATGCGCCTTCAGGTACTGGCGGGGCACATCCGACATGACCGGGAGTCCTCGGGCGGACCTCCCGCCATCGGCCACACCGACACGCGTCGTGCGACCTCCGCGAGTTCCGTTCCGCCGTCCGGATCCGATGGTAGGAGCGCCCTGGCCGACGGTCAAGATCCGAAAATCCGCGGAAGTCTTGCAAAGTCGACCACCAAGGCATGTCCCGGACACGGCTTACCGGTCGCGTGCATCCTCGGGGAGCTTGATCACCTGGCCGGCGACAACACGGACGTCGTCGCCCAGAAGATCGCGATTCAGGTCGATGATCTCGGCCGCGCGATGCGAGTCGCCGAGCTTCTTCTTGGCGATGCTTCGAAGCGTGTCATAAGCCCGGACGCGATATCGGGGATACTCCTCCTGATATTGCGGGTCGATCGGGTCGCGGTCTCCCTGGAGAACGGCCGCGGACCGGGGCCTGGGAGGAGCGATGGGCAGGGCGATCGCCTCGTCGGTCGCCTGTGTCGCGGACGCGACTCGCTTCGTCTTGGTCACCGGCCTGGCCGCGCCGCCCGCCTGCGCCAACGGCTTGCCCGCTGGGACGATCAGCGACCGGTCGAGCTGCTCCGGCGGGGGGATCAGGATCGTCTGGCCTTCAGTCAACTCGCCGGGCCGAGGGACCTTCGACCGGTTGGCCGACCAGAGGGCCCTCGAGAACCGGCCCGATCCATAATAGTTCTGCGAGATCGAGTCGAAGCTGTCGCCACCACGCACGAGATGGTGGATCGGTTGGACGCGCTCCTTCTTCAGGTCGTCCGAGGATTCAGCGAGCGAGGTGGCCGAGCCGGCGATGATGACACCGCCGCCGGCCGCACCGATCAGGCGATTCTTCGCGTTGGGCAGCGTCACCCAGGGCCCCTTGGGCTCGATGGAGGCGCGCGCAGGGAGGGCGACCGGCTCGGTCGATGCCGGTGTCAACGTGAAGACGGGAACGTCGGCGGAGGGCTTCGGCGCAATCGCCTCGGGTTGAGGGCTGGCCTTCACCTCGGGCGCAGCGGCGGGAGGAGGCGTGGTTGTAGCGAGAGCCGGAGCTGCGGCCGGCGTCTCGACCTCGGGGAGCGTGGAGGTGACTTGCTGGCTCGGCGCAGGCGGCACCTCCGCAGGGGCAGGAGGGGCCGGCTGTCCGGCTTGTTCGGGCGTCGGCAAGGCCGTCACGGCCGCGGGCTCGGGTTCGGCGGGCAGAGGATTCGCCTCGGCGACGGGCGGCAAAACGGGCACCGGCGGCGCTTCCGAAGCCACCGGGAGCGCACCGGCCAGGGGATCGGTCGGCGCGGGCACCGGCACCGGAGGTGCGGGCGGTTCCGGCGGATTCATGCCGGGTTCCGTGGGCGAGTTCGCAGCCACCGGCGGAGCAACGGCGGGCGTCGCGGCCACAGGGTCCTTCTCGTCATCGGGCGGAAGGGTCGGAAGCCCCGCGTCGACGGCCTCGGCCTTGGCGGAATCGGTCGGTGCCGTCTCGTTGGATGCGACCGGAGTCGGCGGAGGGGTCGGCGCCTCCTCGAGATTGGCAGTGCCCTCTACCGCAAGGCTCATGATCGGCGGAGGGTCGTTCGATGGCTGGCGGTTCACCTTGTCGAGGGCGGCGACCTCGATCGGCGATCCGTCGGATTTCTTCTTGACCGTTGGCGCCCCCCGGGGGTGCGTCGGGACGTCGCCCTTCTTCCGGTTGATCACCAGCACCGTGACGAGGACCAGGAACGAGAGGAGCGAAGCGATGCCGACCCGCGTCTCCCATCGGCCGGGCAGGGTGAGTCGGCCCAGGCTCAGTCGCCCCCGCGAGGGCGGAGCGTCGACCTCGGGAAGGTCGGCGTCGGGGAGACGGTCGGCCGAGGAGACCGCGACGTCGTGCGATTGAGCCAGGTCGGAGTCGATCGGCGTGCCTAGCCCGGAGCCGAACGAGTCGAGCGGCGCCTGGGACTCGTGATCGTTCAACGGCCGATCCGACCCGCCGTCATGCGGAGGCTCGGTGGCGTCGGAGGTCCAATGAGATTCGGACATCGCTCGGCGGCCCTCAGTTTAGCGCTGCGAGACCGGGGGTTGGCGGCCAGTTCCTCGGGCGTCGCGGTGACGGGCTTCCGAGTCAAAGGGATCAGGTCGCGGTCGTCCCGGAAGGCTTCCTTGACCCGCCGGTCTTCCAGCGAGTGGAAGCTGATGATCGCGGCGCGGCCCCCGGCCTTGAGCAAGTCGGGGAGTTGTGCCAGCACGGACTCCAAGTGTCCCAGTTCGTCGTTGACGGCGATCCTGAGGGCCTGGAAGACTCGGGTGGCGGGGTCGATCGGGCCCCACTTCCCCGGAACGCTCTTGCGGACGACATCGGCCAGCTGGACGCTGGTCTTGAACGGCTCGATACGCCTGACCTCGACAATCCGCTTCGCGATCCGTCGGCTGTGCCGCTCTTCCCCATACTGGAAGAAGAGGTCTGCCAGTTCGTCGGCCGAGAGTTCGTTGACCAGGTCGGCGGCCGTCTGCCTGATGTCGGGGCCGAATCGCATGTCGAGCGGACCGTCTGCCCCGAAGCTGAAGCCCCGATCTGTCCAGGCGAGCTGGTCGGAGGAGAGCCCCAGGTCGAGAAGAATGCCGTCGACCTGATCGATCTGGAGGTCATCGAGGACCTTGCCGACATCGGAATAGGCGGACCGGACGAGATTGACGGGGAGGCCGAGCGTCGAGGCTTCGGCCAGTGCGAGCATCTCCGGGTCACGGTCCAGACCGATCACAAGGCCGGTCGGGCCGACCAAGGCCGCAAGGGCCGCAGCATGCCCCCCGGCCCCGACGGTCCCGTCGACCAGGACGGCACCCTCGCGGGGCGCCAGCCAGGCGACGACCTCATCGAGCAGGACGGGCCGATGCAATGGGATTGGAGACGCCAGATCGCCAGGCAAGGCCAGCTCGTTTCAAGGTCGGAGGAGGTGCGTCGAGGTGAAGAGACGGGCAGCCCGGACTGACTCCGGCAGGTCCGAATCTATCCGACTGGCCGATGCTGTCAAGGTCGGCCGGGGTGGTCGCCGACCTCGCCGGGTGAAACCCAGCGACGACCTTCGCCAGTGCCGGGTCCGGCCGTCAATCGAAAATGCCCGGCATGTGGGGCAAACCCGACCGAATCCGCGTTCGTCCACGGGGCGGGAGGACGACCTCCCGAGATTTCATCGTCCCCGGCGTTGCTGCCGGGCGATGCTGGGGCGGGGCCCAGGGCTGTCTCCGACGATCTCAGCCCCTTCGGCGGGCTTCAGTGAGTCTTGCGAGCCTGCGGCTGCCCTTGCCTGGGCGAGAGAGAGGGCTTGGGGCTTTCGCGCTCGCCGAAGCGGGTCACGACGTAGGTGCCGCTCTTGTGATTGCGCTCGATGTCGATGACGCCCTCGTTGTCGGCAGCCTCGAGCATGTGGGTGAAGCTGCGGAAGCCGTAGTAGCTCTCGTCGAAGGACGGCTTCTTCCGCTTCATGGTGTCCTTGATCATCGACGCGTACAGGAACTCGTGATTCTCACGCCTCAGGGCGCTGCAGGCATCGATCATCAGCGAATAGAGCTCGCGTTTGCGCTCGGGCAAGTCGGCGTAGAGGTTCGTGACGAGCTGCTGGTCGTCTTGCTCCTGGCGCTCGAGGTCTTCGTAATAGATGAACTCGTCGCAATTGTCCCGGAGCAGTTCAGAGGTCGAGCCCTTCATGCCCAGGCCGATGACGTGCTTGCCGTTCTCCTTGAGCTTGGAGACGAGCGGCGAGAAGTCGCTGTCGCCGGAGACGATGACGAACGTATCCACGTGTGGCTTGGACCAGGCCAAGTCCATGGCATCGACAACCAGGCGGATGTCGGCCGAGTTCTTGCCGGTCTGGCTCCGCTTGGGGATCTCGATGAGCTCAATGGCCGCCTCGTGGAAGGGGGCCGTATAGGCCTGATACCGACTCCAGTCGGCGTAGGCCTTCTTGACGATCAGCTTGCCCTTCTCGACCAGCCGTTCGAGGACCTTCTGGATCTCGAATTTGGTCTTGCGCTGATTCTGGAAACCCATGGCGAGGTTTTCCAGGTCGATAAATACGGCAAGGCTGCGATCCCGATCGGTGTTCGCCATGGACGTCACGTCGCGCCTTGCACGGGAGAGGGGATGGGAATATCGAGGCTGGGGCCTCGGGTGAAAGCCCCCGAGGTTTTATGACGAAGCCGACGACACCAGAAACGATGCCGGCCGCAATCTCGCCCCAACCTCGGGGATTTCCGCGGACGACTCGGCGAACCAGGACCGATCCCGATCCGGCTCAGCCGCCGACACCGTACCAGCCGCCGCCCGCATACATGTCGCGGACAGTCCGGCGAGGGCGGGACTCGTTGACCTTCAAGGCTCGATCGCGATGATCGCTATTATTCAGGGCCGTGATGGCAGCCTGGGCCTCATCGCCATTAGCCATCTCGACCAGGCCGAAGCCGCGGGACTGGCCGGTGCGGGATTTGACCTGCACTTCAGCGAACGTCACCGCGCCAAAAGGCTCGAAGAGGGCCCGGAGGTCGTCCGAAGTCATTGCGTAATCGAGGTTCCCGACGTAAATGATCATGAGCGGACTGAACTCCTGGATCGATGGCGACACGCGACCGGCGGCCCGCCTGCGCGATCGGACTTCGGGCCCGGTCGACCGATAGGATGGGCCGCGTCATCATCGCAGAAGCCCGGCCGATCGATACGGGGCCACCATCTCCGCTCGCTTAGCCCGGCGTCTCGCCATGACCTGGGCCGGGTGCATTCCCTGCGGGCGCGGATGGGTCTCTGATCTGCCGTGCAACGCCGTGACAGGTCGATGCGCCTTCGGCACGTCCGGTCAGTATAACGGCAGCACCGCTCGACCGCCAGCATACTCCTCGCGCTCTTTCTTCTCCGCGAGCCGAGTCCGTGCCCCCAACGGTCCCTTTCCCTGCGCCGTCGATGGTATTCACGGGGTCTCGCGAGTACCATCGTGCGCGATCCGGGCGAGAGTTGAGCGTCGAGGGCACATCACGACCATGCTGGACATCATCTACCGGTACGACCCACGCTGGGGGCTCGAGCGACTCTTGCCGGTCGACGCCGCGGATGCCCGCCGGATGCTGGAGCAGGGCAACCGCGAATTCGCCCAGATGGTCGAATTCGACAAGGGTGATGAGTCGACGACGACGCGGATCGTCCCCATCGACCTCGAAGAGTTGGGCGTCGCGCCCGCGGACGGGACGGCCCCACTGCACTCGCCCTTCGCGGTCGTGCTGGGATGCTCCGACGCGAGGGTGCCGACCGAGTTGATTTTCCACCAGTCGTGCAATGACATGTTCGTCGTCCGGGTGGCGGGCCATGTCCTGGGCAGCGAGTGCCTTGGGAGCATCGACTACGCGATCGGCACGCTGGCCGAGAGCCTGAAGGTTGTCGTCGTCCTGGGCCACAGCCGATGCGGCGCGATCACGGCGGCCGTCGACACGTTCCTCGCGCCGGCGAACTACCTCTCTTACTCGAACTCCCACCACCTCCGCTCGATCCTCGATCGTCTCCTCTCCACGGTCCAAGGGGCCGCGAAGACGTTAGTCGGCATCTGGGGCGATTCGGTGGTCGAGAGGCCCGGGTATCGCGATGCACTGATCGAGATGTCCGTCACGCTGAACGCCGCTGTGGTCGCCCACACACTCCGGCGAGAATATCCGCAGCAGGGCGATTCCAGGATCGAGGTCGTTTTCGGTGTGTACGACCTTGTGACTCGCAAAGTCGGGGCACGGGGCCTCGCGGACGAGGCCGAGGAGGGCGACTCACACCTGGGAGATCCGCCCGAGAACCTCGCCGAGTTCCTGGTATTCTCCAGCCGCCTCGCACGGCACCACACCATTCGCAAACTCCTGGAACTCGATTAACGAAAAAACGGGCTAGGTGGGCTTAGCCCACCCAGCCCGTGCCGGTGTCGAACGAATTGATCTGATTTTGCCAGGGTGGGCCCCCAGAATACGGGCGACTCGTACCGGTTCGCGAACCCATCCCAGGCCTCGAGCCATTTCGGAGCCGACGATCATGATTAATGAGCAACTCCTGTCGCTACTCGTTTGCCCGATGGGTAAAGCCCCACTGAAGCTCGAAGGAGATCAACTCGTCTGCACACGATGCGGGGCGCGATTCCGCATCCAGGACGACATCCCGAATATGCTCATCGAGGAGGCCGAGTTGCCGGAAGGGTGCGACACACCGGCCAACCTCGTCTGTGCGCGCGAGGGGGCCGTCAAGAGCCGCCCATAAGCGAGTCTCGCTCGGAGATAATCGACGTCATTGTGCAGACAATACAGTCCCTGAGAATGACACTGCCGCTCTTCTCACCACGACCTCGGCTGCACTCATTGAATTCCGAGCACCCACATCCGGGCTGCTCGGGATGAGGGAGCGTCATCCCTCGATCTGGGCATCGACCGATTCGTGCGAGGATTATCCCGAGATCGATCGGTTCGGCGATTCGGGGGAGGACGGCCGAGGCCGGGGGGGCCAGGAACCGCCCTGGATCTCCCCCCCGCGATGCCGCGAGCACACAGAGACGAGGGATCGGCTCGCCCAGACAGGCCCCGACCCCGATGGGGCATTCAGCGCATTTCATTGGGTCACGACTACCGATGATGTCGGGTCGCCTCCGTCGTAAACCCGGCCATTCAGGAGCATCATCGGCGAGCAGACGTTTCCCGCCGCAGAGAGCGACCATCGATAGCGGATATCGTCCTGATACGGCGAGACGTAGGTGGTCGTCGGGAAGAGTCTCCGAAGCAGATATGCACCTGGCTCGCAGGCAAGGTAGTAGCGGAACGCGTCGCCCGTGATCGCGTCGGTGAAAGTGCCCGGGCTCAGATGGATAGAGTCGGGGATCTGGAGGCTCTGGAATACCGGTGGTGTCGGCCCGTAGACGAGCGGCGTCGACTGGAACATGCCATTCTGGGCAGAGGGATGATTGCTGACCATCTGGAGCACCGCGGGCGTCGTCAAGCATGGGCAGCCGACGATTTTGATTGGCGCCCCGGAGATCGGCTGGCCGGAGGTCTTCTCGGCGACCCATCGATTGCCGATGAATCGACAGATCAGGTCGTCACCCAGGATCGGGGCGGTCCTCCCGCAGACGTAGACCAGCACCGTCGTCGACGAATCCACCGAGAGGCTGGCGGTCCCCGACTCCACTTCCTGCCCCTTGACCGAGACCGGGTTGACGCTGAAGTAGCATCCGATCGAGGTCGGAACCGTCGGCTTGCCGACGACCCTGCCGACGAAGGATGGCTGCCCCGACGACGATGGCGAAAGGAACCTCGAAGCCTGCGCCGCCCTCGCGTCGATTCCGGCGAGAAAGCGACGTCGATCGTCATCAACCATCATAGCGGAAAACCCAGCGGGCCCCAGTGAAGGTTGCGACCACGGTCGTCCCCGACGCGGGCACTCCCGCGCCGAGGTTGTAGGCGAAAAAGGTGGCCGGAGCCGCGGTGACGCTCCCCTGCCCCCCTTCCGTCTCCTGCCCGAGCACGAAGAGCGGCTCGAGCGCATAAAATCGAGAGGCCGACGTCGGATATGCGACCAGCGTCTTGGTCCGGCCGACCACGCTGGGCATCCCCTGGAGCGTATCGCGCCGGAGGCGAGTCATCCTGTCGGACTGGTCGGCATTACGAATACGGAGGCGTCTCAACTCGTCAGTGTCTATCATCGGCCGGTCCCTCGCTGGTCTGACAGCCTCAGGATCGTCCTCTGCCCGGACTGGAAGTCCCAGGTCAGGCCGACGACCATGGGGTAGGAATCTCCCTCGTCGGCGGGGGCGCCGGCGTTCGTCTTGAGCGAAAGTTCTCGCCCTCGGATGCTCCGGATCCGGTCGCCGACCCGGTAGGCCCTGGTGAAGTAAGGGATGATGACCTGGCCGGAGACCTCGCCCGCCTCGGTCGTCATCCGCCGCGCATCCGCCTCGGTAAGGGCGGCCCTGGTGTCGTCGCGAACGACGACAGCGGTTGAGCCGGGATTGAACTCGCTCTTCGCCGCCTTGACGTGCTTGGCCAACCGATCTCGAGCGTCGATCCGCCTGGTAATCGTGTAGGCGGTCGGGCTCGTCGGCCGCCTCGGTGCGTTGGCGGAAACAGTCCGATCTCCCTCGATGACACAGGTCAGGCGCAGCACAAATCGACGAAACGCCGATCCGTTAAGGTCCTCGATTCCCCGGACCATCCCCAGGGGGTATGGCGCGTTGGGTACTTTCGATGCGCCGATGTTCCAGGCGTTGGGGTTCGAGGCGTTGATCCAGACGCCGAGTTGGTCGGAGAGCAGTTCGAATCCTCCGCCGACCGTCTGCCAGGTCCCCGTCCCGTCCCAGAGTCCCGGCTGAGTCCCAGAATAGTTGGTCGAGATGGAAAGCTTCGCCCTCAATGGCCTCTGCTCTGCGTCGACCGTGAAGAGGTCGCCCAGCGGGGGCCTGCGGCGGCTGACATACCCTTTCGACGAGCCGGTGGCACGTCCGAAGAGGGCCGACAAGGATGGCACGGTCTTGACGATCGCCGAGGTCGCCCAGTTCCAGTGTCCTTCCCCCGTCTCGTCGAAGACGAACAGCCGATACTTCAGAGGATTGCCCACACCCAGGTCGAACTGCGAGAGGGAGGCGTCAGAGTTGGCATCGGCAGGGTCGAGCGCGAACCCAGGAGCCAGGATGAAACTGGCCTCGTATCGCACGAGGCCCGATTCGACGGTGTACGAATTCGCGACATTCGACGTATCACGAGAGAGCCTTGCCTTGGCCAGGTTCGTCAGGCCAGGATCGAACAGTCCGCCCCTGGGTTGGAGGGCAAGATCCTTGACGCTGGCCTCCGAGTCGTCGTTGGTCCGGATGACCTCGAGCGACGTGCAGGGGGTACCATCGCCGCTCGTTTCGGTGCGAAAGATCAGGCCGAAGCCGTGAGGCTCGAGGATGTCGCGCAAGGCGATCGGCCAAGGCTTGCCCGTCACCGGGACATCGGGGACGAAAATTGATTGATTCCGATAAGTCTGTGTATCGGACGAGTTGAGCGTCGCGCCGTTGGACGACACCCTGACCTGGAGCATGGCATCGAGCGTATCGCTATCGGGATTGCTCACATACGTCTGTGTCCCGTTCTGACGATAGCAGAGGTACCTGGCGGCCATGGACAGGGTCCAGGGCCGCCGCGGGTCCGGGTCCCTGATGACCGCCGGATCGAGAAAGGTCGAATAGCGATTGCCGGATGGGTCGCTCGCATCGGCCCCGTCCGGGGTCGCATTAGGCTCGCCCTTGGGATTGAAGTGCGTGACCAGGTCGGTCTCGACATCCTCCCCGTTGATGGGATCATTGGCGTCTCTCATGAGGGCACCGCCGACCGGCTGATCCCACTCGCGTACGGCCACGCCCTGAACGACGAATGTGACCGACTCCTGCACTGGGCCTAAGACAAGCTCGGGCACCTGCGCGAATCCGTCGAAGAGCACGCAGGGATTGCCGTCGGGGTCGACCGTCAGGATGACGAGTCGCTCGTCGTTGGCGACGACCCCCGAGGGGCCGCCGTCGACGCTCAAGATCTGCTCGAACGAGATGGGGTCGTCCGGATTCCCCAGAGGGTCGAGGACGTAACGCAAGATGGCCAGGCCGGGGTCGGCGCCGGCGGCAAGCTGGATCGACTCGACCTGGACGTTCGGAAGGATCTCGTAGGGGGTCGCATCCCCCGGCCGATACCGGAAGACGCAGACCCGGTTGGCGCCCCGCGACAGCGGCACGCCGGACTGCTCGATCGTTCCCGACGATGCCATCATCTGACCCTTCTCGTTAGCTGTTCATCAGCCCGTGCCGCTTCATCGCGGCGACCAGGGCGTTGACCGCGGCCACAAGGGACGCGAAGTTCGAATTCAAGATGACCTGCGAATGTGTCGTGCCGACGTTGGCAACCGTCGCTCCGGCCACGCCGGTCGTTGCGTCAATCAAGGCGGCCAGCGTCGCAGCCTGGGTGGCCGGTGTCGCCCCGAAGAATGAGAGAGTACGTGCGATCGGGTCGACGGCCAGGACCGGCAGCGAGTCGGTCGGATTTTTGACCGACACGGCACCCGTCAGCTGGCCCCCGGCGGTCGGCAGGAACCCACCGGAGGGGGATGCCGTGGCACACTGGACCCGCTCGTCGACGATCGAGCTAACCGATGCGGCGAGCGTGGTGACCGTCGCCAGTCGACAGTGCGAAGTCGTCGGAAATTGTGCACCGAATGCCGGAATCCCGGCCGAGTCCAACCAGATGGCGATGGTCGACGACGCGGGGAGTACGAGCGAATTGCTGCCCGCGAAAGTCTTGAGGCTACCATCGGCCCCCGCGTAAGCGCCGGGAGTCAGGCGAACTCGGAGGGACGAGCTCGGCTCCTCGGTCGTAGCCACGGCAAGGTGCCCGAGGGCCGCGGACCGATCCAGTCGGTCGGCGTTGGCATTCAAAGCGTCGTGCCAGTTGCGGTCGGCGAAGGCCGGTTTCTGAAGCCGGACATTGTCGGTGAAGGTCGTCATGGTCGGAGGCCTCGATTCCGGTCAAGCCGATGGGCTCGGCTGCCAGGACAGTGTGGCCACTCGCGAGGCCGCACCGGTGTACATGTAAGTCAGCGAACCCCCGTCCAGGCCGCGGGCGGGCGGGCGGGGAGGGGCCTGGATCGTCACGCTCGCCGGCGTGGGCACACCGCGCTCGTCGCCGGAGTGGTCGTAGGGGACGATCGCGAACGACCAGACGCCCGATGCGAGCGGCTCGCTCTGCCAGGCATAACGGCCCGCGCTCCGGCCGAAGCCCCCCTGGCCGAATCCGCCCAGGCCGAAACCGTCGGCGACCCAGCCCCCCGGATAGGCCGGTACCGAGCCGACGAGGTTGGTGAAGTCGACAGGCTGGCCCGGGCGCATCGATCCATAGATACGGAATCCGCGGATGTCATCCTGGCCGCTCGGGTCGAGATACGTCCCCCCGAGCCACGACAGGCTGGCCCATGGGCTAGTTCCCGGCGAGGAGGGGAGCTGTCCCGAGAGGTCCTGGTTGAAGTCAGACGGGTCGACTTGAACGACGTCGACCCGGGACACCCTGCCCGCTCCCCCCGCGGGTAAAGGGGCCTGGCAGCGGCGCCCGCGGCCCTGCCAGACCAGCCGACGATCGAGATAGACCTGGAACAAGGCCCCGGGCGGAGACTGCGACGACCAGGAGACGATAAGGTCTCCACCGGCCTGGTCGAGGGCCAGGTCGATCACGGCGGTCGGAAGGATCATGGAGGGGTCACCTCAGGTGCAAGAGGCGGGCCCAGTAGGGCTGCAGGTAATAACCTTGAACGGAGCGGAGCACGCGACCGGTGGGGCGGAATGCGTCGAGGCAGACCCCGTCCCAGGAATTGGACGCGCTGTCCACCAGCGTTCGCGCGACCCCGTCGTTCAGCGACCGAAATGTCGCCTCGACCGAGCGAAGCGACGCCACGGAGTTGCCGACGAGGAGCCCGACCACCTCGGTCTGCCTACCTCGGCGGCCTCCGTCGATGAACTCCAGCCCATCCAATCCGAAATACTCATTGACTTGACGAGACCTCTGCAGGTCGGTCGTGGTCATCGTGACCGAGATGCCGAAGATATTCATTCCGCCATAGCTGGGCATAAGTTTATTCACACGAGCGATTCGAGGTGGATCCGCTCCTCCGCATCCCGGCAGACATCCGCGAAGTCGGCCAGCGGGATGGTCCGGCCGGTGGCGGAAAGCACGGCGAGGAGTGGCGACAAGTCGCCGGCATCGATGGACACGCCCCCGAGGCCGTTGGCCTGGAGCGACGCGCGGGCCCATCCGGTGAACGAGGCCACGCCGGGCCGGGCACCGAACAGCGATTCGACAAGGGTAGCGGCCAGCGCCCTCATCGGCGGCCCCGGCGGTACGGCGACGAGCGACTCGGCCTCGGCCTCGGAAAGGTCATAGTTAGGCCGAAGCAGGCTCCGTGCAGCGACGCGGATCGTCCGCGGGTCGATCGGCTCGCCCAGGACGAGGCCGTCGAAGATCCGGTCCAGGGCGTCGTCGACGTCGGGCTCGGACAACGAACCACGGTCGCCCATGAGCCTCGGCCGTGCCAGCATCCATTCGCCCCCGTCGGCCAGGAGGACGGGTGTCCCCCGGGCCTTCGGGAGCCGGCGTCCGGCCTCGCTCAATGCATCAGTCAGGCTTGATCGTTCCATAAAGAACTCCGTCGCCCCGGTCCAGCCAGTCGTAGCGAGGCTGGCCGGCCAGGGGCGAGTGCGTCGGGTGGAGCAGCGTGTCTCCGCCCTGGGGGCTCAGGAAATGGCCGGTCCCCTGCTGGCGGATGAACATCGCACGGACTCCGAGCAGGGGTGCAAACTCCCGGTCGAGGCGAGACAGTCGCTCGCGGGACGAGCCCTGCCCCGGGTATCCAACGGGGACCATCACGGCGGCCACGCGGCTGATTTCGTTATCCATTTGCGGTCGCTCCGATGGCTTACGAGGCTGCGCTGGCCGAGAGCGGATTCGTGGTCCCGTCGGCAGAGAAGGCGACGAACGTGAGGATCGCCTGGCCGAAATTGCGGTGATCGCCCGAGGTCGCCTGCGACGCGATCACGGCGTTGCTCAGCGTGTAGGTGATCGCCCCGGAACCCGAGCCATTCCTGGCATCGTTATGCGTCGCGGTCAGTGTACCCACCGTGCCGATCGCATTGGCTCTCGTCGCGGCGATGTCGGCGCAGCGGATCGTCACCGTGGGCTCGGACATCTCGGAAACGATCGTCGTCGGGTAACGGTCCCCGTCGCCCGAGAACTTCGCCAGCGTCCCGCCGGCTTCGATCTTCAGCGAAAGGACCCCGGTGTACGTCGTCGCGGTCCCTCCGCTCGGGGTGAAGGTCACGTTCGTCCAATTCATGTGTCGCTTGGTCGCGGGCATTGTCAAACTCCAGGCCCGAGGCGGGGCAGTCCGTGCAAGACCGCCCCGCCCCGCGCGATTAGGCGGGCAGGTTCAGCGTGACGGAAGAGCGATTGCCGGCATTGTCCGTAGACGCCGTGATGCGGGTGGGCGCGTTGTTGCCACCCTTAATCACGACGGTCCCAGTCCCGGCCCCGCTGAGCGTGCCGGCCGAGGCGGCCAGGATCGGCGAGATCGCCTGGCGGATGTTGATCCCTGGCTCGATGGTGACGGTGTCAAGGCCCGCCGCCGCCAGGGCGAAGCCCGATTTGTTGGTCACTTCGCCGACCGTCGGAACGATCGCGCCGTCGTGGCTTACGGCGGCGAGGATCACACGGCCCGTGGTGTCGGTCTTCAGCCGATTCTGGGGGGTGGAGAGCACCAGCGTCGCCGGATCCTGTCCGGTGGCGTAGCCCGAAACCGTCACACCGCCGGCGACCGAATAACCCACCTTGTCGAGCACTGTCCCTGCCGACACGCGGCCGTTGCCGTCGGTGGCAAGTTTATTCGACGGGGTGGCGAGGATCAGGCTCGCCGGGTCCTGACCGGTCGCATAACCGCCGATATTGACGCTGCCCGCGACGGCCACCGGAGCGGTGACCGATGCCACTGCACCGCCCGCGAACGTCGAGTAGGTGCCGCTGGCCAGTAGGTTGTCGAGCTTGGAAAGACGCGTGGCGTCGAACTTGCCGTTCACCGCAGTCGACGCAGCCGTCGCGGAGGCAACGGACGTATCCAGCGAGTTGAACCGGGCACCGACGGCGACGTCGAGATTGTCAAGCTTCAAGGCTCGGGCGGAGGTGAAACCGGCCGCCGTGAGACCGGCGCCGACGGAGGTAGAGACGCTCGAAGGGGTCGCCAGAGTCGAAGAGGCGACGTCGAGGTTGTCAAGCTTCAAGGCACGGGTCGGGGTTAGTCCCACGTTCGTCAAGGCAGCAGCCGGATCGACATAGGCCGCAGTCGTGACGGCCTGCCTGGGATCGACCAGGCCGTAACCGAGGGTGACCGACGGGGAGTCGGAGTTGTAGAACCGGACCCCGCCGACCAGGGTGGCGTCGAGGCCGGTGTAATCCCATCGGTAAAAGCCATTGCCCTTGTCGGTGAAGCCGGTCGAGATCGGGCTGCCGATGTCGGTGTCGGTGCCCGACCCGTCGGCCGACTGCGGCTGGGCGCGGAGATTGGCCAGGATGCCGGCCATGCCGTTGCCGAGATTCAAACTCGCCTGGATTCGCATGATGCCTTCCCTCGGGGTGATGCCGCCGCCTTCGAGGGGGGCGTTGTAATAGGTGGTGGTCAGCAGCGTGGTGAGGGCGGACTGCTTGGCGCCCGGGGCCTGCCCCTGGTACTCGAGGGCGCCGAACTGGTTGCCCGCGCCGGTGGACCCGAACGACTTGTAGTGGTTGGCCAGGATGAACCCGGCCGCGTCGAGCATCTGGTAATAGGACAGGTAGCAGTCGCCCATCCTCGGGTCGCGATTCAGCTCGAAGTAGAACGCGGCCGCGGCCGGCCCGGCGACCGACGCGAGGTGCTGGCCCGACTCATAGGCGGCGATTCGCAGGCCGTTGGGCGTGATGTACTTGGCCACGAATGCGGCCATGAGCTGCGGGAACGCGCCGGAGCCTGGGCCGATGACCATCGCGTTCAGGGCGGCGAAGCCGGCGGACATCGTCCGATCCGAGAACATCCAGATCCGCGCGCCGCCGTTGCCGGGGGACGTGGTCGCCGTGGCGGCGGGGGCGCCGGTCACCGGGAATGTGAATGTGTTGGCGTCCACCACGGTGATCGACCTCGCCCCGCGGCAGCTGCCGGTGACGGCGCCTCCCGAGACGGTGTCGTCCACGCCGGCGACGAACCAGACCTGGCCGGTCGTCAGGCCGTGGCCCGGGCAGGTCGCGGTCGCCACGCCGCCGGCGCTGGTCAGCGAGATCAGCTCGCGGCCGCCGAACGCCCCGCTGTAGCCCCCCCGGATCGTGCCCGACGTGGTCGCCGGCGTGGCCGGGGTGCCGGCCACCTCGAAGGTGATGGTCGTCGAGGTCGTCGAGAGGACGATGTGATCGCCGTTGTACTCGGCCTGATCCGCCCCGGCGATCCGCATTGCCACGCCGAACGAGACGTTGTGACCGATGGCCGTCGCGGTGGCGATGTTGCCCGAGCGGGTGATGCTCGTGACGTTGAACCCGAGGGCACGCACGCCCAAGGAGACCTTCATCCCGTCGGTCGTGCCGGTCGCCGTCGCGGCCGGGCTGCCGGGCACGGCGTAGGTGAAGGTCGTCGTCGTCGGGGCCGAGAGGACGGTGAAGCCGCCGTTGTACTCGACCTGGTTGACGCCGATGATCCGCACCGTGTCGTTGGCGACAAACCCGTGGGCGCCCGAGGTGGTGGCGGTGGCGATCCCGCCAGCCGAGGTGAGCGAGTTGACGACCCGGGCATAGCCCGAGACGCAGTTCTCGTCGATGTCGGCTCCGCCGCCGGCGTTGCTCTTGAAGTAGGGGGCGACGGCGAAGACCTCGTCGCCGGTGAAGACGCCGCCGTTGTCGGCCTTGTACTGGGCCAGGATCGCGGCGTTGTAGGCGCTGTCGACGTACCAGCCACCGATGACCGGCACGAGACGGCTGCCCATGATGGGCCGCATGATCGCGAAGATCTGCTGGTAGCGGCGGCCCATCCAGCGGGCGGCCGAGTCGTCGGACTGGGGGTAGCCGGAAACGCTGGCATTGGAGACGATCTTGCGGAACCGGATCGTCTTGCCGGGCGCCGCCGCGATCGGGACCGATCCGACCATGTCGGTCGGCAGATCTCGCGTCGAGGCGGGGCAAGCGTAGATCGCCAGAGTCGTGCCGGACGTGACCTTGCCGGCACGCCAGATGCCGTTGGCACGGACGTCGGCGCAGCCCGAGAGGACGAAGTAATCGCTCTCGACGAGCCCGGTGCCGGCGGCCGAGAACGAGCCGGCGTAGGTGCCGGTCCCCATCGTGAACTGCAGGCTGCCGACGTCGATCGGCATCACCTTCGCATCATTCTTGTAGGCGAGGATGTGATGATCTTCGATCGCGACGGCCGGCGACGCGGGCGAGCCCGAGACGGTGAACGTGACCGCGAGCAGGTCGGTGACGCCGGCGACCGTGAACGTCCCGTTCCAGCCCTGGTCCGTCGCGCCGGTCAACATGATTGAGTCGCCGACGATCAGGCCGTGGCCGGTGGCGAACATCGCCCCGGTGGCGGGTGTGGCGGGCGAGTTTGCCACGTTGAGCGTGAACGTGTTGGCCGTCGGGATGCCGGTGACCGTGAACGTCCCGTTGTAGTCGGCCTGATTCGCGCCGCCGATGTTCACCAGCGAGCCAACCGACAGGCCGTGCAGCGGGCAGGTGACCGTGGCCACGGAGCCCGAGCGGGTGATGCCCGAGACGTACCGGCGCAGGCAGGAGACGCCCCAGGTGGCCGTCGCGGTTGTGCCCGACCGGGTCAGGCTGGCGAGGCCGTCGGTCTCGCGGGACCAGCGGGCGATGGCCCAGTATTTGACCCAATAGTTCCAGTTCCAGACCTCGAGATTGTGCTCGACCCAGACCTTGAGCCGGGGGTCGAGGGTGTCGAGGAAGTAGGCGGCCAACGCGGCGATCGAGGCGTCGGTCTCGCGGTGTGTGGTGTTGTGCCAGAGGTCGCGGCCGATCTCGTTGCAGAGCTGGACCTCCTGCTCGACGGGCATCGACCGGCCGCTGTTGTAGCCGAACAGCTGCGTGTTCTTCGATCGGTCGACCCACTCCGCCTTCATCGGCGGGCTGGACTGGCTGTTGACGTTATTGTCGGCCGTGCGGATGCAGGCGAACGGCAGGTAATACGCCAGATAATCGGGGTGGTGCAGGAAGTAGGTCGGGTTCGACGCGTTCTCGGCGTAGAGCTGGACGAAGGTCTTGCCGCTGTCCGGGTCGGAGCCGGGCATGATGAACCGTGCGTCGTACAGCGGGGCGGCCGCGTTGGACGCCGTGAGGGTGATCAGCCAGTTCTGATCGACCGCGATCGTCGGCATGGCCAGCGTGGGGGAACTGCACGCGCCGTCCACGAAGGCGAACGTCTTGGTGTAGGCTCCGGCCGTGACGGCGAGCGTGCCGGTCCCCTTGGCGGTCATGGTCCAGGTGCCGGCCGGCGTGGCCCGGCTGGACTTGTAGACGACCCGCATCGACTGGTTGGCCGCCAACCCGGCCGGATAGCCGGTGTCGCGGCCGGAGACGACGTGGTTGGCCGCGAGCGGGGAGGGGCCGTCGTTGACCCAGACCGACGCCCCGTTGCGGCTGACCAGGCTGCCGGCGTCGCAGATGACGTCGGTCGTGCCGTAGAGGGCCACGCCGGTGAGGATCAGCTTCGTCGAGCCCTTGACCGTGGTGTAGGCGTACCGCACCGAGCCGCGCGACACCCCGCCGTTGGTCGTGCCCAGGTCGCGCACGGTCAGCAGCCCGGTGGAGGGGACGCCGGTGTAGCCCGGGTCGTCGCTCCAGACGCTGGGCGTCGCGATCGTCAGCAGGTTGTCGCCGACCGCGTGGGCCGAGGCGAGCGTATCCGACATCCGCGAGGTGTCGAGCCCGCTGGCCTGCCGCGCCAGGATGTCGGGCGAGCAGGTCGCTGGGTCGTAATAGGAGAGCTGCGAGAGATGGGTGCCAATTTTAAGTGCCATGCAAGTCTCCATAGAGTCGGTCGGTTCGGAGTCGAACGGGGGGCCGGCCGATCACAGGAGAGTCACGAGGGACCGCGAGCCGTTACCGAGGCTGAACCAAAACTGCGGGTATCTGGGCGAGGGGGTGAGGCTGGACGTCACGGTCGCCTGAACCTTGGCCACGCCCGAGGCGAATGTGACGTTAAACCCAACGGCGAGCGTGCCCGAGCTAGCCAGCAGGACCGGCGTACCGATGGGCGTGATCTGGCTGGTCGCCACTCCGGCCTTGTTGAGGATGTCGATCGTCGTGACCCCGGAGAGTCGCTGGAGGTCGGTCCCGTCGGTGACCTCGGCCGACCAGGAGAGGTTGAGGCCGACGCTGGTGCCGGCGGCTAGAGGAACCGACAACACATCACCCGCGACCGCGGTCGTCAGCGACTTCTCCGGCGCGACGACGAGACGATCGACGGCGGCCGACCCGGCAGACCCGCTCGACATGCTCCTGAGGAACGTCTGCAGCCTGACGGCCCCGCCGCGGGGGTTGACGGCCGTTCCCAGTCCGGTCGAAGCCCCGCCCGCGAGCACGACGTCGGAGGCGCCGATGTCGGTGCCGATGCCCGACGTGGTCGTGTACATGGCCGAGGGACGGGGGGCGACGTCGGTCGTGACTCCCAGGCTCATCGCCTTGATGAAGCAGAGCGGATCGGACGCGGTCGAGGACGCCCCGACGGCGAAGTAATTCGCGTAGGCGCCCAGGCAGGTGGCGAGCTTGCCCATGACGATCGAATAATGGGCGTCGGTGTTGCCGCCGATGCTGATGGAATTGACGCCGTTGGTGTTGCCGCCGCCGATCGCGATCGCGCCGGCCTGGCGGGCCCAGGAGCTGGTGCCAAGCGCCATGCCACCTCCGGCCGTGGCCTCGACCCGCGCGGTGTTGCCGATGGCCATCGCGTAATTGCCGAGGCAATAGGCGTTGGCACCGAAAACCTCGCTGCCGATCCCCACCCCCGGCGACGACACAACTCCGGTCGAGGCGACGGTCAGCCCCACCCCGGCAGACGTCCTGGCCTGGAAGATGTCGGCAGTCTGCGAGGCCATGCCGATGGCTTTCACCGTCACGTCGGTCGTCGCCGAAGAGACGGCGTGCAAGGCGGCCGTCGGTGAGGCGATGCCGACTCCGAGTCGCTTATTGGTCGCGTCGAAGGCGAGCTTGGCGTCCTGGGCAAGGACTCCGGAGGTTCCGACGATCAGGACGGCCCCCACTGAGGGCGAGCCGCTGAGTGTCGTGCCCATCCCGATGGACGCCGCCACGGTCGCCGGGTCGAACTTCGCGGTGGAGGCGTTCCAGGCCAGCACCTGGCCGGTCGTGGTCGGCACTGCCGACAAATCGGAGGCGCCGGCGATCGTGGACAAACCGGTCACGCCGGCGGGGCCCGTATTGCCGGTGTCGCCCTTAGGCCCGACCGCACCAGTTAGGCCAGCAGGCCCCACAGGGCCCAACGGACCGACGGGCCCCGTGTTGCCGGTGTCGCCCTTAGGCCCGACCGCACCAGTTAGGCCAGCAGGCCCCACAGGGCCCAACGGACCGACGGGGCCCGTATTGCCGGTATCGCCCTTAGGCCCGGCAGGGCCCGCCGGCCCGACCGTGATGGCGGTCGGGTCAAACTTCTTCGTGGCTTGATTCCAGGCAGGCACCTGGCCCGTCGCCGTGAACGAGGAGGACAGGTCGTCCTGGTCCTGGAGTCGCGTAGCAGTCCGCACGATATTCATGGATAAGTCTCCGGGAAGAGACGCCGCCCGACCTTCGTTCGGTTCCTTCACTCGAGCCGTCGCGACGAAGCATCAAAGATCAGAGGATTGAACGACGAGTCGGCTGTAGGGCCGAGAGATGTCTCGTCGACCGCGTTAAGAGTCGAGACGAAGCCGGACGATCCCGAAGTCTCGCGGACCGCCCTCGACCGGGCCATTTGCAGCGGGATTCATCCCGCCGCCGTGACCGGGGCGAGCCGCACGTTGAGCCTCAGCCCACGGCCACGCCGCCGATCCTCGCCTGAGAGATCGAGAGCCGGGCGCTTAGCGAGTAGCGATATTCGCCCGCCTGGGCGACCACGGCCTTCTCCCACCGCGTAAGGCGAGGGACCACGTCGGTCGCCGGCGTCACACCAGCGATCGCCGCGCGGGCCGATCTGAAGAGGCGGAACAACTCCACAGCCCCGCCGCGCCCGTCGAGTCCGGTCGCGACGATATGGATCAGGAATTCGGACCGCTCGATCGAGCAATCCGAGTCATGAAGAGCCATCTGCCATCCGTCGGGGATCACACCGAGGAAGGGCAGCCGATCGAGTGCCAGCTCGTCACGCTCGGCGATCGTGGCCAGCCCGCGGACCTCTCCGAACTCCGCGGAATCGTCCAGAGCCGCGACGATCGCCTCCAGCAAGGGCACGTCCTCGGCAACCGGGGGGACCTCGGGCTGCGTGGAGTCGCCAGCAGTCCCATTCCAGGGGAAGTAGCTCGGCGGATAATAGCTCGGCGCGAAATACAGCGGGCCGGTCGAGTCCGAAGGCAGGGTGGGCGACGTCGGAGCCAGGGCGTAACTCGGAAAGTAGTCGCTCGGGAAATACTTCGGTGCGAAGTAAGGTGTTGAATTCACCAGGTTCACCGGTCCATTGGTCTCAGAGACGTTCCGGCCCGCTCGCGCTGAGGCCGACGTCGAGGGTCGAGGCGTGCTCTCCCGGGAGGCCCCGGGTCACGCCTTTGCCGCCGCGCCGAGACCCGGCGTCCAACGCTCGGCGGGCTCAGTTGGAATTGGCCCCGATCAACTCGGCAGCCGAGAGGCTCGCCGTCGAAGAGAGCCCGGACGGCGAGAGCACCGGCTCGGCGGCCCGCTCACCGGCCGCGTTGTAAGGCCGGATCGTCACGCCACGATAGCCCGCGTCCGCAACGATGAGACGGTAGGTCGACTGGCCACCCACGAACGCGACCGTCGCCAGGAGCTGGTCGGGGACGCCGCCCGCGACAGTCGTCGCGTAGAGTCGGAACCCATCAGGTCCGGCCGAGCCCCGGATCACGGGGCTGAGCCAGGCCAGCGCCAGGCGCCGTCCCGAGATCCGGCGGACCGAGGGGCCGATCAGGGCACCGGGCAATGCCCCCACGTCAGTGCCCAGGGCGTCGGTCCGAATACGGACACGGGCATCCCTGTTCGACTCCTCGATACCGACCGAATCGTCGAAGGCACGGACCGCATAGGCCGCGTCGCTGCCGGGCGGAAGCGTGCCGACCAGGAAGGTCGTCGCCGCCGTCGTGGCGATCGGCAGGTTGTAGTTAATCGGGCCGCCGTGGCCGTCGTTCGCATAGATCCGATAGACAATGGCCATGGCTAGCGCGAGATCCGGGTGCTGAACCGACTGGCAGGAACGGACCAGCCAGACGGGTCGGCGGGCTTCCAGTGGACGATCAGCCGGGCCAGAAGCTCGTCCAGCTCGGCCTTGAACAGCGACGCTTTCGCGACGAACGTCCCCTCCGACCGGCCGTCTCCGCGGGCCAGGTCGAGGTAGCGGCGATAGAGCACGGTCAGGACCACGGCGTCCCGCAGCTCCCTCGGGTCCGACAGGTCGCCCGGCCTCCGGCCGGCCAGGGACGGATCGACCCCGAGCCGTCGGTTCAGGTCGCTCGTGGCCGCAGCGATCTGAGGCGCCAGCGTGACGATCCGGAACTCGACCCCGGTGACCCCGGCGTCGGGGCCGGGCGTCTGCCCTGCCCCGGATCCCTGCCCGAGGCGCCTCAGCAGCACGCCGGAGCCGGCCACCGCCCGATCCACGGCGAGGGACTCGCCCGGCGGCCTGAAGGCCGTGACGGGGCGGAGCAGCCGCACCACCTGGCCAGCGACGACCCCGCGGGCCGTGAAGTCCACCGTGCCCGAGCGGAGCAGCCATCGATCCGCCGGCCCGAGGACCCCGTCGGAACCCTGGACGACCACCTGGTCGTGGGGGCAAAGGAGCATGAAGTCGGCCGCGGCACGGACCGCCACGTCCTCGTCCGTCGCATAGACCGATTCAGGACCGATCATCATTGCCTGGCTTTCTGGTTCGGGTCCGGGACCGGGCCGGCC
Source organism: Isosphaeraceae bacterium EP7 (assembly GCA_038400315.1). Lineage (NCBI taxonomy): Bacteria > Pseudomonadati > Planctomycetota > Planctomycetia > Isosphaerales > Isosphaeraceae > Kueselia > Kueselia aquadivae. The sequence continues at coordinate 6,678,730 of CP151667.1, forward strand.
GGGGCTTGATATAGTCGCTGATCTCGGGGACGTGACCGCTCTCCGCATCCGTCCCGGCAGGCGGGGGGCCCTCCCCCGCCTCCGAGACATCGTGCAGGCCACTCCGGGCGTGCTCCAGCATCAGCTCGGCCGCCCAGAGCGTGATCCGGAGGACGTCTCGATGCCGCGTCGCGCGGTCGAGGATCGTCAGCGCCTCGGCCGCCGACGCCTCGGCCGCCTGCGCACACAGGTTCGACAGCGAAGAGAGGGTCTCGACACCCCGCATCGACGAGGCGAGATCGGCGAGACCCGCCTGGCGTGCGGCGGCCGCCACGAAGACGGACATCCCTGGGAAACGTAACCTCATGGCCGTCTGCACCTCGTCGAGGAAGGGGGCGAGTGTCAATAGCTGGGCGAAGTGCCCGGCGATCAGCTCGCCGAGAAAGCGGTCACGCCTTCGAGCCAGGCATGATGGCTGGGGTTCTCCACTTCGATGGCGCCCTCGGCCAACCACTCACCTTCGAAGGCGTCGCCGCGAACGCCACGCGGGTTCCAGAACTCGTTGCGCTTCATCCGCAGCCTTACCTCGGACGAGGTCAGACAGACCGCGGTGCCCGAACGCAGGAGCGGGGCCTCGATGATCGACAGGCCGCCCAGGAACGGCACGGCGAACACATCGATCGGCGTGCCGAACACGTTCACGCCGGCGTCGATCCGCTGAATCTGCGAGCCCCATGTGGCAAGGCCAGTCATGAAGTTCGGGGCCACCAGCAGCACGTCGGGATCGCCGCCGCCGGTGCGGCACTTCTCCATCGTGTCGCGGATGAAGTCCACGGCGCGGTAGGCCGCCGCGTTCGTCGGGCTGGTCACGCTGTTGACGTTCAGCAGGGTCTTCAGGCCCTTCTGCTTCGGCCTGCTGGCGACGGCGGGGTCTTCGCCGCGGCCGTAGTAGCAGCTGACCTCCATGTCATCCATCAGGTTCTGCAAGGCGTCCATCTTGTTCTGGTCGAACGGGGTCCGATTGCCCGCGGACGCCTGGTACGAGGTGGAGCCTTGCAGCGCGCCGCTGACCTGCACGGGGTGCATCCAGGTCTGGCAGAACTGCGGCACGCCGATGGGCTTCAGCGCGATCCCGTTCTGGTTGATCTCGCCACCGGTCCGGCTGTTGCCGATCAGTCGGACGGTGTCATTAATGGCGCCCGTGCTGGCGGTCGTGCCTTCGGCGGCGCGGCGCACCGTGATGGCGTTGGTCACCGGGTTGGGGTCGGACAGCAGCTCGACCCGCTCGCCCGAGGCCAGCTCGAGCACGTCGCCGGTCATGAAGGCGCTGGCGTCGACCAGCGTGAGCTGGCTGTCGCCGGCGGTCGCGGCCGCGGCCAGCGTGGCGACCCGGGTGCGGAAGGCGCGGCTGACCATCGTGAAGGTGGTCGAGCCGGCGGCCGCACGCGGCAGCCTCGAGACCAGCGGGCAGCGATTCACGAACCAGTTAGTCGAAACGACGTGGATGTCGTTGCGGATCTGCGACTGGTTGTCGAAGACGTTCTGGATGCCCTGCAGATACGCATTGGCCATGAACGGGACCCTCGGACCTGGCCCCGCCCCTTGCGCCGGATCGCGGCGAGGAGGCGGGACCGACTCGGAAATGAATTAAGAACGGCGGGGACGGCCCAGCCCGACGGGGCCGGTGGCCCCCGAATCGGGACGATCCATCGACCGCCACTGGCTCACGACGGCCTCGCCCAGCGTCCGCGGGCTCGTGCCCCGGGCTGCGGCGCCCGGTACGGGAGACGCGACGTCGCGTCCCCCGACACCACCACGAGAACTGGGCAAGGCGAAATGGGCATACTCGGAACTCTTCAGTCGCTCGGCCACGACATCCGATGCGGGCCGGCCGTCGCGAGAGACCACCTCGTGGCGACCCTCGCGTTCGAAGACCTCGAAGTCGTCGCGCCAGAGCTTCAGCAGCTGGCCGACGGCCCCGGAGACCAGCGGACGGCCCGCCAGGGCGGTGGCAACCTCGCGGTCACGCATCGCCCCCTTGAACGCCTGCTCCCAGGCGCTCGCCTTCTTCTCCATCCCGGCCAGCTCCGCGGCCAGGGCCTCCGTCCGCTCCTCGGCCTCACGCGACCGGGACGGCCGCGGCTCCTCGGGCGGGCCGGCGGCCTGAAGGCGCAGCGCGTCGAGCTCTGCCCGCGAGATCGTCACGACGTCGGCGGCCGGCGAACCGCCGGGCTCACCGACCAGTGGGGCAAGACGGATCAAACGGATACTCATTTTTTGGGCCACTCACATTCGCTCAAGGGCGGCGACGAAACAGGCCCAGGACCAGCGGCAGGGCCACCGCGCGGCACGCCGCCAGGCCCATCAGAATGACGGCCCCCGCGACGAGCAGCGGGCCGAGCTGTTCTCCATTCATGGATTCGAGGCCCCAGGCGACGCGGCACATTCGCCTGGCGACCGGGCCGGGCCGAGGGGCCCATCGGCCCCGCGTCCACACCCTTCCCGGCCGCCAACTCACCGCGTCCTCACCCCTTTGCAGCCGGCGATGGCCACAATTCAGTCTCTCTCAATCCCGCAAACGCAACATAAATCCCACATTAGGGCTCGGACAGGTGGCCGCTTTCCGCGTGACCGCCCCGCTTCTCCGCCGCGGGCAACGGCGTCCGGCCCTCCAGGAACGACGTGATCTCCTCGTCGCAGGCCGCGTACTGGGCGTCGGGCATCCCCGGCAGGCAGAGCCGGGCGAGTCTCGAGAGGATCAAGGCCTCCGTCGTCGGCAGCGCCCCGGCCTGGGCCGCGATCGACTGGAACGACGAGGCCGCGCTCGCCACGTCGCCGGCCGTGTACAGGTCGAACTCCGCCGGGTAGATCACCTGGACGAGCTGGAGGTCGCCCCGCTCGACGTCGCCGTCGTTCAGGACCACCCAGGCCAGCTCGGCGGCCACCTGCTCGGAGCGGGCCAGGACCTTGGCCACCTTGGCCAGCCGGTTGTTGCCGTCGGCGTGGTCGATCAGCTTCGACAGGCCCGACTGCGCCGCACCGGACAGGCCGCTCGGGCGGACCAGGGCCGAGTCCCGGTCGACTTCCTGCCGCAGGTCGGCCTTGTTCTTCCGTAGGCTCTCGGCCCCGTCCTTGGGGAAGTTGACCACGTCGAACCCCTCGTAGGTCGCCGTCCCCCCGTGCACATTCTTCTTCTTGGGCAGGAGCCAGCTCGGCCCGATCGGGACCGTGCCGTCCCCCTGCACGAAGTCCTCGGGCCCTTGCAGCAGCGGGTGTGCCTGCGTCGTGTCAGAGAGGATCAGCTCCGAATCGCGGTTGTAATACTCGCGCTGGCGCTCGGCGATCCCCTCGTAGCGCGACTGCCCGGTGTGGCGGCACCGGGGCTTGCGCCGGTCGAATAGCCGGACGATCGGCACCAGGCCGTAGGGGTGCGGCATCTCGGCCAGAACCTCGCCCTCCTCCGTGTACAGGGTCGATCCTTCGGCCGTCCAGTGCCTGTAGCGTTGCTCCACGCCATCGGCACCCTCCACCAGCTCGCGCACCAGGCATTCCTCGTAGCGCTGGCCGGTCGAATCCAGGCGCCACCAAAGCATGTCCTCGGGCAGGATGCACGAGGCCACGCACCGGTCGAGCCCCAGCCTGCGCTGGTCGGCTCGGGTCTCCACCACCTCGCCCTTGGGCGGCGCCGGGTGATCGAAGCAGAGGTCGATCTGCCCGAGCACCATCAGCAGCGGAGCCACGGTCTCGGCCATCCATTGGTCGATCGAGGTACCGCAGCCGTCGACGTCGGCCCACCAGGCGGTCAAGGCCTCGGGGCCGCTGCGCCTCACCTCTCGCACATAGATGCGTGACAGGTGCGTCTCCACGGCCTCGGCCACGAAGGTCGGCGGTGGCGTCCGCGCCCGCCTCAGCTCGTAGTCGTCGTCGGTGGCCAGGGTCGCCGGGTCGGCGCCCGCCATCGCCGCCAGCTCGCCCGATGACTCCCGAGGGTCGGGGTACTCGCGCTTGTGGCGGATCATGTTGCGGATCGGCAGGCCTCGGCGGTCATAGCCGTAGATCGCCTGCCGGTAACGCTCGCCCCCCTCCAGCGAATCCAGCAGCCACTGCCAGCGCAGCCTGTGCTCGGACCACTCGGGATGGCGGCGTCGGATCAAGTCCACGCTCTCCCGCTTCAAATTCATGTCAGAACACCTGTCGGGCGGCCACGCGGGGGAGTTTGTCCGAGGCCGGAGGCTTCCGGCCCTCGGGGTAGATCGCGCGCAGGCCCCCGCGCAGCGCGTCGACCAGGTCCTCGTGCGGATGCTGCGGATCCTCCGGATAGTCCATCCACTGACCCGCCCGCTTCGCCCTCCGGTAGCTCCGCAAGGCCGAGATCAGGTTCTTGCATCGCGGGTGGATCAGCAGCCGAGACTTCCCGTCGGCTGCGTCCATGAACGACTCGACCAGGGTCAGGCCGTCGTTCACCGAGCCGCCGGGCCAAGGGTTCATGGGCTTCAGCCCGTGGTTCTCGTAGATGCTCGTCGCCGTCACGGCGATCGTGTTCCGGTAGCTCCCCGCCGGGTCGGCCCAGATGTGCTGCATCTTGCCCTGGCAGAGGCTCCCGGCGATGTCGCGCAAGGTCCGCGCGTTCACCTCGACCGACTGCGCCTCCATCAGGTGGTCGGCGAACACGTGGATCGATTCGACCATCCCAGTGGGCGTGTAAGCCTGGGTCTTCTGGAAGAACACCGCCCCCGTGAACACGCCCGAGTCCACCGCCAGGTGCACCGGCAGGTGCGGGTCATATTCGGCGAGCTCGCTCACGTGCCGATCCGGGTCGAACGCGGGGAACCAGAGCCCGTCGGCCTTCGGCCCCTTGCAGAGGTAGTCGGCCTCGAAGGTCCGCTTGCTGGTCGCCACCACCTTCTGCACCAGCGAATCGATCGAGTAGTGGCCGTCCGACCGCTTCGCCTTGGGCGTCTGCCAGGGGGGCCGGTCGTGGCAATGCGTCATCAGGGGGCAGCTCGGGCAGTGCTCGAGGTTAGGCCCCGACCGCTCGTCGGTGCACCGCTCCAGCACCTCGAAGACGCAGAACGTGTACGACGGGAACGTGTTCCCCTCGCGTGATCGGTCGAGCAGCTGCCCCACCGGGCCGCCGAGCCTGTGCCAGGTGGAGGTCATCACCACCGAGGCCTTATGCCCATGCTTGTTCATGCTCATGCCCATTGCCGCCTCGCGGCAATCGGAGTCGATCTCGTCGACCTCGTCGAGCTTGAGGCAGGGAACATGCGGCCCGCGCACGCTCCGGCTTGACGCCGCGAGGATCGCCACGTCCGAGCCGTTCTCGTACCGCGCCCGGTCGCGCAGCATCTTCACCCGATCCATGTCCCCGCGGCCGAGGAGCTCCGAGCCCTCCAAAATCTCGCGCAGCCCCGCATACACCTGCTCCGATTGCGCCCGGCTTGCACCCAGAATCCGGGTGCCATACCGCGGGTTCCAGCGGCTCATCAGGTGCGTGTCGAGCGCCGATAAGAACGACTTGCCGCCGCCCCGGGGCCCGACGATCAGGCTCAGGTTCGGCCGGTTGAAGAACAGGTCACGCACGAACGCCCAGACCGGCGAGTGCCCCTCGCAGACGCTCGTCCGGGCGATCTTGATCCCCGTGTTCTCGACGATCCATTTGTAGAGCGCTTCCTCATCCAGAGGGCGGGCATCGTCGCCCCCCTTCGGGCAGTTGACCACGTCGTCCACAAGCATTAAATCCAGGAAATAGACAAGTCATGAAACAAGCCCCGCCATGGTCCGCCTCCTCCCGGCTCCTACGCCCCCGGGCCCGCATCGCCCCGGAAGCCGCCGGCTCCGTCCCCTCCGCCGCTCCCGAAACCCGGGCCCGCCGCGCGGGGACCGGGGCAAAATTCAAAGGAATGAAACGATGAACCGATCAAACAGCTTCGGATGAACTCGCGGTGCCTCCGCTCACTCGAACTTCGCCATCTCCTCCAGGATCGCGCCGATCCTCGACCTCGGCAGGTCGAAGACGTCGGCCAGCATCCGCTGCGAGAGCCCCGAGCGGTGCGCCACGTAGATCACCAGGTTGCGCCGGAACCTCCAGCGCTTCCCGACGCTCGCCCCTTCCGGCGGCGCCATCGGATGCCCCGCCCCGGCCCCTTCGGTCGAGGACTCTTGCCTGACCGAAGAGGTCGGCCGGGTCCGGTCCTGCTTCCGGCACGTCCCGCCTGAAATCGAGACCACTCGCCCTTGTGCGTTCGCCATGGCCATAATTCCCCAATACGGGATAACACAAGTCTTAAACCACAAATAATTTGCGGCACAATCCACCCGGCCAGTTCCCATCCATGGGCCGGGGCCGTCGGCTCAGTTTCACGCGGCCCCCTAGTAGATAGTCCGAAAAAAAGGCAATTCTCTCCCTAGAATCCTCGCAAAGTTCCGAAATATCTCGTATCAGTAGTGCAGCTCGACTTTGCATGTACGGGAATTCTCCTCTCGACCCGGCGGACGGCATGATCCTGACCTGGCTCGTCTCGGCCTCGATCAGCCTCCTCCTCGCGGCCCTGGCCGTCGCGGCCCGCCGCCTTTCAGCGCACTGCGGCCAATGTGCGGCGGCCCGCCTCGGCCTCGCCACGACGACGGTCCTGGGCCTGGTTTCACTCCCGTTCGGCCTGCTCGCGGTCTACCTGGCCGCCTGCTTTGCGCTGGGCCAGCCCGCGCCCGAGTCCCGGGTGCTCGCCCCGGGCGTGACTTACACCCGCCTGGTCCGTTCCTCCCCCAGGCCCATCGTCGCCCACGTCGTCGTGGTCGACCTCGACCGTGGAAGCCGCCTGGCGGCGACGCCCCCGACGATGACCCCCGACGGCCCTCGCGCCGCCGCCCTCACGCCCACGCGGGCGCTCGAAGCCCTGGATGTCGACCTGGCCATCAATGCCAGCTTTTTCCACCCCTTCCGAGAGTCCCATCCCCTGAGCTTCAGCCCCCACGAGGGCGACCTCGTCCAGCCGATCGGCCCGACAATCGGCGAGGGCCAACCCTTCGGCACCCCGCAGCCGGCCTGGATCACCTTCTGGGCCACCCCCAGCGGAGAAGCCGGCTTCGGTCCCCCCCCGCCCGAAGCCTCCCTGGCCGTCAGCGGACCGCGTTGGCTTCTGAGAAGGGACGAACCCATTCCGCCGGGATCGAACGAACCCATTCCGCCGGGATCGAACGAACCCATTCCGCCGGGATCGAACGAACCCATTCCGCCGGGATCGAACGAACCCATTCCGCCGGGATCGAACGAACCCATTCCGCCGGGATCGAACGAACCCATTCCGCCGGGATCGAACGAACCCATTCCGGGCTCCGAGAGTCACCCCTACCCCCACACGGCCCTGGGCCTGGATCTCGCACGCCGGCGTCTTGTCCTCATCGTTGTCGACGGCAAGCAGCCTCGTTACAGCCTCGGGATGACCGACCGGGAACTTGCCCAGCTCTTTCTTGAGCTGGGGGTCGCCGAGGCGATCGAACTCGATGGCGGCGGCTCTTCGGCCCTCGCCGGGCGTGGGCTGGACGGCTCGCCGGCGCTGCTCAGCCGGCCTTGCCACACCAAGATTCCGCGTTGTCAGCGTCCCGTGGCGAACATCCTCGGGGTCCGATTCGCCGGAACGCCCGGCCGAGGCACGCGTCGGCCTCGGGGCAAGGAGTCACCATGAGCACCATCAGTCCTCAGCCTGAATTCCGGCGGCCTCGGGCCGAACCCATGGGCTCAGGGGTTGAGCGGCTCGGGCGCCCATTCGCCATGCCCGGCCCGCACCCATCGGGTCCGCCGATGCGGGGTGGGGCGGAGATCGAGGTGGTCGACCTCCTCGGGGTCGAGGATCAGCAGGGTGAAAACAGCCGGCGGGCGATCGGCGTCGGGGGCCGGCAGCTCGAAGGCAGACGGGTCTGCACGATGACCACCCGGCTCGGGCCAGGCGTATTGGATCCGCGCCGCGGGAGACTGGGCCCGCCAGAGGCGGACTCGCTCGGCGGCGAACTCCTCGTCACGCCCGGGGCCGACCGCCGTCAGCTTCCCCAGGATGCGGAACTGCTGCCGCGTGCCGGCGAACAACCAGCAGACTTCGCCCCAGGGGAGTTGCCTCAGCTTGGAACTCCGCGAGTCGGTGGCGACGAGCAGGGCGTCGGACCCCGGCGCGAACCCACGGAAGACCAGGGTCCGGTTGGCCGGACGGCCGTCCGGTCGCACCGTCGCGAGATGGAGATAGCGCGAGACCGGGTCGTCGCCGGCCTGGCGGATCGCATCGTCCAACTCGATTCGCCAGCTCACCGTGTCTCCCATGTCGCCGACTTTAGCGGATCGCCGGCCCGCGACCAAGGGGGGGGGCCGCGACCCATCCCCAGGCTTGAGTTTCTCGCCAAGCTCCACGATACTCGGATCCGGTCGAGCGACCCGGCCCACTTCGTGGAAGCCTGCCGAGAGGTCCAGGTCTAGGAGATCGTTGATGTTGTTGACGCCATCGGGACGATTGAAGCCCCATCACGCGACGATTCTCTGTGCCTTGCTCGCGCTGGCCACCGCACGGTCGCATGCCCAGGAGCCCGAGCCGATCCCGCGCGGCCAGTCCAAGCCGCCGGGGGCCCCGCTGGGCGCCGCCGAGGCCGCCCGCGCCATGACCGTGCCGCCGGGGTTCTCCGTCGAGGTCGTCGCCAGCGAGCCCGACCTGGTCAACCCCGTCGGGATGACCTTCGACGAGCGGGGCCGCGTCTGGGTCGTCGAGAGCCTGGAATACCCCAGGCGCAGCCCCGGTCCCGGCAAGGATCGCGTCAAGGTCATGGAGGATACCGACGGCGACGGCGTGATGGACAAGTTCACCGTCTTCGCCGACGGCCTGAATATCCCGTCGGGAATCGCCGTGGGCCACGGCGGCGTCTGGGTCGCCAACTCCCCCGACATCCTCTTCCTCAAGGACACCGACGGCGATGACAAGGCCGACACCCGCGAGGTCGTCGTCACCGGCTTCGGCCGAGATGACACCCACGAGCTGCCCAACTCGCTGACCTGGGGCCCCGACGGCTGGCTCTACGGCTGGAACGGCGTCTTCAACCCCGCCCACGTCGAGCATCGCGGCAAGACATTCGACTTCACCTGCGCCATCTTCCGCATCCATCCCAGGACCAAAGACTTCGAGGTCTTCTGCGAGGGGACCAGCAACCCCTGGGGCATCACGTTCGACACCGAGGGGAGCGCCTTCGCCAGCGCCTGCGTCATCGACCATCTCTGGAACCTGGCCGAGACCGGCTACTACCACCGCCAGGGGGGGCCATACCCGCCCTTCACCTGGAAGATCGAGTCCATCGTCAACTACAAGCATCAGCAGGCCGCCTACTGCGGCATCCAGTATTTCGACAGCCCCGCCTATCCCGAGCAGTACCGCGGCGCCCTCTTCATGGGCAACATCCACGGCAACGCCATCAACTTCGACCGCGTCGACCGCAACGGGTCCACCTACGCGGGCCGTCCCGAGGAGGACTTCCTCAGGGCCAACGACGCCTGGTTCATGCCGGTCGCCCAGAAGGTCGGCCCGGATGGTTCGCTCTATGTGCTCGACTGGTACGACCGCTATCACTGCTATCAGGACGCCAATCGAGACCCCGAGGGAATCGACCGGCTGAAGGGTCGCCTCTACCGGGTCCGCTACAAGGACACGCCCAGGGCCCCGAAGTTTGACATGGCCCGGGACTCGACCGCCCGCCTCATCACGCGCCTGTCCAGCCCGAACATCTACGACCGCGACATCGCCCAGCGCCTGCTGACCGAACGGAACGAACCCGCGGCCAGGCCCCAGCTCGAACGCCTGGTCCTCGACGAATCGGCCTCGCGCCCGGGCCGGATGCACGCCCTCTGGGCGCTCGTCGGCTCAGGCCCGCTCGACCCGGCCTTCAACACAAAGCTGTTGGGCCACCCCGACCGCGTGCTGCGTGCCTGGGGCGTTCGGGCCGCGGGCAATGCCAGGACCACCGATGAATCCTTGCGCAACCAGATCGTCGCGCTCGCGAGCGATCCCGCCCTCGACGTCGTCCTCCAGGTGGCCATCGCCGCCCGCAAGATCGAGGGGATCGACGCCGTCCCGCTCCTGGTCGAGATCATCGGCCGAGCCGGCGACGACCCTGCCCTGCCTCGCGTCGCCTGGCAGAATCTGCACCCGCTCCTGGAAGATCAGGGCGAGCGGTTCGCGTCGCTGATCGCCAACGGGAACCTCGCCGCGAACCCGGCCATCGCAGGGGTCCTCCCCCGCGCCATCGACCGCCTGCTCGGCCGGGCTCGTCCCTCCGCCGGAACCGCCGCGCGGGTCGCGCTCGCCGTCATCGAGGCCCCCGACGTGGACAGGAAGGTCGTCGCATCGACCCTCGAAGTGCTGAAGCAGGGCTACCGCAGGGGCGGCCCCGAGCTTCGAACCGGCCTGAAACACGAGCTTGGAAAGGCCGTTGCCGCGTTGGCGGCTGCCCCTGAGTCGCCCGTCGCCCTCGACGCGGCGCTCCTCTCGGCGACCTGGGGCGACCCCGCCGGCCTGGCGCTGGCCCAGGCCTCGGTCGGCCGCCACGACCTGCCGGACGGCCGCCGGCTCGACGCGCTGAACAGTCTGGTCGGCGCCAATCCTCGGGGCGCCGTCGAGGCCTGCGGAATCCTGCTCGATTCGAAGGCGTCGGCCGAACTGCGGGGCCAGGCGCTCTCCTCCATGGGTGGCCTGGACGACCCGGCCGTTGCCGTCCTGGTCCTCGCCCGCTTCAACGCCCTGGAGCCGCAGCTGAAGCCCCGGGCCGTCGAGTTGCTCACGCAACGACCCTCGTGGAGTAAGGCACTGCTGGAGGCCGTCGCCGCCGAGTCGATCCCCGCCGGGGCGCTCGACGCCAATCAGATCCGCAAGCTCGCCGCCAGCAAGGACCCGGCCATCGCCCCGCTGGTCCTCAAACACTTCGGGATGGTGCGCGAGGCACGTAACCCGGCCCGCGAGAAGGTGATCGGCCAGATGCGGGAGTTCCTCGTCGCGAATAAGGAGAAGGGCAAGCCCGAGGCCGGACAGGTCGCCTTCCGCAAGGTCTGCGCCCAGTGCCACAAGATCTATGGCGAGGGCCAGGAGGTGGGCCCCGAGATCACCCGCAACGGCCGCGCGTCCTTCGAGCAGCTCCTCTCCAACGTCTTCGACCCCAGCCTGGTCATCGGCACGGCCTACCAGGCGACGACCGTCGCCACCGCCGATGGCCGGGTCCTGGCCGGCCTGCTCGTCGAGGAGAGCCCGCAGGCCGTCTCGCTCAAACTTCAGGGCGGGAAGGTCGAGGTCATCCCCCGCGCCGAGGTCGAGGAGGTGAAGCGAGGCGAACTCTCCTTGATGCCCGAGGCGATCGAGAGTCAGCTCACACCCCAGGAGATCCTCGACCTGTTCGCCTTCATCACCCTGGACCGGCCCCCGACCGACTCGGAGGCCAGGCGCATCCCAGGGTCGCCCTGACCGGGCGCAGGGCCGCCCATCAGGCGGGCGACCACCCCTCGGCGATCGACTTGGGCGACGAGGGGGAGGCGCTCGCCGACGGGCCGCGGCCGGCGTTCAGGGCGTCGGCCACCACATTCTCAAGGACGTTGATATAATCCAGGAACCGCTTCCGCCCCTCGTCCGTCAGCCTGCAGAGCGTCTGCGGGCGGTTGCGGCGGTGGCCCTTCCAGACCTCGACGAAGCCGGCCTCGTGCAACGCCTGGAGGTGGCGGCTCAGGTTGCCATCGGTCAGGGCGCAGAGCTCCTTGAGGTCATTGAACATGAGCCCCTTTGGATGCGTGACCAGCGAGGTCATGATCCCCAGCCGGGCCTTCTCGTGGAAGATGCGATCGATCCCGTCGTAGGCGAACCGGCCGGCCTCGCCGCCGGCGATGTCTTCAGGCATGGACATCGTCCGCCTCCCCGCCGCCCGACCGACGCAAGACGGCCGCCGCCAGCATCTGGCCGACCCCGAACGGCACGCCCATCGCCCAGGCCGACAACGCCAGCGGCCCCTGGGCCACCGACAGGCAGGCCAGCCCGCTGGCCAGGTAAAAGCCCGCCACCAGTGAGGTTCCCCGGGGCAAGAGTCGGCAGGCGGAAAAGAGGCCCAGGCTGTAGACCACCTGCCAGAGCCCCGGCAGCATCCACGCCGACGCCGGGGCCCGCAGCGACAGCACCGCGGTCAGCAGACCACCGGCCACGACGCAAGGCACGAGTTGCTCGACCACCAGCCGGGTCTTCTCGCGGGCCCAGGCCGGTCGGAACTGCCGGTCTCGCAGCGCCATCTCGGCGAAGGCCGCCGCCACGCTCAATGCCGCCGCGCCCACCCAGATGACCAGGTAGGCATCCATCTGCGTCGTCGGATTGCCCACCCAGGCCGCCTGCAAGGCCGCCGCTCCCACCGCCAGCACCCCCGAGAACGCCACCGGCACCGAACGGAAGTCTCGGCAGACCTCCGTCCTGGCCAGTTGCAGGCGGATCTCGGCGATCTGAGTCATCGCCTCGCGCAGCTCCATCGCGGTCGCCCCCCGGTGCCTCGACCTGCTCTCCCTTTGCTTTGTAGGATAAAGTGAGCCCGGCCCCTGTCAAGCCCCCGCCGCGTCAGCCGGCGGTGCCGCCGATCTGCACGAGGTTGCGCAGCTCGGCCCCGGTCATCCGGTGCGCCGCGTCGTGGGGGCAGGCGTAGACGCACGAGGGCTGGCCGTCCAGGCTGATGCAGAGGTCGCAGGTCGTCGCCTTCTGCTGCACCACGGCGATCGTCCGCGCCGGGTCGGCGGGGTCGGCCTGCATCCTGCCGGGCAGCGAGTGCATGTTGATATTGCCATAGGGGCAATTCTCGGCGCACTTGCCGCAGCCGATGCAGTGGTCGGCAATAAGGATCTCGCGGGTCTCGCCGCGGTGGATGGCGTTGACCGGGCAGCCCACCAGGCAGAACGGGTCGAGGCACGACCGGCACGAGCTGGCGACCAGGAACTTGTCGAACCGGAGCCCTTCGCGGATGAGCCGGGTGACCCCCTCGTGGGCGTCGGAGCAGGCCTTGGTGCACTCGTCGCAGCGGGTGCATTTCTCCAGGTCCAGCACCAGCAGGCTCTGCGCATTGTAGAGCCCCTGGCTGAGGAAGTCGGGCAGCGAGACCGACTCCACCTGGCCGATGGCCCGCTCGATCTCGCGCAGCCGGTCGACCGCCAGCCGGGCCACCTGCTGCCGCACGGCCGGGAACTCGTCCAGGATCGTGCGGAACACGTCGCCGCCGATGCGGACCAGGTCGACGTGGTCCAGGGCGCTGCACGTCGCCGTGCGCCGGCCCGCGGAGACGTGCATGGCCTGGATCTCGGGCAGATGCGAGATCAGGCCGATCTCGCCGATGTAACCGCCGGGGCCGACGTAGTTGAGCACCTGCTCCTGACCGCGTCGAGACTGGGCCACCTTGACGAACCCGGTGCGGACCAGGTACATCGCGTCGGCCTCGTCCCCCTGGCTGAAGATCCGGTCGCCCGGGTTCAGCCGACCCAGGCCCACCCGGTCGCGCAGCAGGTCGACCAGCCTGCGGAACTCCGCCTCGTCGCGGGCCACCGCCGAGAACAGGGGGACGCTCCGGAGCTGATTGTCGATGGCCCGCCGCCGGTATCGCTCGTCGAGCATGGCCCGCGACTTGGTGCTGCGCTGGAGGATGTACAGGACGTTGCGCTGAAGCTCCAGCACGGTGCAGTCGGTGGCCGCGCGCACGGTGGCCGACCGCGGGTAGGAACTCATGCATGTCATCTCGCCGAAGATGTCGCCGGCGACCATGCGGGCGATGGGCTCCTCGGAGTCGAGGGCGACGGGCGCGTCGATGTTGATGAATCGGGGCGCATATTCCTCGTCGCGGCTGTCCTCATCGCGGCCGACCAGCTCGGTGGTGAACTTGCGGACCAGGCCGAAGAGGCCCCAGTCCACGCGGTCGCCCTTCTTCCGGTTATTGCGGGTGCGCAGGTGCTTGAGCTGCGCCTGGAGGAAGACCTCGACCTCGCCGTCCTCGATGTAAAACGCCGTCGAGCCGAAGTCGCCCTCGCGGCAGATGACCTCCCCCTTCGCCAGCCTCCTCCGCCGCACGGCCCCCTCGTTCCAGGCGAGGAACGGCACCGAGACTCCCTCGAACAGCGGGTGCCGCGCCAGCTCGTCGGCGGGCACGGTCCCCTCGGGAACTTTGGACTGGACCTGACCCCGGTACGACAGCGCCCCGGTGGGGCACGAGATCATGCACTCGCCGCACGAGACGCACGAGGAATGGCCCATGTCGGCGTCGAGGTCGAAGGCGATGCGGGCCGTGAACCCCTTGCCGGCCCGGCCGATGACCTGATTGTCGCGCACGTCGTTGCAGGCCCGCACGCAACGGTCGCAGAGGATGCATGCGTTGTGGTCCACGGCGATCACGACCGAGCTGTCGTCGTGGCCCCGGTCGCGTCCCGACGCCGGGAATCGGCTCTCGGTCACGCCTAGGCGTGCGGCCAGGGCCCCCAGCTCGTCGACGTTGGTGCCGCGCCCGGCCGTCGACTTCGGCGGGCTGTGGTCGGTGCACAGCAGCTCGGTCAGCAGCGAGACGGCCTCGCGCACCCGGGCGCTGGTTGCCATCGTGCCGACTTCCAGCGGCTTGGCCAGCCGCTCGTCCCAGGCGGGCCGCTGGCAGGCGGGGGCCAGCTTGCCGGCCTTCCCCTCTGGGTCGAGGTCGACGACGCACATCCGGCAGACGGCCGCCGGGCGCATGTGCTCGCGGTGGCAAAGGATCGGGATGTTCGCACGCGTCTCGTCGCCAAGCTCGCAGGCGGCGTCGTAGATGGTCGTGTACCGCAGCACGGGCTCGCCGTCGGCGTCGAGCACGTCGTTGTTGGCGGCATCCTTGAGGATTCGGGCCTTGTTCACCTCGATCATCCGGCCGTCGATCGACAGCGAGACCTTCTCGGAGAGGCGCTGCTTGGTCAGGTCGGGGAGGGTGAGCTGGCGCCCCTCGTAGGTGAACTGGACCAGGTCATCGTTGCTCTCCATCGTCGGGCCTCGGGTGCGTTGGGGCCGCTCAGCGGGCCGGTGCCAGGTAGGGCTCGACCGCCTCGGGGAAGTGCTTGATGAGCGATGTCAGGGGGCTGGGCGCCACCATCCCCAGCCCGCAGATCGACGTCAGGACCATCGCCCTGGAAAGCTCATCGACCAGCCCCAGGCCCGATCTCGGGAAGTTACCACGCGCCAGTGACTCGGCCAGGTCCACGAGCTTCTGCGAGCCGACCCGGCAGGGGACGCACTTGCCGCACGACTCGTCACGGTAGAACCGCAGGCAGCTCAGCGCGAAGTCGAGCAGATTTGCCTCGGCACCGATGATCGTGATCGCCGCGCCCAGCATCGTGCCGATCGCGCGGAACGACTCTGGCTCCAGCGGCAGGTCCAGCACGTCATAGGTCCCGTCATCGCCCGGCGGATGGTCCTTGGACCAACGCCTGCCGACGTTCTCAACCTTGACCCGGGCCGGGGTCAGGCCGCCCGACGGGCCCGAGAACGCCACGGCCCGCAAGGCTTGGCCACCGCGCATCCCGCCCGCGTGGTCGAAGACAAGCCGCCGCAGGGTCGTCCCCGTGGGGATCTCATACACCCCGGGCCGCTCAACGTCGCCGGCGATCGAGAAGAACCTCAGCCCGGTCCCGCCGCCGATCCCCTGGTCGCGATACCAGGCGCCACCGTTGAGCAGGATCGAGGGGACCCAGCTCAGGGTCTCGACGTTATTGATCAAAGTCGGTTTGCCATAAAGCCCCGTATACATGGGGAACGGGGGCTTGTTGCGCGGCTCGGCCCGGCGGTCTTCCATCGCCTCCAGCAGCGCGCTCTCCTCGCCGCAGATGTAGCCGCCGGGGCTGACGAAGACGTCGATCTCCATCGCCCGGCCCGTGCCGAAGATGTCGGGGCCGAGGGCCCCCATCGCGCGGGCGGCCTCGACGGCGGCCTTCACCGCGGCGATCTCCTCCTCATACTCGTGGCGGATGTAGATCGTCCCTCGCCTGGCGCCGATGACCAGGGCGCCAATGATCACCCCCTCGACGACCAAGTGGGGGGCGAGCCGCATCAGGTCGCGGTCCTTGAAGGTCCCCGGCTCGCTCTCGTCGCCGTTGCAGACGACGTACTTGATCGCCCCGGGGGCCTTCCGCACCGACTTCCACTTATGGGTAGTGGCGAATGCGGCGCCTCCCATGCCGAAGAGCTTCGACGTCTCCATCTGCTCCAGGGCCGCATCGACATCGCCCCCCTGCGCCAGCTTGCGGGCGGCTTCGTAGCGGGGCTCGCCGTCGTAGGGGTCGATCTTCCAGCCCGGCTTCACCCGGCTGGCGTGCTGCATGGGGGGCTGCGTCGGGTCGACGACGGCCAGGCGGATCATCTCACGCAGCTCGGACGCCGACTTGTCCCAGTAGACCTTGTCATTGATGACCACCGAGGGGGCGTGATCGCAGCGGCCCAGGCACGAGGCCTTGCCCACGGTCAGCTTGGCCTCGCCCAGCTCGTTGGCCAGGCCCTTCAGGTCGGTCTCCAGCTCCGCGGCCCCCCTGAGGTGGCAGGCCATGTCTCGGCAGACGAGCACGCGGGCCGCGGGGCCGGGAGCCAGGCGATAGTGTGGGAAGAAGCTGGCCACCTCATGCAGCCTGTGCAGGGGCTCGCCGATCTCAGCGGAGAGGGCCCGCATCTCGGCCTCGGGCAGATACCCGCAGCGTTCCTGGATCTCGTGGAGCCTCTGGACGATCATCGTCTGCTCGCGGGGGGAGTGGGACGCGGGGGCACCGCCATAATAACGTGGCGGAACCCGGACCGTCAGGGCCCGGCCGGCGCCAGGCGGGCCAGCTCGTCGAAGTCGCGGCGGAACTGCGCCGGGTCGTAGTCGCTCAGGGCCTTCAGGCGTTGCGAGAGCAGGGCCACCGGGTCGCGCTTCGGGCCGGTCGGAATCGCCAGTCCGAGCCCCTCGTCCAGCCTGTCCATCACGGCGTCATACGCGGGATCGGCCGGCGTGGCGCCGATCTCGACCAACTCGCCGCGGATGGTCTGATAGGCCCAGGCAAGCTGCTTGGCGGCGTCGGGATCGATGAATTTGGAGCCGCGGCCGCGTTCGACGAGCCGGGCCAGGGCACGCCGGCCCGCCTCGGCGTTGATCTTCGTCGACTTGATCGCAGCGACAAGATCGTCCGACCACGCCGAGATTACCCGCGAGGCGGGGACAACCCGGGCGGGGTCGCCGAACGGTCGGTCGCTGAAGGCCTCAGCAAGCGTGGACCGCGCCGCGTCGTATCGGGGCCGCAAGGTCGTGTCGCCCGAGGGGGCGGACTCGACGAGGTGCAGGGCCAGGTCGATCAGGGCATCGGGCCAGGCCGGCGGGCGTGGGCGTCCCGGCGGGCCGACAGCGCCTCGGGCCTGGCGCCAGCTCGGCCGCCTCAGCTCGTGGTGGCACGACTGGCAGTCGAACCGGCCGAACTCGCTGGTGCCGTCGGCGACCCCCTGCTCCGTGGTGGCGGCCAGCAGGTCCATCGCGTGCCGCAGGCTGACGACGCCGGCGATCACGGTGAACCGGGTCTCCTCCAGCTCGGTCGGATCCACCTTCAGGATCGCCTTGGTGGCCTCGGAGTTCTGGCGGTTGAGCCGCCAGTGGCGGGGCTGGGCCTTGCTGAAGGCGCCCACCTCGATGCCCGGCAGCGGCGGGTGGCCGGCGGCGTACATCTCGTGGGTCAGCACCTTCCCTTGCTCATGATTGCCGACGTGGCAGGCCAGGCAGGTCGAGGCACGCTTCACCGGATCGCGCAAGTTGACCAGCCCCTTCGCCTCTTTCTCGGCCGGCGGCAGGGTGCGCCACTTCGGGTCGAGCCCGTGCGGCAAGATCCAGCCGGAGTCGGGGCCGTGGCAGGCGGTGCAGGTCACCCCTTCGGCCAGCGAGAAGGGGCGACCTCGCTCATCCTCGGGAGCCCAGGTCGAGTGGCAGCTCAGGCATCGACGATCGTTCAGGGCGTCGTAGCCCAGAAGGGCCGACATCGAGGCCGTCCGCTCCTTCCAGACGCCGGCCAGCCTGGAATAGGCCTTGGAGTGGTTGTCCTGCGTGCTCCAGGTCACGTACTCATCAAGCTTGACCCAAGAGACGTCGCGAGCCTCGGCGTCGGCGACGACGTTCCTGGCCCCGGTCGCGTGGCACTGGGCGCACCCCTGGGCTCCGACATACAGCCGCCTCGACGCACCGGCGCCGCCTCCGTCCTGGCCCCGGCCTTCGCGGCGTGGGGTCAGGACCAAGACCGTCAGCAGCGCCAGGCCGGCCATGCCGAGCCGCCATCCCGGGTACTTCGCGTGCACGCGCCGCTCCTTCAATCAGTCGGACGAACCAAGGGGGGTCGCCCGCAACGTCGCCCAGCGTCGGGCCAACTCGCGTGCCTGGTCGTCGGTCAGCCCTTCGCGGCTTCCCGGGGCCCGGAACACATCAAGATAGCCCGACAATTCGCGGATGAACAGCGTCTCGGCTCGCCTCGGGTCGTCGTCCACCAGCCGCCTGGCCATCGCCCGGAGCCCCAGTGCCGTCGCTTCGGCGCGGTCGCGGCTGATCGGGGCGATGTCACCCCCCGATGCCATCATCGCCCCGATCAGCCGTGATGCATCGCCCGGTTCCAGCGGCATCGCGCGTAGCGTCTCGATCAGGGCCTCCAACCGAACAACTCCCTGGCGGGCAAGGTCGGCCGCCGCGGCCGGGCTGGGCGAAGGCCGGCGCATTTCCCGTTCCAGGGAACCAAGCCAGGGCACGTCCTGGCCGACGACCCCGGCCAGAAACCGCGTCGAGGGAGCGAACCAGCTTCCCCATGCCAGCGGCCCGCGGCCCGCATTCTGGCCGGGCCTGGTCGCGGGGTTCGACAGGTCGTGGTGGCACGAGGCGCATTCATATTCCGAGAACTCGGGCCAGGCCGGCGGCGTGGCCAGCGCATGCGCACCGCTCGCAAGCCCATCGCCACGAGCCTTCGAGGCCTCGGCACGCCACGAGAGTAGGGAGAGAGCCGCCTGAGCCGAGAGAGCCCGGCCAACGGCCCAGGCGCGGGCCTCGTACGATGGGTCGCGCCGCTTGTCGTCCTCGACGAGCCAGTGCTTGGGATAGCGGGCCATCTGGCTGGCGTACTCGAATTCGAGCCTGGGGTGGCCTGCGGCGATGAGGTCGTGGTTGACGTCGGCACGGCCGTCGCCGACATGGCACGCCACGCAACGCCGCCCACGCTCAACCAGGTCCTTCGTCGCCACCATGCCAAATTCGCGCTGCTTGCGAGCGTCGCTGAGCTGGCCCGACAGGCTGAGCCCCTTCCAGGCGGCCGAGCCGTGCTGGGCAAGCCAGCCGCCGGCGGCCCCGTGGCAGCTCTCGCAGCCCACGCCGTCGGCCTTGGTCGTGGCCTCGAAATTCAGCAGGCGGTCATCCTCGACGAGCGAGGGGTTGTACTCCTGATGGACATGGCACGACAGGCAGAGCACCTCGTCGCCGGGCCGCGCCTCGGCCGCGTCGGGCATCCCCCTGTAACGGGCCAGCATCCGACGGGCACGCGGGGTCAGCAGGGCCTCGTAGGCCTTGGCGTGAGGGTCACGCATCGCCCAGGCGGTGTATTCCGAGCCCTTCAGGCCGGTGGCCCCCAGTCCGGCAACCCCGCCGTGGCAGTCGAGCGCCGAGCATGAACCGGTCCCCGTCCATCGGGTCGCGGCTGCGGCGGGCGTCGCCCAGTTCCGGTCGGCCGCCGCCAGAATCCGGGGACCCGGGGCAGGCAACCAGGGGCAGGCCAGGGCCGCCGCGGTCAGGATGAGGCCGATCCAGGGGCGAGCGTCGGGTCGTTGCGTCCGCATCCGGCGAGCCTCCCCGGCGGCCTTTGAGACTCTTCGGCCTTAGAAAGGGGCCACCGAGGGGAACTTTAGCACATGGCCTGCGGTGCTCCCGCGGAAGGCCCGCGGCGCCCTATCTCGCGGGGGGATCGGGAAATCGGTCGGGCTCGCGCCTGCCCGCACGCCTTGTGCGTGGTAGGCTTGGCCGAGACCTCGTCCTCCCCCTGGGGATCGTCGCGTGAAGGTCACGATCATCCCGTCGTCGATGACGCCGCCCGGGCAGCATCAGGAACAGTACCTGATCTCCTACCTCATCAACGACTCGGTCGCCGTCGACGCAGGCTGCCTGGGCTTCTACCTGACTCCGGTCGAGCAGGCGAAGGTGCAGCACGTCCTGATCTCGCACACCCACGCCGACCACATCGCCAGCCTTCCCATCTTCGCCGAGAACGCCTACGAGGCGGGCGACGCTTGCGTGACGGTCCACGGCAGCAAAGCCGTGCTCGACTGCTTGCGCACCGACGTCTTCAACGGGCGGGTCTGGCCCGACTTCCTCGGCATGGCCGAGGGGGGGCTCTCGTTCCTCAGGCTCGGGAGCCTGGAGCACTTGCGGACGATCGAAGTGGAAGGCCTGCGGATCACGCCCGTCGAGGTCAATCACGTCGTGCCGACGATGGGGTTCCTGATCGAGGACGACCATTCTGCCGTGGTGATCGCCTCGGACACGGGCCCGACCGAGGCCCTCTGGCGGCTTGCCTCGGCCACACCTCGGCTGGATGCGGTCTTCCTGGAGGCCTCGTTCCCCGACGAGCTCGAATGGCTGGCGGCCGTCTCGATGCACATGACCCCGGCACGCTTCGCCGTCGAGGCGAGCAAGGTCTCTCATCCCGCCCGCTGGATCGCCGTCCACATGAAGGCCCGCTATCGCGAGCAGATCGCCCGCGAACTGGCCGACCTCCGCCTGGAGGGGCTGGAGATCGGCCGGTTCGGCGTCCCTTATTCGTTCTAGGCCGCTCCCACCTAACGCCACTGCTTCTCTGGGTTGTACTTCACGAGCTTGACGGCCGATCCGCCCGGTGCGGAGCCGACCAGGCGGCGGATCTCGGCCTCCTGCGTGACGACGTCGACTCCTGTGGCGGCGGCACTTCCCGGCAGGTCGGCGGCGTCGACCATCGAGACGAGGTCGCCGACGCCCAGGCCCGCAACGGCGACCCGCGAGATCAAGCCGGCGGTGGCCGCGACGTGGCGATCTGAGGCGTCCAGGCCGCCGATGCCCAGCAGCGTGACCAGGCTGACGCCCAGGCCGGCCCGCTTGAGGTCGACGACCAACGCGACGAGATCGTCGTCGGACCAGGATCGCCCCAGGTTCGAGCGCAAGGCCCGGTCGCCCGACTCGATGCCGAGATGGACCCGACGCAGGCCGAGGGCGGCCAGGCGCTGGAAGCCCCGGGCGTCGGGCCTGGGTCGGGAGAATTCGTCCAGAGAAGCGTGCACGCCCCGGAACCGATGCGAGCCGGGGACCGCCTCGTCGCCGGGCTCGGTGCCGATCGGGAATCGGGCGATCGCCTCCTCCAGATAGCCCGCCACGTCGTCAATCGGCAGCCGGAGGACATCGGACCCGGCCAGGAAGAGGACGCGGTACTGGAACTCGCGCCGGCCGATGAGCCTGGAAACGGCCTTGATGTGGTCGGCGAACTGCCGCCGGGTGCGGACCTCGCGCCAGGAGTCCGAGGCCGCCCGCTTCCCGCCGCCGAGGCCCCACTCGTCGGAGGGCCCCATCGTGGCCTGGAGCGTCAGGGCATTCTGGCAGTCGGGGGGGAGGAACGGCAGCGGGCCGTAGGTGTCGAGGTAGCGCTCGCGGGCTGCGAACCAGGCGGCGGCGTCCCAGCCGGCGATCCGGTCGAGCGTGTCGCGCAAGGTCTCGGGGTCGATCGAGTGGGCGGCCGGCGGCGGCTCCAGGCGGCGCATCTCTCCGGACGAGGCGGCCTCCGCAAGCTCGATCGCGGCGGAGCGAATGGAGGCGTCCAGGTCGGCCGCTTCGGCGTAAGGAAGTGTCCGCCTGCGTAGGACGAGGTTCTCGCCCACCCGGACGCGATCGATGGCCTGGACGCTGGTGTCCAGTGCCTTGAGGTAGTGGGTGGCCCCGACGTAGGCACGCTGCCAGCGGCCGTCGAGGTCGAAGTGATAGATGGGGGCGTCGCCATAGTAGAGCGAGAACGCCCCGGCCTTGAAGCCCGCGAAAACAGGGTCGGCGACCTCGTCTGAGCGCAAGCCGATCCTGTGCTTGTACAAGGCGCCTGTCTGGAGAAGGCACGCGGCTTCAGTCTGGTGCACCATCGGGAGGATTCTCTCGTCGCCGGTGTGGGAGAGGGGGCGTCCGGTAAACCGGGCTCAACCGATCCGGCCGGGTTGATTATACTGCCGGCGGCCATGGTCGACATCCCTGCCAGGAGGGGAGGGAGGTCGGCCGCAGCCCGGGGCGCGATGCGCCCGGGGGGGCCGTTGACCAAGGAAGGGGCAGACGCATGGGTGCGCAAGAGCTCGCGCCGTTGTTGCCGGACGAGGACCGTGGCCGGCCGAGGCGGCTGGCCATGGAGGCCGCCTTGATCCTGGGCCTGACGCTGGCCCTGAATCTGGCCGGCAACGACCGGGTCGGCCTGTTCGACCGCGATGAGCCGCGGTACGCCGTGGCCGTGCGCGAGATGCGGGCCAGCGGCGACTGGATGATCCCCTCCTTCAACGGCGAGCCCCGCTACCACAAGCCAATCTTCGCCTACTGGCTGATGGGGGCCACGACGGCCGTCTTCGGCGACACCCCATTCGGCGTCCGCCTCGTCTCGGCGCTGGCCGGCTCGGCGCTGTGCCTGGGCGTCTGGGCCCTGGCCCGCGCCGCGGTCGGCCCCCGCGCGGGGCTGGTCGCGGCCCTTGCCATGGCCACGGCGCCTCTGGTGTTCGTGGAGTCCAAGCTGGCCACCACCGATGCCACGCTTGCCCTGTTCTTGCTGGGCTGCCAGGCCTGCCTCTGGGTGCTTCATCAGAGGCCGTCGACCCGCGCGGCGGCCGGCTTCTGGATCCTGCTGTCGCTGGCTACGCTAACGAAAGGGCCGGTCGGGCCGGCGTTTCTGGCCGCGGCGGGACTTGCGACCTGGGCGTTTGGCGGGCCCACGGCGGGCTGGAGCCGGCTGCAATATCGCTGGGGCGTCGCCACGTTCCTGGTCTTGACGGCCCCCTGGTACATCCTGGTGGGCGTGATCACCAAGGGCGAGTTCTACCGGTTCGCCGTCGGCGACCAGGTCGTCCGACGGGTGACGACCGGCATGGAGGAGCACGGCGGCTTCCCCGGCTATTACCTCGTGATGGTCTTGGGGACGTTCCACCCCTGGTCGGCCCTGCTGCCTGCGGCCTTGCTGGCGGCCTGGTCGCGCCGCAAGGCAAATCCCACCTTGGGGTTCCTGATGGGCTGGATCGTCGGCCCCTGGCTGATGCTCGAGTGCGTGCGGACGAAGCTGGTCCACTACTACTATCCCTCCCTGCCGGCCTGCGCCCTTCTGGTGGCCTGGCTGGTGGAGCTGGTGGCCCGCGATGAGGTGAGCCTGCGCCGCTGGCCGCTGGGCCGGCTGGCGGTCGGGCTCCTCGGCGGTGTGGCGATGACCGGCGTGGTCGGCCTGGCGGCCGGAGCGTTCGTGCTCCCTTCGCCGCTGTTCCTGCCGCTGATGCTGACTGCGGCCTTGCTGGCGGCGGGCACCCTGGCGGCCATCGAGAGGTTCCACACCGGCGCGACCCACAGGGCCGCGCAGGCCCTGGCCATCTCGTGGGCGCTGGCCCTGTTCGTCACGGCTTCGTGGACGATGCCGGCGGCCGAGCCGTTCCGGATGCCCTTGCTGGTGGGCGAGCGGCTGGGCGACCTGGCCTCGAAGCACAAGGCCGAGCCGATCCTCTTCTCGTTCCAGGAGCCCAGCATCATCTACGCCCTGAAGCAGCCGGCCGCGCAGGCCTTCAGCAGGCCCGCGCTGTATGAGCGGGTCCGCAGCAGCGGGCTGGCCATCGCCGCGGTCACGCCCAAGGAGCTGTCGGTGCTGCTCAAGGACACCTCGCTGAAGGTGGACGTTTGCGAGGACCTCTCCGGGTTCAACCTAAACAAGGGGATGTCGCAGACGATCCACTTCGCCCTGCTGCGGCCGGGCGACTCAATGGCCATCCGCAATGATCCGGCCGTCGAGAAGGCGTCCGTAAAGTAGCCGCAGGGCGTCGACCATCGTCTCCTCGCGGAACCGGTCGGCAAACAGCCGCCGCCCCTCCAGGCCCATGGCGTCCCGCAAGTCGGGGTCGCCGGCAAGCCTGAGGATCGCGGCGGTCAGGCCGTCGACCGAGCGGTCGGGCAGCAGGATCCCGGTCTCGGGCAGGACGACTTCGCGGGCGCCGTCGACGTCGTAGCTGATCGCGGGCCGGCCCGAGATGAGCGCCTGCGGCAGGACCCTGGCCAGGCCTTCGCGCAGGCTGGGGTGGACCACGGCGTCGACGCCATGGATCAGCTCGGGGATGCGCCCGGGTGGGACCAGGCCGGTGAAGATGATGGCGTGGCCGATACCCAGCCCCGCGGCGTCGGCCTTCAGGCGGTCTCGCAAGATCCCGTCGCCGATGAAGACGAACCGGACTTTGGGGTTGGCCGCGAGCACGGCGGGCGCCGCGGCCAGGATATCATCGTGCCCCTTGCGCTCGAAAAGCCGGGCGACCGTGGCGAAGGCGACCTCATCGTCGGCCAGCCCAAGCTCGCGGCGGACCTCGGCGCGGGGGCGGCCTGGGTTCAAGAACGAGTCAACGTCCATGCCGCTGTAGACCGTGCTGAACTGGCCGGGGCGGCCGACGCCGGCGGCGAGCGCCTGGTCGGTCATGGCGTCGCAGACGCTGACGATCGAGTGGCAGCGCCTGCCCGCCCAGCGCTCCAGGGCGACGTAAAGGCGGTTCTTGAAGGCCGATTCGCTGGGCCCGAACGGCAGGCCGTGAATGGTGTGGACCACCGCGGGCACACGCTCGTCCCAGGCCGCGGCCCGGCCGACGATCCCCGCCTTGGAGCTGTGCGTATGCACCACGTCGGGCTTCAGGCGGCGGATCGATTGCCGCAAGGCGCGGTAGGCCCGGTAGTCGGTCATCGGCCGGACGGCGCGGACCAGCTCGGGCATCAGTTCGACCTTGAGGCCCTGCGCGGCGGCCCGTTCGAAGAGGTCCCCTTCGGGGCCTTCGGCGGGTCCGGTGATCAGGGTCACGTCATCGCGGTGGCGGTGGTGCAGCCCCTCGACGGTGAGCAGGGTATTTTCCTGGGCCCCGCCGAGGATCAGGCGCGTGATGACGTGGACGATCTTCAACGGTCGACCTCGCCTTGGATCAGTAGCGGACGTAGAGCATGAACAGCCCCTGAGGCGGCGCGGTCGGGCCGGCCTCGGCGCGATCCTCGGCGGCCAGGGCGTCCGCGACCCAGCCTTCGGGGCGGCGGCCGGTGCCGACGAGCGTCAGTGTTCCGGTGATCGACCGGACCATGTTGTACAGGAATCCATCGGCCTCGACCTCCAGCGTGACGAGGCTCCCTACGCGGGTCACGGTCAGATCATAGATCGTCCGGACGCTGCTAGTGCGATTGGGCCAGTGGGTCTCGAAGCTGTGGAAGTCGTGCCGGCCGACCAGGGCTTGCCCGGCCCGCTGCATGGCGGCGTCGTCCAGCGGCTGGAAGACGTGCCAGGCCGTGCGGCGGAGAAACGGGTCGGCGATCGGGCTATTGTCGATGACGTAGCGATAGCGCTTCGATTTGGCATCGAGGGTGCAGTGGAAGGCTTGCGGGACGTCCTCGGCGGAGAGGATGCGGACGTCGGCCGGAAGCTTGGCGTTGAGCGCCTTGACGAAGACACTGGCCGGGTGCTTCGAGGCGGTGAGGAAGTGGACGACCTGCCCCAGCGCGTGCACACCGGCGTCGGTCCGACCGCTGGCGTTGGTCGGGGGCTGGACGCCGGTCAGTTCGCCCAGGGCTTCTTCGAGCACCTGCTGCACGGTCCTCCGGTCTGGCTGACGCTGCCAGCCGGAGAACTCGGTGCCGTCGTAGCTCAGGACGAGCTTGATGTTTCTCAGCACGTCATCAGGCGCCGACCGGGTCGAGCTTCAGCAGCTCTTCGGCGATCTGGACCGCGTTGGTGGCGGCCCCTTTGCGGAGGTTGTCGCTGACGCACCAGAAGAGCAGGGCGTTGGGCCTGGCCAGGTCCTGGCGGATCCGGCCGACGAAGACGTCGTCGGAGCCCGCGGCGGCGGCGGGCAGCGGGTACTGCTTGACGGAGGGGTCGTCCAGCACGACCACGCCGGGGGCGTTGGCCCAGAGGGCGCGGGCCTGCGTGGGGGTCAGCGGCCGCTCGGTCTCGACCAGGATCGACTCGCTGTGGGAATAGAGGACGGGCACGCGCACGCAGGTCGGGCAGACGTCGATGGAGTCGTCCCCCATGATCTTGCGGGTCTCGAGCACCATCTTCATCTCTTCCTTGGTGTAGCCGCTCTCCAGGAAGTCATCGATCTGGGGGATGCAGTTATAAGCGATCGGGTGGGCGAACTTGTTGGGCGTGGGGGCGGACATACCGTGGACGGCGGCCTCGTTCTGGGCCCTCAGCTCTTCCAGGCCGCTCTGGCCGGCGCCCGAGACCGACTGGTAGGTGCTGACGATGATGCGCCTGATGCGGGCGGCGTCGTGCAGGGGCTTCAGGGCGACGACCATCTGGATGGTCGAGCAATTGGGGTTGGCGATGATCCCCTTGTGCCGGGCCACGTCGCCGGGATTGACCTCGGGGACAACCAGCGGCACCTCGGGGTCCATGCGCCAGGCGCTCGAATTGTCGACCACGACGGCGCCCGCCCTGGCGGCTAGCGGGCTGAACTCGCGGGAGACCGAGGCGGGGGTGCTGGACAGGACGATGTCGACGCCCCGGAAGGCGTCGGCCGTCAGCGGCTCGATGGCGTGCATCTCGCCCCGGAACGTGATCGATTTGCCCGCGCTCCGGCCGGATGCCAGGAACTTGATCTGGCTGATGGGGAAGTTGCGTTCTTCCAGCAGGCGGATCATCACCTGCCCCACGGCCCCACTGGCACCCACCACGGCGACGCTCTTCACGGTCCCATCTCCCCCGGCATTCGACTCGACCCGGACAAACACACGGTCCGCGGACCTGGCACAGGTCCGACACTCTTCCCGGCCGCGAGGTTCGCGCGGGCGGGTGGACCATGATACGCCCCGACGCCCCCGGGTTGGAAGCCGGCCTTCACTTCCGGTCGCGCTTCGCCGCGTGGATCGTCTCGTCGAGCTTGGCCAGGAACCGCGACCGGTCGGCCTTGGAATAGGGGGAGGGGCCGCCGCGGAACTCGCCCGACTGCCTGAGCATGTCCAGCAAGGCACGGGTGGCCATGGCGTTGCCGATCGAGTCTTCGTTGAATGGGTCTCCCTTGGGCCCGAGCACCCGGGCCCCCGCATTCAGGCAGCGCTCGGCCAGTGGGATGTCCGACGTCACGACGATGTCGCCCACGGTCGCCCGCTCGGCGATCCAGTCGTCGGCGATGTCGAATCCCCCTTTGACGAGGACCATCTCGACGAGCCCCTCCTTGGGCATGATCATCGACGCGTTGGAGACGACGTAGACCTGAATTTCATAGCGCGCCGCGACCTTGTAGATCTCGGCCTTCACAGGGCAGGCATCGGCATCAATGTAGATCGGCATCGAGCCCCCGCCCCTCAGACTGTGGCTGCGACGCCCAGCTCTTCGTAAAGCTGGGCCCTGTCCCAGTAATCCCAACCTTCGACCATCTTACCATCGACGAACCGGACCCAGGTGATGCCGACGACGCGGACGGTGCGGCCGGTGGGGGAGAACCCCAGCCCCTCGCCGGTGTGGGTGCCGCTGACGACCCATCGGGCGACGGTGACGTCGCCGCTCGCCACCACGTCCTCGATTTCGAGCCGGATGTCCGGGAAGGCCCCGGTCATGACCGCGAACTGCCCTTCGAGGAACCCGGCCTTGCCCTGGAGGTCACCCATCGACGAGTGGCAGACTCCGTCGTCGTGCAGCAGCTCGTCGACGGTCTCCAGCCTGCGCTGGTTCCAGACCTCGTCCAGCCACCTGCGCGTCAAGGCCGCATTGTCGGTCGCCATGGGGGGAAGCTCCGTGGTTGGGTCCGGGCAACAATCGGCCAGGATCGCATGTGCTTGCGTGAAAATCCAGGGTTGGAGGCCGGGGCTCAGGGGAGGGCGCGGGTGCCCAAGGCGGTGTTCAGCTCGAGCATGCTCCGGCGATGTCTGACCAGGGCATCGCGGTACTGGCGGACAACTTCATTGTAGTCGCGCTGGGCTTCAAGGTAGGGGGCCACGGCGGTCTCGCCGCCCAGGTAGAGCCGCAGGGCGGTGTTGCGCACCTGGGAAGCTTCGGGGAGGAGCTCCTCGCGGATCTCGGCGAGGGCAGCCTTGGACAGGTCGTATTCCTGGTCGGCTTCCAGGACTTCGCCGCGGACCTTCTCCTCCAGAGCGGCCATGCCGATCTGAGTCTGGGTGACGTTCAGGCGGGCCCGCTGGATGTTCCCCTGATTGCGGTTGTAGACCGGGATGGGGACGGTGACGGCCACCGACCAGGAGTGGGCGCTCTTGGTGCCGAAGGGGGCGTTGTTCTGGAAGACGTAGGGCGCGGCCATGAAGTAGACGTCGGCATACTTGTTGGCCTGCGCGAGCTTGACGTCGGAGTGGGCCCGCTCGATGCCCAGGCGGAAGGCGTTCAGGTCGGGGCGGCAGCCGAGTGCGATCTCGATGAGCTTCTCGTCGGGCGGGGGCTCGTCGAAGAGGTCGAGGATCGTGCCTCGCAGCTCCAAGCCGTCGGCCTGATCGAGGGGCAGGTTGAGGAGCACCGACAGCGCTCGCTTGGTCCGGCGGACGCCCCCCTCGGCCTCGCGGACCTGGAGCACCGCGGAGGTGCGCTGGATCCGTACCTGATTCAGCTCCGCCTCGGTCTTGGTCCCCGACTTGAAGAGCTGGCTGGAGGTGGACTGGAGCTGATTGAGCCCCTCGAGCGCGGCGCGGGCAAACCGAAGGGTCTCGCGGGCGGCCAGCACGTCGATGTAGGCGTTATAGAGGTTGTCGATCTGGAGCCGAACGGCGTCCTGGAACTGAGCCTCCAGCACCCGCTTGGCGCGGAAGGCGACCATCATCCGCGACTTGCGCTTCTTGCTGACGTCGAACGGGTAGGTGACGCTGACGTCGTACTGCGTCTGGCCGCCCGGCCTCGCCGGCGAGAAGTTGCCGTAGGGGACGGCGTTGGCGTCCGCGTAGAAGAGGGGGTTGGCTCGCAGGCTGGCGGTCAGGATATCGGCGTCGGCCTGGGGGATCTCGACGAACTGGGTGCGCAGGTCGAGGTTGCTTCGCACCAATCGCTCGATGGCGGCGTCGAGGGTCAGGCCGTCGGCGGGCCCCTCGTCCTCCTCGAACCGCTCGCCGGGCAGGGCCAGGGGGCCGAGCGTGGGGAGTTGGGCCTGCTCTCGGCGGATCGGCTTGGTGATCCCGGCCGGAGCCTGCGGCTCGAACGGCCCGGCCGGCCGCGTCAGTGTATTGGAAACGCGCGGCCCCGATCGCCCAGGCCTGCCCAGCAGGATCGAGTCGGCATCCCCGGGAGAATTGCCCAGCGGCCGGCTGCCCGCGCCCGGCGATTCGCCCAGGGTCGGGGATTCGCGGCCCGGCGACATCCGTTCGGACTCGGCGCTCGGCAGAGTCTGTCCGACCGCACGCCCGGCCCCGCCATGCGCCGCGACGAATGTGGCCAGAGCCAGGGCCAGGGCAATCCGCCCCGCCTCGATCCTTCGTCCCATTGGTCCACCCCTCCGGGGAGAGCGACTCGATGGCCGGACGTCGTCCCGACGTCCGCGACGGCCCCGCTGCTCGGCCGCCACCATCGATCGCTATCTACTTCGGATACCGCACACACGGCATCCTTCCCAAATCCTCAGTCCAACCTGGCCCCAATGGGACAACCGGCGTCCTCGGCAGGACCGCCCCCCCTTCAGTGGAGAGCTGATTGCTTTCCTCGCGAAAGTGAGCGCCGGCCTCGCGGCAGTGGCCAGGTGGGGGCAGACATGAGTACCATCAGTCCTCGCCCGAATTCCAGCGGCCTCGGGCCGACGTCTCGGGCTCTTGGTGCAGCCTGCGACGGGGGTCCATCGAGCATGCGGCGCGTCCCCGAATTCGACTCGATCCGGGCCATCGCGGCGGCAGCCATCCTCCTCTTCCACCTCGACCCGATGCGGTTCTATCCCGGCTGGTCGGGCGTCGACCTGTTCTTCGTTCTCTCCGGCTACCTCATCACCCGCAATATCCTGGAGTACGGCGATTCCCGCGGCTTCCTCGCCCGGTTCTACGCCCGTCGCTCGTTGCGAATCTGGCCCATCTATTACCTGGCGCTCTTGGCCCTCGTGGCGATCAACCCGTTCCTCTCGCCCCCCGAGCCCATGGCCGCCCTCCCCTGGTACGTTACCTACACACAGAACCTCTGGCTGCTCAGGCCATGGCCCGCCCCATCGTTCACGCACGCGTTCGACCACACCTGGACCCTGGCCATCGAGGAGCAGTTCTACCTCATCTGGCCGGCCCTGGTCCTGGTCGCGGGCCGTCGCCACCTCGCAACGCTCTGCTTCATGGCCATGGCCATGGCGGTTGCCGCGAGATCGGGCGGCTACCTCTTCTTCTTCAATAGCGCATCGTCGGAGCGGCTGCTTTACGCCCGGTGCGACGGGTTCGCGCTCGGCGGCCTGCTCTCACTCTGGCCGGCCCGCGGCCGTGGGACGGATGACATGGCCCCGCTCGGCCGCCTGGTCTTCGGCCTGGCGGCGGCCGGCTCGTTGACCTATCTGGTCCATGGCGCCTGGCGTTACGGCGGAGTCGGCTTCATCGGGCTGCCGACCCCCTCCGAGCCGGGCCCGATCATCTTCGCCTTCAGCCTCCTTTACGCAGGGCTCGTCGGTCTGGTCCTGGTGCATGCCGGCCGGCCCGTCCTGGCGCCGCTGCGGGCCCGCTGGCTGGTGTCTCTTGGTCAGATGAGCTATGGTATTTATCTGTATCATTATATCGTTTACTGGGCCGTCGACCGCTGGTGGCCGAGGGCCGACGGGACGCTCTGGGGCGGCGCGATCAAGGTCGCCATCAGCCTGGCCATCGCCGCGGCCTCGTGGCACGCCGTCGAGCGGCCCATCCTGGGGTTGAAGGATAGGTTCTGCTACGGGACGAGCGGGCCGAAGGCCCCCCGGCGGGCCAAGTGAGGGACCTGGTTTCATGAGCGATCTCGGAGTAGTGGCGATCGGTCGCAACGAGGGGGAGCGCCTCAGGCGCTGCCTCGTCTCGCTTGCGGAGCAGGCCCCCGGCAGCCCGATCGTCTACGTCGACTCGGGCTCGACCGACGGCAGTGTCGCCATGGCCAGGGGCCTCGGCGTCGACGTCGTCGAGCTCGACCTCTCGATCCCGTTCACCGCCGCAAGGGCCCGCAACGAGGGCTTCGCTCGCCTGGAACAATCCGACACACACCGATACGTCCAGTTCATCGACGGCGACTGCGAGGTGGCCCCCGGCTGGCTCGACCGCGCCCGGGCCGAGCTCGATTCCAGGCCCGACGTCGTCGCCGTCTGCGGCCGGCGCCGCGAGCGGTTCCCCGACCAGTCCGTCTACAACCGCCTCATCGACATGGAGTGGGACACCCCGGTCGGCGAGGCCGATGCCTGCGGCGGAGACGTCCTCGTCCGGGCCGACACCTTCAGGCAGATCGGCGGCTACAACCCCGGCATGATCGCCGGCGAAGACCCGGAGATGTGCATCCGGCTCCGCAAGGCGGCCGGCGGCAAGATCCTCCGCATCGATGCCGAGATGACCCTGCACGACGCCGCCCTGACCCAGCTAGGCCAGTGGTGGAAGCGGCTCGTCCGCGCCGGCCACGCCTACGCCGAGTCGGCCGCGATGTACGGCTACCGGCACGACCTCCACACCACCCGCCAGATCGTCCTGTACGGGATCATCAACACCCTCCTCGTCCTCATCCTCGCCTGGCCGGCCTGGCCTCTGAGCCTCCTCCTGGCGATGCTCTTCCCCCTCAAGATCGCCATCGCCACGATCCGGGAGATCAAGGCCGGGAGGCCCCCGAGGCTCGCGCTGATCCACTCGACCGGGGTGGTGATGGCCATCCTCCCCATGGGTGTCGGCTTCTGGATGTACTGGAGCCACCGGATTCAGGGCAGGGCCAGCACCCTCATCGAGTACAAGAATCCCGTCAACGCGGCCGTCTGAACCGCCTCAGGAGCCCGGCCGGGGCGGGACGGGCGTCGAATCGGCCGCCGCCGGCGCAATCGCCGGCCCAGCCCCATTCTTCGTCGATTGCCAGGGAATGTCGGCCGCCTGCAGCACGGCGCCCGTCCGCTTGTCCTGGACGAACACGGCCAGCCTGAGATTCCGGCGATCCCATCCCGGTGAAACCTCGAACGTGAACGCCTCGACCTTCGGCGACTTGCCCGCCAGTTCCACGAACGAGTACTTCGTCTGGCGGGCCGGGAACCGCGCCGCCAGCGACTTGCCCGCGTTCTCACCGCTGGGCACGTCGGTGACCACCCCGTCCTCGCGCAAGACGGCACAGACCAGCAACGGCACCTTCTCCGCCCGATCCGAACGGCTCGTCACCCTGACCGAAGCCGCCCCTGTCGCACCGCCCGGGGGGATCTCCAGCTTGACCTCGATCCCAACGCCCGGCTTACGAGCAAGCGCCTCACGAATCGCCGCCGCCGCCGCGGCGGGGTCCCGACCATTCACCGTCTGGACGCCGTCGACCATCATCATCGGGGTGTAATAGAGGCCATATTCGGCCGGCTTCGGCTTGGTGTAAATCTGGTTGTAGGTCATCTGCCTCTGGCTGTAGAGCGGGTCCGAGAAGACGTCCTTCCAGGGGTCATTGAAGTAGTCCACATGGAACGCGATCGGCACCACACGGGGGTCTCGGGCGGCCAGCGCCCCCAGCACCTTCTCCGCCTCCGGGCACATATCGCATCCCTGCGACGTATAAAGCTCGACCAGCACCATCCGCCTCGGCACCTCGGCCGCCGGACAGACCCGGCCCTGCCCGGCCGCGAAGGTGACCATCACCCCCATCAAAAATCCGAATCTCGCGAGGCCGCGGCGCATGGAATGGCTCCCTCCCGGCCCCGGCCGATCGCCGAGCCTTCTCCGGGTCTGGACAACATCGATCTGACCGAACCCATGAGCATCAGGCTGACGCACTCGCCCGCCCGAATATTCGGCCCGGCTCCCGCGGCGTCGGGGCGCCCCCTTCGAACGGACGAAGGCCCCGCAGGCCTCACTGGGAGGGCCCGCAGGGCCGTCGGACGGATCTCAGCGTTGACATGGGCCCCTACACGAGCTTCACGCTGGGACCGCCGATCATCTCGACGAGGTCGCCGCGCGACAGCTGCTTCCGCTTGCGCGTCTCGACCTCGCCATTGACCTTCACCTGACCGTCGGCGATCAGCGTCTTGGCTTCGCCACCCGACATCACCCAGCCGGCGAGCTTCAAGACCTGCGTCAGGTTGATCTCGACCACGGCGCCTTCTTCACCGACGCTTAGCGTTTCCGGTTCCGCCATCGGCCTCTTCCTTTTCCGAGCCCCTCAGGGCGTCGATCATCTGGCCGGCAAAGGCACGGCCGGCGCGACCCACCGCGCCGCCCCGCCCCTCGCCGATGGACTTCTTGGTCGCGCCGATCAACTCGTCGGCCACGCTGTCCTTCGCGTCGCCGAACGCCTTCTTGGTCGCGTCGAGGAGCTGTCCGGTCGCGGCATCCTTGGCGTCGCCGATCGCCTTGCGGGTCTCGTCGATCAACTCGTCGGAGGCCGGCTTCACGTCCTTGTCGCGGAACGGGTTCCAGGACCGGGCCGGTCTCGTGGCCGGGATCGCGGCGGGTTCAGCCTGGGCCAATTGCTTGATCGGGGCGTTGGAGGGCACTCCATCCTCGCCCTTCCAGAACGGCCCGAGGATCGACCTGGCCTCCGGGGGCAGGGCCGGGCCGAGGTTATCCATCAGGGCCCCGACCAGACGACCCGAGTAGCTGTGGAAGATCGGCTCGCGGGTCTCCGGTGCGATGCTGACGACGAACAGCGTGACGATCACGCCGAGCATCGCCC
This sequence comes from Isosphaeraceae bacterium EP7, assembly GCA_038400315.1. Classification (NCBI taxonomy): domain Bacteria; kingdom Pseudomonadati; phylum Planctomycetota; class Planctomycetia; order Isosphaerales; family Isosphaeraceae; genus Kueselia; species Kueselia aquadivae. Next base: position 6,712,751 of record CP151667.1, read on the forward strand.
CCTCCATGCCGCCCAGGACCATGCCCAGATGACGGTCGAACGCTTCGAACTTCAACCGGGCCAAGGTCGTCCGGACGATCCAGGCGAGCAGGAAGATCCCGCAGGAGGTCACCAGGTAGATGGTGATCATCGCCAGGCCGCGGGCCACCAGAGGCTCGCCCGGGAAGCTCGGCGCGAGCTGGCTGGAGAGCGTGTGCGAGGCCCCATAGCCCAGGAACAAAGAGGCGAGGCTGGCAAGCTGCCAGGTGATGCCACGCCAGGCTCCCCAGCCCAGGCCCAGCAGAATCGCGCCCGCCATCGCCGCGTCGTAGATCGTCATAGGTTGACCTCCATGTCGAGCGTCTCGCGCCTCCGCGTCCCCATCCGGACCGGTCGCGCCATCCCGCAGGCGAAATCCTCGCCGGGGCGACATGGTAGCCGACCGGGCCCTGCGAGCAACCCGAGCTTTCCGGGGGCCGGGCAGGTCGACGGAACCGCTGAAATCAATGGAGGAAGCGTCAATCCAGCGACGGATCGGCCCACCCCTCGCCGGCAGCGAGACGAGCCCTGAAATCGGCCAGGCACTCGCCCAGGGGCCTCATCGCACCAGTCTTCCAGGCGTCGAGCCGTGGGGTCCGCAGGCCGCCACTCAGCGGCCGGGGGGCCCCCTGCCCCAATTCGGCGGTGGTCTTCCCCTCGATGGCCGACTCATCCAGGCCGAACGCAACCGCGATGGACCGGGCGAATTCGACCCGGCCCATGACCTCGGGGCCGACGACATGGATCAGGCCCGATTCGCCCGATTCGGCGAGCCCCACCACGGCGGCCGCCACGTCGGGGGCGTAGCTTGGGCTGCTCACCTGGTCCGAGGGACACGGGAGCGTCTTGCCGGCCCGCAGCGCCCGCACGAGCTGATAGGAAAAGTTCTTCCCCTGACGCTCGGGGCCGAAGACCCAGGAGGTCCGCACCGTTAACTGGCGATCGCCCAGGGCCTCGGCAAGCGCGGCCTCGGCATCCAGTTTGGCCTGACCATAAACCGAGAGCGGGTTGGTGGGGCTCTGCTCGTCGTAAGGGCCTGCCACGCCATCAAAGACGTAATCGGTCGAGAACCCGACGAACCGACCGCCGATGTCGGCGACGGCCCTGGCCAGGTTCAGGGGCTGGTCGAGGTTCGCCGCGCGAGCCCGCTCGGGGTCGCGCTCGCAGCCGTCGACCCAGGTGAACCCGGCCGGATAGAAGACGACGTCGGGCCGCTGGCTGCGCACGTAGGCCGACGCGGCGTCCAGCTCGGCCGCGTCGAGCCGGTCCATGCCGGCGGTCGGCACGGTTGCGTACGTGCCGCGGGCCTCGTGGCCCCGCGCGGCCAGGGAGTTCAGCAGCCAGCCGCCGATCTGCCCCGAACCGCCGATGACCAGCGCCTTCATATCAATGGAACCCCTTGCGGCGGTGCATGCTGTAGCGCTGGAGGGATTCTTCGATGATCGGCAGGGCGGTGTCGGCCTGCTGGATCTCGTCGACCTCGACCGACTTACCTTCCAGGTACTTGTAGTCCAGGAAGAACCGCCTGAGCATCGCCAGGCGGTGCGCGGGCAGTTCGCTGGCGTTCCTGAAGCTGTTGAATTCGGGGTCGCCCACGGCCACGGCCAGGATCTTGTGATCCCGCTTGCCGGTGTCGACCATCGTCATCAGTCCGATGGCCCGGGCCGTCACCAGCGTCATGGGCATGACGGGTTCCTGGCAGAGCACCAGGACGTCCAACGGGTCATCGTCTTCGGCGTAGGTCTGGGGGATGAATCCGTAATTGGCCGGGTAATACACGGCCGAGTACAGGATGCGGTCCACCCTGAGCAGCCCGGTCGGCTTGTCCAGCTCATACTTGACGCTGGAGCCCATCGGGATCTCGACCAGGGCATTGAACTCGAGCGGCAGGTTCTCGCCCGGTGTCACGTCGTGCCAGGGATGCAGCATCGCGGCTTAATCTCGCGGGGTCCGAACCGGGGGGCCTCGGCCGATTTCAATCGGAGTACTCTAGCACAAGCCTACTCCGAATACACGGGCCGTGGTCGTCAAGTTGACCAGTTTGCGCAGAGGCCCGGCTCAGGCATCAGCCATAACTGACGATCACGTCGCGTTGGAATGTATTGAGGTCGCGGGGCTGATCGCGGTTTCGCCTGGTCGAGAATCCGGTGGTGTAGAACTCGCCGAAGAAGGTGTCGGCCCCCTGCCCGCCGATCAGGACGTCGGCCTGGCCGTCGGAGTTGTTCCCCTGCAGCTTGTCGTTGCCGTTACCGCCGTCGAGGTTGTCCTTACCCGTCCCGCCGTCGAGCCAGTCGTCGCCGTTGCCGCCGTACAAATAGTCGTTGCCGCCATTGCCCAGGACCGTGTCGTTGCCATCCTCGCCATACAGGCGATCCGACCCGCCGCCGGACGAGATGAAGTCATCGCCGGCGCCGCCGTAGACGGTCGACGCGATCCAGGAGACGTCACTCTCGTACGAGTCGTCTCCGCCGCCGGCCCGGAAGACCACCTGCTTGGCCTTCAGGACGGTCACCTCGAACGGCTGGCCGTTGAACGTGCCGCTGACGAGCAGCTCGCCGCGATTCTCGCCCGCCTCCACCCGCACCACGTCGGGACCGTTCGTCCCCGTGATCGTCAGCAATCCGCGCGGGACGGTGAGTGTGGTCGGCACGACCCGGCCCTCCAGCGGCTCGCACGACGGCCTCCGACGCGTTGCCATCCGACCCCGACCCGACTCATTTCGCCTCGCCATCGCCGGCCTCCGCTTGCTCGCATTGTCCAGCCAGGGCGCCGCATCCCGCACGCGGCACGCCCGTTAAAGAATACAGACCCATCGCACGGCATGTCATCATGCAAGTCGAATTGGCCCGAAATTCCGGGCCGATTGGCCAACGAGTCGGAGGCTCGTCTCCGGCCCCGGCTCGTGTCGGCCGGGGATCCACAAACCGCGTGGCGTTCAATTCATGTTGACCATGAGCGGCGTCTCCACGACAATACGCCTCAGACGAGCCTTCAAACTGAGGGACGACCTCGTCACTCCCGCCCCGAACTCCCGCCAGGCGACCCGCCTAGGATTTCTCCCCCGATGGTCTTTATCCCGCAGCCTGCTCGCGGCCGCACCGGCTTCACGCTGATCGAGATGGTCGTGGTTCTCGCGATCAGCGGCGTGCTGGTGGCCATGCTCTTGCCCGCCGTGCAGAGTGCCCGCGAGGCCGCCAGGCGTCTTGAGTGCGTCAACAACCTGAAGCAGATCGGGCTGGCGCTCCACAGATATCAGCTGACCCAGCAGTCGCTGCCCATGGGCTCGTCGCCCACCAGGAACCCGGGCACCGGCTCGCCCGGCTCCCGCAACTCGTGGAGCGTGCACGGCCAGATCCTCGGCGAGATGGAGCACCAGGCGCTCTATAATGCCATCAACTTCGACTGGGGCGTGGAAGACTCCGCCGTCACCACCGACCCCGCCTTTCGGATCAACAGCACGGCCGTCGAGGCCGAGGTCTCCGGCTATCTCTGCCCGTCCGACCCCAACTCGGTCCGGTCGAACCGGAATAATTACCACGCCAGCATGGGCAGCACCGCGAGAAACGAACCCGAGGAGAGCGACGGCCTGTTCGCCCTCTCCACGTCGTGCAGGCTGTCGGACGCCACCGACGGGATCTCGAACACCGTCGTCTTCTGCGAGGCGGTCACGGGTCCGCCGCTCGAAGCCTACGTCCCGGCCATCAGCCTCACCGAAGTCGGGGGGATCTCGGCCGACGCCCAGACGGTCAGCGCCCGGCTGAGCCCCGCGGCCATCCACGGCGGCCTGAAGGCATGCGACGCCGCCTTCAAGACCCGAAGCGCCAGGCCCAAGGCGGGGCGCGGGCAACTCTGGGCCAAGGGCTCGCCGGGGTACACCCTCTTCAACACCGTCTCCGTTCCCGGCCTGAAGGCCCACTCCTGGAACTCGTGCAGCGACTCCGACGTCGGCCACTCGCTGTTCAACGGGGCCAACAGCGCACACCCGGGCGGGACGAACATCCTCTTCGGCGACGGCAGCGTCAGATTCCTCGGGGACGCCATCGCCGAGCCGACCTGGTGGGCCCTGGGCTCGCGCAACGGCGGCGAGATCCTCGCCGAAGGCAGCTTCTGAGCCCCACCCGATCCCCGCATGGGCAGACTCGACCGCGACGGCCGGCCCCACGCACCGATCAGCGGGCGTGGGGACGGCCGTTGTCATGCGCGGGCTTGCACGACAAACTAGGCCGACGAGACGAGACCAGGGCTTTGCCGGAAATCCCAGCATGAACCACGACCCGAAACGCGGGACGCCCCATTCGCGTCGCCTCCTCGTCCTGGCCTTGGCTCTCGTTGCGGGAGCGGCAACCTCGCGGGCCGGCGAATCGGTCCCGGAGAAGGCCCGTCCCAACGTCCTGTTCCTCTTCTCCGACGATCAGCGGGCCGACACCGTCGCGGCCCTGGGCAATGCGCACATCCGCACGCCCAACGTCGACGCCCTGGTGGCCCGTGGCACCAGCCTGAACCGGGCCTACTGCATGGGCTCGCCGCACGGGGCCGTCTGCGCCCCGTCCAGGGCCATGCTCATGAGCGGCCGGGGTCTGTTTCACGTCAAGGAAGACCTGGATGGGCAAGCGACCTGGCCCCAGGCGTTCGGCAAGGCGGGCTATTCCACGTTCGCCACCGGCAAGTGGCACAACCAGGCCCCCTCGCTGCTCAAGTCATTCCAGGCCGGCAAGGCCCTCTTCCTGGGCGGCATGGGAGACCCCTACCACCTGCCAGTCCAGGACATCTCGCCCGAGCATACGCTCGTCAACAAGCGGTTCACCGGCGAGCACTCGGTGAAGGTCTTCGCCGACGCTGCCTCCGAGTTCCTGGCGGCGCAGGACGGCAAGGTCCCGTTCGTCTGCTATGTCGCCTTCAACTTCCCGCACGACCCGAGGGTCGCGCCGCTGGCGTACCGCGACCGCTACGACGAGGCCACGCTCCCGCTGCCGGCCAACTACCTTCCCGTGCACCCCTTCGACAACGGCGACATGGCCGGCCGCGACGAAAGACTCGCCCCCTGGCCGCGCACTCCCGAACTCATCCAGCATCACCTGGCCGACTACTACGCCTCGATCGAGTTCGTCGACGCCCAGGTCGGCCGGATCCTCGGCGCATTGAAGGCCAGCGGACAGCTTGAAAACACCCTGATCGTCTACGCCAGCGACCACGGCCTGGCCATCGGCAGCCACGGCCTGATGGGCAAGCAGAGCCTCTACGACCACTCGATGCACTCGCCGGTGATCCTCGCCGGCCCCGGCATCCCGCAAGGCAAGCGGATCGACGCTCTGACTTATCTCTACGACCTGTTCCCGACCCTCGGCGAGCTTGCAGGCGTTTCCGGCCCCGAAGGCAGCGAGGGCCTGAGTCTGGTCCCGGTCCTGGAAGGGCGCGAGCCCACCCGCCGGAACTCGATCTTCACCGCCTTCGCCAAGGTCCAGCGTGCCGTGCGCGACGACCGCTGGAAGTTGATCGCCTACACGCAGGTCAACAAGTCCCAGCTCTTCGACCTCCAGGCCGACCCGAGCGAGCTGCAAGACCTGTCCGCCGATCCCTCGCACGCCGACGACCTCGCCCGAATGACCGCCCTGCTGGTCGACAGCCAGGCCAGGGCCGGCGACACCCTCCCCCTGATCGTCGCCAGCCCCGGTCCGCTGATGTTCGACTTCGACAAAGCCAGGCACGCGGCCCCGTCGAAGAAGGGGGGCCATTGAGGATCAACGAACCCGGGCGGCTCAGCCCTTGGGCTTGAGGATGACCGTCGGCTCGCGGCGGTGGCGGTTGGCGGCCGTGAGCGCCCCGCCAAGCCGGCGGTTGAGGGTCTCGATAGCCGCGTCGAGCACGCCGCGCGCCGTGTCCAGGTGCCTGGGACGCAGGGCATAGGGATCGCGGGGCAGGCCCGTCCGGGGATAGGTGAGCTGGTCGGCCGCGATGGAGAGGCCCGGCGGGACCTGGTGCGACTGGAGCGGGTCGAACGACGAGCCGTCGGCCCGTTCGCGGTAATAGGCCCGGCGGTCGGCGGCGGGGCCCGGGTAGGCCCAGGCGTCGCGCACGGCGAGCAGTTCGGCGAACTGCGGCCACGGGGGGGCGTCGGGGTCGTCGCCTGCGGTGGTCCCCTGCGCCAGGGCCGGCAGCAGCCTCCAGGCCGATGCCAGCGGCATCGGCCTGGACGGGTCGTCGATCAGACGGGCCAAGTCGGGCCGGGCAAGCTCCACGGCGGCCTGGTGCAGCAGGGCCTCGGCGGCGGCCAGGTAGAGCAGCAGCGAGGCCCGCGCGTGACGGCTGGAGTCGGCCTCCGACCGTGCCAGGCAGAGCTGGCTCTGGGTGTGGAAATGCAGCGCATCTTGATAGAGGCAATGGAACGGGCTGACCACCGTCTCGATCAGCCGCGCGGGGGCCGGGGCGGCTGGCTGGCCGGCCGGTGACTCGTCACCGTCTCGGCCCATGCCCACCCCCATGCCGGGGCCATTGCGGGGCGTCCCCCGGCCGATGTCCGACGGGCCGCGGCCGGCGATGGTCGACTCGGGGCCGGCGCGACCGGGGTCACCACTGCGCATCTCGCCCCCTCAAGGCCCGAGTGGGCCGCTTCGTCTGGTCGACGCCGATCTCGCTTGAACGGATTGGCCCCAGTCTATCACGCCGGCCGGGCGGCGCAAGCCCCGGCCGGCGATGACCCTTGGGCCTCAGGGATTGCCACCCGCCGGGGCGATCGAAGGGGCCTGCTGGAGGATCGACGAGGCCGATGGAGACTGACCGCCCAGGCCGGCCGGTGCCTGGCCGATGGTGGGCAGGATGGGCCGACTTTGCGCGGGGCCCCCGGCGGCCGAAGGTGCGGCGATGCCCGCGGGAACCTCGACCGGGCCTGCGCCGCGTGGGAGCCGGTCGGGCACCTCGCCGGTCGGATCGGCCCAGGCCAGGTCGCGGGCCCGGATCAGGTTGCCGATCCCCTGCGGGGTCGAGTCGGGCGAGCCATAGTACTTGGCGGCGAGCCGGCCGTCCCCCTCGGCCTCGTAGAGACGCCCGAGGTTGGCCGCCGCGCCACGGCGGAAGAGCAGGTAATAAGGACGCCTGGGGCCGGGTTCCGGCACTGACTTCAGCGTGTCCAGGAAGAAGAATTTGGCGTCCGACGTGTTCTTCATTTCCAGGTGGCAGAGGGCCAGGAAGTAGGTCGCGTACACGTCCAGGGCCTGCTGCACGTCGGGCGAGACCGGGGTCTTACCGTCCGTCTCGGTCAGGCCCACGGCCTTGCGGAATTCGACGTACTTCAGTTTCGCCTTGTCCAGGTCGCCTCGCAGCTGCGCATGGCGGGCGTAAAGCAGAGGCAGTCGCGGGTCGAGCAGCCGCATCGCCTCGGCCGTCGACCGGTTAAAGCTGGGGTCGGTGAAGAGGCGTTCCTCGACCGTCAGGGGCATCTGCCAGAGGTTGACCTCACCCAGCCGAGGCCCCATCGCACGGGCGAAGTTGGCCTGCTGCTCGGCGGGGTCGCGGTACAGGATCGTCCGGTCCTTGCCGGTCAGCCGCTGCTGCAGCAGCTTCATCCGCGGGGCCAGGCCGATCCGGCTGGAATCGATGAGCACGCCAATCTTCGTCGGGCTGGCGAGCAGCTCCGAGCGAGTCGCCTCGTTGGGGGACTGGCCGGGGAGGCTGAGGGCTTCCAGAATCGACGAGTCGGCGAGGGCATCTTCCAGGGTGGCGACTCCCTTGCCGTCGGGGCCGGGGACTTCCAGCCCGCGGCGCTGGTCGAACAGATAGACCTTGTCGCCGATGACCGCACCGCAGGCCCAGGGAATGGACTCGGCCTCGCTCATCCCGCGCGGGGTGTAGCTCAGCAGGCCGACGTCCACGCCAAGCTGACGGCAGAGCACCATGAACAGCCAGGCCCGCTCGGACCAGAATCCGTCACCCTCGGTGGCCATCCCGCGCATCAGCACGTCATAAGGCCTGGCCTGGGCCTGGGGCAGGCCTGGAGGGGCCAGCGAGCCGGCCGGGGCCAGCATGACCTGCGTGATCACCCAGTCGAAGATCCGCCGGACCCGGGTCAGGTCGTCGCCGACGCCCCCCACCCGCGTGGCGATCTTGTGGTACATCATGCAGTCTTCGAGGTGCCGCGCGTCGCGGATCGTGAAGGCCTTCCCTTCCAATGCCTCTTTGACGAACTTCTCGGGCAGGGTCCGGGCCAGGAACTGCCGGGCCGGCGCCGCCATCGAGTAGTCCAGGCCCGACGAGCCCCGCGCGAAATATTCGTTGAGCAGCTCCGCGGCGATGGCGAAATTATCGCCGCCGGGCTTGATGCTGGCCGTGGCGATGAGGTTGAGCACGCTCTCCAGGATCGTGTCCTGCTTCTGCCGTTCCTCGAGGCTGGTCGCGGCATCGGCCGGCTTGACCGTCCTCCCGGCCCCGCCACCCTTGCCAACAAGCCGGTCGGGCTCGCGGGTCAGCCGGGTCGAGACGATGGGCCTCTGGTCTTCGGGGACCGAATAGTCGCATCCGACCATGGAGAGGCAGACGAGGGCCGCCCAGGCCGCGCAGCTCCCGGCGGCGAGCCGGCCAGTCAATCGGCGGTTCAAGGTTCCAAACTCCTGGGGCATACTCGGAGGGGAGGAGACGGGCGAAGTCGACTCGAGCGGGCCGGCGGCGGCCTCGGTCCCATCCACGCGCGGCGCGCGAGGCGACACTCCCTCTACGATACCCCATGCCCCAAGGTTCGTCAGTCCCCCGGACTCACTCCGTCAAGGCAGATCGGCCAGGGCGGCACGCAGTCGCAGGCAGAGCCGGAGCAAGGGCTCCAGATCGTCCAGCCGGAGCGCGTTCGGGCCGTCGGAGAGCGCCTCCTCGGGCTTCGGGTGCACTTCCAGGAACAGGGCGTCGCAGCCGGCCGCAACCGCCGCACGCGACACGAACGGGACCATCTCCCGCTCGCCCGAGGAGACCCCCTTCCCGGCCGAAGGGAGCTGCACCGAGTGCGTGGCGTCGAAGACCACCGGCGCCCCGGTCTCCTGCATCTGAGGGATCGCCCGCATGTCGTTGACCAGCCGGCCATAGCCGAAGGTGGTCCCGCGCTCCGTCAAGATCGTGCCGACGGCCCCCGCCTCGGTCAGCTTGTTGACGACGTGGGCCATGTCCCAGGGGGCCATGAACTGCCCCTTCTTGACGTTCACGGGCCGGCCGGTCGCCGCGGCCGCCTCAAGCAGGTCGGTCTGGCGAGCCAGGAAGGCCGGGATCTGGAGCAGGTCGACGACCCTGGAAATCGGCCCCGCCTGGTGGCACTCGTGCACGTCGGTCGTCACAGGCAGGCCGGTCTCGGCCTTGATCCGATCGAACAGCTTCAGGCCCTCGTCCATCCCGGGGCCGCGGAAGCTCGACTTGGAGGTGCGGTTGGCCTTGTCGAACGACGCCTTGAAGATGAGCGGGATGCCCAGCCTGCCCGTGATCTCGACGAGCTGGCCCGCGATCCGCCGGGTCATATCGCCGGGCTCCATCACGCAGGGGCCGGCGATCAAGGCGAGGGGAAGGCCACGACCGATCGAGACCGGCCCGACGGCCACCGGATTTGGGGGATTCTGGGACATCTGCCGCCTCCTTGCGTCGCCCGTCGGGTTCCGGCCTCCGGGCCGACCGACCTAGCCCCATCCTAACCCAAGCTCTAAGGCGGGGCGAGCCGAGGTCGCGGCGGCCCGATTCAGGCGGGGTGCGACGAGTGGCCGGCGAAGGCCGCCTCGCCCGGGCTCAGCCCGAACGCCGAGGGGACCAGCACGTCAATGACGCCCGGCAGAGCCTCGATTCGCAGCGGGTTACCGTCGGAGACGCGTGAGACGTGCCCGCAGGGATCGCCGTCGAGCTGCATCGGCACCGGCTCGTCGGCCGCCAGGCTCACCCGGCCGACCCGCCTGTGCTCCACGTCGTCGCTGTCCAGGTGGATGCCGCAGACGACCATCCAGAGGTAGCGCAACGCCTGCAAGGCCCCCGCCCGGCGGAAGACGAGCAAGTCGAGCAATCCGTCGTCGGCCCGCGCCGTCGGTGCGAACGGGAGCCCCAGCGCGTAGCTCGGAAGATTGAACAGGAACGCCGTCGACCCTTCCAGATCTTCCTCGCGCCCGAGGTCTTCCACCCGCACCTTCAATGTGGGGAATCTGTAGCTGAGCGAGGCCCGCAGCACCGGCTCGACGTAGGCCGTCCGGCTGGTCGGGCGCATCACTCCGGCGCGGCCGACCCGGGCCAGGTGGTGTCGTGTCACCACATCGGCATCGAGCCCGATCCCCGCCATCAGGGTGAACCGGCGCTCGCGGGCGCACCCCAGGTCGATCCGCCTGCGGGAACCTCGCGCGATCGTCGCGGCCAGGTGCGCGGGGTCCCGTCCCAGCTTGAAGTAGCGGGCGAACAGGTTCTCGGTGCCGCGAGGCAGAACGGTGATCGGCACGCTCGGCTCTTCGTTGACCAGGGCGCCGACGGTCCCGTCCCCGCCCGCGGCGACCAGGCAACGGCAGGCCGGATCCTGGGCCGCTTGCCGCACCAGCTCGGCGCGATCCTCTGGGGTCCAGACCACACGTGCGCCCAGCCCGTAGGCGCCCAGCTCTGCGACCAGCCTGCCGACCCCTCCGCGACCGCCACCCCGGCCCGACTTCGCGTTGGCCGCGATGCCGACCCATTCCCCAGGCCTGGGCTCACCGCCGCCGGCCTCGAACTCGGACCGATGCGAGCCCTGCCCCTGACTTTGGTGCATGCCGCTCTCCCCATCGCTGCGGGCCGGGCAAATTGCGCACGAAACAGCCACGATAGCCGCGGCCAATGCCCCCGTCAACGACGCGAGGCCCGCCCGCGTTCGCAGGCAGGCCCCGGTTGTTTCAGATTCGAGACGTCGCCGCGGGGGCCCGACTCAGAGGCCCAGGAGGGCGGCCGAGCGCGAGGCGGAACGCGGGGGAGTGGCGGTCGTCGAGGCCGGCTGCGCGGGGGCGGCCTTGGCGTCGATCTTCTCCTGGAGCTGGCGGTTGCCGGCGATCAGGTCCTTCAGCTCGCCCAGAAGGCGGTCGCGGTCGTCCCTGAGCGCCTTCTCCTCGCCGATCAGCTTCTCGACGGCCGCCTGGCTGTCGGCCTTGGCTTTCTCCAGATCGGCCTTATCCTGCCTCTTGCGCTCCAGGTGCTCCGTGGCGGCCTTGACAGACTCGCCGGCCACGGCCAGCTGCGAGGCGACGCGGGCATTGGCCTCGAAGACACCGGCACGAAACTCCTCGACGTCGGCGAGCCGCGACCGGATCACTGTCAGGTCTTGCCCTTTGCCCACCTGCTCGAGCGTCAGCTGGATCTTGAGATCGGCCAGGCTCTTGCGGGCGGCCAGCAGGTCGGCGTCCATCTTCTCAAGCTGGGTGTTGAGCTTCAGGATCGCCTCGCCGCCGTTCTTGTTCAGCTGCGTGACGGCCGAGCCCAGGATAACCAGGACGATCGACGCCAGCGTGACCAGCACGGCCAGGACTTTTCCCGCGGTGGACATCGGAACTCTCCTGCCTTGCTGGGTTGAGGACGGCCGGGCGCCAGGCTAGCGAGCCCACCCGGGGCCGACGCGAGGATTCAGCCGGCGCGGGGCGCGGACCGTCTCGATTACCCTCCATTATACCCCCGCACCGGGCCGACGCCAGTCGCCCGACGTCCAATCCGTGAACCGGTTTGACGCCCCGGACGGGCCGCCCTTACAATCAGCCGTCCGCCGGCCGCGGCGGGCCCAAGAACACCGAGGCTCGCCCCAACGATGCTCCCCTCGTATTCCGTGACCGAGCTGATGGGCGACGGCATCGGCGCGGAACTTTCCGACGCCGTGCATACCCTGGCCGACTCCCTCCCGATCCGCCTCGAGTTCCACCGCGTCGACCTGACGCTCGAGAACCGAAGGGCTCGCGGCAAAGCGATTTACGACGAAGCGGTGGCGTCGGTTATTGCCAGCAAGGTCGCGTTGAAGTATCCCACCATCACCGCGGAAGAGAGCCCCAACGCCATCCTCAGGCGTCGGCTCGACCTGTCGGTGATCCACCGGCCGGTGGCCACCATCCCGGGAGTCCCCAGCAACTTCAAGCGGACCCTGGACCTGGACATCGTCCGGATCGCCACGGGCGGGACCTACGACGACCCCGGCCGGATGATCGGCGACGACGGCGCCGTCAGCCTGCGGATCGTCGAGCGCAAGCCGACCCGCGAGGCCGCGCGTTACGCCTTCAACCTGGCCCGGCGCACCGGCAAGCGCGTCACCAGTTCGTCGAAGTACACCATCCAGAAGGCCACCGACGGCCTGTTCGAAGAAGTGGCCCGCGAGGTCGCCCGCCAATTCCCCGAGGTCCCGCACAACGCGGAGCTGTTCGACGCCCTGCTGGCCAAAATCATCATGACGCCCGAGAAGTTCCAGATCGTCCTCGTTCCCAACGAGTACGGCGACTTCCTCTCCGACATGGCCGGTGGCCTGATCGGCAGCCTCGGCATCGGCGCCAGCGCCAACCTCGCTTTCGACTCCGCCGGCGTCGTCCGCGTGGCCATGTTCGACGCCGCCCACGGCACCGCGCCCGACATCGCCGGCAAGAACCTGGCCAATCCCACGGCCATCTTCCTCGCCCTCTCGATGCTCCTCTCCCAGCTCGGCGAGACCACCCTGGGCACCACCCTGAACGACGTCCTGCTCGCCCTGATGGGCGAGGGCGTCCGCACCAAGGACCTCGGCGGCTCCGAGTCGACCAGCTCGTTCACCGCCGCCGTCTCGGCCGAATTGACCAGGCGCCTCGCCCGTGGCCCCGCGCAGGCCTGAGTTGAGTCAGAACACCTCGGTCGGCGCCCGCTGCGCCATGGTCGCCCGCCGCATCGTGAGCGGCTGCCGACCGATCCGCCTGTCCGGCTCAGCCGGACGCCGCGTCTTCTCCATCTTCGGGCGTGGCTTCGGCCGGATCGTCACCTGCGGACGTGCCGTGAGCAGGTCGGCCAGCAGAAGAGAAATCTCCGGCCGGCGACCTCGCCAGGGCCCGGCCAACGCCTCGGCCTTCATCAGCATGTGCTCGATCCGGGCGGGCGGGAACGATTGGCGTAGGTGAGCCATCCGGGTCAGGATCTTCGGCGATCCCAGGGCCCAGGCCAGGCTCGGGCACTCGGCCAGCCAGTGGTCGGGCCTCGACGACACCAGCAGACGCCAGCAGAGCTCGGCCCAGGGGTCGCCCGGCCGACTCGACGCCAGCGCGATCGTCAGCAGGACATCTCGGGTGCCGCGACGCCCCGCCATGTCAAACCACCAGGCCAGCCTCAGCTCCATCTCCGGCGCCATCGGACGCTCCTTCTCCGGTCGACCGCACCCTCAGAGCTTACCCAAACGCTTGTCGCCCTTTCTTCATCGGCCCGGGACGCTTCGGGCTTGGGCCAATCCGCCAGAAATCCTCAAGGCTGGGGCGGCCCAACCGTCGGTCAACTGGGGTTTTCGGGCCGAGATGCCCCCACTATGCTGTGGACCCCCGATTGCACGCCCACGGACGAGGCCCCCTCGATGCGCATCCTGATGGTGACCTCCTTCCCGATTCCAGGCGACTACGACGGCACCGCCATGCTGCCGATCAAGATCGTCAGGGCCCTCACGGAACGGGGCGTCCCGGTCGTCCTGGCCCACCTGAAGGCCCGGCCCCCGTTCGGACCCACCGTCCGCACCGAGTTCGAGGGGATCCCCTCCTTCACCCTGCACCCATCCCGGTGGGGCAAGGGCTTGCGCGCGATCCGCCGCGAGTTCCAGTTCGATCTGGTCCACGCCCAGCACTACGGCGGCGCCACCCGCGCCTATTTCCCCTGCCGACGCGGGAATTGGCCGATGGTCTACGAGATCCACTCGCTGCTGGGCGACGAGGTCGAGCGTGACCGGCTTGGCCGGGGGCCCGGGTTCCGGCTGACCCAGATGATCGAGCGCCTGGCCTGCCGCCACGCCGCCGCCATCATCGCGCTCGGCGAGCCGGTGCGTGACGTGGTGATCCGTGAGAAGAAGGTGCCCGCCGACCGCGTCTCGGTGATCTACCCAGGCATCGACCTGGCCGAGTACGACCGCCCGGGCGAGCCCGCCGCCATCCCCGGCATCGGGCCCGAGCACCAGGTGGTCATGTACATCGGCAGCATCGTCCACCCCAACCAGGGGGTCCCCATCCTGGTCGACGCCCTGCCCGCCGTCTTCCGGGCCAGGCCCAACGCCCGTTGCGTCCTCGTCGGCGGCCCCCCCGAGGTCGGTGAGGCCTACAAGGCCAAGCTCGGCGAGTTCGGCGATCGACTCATCATCCTGACGGGCCAAACCCCCGAGCAGGTCGTGGCCCTCAGCCGCAGGGCGGACGTGCTGGTGCACCCGCGCCTGGCCTGCCGCGAGAACTTCTCGGTCCAGAGCAAGATCGCCGTCTACCTCGCCGCAGGCCGTCCCATCGTGGCCACCGACTTCGGCGACTACACGACGATCCTGGGCAAGACCGGCGCCGGCCGCCTGACCCCCGTCTCGCCCGATGGGCTGGCCGAAGGCATCATCGACGTCCTGTCCCACCCCGCCCTGGCCGCGAGCCTTGCCGCCGCCGCCGGCCCCGTCGCCCGCGACCTCTTCGGCATGGACCGCAACATCGACCGCTACCTGCAAGTCTACGAGACCGCGCTCGCCCGTGGCCCCGCCTGACTGAAGCGTCCCCGCGGACATCTTGACTCCGCGGGAGTCAACCATTAAATTCTTCCAACAGCCTTGCCATCGTAGCTCAATCGGCAGAGCACCGCTTTCGTAAAGCGGGGGTTGGTGGTTCGACTCCACTCGATGGCTCTATCCCCAAGTACATTCTCCAAAAGTAACTACGCTAACTGGCCGGCGATCGGCGGTGTGGCCTGGGATGCCTTGCAGGGTGGTAGTCCTAGCGGGTCATTCCGGTTGGGCGTGGCCATAACCTACCCGGGTCGTTTGATCGTCGTGGCGGCGCAGGCCCCCGATCCGCCCAGGCGGTGACGACCCTCCCTCCGACACTGCCGGCGGGCGGCCCTCTTCCCGCCCCAGACGAACGGCGTCGGGGACCGATTCCAGTGCTCGGCGACCGCCTCGAACCAGCCGATGATCTGGGCCGGCGTGCCCGGCTCCTGGCCCTCCAGCGCCCTCCGCTTGAGGATCCGCCGCAGGCTCTCGGCCATGTTCAGCCACGACCCGCCCAGCGGCGTGTACAGCGCCATGATCCCTTGGGCGAACAGCCAGCAAACCAGCTCCGGCGTCTTGTGGCCGGCCAGGTTGTCCAGAACCAGCAGCATCCGCAGCGGCGGCAAGTCCGGCGACGGGGGCGTCGCGATCGTGAGCCCCTCCAGCCAGCGTCGCCAGGCGTCCCCGATCGACGGATCGGCCGCCGCCTGGGTCGCCGGGGCGGGCGCCGGTGGCATCTCAGCGAGCACCGCCGTCAGTTCTCGCTTCAGCCAGGCGTGCAGCACCGCGTTGGGGCACGCCGTCACGCCCTTGACACGCGCCCGGCCGTCGGCCGGTTGGAACAGCGTCAAGACCTTTGCGGTCCCGTTGCGGAAATAGTCGTGCGGCCGGCGTGCCGGCCGACCTTCAGGCCGCCACGACTGGCCGGGCTGGGGCACCGCCTGGAATGGCCAGGCCTGGTCGGTGCACCAGACCGACAGGCCCATCGCCTCGCCGATCTGATAGGCGTCCTCGATCAACTTTTTTTCGGTGCGGTGTCCGGGTCGGTGACCAGCACCGGGCCGGCCTTACGGACTCGCAGGACCGTGCCGGTCGGGCACCAGGTGCGGCTGCGTTGATGGCTGACGCCGGCCTTGCGGAGCAAACACCAGATCGTCGAGGTCGCGACCTCCGGCAGGCCGTCGGGGGCCGATCGCAGGTCGCCTCGCAGGCTCGAGAGGCTCCAGGTGGCGTGCCGTCGGCCGTCGGCGTCGGCTCTCGGCCGGCCTCGCGGAGCACGCGCCGGCTCGCCTCGGTGTCATAGACGCGCGGCCGGCCGACGCCATCGCCCTGGTGCTGCTGCGTCTCGTCGCCCGGGAGGTCCTCGACTCGAAACCGTTGCTCTTCGCCCTGGATGACACGCCCACCAGGCGGTACGGCCCCAAGGTCCAGGGGGCCGGCATCCACCACAACCCCACCCCGGAGACGGCCGGCTCGAGGTTCCTCTAGGGTCACAACTGGGTGACCCTCAGCCGAGTCGTGCGTCAGACCCTCGTCGGCGTCATCGGCCTGCCGCTGCTGGCCCGGTTGTACGTCCGTAAAGCCGATGTCCCCAAGCTCCCCGAGCTGGCCAAGATCCTCTTCCGCACCAAGTTTCGGCAGGCCGCCGAGATGCTCACGGCCATGGCCTCGGGGCTGCCCAAGTCCGATCACCGACCCCGGGTTGTCGTCGATGGCGCCTATGCCAACCGGGAGTTCCTCAAGCCGGCCTTCATGGCCGGCTTCGACGTCGTGGCCCGACTCCGCAAGGACGCCGCCCTCACGGACCGACCACCCGTCCTGGCGCCGGGGACCAAGCGGGGCCGTGGCCGCCCGCCGATCTACGGCAAGGATGTCGTGAGCCTGGCCAAACGAGCCGGCCAGAAGCGAGGCTGGGCCGAGCTGAAGAGCACCACCGCCTCGGGCCGAGAGGTGACCGAGTGTTTCAAGACGTTCCTGGCGACGTGGCGACCGGCCGGCGGGGTGATCCGGGTGGTGATCCTCAAGGCGAGGACGACTCGTGGCGGGCCTTCCTGAGCACCGACCGGGATGCCAGCGTCGAGTCGATCGTCCAGGCGGTGCATGACCGCTGGAGTATCGAGGCGAACTACCGGGACTTGAAGCAGGTCAAGCGGGTCGGCGAGGTGCAGTTGCGTCGGGTGTGTGCCAACGTGGGGGCGTTCCACCTGGGAATGTGGGTCCACACGCTGACGGAGGTGTGGGCCTGGAAGCAGGCCACCTCGGAGCTCAGCGACCGGCGGGATCGGCCGTGGGATGATGCGAACCGCCGCCCCTCGCATGCTGACCGTCGCCGAGCGTTGCAGCAAGCGATGTGGCGGGAAGAATATCGGCGCCTGGGCGTCCCGAACACGCTCAGCGAGAAAATCCTGCCGCTGTTCGATCGCATCACCCGGCTGGCCGGATGACCGGCTTCACTATTGGCAAAGTCCAGTAAGAACAGGAACTGGCGGCGCCTCGTCATCTCGGCCGCCGTTACGACAGCTCTGACGACCTAATGCCTGTCGACGTTCTACCCGGCACCCTCTTGGTCAGGGGATGGGCGCAAGCACGCTCCGATCGTCAGTCGATAGGTGGCTCACCGCCAAGAACTTCCTCCTTGCGGTCGCGGGCAAGCCGCTTGCGGATTGCCTCGGCAGGGATCCCCTGGTTGTACCGGGTCGGCTTGGAGAACGGATCACCGAAATGGTGTAGGGCGACTAGCCCCCATTGGAGGTTGAAGCAAGGCGAGCCCGATGAGCCGTAGTCCGTATTCGTCATGTATCGGACACGTGTGCCTTCCGGGTTGACCGACAGGATCGCGTCGGTATCGAAGGCGAGCTTCACTGGGCGTCCATTGGGGTGCTGGAGGATCATCACGGCCCCCCCCCGTTCTAATCCCGTCGGGGCGACTGGCATCTCGATCCAGCCACGGAGGGGCCCCCGGGCGGCCATAGGCTCGGAGCCGATCGGCCGGTCGAGCCGCACGAGCGCATGGTCGAGCTGGTCGAGCGTCGCTAGTGGCTCGCCGGCGTCCTCCGTGGCATCGGGCAATGGTGGGCTCGAGTCGATGTGCCACGCGTCGAAGTCGCCCTTCAGCGGGACCAGGTTCCCAGCCGCCTCCGCGCCGTTGTTCATGATTCGGAAGTCGAATCGGCAGCACACGTCGGCGCCCAACGACCTCGCCTCGATCGCGTCCTTGAGGACGTGATAATTCGTTAGCACGACGTCTTCGTTGACGAGAAATCCGGTGCCGACCGGCTTGCGTTGGACCTCGATCTGGCACACCCTCTGCTCGTTCCGGAGGTACTGCGCGAACCAGAGCCGTGGCTCCAGCATCGGCAACGACTTCCGGATAATCTTCTGGAACCCTTCGAAGGTCGCCGGTACTTCCGCCGGTAACTGTGAGCGTCCCGCTCGCTGGACCTCTACGGCCGGCGACAGGCCGTAAGACTCTAGCACGGCGAGTTTGTCCGAATCAACGGCGGCCCGCTGCGCTTCATTCAGTAGGGATTGGGCATACTTTCGGTAGATCTCCTGGACGTCTTCCCGCAGTGGCCGCGCCGCGGCTACCGCGGCGAACAGTTGCGGATCGCGGCCCTCGTTGTCGAAAACCTCGAGTACAGCACCGACCACCTCGAGGAACGGCCCGTCGGCGACATGGTGGGAACGCTTGAATTCAAGTTGTTCGAAGAGGAACATGTCGAATTGGCTCGGCGTGAAGACCCGCGCGATGGTGTTCTTCACCTCGCCGAACTGGATACCCTTCAGCATCGATTCGGCTCCTGACGGACGTTACCGCTCACCTCACGGAAACGGCCTCGGCGACTCGACGGCCCTCTTCGGTGTCGTGACGATCATACCGCTTCAACTCAGTCAGTTTCACCAGTCCGCCGAGCATTTCCTCGATAGCCCCGATCCCTCGCATGAACCGCTTCCACTTGGCCGGCACCGCAAACTCCTCGGGCCTGGGCACGGCCGAGAGGTCCTGCTCCATCACGAACCCAAAGGCCTCGGGGCCGTCCTCGCCGGCGACGACGACGATCTTCCAGAATGAACGCGGGATTAGGACGCGGACCCGCCCGTGGACGTCGCGGCCGTCGAACACCTGGTCGTCCTCCGCGAGGACCGGGCCGGAGAATAGAATCGCCCGCTCTGCCTTCGTCTCGGCCTGGATCAGGTTCTCCAGGTCGCCCCAGTTGTCCTGCCCCTTGGCCGATTGGTTGAAGGCACCAACCTG
This sequence comes from Isosphaeraceae bacterium EP7, assembly GCA_038400315.1. Lineage (NCBI taxonomy): Bacteria > Pseudomonadati > Planctomycetota > Planctomycetia > Isosphaerales > Isosphaeraceae > Kueselia > Kueselia aquadivae. Next base: position 6,731,698 of record CP151667.1, read on the forward strand.
TGGCGAGCAATTGGTCGTGTGGAAGGTGTCACCATTGGCCATCTGAATGTCCTCGAAGGTGTCGCCCCAGCAAACGTCGTCGCGGCGCACAAGATGCCCCTTGTCGAAGGCGCCTTCATCCTTCGAGAAGAAGGCGTCGGGGAGCTGGTTTGTCCCGGGGATGCGTGGGTCAATCACCCACTGCTCGGCGACGAAGTCAGGGAGGCCGGTCAATTCCTTGCGGCTCGGCTTGCGGCCGTTGATCAGCCGGTGTTCGGGCTGCCAATCGCTGTTGGCGGCGGTGAACAGGGCGAGCCGCCGCGTCTTGTGCATCACGACCGAAAACTTGTGATACTTCAGCTCCCAGGTGCCGTCGTCGAGTCGGGCAACGGCCGCCTCCCCGTACTGGGTTAGCGTGGGCAAAGGGATGGTCACGTCTTCCCCGAGGCCGAGAAAATCGGGCCGGTAGCCCTCGCGCTCGTCGAGCCCATCGAGGATGACGGGGACCTGCATCCTCATCGCTTCGACCTGGGCCTCTGGGGTCGCGGCCGTCGTCGACGCGATCTCCCCCGGCACTGGCGCCCCGAGCGCGATGGTCACCTGGATCGGGATTGTCCAGGTCACTGTCCCCCCGGCCATTGGAACGGGTCCGGACGGGTTCGGCCCGGGGGTCGATAGGTTGGTCCGGTCATCGTCCCCTTCCTTTTCCCTGATTGCCGTCTCGCCGCCGAGGCGGTCCCAGGCAAAAGCCCAGTCGCTCGTGGCCCGCACCGCCCCGGCGAATCTCAGCCCACAGGCCACAACTCGACTGTCTCGTGCCAGCTCATAGGCCGGCACGGCGTAGTTGGCCTTGAGATATTCCCCAGCGAAGTGCAACGCGACCACCTGGCCGGTCACCAGGTCGATCACGGCAGAGCCCGAGTTCCCCCCGAGAGTGGAACTGTCGTGGGTCAGGGCATTCACCAGGTTACCGAAACTCTGGACCTTTTGACGCTCGCGGAGCCGGCCAGGCTGGAGCCGCTTCACGTCGAAGACCCGATTGAAGATCCGGTTCTGAACGTCCAGGTCGTTCCTCCGGTCTTGCGCCGGATAGCCGATCACAACGACTTCACGATTCGTCAGCGCCTCCGGGGCGTCGACCGACAGCGTCAGCGGCTTCGCCGCGGCGGGTAGGCCCTCCATCCGGAGCACGGCCATGTCCCAGTATGGGTGGATCATCACGACCTCGCGAACCCGGGCGTAGTCCTCGTCCGTGCCCTCTGGGGTGTCGATCTCGCGGCGGAAGCTGATCGCGGCGTCGCCCGGGCGATAGATCAGCCCTCGGTTGCCCAATCCCTCCGCGAACAGCTTGGCGACGTGCTTATTGGTCAGCACGAGGTCGGGGCCGACCACGAAACCGGTGCCGGCGAAGGGGTATTGCGGGAGGTTCGGGACCTCGATCCGACCGATCGAGGGGAGGAGGCCGAGAACTCGCTTCTTCGGGGCGCCGCTATTGAGGTGCGTCCATGGGTCGGGCAACTTATCGTAGTCGACCTTAGACACGGCAGTGCCAACAGTCCGACGCACCAGCACGACCGGCCGCTCTTTGAGCAGGACGATCGCCTCCAGGCCATTCAACTCGTCCGTCGTGACGCGGTCGAATCGGTCCTGCGCGATCTTGCGCAAGCCCTCGACGGCGTTCGCCTCCTCGGGTGGTGTCTCTCCGCCGAAGCTCTCGGTGAGCGTCTCATGCTTCGTGATCAGGCCGTCTAGCCCGTCGGCAGAGACCTTCTCAAGCATGGCCTTCAATCTCGCGGCTTTCTCGACTCGGTCCAAGGCATGCTCCTCATCGTTGGGCTTATGCCTCCCGCGTCAGGGAGGTCCTCGGCAACTGCGAAACTTCGTCCCGAGGGCGAGCCCGTCGACTTCGGTGCCCTGAGCGAGAGACGGCGTCTGCTATATCAGTCGCTTCGAGGAACTGCAACGGCCATGTCCCCCAATCGATTCGGTCGCGGATCGTGCGTCCGCGAGCCGATCACTTCCCGCATCAGACCGATCGGGGTACACTCTTCTCGTAGATATCTGCGGCGGGGACGCATCACCGATTGGTCAACACGAAGCCCCGACGAAGGTTGGACACGCGTTCGTTCCTCGCTCGTCTTCGATCGACCCGGGCTGCTCCGGCCGCTCGCGCAGGCAGACGTCGACCGGCGGGCAACCCGACCCGACTATGGGTCTCGTTGGACGATCTGGCGACCGAGGCTGACCCCAGGAAAGCCAGACCCCGATGTCTCCCCAGATGCACACCCTCGTCGTCCTCACCGGCCGGCAAGTCGGCGAGCTGACCCACATCTTGTGCCAGCTCTTCAACTTGGCAGAATTAACGCGGCTGACTCGGACTCATCTCGAGCTCGACCTGGAAGTCGAAATTGCGACTCCGAAGACCGGCCTCTTGGAGGTCGCCTATAACCTCATCTCACACCTAGACAGGCACGGGCGGGTTGATCAGTTCCTTGGAGCGGTCACTGCTGAGCGGCCACTCGACGATGGGCTGCGGCAATTCATCGGCCGCATCCGGGGCGATGCGCAATCGCCCCCGATTGAGAAGCAGATCAGCGAGGTTAACGAAGCCCTCGAAGCCGTGGCTAAGAGAGCTAAGGCCGATCCGGCGGTCCAGGCGGCACTCGGGGAGACAAAGGCCCAGTTCAAGATCGTCCGGGATGAGCTAACGTACCTGGCTCGGTACAAGGCCTTGCACGACTGCCTTCATACACTCCAGATGCAGCTAACGGCGGTCTCTAGGGCAGCGCAGGCGTTCCCGGATGACCCGACTGCCGGTCGCGACCTGGTGGCGTTTGCCGACCAGCTCCAGCGACAAGCCCGTCGAGCTCGTAAAGCGATCGGCGGGCTGCTGAGCGAGGCCGAAGAGACGATCTGGGTGGACGAGTTCGATCAGGCCCTGGTAGCCGCTCGTGAGGCGGTCCGGGCCGTTGACGGGGCACCGCTGACGGCCGCCGTCGAGGCCCTCGCCCAACTTCTGCCGCAGTCGATCCGGATAAACGATCAAATGATCGGGGCGGCTCGCCGGCTCGGCCTCCAACTTGACCCCCTGGCCACGACGATGTCGTCCCTTGCCAGCGGGACGGACGGAGGAGTGGCTGACCGACTCAAGGCCGGGGCCATCGCGCTTCGTGGGCTGACACCACAACTGGTGGGGCTGACCTCTGTTCATGACATCTGGCAAAAGATTGATTCGGCCCTGACTACGGCGGAAGCGTTCCCAAACGCGTCGCCGGCTCGCCGGGTGCCGCGATGGCCCCGGGTCAAGGCAGACATCGCCCGGGTCTGCCCCCCCGGTTCGGCACTCGACCCGGCGGCCGATCCGGTCGCCCTGACAGAAGGATTGGAGCAAGCAACGGACTTGGCCACCTCAGAGAACATCTTTCTCACGCTTCGCGCGGCTTCCAGGCACGAGTTCAAGGACGTCGACGACCGGCTCCTCGATTTGGCCGAACAGTTAACCGAGACGATTGGCAACTTGAACATCTTGCTCGGAGTAATCTGACGTGCCGGACCTCCTCCCCCCAAACGTAAAACCGGCGACCGAACATTTTGGATCAGCCGAGAACATCCTGGCGGCCCACGGCGAACTGCTGTCGAGCCTACCCGAAAAACCCGGGCCGGCCGACCTCGCGCGTGCGACCGAGTTCATCGGCCGGGCGGTCGCCACCGGAGCCCTGCTTGACTCCCTCGACGACCGCAAGCAGGCCCAGGCCCTGATCGACTACTGGGCGGCGTCCCTGATCACCGAATACCGCGAGACGCCCGTCCGCGGGCCGACGTCCCGGGTCAAGCCGGCGGTGACGGTGCTCGCACCTTTCGCGGCCGACGCCGTCCTCGGCGTGGTCGAGGAGGCCGACCGTCGGCTTCAGGCGCTGCCGGCGGAGTACCGGGACCTAGCCCCTCGAGTGCTGCTCCGCCTCGTCCGGATGTCGCCGGACTCGGACACGTTCCACTTGGCCGCCGCCACCCGCTCCGACCTCCGGGCCGAGGGGCCGGCGACCCGGGTCGATGCAGTGATCGAGGCGCTCGCCGACGCCAAAGCGATCCGCGTAACTCCAGCTGCCGACCCGACTGCCGATGTCGTCGAACTGCGGTACGAGGCCCTGACACGGGTGTGGGGCTTGCTCCGGTCCGAGATGGAGGAGCGGCGCAAGTTCCGCGACGCCGTCCGGTTCTGGGACCGGGCCGGCCAGGACCCCGTAGCCCTCGTCACGGGTTCGCTGCTGAACCGGATCGTGGGCTACCACGACCTGAACTACCTCGAGAAGAAGTTCGTAAGTGGCTCCCGAGAGCGGGAGGTCCGGGGCGTCCGACTCTCCCGCCTTCTTGCGGTGAGTTTCGCGATCCTGGCGGCGGTTGCAATCTTCTTCGCGGTCAGGGCACGTTCGGAGGCGAAAAGCCGGGTGGCTCTGGCGGCGAATTTCGCGTTCAGGGAACGTTTGGAGGCGAAGAGACGGGTGGCTCTGGCGGAGAAGAATGTCGAGCTGGCTAAGGATAAGGCGAATGCGTTGGAAGGTGAGAAAATGGCCCTCGCTGAGAAGGTGAAGGCCGAGGTGGCACGCGGGAAGGCGCTAGAAAATGAGAGAGTCGTTCTAAAACGAGAGAAGGGCCTGATCGAGAAGGTGGCTTCGCAAGAGCGAGAGAAGCAGGAAGCGATCAAACTCGATGCAACAGTGACGAGCACGTCCACCCTGGCGACCGCGATGTTATTGATGCGTGAAGAGCAATACCAGACTCACGCGGCCAAGAAGCTCCTGATCATCCAGACGCTCGGCCAGGTCTTGTTCGCCGGGGACAAGGAAGCCGCCAACGCGGCCGCCAAGAACTGGAAGCGGCTCGAGGAGCAACTCGTCGAACACGACCCAAACGACGATCATAAATTGTGGTTTGGCGACTTTCTTCGCTCGAAGTTCAAGGATGAGATCAAGCGGATCACGAGCGGCCATCCGCCGGATCGGGCCCGCATCGAAGATCTGAAGAAAATCAGTTCCGCTCTCAGCCCGTACATCGCCAATATCAAGACGACCCAGGCCCTCGCGATCATCCGTCCGGTTCTCTTGGAGGAGTCGATCGGCCTCGCCGAACGATTGACCGGGGCGGCCACGGCCGGCGAGCCACTGTCCGACGTCGAGATATTCCGTCTCGCCTTCTGGCGATTGAGGGCCGGAGGCCTCGTGATCGTCGCGAAGGACGACCGCGACTTCGAGAATGCCGTGGAGGCTTTCGCCGTCGCCCTCCGCCACTGGGAGGACGCGGACGCGGTCGCACCCCGCGAGATCGTCCAGGAGTTGTCGAAGGGCCTGGAACAGCTCCGTGCCGTGAAACTTCGCGTCCCACTTACGCAGACAGCGGTAAGAGTCCCGTCGAGGTCTCACCGATGAACGAACGTTCGAATTCGAAAAGCGGCGGTCAGCCATCGTCCCCAGGAGATCACCCGAGGCAGGCCCCGCAGTCCCCTTCGTCATCGGCGATGCCACCGTTGAAGCCCCAAGTATCCCGAGACTCGTCCGGCACGTATGCCATGAGTTGGACGATCCCACTTCACGTGACCGTCACGATCGGGCCGCCGATGCCGTCGATCGCCCCGGCCCCGACTCCGCCCGGCGGGCGTGTGACGGCGCGAGAGGGGCTGTTCGGGCGACCCGCGCCTGTCGTACCCATGGGACGGTTCCGAGCCGGCTCGCTCGGGGCTGGCCGGTTCGAGTGGGAGACCGCGCTGTCGCTCGCCCTGGCCAGCAAGCTCGCATACGACGGGGAGGCCGTCGTCCGAAGCACGGCGATCAGTACCTGGGGGTTGCGGGATTGCCGGTTCATCGAGTCGGACGATACCCAGTGCTTCGTGGCCTGGTCGGACGATGTGGCCCTCGTCTCGTTCCGCGGGACCGAGAGCCTCGGAGACTGGCTGGGAAATCTGAATGCCCTAAGCACGACCCGAGGGTACGGCACAGTCCACCGTGGCTTCCTCGGGGCATTCCAGGTCGTCGATGCGCAGCTGAGGGCGGTGCTCTCGGGCCTCTCCGGACGCCCGGTGCTACTGACCGGCCACAGCCTTGGGGGCGCTCTCGCCTCGGTCGCCGCGGCGGAATGGCAGGGACAATTTCCCATTTCCTGGATTTATACGTACGGCCAGCCGGCCGTCGGCAAGGGGGACTTCCCGACCTTCATCGAGGGCCACTACGCCGGGAAATACTTCCGGTTCGTCAACGACGACGACGTCGTGCCCCGCGTCCCGCCGACGTTCCACCACGTTGGTCGCCTCATTCATTTCGATGCGAGCGGTGGTCTCGAGAACCGATTCGAATCGGCCGCCACCGCGTTGGCAAACGAGGCAATTGGCCCTGTCGCGCCCTCGCCTGAGGCCCCCCCTATGATGACCGAGGAGGAATTCGATCGGATGCGAGCCCGGCTACTAGAAGAGCGGGCCCGGGCCAGAATTGCCGGCACTGAGGCGATGGAGGCTCCGCAACTCGAAGGTTTCCTCCCCAGCGTCAGCGACCACAGCATCGACCAGTATCTCGCCAAGGTCGCGGCCAAGGTCTGAGTCGGTCCGAAACCTTGTTTATTGATCCTAAGGATGGTTGGGCCCTTTCTGTCCGGATCGGGGCCGGTAATGCTGCCGGACCTAACGACCACTCGATCCGCCCAAGAGATTGAGAACCGCCAGCCAATACCGGGGCGCCTCGAGGCAATCCTCGCGGCGGGAGCGGATGCGGGTAGTCTCTGCCCGGGCGAGGATTCTCTTGATTAATACCACGGAGGCCTCGATGGTGAAGGCGGCGCCGGCGAAGTTGCTGATGCCGAGGGCGAGGAGGGCGGCCAGGGGGGGCGATTCGCGACATGGGAGGCGGGTTCTCAGGGGTTGGTCTAGGTGGGATTTGACGAGCGGTCCACTGCTGGACATCGTCGCCTCCCGAGCCCCTCCCTCCCATAGTTGAATGATGTTACACACATTCGTGATAATTCTCGGGAAACAAACTAAGTAGGTCACCAGTAGTGATTGGACGACTCCCCGGAGTTGACCTATGGTTGCGATAGCCCTACAGAGGACTCGCGACCATGGCCCTGATCACACTCCAGCCGGCCGAGCGCGAGCACCTGCGCGGACTGGCCCGTCACTCCGACGACCGCCGCGTCATCCACCGCGCCCTGGCCCTGCTGGACCTCGATTCCGGCCAGCCGCCGCTCGCCGTCGCCGCTCGGCTCGGCGTCAGCCGATCGACCGTCTACAACTGGGCCGGCCGGTTCGCCAAGGAGCGAGATCCAAGCCCGTCGCTGGGCGATCGCCCGCGCGCCGGCAGGCCGCCGGCCGCCAGGCGGGCCGCCGAAGAGTCGGCCGAGGCCGCCCTGGGGACGGATCCCCGCGCGGCCGGCTATCGCCACACCAACTGGACCGTGCCCCTGCTGCTGGCCCACCTGAACCGGGCCTCAGGCCAGCAGGCCAGCGGCACCACCATGCGGCGGGCCTTGCACGGGCTGGGCTATCGCTGGAAGCGGCCCCGCTTCGTCCTCTCGCGCCGATCGCCCACCTGGCGGCAGGCCAAAGGGGGCTGAGGCGCGGGCTGCCCGGACGCACGCGCACCGTCGTCCTCTTCTCCGACGCCACCATCCTCACCGAGACTCCGCCGCTGCGGGCCGCCTGGGCCAGGGCTGGCCAGCAGGCCGAGGTGCCGATCACCGGCAACCGCGACCGCCGCGTCCTCTTCGGCGCCATCGCCGTGGGCCGCGGCACGCTCCGCCTGGACCGCGCCGGGCAATGGAACCAGGACAGTTTCCAGAGCCATCTGCGGCACTTCCGCCCGACCTGGCGCGGCTGGCGGATCGTGCTGTTCCTGGACCGGGGCTCGCCGCACACGGCCAGGCGGTCGCGGGCCCTGGCCAAGCAGTTCTCCATCGAGCTACGGTTCCTGCCGACGGCGTGCCCGGAGCTCAACCCGATGGAGGGCCTGTGGCGCGAGATCAAGGGGCAGATCCTGGCCAACGAGCCGACGCCCGAGCTGGACGTTTCGCTGGAGTGTGCCGTCGATCACCTGATGGCCATGACCGGCAAACAACGACGCCAAACCGCCCGCATCCTCTCCGAGAACTTCTGGCTAGCCACTTAAAGCCTGTTGAGAAAGCTACATTTTCGGTAGTCGGCGGGCCATCAGATGGATCATCGCCAACTTGACGAATGCTTCGCTGCTTGCGGTCGTCGCCTCGTAATCCTTGCTCAGCCGACGGTTCCGCCCCAGCCAGGTGAAGGTCCGCTCCACACGCCAGCGGAATGCGATCGGCTCGAACTTGCCGTCGCCGGGGCGCTTCGCCTTGATCTCCAGCCGCAGCCGGTTGCGGCCCCGCAACGCATGGACCCACTCGGCGATCCCGCCGTTGTCGATCCCGTCGGCGACGATCAGCCGCAGCCGCATGAAGCGGTGCCGCAGCGGGGCCAGGACCAGCCTCGCACCGTCGCGATCCTGGATACGCGCGGCGTGGACGACCACCGAGAGGATCAGCCCCAGGCCGTCGACGAGGATGTGCCGCTTGCGGCCGGCGACCTTCTTGCCGGCATCGTAACCTCGGGGCCCCCTTTTTCCGTCGTCTTGACCGACTGGCTGTCGAGGATGGCCGCCGACGGCTGGCGCGGCCGGCCGTGGGCCTGGCGCAGGTCGCCTCGGAGCAGGTCCATCAGGCGGTCGAGGGTGCCGTCGGCCTTCCAGATGCGGAAGTACCAGTACGCGGTGGCCCAGGGGGGCAGGTCGTGCGGGATCGCGCGCCACTGGCAGCCGGTGCGCGCGACATACAGCAGGGCGTTGACGATGTCCCGCCGGTCGTGCTTGGCGGGCCGCCCGCCCGGCTTGGGTGAGGGGATAACGCGGCAGACCTGGGCCCACTCGGCGTGGGTCAGGTCACTCGGATACGCGATTCGTGTGTCCATTCCAGAAGGCTAGGTCACGCTTTCCCAACAGGCTTTAAGACTCGAGTGACGTCCCCCAATTTCCTGGTCCAACTTTCCGGGGCAGGTCAGGAAAATCTTCCTTATTTCGGCACGACACCATAGAACCTTGCGAGAGATCCTGTAAAAGTACAAACCTCGCATGATTCATATGACCCGACGAACCATAATCGGGGATGAGCGATTCGCGAGGGTGACCGTGAATCCGCTCCCGGCAGCCAGGCTGGCAAATTAACGGAACATCAAATGATTAATCGTCGTTCGATGCTGAAGGCCACGGCGATGAGCGTCCTGGCGGGGGGCGCTAAGGCGCAAGAACTGCCGGGCCCTTACGACGACCCGACCGCGAGATTCGACAAGGCGAAGCAGGACCAGTTGCCGAGCTGGGCGTTCCGTGACGAGCTCTGGATCCCCCTCGTCCCGCGACCGGTGAACGTCGGGTGGTACGACGCGCTCACCTCGACACCCGGCGGGACGCCTCCCCCTTTCAGCCCCACGGACCCGGTGCCGATCGGACACGTCTTCCACGGCATCGCCCGCGAGTGGGGCGAAACGCCGCTGCATTGGAAGGACCTGGGCTGCCGGCCGGAGCCCGGACAGACGGCCTCCCAATGTTGGAGTGATAAGCATGAAAATATGGGTTTCGTCGAATCGTATGAAAGAAAGGAGAACGGCGAGGCGGTCGAGTTGATCCACAACTGGGGTCATTTCCCGATCAAGTGCTTCAAGATGCCGATCCTCGAGACGAAGAAGGCGTTGGCGCACGCCGCGCTTCCCGCGAGGCTCTACGGATACGGCGGCATGGTGCCTGGTCCCACCATGAAGATGAGGCTCGGGCAACCCGTCGTCGTCCGGTTCGAGAACCATCTGGAGACCGAGCTCTCGGTCCACCTGCACGGCGCGCACAGCCCGTCCCATAGCGACGGATTCCCCTCGTTCTACGTCCTCCAGGGCAAGTCGCGTGATTACTTCTACCCCAACATCCTCCCCTTGAGGAAGCCGATGGAATCCGACAAAGGGCGTGCCCGGCCCATGTGTCTGAGCCCGCACAAGTTGGTGGCGGACGACGGCGAGTCCCAATCCACCATGTGGTATCACGACCACGGGATGGACGGCACGGGCTACAACGTGGCCAAAGGCCTCGCCGGCTTCGCCCTCTGCTTCGGTGAACGCGAACTGGAACTGATCGCGAACGGGACCTTGCCGGGCCTGGGGCCGAAGTCGTGCGAGGATCCCGAGCGGCAAGGCGTCAAGACGTCCGCCCGAGACGTCGAAGACCTGGAAGAACCGGGCTATCCGGGCTACTACAAGCGTTGCAAGGAACCCTATGCCAACCCGTTCGACATCCCCATCGTGCTCCAGGACAAGGTGATCGACCCGAATACGGGGCAGGTTGCCTATGAGACGGCGGGGCACAACGGCTATCTCGGCCACACATTCCTGCTCAACGGGGTCGCCTATCCCCACCTGAACGTGAGCAACCGCAAGTATCGGTTCCGCTTCCTCAACGGGTCGAACTCGCGGATCTATCGCTTGAGGCTGCTTTCCGAGGCAGAGTTCCACGCCCGGTTCGGGGGCCAGCCGGCCTCGGTCCCGGCGGCCGTGCCGGCGGAAGTGGGCGTCGTCGAGGCGGACGACATCGGCGGTGGCAGCATGGACGAGGCCTCGCTGCCCTTCCTGAGGATCGGTAAGGACTCCTGGCTCTGGTCGAAGGCCGAGCAGAAGAAGAGCGTCGTCCTGGCGATGGCCAACCGCGCGGACCTCGTGGTCGACTTCAAGTTGTTCGCGTCGCACCTGAAGTCGCGGGACGATCAGGCCGTCTTCTACCTGGTCAACACGATGCCCCAAGCCGACGGTCGCGGCCCCAGGGTCAAGCTCGAGGACGGCGGCGACCCCCGCGTGCTCCCCCTGCCGATCGACGTCGAGGCCGACGCCAAGAAGGGGATCCCGGAGTCCAAGATCGCCGAACTGGACCGTCCGATCCCCCTGATGAAGATCATCGTCAAGGGGCCGCCCCTCGACTGCAAGCTCGACGCGAAGGTCGAGCACGGGACCGAACTCATCCCTCATCACCCGATCGGCGACGACGAGGTGCAGGTCGTCCGCGAGTTCATCTTCGAGCGTGGCAAGGGGGCGTGGAAGGTCAATGGCCGGTTCTACGACCCCAACATCGCCAACGCCACCCCCACGATCGGCACCGCGGAGGAGTGGATTCTCCGCAACGGCGGCGGCGGCTGGTGGCACCCGATCCACATCCATCTCGAAAGCCACCAACTCATCAGCTACCAGAAGGATTTCGAGGCGGACGGCATCATCGATACCGGGGATCCGCCGGCCATCCCCCGGCTGGCGAACCTCGTGGAACTGGTGGACAAGTTCGACGAAGGACAGCAGCGTGGGCTCCACGACACTCAGGTCCTGGGCCCGAACACCGTAGCACGCATCCGCATGAGGTTCCGGACCTGGAACGGGCCTTTCGTGTTCCATTGCCACAACCTTGAACACGAAGACATGCGAATGATGCACAACTTCGAGCCGGTCCCCAGGCCCTTCACGGACGCCGAGGCCGAGGGGAAGCCGGACCGGTTCGACCGCCGGAGGAAGCTCGCGAACATCGCGCCCGACGCCCGGACCCACGGCAATGACGTCACGTTGCAGCCGGACCCGTCCGCCCCGGGCTACCACGAGTCGCATCGCCGGATCGGGGAGCTCGACTGGTCCCATTCGGCGATTCCCACGACGCCCGTCGAGGATGGGGGAGCCTACCAGATCCCCCCTCGCGCGAAAGAAGGGCGATGAGCGCCCGCTCGCTTGGTCGGATTTGATCAACCCGTGATCCTGCGAACATGATCGGATGAAATCCATGCTGGCGAGTCTTGCGAAATTCCTCGGGGCGATGGCCGACGGCCCCCCCGTGACGAGGATCTCGGACGGTTTCGCGAACGTCCCGATGACGAACCAGTACGGCCGGGAGCTTCGATTCCGCGACGACCTGGTCGGGCGACGCGCCTTGATCGTCAACACGATGTTCACCGTCTGCCGGGGGACGTGCCCCGGGACCAGCAGTCGGCTCGCCAGCCTGCGCAAGATTCTGAGCCCGGTCTTCGGAGACGACCTGCTGATCGTCTCGATCTCGCTCGACCCGGAGCAGGATTCGCCCCGCGCCTTGCGGCGTTATGCGTCGATCTACGGAGCGGACCGCGTCCGCGACGGGCTGTGCGACTGGCAGTTCCTCACCGGCAAGCCCGCGGACGTAGAGCGTCTGCGGCGGAGCCTGGGGTTCTACGACCTGGATCTCCGCGTGGACGGCGACCTCACGCGGCACGCCGCGGTCCTCTACTTCGGGAATCCGCGGAAAGACCGCTGGGCGACCTTGCCGTCGGACCTCCGCGAGCCGTTGCTCGTCGAGGCGATCCGGCGCGTGGCGGGTTTCACCTTCGAGCAGAAATACGGCATCAAGGGCTGATCTCGGGCCGGAAGGGCTGCCAGCGATGATCTCTCGACTCCGAACCGCCGCGACGCTGGTCGCGCTTGCGACCCCGGCCCTCGTGTACGTCTACGCCCCCGCCCGGGCGGCCCAGGACGCTCCCTCCTCGCGAGAGCCGACCCCCTCGGCCGTGCATCTCGTGGGACACGAGGACGACGTCCTGCTCCGCCGCGTCCAGGACGTGATCGATGACTGGGACCCCCGCAAGCTCCGCAATCCCTACGTGGACACTCTCGCCGCGCAGGACCGATCGAAGAATCAGCCGGCCAGGAAGTCCCCACGCCGGCGCGACCTCGGCGATTTCATCGCCGACTTCGATGCGGCGGAGGCCCTCGGCAAGGCGTTCTTCTGGGAAATGAAGGCCGGCAGCGACTTCCGGCGCGAGAACCAGGTGGGACTGGGGACCGCGTGTGCCTCGTGCCATTACCGCTACGGGGCCGACGCCCGCGACACCCACACGACCCGCGTCCCGTTCGTCGCCTGGGACCAGTACGACCGCGACAATCTCCATGAGGATCTCGGCTTCAACGAGAAGCCTCGCCCGTTCCCCGTCGCCGAACTCGCTCGTAAGCCGATCAAGGCCGACGATCTCTACCTCCCCCGACGTCGGCAGCGGCACATCGTCCCAAGAGCGGATGAAGCAGAGGACAACGAGGAAGAGGATGACTTCGACGATTCGCGTCGGACGCCCCTCTCCCTGATCGTCGGCTCCCAGGGCGTCGAGCCCCGGAAATTCCTGGGTCTCAACCCCGACCCCGGCGGTAAGAAGGACTGGACGTCGGAGCGCAACGATCCCAAGACGAAGTTTGTGCAGCCAAACTGGCCGCCCGAATGGGCGATGTTCATGGGTGCCATTCCGAACGAGCCGAAGAAGCTCTTCCGCCAGATCACCCCGCGAAACAGCCCGTCGGTCATTAACTCGGGATTCTCGGAACGCCTGTTTCACGATGGCCGCGCCGAGTCGACGTTCAACGGATTCTCGATCTTCGGCGATGCCGACGACCAGGAGATCCTCCACCTCAGCAACAAGCCCGGGGCCAAGCCGGTCCCCGTGCGCGTCGCCATCTCGCGCGCCGCGCTCGCGTCCCAAGCGGTCGGGCCGGTCGTCAACGACCTGGAGATGTCTTACGAGGGAAGGACGTTCAACGACCTCGCGAAGAAGCTGCTCGACGCCGAGGTTCTCGGCGATCAGACCATCGACGTCAAGGACAGCATCCTGGGTGTCTATCTGGCGAATAAGCTCGTAGGCCCCGGCTCCTCTTACAAGCAACTAATCAGGCTGGCCTTCCGGCGTGAATGGTGGGACGACTCCGACGGCAAGGGCGGGAATTACAAGGTCCCCCTGAAGTTGACCGTCTTGACGGACCAGAACCCCAATCCCGCCGGCTCGCTGATGGAAGCGAATTTCTCGCTCTACTGGGGCCTGAGCATCATGCTCTACGAGGCCTCGCTCGTCTCCAATGACTCGCCGTTCGACCGGATGATGAATGGCAAGAAAGAGCTGGTAGAGAAGCTCTGGTGCGATAAGAAAGGGGAATTGGGGCCGATCTACATCGACCGCTTGAGGACGAGCAACCCGAAGCCCGACGGGGAGGCCCAGTTCCTTCTCAAGTCGGGGTCCGAAGTCTTCCAGCGCGGGTTCCGCGTCTTCATGTCGCGGGGTTGCATCGACTGCCACGACGGCCCCTTGATGAGCGAATTGTACGGACGCATGGATTTCGCCGAGGAGAAGCCGCCGATCGCCCGTGCGATCGCCCACACGCTCCTGACGAACTCGCGAGGCGACGCGATCGCCATCGCGATCCGCGAGGAGCACGACCGGATGATCACCCGCGTCGCCGACCTGCTCGCCAGGACGGTGGGCGCGAATCACACGAAGCAACACGCCGAACGCGTGGCGGTCTCGCTGGAGAATCTGGTCGACCGCGCCAGGGGGCAGGAGTCGGCCCTTGAGGAGATCTTCAAGGCGCACTTCACCTCGCCCGGCTTCCTGTTCCCGGGCGCCGACCCGAAAGCGATTGCCCATGAGTGGATCGCCTACGGCAAGAATGCCGTCCGGCATTCCGGCGACCGGACGTTCTTCAAGGAGGAGGAGCGAGTCCCACACGCCGCACTCCTGGTCGAGCCGGTCTCGGTCGAGCAGATGCCGATCCCACCGAATCTCAGGCCTTTCCGACGAACCCTCCCGATCCAGGGCGCGCCGAGCAGCGATTCCTACGCATTCTACGACCTCGCGTTCTATAACCTGGGCGTCTCCCCCCCGCGCTTCGACCGGGGCAATGGCGATTCGTTCTTGATCGACGTCGATGACCGCCCGGCCCCCGCGGTCGCCCTCGCCGCCGCCGAGGAGATCATCGACGCGATCGTCCCCGCAGAACCTGAGGACCTCAAGACGATCGAGGACCAGGTCCGCGAGAAGGTGACGTCCAGGAAGGGCTTCTACCTCACCCGAGAGGGCATGGAAAAGCTGGCCGCCGCGAAGGGTCGCGTCAAAGACGCCTATCCGAAGGGTTCCGCCGCCGTCCGGGAGTTGTCGGGTGCCATCCGCCGCCGCGGTAACGACGACCGATCCCGGACCGGCTCGGGGACGCCCGGCCAAGCGAATCGGATTCGACGTGCCGGCTCTCCACCACCCGCGATTCTGGAGGCGGCGGCCCTGGCGCCGGCGGGAGGGCCGGAGACCATCGAACGCGACCTCTCCTGGTTCCGCGACCTCGCTCGCTGGGACGCGGACTTCCCGCCTGCGCCTCCCGCCCCCGCCCCACAGTTCAAGAGCGTGGACAAGCGACGGATGGACGTCTTCTTCTACTCGAGGGCTCGGAGGCTCGCGCAGGACGAGTCTCCCACCGGCCATCGCAAACCGCTCCTGCACGACAACGAGCTGGCGTTCTGGGGGGCGTTCAAGACGCCCACCCTGCGGAATGTCGAGTTGACCCCGCCTTACATGCACAATGGTCGTATCCTGAGCCTCTTCGACGTCCTGGACTTCTACAACCGGGGCGGCGACGTGGGATTCGACCGTGAGCTGAACCCGGACAAGCACCCGGAGATGATCCGGCTCCACCTGACGCAAGAGGACAAGCTCGCCGTGGTCTTCTTCCTCATGAGCCTGACCGACGACCGCGTCCGGCGAGAGGCAGGCCCGTTCGACCACCCCTCGATCACCCTCATCAACGGCTACAAAGAGAATTACGACGAGAAGTACGTCACCATCCCCGCCGTCGGCGAGGGTGGGAACTCCTGCTCGGTCAACCGAACCTTCCCCCGGGGCGACTGACGGGGCCGACCCCGTCGCCATTCTAAGCCGCCCGCCGATTCAATACCGACTCGATTCGAGGACGTCATGGCCAAGTTCGCCGCGGAAATCGAAGGGACGATCGAGGCGGTCAGCGACGCCGGCAATGGCGACGCGCTCATGGTTGTCATGGGCATGAGCGTGCTGATCAAGGCGAACGCGTTCGCCAACCACCGCGTCAGGACCCCGACGAAGAACAAGACCGTCGACCACGCCCAGTTGATCAAGACGAACTCGCTCCCGGGTCGCAAGAACGTCCCCGCGAACGAAGGCTTCAAGGGTGGGACGGCGATCGTCGCCGGAAATTTCGACGACACGATCCAACAGATCGTCGTCGAGTTCGATCCCACCCCGGTTCCAGGTCAGATTGCCGCGCTGGAGCTGCATCCTTCCGTCGAAGTCGGCCCTCCGGAGAACGTCTTGCTCGGCCCTTTTACGGGGAACGCCGCGACGGGCGTCTTCTCCGTCAACGGCGTGCCGGTGAAGCGACTCGGGGCCGACTTCCCCGCCGACGACCGGCTGGTCGGCGAGCCGATCCAGAACGAGTTCGGCTTCGACATCGTCCCCGGGAGCATCCCGCCCAGCGCGCTCGTGAGCGTGGACGGCTATCTCTCCGACGACGTCCAGGTGAGCGGGAAGTTCCCGTTCGTCGGTTTCAACTTCGTCGTCGACAGCCCTGCCGCGACGCTCACGATCACCAACCAGCGGCAGGTATCGATCACGAGAGCCAGTGCGAGGAACGACGTCACGGACTACAGCCTGGAACTTCGAGGGGGGATCACCACGCCCTCCAATCAGCCGTTCGGCGCAACCCCGACGCTCCTGATTTTCGGGTTCGCACTGAATTCGACTCAATCCTTCCCTATCACCGCCCAGGAGACTCGGATGGGGCCGTTGGTTCCCGGCGGCTTCGCCACCTGGAGGATCCGGACCACCGGGAACGGTTCTGCGCCGGAGCGAGTCGTGGTGAGAATCAGCGGCGTGCCCGGCCCTATCGAGTCGGGCGAAGAATTCGTCGACGTCCGCGAGGGATGATCCGCGGCCGATCTGAGTTCGGCTTCGAAGGCGCCACGATCGGCGTGAGAGACGACTTTGGGTTTGATGGTTGTGACGTGCCTTGATGATGAATATCACCGGCATTGATGCCATCACTGCGCTTCCCGAGATCTTGACAGTATACGATCGCCGGTGGTGGCCCTAACGTAGTGATGAATTGTCGTGGTGGACGAAGTGCCACAACGCCCCGATGTGGTTCGAGTCGCACCGCGAGAACGAAGGCGACTTGCGCACGAATCGTTGGCGGAGCGTGCACAGGACCGCTCGGCGTGATCGGTCTTCCCCTCGCCCTTGCCGCACCGGGTGAGTTGGCCGGCGGGGATGACTGCCCGGTACGCCGCCCAGAAGTCGGTGAGGACCATTGCCCCGGCGTGATACTCCTTCGACAGGGCATCCCACAGGTACCGCCCCGTGGACTCAGAGCGAGCATCGCCACCACCCGCCGGGACACGGCGTCCAGGGCCACCCAGACCCACCGCACCGTGCTCGACTGCCGACGAAGCTCCGCATCTCGTCGGCCTCGAGGATCAGCCCGCCCGACTTTTTTGGGGCGGCTGGGACGTCGGCTCCCACGGGGTCTTCTCGAGGTAGAGGTCATTGACGAATCCCTACAGCCAGGTGCGCGAGACCCCCGTGGCCCGGGCGATGGTGCGCGGGCTGAGCCGCTCCGGGAGCAGCTTGCGGACCAGGTGCCACCGCTCCACGGAGATCGGGGCCCTCTTGGGGGCGACGACGAAGCGGCGATTGCAGCCGCGGCAGAGGAAAGTGGTCAAGCCATACTGGATCGTGCCGTTGCGGACGACGTGTGTGGCGTGGCAGCGAGGGCACGCGGGGATCGGCTCGATGCTGGGGGTCTCAGTGGGCATCCGCCGAGTCTACAAACCTCACTCCGATCGGGCCACTACCCTTGGGTGAACGTCCTTCGTGTCTTCGCCATCGGTGGACTCCTGGTTTCGAGCTTACGCTTCAAACCCGGCGACTGCCATCCGTGGGGGAGTCCAAGAGCAGATCGACAGGTTACTCGAGAGAATTCCCACTTCTCTAAAAATACCGACTTGACCGGGGAGAATCAGTCGGTGATTCTTGCGTTCTGAATCAATATGTCGATCCGACACGCTGTAACAACGGAGATGACGATGGTGCCGATCACGAGGCGTTCGGTCTTGCAATCAGCCGGGGCGGCCGGCCTGGCTGGCGTGGTCACCGGGAGTCGGTCGGCTAGTGCCGATGAGCCGGCGACGGCTTCGTTCAAGACCCGTTTCAGGAAGCCGAAGATCGTCAAGCCGAGGATCGCGGAGCTAGGCGATCTGCCGGCAACGAACATCTCCCCCGACGGCCTCGCGATCACGATCCTCTTCGACAAGGCGATGGAATTAAGCTTGAGCGACGGGGAGGACCTCGTCACATCCCTTACCGCCAGCCTTCTCATCCCGGTCTCCGTGCAGGAGCCGAGTGCGGAAACGTTCCGCGGGTATTCGGCTTTCGTCCGGGGCTTCATCAACAAAGAGAAGGGGACGCGTGTGTTACTGACGCTTGACCTCGGGGAGACGCACGACGTTGCCGATTTCCCTTATGGTGAGGTCGTCTCGGATGACTTTGTGCGACCGGTTTTCAGTTATCCGGTCAGTGAGTTGAAACGCGAGAAGCCAGGCGGTGGGACCGAGACGATCCAGGTCACACCGGCCCCGCATTTTTCGGCGATCTTGACGCTGACGATTCAGCGTCATAGTCCGAAAGATCGGGCTACGATCAAGATTGATTCCTTGGATGTTGAAATCGTTGATCCCTCCAAAACGCCTTCAGGGGGAGCAGAGACACCGGCCACGAAGAAAGGCCAGGGCGAGTACGGTCGAGCGAAGCGAAGCCGGTAATTCATCCGACTCGAACCGCCACTGACCCATAGCCTGTAGACAGGCGATTCGAACCGGAGACAGCCGATCAGCTCTTAGCGGGGGAATCTCGCGTATATCCCGTCACGCGAGGGGGCGACTGTCGAGGAACACCAATCCCGGCGGGTCGTCGTCCTCGCGGGTCGTCAACCGGTCGGGCGTCCACACCTTGGAGATAATCGACGTGAGGGGACCTCCAAGCCTGTGTCTGGTGCTTAATCTTGATCGGGGGGAGCAACGATGCCATGCGAGTCTCCCTCCGAAGTGGGAGAGACTGCGGTGAACGGCGTGATGCGGTCAGAGATCACTGTCGATCGACGCGTTCTCCAGGGCTGATTCCCGCCCGGCCTCCGCTCCCAGGGCTTCGCGTGCATTGATCGCCTCTCGCTCTGGATTGCGGCGGAGGTTGCCCAGGGGAGTGGCCTTCAAAGCGCCTGCAATGGGTTGAGTCACCGCGCGGCCGAGGTTGTGGACACCATCGGAGGCCGCGGTCCCGGCGTTGCGGAAAGACTCACCGAAGCGACGCCTCGGCTCGGTCGGTTTGGTCGCGAGTTTGACCTCACGCTCGGCCCGGCGTTCCTCGGGCGTCGTTCTGCTCCCCTGGCGGTAAGCAATCTTGGACCCGCCGTGCTTGCCGAACGTCAGCTTGACTCCCTGACTGCCGTAGTCATATTCAATCGAGTCATAACGGTAGATCACGCGGGGGGCACCGGGCGGAAGGGTCGTCTCGATGTAGAGGCGCTCGCTGGTTCTGGGGTGGTTGACGACCAGAATCGCCGGCCCGCCCGGGATGATTCGGAACTGAAAGGACCGGTCCCCGGTGTAATAATATCGATGGACGAGCACGAGCCTGGGGATATCGACCAACATCCGCCCATCGGGGCCCGGGATCGTCTCGACGGCAGGATTGCCGACCGGATCGGCATTGGGGTCGAGGACCTCGATCTCCAGCGCAGGGGGAACGGGCACAGGCTTATGATGGTCTTTACCTAAGGCCGTGACGGCGACCGAGGACAAGACGAGGCAGATTGCCGCTGCTCGGAGACCGATGCTTGAAGAGCTCATGGCGTCCCTCCCCTCCTTGGTTGGGTTCCGGCTGAAACGACGGCGTCATGGCCGTCACGGTAAATCCGCGGTCAGCCCTTCCTGCAACTGGTAGTGGTACTCGATCTCGACTCGCTCGACCCGATCGAATGCGCGCCTGGCCAGGTCGGGCGGCAGGACGTCACTCCACTGCATCGAGCGAGATTGCCCGCGCTGGACCCAGAACGGGGGCAGATCCACCGACCAGACGACCGGATCGCCCGCGCCAATCGGAGACACTGACGCGCCGGTCGGTCGAGAGGCGTAGAAGCGGACGCGGACGAAGAACAGGTCTCGAAGAATATGGCCCGTCTGCCGGACTGAGGTCCGAATTTGATCTGGAACCGCAGTGCCTACCAAGGTCGCGTCGAGGGAGGCACCAAAGTTCTGGTCGGCCCGCAGGCTGACGAACCAGCGTCCGTCCGAGTCGAGCGTGGCGCCCATCTTCGACACCGTGCAATGGTCGATGGCCAGCACCGAGGGCTGCAAGAACTGGAACAGCTTGCCCTGGACCGGGGGGTAGGCCACTGACGCCCGCTCCATCGAGACCATACCGTTCGGAGCGAGGATCGTACCTGGGACCTTGAGGGCGAATGGTGCCTCGCCGACCGACGCCGTCGTGGCGAGCCCTGGCAAGTCGCCGGGGACAAGGGGGATCGAGGTGGCGCTCAGTGAACTGACCGAGCGGGAGAACGCCCGATGCTGGTAATCGCGGATTGGCAGGCCGGGAACGCAGCGAGCGGGGGTGTGATGGATCCGGACGCCGGGGCCGGCGCCGATGCATGCCGCTGAAATCACGATCTGACCGATCTGAAAGGCCCCCATGGAAATTGCCCCTAGACTTGCGTCGCCCATCGAAGGCCCGACCGTGTCCCGTCCGCGACGGATCGTCAGACCGACTTTCCCATCGGGCCCCGAGGCAGCTCGGCTCGATCTGAAACCCGGGCGAGATGAGCCCCTGAATTCGTTCGCGTCGATCATCCGGCTCGCGCGGTCCTCAAGCGGATGAGGACCGCGCGATGCGAGCGTCCCACCGGAACGCACCGGACTTGGAGCGAACGAATTGTTCACTTCGACCCGGCAGCCGTGGGACGGAGCCGGGAGAAGAATCGGCCGGATTCGGGCTTAGACGCGGGGGCCACCGTCGCGTTCGAGGGCCGCTGCGTCTGGGCTTGTGCCTTGGCTTTGGTCGCAACGGGTTTGGGGCTCGAAGGGGGCAAGGGAGGGAGCGTGGCCATGGTCCGGGCCAACTCGGAGTCGAGCATGGTCGACTTCATGCCGAGTGCCGAAGGTGGGGCGGCCCTTCGCCCCCCAGCCTGCGTCGGCGTCCCGATCCGTGCGCCAGCGATGGAAATAGTCGCGGGCTTGGCGCGGAACGAAGTCGGGGGGTGGGGATCTGGCAATACACTCGAAGGGGCCGGCGTCCCGATCGGGTCGTTCGTCGGCCTCGCATTGGGAGGGGCCGCGATCCCGTGCTGGATACCCGTCGGCCCCGCATTGGGAGGGGCCGCGATCCCGTGCTGGATACCCGTCGGCCCCGCATTGGGAGGGGCCGCGATTCCGTGCTGGATACCCGTCGGCCCCGCATTGATTGGAGCATTGATTGGATTGGCGGGGGCCGATGCTCCGTGAAGGACATCAGGCTGCTCAGGAATCACCATACCCTCAGGCAGGGGGTGGGTCGAAAATTCCTCGGCCGAGGGGAGCACCGGCAGGCCGACATCGCCGCCGGCGTCGCGGGAATCGCCGGGGATGCGACTCGTAGGGGGAAAGAGGGTCGTGGGATCGTAGCCCTCGCGAAGCTGGCTGTCTTTCAGGTTCAGGCCCGGCCCGCGATAGCCGTTGGGGTGGACGTCAGGGATCGTCTCCTGGCTACGGTACAGGTCAGGACGTCGCTCGGACGGCAGCACCCTCATCGAGTTATCGACGCTGGAGGTTGAGTCGTCGTAGACCCGGTTGGACAGGTCTCGGGCCCTGCCTCGGACGACGAAGTCGGCATTCTTCAGGCGGAGGGTGTCCAGGTCGGCCACGGCCGGGGCCCATCGCAGGCCCATCAGGTCGAAGATGGTGGGGAAGATGGTGCTCTGGGCCAGGATCACGTTCTGCTGGAGCGACGACTCGGCGTTGGGCAGGGGCCGGAACAGGATCCCCAGGGCGGGCACGTCCTCGAGCAAGGGGACACCGCGGCTGGTGCGCGACGCCTTCAGCGCCACCTGATAGTCGGTCACCTCGCGAAGCTCATAGTTGCTGAGCTGCACCGGCCCGTGATAGAAGTGCCGCTTGACCCGGCCGAGATGCTTCTCGTCGGCCCGCACGGGTTCGCGGACGTTGGTCGTGTACATGTAGTTGAAGTCGAAGGTGACCGCCTGGCCGTCGGGCTGGATGACCGGGCGGATCTCATAGCCGGTGCCGGTCTCGAACTTGTAGATGGCCGGGTCGGGGATCAGGGCCTCGAGGGCCGAGCCGAACTCGCGACGACCGGGCCCTGCCTGGCGGAGCACCTCCTCATCGTCGCTACGAGACAACTCGGGCAGGACGCTGCGTACCGAGCTGGCGCCGCCGCCGAGCGTGCCCTGGGCCATCGAACTGGTCGGTTGGCCGCTCTTGAGCTTCGTCAGCGACAGGAACGTCGGGTCGTTGAGTAGCGCTCCGTACTCATCTACCAGCGCCTTGGCCCCGTTCATGGCCTCGGTGATGAGGATCTCCCGCTTGGGAAGGTCGAACTCCATCGTGGCCGTGGGCGAGACCTTGGCGAACATCCGGTTGTTGGTCAGGATGCTCGTCTTCTCGATCTGGCCCAGCTGTACGTCCCAGAGCCGGCTGGCGGCGCGGACCTGGCGGAACGCCGGGTCATAGAACTGGGTGTTGAAGTCGTCATCCAGGGCCGTCGCCAGCGACTTGATATATCCGTCGATGACGGCCGTGTGCGACCTCGTCCCCTCCAGAAGCTCGATGTACTTGTCTTCCATCTCGTCGATGAGCATGTCGAGCATCTTCTTGGAATCGAGCGGACGGCGAGATGCGGCGAGATTCTGTTCGGCGAACTGGCGCCTCAGGTCGGCCTCCAGCAGGCTCCTGAAGCCCCGGTCGATCTTGTCGAAGACCGCGTTGGCGAGGCCTTGCAGTTCCCCTTTGACATCAATGTTGATGCGATTCCTCAGTTGCTGGGACTCGCGGTTCAAATCGCGGGTCGAGACATCGGATTTGCTGAGTTGAGAGATCAGCTTGTTGAATTCGCCGGTAAAGGATTGGGTGTTATATCGAACGGGCGTCAGAGCGATCTTCTGCGCTTCAAGAACTTGATTGAGATCTCGGAAATCCGAGAAGCGGAGGTCCGCTTCAAGCGTTAGATTCTTGAGCCGACTCAGTGTCGGTGCAACCTTGTCGATTGCGTCGAAGTGGGCGTCCTTTAGTACGAAGTTTTCGAAGAATTGCTGCAGGTCGGATGCCTCATTGATCCAACTGTGGAAGAGGGTCTTCGCAAGTACCAGATCACCTTCCCGACTATCAGGCGTCGCTGCCGCCAAGATGCCGTCTTTGTTGAATAAGAAGTAGACGCCTTTTCTGCCTCGAATCGGCAGCGTGATGTGGTTGAGCAACCCCGTGCTCTCCGCAAGCTCCTTCGCCGCGGGCGATTTCGTATTTTCGACTGACTTCAGGGAGTTGATCGCCATCTCACGGTACTCGCCAATCTTGGCTATCTGACGATCGAGATCCGCTCGCGTCGCCTGGGTTTGGATCTCTGGCAGCGATTCCCAGCCTTTCGGCAAGGCATCAACCATCAACTGCTTCCCGTTATCATCTGCGTTGGTCATCGATTTTGAGGCCGCAAGAAAACTCTCACGACGGCTCAAAATTTCGCGCAAAATTTCGCTCGTTTTTCGGACCGATTTGTCACTCCGATCCGAAACATCCCGGACTCTGCCGATCTGATTTCCCAGGTCGTTGAACGCATTGAAGACGACAGTTCGCTGGCGGTTCAGCTCCTCCCGCAGGAGCCGGACGGCTTCGGTCGCCTCGTCTTCCTTCTTCTTCTGGCTCGCCAGCTCTTCGAGGCGGTTCCCGATGCGGTCTTCGATGAGCCCTCGCTCCTTAATCCGCTGATTCAGTTCCAGTTCGGTGACGAGGCGGCTCTTGAAGATCTGGGCGAGGCGGATGAACTCACGCTGGATGGGCGAGAGCGTCTCGTTGCCCTGGATGTCGTGGTTGAAGTAGCCGGTGAGCGACTGGAACTTGGCGTTGGCCGCGAGCAGGACGAACGCGTCCTTCTTGTGCTGGGCGTGTTTGTGCTTCTGGCCCCGGTCTCCGCCGGCCTCGAAGTAGTTCAGCTCGGCGGCGGGAAGATCGCCGGCCATCGAGGCGTGGAACTCGGCGAGGATTTCCTGTCGGGTCTCGTTCTTGGCCAGGGCCATCAGGAAGAGCGCCGAGGCCAGGCTGGTGCTGTCCATCGAGTGCAGCGACAGGACCTTGTTGCCGCTGTGGAGGAACTCACTGTCGATCGTTTGCAGCTCTCTAACGAAGTCTTCCCCGAAGAAGGCACTCACATACTTGGCGTCGCGGGCCTCCTGGGTGGTGCCGTCGGGGCAGAGGGCCGCGGATTCCACGGCTCGCCGGGCGGCGACCTTGACCACGGCGTTGCGGAGCAGTTGGCCCGACTGCATCGTGACGAACCGGGCGTGGTCGATCGAGTCCTTGATCTTCGACTTGACCTTCTCCATCCGGTCGCCGTGCTCGCCGTTGATCTGGACGGTGTGGACGGCGATGCGGACCTGGCCGGCGGGGGAATCGATCTCGTTGATCATGCGCCTGACGATGTTGATGCCCTTGATCGGGCCTCGGAGCTGGATGACACCCTCGCCGATCACGGCGACGGAGACCTGCTCGACCGGATCGATGGAGCCGGGGACGCCCGGGGCGAACGTGTCGGGGTCCTCGCTGGCGGCGGCCACCTCCAGGCGGAACTGCTGCTCGCGGGCGCGGTCTTCCTGGAAGCCATCGCTGGTGAGCGTCTGGCTGGCCACCGCCTCGGCGTCGCGCTTGGCCTGGACATCCTTCTGGGCCGCGGTGACCGCATCGCGGGCGGCGGGCAGCGATTCGGGGACCTGCGTTGCCGTCTTGTTGGCTGCATCGCGCCGCAGTGTCAGGTCGTCGACCTGAGCTTTCAGTCTATCGATGTCCGCATCGTCTCGGTCGGCCGCCGGCACCGCCTGAGCGGCCGTGAGATCCTCCTTGGCGCGGTCGAGCTGGACCTGAAGCTGAGGGGCGACATTGTTCGCCGCGGCCCCCTGCTGCTGGAGATTATTGAGCTTCTGGTTCGCCTGCTCGAGCGCCTTCTCCGCCGCCCGCGCCTCTTGAGCCGCGCGTACGGCGGTCGCTTCCTGGAGCTTTCTCTCATCGGTCAGGCGATCCGCCTCGCGGCGAGTCTCCGACGCCAGTCGCCGACGGGTGTCAACGGCCACCTTGTTGTAGGACTCGACGTGGCGGTTGACGATCTGGGCGACCCGGTGTGCGTCCCGGTAGAAATAGAGGCGGGAGACCTTCGTATCGACCTTGTCGGAGGGGTTGAACCCGTTCGTGGGGGTGCGAGGTTCGGTGAATTCGGGATACTTCACGAACGGCGCCTGACGCCCCGGGGGAATGACGGCCGACTCCAGCGCCGCCAGTCCGCCGTTGGTCGTGGTTCGGATGAATGTCTTCGTGAAGGCACCCTTCGGCTCTCCCTGGATGCTCGACAGGGTATTGCCGTAGATGTCCTTCAAATCATTAAATTTGAACTGGATCTGATAGTTGTCGACGAGGAGCTTCGTGAATTTCAGGCTCACCGAGTTGGTCGCCTGGTCGTAGGAGGCTTCAAATTCACCGACCGGGACCGGAGTTTCGAATTCAGTCCCTCCGTTCGCACGAGTGATCGTGTAGCTCGATTTCGTCTCGGCAACTCCCTTGTCGAGGGGATTTCCGGCGAATCGAATCGTCAGGGTTTGTGCGCCGGTGGCGACTCCGAAATCGGTCGGGAGAATTTCGGATATCACTAGCGCCTTCCTGCTGACGCTCAGTGTCACCGGGTCAGAGGGCGTGCTCCGGGTGGTCCCGCTCGCCAACTCTGCCCTCAGCGTCAGGTTTCGTTCGGGCAGGTCGGGCAGATCAACCGTCCACGCGTCCCCCACGCCAGTGCCGGCGCCGGCCACGGTCCGCCATCCCTCGGCGGTGACCAGGATGTTCGCGCCGGCGACGAATCCGGTGCCGCTCACGACGACCTTGTTGCCATTCGTGGCGAAGTTGACCCCCGCCTGGGCCGTTAGGCTGCGCAGGGGGATGGGGTTGCCCGTCGCGGGGACCACCGAGATCGAGGTGATTGTCGGCTTGACCGACGGCTGGAATGGTGGAGTTCCATCAGTGAACGTCAGGGGAGCGGAGACGCTCTGTGAATCGAGGGTCTCGGACACGGCGAACATGTGCAGCACGCGTGTGGTGTCGGCGAAGAGGAATTCCGTGTCCCATTCTCCCCGGGCCCTGAGCGAGCCCAGCGGTGTGAGCTTCGGCCCTTTCGCGACTCGTGTAAAGGACGTGGTAGTCGAGGATTGAAAGACGTCGAACCGGAGCGGCTTTGATTCCGGTGCATTGAGTCCGACCAGGTGGATGTAGCGGTCGTGAATGGCGATCGGCTGAGTCAGGTCCGCGATCGGCTGTGGTTCGATCCCCTTAGTTGTCGAGACACGCACAAAGGTCGGGGCGGGGGGGCTATCGCGACGGCCGGTGACCAGGTCGATCTCATTATCGGCTGGGGCGAGAAATAACGACCAGAGATCGAGGGCCCTCAGGGTGACATGCGGTGACGAAAGAACGGGCTTGATGTCCGCAGTCTCCTCACTCACCTTCGGCCGAGTGGGCAAACTCCCGACCGTGGTCCCCGACTCGTCGACGATCACGATCGGCCGCCCGTCGGCCTGGTCGATCGTCAATTTCATCGCGTTCGCCTCCGCGTTCGGGTTAAGCCGGAAGGCCTCACCATTCAACCCGGATGGAAAGCTCGTTGAATAGGTGACCGCACCCAGAGTCTCCCCGATCCCACGGATCCTGGGATGCTGGGAGCCCTTCGTGGTCGCGGAGAGGTTGACAGTCCAGGCATTCCCCCCGTTGACCGTGACCTCATATTTTCCGGTCGAGTTAAATGTCAAGAGACAGGAGTCGGCGTCGCCGGAGACGGCGACCGGAGCAGGGACGGCTAAATTAGGGTAATTGTCGAGGCGTTTTACCTTGACTGAACCCAAAATAAGGGGGCCGCTCCCGTTCAGTTTGAGCTTTAAGATGACGGGGCCATCGGCGGTCCCGGTCAACGAATTGAGCGGCGCATTATTAGAGGGGGCCGTCAAGGTGATTGGATTCGGAGTCGATGTGTCGGGAACGACCGTGAAGGGGGACACCTGTCCAGTGCTCGCCATTGCAATCAGGGGGGCCGAGATGGTCCCCGCCTGGAAGACTGCGGGGTCGACCTGGCTTGCGGATTCGATACGTCTTGGGGCGGGGGTGGACGGCCCTTGGTCGGGGATGCTCGATTCCAAAGGCTGTCCACAGCCCGAGATAAGTCCCGTGCATAGGCAGGGGATTATGGACAGAATGGTCCATAGAATCCGCGTCGGCTTCCTCATCGACGACCTCCAGACCGGCTCCGCCGGCGTCAGGACTGCCCGTTACGCGATGTTCCTCGATGTGATTCGTATCGGCATATGGCGCTCGCGACTCCAGATGAGTTTGTCGGTCGCAGCGATTGCGGCGGCGGCCCTCGGGCGAAATCCGCCGGCGAGGGCCCATTTCCCGCACGCATCGTCGAGCCTACGCTGATGGAGGAAGATCAATAGCGTGGGCTGCTTTGGGAACTCGGATAGGAGCCGAATCGGGCTACACCCCTCCTGCGGACCGACTTGAGGCACAGGAGTTGGGAGGATGACGACGGTTCGGCGGGTTGGAATACCCCTTCCGCCGTTCGCGGATCCCGTTGGGCCAGATCGTGGCGGACCAGTGACGACGAATAGCCCAGGTGCCTTACCTTCCAGGTGGCGGCCTTCGATTCACCCAAGGCGTCGACGTGAGGGAGAATCACGATTGGTGGGATTGTCAGAGTTTGATCGAATTTCAGGCCGTAATCGAGACGCAATTGCAACCGGACGGTGACGGGCATGGCGGGCGCCGAGGCAACGAAGCGGACCTCATAGAGCCCGTTGGGGGCGGCGACGAAGCGCATCCCCTCGTGGATCACGAGGCCCTCGGCTTCGATCTCCTCGGGGCAGTCGCCGAACTTCGGCAGGGGGAAATGGGCCGGCGCCGCGAAGTCGAATGGGGAGGTATCCTCGCGAGCATTTTCCAGGAAGGTGCGACCGCCCTGGCTGGTCAACTCGGTATCGTTCTCGGGGGGGATGTCGCCGCGGGTCACCAGGCGAATCACGGTCGGAGTCGCATCGAAGGCGTCATCGGGCAGGCCGCGGATCGAATCCGCAGGGACTCGGAGCCGCGCGAGTTCCTTCTCGTCGAATTTCCCGTCGCTTGAAGCAATGCTTCGCGGGGTCTCTAGGTTGTTCTCATCGAATTGAATCGGTTCGTCGGCGACCGTAATGTTGGTAAAGTCCTCGATATAAACTTCCCCAAATATGGCGCTCGCGTTGGCCCCGCTACCGATGAGCACAGGGAGCAGGGGCGATCCCGTGGCTGTCGCGTCTGTCAGATTCACCAATTGAGAGCCGACATTTTTTGTATCCGCATCGGGCCAGTATTTTGCACGAATTGAATTCTGGTCGACACGTAATTGGACCCAGTACCAGATTACGGAATCCTTGGTCGATGCAACCCATGAGACATTTTTGTCGAGTCCCTCGTTGGGTTCCAAATCCGAGTGACTGGTTTGCGAGCCTTTTTCGCTCGTCAGCCGAAAGACATTGCTCGTTTCTTCGGTTCTAAGCACGAGATTATAGCCGCGGCCTGACTCATCGGTGGACAGCCCAATGCCCAATGGCGTGGCCGGTACGAGCTTAGAATCGGGCGCCACCGCAATCCGGGCCGTGATCTGCATTGCGGACGGCGCGGTCGGCACGATACGACTCGACCCGAGTAAGAGTCTGGACGATATGGCCGGGTCTTGCGCTCCCTTCCTCCAGATCATTTTGCCATCCTCGAGAAACCATTTCGGATCGGAGTCATTCGGGTCCGAAGGCTTTGGAATCGAGGTCCACGGCCCCTTGAGTCGCCCGTCGTCGAAATCATCAATGCGATAGATTGTCGATTTCGGTTTCGGAATTGTGGCCGAATACTGGCGGTCTCCGAAGACGGAATACGTCGATTCGGCAATCGTGCGGATCTTATAGGTGAATTTTGCCTCCGATTTTACATTCGTACGATCGACATAGACGAGCGTCGGCGGCTTGACGGTAGTCCGGGCGACCATGACCCAGTCATTTTTACCGCTCGGTGTCCTCCAGATCTCGTAATTGAGCCCTTTACCATCGGACGGGGCATCCCAGGTGAGTCGGACAAGGTCCGACTCACCGACGACCATCCCTCTTAGGCCGGTCGGAGGATCTGGCCGATCTTGGGCGAGGACAATTTGGTTAGCCGCGATCATAAAGAAGATTGATATGAGCGTTCTTTTCTTATTCATGGGGTGATCCTTTGCCCTTCATGGTATGCCGGTGATCGATCTGATGCGACGGAGTCGGTTCGTGGCAACGATCGACCATCGCCCTGAATTTGACGGGTTATGATGGCTACGATCGACGATTTGCTTCGCCGGAGGTCGGCCTAGCGAGGCCGACGAACTTGTGGTCGCCGTGCCGCGACGAATTCAAGCACGCTCGGCCCCTGAAGGCAGTTGCCTACTCGATCTGTGATGCCGCCGGCGGCGAGCCGCAGGTTGTAGCGACCGGGGGCCAATGGCGAACTCGGTGTGATGACGGTTCGGACCAGATTCGGGTTGTTCAGCGGGACGGAGTCGGTCGGGCTCGACTTCGCATTCGAGACGAAGCCGAGCGGTACCCGCCGGCTCGGCCGGGTGACGGCGAAATTGCCGGCGTTCCCGAGGCTGGCGAGATTCAGACCAACACCGACGTCTCGCGTGACGAGGATGATCTGGTTAAGCAGGCGGTCATAGCCGACGCTCACGACCTGCGGTCCGATCGTGTCCACGACCAGGCGGCCCTGTTCGCCGATCAGCGAGGAACGTTCGGGGAAGCCGCCCGGCGCGTTGACCGTCGCGGTCACGGTATAAATGCCGTCCGCGAGCGGCCCGACCTGGAGATTCCAGACCCCTGCCGGGCTCGCCACGGTCTGTCCGAGCACCAAGGTGCCGACGATCCCGGGGCCGACCGCCGTGATTCTGACGAACGAGAACGGGTCGGCCTTGCCCTCGAAGGTCGGCCGGTTATCGGCGACGGCCCCGCCCCGGATTCCGACGACTTGGCCCGAGAAGGTCTGCGCCGCGACAACGGCAGTGCCGGTCGCCCGCACGATCTGGCCGTCGGTCAGCCGCGTGATCGAAGTCGTGACGCTGTACGACCCCGGGGCTGCATAGACGTTATCGGCGGTGACCGTGTAAATGTTGTTGACCGGGGTGGAGATGAGGCCCTCAGACGTCTGGCCATCGCCCCACTGTACAACCGCTCGATAGGACGTCGCGGCGAGATCTTTGCTTGTTCCGTCTGTGAAGGTCGAGACGACCGCTCCTGTTGCAAGCTGCCCTGCGGTCGCGGTGAAGACCGTTGGCGTCACGACGATCGACGGGGCGGCCGATGCGGTGACGGTGGCCGTCCCGGCAGCGCTCGTCGTGCCGATGCCCCGTACCGCGATGTTCACGCCGACCGTGTACGTGCTTGGGGTGCTGTATGTGTGCGATGCGAGGACGCCCAGGGAGGTGCCGGAGATCAGGGCGACCGGGACGTCGACAGACGTCTGAGAGTCGCCCCAATTGATCGTGGCCTTCAGGTCGGCGACGCTCGCCCCAGACACGTCGGTCGTATCTAGAGTCGCGATTTGCCCACTGAACTGGTAGCCGGCAATTGCCGTGAGGCCCGGCACAGTCAAGGTGGGCACTTCACGCGTCTCGAGCCGGTCGAATCCTAGCAAGATGATCGAAGCCCGAGATCGTGCCTTCCCCCGGGCTGCCGAGCTGTCCGCATGCGATGACGTCATAGGAGGTTTTCCGAATATGGGGTTAGTCGCGGTTGCGACGGGCGGCCGTCCGATTTCTCGTCATGCAACTCCGACATCCCAGCCTCGCGATCCGATCTATGTAGGGAATAGATGCGGAAACCTATCACATGGGACTCTTCCGCGTGCCCGATCGCGACGAATGCCTCGATTCAGGAGGGGTCGCTCGGCGGCTGGCCGCGACCGTGGGACGCTTCGCACCGTGCTTCTTCGTGCGTGCCCGTCTTCGGCCTTCGCCTGCCGTACCTTCCGGATGAGCTTGAGGGGCCGGCAATCAAGGAGGATGCGTTATGACTGCTAGGCGACGATATCAGCCGGATTTCCTGAGACAGCTGGAGGGGCGGGTTGTCCCCAGTTCCGTGAGTGTCAAGCCCACCGACCTGGTCGGCGGCCTGAATCGCGGTCGGGCGATCGTGCCCGTGAAGCAAACCACCGCCGATCAGATTAATTCCGCATTCGACCGGTTCACGACCGATTACCTGCAAGCCCAATCTGCATATGTCGTATCAAGTACACCGCCGCCCACGCCTCTACCCAGGAATTATCAGTCGCCACTCCAGAGATTCACCACCCAGCGGGTTAACCTGCTCTCTCAGGAGTTAATCCAGGTGATGTCTCGCCTTCCTGGCAGCTTTTCGAGGGTCAGTAACGGCCCGTTCGGCGGCAGTTCGGTCACTCTTCAGAGCTTTCTCCAGCGTCGGATCACCGGCCAGACAAGTCCGCAAAGTTTGCTCCGCGGCCTGAATTCGATCCCTGTCACGACGGCCACAACCGGGACCTCCGCTCCGGGGCGCACCCTCGACACACTGACGGCGACCAATACGATCGAGGCGGCCAGGATTGCGACCTTGAACGGTGCTCAGTTCCTTCGCAACGGTGACTTCAGCCGGCACCGATGAGCCGATCATCGGCGCCGCAGCTCTTCGAGCGTGGTGTCGGGGGGCTGCTCTAGTATTACGGTTGTAACTAGAGTCTGAGGCGGAAAGGCTGGCGGCGGAATGCCTACGGAAGATCACCATGGCCAGCACCGGTTCGATCGTCCGCCCCGAGGAGGTCCAGGCCTGGGGGCTGCAACTCGAGGGACTTGCCCGGCGGATCGGCGCCCGGTTCCCCCGCAGCGAGACCCGCGATCGCGTCCGCGCCTACCTCGTCGGCCTTCTCGGGCCCGTCCAACGCAAGAACGCCTGGCAACTGGCCGAGCAGATCGGGGATGCCGATCCCTACGGCGTCCAGTACCTGATGGGCCGGTCCGAATGGGACCCCGAGTGCGTCCGCGACGACCTGCGGGGCTACGTCGTGGAGACCCTCGGCCACCCCGAGGCCGTCTTGGTGCTTGACGAGACCGGATTTCTCAAGAAGGGAACCAAGTCCGCCGGCGTGGCGCGGCAGTACACCGGCACGGCCGGGCGGATCGAGAACGCGCAAGTCGGCGTTTTCCTCGCGTATGCCTCGCCGCACGGCTCGGCGTTCCTCGACCGCGACCTGTACCTGCCCCGAGGAGTGGACCAGGGATCCGAAGCGGTGCGAGCGGGCGGGCATCCCGCATCAGACGCCCTTCGCCGCCAAGATCAAGCTGGCCAAGGCCATGCTTCTCCGGGCGTTCCAGGCGGGAGTGCCGGCGGCCTGGGGCACCGGCGACGAGGTCTACGGGGCCAGGGAGCTGTGGCGCTGGCTCGAGGGCGAGAAGCGGCCGTACGTCCTGGCCGTCCGGGCCAACCAGTACGTCTGGTCGGGGGCCGGACAATCCACGGTCGCGGCCCTGGCCAGGGCGTTGCCCGAGCGGTCCTGGCACACGATCACCATTGGCGCGGGGAGCAAGGGACCGAGGCGGTACGCCTGGGCGTGGCTGGAGATCAACAGCGACCTGGGCCCGGCATGGAGGCGGTGGCTGCTGGTGCGCAAGAGTCTGGATGGCCGCGAGGAGTTGGCGTACTCCATCGCGGCCGGCCCGAGCCGCACGACGTTAACCCGGCTGGCCCAGACCGCCGGGGCTCGGTGGTCGATCGAGGGGGCATTCGAGTCGGCCAAGCAGGAGGTCGGCCTGGCCGACTACGAGGTGCGGAGTTGGACCGGCTGGCACCGCCACGTGACGCTATCGCTGCTGGCGCATGCGGTCCTGGCGGCGGTGAGGAAGTTGGCCGATGGCCCGGCCCCCAAAAGTCGGCCCAGGAGCCGGAATTAATCGCGATCAGCGTGCCGGAGGCACGACGGTGACTGGTCCGTCTCCTCTGGCGCCACCTGCCCGAGATCGAGCAAGTGCTGGCCTGGTCGTGCTGGAGGCGAGCACACCAGGCGATCGCGCGACGTTGCCACTAGAGCGGTTTTCAGGTTGGTGTAGCGCCCTGGCTCCCGATTGGGTATGACTGAGCGACGAGTCGTCCCTCGGGAATCGCGGCGTGAAGCCGTATTGGCTGGATCTCAGGGAACGCGTCCTGGCCGACTGCGACGCGGGCATGCCGGCCAAGCAGGTCGCCCAGCAGGACCGCGTCTGCCCGGCCTGGGTCCGCCGCCTGAAGCGACGGCGTCGCGAGACCGGATCGATCGAGCCCAAGGCCCAGCGTCATGGGCCGCTGCCGCGCAGGCCCGAGCAGGCCGGGCCGGTCGCCGAGGTGATCGAGAAGACGCCCGACGCCACGCTGCGGGAGATTCGCCTGGGCCGCGGCTTGCCCCTGAGCCTCGCCACGCTGTGGCGCCTGGTGCGCGACCTGGGGCTGACCTCCAAGAAGAAGTCGCTCCGCGCCGCCGAGCAGGACCGGCCCGACGTCAAGGGGCGTCGCGACGGCTGGCCGGCGGAGGTCGCCGGCGTCCCGGCCGAGAGCTGGGTGTTCCTGGACGAGACCTCGGCCAGCACGAACATGACCCGCCGCCACGGGCGGAGCCGCCGGGGCAAGCGGCTGGTGATGGCCGCGCCGCACGGGCATTGGAAGACGACCACGCTGGTTGACGTGTCCCAGCTCGCAGACCTCACGGTCCTGATCCTCGAGCAGACCTCCGCGACGGACGAGGGGGTCCGCTCCTTGAGGGGTCTCCTGCCAACAGTCCGGGTGCTGCGGTGGGCCGAAGGCAGCCGCTCCGATGAGTCATGACTCGAGTCAGGCGACTGATCGCCGTTTCCACCAGACTCGCACGCTCCCCGCCCCGGTGATCCGGAGCGAGGAGAGCGAGTGTCGGTCTGGGACAGGCTCAATATGCGTCGGAGCTGACGACCTCGCCGCCGTTTCGACTGCCGAGGGCGCAGTAGGTCGGCATGCTGATCGTGTTCTTCAGGAACTTGACCGAGCCGTCGCCGAAGATGAAATTCCCACCACCGGGGTGCTTGCTGACGAAGCCCTTGGCCGCGGCCGAGAACCGGCAGCCGACCGGGGCGTCGGCAGCCTGCCACTTGCCATTACAAGCCGGGTCGTCCCCCTTGACGGTGTTCGAATTCCAGCCCAGGGGTACGGTGGTCCCCGCAAGGCCGCCGCTGAAGTGCCAGAAGCAACTGTCCGCCGACGCGACGGGGACGACCTCGCCGACCATCAGGGAGTTGCTGGTCCCGTCGGTCATGCTGGCGATCGTGACCGTTTGCATGGTCCGGTAGTCGAACATGCCGCGGAGCGTGCCGCCGCTGGTGGCCATGCCGGGGCCGTACTTGGTGCCCCAGAAGCCGTGCCAGCCGATTCGAGCCTGGCCGGCCGGGAGGGCGGTCGTGTTCGGCGGGGTCTCCCAGGGCAGGCCGCCGTTGAGCGGGCCGCCGCAGTAATTGTCGCCGAAGCTGCCGGCATAGTTCGAGACCGGCACGACCGTGGCGGCGATGCCGGTGGCGGGGTTGAGCGGGGGGGCGCCGCCGGGCGACTGGCCCAGGCCGCCGCCGTAGGGCAGCATCCCACTGCCGTTGGTGCCGTCGGACGGGCACAGGAAGGCGCCCATCACCGTCATCCAGGCTGTATAGAACGAGCCGCCGCCATCGGCACCGCCTGCCGTGGTCTCAACCTGGAGATTGATGGCGTTAAACAGGTTGCCGCCCTCCATCTGCGGCAGGATCATCGCCCGCCAGGAGAGGATGTTGGCCCTGCCGTTCCATGCGGAGTCGGCCATGTTCCCCTGGCCCGTGATGCCGCCCGGCGGGAACGCCCCGTACGTGTCCTGGTAATTGTGCAGCGCCAGGCCGATTTGCTTCATGTTGTTCGTGCATTGGATACGCCTGGCCGCCTCGCGAGCCGACTGGACGGCGGGCAGCAGCAGCGCGATCAGCACCGCGATGATGGAGATGACCACCAGCAGTTCAATCAGGGTGAAACCGACGTTCCTCGAGCTGCGTCGAAGACCCATGGGCAATCCTCCGGGAGTCTTGATTCGGTCAATGATGGACCGCGACCCGATGACGCGATCCAGGGCGGAGAGGCCGTGGTGAAAGGACGTGGCGACCTGGGGCCATGACGGGGAGCCATGGCACCCCGGGCGAAGGAGAGTGAGGTTTAATGAGAATCCCTGGAGAGGCGACGCAGCGGCCGAGGAGGGGCGAAGTTATTCGGGGGAAATTCGCTGGATCCGCGCGTCAACGAGCGTGGCTCACGAGCGTATCGAGACACCGAGGAGAGGTGTCCACAAATTAGGGCCTACTCGCCCGTGGGGTCAAGGGAATTCCTAGATGTTTCGGACTAACGCTAACGAGCCAGGAATCGTCGAGGAAAAAATCCATTAATATTTACATCGCCGAGATCTCTTTCATCCTCGCATGAATGTGCAGGGGATGAACGCCGTTGACCGCGTCCCCGAGCCTGATCGGGAGCATCGCCACCAGCGGTCGATGACGCGGTCTCGAGGCGGTCAGGCCGGGAATTTCCAGATGCCCATGGCGTTCTTGCCGAGCAGCCTCTCGCGGTCCTCGTCGGTGTAGAAGTCGAGGACGTCGTCCACGAATTCGAGCTCCTTCTCCATCGGCAGCTCCCACCTGGGGCGAGGATATCCGGTGCCCCAGATCAGCTGGCGGCCGCCGAATTCCTCGTACACCGCCTTGAAGTAAGGGATCGTGTCGCGGTAGGGGAACTGCCCGGTCAGGGAGAGCTCGTAAGGCTCGGAGGCGCTGATCCACACCTGCGGGAATTTCTTGAGCGCGAACATCTTGCGGAACTCCGGCCATGGGTCGCTTCGCCGCAGGTCGGGCTTGCCCAGATGGTCGACCACGATTTTTACGCCGGGAAAGCGGGCGGCCATGTCCGCCAGCATCGGCATCTGGTGGGGCAGGATGTAGAAATTGAAGACGGCCCCGAGACGCTCCGCCTCGCGCCAGAGCGGGTAATGCTCTTTCGAGTTCAGCCAGGTCGAGTCGGGGTGATAGAGCGGGCTGAACCGCATCCCCTGGAAGCCGTGCTCGGAGACCCAATACCGGAGGCGGTCGGCGACGCGGGGATCTGCCGGGTCGATCAGTCCATGGGCGACGAAGCGGCCCGGGTTGCGGCGGAGGCAGTCGCGGATGTAAGAATTGTCCCAGCCGAAATATCGCGGATTGATCAGGACGCCATACTTCAGGTTGTAGTCGCGCATTTGCGCCACTTGATTCTCGATCGGCGCAGGGACGTCCACTTTCAGGTTGGGCTGCTCGGGGTGGCCGAATGGGTATTTGGGGTCGATGGTCCAGACCTCGACGTGGGTGTCGATGAGAAGTCGGGCCGGCTTCGGCGGGGTGCGCGCGGCGCTCGCCAGGAGACAGGTGCTCGCATGAGCAACGAACTCGCGACGGCTTACGTCGTCCAAAGGTCACCTCCCATCGTGTTACCGTACCATGTCACCTTGCGGATGCGATCCTACCAGATCATCCGCGGCAGTGTGGACGTCCCGGGATGACCGGCCGGGTTCGCCGATCCCTCACACGGGGTGCTTTCAAGCAAGTCCATGACATAAGACCTAGATGGGCCGTTTTCAAAGCAAATTGTCGATGCCCGACAAGCCGTCGGAGCCCTCGCGGCTCGAGGTGATTCGGAGCGGGATTCTGCCCCCGCGACCTGGTCTCGACCGAGGCCGATCTCGGATTCCGGCCCACCGGGGAACGGGGCTGTCATCTCGATCCCGCCGCGGTCACGCGGGGCAGCTTGAGCCGGGGGTCGGAGAGGTCCAGCCGGTACAGGATCTGGTTGTACTCGTAGTAGGGGGTCGGGTGCGGGTTGCCGCTGAAGGTGTTGACGTAGGTCCCCTCCAGGTAGATCACCCGCCCGCCCTCGCGGTCGAGGAACGGATGCTGCGTCGGGTTGTAGAAGTCGTGGGCGTCTCCCGGCTTGTTCGCATGCGTGATGATCTTCCGGGCGTCCGCCCAGGGGCCTTCCGGTGCGTCGGCTTCGCTGTACCAGACCTCGCCGAGCACGGTCGCGCCGAGGACCTCAGAGGCGATCATCACATACTTCTTTCGGTACTCGTTCCACGAGCAAGATCCTCCGTGCAGGAGGAACGGCCTGCCGCCGTCGACGTCCTGCAGGCGGAACGGCGACTCCTCGCGCGTCATCTTGCCGGCGGCGACCAGCTCCGCTTGCTCTTTGGGGCCGAGCGGCGGCGTGCCCCGCTTCCATGCCCAGACCAGCTTGCCGGCGGCGTCGCGGTCGAGTTCCACCCTGTCTTTGTCGCCGTAAAGGGTCCCCGGCTTCAGGCAGGTGTAGCCTTCGTAGACGGCGAGGTCGAGGTACGACGCGCGGTCTGCCCTCACGCGCAGGGCCGGATAAGGCGCGGTGAAGTAGAGGTAGTCCGCCCCCTCCTTCATGACGCGGAAGGGATGCCCGGCGGGCATGATCCAAGGATCCTTGGGGGCAGCGGCCACCTTCTTGAATTGCTCGCTCTCGTCGTCGTACTCGACGAACCCTTCCTCCAGAACCGCCCCGAGGCCCTGACGCCTCTGGTAATACGCGAGCATACGCTCGCGGCCGGATGCGTCGGGCAGGACGACGACGGCCGAGAGCCAGACGACCCCCTCCCCCTTCATCGGGGCCATCGGCCGGGAAAACCCGTCGGCGCCGACGAAGTACTTGAGGTTGATCCCGACGTTCGGGTCGAGCCGATCGGGCGGATCGGTCGTCGCACCGGACGTCGCGAAGTTGCCCAGCGCGTACGAGAGGCGGGCCGTGTCCCCGTAGAACCAGAAGACCTTGCCGCCGTAAACGGCCGTGAGGACGCTGTCCTGCCCGGTGACCTCGGCGTTCAGGAGGGGCTCGGCGACGGGGGCCTTGCGGCCGAGCAGGACGGTTTCACGGTAAACCCCCTGGCCGGTGATCCGGTAGAGACGCTCGGCGACATTCAGGCGCTTGAGCGTCAGCCTGGCCGCCCCCCCGGGCTTCGTCTCCAGGACCACGCCCCGGATGCCGAAACCGTCCTTCGCGAACTCGTACCCATGCGCCGAGACGCCGAAGTAGACCCTCCGGCCCATCAGCCCAGGCTCGTGGAACGCGATCAGGCCGGCCGAGTCGGTGTAGTAGCGGGCGCCGCTGGTGCCCTGAAGCTCGACCAGCGGCACCCCGCGGCCCGTCTGCTCGTCGACGACTTCGATCGCGAAGTAACGCGACGACTCCGTTGCTGGCTCGTCGCCGTGGGCGAAGGCCGGCGCGAGCAGCAGGCCGAGGAGGAATGGGAAGCGAATGCTGGCCATGATGGGATCAGCTCATTGGTGCAGGGAGATGGGAATGATGGACTTCCCCGCGGATGGCGGGCGTCTCGTATCTCAGCGACGAATATCGCCGGACGCAACCGAAAAGACCTCGGCGGATTCGGACAGGCTGGCCATGGCCTGCTGCCTCGTCGCGAGGATCTCGCCCCGAGTCAACTCCGTCTTCGGGCTGGCGAAGAAGCTCTCCATCGGGGCATCGTCCCGGCAGTTCGCCCTCCTCCTCACACTTCGCTACGTCCCGCAGAACGTACGATACGCGCCATCACCGGGGGGCGGGTCCTGATACTCTGCCAGATCCGCCCTCGCCTGATACGGCGACGCCAGCGCCTCCAGCAACCGGTGCAGAACGGACAGGTCGTCCTGCTCCTCGGCGGACGACAGCGCCTCCTCCACGCGGTGGTTCCGCGGGATGACGGCCGGGTTGACGGACTGCATCAAGGCGTAGGCCGTCGCCTTGGGCTGGCCGTCCCGTCCGAGCCGCTCCTGCCAACGGAAGTGCCAGGCCTGGAAGTCCGGTGCCCGGTACCGGTCGTCGGCCAAAGGCTCCTCCGATGACAGGTCGCGGAACGTGTTGGTGAAATCGGCTCGTGACGCTTGCATCCAGTCGAGCAGCGACCGGATCAGCTCGAGGTCGCCGACCTCATCGGTCTGGAGCCCTAGTTTCCTCCGCATCCCGGCGAGCCAATACTGCTCGAACATGGCGGGAAACGCTTCGAGCGCCTCCGTGGCAAGCGCGACCGCCGTTTCGGGCTCCGGATCGAGCAGCGGCAGAAGGGTCTCGGCGAACCGGGTCAGGTTCCACTGCACGATGTTGGGCTGGTTGCCGTAGGCGTACCGGCCACCGTGGTCGATCGAGCTGAACACCGTCGCGGGATCATAGGCATTCATGAACGCGCAGGGGCCGTAGTCGATCGTCTCCCCGGAGATCGCCACGTTGTCGGTGTTCATCACACCGTGGACGAACCCGACGAGTTGCCAGCGGGCGACCAGCGAGGCCTGACGGTTCGAGACCTCTCGGAAGAACTCCGGATACTTGCGCGGATGATCGGACAGTTCCGGGTAGTGTCGGGCGATCGCGTAGTCGGCCAGTTCCCGCAGGGCTGTTTCGTCCCGGCGGGCCGCGAACTCGAACGTGCCGACCCGGATGTGGCTGGCAGCCACGCGAGTCAGGATTGCTCCTCGCCGGATCGACTCTCGGTAGACCGGCTCGCCCGTGGTGACGACCGCGAGGCTCCGCGTCGTGGGGATGCCAAGCGCGGCCATCGCTTCGCTGATGACGTACTCGCGGAGCATCGGCCCGAGGGCGGCGCGGCCGTCGCCGCCGCGGGAGAACCGCGTCCGACCCGACCCCTTGAACTGGATGTCGACGAGTCGGCCGGGCGGCGTCCGGTGCTCGCCCAGCAAGATGGCCCGCCCATCGCCGAGCATCGTGAACCCGCCGTACTGGTGCCCGGCGTAGGCCTGCGCGATGGGTTGTGAACCGTCCGGCAGGGCCTGGCCCGCGAATAATGCCGCAGCGGTTTCGGGGGAGAGACCCGCGAGGTTGAGGCCGAGTTCGTCCGCGAGCCTGTGGTTCAGGATCGACACGCGCGGTTCCCGCACCGCAGCCGGGTTGACGGGGTTGAAGAGAACGTCCGGCAGCCGCGCGTAGGTGTTTTCGAACCGCCAGCCGACACTGTCGGGGGCCGCATCCGATGCGGTTGGGGTGACCATCCAGTTCCTCCAGCGATGCCCTCAAAACAACCCATGATACCCGGCGGGGCGGCGGCCTGGCGCCTGGTCGCTCACCGCTTCGGCTTCGCTGGCTGATTTGGGTAACCGGATTCCAGGAACGCTCGCTTCGCCCCGTTCAACGGCTCATCGAGCAGGATTTGGAGAGGCGTTTGAGAGCAACGCCCTCATCCAGGTCGATGGGGCGATTCTCCGTCAGCTTCCGCCGGATTGTCCGGAAGGACCAGCCGAGCCTCTTGGTTGGCTCGGGCTGGCCTCCCGTCTCATTCGTATCGTCGAGCTTCTCGCGGATGCTGCGAGGCTCGGCGGGCGTCATCCCTTGACGCACACGATCTGCTTCAGCTCGTAGACGACTTCGATCAGGTCCGACTGAGCCGCGATGACCGCCTCGATCGGCTTGTAGGCCGCCGGGCTCTCGTCGAGCACCTCCGGATCCTTCCTGCATTCGACGCCGTTCGTGGCCGCCTCGTGCTCGGCCAGGCTGATCTTTCGGATCGCCTCGCCGCGGCTCATGGCGCGGCCTGCGCCGTGCGAGCAGCTGTGGAACGAATCCGCGTTACCCTTGCCTCGGACGATGTAGGAGCGGGCCCCCATCGAACCCGGGATGATTCCCATGTCGCCCTCGCGGGCGCGCACGGCTCCCTTGCGGGTCAGCCAGACGCTCTTTCCAAAATGGTTCTCCTTGGCGACGTAGTTGTGATGGCAATTCACGGCCACCTCGTCGACGTCCCCGAGCTTTCCGGGGAAGTGGTTCGCAAGAACAGAAAGGACGCTGGCCATCATGACGTCGCGATTCAGCCTGGCGAACTCCTGCGCCCAGTGCAGGGCCTCGACGTAATCATCGAACAGCGCGGAGCCTTCCGGGATGTAGGCGAGGTCGGCGTCCGGCAGGTGGATGAACCACCGCTCCATGTCCCGCTTCGCCCGCTGGATGAAGTACGTGCCGATCTTGTTGCCGATGCCGCGACTGCCGGAGTGGAGCATCGCCCAGACGGCCTGATGCTCGTCGAGGCAGATCTCGATAAAGTGATTACCCGTCCCCAGGGTGCCGACATGGTTCGCCGCCTTCTCGGCCGCACGCGCGATGCCGGGATGCTTGGCGACGATGGCCGCAAGTCGCGCTCGCAATGACGGGCCCTGGGCATCCGTGGTCATCGACATCGCGGCGGCTTCCGTCACCTCTCCCCAGGCCCCCCGATCGTTCGGCCCGCCGTTGTCGGTCCTCCCATGCGGGACCGCCGCTTCGATGCCCGATCGCAGCGCGTGCAGATTGTCCGGCAGGTCGGAGGCGCGGATACCCGTCCTGACGGCCATCATGCCGCAGCCGATGTCGACCCCCACGGCCGCCGGAATGATCGCACCGACCGTGGGGATGACCGAGCCGATGGTCGCCCCCATCCCCCAGTGCACGTCGGGCATGACCGCGACGTGGTGGTGGATGAAGGGCATCTTGGCAACGTTGCGAAGCTGCCCGAGCGCCTTGTCTTCAACCTGGACGCCCTCGGTCCAGCCGAAGATGGGGACGACCCCCTTGCCCAGAAACTGCTTAGCCATTGGTCGCCTCGTACTTCTCGAGATACGTCAACACCTTGTCCGACCAGCCGTCGATGTGGACCCAGGAGCCGTAGCCGACCCCG
Source organism: Isosphaeraceae bacterium EP7 (assembly GCA_038400315.1). Taxonomy (NCBI): domain Bacteria; kingdom Pseudomonadati; phylum Planctomycetota; class Planctomycetia; order Isosphaerales; family Isosphaeraceae; genus Kueselia; species Kueselia aquadivae. The sequence goes on from CP151667.1 coordinate 6,773,646, forward strand.
TTCTTGTTGCTGGCCACGTTGATCATGTACCCCTTGAGCTGGGGCACCGGGTCGTGGCTCTGCTCGTCGGTGATCACGATCAGTCGGTCGCGCGGAGGCAACGAGTTTACGGCCTTGCCGAGTTCGGTCCCCCCGTGGGGCTGCGAACCGACAATTGCGTCACGCAGGGCGAAGCCTCGGCGTCCGGGCACCTCGATCAGGCTGTTGGAGAAGGTGAAGACACAAAGGTCGTCGAACATCTCGCGACCGATCATGGCCAGCGAGCAGGCGACGTCCATCCGGTTCAACTCGGACTTACCCGAGAGCCGACTATCCATCGACCCCGACACGTCGACCAGGATGACCGTCTTGCCCTTCTGCGTCTCCTTTCCTGCGAAGCACTCGAAGAACTTCGCTTCCAGCTCGGGTTCGAACTGCGGGTTGTGGCGTGCGGACGCGATGAAGTTGATCGGCAGCAAACGTCCGGCCTGGATGGAACGGAGCCCATCTCGGATCAGATCCGGCTCAATCCCCGCCCGGGTCATGTTGCGGACGTTGCGGAGCATGGCCAGCCCGCCGAGCTTCTTCTCGGCCAGCAGCCGCTCCCACGACGCCTTCTTGTCTCCGCCCTTGGACAGCTCGACTTCCCAGGTGTCCGGCGTCGCCAGCTCGCCCTTGACCAGTCGCTTCCAGAGTTCGGCCTGCGCCTCGTCCTTCGGCTTCGGGCGGGTGATGCGGATCGCGTCGCGCAGCTTCACGGCCTTCAGCCCGCCGTTGTACTTGGCCAGCTGATACTCATCGAACCGGCGGAACGACTCGCCAAGGTGCCGCTTGACCTGCTTGGCCAGCGGCTCGTCCTTGTTGTCTTTCCAGTACATCGCCAGGAACTCGGCGATGTCGTCGGCACGCAGGATGACTCGCGGGAAGATGTCTTTGGCCAGGTCGCGGCCCTCCTTCGTCCGCATCAGCTCGCGGGCGAGCAGGAGCGGGACGTGGCGCAGCCGCATGTCCTCCTTGGCCTGGATCGCCACGCGGGCGACGTCCTCGGCGGGGACCTGCTTCACCAGGTCGGCGATTCGCTGACCGATGGTCTGGCCGTCCTCGTAGAACTCGGACTCCCACAGCAGGCAGGACATGACCGAGCGTTCGAGTTGCGCGAGAGCGTCGGTACGACGAGCCGGGGCCCCTTCGTGCGTGAAAATCTTCCGGAGTCGGTTCAGCATTGCCATCTCAATACCCATCGATCAAATCGGGCGGGGAAGAGTCGGATAGGGGTTTGCGGGGCTCGAACCCGCCACCGGCAAGCCGGTGTCAACCAAAGAAGTATCCCTATCCTGCACCACCGCCCTGTTGCGGAAACCGTGCGGGGAAGAAGCGACGAAAGGCTTTTCTGTTGCTCTACCGGGCTGAGCTACGCCCGACATACGTCGGACGGCGGGATTCGAACCCGCGACACACAGGGTGGATAAGTAACTCTCGCCTGCACCACCGCACGATGGTTCAAGTGGAGGGGGAAGAGGCGACCGAGGTTTTGACTGTTGCTCTATCCAATTGAGCTACACGGCCTTGCGACCGCGATCGGATTCGAACCGAGAACCCACAGTTCCGAAGTATCCCCGGACTGCACCACCCTCCGCGTTCTCTGAGGCCGATTGGCCCGCCGAGGTTCGCTGCTTGCGAAGCGAATCCGTGCGGCCCGTCGAGAGCGTGCGCGGAGCCCGTCAACTCATGGCGCGGGGCGCCGGATCACTCTTGCCGAGTTTCCCCGAATGAGTAACCTTGCTCGGCCAAGTCGGGCAGGCGCGCCCTCGCGGATTTCCGTCGTGTTGTTCCGGCACCGCCGCCCGCTTCGTGCCGCAACGCGAGGCAGGGAGGCCTTCCATGCTCGGCCACACGATGATCACCCAGATCGCCCTCATTGCAGCCTTGTTCGGCTCCCCGCCGGCTCAGGCCGGGAAGCCCGCCCCGATCGCGGCAACCGCCCCGGATCGGAAACCCGACGACTCCGCCCGGTGGAACGACCGCACGACCCCGCGCAAGACGCTGGAAACCTTCTACTTCGCCATCACGGGGTATGACCGGTCGACCGGGCTCATCGCCAACGCGATCGACTGCCTCGACCTTGAGGGCCTCGATCCGGAGATGCGTGAGCGGGACGCGGCCCTCCTGGCGCACCAGCTCGAATTCATCCTGAACCGCCAGTCCATCCCGCTTTACAGCATCCCCAATCGCCCCGAGGGCGATCGCGTGGTGCTCGACGAGGTGGCCGGGCAGCCGATCGCGCTGGCCCGCCAGCCCGACGGCAAGTGGCGATTCGATGCCGAGACCGTCGGGCGGATCGGCCGCCTCAGGAAGCTCGCCTCCGACGGCCAGCGCGCGGTGCAGGAGGCCAGGGCCAACATGGCCGAGGGCCGGACCGACCCGAACGCCACGATGCGCAGCTTCGCGGTGGCCGCGATGGGGCGGCGTGATTTCGCGATGGCCGCGCGGTGCCTGGACCTCTACGACATCCCGCCCAAGCTCCGCGCCGCCGAAGGCGCGCAGATGGCCCGCAAGCTCGCCTTCGTCATGCAGCGTTGCGGGTTCATGTTCTCCCAGGAAGTGCCGAACAACCCCGACGGCTATCGCTACGTCTGGCACTCCAACCATCGCGGCCGCATCATGATGGAACGGATCCGCCTGCCCGAAGGCAAGGATGCGTGGCTCTTCACCCGCGGCAGCTTGCGCAACCTCGACGCCCTGGTCGAGTCGTTCCGCCCCAAGATGCCCGACCCGCGCTATGCGACCCTCGGACTGGTCATCGGCGAGGACGTGCTGACGGCCGGCCGGGTGGCGAGGGTCCCCGCGCCGGCGGGCGTCCCGGCGAGCCTCGGCTCGCCCCGGAGGACCTTGCGCACGTTCCTGGAGTCGATGGACGAGCTGGAATTCGACGGGGATCGGTCGCGGGAACTCCTCGACTGCCTCGACCTCAGCTCGCTGCCGGAGGAGGGCCGGGCCAGCGTCGGGCTCCGGCTCGCTGCCAAGCTCGAGGCGGTGCTGCACCGGCTCCACGTCGATTTGATGACGGTGGCCGACACCTGGGAGGCCGACACGCTGGCCCTGGGCCGGGACACCGAGTGGCAGGTCACCCTCGCGCGGAGCAAGGATGGCGCCTGGCGGATCGACCGCGAGACCATCTCGCGGGTGCCCGACATGTTCGATCGGCTCACGCCCGAGGAGAAGGCCGCCCGCGAGCGGCGCTCGAACTTCCATTCGCCCCAGCAGGTGATGAGGACGCTCCTGCACGCCTCCGACGCCGGCGACCTCGACCTGGCCGCACGCTGCCTCGACCTCGACGATATCCCCCGAGGCGCCCGCGATGAGCTGGGCCCGATCCTGGCCTACAAGCTCAAATTCGTCCTCGACCGGATCGGCCGGGTGACCGTGGAGGAGATCCCCTCCGAGGCCGACGGCCCCCGCTATTACTACCACCGGGGCCCATTGGGCCGGATCGACCTGGTGAAGCGAGACAACGATCCGCGACGGGGCGACTGGCAGTTCTCCGGCGAGACCGTCGCACGCATCGAGACCATGTTCCGCGACGCGTCGGAACGGCCGCTCGCCCCGACGCTGGCGAAGGACAAGGCCGGCCGGCATGTCTTGTCGGCGGCCCTGCTCCCCTCGCTCTGGCTTCGAGGGCAGATGCCCCCCTGGCTGCGGAGCCCGGCGATGGGGCTCGAGCTCTACCAATGGATTGGCCTGGCGGGTGCCCTGATCGCCGGCGGGGTCGCGACCTGGGTGGCGCAGCGGGCGCTGGCGCGGGCCGCCTGCGTCGGGCTGAGGTGGGGAGGTTTCGAGCTTGGCCGTGAGATTGTCGGATCCAAGCTGCGGCCCATGGCGTTCCAGATCGGGCTGCTCTGCCTCTATCAGCTGTTCCGGCTGCTCGACCTTCCCTCGGCGGTCGTGGGCATCTCGATCCCGGCCGCGAAGGTGGCCTGGATCGGCCTGATGGCCTGGACGGCCATCCGGCTGATCGACCTCGGGATGCTCCTGTACGCGCGGAGCGAGCGGCTGCACGACCGCCGCAGCCTCAGCGACATGATCGTGCCCACGGCCGCCAACGGCATGAAGCTGGCCGCCATCGTGGTGGCCGCCTCGTTCCAGGTCTACCTGATCGGCAGTCGAGAGACCCTCACGCAGCTCCTGGCCGGCCTCGGGTTGGTCGGCCTGGCCGCGTCGCTCGCGGCGCAGGACACGCTGAAGAACTTCTTCGGGACGATGCTCCTGATCGGCGAGCACCCGTTCCGGATCGGCGAGCACGTCGCGGTCCAGGGCGTCGAGGGGACGATCGAGAGCGTCGGCTTCCGCTCGACCCGGCTGCGGACCTTCGAAGACTCGCTGCTGACGATCCCGAACTCGGTGATGGCCGCCGCGATGATCGACAACCGGGCCGCCAGGGCATCTCGCCGCTTCCGCACCGTGGTGTCGCTGGCCTACGGCACGCCGGTGGACAAGCTCGTGGCGATGCGCGATGCGCTGAGGGCGTTCGCAGCGAAGCATCCCAGGTTCATGCCCGACAAGGTCGAGGTCCACATCGGCGGCCTGGGCGCCAGCAGCGTCGAGCTGTTCGTCCAGGTCTTCTTCCGCGTGTCAACATTCACCGACGAGCTGGCCTGCCGCGACGAGTTCAGCCGCGAGGTCCTGACGCAGGCCGAGCGCCTCGGCGTCGAGCTGGCCTTCCCGACCCAGACGATCCACCTGGCCGCCTCGGAAGCCGAGCCCCGCACGGTCCCCCCGGGGCCGAAGCACCTCGGCCACTTCCGACAGGACGCATTCCTGAACACCAGGGGCGAGGGCAAGCCCAACGCCCTCTGACATTCGCGGGCCGTCGGCTTCTTCGTCAGCCCGGCGACGGGTTCGTCGAGGAGGCCGCCGCCCTTGAACTCCGGGCGATTGAGCCGTGGACATCGACTGATCCATTGATTGTTTTCAGCGCCGAGGAGATCCCCGGCCAAGCGACCCACGCGGCCCCGAGCGGAGCCGAGAGGCGAACCGACGCTTGCCCTCAAGGTCGGGCCCTCATTCACGAGACATTCATTAGGAGCCCCGGCCGCCAGGTCGCCATGATGTGCCCTCTTTGCACCAACCAGGAGGCTCATCCATGGCCAGACGCGGATTCACGCTCATCGAATTGCTCGTGGTCATCTCGATCATCGCCGTGATGATCGCCCTGCTCCTCCCGGCCGTGCAGGCCGCCCGGGAGGCCGCACGCCGCATCCAATGCACGAACAACATGAAGCAGCTCGGCCTGGGGGTGCACAATTACGAGGGCATCGCGGGGGCACTCCCGCCGGCGTCCGTCCTCGGCGGCTCGGGCACCGTCGTGTCCACCTGGATCGGCTGGAGCGTCCAGGGTCGCATCCTGCCGTTCATGGAGCAGGGCCCGATGTTCGCCGCCATCAACTTCAATCACTCGGGCGAGAGCCCTCAGAACACCACGGTGGCCAGCCAGGGGGTCTCCGTACTGCTCTGCCCTAGCGAGGTCGACCCCCGACCCGCCGCCGCGAACGTGGGACTCTCGAATGTCACGAATTACGGGTTCTGCATGGGCGACTGGTTCGTCTGGGGCGGCTTCCGAGGACCGGAGAACCGGAGCGCCTTCGGCCCCAATCGGAGTCGTCGCTGGGGGGACTTCGTCGACGGCCTGAGCAACACCGTCTTCGCCGCCGAGGGCAAGGCCAAGCAGCCCCTGTATCGCGACTGCGGAGGTCTCTCGCTCGTCAACAACCCCGCCGATGTTCCCGGCACCGAACGATCTCCACTCGAGGTCGTCCCGGAATATGCCGGGGGCGGCTGCGAGTACAAGACCGGGCACTCGGAATGGACTGACGGGCAGGCGCACCACACGGGCTTCACGACGGCCTGGACGCCGAACCGGCGTTCCGTAGGCTCCTCCCCAGCGGGAGAGGCGATCGACCTCGACATCACGGGCCAGCGGGAGAAGAAGGGCGGGCCGACCTTCGCGGCCATCACTGCCCGAAGCTATCACCCCGGCGGGATCAATACCCTGTTCGGCGACGGCAGCGTGCGATTCATCAAGGACGGCATCAGCGGGCCGACCTGGCGGGCCCTGGGGACGGTCGCCGGCGGCGAGGTCATCAGCTCCGACTCGTTCTGAGGCGAGACGCGCGCCCCGATCGTGCCGGTCGTGCCGACCCCGCTCGATCGAGCCCGGCACGGCGACAATCGGGGCCGGTTCAGCCCTTCGACGCCTCGACTTTACGAGAACTGCATCAAGTCGACATCTCGGAGTCCTATCCTGGGGACCGCCCGCCCCTACCGCGAAGCTTTCCCCCCCGCCGAGAGACCCTCCGTGAACGCACGCAAGATCCCGTCGATTCGCTCCGGCTTTACCCTGATCGAGCTGCTGGTGGTGATCTCGATCATCGCGGTGCTCATCGCGCTCCTGCTGCCCGCCGTCCAGTCCGCACGCGAGGCCGCTCGCAGGGCGCAGTGCACGAACAACATGAAGCAGCTCGGCCTGGCGATGCACACATTCGAGTCGGCCAACGGGTTCTTCACCCCGGCCGCGGTCACCGCGGCGTTCCCCAAGCTGGGCATCAACGTCGACGCCAGCGGCATGGCGCTGCCGACGGCCCAGCTGGTCTTGCACGGCTGGTCGGTCCTCCTGCTCCCCTTCGCGGAGCAGACGGCCCTGGCGAACAGCTACAACCTGACCCTCGATTATCGCAATCCCGGGAATTCGACGCTGATGACGACCCAGCTCAACCTCATGGCCTGCCCCTCCACGCCAACCCCCAATCGGATCGACACCCACAACTCCGGCGGGTTCCCTGGCTGGCGGGCGGCATGCGGCGACTATGCCCCGAACAATAGCGTGACGGCGACCCTGATCGACGCGGGCTTCGTCGCCCCGGGCGAATACGGCGGCGTGATGCAGGCCAATGTCGTGCGGACGATCGCCGAGATCACCGACGGGACGTCGAACACCGAGGTGATGGCCGAGGTCGCGGGGCGGCCCGATCGCTGGACGCGGGGCGGTAAGTTCGTCGCGTCCAATCTCCCCGGCTCCGCGCCCAGGATCCGCGTCTCGGGCGCCGGCTGGGCCGACCGGGATAGCCCCTACGGGCTGCACGGCTTCACGATGGACGGGGGGGCCAACCCCGGCCCGTGCCACACGAACTGCACCAATGCCAACGAGGTCTTCAGCTTCCACCCCGGCGGCGCGAACAACCTGTTCGCCGATGGCTCGGTCCACTTCATCAAGGAAACCGCGGCGATCCAGGTCTACGCTAACATGATCTCACGCGCCGGCGGCGAGATCATCTCCGCGGACTCCTTCTGACCGGGGATCGGGCCCGACGGCCGTCGACCTTCTCTCGAACGAACTGACATCCGCGTTCGCCCCCCAAGAAAGAAGCCGATGCCCAAGCCTACGCGCCTCCAAGCCGCCGCGTTCGCGCTGGCGGCCACCCTGGCCATCCCGCTGCTGGCCCAGGAGAAGCCCCGGACGGCGGGCCCCGTCGATGGGGGATACCTGCTCCCCAACGGCTGGACCATCACCCCCGCCGGCGATCAGGTCGTACTGCCCGACCTGACGCTCAACGTCCTGCCCCTAGCCGACGGCAAGCACGCGCTGGTCACCTCCAACGGGTACAACGACCACGATCTCAGCCTGGTCGACCTGGCCGGGAAATCGGTCGTCGCCCGCCAGAACGTCCGCGAGAGCTGGTTCGGCCTGGCCCACGACCCGTCGACCGGCCGCATCTGGTGGGCTGGCGGTGGGAACGGGATGCGCCACGCATTCTCGCTCAAGGGGCGTGAACTGGCGCGGACCGGCCCCGACGAGCCCGACACCTCCGGGCTGACCAAGAAGGAGAGGGCCGCGCGGCCCAAGAGCTTCCAGGGCGGGATCACCTTCGACCCGGCCAGCAAGATCCTCTATTCGCTCGACGTCGACGCGGCGACGCTCACCGCCGTCGACACCGACGGCAAGGCGACCGAGCGGACCGCCCCGATCGGCGGGAAGCCCTATGACCTGGCCGTCGCCCGCAATGGCTCGCGGCTCTATGTCTCCGACTGGGCCGGGCGGGCCGTGCTCGCGATCGACCCGGCCGACCTCCGCGTGGTCGCCCGGATCGGCGTCGGCGAGCACCCCAACCAGATCGCCCGCCACCCCAAGGACGATCGCCTGTTCGTCGCCTGCGCGTCGAGCAACACCGTCTCCGTGATCGACACGACCAAGGGGACCGTCATCGAGACGATCTCGACCAGCCTCTTCCCCCGGTCGCCCGAGGGGAGCACGCCCGACGCGCTGGCCGTCAGCCCCGACGGCGAGACGCTCTACGTCGCCAATGCCGACAACAACTGCGTGGCCGTCATCGACGTCGCCGTGCCGGCCAAGAGCGGGATCAAGGGATTCATCCCCACCGGCTGGTATCCGACCTCGGTCGCCGTCACGCCCGACGGCAAGACCTTGCTCGTCGGGGTGGGCAAGGGGAACCAGACCAAGGCCAACCCGTTCTTCGCCGACCTGCCGAAGAAGGACGATGACCTCGCCCCCAAGGCCAACGACGACCGGCCCAAGGGGAAGAAGGCCGCGACTCGGCCTTTCCCGCACATCGGCACCACCCTGTCGGGCGCACTGTCGATCGTGGCGATCCCCGACGAGAAGCAGTTGGCGACCTACACCGAGCAGGTCTACAAGAATTGCCCCTACTCCGACGATCTGCTGACCAACGCCCCCTACGCCGGCAAGACGGCGATCCCGACGAAGGTCGGCGACCCATCGCCGATCAAGCATGTCATCTACATCATCAAGGAGAACCGGACCTACGACCAGGTCTTCGGCGATATCGAGAAGGGTAACGGAGACCCCAAGCTGGTGATGTTCGGCCGCGAGATCACGCCGAATCACCACAAGCTGGCCGAGGAGTTCGTCCTGCTCGACAACCTCTACTGCAACGGCCAGGTGTCGCGCGACGGCCATCCCTGGTCGACGATGGCTTATAACACCGACTACATCGCCCGCGACTGGATGCTGACCTACTCGCGTCGCGAGGGGATCGATGACGACGACGAGGGGAACCTGACGAAGGCCCCGTCGGGCTACATCTGGGACGCCTGCGCACGGGCAGGGCTCACCTACCGCAGCTATCGCGAGGCCGGCAAGCGCGTCAGCGAGCCCGACGGGTCCGTCAAGTTCGAGGCCGCCGTGCCCGGGCTGGTCGGCCACATGGCCCCCGAGTTCGGCATCCCCAAGGTCGCCGGCCAGCGCGACCGCGACACCGACAACGTCGAGGCCTTCCTCCGAGAATTCCGCCAGTTCGAGGCGGACGGCAAGCTTCCTCGCTTCATCGTGATGAGCCTTGGCGAGGATCACACCTCGGGGACCACGCCCGGCGCCTTCACCCCCCAGGCGTGCGTGGCCAGCAATGACCTGGCACTCGGCAAGCTGGTGGACGCGGTCAGCAAGTCGTCCTACTGGAAGGAGACGGCGATCTTCGTCATCGAGGACGACGCCCAGAACGGCGCCGATCACGTCGACGCGCACCGGACCGTCGGCCTGGTGATCAGCCCCTACACCAAGCGGAAATACGTCGACAGCTCGCAGTACCAGACCGTCAGCATGATCCGCACCATGGAGCTGATCCTGGGACTGCCTCCCCTGAGCCAGTTCGACGCCGCCGCGCGGCCGATGTTCGAGTCGTTCACCGATGCGGCCGACCTGTCACCCTACGACCACCTGCCGGCCCGCATTGACCTGGAGGCGAAGAACTCCCCCCTGGCCTACGGCGCCGATCGGTCGGCGAAGATGGATTTCAGCGAGTACGACCGCATCGACGACTTCGAATTGAATGAGATCCTCTGGCACGCGGTCAAGGGGCCCGAAGCCCCGCAACCCCCCGCGGTCCGGAGGGCGATCGCTTACCGGCCGCTCCGCAAGGACGCACGCTGAGGCGAAACTCGAAGCGTCGGCGACCCGCGACGATCTGGAAGGATCTTGGTGACTCGCCTCCCCTCGATGACTTCAAACCGAAGACGCCGCAGGATTCAGATCCTGCGGCGTCTTCTTGTTTATGCGACGGGCCGTATGGTCACTTCGCGTGGCCGTGGTCGGCCGAGGCGCCCTCGTAGTGACCCTTGAGGATGTCCTCGCCGAAGTCGCCGTCGAAGTCGCGCCAGACGCTGTGGATGTGGTTGGCGTTGCCCTGGGTGTTGTCGTACTCGATCAGGAACGTCGGCCCCTGGATCCGGTAGTAGTGCTTCTCGCCGGGCTCCAGGCCGCCGGCCCAGGCGAATCCGACCTTGTCGACCCCCGCCTTGAGGATCTTGGCCAGGTCGCGCGCGGCCAGCTCGGGGCGCAGGCGTTCGGCGTAGAGGACGACCAGCTCGTTGAGCTGCGCCTTCTGGTCGTCGGTCAGGTCGGCCATCAGGATGCCGGCGGGCTCCAGCGGGCTGGCCTTGCGCGAGGCCATCGAGATGATGTCGGTGGGCGCAACCTCCAGGATGATCGCCTTCTTGCGACGGGCCTCGTCGAGCGACTTGACGAGGGCGCGGCCCAGATCCTCTTCCTCCGCGAGGGCTCGGAGCCCCTTGCGGGCACCTTCCTTGACCTGGCCGGGGTTGCTGCCCATGAAGGTGGGGCCGCCGGCAACGCCCTTGTCGCCCACGATCGTGAAGTTCAGGGCCAGGTGGTGCCCCTCGAACCGCCAGCCCCAGGGCTGCTTGGGGTCGGTGGAGCCGGGGGTGCCGAAGAGGTTGAAGAAGTAGAGCTCGGGGTCGCGGGTCGGGCCCTTCCCCTGCTCCAGGTCGAAGAGGATCTTCTCCAGGCTGATAATCGTCTCGGCCCGGATGAACCCGCGCTGGCTCAGGCCGCTGGCCAGCAGCCCCTGCGCCAGGGCGTGCTGCTCGCTGGACATCTCCTTAATCGGGAGCCCCTTGCGGGCCCTGGGGATGAAGTGCCAGTCGTGCCGCAGCGGGTCGCCGAACTCGAAGCCAATCTTGGACCGCTGCTCGGGCGAGAGCGAGGCCAGGAGATTATTCGCCGCCGCCGCCATCTCGCGGCCCGCCTTCGCGGCCGGGGTCTCGTGCTTGTGGGCGCCAGGCCCGTCGTGGGCCATCGCGGGTCGGGCCGCGGGCAGGGCCCCCGCGATCGCCAGGGCGAGGAGTAGGGATCGAGAACGAGTCATCGCCGAGGTTCCTGGGTCAGGGGTGGATGGAACTCACATCGGCCCCCCATCGTACCGCGACGGTCGCCGATGTCACCCCGTGCGACCCCGCCGGGCCTTCGATGCGCGTCACGCCGGGCCTTCCCCGTTCGTCCGGAGAGGGGGAACGGGCGGCGGCTCCGGGTCAGCCGGATGAATGCGCGAACCGGGCAGGCGTTCCACCTTGCGGCCGAGCTTGCCGAAACTGCCGGTGCGGGAGACGACCAGCACCTGGCCGGGCAACTGCACCTTCGGGACGAGCGCCCTGACGAGTGCGGCGTCTCGGTCGGCGTCGCCAATACCCCAGCGACCGTGGATGGATCGGACGGCCAGGACGAACAGGGGGCGGTCGGGGAAGTGCCGCACGGCCTTCCTCGCGAGCCAGGCGCCCGTGCAGTCGCGCCGCGAGGCCAGCAAGGCGACCAGTGCCGCGGTCGTCTCGGCGGGGAGGCCGTGCGGCAGGAAGGCGTCGCCGGCGCCGATCGTGGCGCGCTCGGCCTGCGCCTTCTCGACGTCGGCCTCGTGGCGATCGAGCCGATCCCGGACGTCGCGAAGTCGGTCGACACGGCCCGAGGCGCGGTAGTGCTGCTCCAGGGCCCGGCATGCGGCCGGCGTCCACTGCTCGTCGGCCGAGTCGGCGACGGCCCAGAGGAGGCGTTCTCCCTCCTCGGGGTCGCCGAGTTCCAGGAGCCGCTGGCCGAGCAAGGCGCCCGCCCCCGCGTGGCCCGGGGCCCGGCCAAGAAGCTGGCGGAGCATCGGCTCGGCCGCCGCCAGGCCGCGCAGGTCGGCGACCTCGCGGGTCGAGACCCAGAGCGCGGCGAGTTCATGGGGTCGCGCCGGTACCTGCGCGGGGACCATCGGGGCCCCGTCCCCGGCGACGACGGATGTCTCGGCCGCGGCCGTGTTGGTGCGGGGCTCGGCCTTGGCGCGTCTGTGCCGCTCGCGCCAGGAGGCACGCTCCTGGTCCCTCCATCGCTCGGACTGCTCGCGGGTCAGGCGATCGAGGTCGGGCCCCAGCAAGGTCACGGCCGACGGCGCCGGCGCGTCGGCCGCGAAGACCAGGCCGAGGATTTCCTCGCGGGGCCGCCCCAGAGCCAGTGCCCGATCGAAAAATGAAGGGTGTGAATCGTCCAGGACGGTCCGACGGCCCAGGGCCCTCTCGGCCCAGCGTCGCGCATCGGCCGAAGAGGGCGTGCGGAGCATGGCGTCGCGGAGCCTATTCATGACGTCGCCCGGGGGCTCGGCGATCTCCGCGACGGTGCGATGCAGGTCGGGCCAGAATCGTTCGTAGACCAGCGGGCCCAGGCATTCCAGACGCCAGAGCGACGAGACCACCGCGTCGCGGCCGGCGACCTCCGAAGCGAGCCGGTCGGCCTGGAATTCATGGTGCCGCGAGAGCACCAGGGAGCGGGCCTCGAGGCGCGGCCAGTACCAGCCGACGAAGGTCGACGCGGCCCAATGCGTGGCCTTGCGGACGTGCCCCGCCCCGGGCGACTGGAGCCGCTCGAAGAGCGTCGCCCACATCAGGTACAGCCGAAAAATCCGGGCGCCACCCCGGCCGTGGCGGGCCGAGAGGTGGACGAACTCGTGCGCCAGGACCGCCCGGAACTGCTCGGGAGAGAGGGCCATGAGCAGCGGGAGCCCGACCTCCAGGCTCGTCCTGGGCCAGCCGAAGATGCCCAGACGGGGGACCTCCCGCACGCTGGCGTTGAGGTCGCAGGAGAGCCGGACCTCGCCGAAGGATCGGCCGCCCATGTCGCGGCGGAGCGAGTCGAGCATCGAGGCCAGCTCGGGCGCCTCGCCGGCGGCCAGGGCCCGTCCCTCGGGCGGCGGGGCCTCGACGAGCAGGAAGATCCCGGCCTGCGAGATCGCAAACAGGGCGATCGCCACGCCGAGGGCCAGCAGGAACAGGCCGCCGGGCGGCTCGACGACGACCCCCGCGACGAAGGTCGACGCGGCCAGGCCGAAGAGCAGGAGCAGCCAGGCCGCCACGACCGACTGGCCGAGGCGGACCCAGCCGGTCGTCGACCGCTCGAGCGCCGCGGGCCGGCCCGCATAACGCTCGTCGACCCGACGCAGGAGCGAATGGAAGTTCCCCCGGCTCATGGCTTCGCGGCGGCCTCCCCACGGATGACACGCTGGATCAGCAAATAAGGGGGCAAGCGAAGGACATTGAAGCGGGCGGCCTCGCGCAAGTACTCGCCACGCATCTCGGGGAATCGCGAGGCCAGCAGTGCCAGGGTCACGGCCTTCTCGCCGGGCGCGAGAAAGATCCGATCGATCTGGTCGAGCGGCGGCGGGGTGTCGGCGGCCAGCAGCGAGGCGGCCTTGCGGTCGTCGTCGGTCTGGGGCTTCAGCAGGGCGCGGGCCTTCTCCCTCCAGGCGGCGGCCTCGTCGGCCTTCCCCTCCAGGGCCAGGCCCAGCGAGACGGCCGCGAGGGTCCAGGGCTCGTCGATCTTGGCCATCTCCGGGTCGGCCGCCACTTCGGAGGCGCGGCCCGCCGCCGCAAGGGCCTGGGCGCGGATCATGAGGCCGACGGCGGGGGAGCCGATGAGCGAAGAAATCGCCTCGTCGAGCCGGTCGGCCTGATAGAGGGCGAACGCCCCGACGATCGGCACGAGGCCCGCGCGGGCCTCGATGGGGAGCCGGGCAACCCAGGCCGACTTCTCGGCCTCGATCGCCTCGGGATGACCCGAGGCCGCCAGGGCATCGAAGAGGGAGATGACCGTGGAGGGGTCGACCGGCGAGGCGGCGAGCTTGGCGCGGTACTCGGCGACCAGGGCCTCGGCCTGGCCGAGCGCCATCCTCGCCGTGTGGATCGGCCTGTCGAGCTGGCCGTCGGTCAAGTTCAGCTCCCGGGCCTTCTGCAACTCGGCCAGGGCTTCCTCCCAGCGGCCGACGTTCAGGGCCCTCATCCCTCGGGCCATGAACGGCCAGGGGAGGAGCGGATCGGCGGCCGTCGACCGGCGGTAGAAGTCCAGTGCGCGGGCGTCGTCGTCCTCGACCCGTCCCCGCAGATAGAGCAGCGCCGCGCTGTTGGGGTCCTTGGCGAGCAGGGCGTCGTAGTCGGCGGCCATCCCCGCCGGGCCGCCTTCGTGCTCGGCCAGGCTCTGGTAGGCTCGATGCCAGCGGATGGACAGCGGGCGGCGGCCCAGGCCGGACTTGAGGAAGGCCACGGCGCGGGCGCGATGGGCCGGGATGGTGAAGGAGAGATAAACATTCATGAGCGAGACGTCGTCGGGGCTGCGCCCGAGCCGCTTCTCGACGAAATCGAGGGCGCCGGCCCGGTCGGTCTCCGCGAGGGCCTGCGCGACGGAGCTGTCCTGGCCCTGGATCCGGCGGACGGCCACCTTCTCGACCTCGCCCTTACGCCTCTCGGTCCTGAGGCTGTCGGGGGGCTCCTCGAAGGGGTAGTCGACGTGCGGCAGGGAGAGGAACGGCTTGCCGACGACCAGGGAGTGCTCCGCCGGCCGGGGGTTGGCCGAGTAGTAGAGCGTCATGACGTCAAAGGCCGCCTCGCCGCCGGGGTTCAGGGCCCAGAAAGGCGTATGCGTCCAGCGTTCGAAGAATCCGGACGTGAGTTCGATCTCATGCGTCTCGTCGACCGCGCCGCCGACGGAGAGGCGGTGGCGGCCCTCGGCCACGTGGACCTCCCCCAGCTCGCCCGCCACGGTCGACGGCGGGCCTCCGTCGACCCGGATCTGCACCGGGGCGCCGCTGGCGTTGACAACCCGGATGAGACGGTGGGTGCGAATATATTGATTGCTCACCGCCAGCCCGGCCGCGGCGAGCGCCAGGGCGGTCGCGGCCTTGGCCAGGTTCCTCTGGCCCTTGGTGTAGGGCGAGCCCTCGGCGCGGAAGAGGCCGCGCAGTGAGTGCTTCCGCGGGGGGAGCAGCGACCCGGGGCGGCGGCCCGCCTTCTCGGAGCGGCGGACCAGGTCGCGGAAATCGGGCCGCTGGCCCAGGTGGGGGGCCTCGCGCAGCAGGATGGAGGAGAGGTCCAGGGCCTCGTCGTGCCGCCCCGCCGCCTGGAGATTCGTCGCAAGCTGGTAGAGAGGCCCGAGGTCATGCTGGCGGCCCGCGCCCGGCTCCTCCAGGACGTCGAGCAGGCGCCTGGCCTCGTCGAGGTCCCCGCCGGCCATCTTCATCGCGGCGACGCCGATGCGTGCCTCGGGCAGGTCGGGCTCCAGGGCGAGGGCCTCCGCGTGCAGCCGGGCCCACTCGTCGTAGGACGCCACCTGCCGCATGTGTTCCGCCAGGGCCGACCGAAGCCGCGCGTCGCCGGGGAAGCGCACGAGCACCTGGCCGCGGAGGTCGGCCGCCTGGTCATGGTCGTGGAAGGAGAGGAACCGGGCGTGCGCCTCGATGGCCGCCTCGGGCGTCCCCTCGCGGCGATATCGCTCCAGGCTGCCCGAGGTCTGGAGCTGGCGGGCCTGCTCGTACTTGTCCGCGGACGCCGCCATGTGCCGGCGGCACGACGGGCATTCGTCGATGATCCGCTTGCGACCCAGGGGGATCACCGGGATGAAGACGACCACGAACCAGAGTCGAGTCAGGTAGGATTCCAGGGCCCCCACCCGCCCGCATGAGTGGCAAGGGGCGGTCCGCGTCGACCGTTCCTTCTTGCCGTAATAATGAGTCCCGACACCGTTATATGTTATGGGCATCGACCTGGATCTCGGGGGCCTCGGCTCGTCGGCGATATCAGGCCTTGCGGCCGTGGAGCCAGGAGAAGCTGGTGGTGGGCCGAGACTCGGCCATGGCGGCGATCTCGCTGGCGAGCAGCTCGTAGCGCTCGGGCTGCTTGCAGAGATACTCCTGCGCCTTGGCCGCCTTGCCCGAGACGGAGAGGTTGGGGATGTCCCAGACCCGGTTCAGGTGGCGGATGATCCCGGCGTAGTCCAGGGTGGTGTAGACGCCGGTGCGCTGGGTGATGGCGGCGTAGTGGCCGAAGAGGCCGGGGTCGACGTCGTCCCTCATGCTGCGCCCGGGCATCGAGACGAGGCCCTTGAGGATCGACCGGTAGGCGAGGACCCCCTCTTCGGGGTCGTTCTTCATGACCTCGCCGATGACCCGGGTGTAGAAGGCCTCGTGGCGGGTCTCGTCGATGGCGATCTTGCGGCAGATCTTGGAGAGATTCTCGTCGCCCCGGCACTCCGCGAGCTTGGCGACGTTGGCGTGGGTGATGCGGGTGGCTCGTTCCTGGAAGGCGGTGTAGATGAGCCCGGCGTAGTCGTTGTCGTGGTGCCCGGTGGTGAAGCCGCTGCGGATGAGGTTGTGGATCGTCCGCTCGATGGACCTCATGTCGACCCGGCCGCTGATCCTGAGATAGGTGTTCAGCAGGTCGCCGTGGCGGTTCTCCTCGGCGGTCCAGCCGCGGAGCCAGTGGGCCCAGGGGGTCTCGCCGACGCCGGACGGATCGTTGACGAGCCTGGCCAGCGAGACGGCATAATTTGGCAGGGCTTCTTCGGTGATCGTGTTGCCGACGAGCACGACGAGCAGGTCGTCGGGCAGTTCGTCGGCCGCGGAGCGGAAGGCCTCGAGCTGCTCTCGCCAGTCCGCGGCGGAGAAGTCGGGGAGAAAGTCGGTCGGTTGCCAGGCCTGCTTCACCTCGGCCAGTAGCGTCAGATTCTCCCCGACGAATTCCTGCAGATTGGCGATGACGTTCACGTGGTGGGCCTTCCGGGCGTACGGCACTGGGACCGCAGGATGGATAAGTCGAGGGCGCACCGACGGCCGGACCTGGCCGGGGCGTCCTCTGCTCTCGAGACGGATCACGGCGTGCCATCGAGATTTGAAGCCCGGCGATCCCCCGAAATTCGAGGTCGCCCGCGGCGGCCGATGGCGCAGCCCTACCCAATAGTCGCATCGCTGGGCATTGCGGTCGAGCCGTTTTTCCGGGGGAATCTCCGATCGGTGCCGGACTCGACGTCGGGTACGGAAGATGGCGAACTTGGGGTAAGGATCCGGGCCGGAATGAGGCCTCGGATGGGCCGGACGGTTTCGCCGGGGGCCGACCTCGCCTATCATCGAGGCGCCAGGCGGCCCCCGGACGGCCGCCTCGGGGCACGCGGCGGGGCAGACCCCCGGACCGGCGGCGTGCCTCGCCACGGTCCCGACCTTCCCCCTCCCGGAGCTGCCGATGCGGCGGATGACCCTCGCCCTGACCTTGATGGCCCCCCTCCTGGCCGTGGCCCCGGCCCCCTCGGCGCGGGCCGATGAGATCGGCTCGGCGATGGCCGACGCGGCCTCGCGGTTCCTCGGGGTCCTGGACGATGCCCAGCGATCGCAGGCCGCCTTCGCCTTCGACAGCCCCGAGCGATTCAACTGGCACTGGATCCCCAGGCCCCGTAAAGGCTTGCCAATCAAGAGCTTGAAGCCCGAGCAGCGGGCCCTGGCCTTCGGCCTGCTCGACACCGGCCTGTCGACGAAGGGGATGATCCGGGCGACCACGATCATGAGCTTCGAGGAGATCCTCCGCGTCGAGGAGCACGGCACCGGGCCCGTCCGCGACCCCGAGCTGTATTATGTCAGCGTCTTCGGCATCCCCTCCAATGGCGGCGAATGGGGCTGGCGGGTCGAGGGGCATCACCTGGCCCTGAACTTCACGGTGCGCGACGGCAAGGTCGTCTCGGCCACCCCGTTCATGTTCGGGTCCAACCCGGCGAAGGTGAAGTCGGGCCCCAGCAAGGGGTTGCGCAACCTGGCCGAGATCCAGGAGCCGGCCTACGCGCTCGCCGCCTCGCTGACCGAGGACCAGCGCAAGGCCGCCGTCATCAGCCAGGTCGTCCCCGAGGTCACCGTCACCCCGAACTCGGCCACGCCCAAGCTCGACGCCCCCCAGGGCATCTCCGGCGACGCCCTCACCTCGGACCAGCGTCTGCTCCTCATCAAGACAATTAAGGCGTATTACGCCAACTTCCCCGAGTCGATCCGCGACGAGATGACCACGCGGCTGGGCGACGGCGAGACGGGCTACCACTTCGCCTGGTTCGGCCCGATCGACCCCGAGAAGCCGCACGCGTTCCACGTCCAGGGGCCGGCGCTGTACATCGACTTCAATGATGAGCAGAACCAGGCCAATCATATTCATACGTTCTACCGGAGCGTCGTCGGCGACTTCGGCTTGCCCGCGGGGAACTGAGCCGTCAGCATGGGCCCCGGCCCGGCCGACCCCGACCTCGGGGGGCCGGGCCCGCAGATCACCCGGATGGACCCGACCAGACGCGCCTTGGATTGAAGGATCGAGATGATTTCGACGGACGTGGCGATCATCGGCGGCGGCATCGTCGGCCTGGCGACGGCTTATCAGTTGACCCGCGAGCGGCCGGGCACCCGGGTGGTGGTCCTGGAGAAGGAGAGCGGCCTGGCCCGCCACCAGACCGGGCACAACTCGGGCGTGCTGCACTCGGGGATCTACTACAAGCCGGGCTCCCTGAAGGCCGTCAATTGCCGCGAGGGCAAGGCCCTGATGGAGGCCTTCTGCGCGGCCGAGGGGATTTCCTACGACATCTGCGGCAAGGTGATCGTGGCGCTGGGAGACTCGGACCTGCCGGCCCTGGAGCGGATCTTCGAGCGCGGCAAGGCCAACGGCGTGGTGTGCGAGGTCGTGGGCAAGGAGCGGCTGGCGGAACTTGAGCCGCACTCGGCCGGCATCAAGGCCATCCACGTCCCCGAGGCCGGGATCGTCGACTACGTGCAGGTCTGCGAGCGGATGGCCGACCGCGTCCGCGAGCGTGACGGCCAGGTGCTCACGTCGGCACGCGTGCTGAAGATGGATCGGAAGGCCGACCGGGTGGTGCTGACGACGGAGGCCGGCGAGGTCGAGGCCGCCCAGGTGGTCAACTGCGCCGGGCTGCAATCCGACCGCGTCACGGCGCTGGGGGGCCAGAAGCCCGACGCCAAGATCATCCCGTTCCGGGGCGAATACTACGAGCTGAAGCCCGAGGCCCACCACCTCTGCAAGACCCTGATCTACCCGGTGCCCGACCCCTCGTTCCCGTTCCTGGGGGTACACTTCACCCGCCTGATCGGCGGCGGCGTCGAGTGCGGTCCCAATGCGGTGCTCGCCCTGGCCCGCGAGGGTTACGGCAAGACCGACTTCAACCTGGCCGACATGGCCGAGACCCTCACCTACCCCGGCTTCCTGCGGCTGGCGGCGAAGTTCTGGAGGACCGGCCTGGGCGAGATCTGGAGGTCGGCCAGCAAGGCCGCCTTCGTCCGCGCACTCCAGCGCCTGGTCCCCGAGATCAGGGCCGAGCACCTCGTCGCCGTCCCCGCCGGCATCCGCGCCCAGGCCGTCACGCCCGACGGTGCCATGGTCGACGACTTCCTGATCCAGGAGGCCGACCGCATCATCAACGTGAACAATGCCCCCTCGCCGGCGGCCACCGCGTCGCTGAACATCGGCCGGACGATCGTCGGCCGGCTGGTGCCCCGGCTCGACTGATCCGGGCGAGGTCCCGAGCTGGGTTCGAAACATCTCGATTCTCCCTTCCCGGTTGCGGGACTCTCTTGACAGGGTGTCGGAGGTCGGATTTAGAATGATGCGGTCCGCAAGGACAGGTTGAGTGATCGCCGAATCCCCGGGCAGGGACCCGGGGAGCGGGGGACCCAAATTCGTGGGGCGAATCGCGTCGGACTGGACGCGACGGGGCACCTTCGGCTCCGAGCCCGTCAGCTAACCTCGCAGGCGTCCGGAGGGAGACAGCAGCCGGCGTTTTTGTTCTCGCCGGCGTCGACCGGAGGTCCGGTCGACTCCCACGCTCAACTCGCCCCGAACTGGGCCGTCGTTCGCCGTGCATCCTTGCGCCCCCAACCGGGCGTTGAGCACGCCGGCGGTGCGGATGGCGAGCATGCGACCGCAATGGCGAGGGGTCCTGACCGCGTCCGCACTGGCGGCGCTGGGCATCGGCGCGCTGGCGTCGCTAGGACCGTGGCAGTGGCTGACGGCGATGACGCTGATGACCATGGAACTGATGGCCGGCTCCCTGCGAGGGGCCTGGGATCGATCGGGGCCCGGCCCCCGCTCGCGGGCGAACCCGCCGCCTGCCGAAGCCCCGGCCTCGAAAGCCCCCCTACCCCGTCGTGATCCGTCCCGCTTCCGGTTCCGATTCCGCCGGCCGACCGGGGCCCCCGGCCCCCGGATCAGGCCCAGGCGCGTCACCCGCCGGGGCCGGGGCGGAGGATTCGTCTCGCCCGCGTGAGCATGGCCGGGTTTTCCACGAATCATGCCGCGCTCGGGCCCCTCGCTTCGAAACCGAGCGGCACCCGGCACCCACCCCGGGGAGGGATTTTCCGCGTCCGGATTGAGAAAGAGCGGCCGCTTGATTTGAGAATGGGAACAAGCCGTCAGCAGGCGACGAGCTGGGCCATGGCGGCCTGGCGGCGTTGGCGCGCCAGGCGGTCGGGTCGCTGGCTTCGAACAGCCTGGGGAGCGTTTTCGGGCGGTGATTGGGCGGGGGGCTCGGCCTGGGGTGCGGGTTCGATCGCCCGGGCGAAGTGGCCACGCGGGTCGAACTGGCTTCGTTCTGCGCCGGAGTGGGTTCGTTCTGCGCCGGCGCCGGGGCCGGAAGGCATCTGGCGAGGGGCCGGGAAGTTGGGGACGGCGGCCGGGTTGGGGCCTTTCCAGGCGGGCGGGTCGAAGTCGCGCTTGCCGAACCCGTGGTCGTCGGGCCGCGTCTTGTTGCCTTTGTGCATCTGGTCGAGCGCCCACTTCATCCGGCGGAAGCTGGCGGTCTCGTAGCGGCGCAGCAGGACGAGCGCGGGGTCCTCGACGGTGAACAAGCCCTTGGCGGCGGCCTCGCGGCGGTCGTCCTCGATGTCGTCGAGGCTCGACTCCTTGCGCGCGTGCAGCCGTTCGAGCTGGTCGTCGACGAGTGCCTGGCGGGCTCCGAGCGAGGTCGCGTCGTCGTCAACGTCGAGGAACATGGGCATGTCGCGGGCGGCGAGGTCGACGCCCAGAAGGTCGAGGGCCATGGTCCTCTGCTCGTCGGTCCATGCGCCGGTCTTGTCGAGCGCATGGCCGAGCGCCTGCCAGCGGCCGATCAGCCATTCGCAGCCGGGCGCGGTGACGCTCAGCCTGGAGGCGGTCTCATCGGGGCGAGCGGGCAGCGACCGGGCCAGCCTGGCGGCCTCGGCCTTGCGCTCGTCGGCCCAGCAATCGTTGGTCTGGCGGGCGCGGAAGTCGCGGGCGAGCTGCTCCTCGACCCGGCAGCGGTCGATCCGGATGCTCTCGATGGCAATCGTCTCGACGAGCCCCATCTCGAACGCGTTGGCCGGCCGCAGCGACGAGTTCCACTGCTCGGCCCGCTCGCGCACGGCCTGCATGGTATCCTCGGGCAGCACGGCGCCCTCCCCCGCTAGCCCGTGAACCAGGCTATTCCGGCGAGACTTCGCCTTCCCCTCGGCCGTCTTCGGCCCGGTGCTGAGCAGCGCGTTGCGTCGATTGGCCTCAATCCGCTTCTGGCTGATTTCGATGGGTCCCATGGTGCTGCGTCGCTCCGTTGGGTGCAGGTTCCAAGGTGTCGCCGACGTTGGCGAAGGCCCCGCCGCGCGGCATCGCGCGATCGAGGGCTCTATGGAGAACTATCCTGAAAAACGGGCGTCCGGTTCTGTGAAAGTTGGGAATCTTGCGATTTTCTCGCGGACCCCGGCGAGATTTCGACGGGCGGCCTTGAAATGGGTGTGACCGAAGCATGATGTTGTCGTTCAGCCTTGGCCAGAATGCACCCCAACGCTTCACTTTTATGGCTCGTCGGTCTCGACCGTTCGGGTCGGGCCGAAGCTGTTGCGATACTCCTTCACGACATGCTTCGTCCCGTTGGGCTTGGTCGTGGTGCTTGTGATCGACAGTCGTTCCTTGGAGGCTGCCCGCAGGAAAAGCCCCAGAAGGACGGAGAGGAACCCGGTCAGGATCATCAGTTGACCCACTGTCATACGCTTCCTGGGGCGGTCGAGCTCCGCGGGGCGGTAGAGGCAGAGGCCGAACCCTCCCACGAACGTCGCCGTGTAGATGTATGTCGCCGGTTCTCCGAACACAGCTCCGAGGTACGTCGGCCACCACTCCGGGCTGCCCTCTTCCAGGCCACCCGCCGCCAGCGTTGAGAAGCCAAGGATCAGCAACAACACCCACGCGCTGCCCGCGACGATCAGCACGCCGAGGGCGTATCGTATGGAGCTCATGGCCGCACCTCGTGGATTTCTGGATCGGGTTGATCCGTACTTGTCGCACCATTGTTCCGGTTTGGCCAGGGCCAGTTCACCAACCGCATCGTCCGGCAATCGACCGGACGGCTCGGGGATGGCTTTGTCGTGGCCTGTCCCGCCGACAGTTCGATATACGCTCCAAAGGAGGGCGAACGTTGGAACATCCTGGCTGGCGTCCGATCGAACGGGGGGAGTTTGATTCCCTCATGGCCAAGCAAGAGGGGGACCTCGACCGCGGCCAGAGGGCGATGCTCGATGCCGACCGCGCCGAGCCCTGGCGGGCCGTCATCCGCCGTTCCGAGCAGGCGGGGGATGAGATGGTGTGGGTGATCGCCGAACGGCGGGGGCAGGTTCTCTACTTCGACGACGTCGAATGGGGGTGGAACTTCTCCGAGGTCGACGAGGAGGGTCGCGTACTCCGGCCCGGCGGCGGGCAGGGCGAGTTGAGCGGCGTGCTGGAGTTGGGAACCACGACCTCGTGAGGCGGTGTGGGCTCCGTGAGACCCCTCCCATCACATCGAACATCAATCGTCAGCCGCACCCCTCGAAATCAATTGGCAACGGCGCAAGCCTTTCCTCCGGTGGTGAGGTGCGGGTACGCTCGGCCGTCTTGGCGGTTCATGACTTGAACTGAGAGCACATTCCTGGGGAGCGTTCATCGTGGATTCGCTGCTGATCGCCGCCGCCGTGTTCGCCTGCTCGATCGCCGGCGCCGCGGGGGGTGGGCTTCTCCGACGGTTCGTGCCGGAGTCCCACCTGAACGGGGAATCGAAGGACGTCGTCAAACAGGGCTTCGGCCTGATCGCCACGATGGTGGCGCTTGTCATCGGCCTGCTCGTGGCCTCGGCGAAGTCGCAATTCGACTCCGAGAGCGACGGATTCAAGCAGCTGTCGACGAACCTCATCCTGCTCGACCGCTCGCTGGCCCACTACGGCCCGGAGACGAAGGCCGTGAGGGAGTCGCTCCGCCAGGCAGTCGAATCGATCGTCGAGAAGCACTGGCCGAACGACAAGGCGCGGCCCGTCCTGGCGGTGGACGCCGGGGAGATCACGGCGCACGGCGAGGCCCTCATCGGGGCGATCCGCGACCTGGCGCCGAAGGGCGAGTTCCAGTCCACGATCAAAGCGCAGGCCATCGATATCTCCCGCGACCTGGCGAAGACCCGCTGGACGCTGAGCCAGCCGCTGGGCCCGCTCCTGCCGACGCCGTTCCTGTTCGTGCTGGCCTTCTGGCTCGCGATCCTGTTCGCGAGCTTCGGCCTGCTGACGCCCCGGAACGGGACCGTCGTCGTGACCCTGGCCCTCTGCGCCCTCTCGCTCTCGGGCGCCATCTTCCTGATCGCCGACCTGGGCCAGCCGGCCACCGGCCTGATCCAGATCCCGAGCACATCGCTGCGCTACGCCCTGTCGCAACTCGGCAAGTGAGGGGCCGGCCGGCGTCGCCGACCATTCCGGGACCACTGCTCGACCCCGCCGCGATCACATGCCTGGATCCGATCGGCTCAGGTATGCCGGCCTACCTCGCCCAGCTATCATGAGGCCCGCGGGGCGGATCCAGAATGGCGTCGGCAAGTTGCTGGAGACGGTGATGGACAAGTATCAGGCGCTCCGAGAGGCGGGCACGAACGGCGCGAACTACGATCTGGACACCGATGCCGTCATCGGGCACCTACGCGAGTGGGATGCGAAGTACGGGATCGAGCTGAGCGACGCGTCATCGGATTCGGTGGTCGTCCTGTTCGATCGGCTGCCGGATGATGCGGGTTCCCTGGCGGATGACGTCTATGCGTTCTGTCCCGACACCGTCGACCAGCACTTCGGCTGCTTCAAGGAGATGCTGGAGATGCACGAGGACGCGGTTCCCGAGGATCTGAGGGAGTTGGTCGAAGGCGTCGATCTGGAGGACGAGAACTACGGCGTGGAGCTTCTGAGGAAGTCCATCGTGAGCACGAAGGCCGTCAGGTTATGGTGGGACTGACGAGCCTGAGCACGAAGCCCCGACGTCTTGAGGCGATGACCGACCGCCACGTCTTGAACGTCAAGTTGGGAGCCGCCTGCACCGGTTTTTTACTGGGCAAGGCGGATCGAGCGACTTCATCCTCATGATGCGGCGTGCTGTAGACTCTGGTGGCGTACACGGCTGGTTTGGAATGGGATTTTAAGGGGACGCGTCATGCGATTTATCCTGGGGTTCTTCCTGCTGCTGTTCCTGGGAGCGATCGGGGTCTTCGCCCTGCAAAATACCGAGGCGGTGACGGTGAGCTTCCTGAACTGGAGCCTCAAGGCGCCGTTCGCCCTGACGGCGATCGGCATCTATCTGCTGGGGATGCTCAGCGGCTGGACGGTGGTGGCGTTCTTGCGGCGGTCGATCCGCCAGGTGGCGACGACCCCCCCGCCGCGCCAGGTCGAGCTCTGATCGACGGCGAGAGGGTCAGGGTTTGGGGGCCGGGGCTGCGGGCTTGTCGGGTTCGGCCGGGGGCTCGGGGACTTCTTCCTTGTCGAGCACCCCGGCAACCTGGTTCTGGTCATTGATGGCGGTGGCGGTGACGAAGTCGGGCCCGCACTCGACGAGGATCCGCAGGCGGCCG
Organism: Isosphaeraceae bacterium EP7; assembly: GCA_038400315.1. NCBI lineage: Bacteria > Pseudomonadati > Planctomycetota > Planctomycetia > Isosphaerales > Isosphaeraceae > Kueselia > Kueselia aquadivae. Next base: position 6,798,631 of record CP151667.1, read on the forward strand.
CCGATGTAGACGAACGCGTTGGGGCCGACGTCGGAGCCTCGGGGGCCGTCGATCATGCCGACGATTGCCCCCGAATTGTTGAGGGCGTAGGCCTCGGCGCGGGGGTAGCCGGGGGGCTTGGGCAGGGTCTTGTTGCGGCCGTTGCGGGGGGAGATGACGGCGTCGGCGGTGCCGTCGCCGTTGTCATGGAAGCCGACGACGGTGCCCGCGTTGTTGACGGCCCGAGGGAGGAACTCGCCGACGCCACCGATGGCCTGGTAGGTCCAGGCGCCCTTGGCGTCCCTGGTCCAGAGGCAGGGGATGGCGCCGTCGACGGACGTGACGCGGTTGCCGTCGTCGCTGATGGCGACGACCTGCGCGCCGAGCTGCTCGTTGTGCAGCAGCGGGATGACGGCCCATTCGTCGCCCTTGGGTTCCCAGAGGCAGGCCCTGACGCGGCGATCGCCGATGGAGAAGCCGCTGACCCGACGGCCGTCGCGGCTGATGCCGCAGGCGATGGAGGCGGAGTCGCCCGGCAGGGCGCCCAGGCCGCGCATGCCCTTGGCCTCGTCCCAGGCGAAGGCCTGGTTGCGCAGGTGGATGACCGTGTTGAACGACGCGGGCTTGCTGACGCGGCCGACGACGAGGCCCGACTCGCTGACGGCGGCGGGGAATGTGGACGTGTAGCCGGGTAGCAGCGGCAGGGTCACCTGGCGCCCTGCGCTGGCGAAGAAGGGGACCTGGGCGACGATGCCGGGGGTCTTCGGGTCTTCGGCCCACTCGAAGCCGACGACGTCGCCGCGCGCGTTGATGCCCGTGGCGATGATGCCGTCGTCCTTGGGAGAGGCCACCCTGAAGACGTTGTCGCCGGCCTGGGGCGGGGCCGCGACCGGGGCGGCGGCGAGGAGCAGGAGCATGACGATGGGCATGATTGACCCCGCGGTTGGCGAGACGCCCCTGGGCCGCACCGGCGCCGACGCGGGGGGGAGACGGCTACGATTGCAACGGAGGCCGGCCGGCGGGTCAAGCGCCAGGCAGGCCGAACCGGGCGAGATGCGGGCCGCAGAATGATTCTTGCGTCGAGGTTGTCACGGATTTGCAGGCCTATTCGTCCTTGGTCCTGTTCGGACTGAAGGAGGAGATGCGATGACGCTGGACGATGGACACGGCCGCGACGAAGACGCAGACAACGACCCGGGCCGGCTGCGGCCGAAGCTGCTGGCCGTGGCCTATCGGATGCTCGGGAGCGTGGCCGACTCCGAGGACGTGGTGCAGGACGCCTACCTGAAGCTCCAGCTGGCGGAGGGCGAGATCCTGTCGCCCGAGGGCTGGCTGGTGAAGGCCACGACCAGGCTCTGCATCGACCGGCTGCGGCAGGCGAAGCGGCGCGAGGCCTACGTGGGCCCCTGGCTGCCCGAGCCAGCGCAAGGGACCTGGGGCGGGGCGACGATGGACCGCCTGGAACTGGCCGAGTCGCTGTCGATGGCGTTCATGGTCCTGCTGGAGACCCTCTCGCCGCAGGAACGGGCCGCCTACCTCCTTCGAGAGGTTTTCAACTACGAATACGAGGAGATCGCCGATTTACTCGATCTGACCGCGGTGAACGTCCGGCAGATCGCGTCGAGGGCCAGGCGGCGGATCGAGTCGAGCGAGCGCCGGTTCGCACCGGCCGCCGAAGGCCGGGCCGACGACCTGGCGGGCCGGTTCTTCGACGCCTGCACGTCGGGGGATGTCGGGACGATCGAGGCGCTGCTGGTCGCCGACGTGGTGATGTACTCCGACGGTGGCGGCAAGACCCACGCGTCGCCCAGGCCGATCATGGGCTCGGCCCGGGTGGCCAGAATGCTGTCGGTCGCCTTCCCCAAGCGGATGAAGAAATACGAGGCCTCGGTGGTGAGCGTGAACGGCCAGCCGGGCTTGGTGTTCTGGGAGGCGGGAAAGGCCGTCCAGATCACCACCATCTCGGTGGCCAATGGGACGATCGCCGAGATCTACACGGTCTTGAATCCGGAGAAGCTCAGTCGCTGGAATTCGGCGACCAATCCCGATGTCTAGATGGGAGATGCAGCGATGGGACCTCGACTCGACTACCTGAAGCTGGCGCCCGATGCGGCCAAGGCGATGCTCGACCTGGGCAAGGCCGTGGCCCGCAGCGGGCTGGAAGAGAGCCTGATCGAGCTGGTGAAGACCCGCGTCTCGCAGATCAACGGGTGCGGGTTCTGCCTGGACATGCACACCAAGGACGCACGGGCCGCCGGCGAGACCGAGCAGCGGCTCTACCTGCTGGGCGCCTGGCGTGAGGCGCCGTTCTACACCGACAGGGAACGCGCGGCCCTGGCCTGGGCCGAAGCCCTGACGCGGATCGAGGGCGGGGTGCCCGACGAGGTCTTCGAGGAAGCCTCCAGGCATTTCGAGGAGGCGGAGCTGGTGGCCCTGACCTGGGCGGTGGTCGCGATCAACGGCTGGAATCGGGTCGCCATCGGCTTCCGCAGCGTGCCCGGATCGTACAAACCCAAGGGAGCAGCCGTCCATGTTTAAGACGATGATTGCGGTCGTATTCGGGGCCATCCTGGGGGCCGGCGGGCTCTCCCTGGCCGGCCACGACGAGCGAGACGAGGATGACAATGCGACGGTGAGGGTGATCGCCGAGCGCGACATCCTGGAAAAGCTGGACGGCGAGGCCGCCAAGGTCTCGATGATCGAGGTGACCCACGCGCCGGGGGCAGCCGGCAAGCCCCACCGGCACTCGGGCCCGATCTTCGGCTACATCCTGGAAGGGGAATATGAGCTCGGCCTGGATGACAAGCCGGCGAAGACCCTGAAGGTCGGCGAGACGTTCTACGAGCCGAAGGGGGCCCTGCACCGGGTCGGGCGGAACCCCGACCCGAAGAAGCCGACCAGGGTCCTGGCGGTGCTGCTGCACTCGCGCGACGGGGCGCCGCCGACGGTCCTCGAGCCCTCGGCGAAGTAATTTCCGGGATGAGCGGGCCGGGGGAGGGATCCCCCGGCCGTGCCCGGTTTGATCGACCGGGCCGGTCCCGACGCCGATGAGGGCGCGGGAGGCTCCGACGCGTCGGCCTCCGGCCGGCGACACGGAGAATGAGCTTACGCCGCTGAACGGGACGGTCGAGCGCCCGGAGGCGGGACAGTCGCCCCGGGTTCGCCATCGGAGCTTCGCGCCGGGCTCATCGCGGCTTCATCGAGGCGCGAGACGATAGGGCCGCCGACCGGTGGACGAGCGGGAAAGTCGACCGTTCTGTCCATCCCCGTCCGGGTGGCCTCTGATAGAATTCACACTTCCGAGGCGAGTGCGGGCTCGCCGGGCATGCACGCGGAGTCGCTCGAACCGGGGCGTGGCCATGACCGGAGATCGGATCGGACTGAGGAATACGATGTGGCTGGCGGTCGTCGCGGCGATCAACCTGGCGATGTTCCGCGGGGTGATGAACCTGCTGTTGATCCCGGCCATCGCCGTCTTCCTCGTTTTGCTCGATGTCGTGCTCGTCCGTGTCTTGATCTGGAGGAGGCCGCTCCGCCCGTTCGACTACGGGTTCATCGCCTGCGGATTTACGGCCGCGATGGTGTCACTGTCGCCGGGCGTTCAGGATTTCCTCCTCCCCGCGATCCGGCGGCTGCACGAAGAACTCTTCCATATTCTGAGCTTCTACGGGCTCGGTTGGTTCGGTTACTTCTCCTACTTCACCTTGCATCGCGTGGTCGTCTGCGCCCTGATTCTCTCAGTCGCCCTGGCCGGCGGATTCGCCGCGAAGGCGTTGAATCAACGTCGATTGAACCGATTCGAGCGGGCCGATCGGCCTCCTTTGCAGGACGCCTAGCCCCCATGCGTCGCAGCGGGGCACGTTGTTCGAGGCCCCCAGTCCATCCACCTTCGAGGATCGCCGGACGATGACAGAGACCGCCCGCCGCTGGTTGCTCGCCGCCTGCTTCGCCTCCGCGTTGGCACCGAAGCCGACCCTGGCCCACGACGGGCCCGCGGCCCACGACCACGCGCCGCCGACGCCGGTGGCTGACGCCGTCATCCATCGCCCGACGGCCGTCCCCGACCGGATCATCCGGACCTTCGCCGGCGACCCGGCGACGTCGATCGCCGTGACCTGGCGGACCGACGCCGGCGTCTCGAAAGGGGTCGCGCAGATCGCCCCGGCCGACGCCGGCTCGAAGTTCCCGGCCTCGGCGAAGACGTTCGAGGCCACGGCCACCCTGATGACGACCGACCTGGGCGAGGCGCGGTCGCACTCGGTCGTCTTCGAGGGGCTGACGCCATCGGTGACCTATGCGTACAGGGTGGGCGACGGGGTGAACTGGAGCGAGTGGGTGCACGCGAAGACCGCGTCGGAGAAGCCCGAGCCGTTCTCGTTCGTGTACTTCGGCGACGCCCAGAATGACGTCAAGTCGCTCTGGTCGCGCGTCATCCGCGGGGCTTATTCCGACGCATCCAAGGCCAGCTTCATCGTGCATGCCGGCGACCTGATCAACCGGGCCAACCAGGACGCCCTCTGGGGCGAGTGGTTCGGCGCGGGGGGCTGGGTCAACGCGATGGTGCCGAGCATCCCGACGCCCGGCAACCACGAATACGAGCGCCCCAAGGCCCCCGAGCCCGCCCCGGGCGAGAATCCGCCCGAGCCGGCCAAGGCCGTGCTCTCGCGCCACTGGCGGCCGCAGTTCGCCCTGCCGATGAACGGCCCCGCCGGCCTGGAGGAGACGGTCTACTACGTCGACTACCAGGGGGTGCGGATCATCGCGCTGAACTCCAACGACCAGATCGAGGCGCAGGTCCCCTGGCTCGAAGGAGTGCTCGCCGGCAACCCGAACAAGTGGACGATCCTCACGTTCCACCACCCGATCTACTCGCCGACGAAGAACCGCAACAACTCCACCTTGCGAGACCTCTGGCAGCCGGTGTTCGACCGCTACAAGGTCGACCTCGTCTTACAAGGGCACGATCATACCTATGCGCGAACCGGCCCGATGGTCCACTCCAACGTGCCGGGCGGCGGGGCGCATCGCGACGACGAGGGGGGGACCGTCTACGTCGTCTCGGTGAGCGGACCGAAGATGTACCAGCTCGGCCGCGAGGATTGGATGAGGCGGGCCGCCGAGGACACGCAGCTCTACCAGATCATCCGCATCGACGGCGACACGCTGAAATACGAGTCCCGCACGGCGGTAGGCGACCTGTACGACGGGTTCTCATTGCTGAAGCGCGAAGGCCTGCCCAACCGCCTGATCGAGCAGCGGCCCACCACCCCCGAGCGTCTCCGCCCGGCTACCCCAAAGGCCCCCGCGGCGGCGCCGGCACCGGTGCCGGCCGCGGCCGGCGGGAAGGGCTGACGAAATTCCCCGGCCCCCTCCATGCGCGGTCGGGGCCGGGGCCATCGGCCGTATGCCGGCCTACTTCTTGAGGTCGAAGTCGAAGGTGGTCTTGGTGGCGGAGACCTCGACGGGGAACTCTTTGCGGGCGGGCGCGGGGGCATTCTTCTTGGCCGTCTGCGAGACCTCCTTGCCGAGCCGGGCCATGTAGGGGTCGATGCCCGTCGTGAGATTCTCCGCGGGCGAGGCCTCGGTGACGACGGCTCGATACTTGCCGGCGGAGACTCCGGCCCGGCTCCTCCACATCAGCTTGAAGGTCCCATCGGGGCCACTCACATCATTGCCGGGGGTGCTCACCTCGTTTTTCGGCTCGGGCAGGAACACAATCGAGGCGTTCGCCAGGGGTTTGCCGTTCGAGGTGACGATGCCGGAGACCGGCAGGAGGGGGATGCGATCTTCCTCCGATCCGCAGCCGGAGATCACGACCAGCGTCAGCGGCAAGGCAGCCCGAATCCAGATCATCGGAGAGTCCTTGATTGGGTTGTCTTGTACGGAACGGCCGGCGACAAGGCGCCGGCCCGGGGCATGGCCGACGGGGTGGGGGATCAGTAGGCGTCCGCGCTGACGATCTCGCCCCCCTTGATCGTGGCGAGGGCCGACCAGGTCGCCAGACTGATCGTGTTCTTGATGAACTTGACGCTGCCGTCGCCCATCACCATGGTGACGCCGCCGGGGTGCTTGCTGCTGAAGACCCAGGCATAGGGCAGGCTGCGAGCCGCCGGGGGCGTCGCCGGATCCACGGCGATCGAGGGCCCGTTGGGGGCGAAGCCCGGGGCCTGGGCACCGTTGGTCGGGGAGTTCGGGGAGTAGATCACGCCGTGGGTCGAGGTGTGAGTGCCCGAACCCCAATAAGGGCCGAATCCGTCGGTGGATTTGCGCTGGAGCGACTCGCCCGCGAAGAACGTGTTGCTCATGCCGTCTTTGATGTCGGAGAATTTGGTCGACTTGTCGGTGACGAAGACGCCCTGCTGCTTGGGGTCGATCGTGTAGGCGGGCAACAGGCTCGGGCAGTTGAAATCCGAGTAGGCGCCGGCACTGACCAGGTAGTTGCTGCGGCGCGCGCTCTGGCGCGAGAACATGCCGGTCCCGGCCTCATCGGCGACCGGAGGTGGGTCGTCGGACGGGCAGGCGAAGGACGCGACGAGGGTGCCGACGACGGTGGTGTTCACCGCCGCGTTGCCCAGCAGGATCGTATTCGCGGGGCCGTCGGGGGCCGAGCCGGCCCAGGCCGAGTTGCTCGACGCCTGGCTGAAGTTATAGGCGTTCCAGAGGGGCGCCTGCTCGAGGTAGCTGAGAATCATGGTGAAGGCGGTGGTGTTGAGCACCAGCCCCTTACCGCCGTTGGAATGGCTCAGGCATGAACCGGAGTAGATCTTGGCGGGCGGCAGCACGCGCGTGTTGGTCTCATAATTGTGCAGCGACAGGCCGATCTGCTTCATGTTGTTGGTGCACTGGATGCGCCTGGCCGCCTCGCGGGCGCTCTGCACCGCGGGCAGGAGCAGCCCGATCAGCACCGCGATGATCGAGATCACCACCAGCAGCTCGATGAGCGTGAAGCCACGGCGGCAGACGGATCGAGGCATGTGCGGGTAAGCACGCATGCAAACCCTTTCTCGCTCGCGATTGGAGCGTGGGTTTGGGGCTCTCGGAGTCGACGTTGGTCGAAAAACCGAAGTAGGAGGTGTCATTCGACGATGCCACACGGCAACGGCGAATGCAATGGTCCGAACGGATTCCAGGCCGACCTGCCAACCACTCACAATCGGCTTATTCGAGCACGAAATCCACGAGAAATCTCGCGGCGCGCGATGTGACGTAAACTCTTACGCACCGCCGGAGGAATCGTGACCCGGCTTGAGCCGGCCGAGCCAGCGGCCCCACTTGCGAGGGGGGTGCGCGCGGCCGAACTCGACGAGCTTGGGCTCGAACTGGGGCCAGGTCAAAACGGTGATGCAGGCATCATCCTGGAGGATCGCCACCAGCGGGCGGTCCCCGTGCAGGGCCATCACGGCGAGCGCCCCGTTGGCCGTGTTGGTCCCCAGCTTGCGGGTGCGAGCCAGGGCGACTCGCAGCGAAGGCTCGGGGTCGCCGCCGAAACGCTCGGCGAACCGCTCCAGCGCGTGGCGGGTGAGGTAGATGGCCGAGTAGTCGTGCTGGCCGGGCGGTGGGGCCATCATCGGGCATCCCGGTCGGGTGTCGCGGGCGGCATGTCCTTCGGCGCCGGCATCGTTCTGATCCGGCTCATCGCCCTCTGGACTCCTGCACGCTGCGTGCCGGCCTTGAGGCGTGAGTTCGGCATTGACCGCCCGGACTATCCATGCCTGCTTCTAAATTAATTCCGTGTCACGACCTATCGTGACGTCATTGAGCGCATCTCTGATCCTCCTCTTAAGCTCAGCTTCGTCAATTTGATAGGCTTCGCGATTATCCCTGGGCGTGTAAATCTCGCAGTCGCAGAAGATCGAGGAAAGTTGCTCCATCTGCTTGCCATCGAAAATACCCGGAAAAGCGATCGCTTCCCTGGAAACATATCGGCTTGTTAAAGCATCCACAAACTCTCTTGAATTCAATTCTCCACCCTTGACATAGATCTCGGCGAGCTCCAGAAGGTTGGTCGTCTGAAGATCCGGCTTCATCGAATGACTCCTGTTACAGAATGATCGGTAAGATCCCACATCACCTTGGAGGTGCCGAGGTTGCGGCTCCGCAGGTTCGGCGTCCGGACGAGGACCGCGATGATTCCCACCACGTACAACTTGGCCCTGTCATCCTACGGGGCCGCTGGCTCTGCGGTGCGGAGCAGCGAATGACGTGTGTATTGCGTGGGAACAGAGACGATCGGATCCTCCAGTTCGACGTCGGGCCGGCGGCGTGCGACGACGCGGACGTAGCCGAGGTTGTTGCCTTGGTCGGCCTCCAGCGCGGCGATCTCCACGACGTTGTCGGGCGCGAGGGCGCGGTGCCAGGCCAGCCATTGCTGCCAGCCGTCGGGCATGGCGTCGGCCAGCTCGATGTCCACGATGCCGGTGCGCTCCCAGTGCCTACGCCACCAGGGCGCCGAGTGCAGGCACCAGAGGTCGTTGGTCCACCAGTCACGGAGTGATTCGGGGATGGGGCCGTCGATCTCGCGCATGAGGCCGGCCCCGGCGATGCCGAGCGTGCCGCCCGGCTTCAGGAAGCGGGCGAGGTTGCCGAGGTAGTGGTCGTCGGTGCCGTAGTAGAAGAAGGAGTCGATGGAGATGATGGCGTCGAAGAATTCGGCGGCGAAGGGGAGCGAACGGGCGTCGGCGTGGATCGGGAAGACGCCGTCCTCGACGCCGGCGTCCCGGATCGTCTTCAGGTTCGCCGAGGCGCCGAACCAGAGGTCGGTCGCCCAGACCTGCACGCCGAACTCGCGGCGGAGGAAGATGGACGAGCACGCCCGGCCGCAGCCGAGGTCGAGCACGCGCATCCCGGGCTGAAGGTCCAGGGACTCGGCCAGCCACTCGGTCAGCCAGAGCGAGTTCGCGCCGCCGCTGGCATTGGCGAGGACCCAGTCGGGATGATACTTCGACGAGCGGGGGAACCGATCCGAGATCAGCCGATCGTCCCGAGCCATCTTGATCTCCTTGGGCCTGCATGCGTCGGGCGGGGGCATCGGTCGGGGTGGACCTCCGATCGATGCCCCACGATTTGACTACTTGGATCCGTCGGGGTGGAAGACGTCGCCGGTGGCGGCCCACTCGACGCCCCGGCGCATCCATTCCTGGAGGACGGGGTCGGCCAGGGCGACGGTGTTGTGGCCCAGGACGCTGTGGTAGACGCGTCCGCCGCCGTACTGGTTCACCCAGATGACGGGCTCGTCCTTGCCGGTCCCCTTGGGCTTGGAGGGGTCGCAGTAGGCGGTGGCCAGCACGACGTTGCCGGGGGTCATCTTGGAGTTGGAGTAGAGCTCGTCGACGGGGTGGTCGAACGGGCTGGTCAGGCCGGCGGAGATGGGGTGCTTGACGTCAGTGGCCTTGACACTGAACGCGTAGGCGGGTCCGTGGAACCCCTGCTTGCGCCAGCCGCCGCCGACGAGGGTCTCGAACTCGGGCCAGTCATTGAAGCCCGACGAGGCGAAGTGGTAGACGACCAGGCCCTTCCCCCCCTTGACCGCCTTCAGCAGCGCGGCCTTGTTGGCGTCGGTCCACTGGGTCGCCTCGGTGGGCTTGGTCTGGCGATAGTTCAGCAGGTAGGCGTCGTACTTCGCCAGGTTCTCGTCGGTCAGGTCCTTGGCGGGGGTCTCGGTCACCTCGACGTTGATGCGTCCCTGCGCGCTCAAAAAGTCGCGCATGGCCTGGGTGGTCGCCTTCCAGTCGTGGGCGCCCACCTCGTCGCCGGTGATGATCAAAAGCTTGACGGGCCGGGGGTCGGCGGCGATTGCGAGCGCCGGGGCCAGCGCCGCGATTGCGAGGGCCAGTGCGGGGAGTCGGGTCATGGGTCGGGTCTCCTCGGGTCGATGATGCGTCGCGGGAGGACGGGGGCTCGATCCGATTCGGGCCGGCCCCCGCCCTTGCCTGGGCGTCATTCGGGCTTGGGGTCGAGCGCGATGGGGCCGAAGACGGGGACGGCCATGTCGAGGCTGTCGGTCAGGTTGCAGTAGGGGTCCAGGCCGTAGCCGTACCAGAGCTGGGCGCCGGCGGGGGGCTTGCTGGCGAGCTTGAGGATGACGGCATCCCTGGACGGGCCGACGAGGGCCTCGTAGATGAGCGGGATCTCTGCGCCGTCGGCCTTGCGAATCGAGAAGCCGGCGATGTGGTGGGCGGGCTGGAGGCCGAGGGTGGTCTCGCGGGCCAGAGTGGCGGGCATGCCACCCATACCCATCCCGCCGCCCATCTGACGGAACCCTGGTCCGGCGTCTCTGCCCATCATCCCCTGGCCGCCGCCCATGCCCTGGCCGGGCTGGGTTGAGAAGGGCTGGCCGCCGAACTCCTGGCCGCTGCGGGAGCGGAAGTTAACCCCCTTGAACTTGACGATGAGGGTCTCGCCAGCGCCGGGGAAGACCTTGTCGAGCGTGGGGGTGGTGGCTCCCACCTGGCCGAACTGCTCGCGGAGCGCGATGCGCGCCAGCCGCTGGCCGGCCCGCTTCAGGCCCCTGGTACCAACATGGATCAGGTCGTCAAGCTCCAGGTCGATGATGGAGATGACGGCCGTGTTGGGGATGGCGTCGACCAGGGTGCGCTGGGCGTCCTGCACGGCGTTCCAGGGCTTGGGGTCCTGCTCGCGGATGAACCGGCCGATCTGGACGTAGTAGAAGGGGAGGTCGGGCTGGCCGAGGTCGGATCGGACGGCGGCGATGAAGCCGCCGAAGACCTTGGGGAAGACCTTGGCGGCGTCGGGATTGGCGTCGCTCTCGCCCTGGTACCACAGCACCCCTTTGACCTTGCCGCCGGCGAGCTGGACCTGACGGACCATCGACCCGTACAGGCTGTTGCCCCCCTCGCCCTTCTTGGCGGGGTCCCACTGGGCCATGCTGGTGCCGCCGTGGGCCGCCGCGACAAGGCCGACGGGCACCCCCGTGGCGCCGACCATCGCCACGCCGAACGGCAGGCCGAGGCCGGCCCCCTTCCTCCGACTCGCATGCTGATCCTTGGATCGCTGCTCGCGGGTTGAGGCATCGCCCGAGTGCACGGGGTCGGGCGAATCGACCAGCCAGTGCAGCGGCTCCTTGGCCTGGACCCACTTGCCGTCCATGCCCAGCGCGGCGACCGAGGCGTGGGGCGGCGTGACGTCGACGAGGTCGCCGACGCCTTCCATGTTCGACTGGCCGGCGAGGACCCAGAGGTCGCCGACGAAGAAGGGGGCCGAGTTAAAGGTGCCCACCGCCTCGTTGCCCCGGACGACCGTGTAGTGGGCGGTGTATGGGCCGCCGACCGGGATATTCGAGACCTTTCCGCCTTCGAAGGCGGCGTCGGCAACCGGGTTGCCGCTGAGATGGTTGACCGAGACGTCCTGGACCTTCAGGCCGTCGCCCGCGATGACCAGCGGGACCGAGGCGGTGTCGTTCTGGTCGCGCTGGAAGACCTGCCAGAGGACGGGTGATTTGAGCCTGAAGTCGGGATTATCGGGCGGATGGTAGGTCATCTCGGCCCCGCTCCCCATCCCCATCCCCCCGCCCTGCTGCGCACGGGTGTCGGTGGCGATGACGAGGAGGCTGAGCAAGGCGAGCGAGAGGCCGAGCGGCCTGGAGAGGAACGGACGCATCATGGTGCGGCCTCCGTGGTGTCCGAGATCGGTGCGGGGCGCAAGGGCCCCACTCTGCGCGACGACCCGTCGCGGCAACGGCGTCATCCTACGGCGTCGGCCACGGCCGCGAAAGCGTCGGCTCGCGGCCCGCGGGGAGGCCCGATTCGCCGACGGGATCGGGGCCTGCCGGGGCCGGTCGCCGGAATCCCGCGAATAACGCGCGGCCTTGGGGCGTCGGACATTCGGAGATCGATGAGTTCAAGGGGTGACGTCATCCCTCCGCGAAGTCGGCCGAATTCGAGCCGAGCCGGCCAATCCAACGGTCGTGGCCCCAGCCGGGCCGACAGGCGTCATCTCGACATCAATGGACCAAGCCGGGGCGATCCCCATGCGTCTCCTCCTTCCGACGCTTCTCGTGCTGCTCGGCGGGCTCCAATCGGCCCGGGCCGAGGAGCCGCCGACCTTCTTTGGCAGGACCGTCGACGGCTGGATCGAGGTCCTTCGGGACAAAGCCAGCACCGCGAACAATCGTTCCAGGGCGGTCGTGGCGCTGGGATATTTCGGCCCCTTGGCGCAGGCCGCGGCGCCGGACCTGATCGAGAACGTGCGGCGGGGTCTCCTCGAGGACGAGTCGGCCGAGGCCCTGGTTCATCTCGGGGTGGGGTCGGGGGTGACGGTCCCGCACCTCATCGAGCGGTTCCTGAAGGAAGGCTGTGTGCGCCTGACCGGGGCGGGGGCGATCGGGTACAACCCCCGTGTCAGGGATCTTCTCGTCAAGGTCGGCGGCCCTGCCGTGCCGGCGCTGTTGAAGGTCCTGGATGGGCCGGATCTGGAGATGCGTGTGTGCGCGGCCGAAGTCCTCGGGGACATCGGCCCGGCGGCGAAGACGGCCATCCCCGCGCTGATCCGCACGATTGAACGTCCTGGCCCCGAATATCTCGATGAAATCCTCAGGAGGCACGCCGTCGGTGCGCTCGGGGGGATCGGGCCGGAGGCCAGGGACGCAATCCCGGTCCTGACCGGCTTGCTCGATAAGGATGCTGAAGCGATGGTCGCCCTCGACCGGATCGGGGCCACCCCCGTCAAGTTTCTGATCGACGAGTTCCTCGGCGAGGGCGATTCGAACGGATCGCCTTATTCGTTCTTCTTGCTCGGCCCGAGGAGACGCGAGGCGATCCCTGCCCTTCGCGCCGCCCTGGCCGACAAGAGGCCGCAGGTCCGGATCTCGGCGGCGGTGGTGCTGGCCGACATCGATCCCTCCGTCAATGAGGCGATCCCGGTGCTGATCGAGTCGTTTGATTTCTCGAACGACGAATCGATCGACCTTATGTGGGTCCCCGAAGCGCTGGCTCGATTCGGCACGAGGGCCAAGGCAGCGCTGCCGAAGCTGATCGATCGCGTCGAAAAGGGGGTTTTCGATGCGGATGATCTCAAGGCCCTGGTGCAGATCGACCCGGAGGGCGAAGTATGCGTCCCGGCGCTGATCTCGGCCTTGACGTCGAAGGACGAGAACGTCGATGAGAGTCAACGCTTTAATGCCGCGGCTCGCTGCCTCGGGCTTCTGGGGCCGAAGGCGAAGGATGCGATTCCGGCACTGACGATGGCCATGACCCGCAGCACGGGAGGGGATTGGGTTGCAAGCGGCGACCCGCAGGAGAGCGCGGCCAAGGCCCTCGGGCGGATCGACCCGGAGGGGACGTCCGTGCTCCCCGCCTTGATCGCCGCCCTGAAATTCCGCGACAAACGGACTCCATTCCAGGACATGGAAGAAGTCGACTTCTCGGCCGCCGAAACGGCCGCCTCCGTCCTGGGGGCATACGGGACCAGGGCAAAAGACGCGGTCCCGGCCCTGATCGAAGCAGCGAAGAGCCGCGAGGGAGATGACGCGAATTGGAGCGTTCAGGGGGCGGCCATCCTGGCCCTCGGGCAGATTGGGCCCGACGCGCGGGCCGCGATCCCCGTCCTTCGCGGCATGATGGAGCGGGACGGCAAGCCGTCCCCTAGCCGGCCTGAACTCATCATCGCTCTCGCCCAACTGGCCCCGGACGGGAAGGAGATTGCTGACGCGTGGCTCGCGAAGACGAACGGCTCGGCGCCGACCTGGCCGGGAAATTTCCCTCTGGACTCACGCGCCAAGCTGCATGGGGCCATGGGGCGGGCGAGCTTCGAGGGCGATTTGGCGACACGAATGCGTCTGAACTCGATCGACGAGATCCTGGCCGGCAACCTGAGGGACGGAATCTCGGTCGAATTCCTTGAGGAGTACTTCGAGACGCTCGGAGACCTGCGGACGGCGGCGCGGCTGGCCGTTCCCCGGCTGAAGGAGTTGGTCAAGCACCCGAACCCCTTCATTCGAATGTACGCCGCCGAGGCCCTCGAACGGATTGCGCCGGCCGCCCCGAAGTAGGGCCTGCGCAGGCAAAGGGCGGGGTCGGTCGGTAGAATGGGCGGCATGAATGTCATCGTCGTCGCCTGCAACAGCTTGCATCTGGGGTTCCTGGGCGTTTATGGCAACGGCTGGATCGAGACGCCACACCTCGACCGGCTGGCCACGGAGGCCGTGGTTTTCGACAACCACTTCGCCGAGAACCTGACCACCCTTCCCACCCGCCGGAGCTGGTGGACCGGGAAGTATGGGTTCGCCGACATTGACAGCGGCTGGACCCCGCTGCGGCATGATGAGCCGATCATGCCCGACTTGCTCTTCGACCGCGGGATTCGCACGGCGATGATCTCCGACGTGCCGTTCTTGCGCGACCCGACGCAGGGGTTCGGCCGGGGGTTCGACGAGGTCGTCTGGGTTCGCGGGCAGGGGTATGACCCGCTGGTGCCCAAGGACGACCCCCGAGCCAAGGGCCTCAGCCTGAAGGACGAGCCCAGGCTGCGGCTGCCGGAGAAGGACGACCCGGATTACGACCTCTGGAAGGGGCGCTGGGAGCAGGTCCTGCGCAACCGCGCGGTGCTGCACAGCGAGATGGAAGAGAACACCGGCGTGGCCCGCACCGTGAAGGCGGCCGAGGGCTGGCTGGAACGGCAGGCGACCGACGGTGATACTCGCCCGTTCCTGCTCTGGCTCGACCTGTTCAGCCCGCACGGGCCCTGGGACCCGCCCGAGGAGTATCGCGACAAGTACGCGACGCTGGAGCCCGACGAGTTCGAGGCCGGCGATGAAGGCGACCTCGTCGAGGACGACGACGCGGAAATCGAGATGGACGAGGTGACGGCGCTCATCGACGTGCCGGCCGGCGCGGTGGGCGACGTGCTCGACGAGGCCGAGCTGCTACGCCTCAGGCGCACGTATGCAGGGACCGTGACGCTGGTGGACCGCTGGCTGGGCGAGCTATTCGCAACCCTGAAGCGTCTGGGCCGCGACGAGGACACCTTGCTCGTCTTCACGGCCGATCAGGGGGAGCCCCTGGGCGAGCACGGCTACGTCAGGCGATTCCGCCCCTGGCTCTATGAGGAGCTGATCCACACGCCGCTCATCATCAGGCTGCCGGGCGGGGCGAAGGGCGGGACCCGACGCACGGCCCTGGTGCAGCCCGTGGACCTGCTGCCGACGGTGCTGGCGGCGTTCGGCCTGCCTCGGATGGACGACCTGCACGGCCACGACCTGCTCCCCGTGGTGCGCGGGGAGCAGGCCAAGGTGCGGGATTATGCCTGCATGGGGATGGACGTCGAGGAATTCGCCATCCGGACGCCCGCCTATCACCTGATCCTGCCGATCGAGCCCGACCCGGAGGACGAGCCCCGGGCCAGGCAGCTCTACCTGAAGCCCGAGGACAGGTGGGACCAGAACGACGTGGCGGACCAGCACGCCGAGGTGGCCGAGCATCTGGAGCTAGCGCTTCGGCGCTTCGCCGACGCGGTCGGCCGCGGCAGCCTGGACGGGCTCCCGCCGCTGCGAGAGATCGCCCTGCTGCCCCCCGGCTGAGGCGCCCAGCGAGGGGACGAAGAACGCGGCCGGGATCACGCCCGACCCGGCCCCTGCGGGCTGGGCCTGGGGCGGCGAGACGGGGCGACCCAGGAGCGTGTCGAGCAGCGTCCGCCGCTTGCGGGCGGCCCTGGGCGCCCCGGTCTTCACCACCATCGAGGCCGCCTGCAAGGGGGGATCGAGCTTACGCACCGAGGGGTCGACCTTGGGGATCGCGGCGGCCGTCTTCTCGGAGGATGTCGCGGGGTCGGCCTTGCGGGCGACGACGTCCTTCGAGGCCGCGGGGTTAGCCTTGCGGGCGACGGCTTCGGTCCAGTTGAGCGGATAGTAGCTGGGCAGGAAGACGACGGGGGGGATCTCTTCGAGGTCGCCGGGCCTGGGCCTCGCCATCTTCAGCTTCTCCCTGCCTGCGAGCGCGGGATGCTCGCGGAAGATGCGTCCGAGCAGGGACCTCCGCTCGCGGGCCTGGGGCCGAGGGCTCGACGCCTGGGCCTCGGCCGCCGGGGGTAGGGCGGCGGCCTTCGTAACGTTCACGGCCGGGGCCGGCGCGGCGTTGCTTTTGCTGGCCGGCGGGGTCGCCGCGGCGGCTTCGCGGGAAGGCTCCGAGGTCGGCCGCCGGGGCATCACAACCCGAGAGACCGAAGGACTGGGAGCGGCCACCTTGGCGGGTCCCGGGGCCGGCGGCGGCGGAGCGGGTGCTTTGGCGGGCTCGACGGCCGGCGGGGTCGTGCTCGCTTCTTTGGCGGGTTCAGCCAGCGGAAGCGCGGGCTCGGGTGCTTTGGCGGGCTCGGCGGCCGGCAGGGCCATGGTCGCGGCCGCTTCTTTGGCGGGCTCGACCGCCGGCGGAAGCGAGACCTGCTCCGGGGCAGGCTCAGCAGCCGGCGGGAGTGGGGAATTCTCCGGGGCGGGCTCGGGCTCGGCGGCCGGGGGAAGGGGGTTGGCGTCGACCTCGGGCTTTGCGGGCTCCGGGGCGGGAATGGACGTTTCGGCGGACGCGTCCGGGCTGGCCGGCGGGGCAAGGTCGGCGGTCTCGGCGCGAGCCCTGCGGGCCTCGCCGTCGCGGGGATCGGGCTCGGCGAGGGGGGCCGGGCTGGCGGCGGCGAGGTCGGCCGTGCTGCCGGCCTCGGCGGAGCCCGATTCGGAGGCGGCGAGGGCCTCGTCACGGCCCGGATTGGGCTCGGGCAGCGGCGGGATCTCGATGTTGATGGCCACCGGCAGGATCGACATCGGCTTTCGGCCGACGACGGACCTATGGCCCGGCCGGGTGGCGTCCGAGGTGTCAAGGAGCCCGGGATTTGGGCCGATGGGCGCGTCGGAGGCGTCGACGGCGGGGATCGAGGAAGGCTCGATCAGCGCCGGCTGTTCGGTTGCAGGAGCCGGAGACTCGACCTGATTGGCGACCGCTTTCAGGTCATCAATCGGCGTGCTAGTCCTGTCGTTCTTGCTGGAGCGGACGGGGGACGGGGGGACGACGCCGAAGCGGGACGTGCCCGGCTGGGGGGCGGGACCGCCGCCGGCCGGGGGCGAGGCGAACTGGGGGGCGGCGGTCGGTGGCCGCCCGAATGCCAGCCAATTCGCCCAGCGACGCTTGGCCTGCGACTGGTCGTTCTTCACCATGTCCGTGTACGGCATGATGAAGCGGCCATCCGCCTGGATGTTCGGGTCGGTCCTGTTCTGCGACCCGGCGCAACCCTGGAGGGCCGCGATCATGCCCAGCACGCCTACAATCCACGTCCGATGCATGGCGATTCCCTCCGCCCAAGTCCGTCTCGGCGCCCCACGGGCTGCGCCACCTCGACTCCATCCTGGTATCCAAACCGATCGACCGCGTCGGCCCGCCCTGTCCCTTCAATCCGCGGACGCCCCCACCGCGCCAGACCCACAATCGCTACAAGCAGAAAAAACGACCTAGCCGGCAAGGTCGCCGCCGGGAACAATTCCCCAACGAAGGGCCGCGCCGGCCCCGTTCCACTCGCCGACGGGTCGAGAGAAAAGAGGGCCACCCCGATGTTGTCGACTGCCGCAGCCGAGCAGTTCCTGGCCGTGCCGCTGCTGGCCGAGGTCTCGCGAGAGTCTCGCCAGGCCCTCGTCGACGCGCTGGAGGAGGGGCACGCCAAAGCGGGCGCGACGCTCATCGGCCAGGATAAGCCGAATGAGCAGCTGTCTTTTTTGATCGGCGGCACGGTGGCCGTGACTCACGACTTCCCCGATTCACGCCGCGAGACGGTGACCACGCTGTCGGCGCCGGCGGTCTTCGGGATGCCCTCGTTCTTCCTGGCCTCGCCTTCGCTGGTCTCGATCCGGGCCGTGACGAACGTGCATATTTTGACGCTATCCCACCCGGCCCACGAGGCCCTCAGGCGCGACCACCCGCGCGCCGCCGAGGCCCTGTCGATCGCGGTGGTCCGCGAGCTGGCCGACCGGTTCGACGTGCTGGTCAAGCGGGTCTCGGACCACATGGCCGAGCACAAAGGGGATGCCCCGAGGGCGAGCGAGTGGTCGAGCTTCCGGGCCCAACTGTTCGAGGACGGCGGCACCTGAGCGCCCCCGCCGCCGGGAGTCCGCCCGAGATGCCCCGGCCTCGTGGGGCGACTTCCGTCAGTCCTTCCCCGGCTCGCCGCGGGCCGCGGCGTGCAGGTGATCGGGGACGTGGCTCAACGCCTCGGAGGCCCTGGCCAGCTCGGCGGCCCGCTCGGGCTGCCCGTCCTCGTCGGCTTTCTTCGAGTCTTCATAAAGCTGGTGCGCGGCATCGAGGTAGACCTTCTCGTCGGCGGTCGGCGGCTCGTCGCCTTGCTTGGCCTTCCGCTCGGCCTTCTTGATCTGGTCCTCGGCCTTCCTCGAGTCCTTGCGAAGCCGCTTCTCGGCGTCGCCGCGGCCCGGGCCCGGGGGGGGCGGCAGATCTGGGTCGGGCTTGGATAGGCGTGACGCGTTGCGGACGTGGTCGATGGCGCGGGCCAGGTCGTGCGCGGCTGCGCCCAGGGCGCGGGCCCTTCGGGGCTCGCGGGCCTCGTGGGCCTTGACGGCGTCGCGGTAAAGCTGGCTGGCCCGCTCGGTCCAGTCGCGGAGCTTGGCATCGGCCTTGGCGGGGGCCTGATCGGCATCGGACCTGAGCCGCCTGAGGAGGTCGTAGGCCTTGGTCAGGTCGCCGCCCGGCCCGTCCTTCTTCTTGGCGTCGTCCTTCTTCTTGACCTTGGGCGGCTCATCGTCCGGGTCCTGGGCTCCGGCAAGGAAGCCGGCGGCCCCCAGCCCGAGCAGGGTTGTAAGGCCGAATACGACGAATTTCTTCATCGATGGACACCTCGGGTCGAGTTGGAAGATTGTCCGCGGCACCGTTTCGGATTCGGGTCACCGCGTGCCCAAGGTGCAGCTTGTGTGCCGCGGGAGGGGGCCTTGAAATCGATCGGAACATCCAATTGGTTGACGTTAGGCGTTGCCTGCCGCACAATAAGACCGTGACTGGGTCGCTCCGATCTCCGTACGCGCCCGTCCTTCTGCCACCTCGTTCGACGCGGCAAGAAGCCCGCCGAGCCGGGCCCATCCGGGCCAGGCCCGACATTGCCTCCCCTGCTCTCGTCGGATGTCCGACCAGGCCGGTGCGAGGTCTCCTTTCTAGCCAGCGACAGTCTACGCCGGAGCCCGCCCTTCCATGGACCAACCGTCTCCCCTGGCGCGCTGCACGCACTGGCAACCCTCGTTCGCCGACCTGCTGCGCACCGTGAAGCTGAGCGGCTCGCACGGCCACCTCAATGATGTCCGTGAGTCGCTGCGATCGGCGATCGGACCCGATCGCCCCCTGGTGATGCTCTGCCCGCACGCCGACGACGGGGCCATCACCGCGTCGTGCCTGCTGCACGAGTACGCCGTGCGCCGGGGCCTGCCGGTGGTCGAGGTCCTGGTCTTCGCCGGCGAGCGCAACGTGGCGGCGCCCTGGCTGAACGACCAGAAGAAGGTGACCGTGCGCGAGGCCGAATTCCGCCTCGAATGCAGCGTCCTGGGGGCCGAGGCCGTCTGCTGGAACCTGGACGCCTACCGGAGCCCCGGCTACGAGCCGAGCCCGGCCGACATCGACAAGATCGTCGCCTGGTTCGCGCTGCGCAGGCCGGGCGCCGTGATCGTCCCGCCGGCGACCGACGCCCACCTGGCGCACCGGATGACCCGGGCCCTGACGGCCATCGGCCTCATCGGCGCCGGCCTGACCGACACGGTCGTGCTGACCGGCTGGACCCCCTGGGGCCCCCTGCCCCGGCCCAACGCCTACTTCACTTATGATGGCGAGGCCGAGCGCACCAAGGAGTGGGCCATCCACTGCCACGCCTCGCAGATCTTGCTGACCGACTACACCGAGTTCTGCTCGCACCTGGGCCGCGCCTACGCCGCCCTGGCACGCGAGTGGGCCGAGGGGCACAGCATCTCGGGCCGTGCGGCACGCACCGACGACCGGTTCGTCGGCGTCGAGCTATTCCAGATCGAGTCGTACGACCCGACGAGGCCCGACCTGGCCCTGGCCGACCCGATGCTGAAGGCCCTGGGCATCCTGGGGGGCCACATCCCCAACCCCCCGAGCCGCGAAGCCACGGCCGAGGTGGCAGCCGTCGCCGCCGCCGCATCCCACCCCTGACCCGCCCGGTCACCGCGGGCGCCCGGGCCCCGACGCAATCGGGCGCGGTGCGCCTGCGGGCCCATGGCCGGGGCCCGTAGACCTGGAACCGTCCACCACGGAGCGTAAGCCCTCCCATGATCCCGCTTGTCCGCGAACTGAACCTGATGGGCGCCACGATCCAGGTCTACCACGACGCGGCGACGGCGAGCCTGGCCGCCGCCGAGCAGATCGCCCGCCTGACCGACGAGGCCCGCGCCTCCCGCGGCTCGGCGGTGCTAGGGCTGGCCACCGGCAGCACGCCCATCCCGGTCTATGAGCACCTGGTCGACCTGACCCGCGCCGGAAAACTGGCCTGGGAAGGCGTGTCGACCTATAATCTCGACGAATATTACCCGATGTCGCCGGTCGACCCGAACAGCTATCGCTGGTTCATGCACCGGCACCTGTTCAGCCTGGTGAACCTGCCCGCCAACCAGGCGCATGTCCTCGACGGCACCGTCCCCGAGGCGTTCGCCGCGCAGCACGCGGCCGACTACGACCGCTGGATCGACGCCGCGGGAGGGCTCGACCTGCAACTGCTGGGCATTGGCCGGAACGGTCACATCGGCTTCAACGAGCCCACCGACCTGTCCGCCGAAGTCGCCGCGGGGCTGCCGACTCGGATGGTGGACCTGCACCCGACGACCTCCGCCGACGCGGCGAAGGACTTCGGCGGCAAACTGGAGAAGGTCCCCCGACGCGCGCTGACCATGGGCATCGGTCCCATTCTGGCGGCGCGTTCGATCCTGATCCTGGCATTCGGGCCCAACAAGGCCGACGCGGTGCGCAAGAGCCTCGTCGGCCCCGTCACCGCCGAGGTCCCCGCCTCGCTGCTCCAGACCGTGGCCGGCAAGGTCACCTGGATGCTCGACGAGGCCGCCGCCGCGCAGCTCTGAGGCCGGCGGTGGACGACTCCAAGAACGTCCAACGCAACCTTCCGAATAGGGCACTCGCTGGCGATGAAGGCCGGAGAGGCTCGAGGATCTCCCATAACTCGTCGGGAAGGATGGGCTTTGCCCTGGTCGAAGGCTCCAGGACAAATGCCCGACAACATCCTCCATACCCTCTCCGTCCTACCGCCGGGCTTCATCGCACGGCGTAGGCGGAGGACGGATTGGCCGAATTCGCAACTAGGCTTTGACGCAATCGGCGCGGTCGAGCTCGGCTTCGCCAATCCGACGGATCTGGTGATTTCGTCTTCCCGGACTCATCGTGTTTTCCGTGAACGTGGCGGTGACCGCCAGGGCGACCAGGGTCGCGAGCAGCCAGAGGACGTGAGACGCGACCCCCTCGACGATCGGGGCGAGGCGATTGTCCCAGCCGAAGGCCCGCTCGGCGAGCCATGCCGTGGCCGCGATCCCGGTGAGCGTGGCCCCGGCGATGCGGAACGGTCCGTAGACGCGCGAGCGGGCCAGCAGCACGAGCCACGGCATGGCCGCCAGGATGACCAGGAGCTGGACGGCCTCAATCCCGAGATTGAAGCCCAACACGCTCGAGACCATCGTCCAGGGATCGAAGCCGAAGCCGGTCAGGGTCGACGCGAACGCCAGGCCGTGAACCAGGCCGAAGCCGCCGGCGATGAAGACCTCGTGGCCCCGGAAGACCGGGAGCGAGGCATGGACGGCCGAAATCAGAATTGACAGCGCGATGGCCGACTCGACCAGATTCCCGGGCAGGTTCACCCATCCCAGCACGCCTAACAAAAGCGTGATCGAGTGGCCGAGGGTGAACGCGGTCACGACCTTGACGATCCGCCGGAAGGCCGGCCTCCATCCGGCATAGCCGCCCCAACGCCCGCCCGACGCCACGAGCGGCGCGGGCAGGATCAACGCCAACAGGAACAGGAGGTGGTCGGTCCCCTCGGCGATGTGGCGGGCACCGAGGCAGAACATGGCGGCGAACCCCCGGAACCAACTGCCCCCGGAGCGGTCGATGACGAGCTCTGTGCTGGTGTCGCGCATCGAACCCAGGAGGACGGGTGCCTCACCCGTCACGCCGTTGCGCCAGTCGCTGGCCACGGAGACCACCGCCGTGTGCGTGATCAGGTGGTGGAAGATCACGTCGTAGCGGAATGTCAGCCGATCCACGGGCGCGCCGGGCGGCGGCGTCATCGATAACAGCACCCGAACATCGGGGTTCTGCTCGGCGACCGGGGTCACCTTGCGAACCGTCACGGTCCAGGGCCTGCCGTCGGGAGCATACGGGCGGACATGGGCGAGGACGTAATCCTCGAGGGCCGCCCCGTATTGCCGCACCATTTCGACGGCATCCGGAGGCAGCGGCTTCTCCCATCCCACGCCCAACTCGCCGATCGGTAGCGTCAAATCGGCGTCCATTCCCGTGCGATGGAGGCGGAGCACGATCGCCGAGTTGGGCATGGGATGGCCCCACGCGGGGGCCGCCGCCATCAGGAGGATGAGGATCGGGAGCAGACGTCGCATGAGCGCCTCAGAAGGAAAATTCGGCGCCGTAGTCGGTCAACCGGTCCCGCCAGATCGTGTGGTAATGGTCGCTACCCTGCGTGGCGAACTCAATCCAGACGCGCGGCCCGTCGAGTCGCACGTAGTCTCCACGCTCGCCCACGTCCGTCGTGCCCGAGTAGGCCAAGTTGACCTTGTCGAGTTCGGCCTCGTAGAGCTTCTGGTATTCGACGCCCTGGGGGCTGTCGCCCGTCCAGGCCGCGATCGCCTTCCGCACGAAATCCTTCGAGGTCTCGGAAAGCTCGGAGACCGGCACTCCCTCGCTCTTGGCGGGGAACTTGCCGTCCTTGCCCGGGCCGACGTAGACGTCATTGAAACGCGCGTCGAGCTTGGCCCGCTTCGATTGCTCGGGCGTGAGGGAAATCAGCAAGCCGTGCAGGGAGTCGCGCATCGGGGCGAGCGGGTCGTGCGTCTTGCCCTGGTCGTCCTTCCACACCGTCGGCTGTGCGGCGACGTGGTAAGGAGTCGCGGCTCCGGTCGTCCCCTTGTAATAGATGTTAATGGCGAGGTGGTGCCCGCCCAATTGCAGGATCCAGGGCTTCGTCTTCGACGGCTTGCCCAGGAAGGCGATCATATAATTCGCCGAGCCGAACATCGCCCCGCCGCCACCCGGGCCTCCGCCCTTCTTCTTGGCAGGATCGCCGCCCTTCTTCTGGGCCGGGCCACCCGGTCCGCCGGGTCCTCGGCCGCCACCCCCTTTGGCGAAGACGTCATCGGCCGCGCGGACTTCCTGGTATCGCGAGAAACCCTCGTCGCCCAGGGCGACCCTGGCGACTTTCAGCGCCGCCTCGACCTGCTCAGGCTTAAGGTCGCGGTAGAAGACGCCATTGCGGACGTTGGACCCACCAGGAAAGTTCGTCCACCGGACGGCGAGCGACGACTTGAGCACGATCTCGGCGGTCGCACGCTGCTCGTCCGAGAGCGTGGCCAGGAAAGCGTCCGCGGCCTCGACGACGTCGGCGACCTTCGGCGAGGCCAGCAGGTCCGGGGCGGGCGCCGGGGCCTGGGCAGCAGCCTGGGGAGCGACCGAACTGAAGTTGACCGCGATCAAGCCGAGCGACAACGCGATGCCGACGGCGGTCAGGGTGAGAAAGGCCGGTCGATTCATGCGTTTCTCCGATTCGATGCAATGCAAGCTGCTCGCCTAAGCCACTGCGGCAAACATTACCGTGGCTGACTTGCCAACCTACAGTTCTTAACGACAGGAGCGTCTGCAAGAAGACGGCCAAACCCGAAAATTCCATGCTCCATCGGCTCGATCGGTTGCCGCAAAGCTCGCATTCGATTGCAAGGGGGCGAGGAGGTCGCCGATCTTGACGCCATTCTCAGCTCAGGCCCCCTTCTCGGCCGCCGAGATCGTCCCGCCTTGATTCCGGATGGAACGGGCCGTTTCCGGGGAGAAGCTCGGCAAGGCCCGGCGACAACCCTCGAAACGACTGCCGCTTCGCCCTTGCCGTCGAAGTAGACACTTGCTGCTATCTTCACGCCCCTCTGCTGGCCTGGGGTGCTTACCCCGAGCTTACCAGGGACGTCTGGGCTCCCGAATTTCAGCGCCGCGAAGCTTGTCGCGACTTCGGTCTGAGCACGAGGCCTATGCCCATCAGCCCTGACGGTTGGGAGGATGTGGCTTGAGGGCTTGAAACCATTCTCGCATGTTCCCATGGATTGCCCTTGACTTCGCGAGACATAGGATCAATTCTCTTCACACAATCTTCACGAAAGACGCCTCGCGATTCTGCGTCGGCGGCCTTCCAAAACATCTGCGTGGGGTGAATCTGATGCGGCGACGTCATCGTCGAGGGGCGTTCACGCTCATCGAGCTGCTCGTGGTGATCTCGATCATCGCGGTCCTGATCGCGCTCCTCCTGCCCGCGGTGCAAAGCGCCCGCGAGGCGGCCAGGCGCATCCAGTGCACCAATAATCTTAAGCAGCTCGGCCTGTCGCTGCATAACTACATCGACTCGTTCGGCAGCCTGCCTTACGCCGGCGGCTTCTACGTCAACACCAATGCGACGACCCAGCACAAGGGCTGGGGCTGGATCCCCTCGATCCTGCCTCAGATGGAGCAGAGCAACCTATACAACGCGATCAACTTCTCCGACAGCGAGGAGTGTATCGGGATGTCGACGGTGCGGCGAACGAGCATCGCGGCCTTCTTCTGCCCTTCGGACTCGTCGCCCACGCTGCAGAATGACCGGACCCTGCCGGGCGTTCCGTGCGCCGGCGGGCCGACAACGTCGGATGGCGTGGTGGCCGGTCAGTACATCGCGACCGTCACGCATTACGTGGGCAGCTACGGCGACGGCTATAACAACGGCCCGACCGACGCCTACGCCGCCGCGGGCTCGGGCCTGCGTTACGGGTGCGGCGGCTGCAACGCCTCGGGGAGCAACGTGGAGACGCCCGCGGCCGACTGCCCGACGCCGACGGGCGCTTATGGCTCGGGGCCCAACCATCGCGGCCTGTTCGACTACACCAGCCGATCGGGCGCGGTGACGCTCTCGGGCATCACCGACGGAACCAGCAACACGATCATGACGGGGCACACCGTCACGATCGCGCGATCGAACAGCCTGGTCTGGTTCTCCAGCACCGGGACGACCCACGGCACCTCGCTGCCCATCAACTGGATCCTCCAGCAATCGATGCGCAAGGGCTCGTGGTACGGGTCGAGCTGGATGGGCCGCGGCTTCGCCAGCATGCATCCCGGTGGCACCAACGTCGGCATGGGCG
Organism: Isosphaeraceae bacterium EP7; assembly: GCA_038400315.1. Taxonomy (NCBI): domain Bacteria; kingdom Pseudomonadati; phylum Planctomycetota; class Planctomycetia; order Isosphaerales; family Isosphaeraceae; genus Kueselia; species Kueselia aquadivae. The sequence continues at coordinate 6,823,994 of CP151667.1, forward strand.
ACGGCTCGGTCCGGTTCGTCAAGGACACGATCAGCCAGCGGACCTTCAACGCGCTCGGCAGCCGGGCCGGCGGCGAGGTCATCTCGGCCGATTCCTTCTGAACCGTCCCAGGCAAGACGCGGGAGGCGTAACGCCATGCCAGGCTCATTGCGAATCGCCCTGTCACTCTCGTTGGCCTTGCTCGGCACGGTCGGCTGCGGCAGCAACCACGGCTGCGTGCCGGTCGGCGGCACGGTGACGTACAAGGGCAAGCCCGTCGCCGAGGGAGAGGTCTCGTTCGTCCCCGTCGAGGGGGACGGCCGCACCGGGCGCGGGGAGATCAGCAGCGCGGGCGTCTATCAGCTGACCTCGTTCGACCCGGGCGACGGCGTCGTCCCCGGCAAGTACAAGGTCTCCGTCGTCTCGCGCGGGCCCGACAAGCCCATCCCGGCCAAGAAGAAGGGCCGGATGATGGAGGAAGATATGCAGGGGAGCGGCGACCCGCTAATCCCTGCCAAGTACTTCATGCCCGAGACTTCGGGCCTCGAGCGCGAGGTCGAGGCCGCCAAGACGAATACCTTCAACTTCGAACTGACCGACTGACGGCTACCCGGGCAGGTCTAACCGGTTGATGTTCATGCGAACGGCCCGCGTCCCTGACCTTTTCGGGTCGAGACGCGGGCCGTCCGCGTTCGTCATTGCACCCCGGATCTCAGGCGCCGGCGCCCAGTCGGCCGATGACCTCGCGGGGGACGGGCGGACGGCCTTCGGCGATGAGTCTCTCGCGAAGCTCGGCCAGTTCTGGGTGGTTCATGCCGAGCACGTCAAAACAGGTGACCCGCCCGACGGCGGTGCGGCCGACCAGGATAGGGCCTCGCCAAGAAAGATACTGTCCTCAATTGTGCCGTCGAGGTTTAAAGAGTTAGGCGAGCATTTTCGCGGACGGGTCGGTCCCAGCAATGGTCGGGCGTTGATGGCTGTTGCAGAAGACGCAAACAGACGACACCCGAAGTTCCGCCTTGTCGATCTTCCGAGCCGCTCGCGATGATCGGTATCATAGGCTCGCGTTTCACTCGTTCCACGTGCCCACATGCGGCAACCTGGAGTGGCGTCGGCCGGTCCTGCGCCCGTCAGGGATCCGACCGAATGGCCCGGCTAGTGAGCGTCGGAGATGAGCACGGGTGGCCCGCCGGAGCCGTGGCACTTCGCATGCAAACAAAGCGATCCAAAAATATCAACAAGATAGGGCGAGGGGGAACCATGTGAGTCACGGCGATGCCAGGGAACGACTCGAAGGACTGATCGCCTCGTCGGGCGACGCGGTCGCCTCGCTCACGCCACACGCGGGCCTTGAGTTGATCCTTCGCTTCTACGGCGATGACCCCACCGACGAGAGCCTATACTGCGTCTGGACCAACGTCTCCCGCCACGGGGGGGAGGAGTTGGGGTTCGAATTCCGATGGTGTTGCTCGCACTCCGGTGACTCCCAGGGCGCCGCAACGTCCGATTTTACCCTTCTCTTCAAGATCGGTCCGCCGGCCATTGCCGGCGACTTCCACGGGATGATGGCGTGGTGCAGCGGACCTGAAGAGATCGCGACCTTCCGCTCGACCATCGAGGCATGCGATGCCTTCGAAGCGTGGGGGCACTCGCCGGCAGCGGAGGTCCTGCTCCTCTGGGATGACATCCGTACGTCGGCACACGCCTTATTCGACTGCTGGGGAGTTCGGGACCCCTCGCGCCCCGTCGTGAGCATGACTGAGGAGCAATGGTTACGGTCCGATGACGTCTCGTTGATGCTGAAATGGTTCCGCCAGAAGTGGAGCGGCGAGGAGGCCGACCTGGACCGGATTTTGCAGCGTTATTGCCTGGCCTGCTGCCGGAGGATCTGGCGCCTCCTGCCCCAAGAGGCGAGCCGGGCGGGCGTCGAGGTCGCGGAACGGTTTGTCGACGGCTTGGCGACGCGAGCCGAACTCGGGCAGGCGGAATGGCTGGCCGAAGGTGCGGCCTTCAAAATCGACCAAGCTTTGGAACCCGAGTTGATTGCGCTTTGGTGCAACGAAGTCTCGCGGATTCCCCCCGATGACCTTGGAGCAATGATCCACTCGCCGAGGCCAGAAGACGACCTGTCGCCACACCGCTTGCTGAAGCATGCGGCCTACTTCGCCGATATGGCGATGTGCTACCCCGGCATCAAGCCGAAGGAGTCCATCGAGAGATACAGGCTCTTCTTGCCCGCACCGCTCCTTCGAGAAGTCGTCGGCAATCCATTCCGATCGAAGCCGGATCGTCCACGGGAATAGGGTGACCGGGCGAGGTGGAGCCGTTGTGAGGACTCCGATTTCGCCACGATCCTGGCCGGCTCGGAATCGCCGGGGCCCGTCGATCCCGGCCGACGCGAGCGGTTCTCGATCGACTGGATGCGACCAGCAACCGAGAACCGCTCTCACACATCGGCAAGCTCGATCGAGCCCCTGCCTCAGGCGCCGGCGCCCGGTCGGCCGATGACCTCGCGGGGGACGGTCCGGTCTCGGTGGCTGGCGATGGCGTTGACGGCGTTGAGGTAGGCGTAAGCAGATGCCTCGATGATGTCGGTCGAGGCCGCGCGGCCGCGGAAGGCGCGGTCGCCGCTCTCGACGGACAGCTCCAGGGTCACCTCGCCCTGCGCGTCCTTACCCTGGGTCACGCCGCGCACCGAGAACTCGCGCAGGTCGGCCCGCACGCCGGTGACACGCTCGACGGCCTTGAAGATGGCGTCGACCGGGCCATCGCCGATGGCCGCGTCGCGCACCAGGGTGCCGTCGGGCCGCTTGATGCAGACGGTGGCCGTCGGCAGGAGATTGGTGCCCGAGGTCGTGTGCAGGCTGACCAGCTCCCAGAGGGGCTGGACGTTCTGGATCCGCTTCTCGATCAGGACGACCAGGTCCTCGTCGTAGACTTCCTTCTTCTTGTCCGCCAGCACCTTGAAGTCGGTGTAGACCTCTTCCAGCTGGGCGTCGGACAGGTGGAAGCCCAGTTCCTCGACGCGGTCGCGCAGGGCGTGGCGGCCGGAGTGCTTGCCCAGGACGAGGTCGGTCTTGGGGACGCCGACCTCCTCGGGCCTCATGATCTCGTAGGTGGTCCGCTCCTTCAGCATCCCGTCCTGATGGATGCCCGCCTCGTGGGCGAACGCGTTGCGGCCGATGATCGCCTTGTTGCGCTGGACGGCCAGGCCGGTGATGGTCGTCAGCATCCGGCTGACCGGGTAGAGCCGCTCGGTCTTGATGTTGGTGGTCAGGCCGTAATAGTCGGACCTGGTCTTCAGGGCCATGACGATCTCTTCGAGCGCGGCGTTGCCGGCGCGCTCGCCGATGCCGTTGATGGTGCACTCGACCTGCCGTGCCCCGGCCTCGCAGGCGGCCAGGGTGTTGGCCACGGCCATGCCCAGGTCATCATGACAGTGGGCGCTGACGACCGCCTTGCCGATGTTGGGCACCCGCTCGAACAGGGTCCGGATCACCTTGGCGTACTGGCTGGGGACCGCGTAGCCGACGGTGTCGGGGATGTTCACCGTGGTGGCGCCGGCGGCGATGGCGGCCTCGACGACCTCGCAGAGGAAGTCGATCTCGGTGCGTGCGGCGTCCTCGGGGCTGAACTCGATGTCCGCGCAATAGCCCTTGGCGCGGGTGACGCTGGCCACGGCGCGCTCGATGACCTGCTCGCGGGACATCTTCAGCTTGTGCTCGCGGTGGATCGCCGAGGTGGCCAGGAAGACGTGGATCCGCGGCTTCTGGGCGAACTGGATCGCCTCCCAGGCGCGGTCGACGTCGCGGTCGTTGCTGCGTGCGAGTGCGCAGACGGTGGCGTCGGTAACCTCGGCGGCGATGGCCCGCACGGCTTCGAAGTCGCCGGGGGAGGCGATCGGGAAGCCGGCCTCGATGATGTCGACGCCGAGCGCCGCGATCGCCCGGGCGAGCTCGACCTTCTCGGCGATGTTCATGCTCGCCCCGGGCGATTGCTCGCCGTCGCGCAGCGTGGTGTCGAAGATCAAGATCCGACTGTCATCCTGGGCCATCGTCCGAATCTCCCATTTGGCTGCTGCTCTTGGGCATCGCCAACAGCGGGCTCTCGCCGCGCCGCCGCGTTGCCGCTCCCTGGAAATGCGAAGAAGCCCCGAGGACCACGCCTTGGGGCGGGTCTCGGGGCTTCGCATCTCGTCGAGCCGATTAGCGGCCGCGTGCGAACCCTAAGACCAGGCCCGGCCAAGGAGGCCGAGGGTCGACCGAAGTCGAAGGTCGAGGGATCGCAGGTCGGTCATCGCTGAAATCGGCCCCTTGGCTCGGAATGTCCGCGCTTCGAAGGCCGCGCCGCCCCACGATCGGGGGACGCAGCCGCTCGTTAGATGATAGACCGCCATCCGGGGTTCGGTCAATCCGACGGATTTCCCCCGGCCCTCATCCAAGATTGGCAAGCCCGGGGCGAATTTCCGGTCAGCCGATGCTTGACGTGTCAGATGATTTGTCTTACCTTCCTTTCAGACATTCTGTCTATCGTCGTGCGACGGGAGCTGGCCATGCGGACGATCGTGGATGCGGGCTTGGGCAACGCCGCGGCGGTCGCGCTGCTGGCGATCGTGGCCTGGCTGGTGGGTCGCCTGGGCGGCAGGCCGGCCTGGGCGCACTGCGCCTGGCTGCTGGTCCTGCTCAAGCTGGTGACCCCGCCGCTGGTGAGCGTGCCGCTCTCGTGGCCGACGTACCTGGCCGCGAAGCCAGCCGCCGTGGAAGTCGAGGTGGCCAGCCCTCTGGTGGCCCAACCGATGGCGGCGCCGGCCGAGGCGGCTCCGATCAGCTCCGAGCCTGCGGATTTCGTCCTGGTCGGCCTGCCGGCCGAGTTCTCGGCGGACGTGGATGAGACCGAGGTGACTGAAGTGACCGAGGCGCCCGCCGCCCCGGTTTCACCACCGATTCCGACACCGATCCCCGTCCCGACGTCGCGACCGATCTGGCCCCGGCTGCAATCGGCGGCCGCGACTCACTGGCGGCTGGCCGTAGCCCTGGCCTGGGGGGCGGGTTCGGCCGCCTGGCTGGTCTGCGCGGCGACGCGGGTCCGGCGCTTCCGCCGGGTCTTGAGGCTGGCGAGCCCGGCGCCAGAGGCCGTCCAGGCCCGATCCGACGCGCTGGCGCATTCCCTGGGCCTGAGGCAAGGGCCCAAGGTCTGGGTGATTCCGGGGGCGGTCTCCCCCCTGCTCTGGGCGTTCGGCGAGGCCCCGCGGGTGATCGTCCCTTCGGGGTTGTGGGGCCGGCTGGACGACCTCCAGCGGGACACCTTGCTGGTGCACGAGCTGGCCCACCTGAGACGCCGGGACCACTGGGTCCGGCTGCTGGAACTGCTGGCGACGGCCATCTACTGGTGGCATCCGGTGGCCTGGTGGGCGCGACGTGCGTTGCGCCAGGCCGAGGAGCAATGCTGCGACGCCTGGGTCGTCTGGGCCCTTCCGGGCGCCGCCCGATCGTATGCGACGGCCCTGATCGAGACCGTCGATTTCCTGTCCGAGTCCAGGCCCGTGGTCCCGCTGGCCGCCAGCGGAGCCGGGCCCGTCGATGACCTAAAGGAGAGACTGACCATGCTCGTCAACGGTGCCCCGCCGCGAAGCCTCACACCGGCCGGCCGCCTGGCCGTCCTGGGCCTGGCCGTCGCGCTGCTGCCGCTGCTCCCCACCGCGGCCCGCTCGGCCGCCGATTCCCCCGAGTTCCGCGCCGTCCCCCTGGCGTTCAACTTCACCGCCGTCGCCGATGACGACGATGAGGCCAAGAAGGAAGTCGAAGCCAAGGCGAAGAAGGAAGCGGCCGAGGCCGAGGAGCTGTCCGAAAAGGCCGAGAAGCTGGCCGAGAAGGCCGAAGCCGAGGCTTCGAAGATCGAGGAGCAGGCCGAGGCCATCGCCGCCAAGATCGAGGCCCAGGTCGAGGTCATCGCCGAGCAGGTCGAGGCTCAGGCCGAAGCCCTGGCCGAGAAGGCGGAAGCCCTGGCCGAGAAGGCCGGCGCCGAGGCCGAAGCCCTGGGCGAGAAGCTGGGCAAGCAGGCCGAGGCCCTGGCCGAGTCGATGCAGGCCAAGGCCCTCGAGTTGGGCGACAGCGCCTTGAAGAGCCTGAACTCGCAGCTCGAAACCGCGAAGGAGGACGACGAGGCGGGCGACCCCGACATCAAGCAGTTCAAAGAGAAGGTGCGGGAGCAGACCCGAGGCATCGACCGCAAGAAGCTCGATGAGCTGCGTCAGAAATCGCTCGAACTCCGGGCGAAGAATCGCGAAGAGCGACGCAAGCCCCTCAGCCCGGAGAAGCAGGCCGAGGTCGACAAGGCCCGCGGCGAGCTGAAGCAGGCCGAGAAGGCCCTGGCCGCCGCCGCCAAGAAGCTGGCGGAGCTGCAAGGTCATCCCCAGTTCAACCTGATGTTCCGGATCGATTCCGGCGAAACGACGTCCACCCTGTCGGGCCAGGAAGGCCACGGGGCGGTCACCATCAAAGGCCACCCGCTCGACGGCAAGGACGTCGTGGTCATCGGCGAGGATGGCAAGGAAGACGAAAAGGCCAAGGCCGAGCAGGACAAGGAGAAGAGCAACGACGACAAGGCCAAGGCCGAGAAGGATAAGGAGAAGGGCAACAAGGAGAGGAAGCAGCTGAGGGAGAAGCAGCAGCAGGCGAAGGAGAAGGCACGACGCGACGCCCGCAACCTCCGCCGGCCCGAGCCGCCGGTCCCTCCCGTGCCCCCGGTGCCCCCCGTGCCGCCCGCGGACGTGAAGGCGCCGTCCGGCGACCAGGAGCGGCGGCTGGCCGAGATGGAGAAGAAGCTCGACCGGCTGATCGAAGCCCTGAAGAAGGATAAAGACGACAACTGACCCGGACGAGCGGGCCGCCCGAAGCTCGACGCATGCCCGGGGCACCGCCCCGGGCATGCGTCGTTTCCTTTCGAAGAGGTCGTCGGCCGATCAGTCGGCCCCGCAGGCGGCCCGGGCGCGGTCGAGCACCGGGCGGGCGGTCTTGCGGGCCCGCTCGGCGGCTGCGGCCCTCACCTCGGCGACGCGAGACGGATTGGCCACCCACTCGGCCCTGCGGGCGCGAGGCTCGTCGAAAGCGGCGATGATCGAGTCGGCAAGCCGCGTCTTCATCTCGCCGTAGCCGATCCCCCCCTCGCGGTAGCGCCGGTCCACGTCGGTCAGGTCGTCGGCACTTGCAAACAGCTTGTACAGGCTGAACAAGGGGCAGGTGGCGGGGTCCTTGGGGGCCTCCACCGGGGTACTGTCGGTGACGATCTTCTTGACCTTCTTCCGGATCAACGCCGGCTCGTCGAAGATCTCGATCGTGTTGCCGTAGCTCTTGGACATCTTCCGGCCGTCGAGGCCAGGGACCACGGCCGAGGCGTCCAGGATGTAAGGCTTGGGCAGCCGGAACGTCTCGCCGTAGACGTGGTTGAACCGCTCGGCGATGTCCCGCGTAATCTCCAGGTGCTGCTTCTGGTCCTGGCCCACCGGGACGAGGTCGGCGTCGTACAGCAGGATATCGGCGGCCTGGAGCACGGGGTAGGCGAACAGCCCGTGATCGGAGGGCAACCCCTGCTGCACCTTGTCTTTATAGCTGACGCACTTCTCCAGCCAACCCATGGGCGTGACGGTCGTCAGCAGCCAGGCCAGCTCGGCCGTCTCCGGCACGTCCGACTGGACGAACAGGGTGGCCACCTCGGGGTCGAGCCCCAAGGCCAGCAGGTCGACGATCACGTCGAACACGTACCCGCGCAGCTTGCCTGCGTCGCGGACGCTGGTGAGCGCGTGGTAGTTGGCCACGAAGTAGAAGGCCTCATTGCCGCGTTGCAGCTCGACATACTGGCGGATCGCGCCGAAGTAATTGCCGATGTGCAGGGCCCCGGACGGCTGGATTCCCGACAACACGCGCATGATGGAAACGCTCGCTCCGCTGGCAACCTTCCGCCCCTCGCCCGAGGCCACTTCGCCGCCAAACCATCGTACCATCCGGCCGACGAGCCTTCCAATCGCGGCACGTTGGACGGTTCCGGCCTGGCTGGTAGGATGTTGGCGATCGCCGACCTGAAAATCGGCGAGACCTCGATGGTCGGCACCCGCGACCCCAGGACGGGCGGGGCGAGTTCAACCGTTGCAGGGGATGCCATCGGGTCGCCAGGACGCCGAAGGCCAGGCCATGCTCCTGATACGGCGGCGACCGGCACCGATCCACGAATCAATCGTCTCTAACCGGATGAAACGATGGCAGTCAACTTCTACGACGACAACGGCATCCGCTTCGAGTACCCGGAAGACTGGGAAATCGAGGACAGCCAGGAAGGGCCCGTGACGACGATTGCCCTGCAATCGTCCGAGGGGCCGGCGTTCGCGATCATCACGGTCGATGACACCATGCCCACGATCGAGGAGGTCTCCGAGGCGGCCGTGGAGGCGCTGCGGGATGAGTATCCCGCGCTGGATGCCACGCCGGTCACGGAGACGTTCGCGGGGTTCCCGGGCATCGGGTACGACATTGAATTCATCAGTCTGGATATGGTCAACGCCTGCTCGACGCGGTGCGTGCGGACTCCCAGGCGGACGATCCTGGTCTTCGGCCAGTGGTCGGACATCGAGGGGGACGAACCGGGCGAGGTGGTCCGGGCCATTCGAAGGTCGCTGGCGGAGACCGACGCATGACCGAGGCGGAACTCGTGGCCGGGTCGATGGTAGACCTGGAGGCCGCCGCGGTGGCGGAGGATGAGGCGAGGCAGGCGAGCGCCGACATCGAGACGCTGAGACGCATGGGGTACAAGCAGGAGCTTGCCCGGCGGCTCTCGGCGTTCTCGAATTTCGCCATCTCGTTCGCCGTGATCTGCATCCTCTCGGGGTGCGTCACGTCGCTGCACCTGGGGCTCTGCGCCACCGGCGGGGCGGCGATCGGCATCGGCTGGGCGGTCTCCTGCCTGTTCTCGATGGCCGTGGCCGCGTCGATGGCGCAGCTTGCCTCGGCCTTCCCGACCTGCGGCGGGCTCTATCACTGGGCGTCGATGCTGGGCGGGCGCGGCTGCGGCTGGGCGACGGCCTGGTTCAACCTGGCGGGCCTGATCACCGCGACGGCCTCGGTCAACGCGGGCTGTGCCTTGTTCCTGCTCAACACGGTCGGCCCCACCATCGGCGGCGATGCCGACCCCGCAGGCTGGAGCGAAGGCCAGCGAGTCATGGCGCGGGGCCTGCTGGTCGCGGCGATCACGCTGAGCCAGGCAGGCTTCAACCACCGGGGAATCCGCCTGACCTCGCGGCTGATCGACGCCAGCGGATATCTGATCTTGTTCGTCACGATGACGCTGACGGTAGCGTTGCTGGCCTATGCCCCGAGCTGGGATTGGTCGCGGCTGGTGACCTTCTCCAACTTCAGCGGCCTGCCCGCCGAGGCCCCGGTCTGGCCCAGGACCGACAACCTGGCCTGGCTGTTCGTGCTGGGCCTGCTGCTGCCCGCGTACACGATCACCTGCTTCGACGCCTCGGCGCACGCGGCGGAAGAAACAGTGGGGGCAGCGGAGGCGGTACCTCGGGGGATCATGCGATCGGTCTGGGTCTCCTGCCTGTTCGGCTGGATCATGCTGAGCGCACTGGTGCTGGCCATGCCCAGCCTGGCCGAGGCGGTCGAGCATGGCGAGGGGGCCTTCGCCTGGACCATCGCCAAGATCATGCCGCGTGGCCTGGCCCTGGCGTTCTTCGCGGGAATCGCCGTGGCGCAGTATCTCTGCGGCCTGGCGGCGGTGACGTCGACCTCGCGGATGGCCTTCGCCTTCGCCCGCGACGGCGGCCTGCCGTTTGGCAACGCCTGGGTGCGCCGGGTGAGCCCCCGGTTCGCCACGCCTTCGGTGGCGATCTGGACGACCTCGACGGCGGCGATCGCGTTCACCGTCTCGACGAGAGTCTATTCGTCGATCGTCTCGGTCTGCATCATCTTCATCTATCTGTCGTACATCATCCCGATCTCGGCCGGCCTGCTCGCGCACGGGCGGACCTGGACGGCGATGGGGCCGTGGACGGTGGGGCGCTGGTTCAAGCCGCTGGCGACCTTGAGCGTGCTGGGCGGTCTGCTCCTGATCGCCGCGGGCATCGCCCCGCCCAATGACACGGCGGCCTACCGGGTGGTTGGCGGCGGGATCGCGGCGCTGGCGCTGGCCTGGGTTCTGGTTGAACGCAAGCGTTTCAAGGGGCCCCCCTTGATGGACATGCTGGACCACACGAGGGCGTCAGACGCCTGACGGATGATTCGCGACCGCGTTTTCGAGGAAGGCGACGACCGTGGCGGCAAGCTCGGGCCCGCCCACCTCGAAGACGTCGGAATGCCTGGCGCCCGGCACTTCGAGGTAGAGGGCGGGCCGCGCGAACGCATCGGCGAGTCGGCGGGCCTCGGCGGAGGGGACGAGGGGGTCGTTGGCCCCGTGGATCACGCAGGCGGGGATCGAAAGCTGCGGGGCCAGCAGCATCGGTGCGCTCCGGCCCACGGGCACACGGGCCAGCCGGCCCGCGCGGCGGAGCATGGGGCGGGCCAGCGAGCCGGGAAGGCGGCGGCTACGCAACAGCCGGGCCAGGGTCTGCGAGAGGTCGGGGTCGGGGGCTTCCAGCACCAGGGCGGCAATCCGTGGGTCGGAGGCGGCGGCCCGCACGGCGTTGGCCCCCCCCATCGAGCGGCCCCAGAGGGCAACCCGGGCCGCTGGATCGAGCTTACCGGCGACCAGGTCGACCCAGCCGCGCAGGTCGGCCACTTCCCGCCCGCCGAAGGTGACGAAGGCCCCGCCGCTGCGGCCGATGGCGCGATTGTCGGCGACCAGCACGCTCCAGCCAGCCTCGGCCAGCGCGTCGGCCCGGCCGAGCATCGCGGCCCGGTCCTCGCCGAATCCGTGCAGCAGGATCGCCGCCCGGTCGGTGCCGGCCAGCCGCCAGGCGCCCGAGAGCTTCGAGCCGTCCGGGGCCACGTCCTCGACCGACTCCCAGGGGTGGGGCTCGGGGTGATGGCCGACGTACCGGCGAGACGGGCTGACCAGGGCCCAGGCCCCCCACTCGACGGCGACCAGCCAGGCCGCGAGCCCCAGGCCGACGGCCAGGCCGAGCATCCCGACGAAAAGGCCCGTCGGCGACAAGGCAAACGACAAGGCGAACATGGATGCGTAGACGCTGCTCATGGATCCGGCCCCGTCCCGCCCCGTTCCAGCCAGCCGTCGACCGCCAGGCCGCCCGACCCCGATCTCGTCGCCATCGTCGCCGCCGGCCGCACCCGCAGGGCGCCGCGTTGCCAGGTCCGCCAGAGCGGGATGCCTCGGCCGTCCAGGATGGACAGGGCGTCGGCGGCGCCCGGGGCCGGCTCGCGCTGGCTGACGAGGACGACGGCCGGCCTCGCCCAGTCGTAGAACCAGGGCGGGTTGGCCGTCCGCCCGCCGTGATGCGGCGCGACCAGGGCATCGTAGCCTGGAGCGGCGTTCCGGGCCAGTTCGGTCAGCCCCGGCCCTTCCAGGTCGCCGGTCAGCAGCAGTCGCAGCCCCCCCAGCCGAACCTCCAGAGCCAGGCTCCGGTCATTGTCCCGCGACGACTCGGGCCAGCCGACCGGCGGGTGCACCGCGTCCAGGGCCATCGACCCCAGGTTCACCGAAGCCCCGCTCGAGCACTCGCGGACGGGGATGCCTCGGGCCCGGACGGAATCGAGCAGGGCCGAGACCTCGGGGGCACCCCCGGAGTCGAAGCCGACGGGAACGACCACCTCGCCGATCTCGAACCGGTCCATCAGGTCGGGCAGGCCGTTGTAATGGTCTGAGTCGGCGTGCGAGAGGAAGACCGCCTCGATCCGCGAGACGCCCCGGTCCCAGAGCGCCGGGGCGATCACCCGCCGGCCCACCGTGGGCTGGCCCATCCGGCCGCAGTCATAAACCAGGCAGCGGCCGTCCTCGGCCTGGAGGATGATCGACAGCCCGTGGTCGACGGCCAGGACCTCGATCTCGGGCGTCACGGGGCGCGGCGGGAACCAGGTCGAGGCCAGCCCCAGCGCGCCCCATGCGGCGAGGGCCATCCATGCGGGCCGAAGCATCCGTCCCCGCGCCAGCATCGCCAGGCCCAGCATCAGGTAGGCGGCCAGGGCCCACCACCAAGCCGGCCCCGGCGTGAACCAGTGGCCGCCGGGGACCGATTCGCCCCAGCGGACGATCGCCTCGGTGGCCCGCAGCATCAGGCCACAGGCCCAGCCCGCGGGCACGCCCAGGGGCATCCAGAGTGCCGAAAGGCCCAGCGTCAGGCCCGCAGCCAGCAGCGCCAGCGAGGTCAGCGGGATCAGGGGGATGTTCAAGGCGATGCCGATGGGCGAGACGATGTGGAACCGCAGGGCCACCAGCGGCAACGCCGCCAGCCAGACGATCGTCGACAGCGCCACCCCTTCCCAGGCCGAGCGGGCGAGCAGGCGCATCAATCTCTTCCAGGCCGGCTCATAGAAGCGTTCGAGTCTGTCCAGCGGCTTCAAGGGGCCGCCGATCGTGCGGCCGAGGACCGGGATGCGCCAGGGCCGCCGGGCCAGCGAATCGGCCGCGGCGATGGCCCTGGGGACCAGCCAGAGGATGGCGGCGACGGCCAGGAACGAGAGCTGGCAGCCGATGTCGAAGAGGTCCGATGGGTTCCAGGCCAGGGTCATCAACGCGGCCACCGCAAGGATGCCGGCGGCGGCCCCCTTGCGGTCGGTGCACGCGGCCAGGCAGGCGGTGACGACCATGGCCGCGGACCTGAGCACCGACGGGGCCAGGCCCACGAGCACGCCGTAAGCCAACGCCGCCAGGGCGACCGCCGCCCAGGTCCGGCGGCGGCCGACGCCCAGCAGCCTCAGCCCATAGCCTAGCGCCAGGGCCAGCACTTGCAGGTGCAGGCCCGAGATCGCCAGCAGGTGCGTCGTCCCGGTGCGAGCGAAGGCGTCGCTGACCTCGGGGTCGATCGCGCCGCGGCGGCCCAGCAGCAGGGCCGAGGCCAGGGGCGCCGCGGACGGGTCGAGCCCGCGGGTCAGCAGGGCGTCGCTCCAGGTCCGGGTCCGGCCCAGCCAGCGACGGCCCCAGGCCTCGCCGGGCCAGGTCGCCGGGGCCGTCGCGTCGGGATCGGGCCAGACGGCCGCGGCGCCGGCATCGAGCCGAAGGCGGATTCCCTGACCCCGCAGGTAACCTCGGTAGTCGAACTCCCCCGGATTGCGCGGCGGGGTGATAGTCGAGAGCGAGCCGGCCGCGGCGACGAGCGAGCCGGCGTCCAGGTCCGACCGGTCCCCCTGGGCGTTGACGAGGGCACGCCCCGAGGCGGGTTGCCAGCTCCCCCGGTCGTGGACCTCCGACAGTTCCAGCACCAGGCGGGTCGAGCCCCGGTCGTCGGGCCGGCTGCCGGCGTCGGGCGGGCGGAACCCCTGGCGCTCCAGGATCAGGCCGCGAACCCAGGCGGGCCGGGGCGTCGGGCCCAGGCTGACGGAGAGGTCGTCCGTGGCCCGGTCGGACCACCGATGGTGGTGCCAGCCGCCCCCCAGAGCCAGGCAGGCCGCCAGGGCCAAGACCCAGGCCAGCCGCGGCCTCCGGCGGTCGAGCCGGGGCACGATCAGGCCGCAAGCCAGGGCGATCACCGCCCATCCGGCGGTGCCCAGCGGGTCGGCGAAGCGGTCGAGCGCGATGCCGGCGATCAGGGCCAGAGTCGCCGGGGCCAGCGGCGGCCAGGGGGGGCGGTTCGTCGACGCTTCGGGCTGGCTCACGGGTGGCCCCGAAGGAGGTCGCCGACCGCCGGGCACCCCGCGACCGGCCTGCCCGTCGCCCGAGGTCCCCTTCCCTTCTAGCTTAAGGCGCCGGCGACGCCCGGGGACAGCCCGCCCCCCGAACCCCCGCGCAAGGCCCGGGACGGCCCCGGGTCCGAAGCCCATCGGCCCCCCCAGGCGCGAGGCAATTGCGATCGTTCGGGATTGACCGGCCCGGGGATCGGCCGTACGTTCCCACGCCCGTGAAGGGACCTCGGCCCCACGCCTCGACCTCGGTCCGCCGAGGGCGATCGCCCGGCGTATCGACGCGGCCGGGATCCCGCGAGGGTGGATCGAGGACCGGGCCGGGAGGGCCTGACGATGGGACGCCTGGTCAGGCCCTGGAGGGCTGCCGCCACCGCGCTGATGCTCGGCCTCTGCGGCTGCCAGGCCTGGCACGACCGCGAGGCGGCTTCGAAGGACCCGGCACGCGACGCCCAGGTCCAGCAGGTCAGCCGCCAGGCCCAGGATGCCATCGACCGCGGCGACCCGGCCACCGCGCTGGCCCTGCTGCAGCAGATGGTCGCGCTGGCCCCGCGCTCGGCAGAGGCCCACCACCGGATCGGCCGAGTGCTCCAGGAGCAGGGACGGCTGGCCGAGGCCCGCGCGTCCCAGGCCCGGGCGCTGGAGATCGACGATGAATATGTGAATGCCCTGATCGCCATGGGCGAGGTCGAGCTGGCGATGGGCCGGCCCGACGAGGCGCTGGTCCGGCTCGACGCGGCCATCGAGATCAACCCGGCCCCCTCCGAGGCCCACCTGGCACGCGGCCGGGCCCTGCAAGCCCTGGGCAGGCCCGACGACGCACTGGCCGCCTACTTCCGCGCCCTCAACGGCGACCCCAACCTGACCGCGGCCATGCTCCAGGTCGCCGCCATCCAGCTCGCCCGCAAGCAGCCCGAGCAGGCCCTGGCCCGCCTGACGCACGCCCTGGACCTGACCCCCGACGACCCCGAGGCCCTGCACGGCCGCGGCATGGCCCTGCTGATGCTGGACCGCCCCGCCCTGGCCGCCGCCGACCTGCGCAAGGCCGCCGACCGCCTGCCCGACCGCCCCGAGGTCTTCTACCACCTGGCCCTGGCGCTTGAGGCGAACCACCAGGCACCGGCCGACGCCCTGAAGGCGGCCGAGCACGCCCTGAGTCTCGCCCCGGGTTACTCCGACGCCAAGGCCCTCTCCGAACGCCTCAGGCGCTAGCCGGGCAACCGCGGGGCAACCGCCGCCCCGGCCGTTCCGCGGGGCGGCTGGCTCGGATATGGTGTGCCGGCGGCCGTCGCCGATGGGGGTTGCGGCCGGATGCGCCACAGCCAGGAGGTCGCGCCATGAGCCTGCCCGATCGCGTCGGTCGGAGTCTATTCGTCGCCCTGGCCGTCGGCATGGCCTGGGGGATCCGCGGGGATTTCGGCCACCTGATCGGCGCGATGTATCCCGGGGCGGCCCTGGCCATGGCCCTGGCGTACGTCAGCGGCCAGGCCTCGATGGCTGCCTGGATGCCCGTCCTGGCCGCCCTGGCCGCGCTCGGCATCGGCTCGGGCGGCACGATGAGCTACGGGATGCTGCACGGCTACGCGCAGGCGGACATCCCGGTCAATTACGCCTACGGGTTCGGCACCCTGTTCCTCCAGGGGTCGGCCTGGGGGACCTTCGGCGGGGCGCTCATCGGCCTGATGCTCGAGCGCAGGCCGATGCGCACGGCCGACTGGCTGGCCCTGGCCGCGTGCATCCTGGGGGGCGGCTGGGTCGCGTCGTTCCTGGTCGTCGACGTCCTGGGCTTCCAGATCAACCCGCCCCGGAACAACGGCTCGATCGGCTACTTCGGCGCGGCGATCGGCCAGATCGCCTGGCTGGTGGCCAGCGACCGGCGGATGGGGCTGCGGGGCGCGGTGCTCGGCTATGTCGGATTCGGCCTGGGCATGGCGGGCGGCCGGCTGCTGGGGAACCTGGCCAATGTGGGGCAAGTTCCTTATGGGTATACGATCAACCACTGGAACGTCATGGAGACCTCCTGCGGCATGATCGCCGGCTTCATCTACGCGTTCGGCATGCTCGGCCAGGCCTTCCCCACCCCCGCGCCCGAGGACCGGCTCAGCCTGGGGGTGGCCTCGGCCTGGAGCATCGCCTTCGTCCTTGCGGGCATCCCGGCCTGGCATCGGCTGGCCCGGATCCAGCCCCAGAAGAAGCTGGCCGAGTGGTCGGGATTGCTCGGCGGCTACGGCTATGCCGACCCCGACGGCCTGGCCCGCAAGGTGCTCTGGATGCTCGACGGAACCTGCGTGCTGGGCCTGGTCGGCGCGGCCCTCTGGATGGCCATCTATCTGGGCCACGACCGGAACCGCAGGCCGTCGCCGCTGCCGGTGCTCTGGCTCTCGCTGACGATGCTCCTCTTCCAGAACATCAACGCGCTCTACTTCTTCTACCCGATCCGGCCCAATCTGATCAACATGCACAGCGTCTTCTGGGTGCTCTTCGCCCTGATGGCCCTGTATGCCGCATTCGCCCGGCCCTCGGAGTCGGCGGTCGCGGCCCCCGAGGTAGACGGCCTGGAGCCCGAGGCCCCGTTCGCCTGGGCGGCCTGGCTGGGCGGTTCGCTGGTCGCGCTGACCCTGATCATCTTGCTGGCGGGGCTGGTCAACGGGCCGACGACCATGGCGACGGCCAACACCCGATGGCCCGTCTGGTCGTGGTCCCAGGGCCCCTTCCCCGGCCGCGTCGCCGGGCCCTGAAGCCGACGCCCGCCCCATCAACGGAGCGACCCGCGACGATCATCGGATCGTCGCGGGTCGGGGCGTGTTCGGAGGCTCGTCGGCAGCTCAGCAGCTGCAGCAGACGGGCATGTTGTTCATCATGACGCAGCAGGTGCAGCCGGACTTCATCATGGAGGTCATGCAGTCGCAGCAGGCCTGGATCATGGCGCAGCAGGCGGCGTCGCCGCTGGTGCAGGTCATGCAGACGCCCATGTCGCAGGGCTCGCACTTGGTCATGCCCATCATCATGTTGCAGTTGCAGGCCATCATGCCGTTCATCATGCAGCAGCAGGACATCATGCTGCCGGCCATCATGGTGCAGAGGTTCTGCAGCATGGCGGCGGACATCTCGTCCTCGCACTTGCAGGTGACCTTCATGCCGCCGGTGCACTTCTCGAAGGTCATGGTGCAGCGGGGCACCATCATCATGTTCATGCCGGCGGGCGTGGTCGTCGGCGCGGTGCCGGTCATCATGCCTGCGGCCGGCATCCCCATGCCCATGCCGGTCATGCCCATCATCGTGCCACGTTCCATCATCTTCGCGGTCGCCATCGGTCTCGGCCTCCCAGGTTCGGCGTCTCACCTTCAAGGCCGGCGATTCCGGCCATTCATGGGTCGCATTCTTCCGGAAAAAGGCGCGACTTGCAAGGAGTTGGATCGGAAATATTCGCAACTGATCATGATAAAGTTGATCATCAACGAAAAGCTGATCGAGATTCGTAACACCCCAAGAAGCAGCCCCTTAGACCGCCCCAGGCGGGCAGAAAAACAACGCCCCGAAAGATTCTTGGGATTTTCTCCTTGCCAATCTCACCAATGCCGATAACCTTAGTGAGGTATCCGACGAAGACGCCGCCCGACAGCCGCAGTGGGAGCCTTCGCATGCGTCAGTTTTCGATCCAGATCGCGGGAGACGGGTTCCAGATTGCCCAGCCCTGGTTCGCTCAGGCGGCCGCCCCCGGCCTGATGCCCTGCCCCACGGCCTGCCTGCCCGTGGCCGACCAGCAGACGATGGCCCTGGAGGTCTACCGGCTGGCCTACGAGCGGGCAATGCGCATGGCCCGCCCCTCGATTTATCAGCGTGCCTGCGCCACCTGCCCCAACTGAGATCGGGGTTGGCGCGGCGAAGGGGGGGCGGCGTGCCTCCCCTCGCGGCCTTGGCGTGCCAGGTTGCCGGTTGGCACGGCGCTCGACGGAGCCGAGCATCCGATGAAGATCTCCGCGAAGGCCGAGTATGCCTGTTTGGCGATCATCGAGCTGGCCAGGGATGCAGCCCCCTTCCTGCCCAGGCCCGCACGCGAGATCGCCGAGGCCCAGGGTATCTCCGAGCCCTACCTCGTCCAGATCCTCCTCAGGCTCAAGGCCGCCGGGCTCGTCCAGAGTGCACGCGGGGCCGTCGGCGGGTACCAGCTTGCCCGCGACCCCGAGTCGATCACCGTCGCCGAGGTGATCTCCGCCATCGACGGGCCGGGCGAACGCCTGGGACGCAAGGGAGGCATGGCCGCCAGGGCCCTCATTGACCTCCTGGTCAACGCCAGGGCCGCCGAGCAGACGGTCCTCACGTCGACCTCGATCGCCGACCTCGCCGGCCGCGTCCCGCGCAATGACTGGGTGCTCTAGCGTGACCATCGCCCGTCCTCCTCGCCGAGATCGAGACACCGGAACCCGCCGATCTCAGGCCGGGCGGAGCGGGTAGACCCGCACGCGGACCTCGGCCGCGTAGTGCGCCAGGGGATCCGACGCGGGGCGGGCGATTCCCGACGCGGCCAGCAAGGTCTCGTCGAGCCGCAGGAGCCTCGCGGGCTGGAGCGGGTAGGGCGTGTGGTGCACCCGGCCCGAGATCAGGCCGCGACGGCCCAGGGTGTAGAGCAGATAACGCTCGGCGAGGAAGTGCTCCAGGGTGCCGGGGCGAGAGGCGGCCGGCGTCCCCTCGGGGCGATAGGCCAGGTCGCAGCCGGCCGGCGTGGGTCCCGGCCAGAGCCGCTCCGAGCGATACGAGATCGACCCATCCGACCCGTGCGCCTGCCCCATCCGGGCGAAGTGATAGGGAAGGTTCCAGAACCGCCGGGCGATGCGCACCGCGACCGAGCTGGCCGCGTCGAGGCTGAAGAACCAGACCCCCGGGTTTTTCCCCCGGTGGTGCACGTACGTCCGGACGTTGACCTCGTGGAAGTTCGACAGCCCCGGCACGGCGGGCGCCCAGGTCGGGCGGACGCCGGTCATGGTGAACGGGACGAGGCCGACGTAAGCCGTCCCATCGAAGGTGTCTACCTCCAGGCCCTGCGGGATCAGGGGGCGGAGCACCTCGACCGGCACGGGCCAGTGCAGGAAGAGCAGGTTCGCCCAGCGCTGACGCATGGCCGTCCGGCCGCTGGGGAGGAGCGTCGGTGTCAGGCGGTCGATGGCGTCGTCCACGGGGTTCTCGCCTCGGGAGTGGGACACGGGGCGGTCGGAGAGGGGGCTCAAGGTCATTCCATCCGCCCGAGGGCAACCGGCAAGGTTCGGCCTCGGCCGTCGCCGGCGACCCGGACGTTGGAATAGACTGGCTGGCCGTGAGCGATGCTCCAGGATGGCAACGCACTGCCGAAGATGGCGAAACGTCGGGGTGCCGCGGATGGACACGAAGATCTGGTGGACAACCTTCCACCGTTGGGGGTGGATCCTCCTACTCCGAGGCAACGAGCTCCACCTCCTGGAGATGACCGGGCCCCAGCACCTCCGGGCGTTGAACCGGGCCGTCGAGAACCTGACCGAGGGGGAGGAGCCGGCTTACGTTGGCGCGAAGTCGGTGAAGACCATCCGGCTGGGGTCGATCCTCGGTGCCGTCGTGGATCCCGACGATTTCAGCCTGACGCTGCGGACCGAGGGAGGCCGGCCCAGGACCCTGGAATTCACCCCGGGTGCGGGGGCCGGCGAGATCGTGCGAGCCATCCTGTCCAGGACGGGCCGGGCGTATCACGAGGAGAGGCGAGAGATCGGCCTGAGAACGGCCTTGCTCGGGCCGACCATCGGGGCCGTCGTGTCCACGGCCGTCTGCATCTTGCTCCATCCACGCGTGATGACGCTGGCCGCTGGACTGCAAATCGAGCCGATCAGAGTCATGGGCGGACGCGACCGCGGCGGCCAAGTCCTGGCAGATCTCTTCAACCTGTGTGCCCGGGTGCTGGGTGTCAAAGGATTTTACCTGCTCGTGGCCGCGCTGCTGGTCCTGAATCTGAGATGGGCAGTCCGGGCAGCCACCAACAGGCCAATGCTCACCGCCTGGGAGGTCGAGCGGGCCTGACCCGATTCCTGCCGCCCCACTTTCCCCGGTGATTTCCGGCTGAGAACGCTTGCCCGACCCTTCGAGGGGCAACAGTCCATTGCCCTTTCACCTGCTTCGAATATGTCCTAGACTTTTCTGCGTTACCCATCAAACCGATCGGACGTGCATCGAAAGGCCCGAGATCTCGGGCCGCGGTCGGGATGCGCCATCGCAGCGGAAAGGAACGATGATGGAGTCGCGGATCTGGCTGAAATCTGAGGAGAAGTGGGCCTACATCCTGATGCTGAGGGAGTTCGAGGTCTTCAAGCTGAAGGTCACCGGGTCGATGATCACGCTCAAGCGCAACCTCAAGGCGGTGCTCGACGCGTTGGAACAGGGCAAGGCGCCCGCGGACGCGGGGGCCAAGTGGGTCGAGACTCTGGACGTCCGGACGATCGCCAAGGCCGAGGTGGACCCGGGCAACAGCGGCCTGACCCTCCACTCCGAGGGCGATAAGCCGACGTCGATCTCTTATTCGACGGGCGACAGCGACGCCGACACCATCCTGCAGACGATCCTCGAGCGATCCGGCCGCACCTATCAGCCGACGCAGGAAGAGGTCGGGGTGGTCGAGGCCGTGCTCCCGCCCCTGTTCGTCGGTGGCATCGTCGGCCTCTTCTTGGGGGGCGTGTACAGCGCGGCGACCGAGATCGCCGCGGGCAATGACGTCGAGGTCGACGGGCTCCGCCGCCGGGGCCTGAAGCGGCTCCTGATCACGATTGCCGAGATCATCGGCGTCAACGGGTCGATCGCCATCGGCGTCATTCTGCTGGCCCTGATCGTCGCCTGGATCATACGGCGGATCGTCCACCGCCCCGAGCGCACCGTCTGGCTCCCCGCCGCCCAGGCCTGACCGGAACCCGGCGATCGCCTTCCCCGCGTCGCTCGATCAATGATCCGACGCGGAGAAGGCGTACCAGTCGCCCGTGAGATGGACCCGATCGTAGCGGCCCATACCGTATGGAGAGCCCTTGGGATTGGGCCTGTGGGCGATGCCCCAGGAGGTGATGAAGGGGCCGTCTTCGGATGTCCCGGTCCGGAAGTAGACCCCGCCCCTCGGGTCGGCGTCCCGCCGATCGACCCGGTAGAGCCCGAGCGGCCGGCCCGGATCGTGAGGGCCGGCAAGCCCCGCCTCGAAGGCGGAACGTGAGGCCGCGAAGCCCAGCCGCACGGGGAGGCTGACGCACAAGGCGGCGAGCGTCAGGAGAAGGGTCGCCCCGGCGGACAGGGCCCAACTCCGCGTCCTGCTCGCCCTCGCCGCTTCGCCCGGCCGCTGACACTCCTGGGAGGCCGACCGCAGCACGGCGAAGGCCGTGAGGGGGAGCCAGATCAAGGAGAAGGTGAATGCGGCGAACAGGCCGAGGCTCATCCTGGCCGGCCAGATCGACAGGACGAGCAGCGCCAGACTTGCGCCGATGCAGAGCTTCGACGCAAGTCTCATGGACGACCTCGCGGGCCTGGATCAGTGCCTGACGACCGGGTTGCGGAGGGTTCCCAGGCCGTCGATCTCGACCTCGCAGACGTCGCCGGGCTGGAGCCAGACGGGGGGCTTGCGGGCCATGCCGACTCCGGGAGGGGTCCCGGTGAAGATGAGGTCGCCGGGCTCCAGGGTCATGATCTGGGAGAGGTAGGCGACCACCTCGTCGACTTTGAAAATGAGCTGGTCGGTGCTGGAATCCTGCATCGTCTTGCCGTTCAGACGCAGGCGGATGCCCAGGGCGTGGGGGTCGGGCACCTCGTCGGCCGTGACCAGGGCGGGGCCCACGGGGGCGAACGTGTCGAAGGTCTTGCCGGCCATCCACTGCTTGCCGGGCTTGTTCAGCTGCCAGTCTCGCGCCGAGACGTCGTGGCCGACCATGTAGCCGGCGACGTAATCCATGGCGTCGCCGCGCTCGACCAGCTTGCAGGTGCGGCCGATGACGAAGACCAGCTCGGCCTCGTAGTCGACCTCGGTGCTGACCCTCGGCAGGACGATCTCGGCCCCCTGGCCGACAAGCGTCGAGGGATACTTGCTGAAGAGGATCGGCTCGGTGGGGATTGCCATCCCGCTCTCTTCGGCGTGATCGCGATAGTTCAGCCCGAGGCAGATGATTTTCTGGGGGTCGGGGATGGGCGCGAGCAAGACCGCCTTGGCGGGGTCGTACTTGACGGTCCCCTTGGCCTGAGCCTCGGCGGCGCGGGCCAGCCCGTCGGGCCCGAGCGCGAGGATCTCGCGGACGCTGGCCGGCAGCGCGGGGTCGGCCGCGTTGAGGTCGACGTATTGCCCCTGGAATGTCCCGCAGGCCCTGGGCCCGCCCTCGGTCTTCACGGTCACCAGGCGCATCGCTTTTCCATCTCCGGCCGTTTCCAAAAGTCCGGCCCGACCCTACCGAATTCCCCCGCCCGAGGCCAGTGCCCCCCGCCCCGCCCCCGAATCCTTCGCCCGGAAAACAGGGGCCCCGCACCGGGGCCAAGTGCCGGTGCCGGCCCCCGTTTTCAGGGGTCTGCAATGAGCCGCCCGCCGAATCTTGGGCGTCCCTTTTTCGCATCATCGCCGGCCACCCTCCGCCCCGAAGGCCGGACAGGCCGGCGTTTTCGAAGGCACCTTCAGCCCGGGACGCGCCGGGGCCCGGGCTCATGGGCGGACGGCCCTGGGCGTCCGACGAAACGCGGGACTTTTCGCTCCGAATTGCCAAAGAGCCCAAGGAACAGAGGCGTGGAGTCTTGCTTCCGGAGGCGACGCCCCCGGCGAAGGTTAGCAGGAGAGGAGCAAGGCCTGGGCCGCCTGGCGTCGAGCACGAACCTGGCGCAACTTGCGGGAGTTGCGTGCCTTGCGACCCGCCTCCGGCGCCCGTCCGGGCCCCTCGGTGGCTTCGATCGGGACGCTCGCGGCGACGGCCGTCGGGGTGGCCAGGTCCCTCATGGCGTCGGCCAGCTGGACCCGTCCGGAATGGGCGCAATCAGCCCCAGCCCGGGACACGGAAGTTGTTTCTGAAATAGGACTTGCGGCCCCCTGCCCAGCCTGACGGGGCTCATCGGCCTGGCGGAGATTCTCGGCGGTTTCGGGGCGGCGGTTCTTGTCGAGGAGGTCGAGGGCCCAGCGCATCCGGCGGAAGCTGGCGGCCTCGTAGCGACGGATCAAGGCGAGCGCCGGGTCGAGGTCGACGGCGTATCCCAGGGCCGTGGCCTCGCGGAGGTCGTCCTCGATGTCGTCAAGCGTCCGTTCCTTGCGGCCGATCAGCCGTTCGAGCTGGTCGTCGACGAGCGCCTGCCGGAACTCGATCGCATCCAGACCTTCGGGGGCGTTGATCGGCGTCTCCAGGTCGCGCAGGTCGGCGGCGACCCCGAGCATGTTCAGGGCCATGTTCCGCTGCTCGTCGGTCCACTCGCCCGCCTTGTCGAGCGCGAACCCCAGCATCCGCCAGCGGTCAATCAGCCATTCGCACCCCGGCGCCGACGACGCCAGCACCATCGCCGTCTCGGCCGGCCGCCGCCCCAGCGCCCGGGCCGCCTTCGCAACAACGGCCTTCCGCTCATCCCCCCAGCAATGCCCGGCCCGCCGAGCCCTGAAGTCGCGGGCCAGGTCCTCTTCCACCCGGCACCGCTCGATCCGCAAGCTCTCCACGGCAATCGTCTCGACCAGCCCCATCTCGAACGCATCCATCGGGCAGAGCGACGCACTCCACATCGCCACCCTGTCGGCCAGAGCGTTCCTCTCCCGCTCGGCCACCACCACCCCCGCCCCGGCCAGCCCGTGAACCAGGCTATTTCGCCGGGACTTCTCCTTACCATCGGCCGATTTCGGCCCGGTGCTGCGCATGGCATTGCGGCGGTTGGCGTCGATGCGCTTCTGGCTGACTTCGATTTTGCCCATGGTGCTGCGTCGCTTCCTGGGATGGAGTTCCGGGTGTGAGCCATCCCGTCGCGACGTCGCGTCAGGATGGTCTTCACGAACAATCATCCCCAATGCGGGACAAGCCTTGCAACGGAATTCTTCCAGCCCATCCGGATTTTCCCCGAATAAGGGGGGTTGATCGTCCCGATGCCGCGAGGCTGAGGCCACGAACCCTGAAAAGATCGGGCAAAGCCGGGGGGATAAGTTCAGGTCGGCACGATCCCGAATGCGACGGCGATCCCGACCAGCAAGAGGGCGAAACCCTCGGCGATCGTCATCCGCCCCCGGCAACGACCGTCGTGACGCAGGGATTCGGCCTGCCGGATGGGTACCCACCAGACCATCGGTCTCCCGGCTTTCGCGATGATGAGCCGCGCCCGATGCTCATGGACACTTTGATCCCATCCGGGAGTTCAAGAAGCCCTGACAAAACCCGGGCACCCGCCGATATTGCGAGGCGTGAGCGGTGGTTTTGCCAGGGCTTCTCAGCGAGACGAGCGGCCCCGTCTAACCCGGCACGACCTGGTAGGGTTCCGGCGACTTCTCCAGGGTGGCGATGCTGATGTGCGGCCAGACGGCCCGCCCCGGGAAGTCATCCTGGCGAGGATGGAAGAAGTGGAGCATGACGACTTGCGAGTATTGCAGCCTCAACTTGGGCTTCCCCGATTCGTCCTTCTCGGCGAGTTCCTGAATCCAGAACGTCGACTTCATGCTGACCGGCTCGGCCTCGCGGACCGAGAATGGGACATTCGTGATCCCGGCGCTCTTCCGATCCGTGTCCACTGTCAACGTCGTCGTCCGGACGATGTTGACGCCCTGGTTCGCGAAACGAAGGATCTGGTTCATGTCGGCCGGACTGAATCCGGGGAACGTGGGCGCCCCGACGGTTCCCTTGAACGGGTTGTCGATGTAGTGCTTGTATGGCTCCAGATACGGGTCGCTCTTGAAGTCGTAGTTCGGGCCGCTCACGTCCTCGAAGCGGCCAAAGGGCAACCCGCTCACCGGCGGGATCGGCGGCATGCCGTCGTGGACCTCCGATCTGCCGAGGGCGAGGACGGAGTTTCCGTGCGGAATCGATGCGAGTCGTGCGACGTCGAGCTCCACTTCCGTCACTTGGTCGCCATTGATGTGGTCGTCCTTGGTCCTGCGATTCTTATCGTACAACCATAAGCCGGGTTCGTGGTGGATCGGCAGGCCTGCCGCACCCGCGAGGCCGCTATGAGGCCGGTCTTCCGCCGCGACCTGGGCGATCTTCTGCTGATAATCGACGGTGGCGACGAACTGGTCGGAATCGGGAAGGCCGGGCCGCGACATGCCTCGATTGGGGACGCCGTCGTCGACGAAGGTGAACCGAAGTTCTTCGTCGTACTGATTCATCAGGAGGCGGAATTTGAACCCCGCGGGCGGCGACGGGGCCATCTGGAACGGCAGGGCAATCATGTTCCACCCGGTGCCACGTCCGTTCCAGACCCCCAACAGTTGTTCGAGAGGCCCAAGGTCATGGAGCGGCGGAGTGCCTTGAGTGGTCAATCGTTCCGCTTGCGCGGGCTGCGGAGGGATGATCTCGGCAAACTTACGGCCACTGCCGCCTGCTTGACTGGGCTGAGACATGGTGCTTTGTCCTAGGTGATGTGGATGACACGCCGCTTGTTATTACGACGTGTCACATGGTCGCAGATTCCAGGATCTGACAAAGCATTTTCACGGCAAAATTCAAGTCGATGGGATCCAGGCACCTGGAACGATCCCCATCCAAGGAGATTTTCAGGATCGCGCACCGTTGACGTCCATAAGATCTATGAGTTCTTCAATGAAACCGTCGGTCGGGGTGGAGCCCTGTCCGGCGACGTTTCACGGCGAGAAGATGATCCCGACTCGCTTTTCACCGAATGGTCCTTCAGTCCCGTTGGGGCCGTAGAGTGCCTCGGAGACGACGTATTGCTGGACCACGAGGAAGAGCGCGAAGGCCGTGCAGCCCGCGATGATCAGGTACCATCGATCGACGAGCGGCCCACGCCGACCGAGCGAGAGCACGTCCGCCAGGGCGGGCGACCCCAGGAGGAAGCAGACGAAGTGCGCCACCGAAAAGGCGGGTCCAATCAGGGTCCGACTACGCACAACACCCTGGCTAGCGAGCAGCAACAACTCGACCGAGAACACACCAAGGACAAGCCACGACACACAGACGAACAGACGGCTTATGAGATCGGACTTCATCGCGTAAAAATTCAGGAAGGCGCAATAGGCCGTGTTCGCGACGAGGGCGACAGGGATCGAGAGAAGGATGGCGAAGCCTTCCAACGGGATGCTCCGCGACTCGTGAGGAACGCGGCGAAACCTCTCACAATCCGGAGGTCGAACGCCGGGAGGGGACTGCCCCCTCGCGCTCCCCCCGACGTTGCGATCCTCGCACATCGTCCGGGCTGAGATTTACCGGTTCATTCAGGCGATGGCTTGCTTGAGGGGGGCGGGGCAAGCGGGGAGGATGAGGGTGAAGGTGGTTCCCTGGTTGGGGCGGCTCTCGGCCCGAAGGCGGCCCCGGTGGGATTCGACGATGTCTCGGCAGACGGAGAGGCCCAGGCCGGTCCCGCCCATTCCGGTCTCGTCGGGGCCGATCTTGGTGGTGAAGAAGGGGTCGAAGATGCGGCGGAGGTCGTCGGCGGCGATGCCGGTGCCGGTGTCGCCGACGCTCAGCTCGGCCTGCTGGCCGGTGGGGTCGAGGTGGACGCGGACCTTGACGGTGCCGCCGCCGGGCATGGCCTGGCGGGCGTTGATGATCAGGTTGAGGAGGACCTGCTGGATCTGGGCGGGGTTGATCCGGGCGTGCGGGGTGCCGTCGGCCTGATAGTCGACCTGGACCCTGGCCTTGGAGAGGTCCTTGTTCAGGAGCTGGAGGACTTCCTGCGTGAGCCGCGAGAGGTCGGTGGCCGAGCGGCGGTCGGCGCGGGGGCGGGCTAGGCCGAGGACGCCTCCGGTGATGGTGGAGGCCCGTTGCGCGCCGTCGAGGATCTTCTCGAAGGCACGCTCGCGGAAGGCGGGGTCGGGGTTGCGCAGGCCGAGCTTGGCGTAGTTCAGGACCGGGGTCAGGGCGTTGTTCAGCTCGTGACAGACCGAGCCGGCGAGCACGCCCAGGCTGCTGACCCGCTGGAGGGCCACCACCTGTCGCCTGAGGGCGGCGAGTTCCGCGGAGAGTTCGACGACCCGACGCTCGGCGTCGGACGCGACGAGCTTGCTGGTCGTCTGCCTGGTTGGTGCGGCCATCGTTTCCACCCCCCCGCCCCGGCCCTGACCGTCCTGTCAAGGCCACAGGCATGGTATCGGCCGGGGGGCGGGGGCGGGTTGAGGCGGCGATGGGTCAGAGTTCCACACTCCGGGGTTGACGGGCGGCGAAGAGGGGATAGATGGCGGGGAGGACCAGGGCGGTCAGGAGGGTTGAGGTGAGAAGGCCGCCGATGACGACGGTGGCCAGGGGGCGCTGGATCTCGGCGCCAGGGGTGACGGAGGTGGCCATGGGCAAGAAGCCGAAGGCGGCGACCAGGGCGGTCATCAGGATCGGCCGGAGGCGGGAGAGCGAGGCCTCGCGGGCGGCCTCCCGGGGCGGGTGGCCGGCGTCGCGCAGATGTTCCACGGCGCTGACCCAGACGAGGCCGTTGAGGACGGCGACCCCGAAGAGTGCGATGAAGCCGACGCCCGCCGAGATCGAGAAGGGCAGGTCTCGCAGGGCCAGGGCGAAGATGCCTCCGGTGGCCGCGGTGGGGACGGCCAGGTAAATCAGCAATGCCAGGCGCATCGATCCGAACGAGCTGTAGAGCAGCAGGAAGATCAGGCCGAGCGCCACCGGCACCACGATGAGCAGGCGGCGAGTGGCGGTCTGCAAGTGCTCGAACTGGCCGCCCCAGCGGAGGACGTAGCCGGGGGGGAGGCTGACCTTGGCGGCGATGGAGCGCTGGGCCTCGGCGACGAAGCCGGCGAGGTCGCGGTCGCGGACGTTGACGCCGACGACGGCCCTGCGCTGGACGTTCTCGCGCTCGATCTCGCTGGGGCCTTCCTCCATCGTGATGTCGGCGAGGTCGGCCAGCGGGATGGGCCGGCCGAGGGGGTCGGCGACGCGGATCGAGCCGATGCGCTCGGGGCTGTCGCGCCAGGCGAGCGGGAGCCGGATCTGGATGGGGTGGCGGGCCTGGCCTTCGAAGACCATGCCGACGGTGGTCCCCCCCTGCGCGGAGATGGATTGGAGGACGTCGGCGGCCTGGATCCCGTAGCGGGCGAGCTGGTCGCGGCGCACCGTGACCCTGAGCATCGGGAGCCGGCCCGAGGTGGGGACCTTGATGTCGCGGGCCCCCTCGATCTTGGAGAGCACGCGCTCGATCTCGGTCGCTTTCTCGCGGAGCACGCCGAGGTCGGGGCCGTACAGCAGGGCGGCGACGTCGCTCTTGACGCCGGCGACAAGCTCATTGACGCGCATCTCGATTGGCTGGCTGAAGCCGAACTTGACGCCGGGCACCTGGGCGGAGAGGACCTCGTCCATCTTGCGGATGAGCTCGTCGCGGGTGACCCCCTGGCGCCACTCGGACTGGGGCCTGAGCATGGCCCAAACATCGGTCTGATGCACACCCATCACATCATTGGCGATCTCGGGCCGGCCCGTCTTGCAGAAGACGGTGCGGACCTCGGGGAAGGTCTTCAGGATCGTCTCGATCTGGGTCGACATGGGGACGGCCCCCTCGAGCGCGGCCGACGGGATGCGCACGGCCTCGATGAGGAGGTCGCCCTCGTTGAGCCTGGGCATGAACTCGGCGCCAAGGTTCAGGGCCACCGGCACGCTGGAAGCGACGAGAGCGACGGCCAGCAAGGCCGCGAGGACCGGGCGATGGACGAAGGCGTCGAGGATCGGGGCATAAAGGCGCTTGAGGATGCGTATGACGAGAATTTCGCGGGCGGCGGGGACGGCCTTCAGGGCCAATGACGCGAGGACGGGCATCAATGTGAGTGAGAGGACCATTGAGCCGGCCAGGGCGAAAATCACGGTGAGGGCCATCGGCCGGAAGAGCTTCCCCTCGGTCCCTTGCAGGGCCAAAATCGGCAGGTAGACGATGGCGATGATCAGCTCGCCGAAGAGGGTGGGCTTGCGGACCTCGACGGCGGCGTCGCGGATGATGGCGAGCTTGGATCGCGTGCCTGCCTCGTGTCCGAGGCGATGGACACAGTTCTCGACCATGATGACGCTGGAGTCGACGATCAGGCCGAAGTCGATGGCGCCCAGGCTCATCAGGCTGGCGGAAAGGCCGGTGGCGAGCATGACGTTGGCGGCGAAGAGCATCGACAGCGGGATGGCCAGCGCGACGATCAGGCCGCCGCGGAGGTCGCCCAGCAGCAGGAGCAGCACGGCGACGACGAGGATGCCCCCCTCGGCCAGGTTGTGGAGGACGGTTTCCAGGGTCTGCTCGATCAGGTGCGAGCGGTCATAAAGGGGCTCGATGGTGACGCCGGTGGGGAGGGCGGCGTTGATCCGTTTCAGCTCCGCCTTGACGTCCTCGACGACGAGCCTGGAGTTCTGGCCGATGAGCATCATGACCAGGCCGACGACGATCTCGCCCTCGCCATCGCGGGTGGCCAGGCCCGCGCGAATCATGGGGGCGATGGTGACGTTTGCCAGGTCTTTGATGGTGACGGGGACGCCGGCGCGCTCGTCGACGACGATGGCCTCGATGTCGGGGATGCCGTGGGCCTGGCTCTCGCCGCGGATGTAGCGGGCCTCGCCCTCGTGCACCAGGTAGCCGCCGCCCACGTTGACGTTGTTGGCGTTCAGCGAGTCGACGATCCGGGCCATGGTCAGGCGGTAGGCGTTGAGCTTGTCGGGGTCGACCTCGACCCGGTACGTCTTCAGCTCGCCGCCGTGGCTGTTGATCTCGGTGACGCCCGGCACGGCGCGGAGCTGGTAGGAGACGAACCAGTCGAGGATCGTGCGCAGCTCCATGGGGCTGACGCCCTTGCCCTTCACCTGGAACTGGTAGACCTCTCCCAGGGCGGTGGAGATGGGCCCGAGGCCGGGAGTCCCGTAGCCGGGGGGAATGGCCTGCGCGGCGCGTGAGAGCCGCTCGCCGACGAGCTGGCGGGCGCGGTAGATGTCGGTCCCCTCGCGGAAGACGACGGTGACCACGGAGATGCCGAATTTGGAGACGGAGCGGATCTGCTCGACGTCGGGCAGGCCGCTCATGGCCCCCTCGACGGGGAACGAGATGAGGGTCTCGACTTCCAGGGGGGAGAGCGCGGCGGCCTCGGTGAGGATCTGGACCTGGACGTTGGTCAGGTCGGGGATGGCGTCGATGGGCAGGTTCAGGGCGGAGTAGACGCCCATGGCGGCAACCAGGGCGGTCAGGGCCAGGACCATGAACCGGTTGCGCAGCGAGCCCTCGATGAGTGCGTTGAGCATGTCTCGATCAGTCCTCCGTCTCGCTGCCCAGGATCAGCTCGCTCTTGAGCAGGAAGGCGCCTGCGGCGACGACCTCCTGGCCATCCGCCAGGCCGGCCCGCACGACGCGCCTGCCCTCGGCGGTGCGGCCGGCGTCGACCACGCGGAACCGGAAGCAGTTGGGCGCGCCGGCGGGGACGAAGACGCCCGACTTGCCGTCGATCTCGACGACCGACGCGTCGGGTACGGTCAGGGCCTCCGAGGCGTCGGAGCCGGTGAGGTGGACCCGGACGAACTGGCCGATCTTCAGCAGGCCCGAGGCGTTGTCGACCTCGGCCACCAGCGGCACGGTGCGGGTGGCCACGTCGACCTGGGCGCCGACGTCGAGAATCCTGGCGCGGAAGGACTGGTCGGGGTAGGCGGCGGCCGTGAGCAGGACCTGCGCGTCCTTCAGCTCGGGCAGGCGCCGCAGGCTCCCCTCGGGGACGTCGGCGCGGACGCGGACGCGGGTGACGTCGGCCAGGCGGAAGAGGACCGAGGCGGGCTCGGCGAGCATCGAGGGGACGGCCGTGCGGGTGAGGATCTTGCCGCCGAAGGGGGCCTTGATCGTGTACGAGGTCAGGTCGGGCTCGGCGGCCGAGCCTTCGGGGGCGGGCGCGGACTCGGCCCGCGCGTCGTCCTCGGGCGGGACACCGTAGATCTTCAGCCGCTGGCGGGCGTCGAGCACGGCGGCCTCGGCCAGCCTGAGGTGCTGCTCGGCGAGCCGTTTCTGCTGGGCGGCGTCGAACTTGATCTGCTCCAGGGAGGCCTCGAACTTGGCCTGGGTCCCCTCGCGGGCGTGCTTGGCGAGGAAGGCGGGGTGCTCGCCGACGATGTTCTTCTTGAACAACTCGGCCTGCTTCTGCTCCTCGTGGGTGGCCATCTCCAGGTTGGCGTAGGCGGTCAGCAGCTCGGCCCGATTGGTGCCCAGGGGGCGATCGGCGAAGGTCTTCTCCAGTTCCACGGCGGGGACGTTCTTGCGGAGCAAGGGGATGAGCGTCTGGATGTTGTCGGCGGTCTGGTTGCGCCAGTCGGCCTCGGTCCTGGCGGTCTCAAGCTCGCGCAGGCGGGCCCGCAAATTGAGCCGGGCCAGGCCGACCTCGGCGTTGTCCAGGGTGACGAGCGGGTCGCCCGCCTTGACGACCTGGCCGAGCGTAACATGGACGGTGCGGACGATGCCGGGAACCTGCGAGCGGATGTCGATGAGGTGGTCGGCGTCGGCCTCGACCTGCCCGGCCACGCCCAGCTCGTCGGGCATGGCCAGCATCCGGGCGGGCTCGATGCGGAGGCCGCCGGCGCGGGCCTTCTCCGGCGAGAGGGTGACAAGTTCCACCGGCTCGCGTTCCGCGGGCGATGCCACCGGGGGAGAGGCCGGCGACGGGCGGGCGACGGTGTCATTATGTGTCGAGAAGGGCTCGCCCCAGACCCCGTGGAAGACGCGGTCGTGGGCCGAGAGCCCGAAGAAGAAGGCGAGCCCGAGCCCGATTAAGGGCAGGCCGAGCTTGAACCAGGACGCAAGACGGTGCGCCGCGGCGAGTCCGAGCTTCATTGGGGTCCCCCCGGCCGGCGACATTGGGCTGCGCATCGCGGGATCAACCGCGCGGTGGCCCTTGCCATCGGCCTCGCTGGGTGCGACATCCGTCGGAGTGTCGACGGAGGCCGCGCACGTTCGTTCTGGCACGCTTCAACACGGTTGGACGGCACGGCGGGCGCCGGGAGGGGGCGTCGCGGGGAGGGCGGCGTCGGTGCCGGGCCTCAGCAGGTCCAGCGTTGGAGCAAGGCCAGGGGAGAAGCGGCCGGGCGAGGCGCGCGGGGATGCGACCCGACCGGGGCCATGGAAGGCGGGTGCCAGAAGGAGAAGGCGTCGAGCAGGAAGGGAGTCAGGCCAGGGCCGATGGGGTCGAGCGTGACCAGCCGGCCGGCCGCGGGGGACGACGACGACTCGTCGAGGGCGATCTGCGGCAAGGGGTCGGGGACGGTGCCCGGCTGGTCGGGGATGTTCGCGTGCAGCGCGGGTGTCGAGTCGACGGGGCCACCCGGCAGGGCGTTGGCGGGATTCAGCCAGTGCCAGTGGAGCACGGCCACGTCGTCGGCCACCCCGGCCTCGGGGTGCCAGCGGAGGAGGTGGTCATGCATGGCGCAGACTTCGCCCGGCGTGTCGTGGTGCCGGATATTATGGAAGTCGGCCTCGGGGAACGGGGTCCGGAGTATGCCCAGGACGACCATGGTCGTCGCGAGCCATCCCAGACGTCCGCGCCTCAGTCGCATGGAAAACCCCCGACTGCCCCGCCGCTCGGTGGAGGCTTCAACTCTGATGGGCGCAACCCCCACCAATCCTCTTTCTGCATTATGAGGCGCGGCGAGGCGGCGTCAAGCGGCTTCAAGAGTCGTTGTCTCGCGTGATCGGGCGACGGGGCGGGGAAATTGAGGTTTACTTGCCCGGCCCGATGGATTAAGTTCCCCCGCAGTTCGATTTCGCCTCAAGGTTTCGCCACTGCGGACCGGGGCGGATCGGCATCCAGGTGGCCGGGCAAGGAGGCCGGGTCTCTTGAACAAGCACCCATCGCGACGGCACCCAGACCTCAGCCGATTTGACCAAGGCACGGATGCTGCTCCGGCTCTCGCAGCCGTGGCGGACGGGGTCGCTCTCCCTCGAGGCGAGCGCGGCCCGGGCGCATTTCAGATCGCCGGCGGCGACGGGGTTTTCCCCCGGCTCGCCGAGCGAGACCGGCCAGGCCCCGACATTGGATGTCAGTCGGGGCGCGACATTCCCATTCAAGTTCAGGAGGAGACGATGAGCATGTCACGAAAGTGGGTCGGGCTACGGATCGCCCTCGCCGCTTTGGCTACGATCGCCGTAACGGCGGGCAGCTCGCGGGCGGATTCGCTCAAGAGCTACATGAATTACAACACCTCCGGCACGATCGACTCGGCCGGCGTCACGGGCACCCCGGTCATCAGCTTCAACAGCGTGGCCGCCGGCTCGTTCACCGCCCCCTCGTCGTTCAGCCTGGGCGAGTTCCTCGTCTCCGGCGCCCTGCCCGACGACCAGGTGACGACCTACACCAACACCAAGTTCTCGATCACGCTGGGCATCAGCAAGGTCAACGGCTCGGTGCCGCTGCCCAACGAGACGCCCTTCACCCTGACCGGCGTGCTCAACGGCTCGATCACCGGCACGTCCCAGTCGGACGTGGTGGCGACCTTCGACCCGGTCCCCGTCGGCACCTTCCGCACGGGCGACTTCCTCAACACCCTGAAGGTCCTGGACTCGAACATCTCGCTGGTCCCCTCCACGACCAACGGTGGACGTACGACCGCCCAGGCCCAGATCACCACCACCGCGGCGGTGCCCGAGCCCACCTCGGTGGCGATCTTCCTGTCGGCCCTTGCCGGCTTCGGAATGCTCCGCCGCTCGCGGGCCGGCCGCTAAGCATCCCGGTCGAGCCAAGGGCCGTCGCGACCCCGCGATGTGCAACCTAGAAAAGCGATCGGTTCGCGCGGCCCCTCGGTTCCGAGGGGCCGACCTCATTTCGAAGCCCGACCAAAATTCGCCCTGCCCTGCTCTGCTCCGCCATTCCTCACCTCATCTCCGGTGACCGCACGGGGGCTCGTTCCCCTGGCCATCCGGGTCATCCCGACCAAGCCATCGTCGCCATTTCGCGGTCGTGCCGGACAGACCTCGGCGATCACCGCCCGTTCGTCGTTGGGCAATGGCCGTGCATCTCCGTCTCGGTTGCCCAGCGTGTGGCGGCCAGGGCGATCTCCTCGACGGTTGGCCCCTCGTTCGCCGCGTATCAGACGGAGGTGAGCACGACCGTTCGCGGGTGAGTTGGATCACGAGACGTGGTGCATTGATTACCACACACGTGTTTGGTCGAATGGCCTTACCGCACCCCCAAGACCACCGGCACCGCGTCTCCTCTGCCGCGATCACTCCCTCGGGTGGTCGAGCGAGGCGGCCCTCGTGACGCGAAGGCGGCAGCAGGCACCCATCGGGAGTCCGCCATGCACGACATCCGAGCCGAACGTCGCGTCTTCCTCGGCACGCTCGCCGCCCTCTTCATGACCGGCCGGATCTCCCGACGCATCGCGCGGGCGGATGACGCGAAGCCCGACCCCTTCGAGCTGGCACGCAAGGTCGAGGCGCTCTACGCCTCGTGCAAGACCTACCGTGATCAGGGCAAGGCGGTCCAGATTTTCCTCGATGCCAAGGGAAACGATCGGGCCGAAGGCGAGACCAAGCCTCGCCTGATCACCACGGCGTTCGCCCGCCCGGACAAATTCCGCTTCGAATTCGACGACGAGCGCGACGAGAAGCGCATCCGCAACCTGATCTGGATGGACGGCACGGCGGTGAAGACCTGGTGGGACATCCGGCCGGGCGTCCAGAAGCCCAACTCGCTGCAATTCGCGCTGGGGGCCGCGGCCGGGGTCACGGAATCCGCGTCGATGACGATCGCTCCCCTGCTCCTGCCCGAACTCCTGGGCCGCCCACACGCCCTGAGCGAGGGGCCCGGCGTGCTGTCGCAGTTGGAGGACGGATCGATCGGGGAGCACGCCTGCCGTCGCCTTCGCCGACGGTTCGAGGCGGTCAATTTCCAGACCAGGAAGAAGTTCGAGGTCGTGGACACCTACTGGATCGACGCGAAGACCCACGCCGTCCGGCGGGTCGTCAAGGAGATGCAGCACGACGAGTTCCGGTCGGTCGGCACGCTGGACCTTGAGCCCGAGTTCGACGTCGAGTTGCCCGCCTCGGCCCTGGAATTCGACCCGCCTCAGAATTAGTCGGACGCGGGGCTCGGTTCACGCTCAGAACGAGCAGCCCGAGGCCATCTCGTCGGGTGCCCCGGCCGTGTCGAGATTGATCTCGGCCACTCCGGCGAGCCGGGCCAGGCCGGCGCCGACCTCGGCCAGCATCGTCGACGAGTAGCCGGGCCACATCGCCTCGACCTGCCCGCCCGGGGCCGCGAGCATCGCGTAGGCCGATCGATCGGCCTTGCAGGCTTCGATGATCGTCCGATCGGGGTCGGCGAGGACCGGGTAGGGGGTGCCGTGGCGGCGGGCCCAGTCGCGGGCGGTGGCCAGGTCGCCGTCGATCACGCCGAGGATCGAGGCGTTCGCGCCATAGGCGGCGTGGATTCGCCGAAAATAGGGCTCGGCCGCCTCGCTGCACGGGCAGCCGTCCTTGATGAAGACGAGGACGAGCGGACGATTGGCCGCCTCGCTGGCCGGCGAATGGTCACGCCCGTCCGAACCCATCGCCGAGTGCGCCGTCACTCGCGTGCCGGACATCGCGCCGGCTGCGGCGAGCATGGGCGGTGTGACCGGGTGGACGGCCGCCGGCGGCTTCAGGGCGGCGTAGGCGATCGCGGCGACGGCCGCGACGATCAGGAGCCACGAAATCCGGTCGCGGACTGCCATCGGCCCCCCCTTCCCGGCTGAGTCATGATTCAGCCAATCGCCGGTTCCAGCGCGGTGCCCGGGGTGTCGGCATCGGTTTCAGCGGGCCGCTCCGGCCCCCGGCCGATTTGCAGGACGAAGGCGGCGGTCACCAGGCAGAGGGCTCCCGACGTGAGGAAGGCCCGCTGGTAGTCGCCCATCCAGGAACGGGTGGCGCCGGCCCCGTACGCGGCCGCGGCGGCGCCCAGTTGATGGGCCGCCACGATCCAGCCGAACATGACCCCGGCGCGGGCCTTGCCGAAGGCGTCGGCGGTCAGCCTCGCCGTGGGGGGGACCGTCGCGATCCAGTCGAGGCCGTAGACGACGGCGAAGATCGGCAGGCCCCAGGAGGCCGGCCCCAGGACCATCGGCAGGGCGATGAGCGCCAGCCCGCGCAGGCCGTAGTACCACGACAGCAGGAGGCGATTATCCCAGCGGTCGGAGAGCCAGCCCGAGGCGGTCGTGCCCACCAGGTCGAACAGGCCCATCGCCGCCAGCAGGCCCGCCGCACGCACTTCGGGGATCCCGTTGTCCAGGCAGGCCGGAATCAGGTGGGTGCCGATCAGGCCGTTGGTGCTGGCCCCGCAGACGAAGAAACTGCCGGCCAGGAGGCGGAAATCCCTGGATCGGAGCCCGTCGAAGAGGGCCTGCATGGCCTCCCGCACCGGGTTCTCGACGACCGTCTCCGGCTCTTCCTCGCCGGCAAGCTCTCCATAAGGACGCAGGCCGAGATCGGCGGGCCGATCACGCATGAGCAGAGCCACGAGGGGGATCACCGCGGCGGTCGCGCCGGCGATGAGCATCGCGGCGGGCCGCCAACCCAGGTGCTGGACCATCGACGCCATCAATGGCAGAAAGATGAGCTGGCCGGTGGCCGAGCTGGCCGTGAGCAGGCCGAGCACCAGGCCTCGGCGGCGGGCGAACCAGCGATTGACGACCGTGGCGCCCAGGACGAGCGCCGTCATGCCCGTGCCGCCGCCGACGACCACGCCCCAGAGCAGGACTAGCTGCCAGGAGGCCGTCATCTGCGTCGTCAGGGCGACCCCGGCCGACACGATCGCAAGCGAGAGCATCACCGTGCGTCGCAGCCCCAGCCGGCCCATGAGCGCCGCCGCGAACGGGCCGATGAGGCCGTAGAGGATCAGGTTCACCGAGATGGCCAGCGAGATCGTCGACCGGCTCCAGCCGAATTCTCGCTCGAGCGGGACGATCAGGATCGAGGGGGCAGACCGGACGCCGGCCGTGGCCAGCAGGATGAAGAAGGTCACCCCGGCGACCGCCCAGGCGTAGTGCAGCGAACCACGTGCGGCCGGCCTGAGCGTCGTCATCGGATCGGGACCCCGGATCACCCTTGATCGAACGTCCTTCGTTCGGCGACAATGTTACGGACGGTTCTGTCTCATGTCAATTCAAGGCGGCGAGGGGGCGATTCGTGGAGCCCGAGAAGACGGCACGCGACCGGGTGATGGAGGCGACGCTGGACCTGTTCGGCCGCGAGGGCATCCGCGCCGTCGGAATTGACACGATCATCGCCCGCTCGGGCGTGGCGAAGATGAGCCTGTACCGCAGCTTCCGGTCGAAGGACCACCTGGTCGTCGCCTACCTGGAGGAGCGGAACCGTAGGTTCTTCGACTGGTGGGAACGGTCGATCGGCGACGAGTCCGATGAGCCGGCCGCGCGGCTGCGGGGCCTGGTCGCGGCCACGGTCGAGAAGGTCCGCGGCCCGGGGTATCGCGGCTGCCCGTTCCTGAACACGTCGGCGGAGTTCCCCGACGCGGCACACCCGGCGCGGGCGGTCATCGCGGCCCACAAGCGTGAGGTGAGGTCGCGACTGGACGACCTCTGCCGCCGAGTGGGAGGCCCCGGGGCGGAGGCCTTGGCCGTCCAGCTCATCGTCCTGATGGACGGCATTTATGGCTATCCGGGGTCGGTCGCCGCGCCCGAGGACGCGGCGGCCGTCAACGAGGCCGCCGCCGCCCTGATTGGCCGCGTGGCGACGTGTTGAACCGGGGCGGCCGGCTCACTTGGTTCGCATGAGCCCCGCCGGCTGCTTGGAGAAGGACTCGAAGACATCGCCGACGACCCGGTCGGCCAGGCGGCCGAGGGTGGCGTGGATGACCGGTTCGGCCTCGGGCAGCAGGGGGGACTGGATGGGCTCGTAGCCGCCGACCTTGTAGGACTCGGCCGTGGCGATGTAGCCGAGGGTCCCGTTGGCGTAGCCGACGATGATGGGGATGGCGCGGTCGGCGATGGCGGCTTCGAGCTTGAAGCCGTACTCGACCATGGGCTCGCCGGGGATGGTCAGGAACAGGTAGGGGCCGACCTTCAGGGCCATCATCTCGGCCTCGACGGGGCCGTCCTTGCCGGGGAGCATCACGCGCTCGGAGGCGCAACGCAGCTTGTAGTTCGTGGGGCGTTTGGTCAGGTGCTCACGGACCATGGAGCGGGACAGGGCGCGGACGACGGCTCCGCCCAGGTCGCGGCCGGCCCACTGGATGTCGGCCTCGTCGGCGCAGCGATAGGGGTCTCCGGGCAGGTTGGGGCGGATGTCGCCGGCGCAGCCTTGGAGGAACAGGGCGCGGGTCTGGCCGTCGTAAACCTTCTCGACGAAGGTCTGGGCCTCGCCGGGGAAGTCCGCGCTCATCCTGGGGTAGCCGGTGGGGTACGGCGTGGTGGCGTTGTCGCCCCAGGTGAAGAAGCAGGGATGGCAGACGGCGTGCATCAGGGTGGTCATCGGGGCCATCGACCGGCCGTCGTCGAACCGGAGGACCTTCACCCGGGGGTCATTCGGGCCGTCGGGGTTGAGCCTGACGACGGCGCGGCCGTCGATCACCTTGCGGCGGTTGATGCCGAAGCCGATCGAGTCCTCTCCGTAGCCGACGGAGACGGGCCGCATGTCGGAGGCGGCCTCGGCGGCGGCCGCGGCGACCTTGACGGCGAGCTCGTCGGCCCAGGCCTTCTCCTTGTCGAAGTCGGGGCCCGAATGGTTGTGCGAGGCCGCGACGAGGATGTTCTCGGGAGGGATGCCCGTCTTCGAGGCGATCGCCTGGCGCATGGCCTTGACGAACGGGTCGCCCGCCTTGATCAGGTCGAAGGTGGCGATGGCGGCCTTGGTCTTGCCGTCGTCGAGCAGCAGGATGCCGGCGCGGAGCGGGTCTCGGGCCCCCTTCGTCGGCCTGGGGTGGCCGGTCACCGGGGTGTCGGGCGGCGGCGTGATGTCGAGCTTGGCCACACCGGCCCGGAGGTTGGACTGGACCGGGAAGCCCTCGGCCACGTCGTCGGCCCCGACGGCGTTGGTGGCGGCCAGTCCGAGCAAGGCGCCCGCGAACGTCAGGGCGCGAATGGGACCCATCATCGGCTGCTCCCGGCGGATCTCGACGCGCGAGCGGCCCGTGAATGCGTCGGGCGGTCGCGCCGGCGCGTCTCCTACGGAGGATTCGAATCGATCCCGCGTGCCGAGGCAAGCGCCGACCCGCCGACGGCGACCCGAATTTGCGGCCAGGGGACGGCTTCTCGCGCGGCGCCTTGCCCTGGGTCTCGAGGGATCGGATCATAAAAGGGGGAACATGACGGCCGCGGCTGACGCTCTCAAGAGTAGGGGAGCCTTCATGCGGTCGCTCGGGCCCAAAAGTCGGAGGGGGCCTCAGCACGATGGGCGGCGGACCGATGGACCTGATCGCGCGAGCCAGGGGCGGCGAGGCCGAAGCTCTGGGGGATCTCTGTGCGCTCTATCGAAATTATATGCGCATGGTGGTCCGGACCGGGCTGGGCCCGAGGCTCCGCGAGCGCGTCGAGCTCTCCGACGTGGTGCAGGAGGCCCTGGTCGAGGTGGTCCGGCAGTTCCCGCAGTTCACCGGCCAGAATGAGGCGGCGCTGGTCGGCTGGCTGCGACGGCTGGTCGGGCAGAAGCTGGCGGACCTGGGGAGATATCACAGCCGGGCGAAGCGAGGGTCGGGCGACGCGGCGCTGCCGCTGGACGCGCACTGGGGGGACGGCGGCGGGGGCGAGTCGAACGCGAGCGGAGGCGGCAAGCTGCTGGACATGCTGTCGCTGGACCAGACCAGCCCGAGCGAGGCCGCCAGCCGCCGCGAGCTGACCGTGCTGCTGGCCGATGCCCTGGCGAGCCTGGCCGAGACGGAGGCGATGGTGCTCTGGCTGTACCACGCCGAGGGGCTTTCTTTCGAGGCGATCGGCGACCGACTGGGGGTCAGCCGCAAGTCGGTCCGGGGGATCTGGGGACGCGGCCTGAAGGATCTGAAACGGAACCTGGACGGCCCCCCGGGCGGGAGCCTGAAGTATCCGACGCCCGGACCCTGATGCAATCCGAGCGATTGATTGATTGAGGAGTGACGCCATGGTCCGCCGCATCGAGCCCGAGCCGGAACCGATCAACCGCGACGAGCGGCTGGGCGAGGCGATCGAGACCTATCTGGAGCTGGCCGAGAGCGGGTTCCCCCCCGCGCCCGACGTCTTCGCCTCGGGCTACCCCGAGCTGGGCGACGACCTGCGCGAGGCGCTGGAGGGCCTGGCCCTGGTGCAGGGGCTCGTCGGCGAGCCGAGCGGGCCGGGGCACCGGCTGGAGGCGGGCCGGCGCGTGGCCGGCTACCGGATCGTCCGCGAGCTGGGCCGCGGCGGCATGGGCATCGTCTACGAGGCCGTGCACGTCGGCCTCGACCGCCCCGTGGCCCTGAAGGTGCTGGGGGCCACCGCGGCGCCGGACTCGACCGGGCGGCGTCGGTTCCTGAACGAGGCGAGGACCGCCGCGGGCCTGCATCACACCCACATCGTGCCGGTCTTCGACGTCGGCCAGGTGGGCGGGCTCTGCTACTACGCGATGCAGCGCATCGAGGGGAGCGGCCTGGACCGCGTCATCAAGCACCTGCGGCGCGACCGGGCCACGGCGGCGGGGTCGAGCCTGGGCACCAACCACCAGGCCAGCACCGGCAGGGGCCGGGCCGCCGCCACCGAGCACGGCGAGACGAACGGATCGGCCGACTCCTCCCCCACGGTGAGCTGGGACGGCACCGTGACGGGCAAGACTCGCCCTTCATTCGCCGGCAACGGCCCCCTCGGACGCGTCCGCGACGAGGAGGACGAGGACGACGGCCCGCCCTATGAGCCCCCGCGCGGGTCGGCCTACTACCGATGGGTCGCGGGGGTCGGACGCCAGGGGGCCGAGGCGATCGCGCACGCGCACGGCCGGGGGGTGATCCACCGCGACCTGAAGCCCTCGAACCTGCTGGTCGACGCCAGGGGGACCGTCTGGGTGGCCGACTTCGGCCTGGCGCGGCGGCTGGCCGACCCCAGCCAGACCCAGGCCGACAGCCTGCTGGGCACCCCCCGGTACATGAGCCCCGAGCAGGCGAAGATCGGCCCCATCGACGGCCGGACCGACGTATACAGCCTGGGCGCGACCCTCTTCGAGCTGCTGACCCTGCGGCCCCCCTTCGAGGGACAGACCGCCGCCGAGCTGGTCAACCAGATCACCGACCGCGAGCCCCCCCCGCCGCGCAAGTTCGACCCGAAGATTCCCAGGGACCTGGAGACGATCGTCCTGAAGGCCATGGCCAAGCGTCCGGCCGACCGCTATGCCGGCGCGACCGAGCTGGCCGACGACCTTGAGCGTTACCTGAACACCGAACCGGTGCTCGCTCGCCGGATCGGGCTCGCGGGCCGCGCCTGGAGGTTCGCCCGCCGGCATCCGGCCATCACGGCGGTGACCACGGTGGCCACCGCGACGGTTCTGACGGTGGTCACGGTCGCCTACTGGCGGGTGGTGCAGGATCGCAACGTGGCCATCAGGGCCGGGGAAGAGACCCGGCGCGAGCGCGAGCGGGCACTGGACGCCCAGGCCGAGACGCAGGTGGCGCTGGCCTCGGTGCTGCGGTTCTCCAGCGAGCCGGACCGGCTGGCACGCGGCCTGAAATCCCTGAGCGAGGCCGCGAAGCGGACGGGGCAAGTGGCCGGGCTGCTCGGCCGGCTGCGGAACGAGGCGGTCGAATACCTCGCGCTGCGGGACATCAAGTCGACACCCGGCCTGGCCACCGGGCCGTCCCGGGGAATCGTCTTCGGGCCCCGCGGGCGGGTGGTCACGCTGGCCAGGGAGGGGCAATCGGTCTCGATCTGGGACCCCGAGCAGCCGCTGAAACCCCTGCGGACCCACGAGCTTCCCGGCGCGGCGGCCACCGCGCCGGGCCGCGGGCCTGGCGGCAACAACCGGCCCCAGCCCCCCGCGCTGGCCGCCGCGGGCCGGCTCGCCGCGGCGGTCTGGGCCAACGGCCGCGGGGTCAGATTCTTCGACATCACCTCGGGCGAGATGGCCGGAGACCTTGACTCGCAGGGCCACGAGATCCTCTCGGTCCACGGCTCGCCCTCGGGCGACCGGATCGTGACGGTCGAGAGCCTGGACGAGCCGGGTAAAGGGAACCGCGAGCGGGACAGGGACCGCGGGCCCGGAGCACGCTGGGGCTACGTGGTCAAGCTCTGGGCAGTCGGCCAGGCCGACGAACCGCTGGCCACGCTGGCCGAGATCACGCCGCAGTCGGGCCCGCTGGCCCCCCCGCCGCTGGTCGACTTCAGCGACGACGGAGAGGTCATCGCCACGGCCACGACCTGGGGCCAGGGCATCAAGCTCTGGTCGGCCAAGGATGGCGAGCCCTGGGCCTCGACCGACGGCCACGCGCGGCCCGACCTGGAAACCCAGCCGAGCCTGACGGCGCTCGCCTTCGGGCCCGACGGCCTGCTGGCGGCCGCAGGCGGCGGGACGATCCGGCTCTGGGATACCCGGACGATGACCCCCCTGCCCGGCGTCACGCCCCGCCAGACCTTCGTGCGGAACCTGAGGTTCAACCGCGACGGGACGCTGCTGGCCGTCAGCGGCTTCGGCTCCGAGATCGAGGTCTGGGACCCCGCGGCCAACGTCACCGTGGCCAGCCTGTCGGCGACGGACCTGGTCGTCGACCTGGCGTTCGCCCCCAACGGCCTGACCCTGGCCGCCGCCGGCGCGACGGAGACCCTGGCGACCTGGACCATCGTCGAGCCCGCCGCGCGGACCAGGCTGGGGGGGGCCAAGCCCGCCTGGTCGATGGCCTTCGGCGCGGGCCCGACGCTTGCCATCGCCTATCGAGACACCGACGCGCGGCTCTGGTCGCCCAAGGACTGCAAGGTCGGCTCCGGCGCCATCGCCCGGACGAAGCTGCTCTCGTTGAGCCCGGCCGGCGACGGCCGGATCGTCGGCGTCGATCCCAACAGCATGACCCTGAACTGGTACGACGACCCCAACGGCCCGGCCTCCCGCACGCTCCCCCTGCCCACCGGCCCCGGTGACGACCGCGATCGCCGCAAGGACCGCGATCGGATTCCAAAGCCAGGCCCCGCGCCGGCTGGGGCCGCGGCAACAGAAGGCCGACCCGCCCCGGCCGGGACTCGCGGCGGACGGGGGGGCGGCTTCTTCATCATGCCGATGAGCGTCACGCGCGACGGCAAGGCCCTGGCGCTGGCCATCGTCGACGAGGTCTTGATCTGGAGGGCCGACTCCCCCGACGTCGTCGACCGCCTCCACCGGCCGGCCGTCTACGACCGGGATGGTCAGCGGGTCGCCGGGGGCCAGGCGCAGCGGCCGCGGTTCTGGAGGCAGGCGTTGATCTCGACGGCGGGCGACCGGCTCTACCTGCTCGACGACGGCTCGCAGCTCCACGTCTGGGACCTGGTCGGGGACAAAGCTGCGATAGCATCCTGGACGTCCCCGGGCGACTTCGCCGAGATCGCGCTGAGCCCCGACGGCGGAACCCTGGCCCTGGCCAGGCGCAACGGAGACATCGCGATCGTGGAGACACGCCGGGGCGAGGTGCTCGTCAACCTGCCCTCGTCGGCGGTCGGCCTCTCGCCGGTCTCGGTGGCCTATTCCCCCGACGGCCGCGACCTGGCCGTGGGGACGCAGCAAGGGTCGGTCCAGATCTGGCGGCTGGGAACGAAGCCCACGCCCCTACTGAGGCTGCCTGGCCACCGCGGAGAGTCTCGCACCCTGGCCTACGACGCAGCCGGCCGCTACCTGGCCATCGGCGGCGGCGACAAGGCCGTCGACGTCTGGGACATGTCCCGGATCCGCAGCGAGCTGGGGGGCATCGGCCTGGGCTGGTAAGCCGAGATCCGCGCATTGCACCGCCCGCCGGCGAGGCCCGGAGGCCTCGCCGGCGGGCGGCGGCTTGAATTCGTGCGGGAAAGCCGATCCGGTCAGATCTGGCTTTCCAGCAGGAGCTTGAGCTTGCGGACCTCGACCTCGATCTCGAAGGGGCTGTCGGGCCGGTCTTCCATCGAGACGGTCAGCGACCGGTTGTAGCCGGCCCGTTCGAGCTGGCCGAGGACCTTGCCATACTCGATTTCGCCCTGGCCGATGCGCACCTGGAAGGCGGCGGGGTCGCGGCCGGTGTCCCGCAGGCAGACGTTCTGCACATAGGGGAAGACCTGGTCGTAGGATCCCCCCTTGTG
This sequence comes from Isosphaeraceae bacterium EP7, assembly GCA_038400315.1. Taxonomy (NCBI): domain Bacteria; kingdom Pseudomonadati; phylum Planctomycetota; class Planctomycetia; order Isosphaerales; family Isosphaeraceae; genus Kueselia; species Kueselia aquadivae. The sequence continues at coordinate 6,868,071 of CP151667.1, forward strand.
TGGCCCCTGGATGTAGTGGCTGGGGTCGAGCGTCAGGCCCAGGCCGGGCACGGCCTGGCAGAGCGCGACGGCAGCGTCGGGGTCGGCCGTGAGGGTGGCCGAGTGGGTGGCGACGGAGAGGACGAGCCCCTCGGCCGAGGCCTTGTTGGCCAGCGCGGTGAGCCGCTTGACCTCGACGTCGAAGGGGGTGCCCAGCGGGGCGGCCTCCATCGTCAGCACGGCCACCGTGGTCGCCTTGGCCAGCCTGCAGGCGGCGTCGAACCGCTTGCGGTAGACGGGCGAAGCGGGATCCAGGTCGCCGAAGCCGAGGGTCAGGCCCGACGGCGTCAGGCTCGGCCCGCTCCGCAGGCGTTGCACCACGGCGTCCAGGTCGTCGGCAACCTCCGAGGGGCTCAGGTGGAGCGATCCCTCGATGACGGCCAGCTCGTATTTGTTGAATTCGAGTTCGGCGATATGCCTCAGGGCCGACTCCAGCGGCTCCCGGGCGAAGCAAAGCGTATGACAGGCGACGAACACCGAGCCCCTCCTAGCCACCGAGAGGTCCGCAGGACCCCGATCCTCCGCGTACAGGAGGCATCCTTGCCGGCGTCGGACCGGCCCCTCGACGCGTGCCGATCTTACCGCAAGGCCCGGTCCGTGGGTAGGGCAGACGCGGTGCCCGTGCGGGCCAGCGGGTCGGCCGCCGCGGCCTGGCGGGCCCAGTGCGACCCGGCCAGCCTGGAGAAGTCGGCGAAGCGACGCTCGCGATAGGCCTGCAAGGCCGCCGACAGGGTCCGCCTGGCGTTGAGCCGCTCGGGCTCGGTGAGGGTGGCCTCCTGCAACGCAAGGTCGTCGACCCAGAGCCGCCCGGGGCCCGCCAGCTCGAGACGAAGCCGCGCCGAGCTTAGCCCGTCGGCCGGGAGATCGGCGGCCCGCAAGGTGACCTCGGACCACTGCGGGCCGATGTTGGCCTCGGCCAGACGGACCAGCGGGTGCCCGCCGGCGGTCCCTTCGAGGCTGAGCCGGGCGCGGGCCCCGGCCCGGTCGGCACGCAGCCAGGCACGGACGGTCATCCCGGGGCCGGCCGGGGTGGCGAACGCGTCGCTCAGGACGGCGCCCTCCGTTTCCGTCGAGACCAGGCGCAGGCTCGTCCGGCCCGATCGAGGACCGAGCGGGTCGAGCCCGACGGCCACCTTCGAGCCCACGGCATGCCAGCCGGCGGGCTCGGCGGCGAGCCTGGCCGCCTCGGGCTCACCCTGCGCGGGGGTGGCCCCGCCGTCGAGCTCGAAGCCCGGGTTGGGCGGGCCGGGCGGGTGCAGGTCGAGCTGGCGGTCGAGCCTTGCCAGCCGGGTCGAGAGGTCGTCATAGCTGACCTTCAGCCCGGCGAGGGCGGCCGGAGCGGGATGCGGGACCACCCGGCCGAGCGTCACGCCGGTCGCCGGAATCCGGACCGCCGCCACGCCGAAGGGCTCGAGCTGGAGCGCCAGGCGGCACCCCTTGTCGATGGCCTGCGGGGCCAGGGCGAGCCCGCGACCGAGGTCGAAGACGGTGGGCGGCCCCGGGGCCGAGGCCGTCGAGCTGGCCTGGAGGATCTCACCGTCCCAGAGGATCGGCAAGGGGGTGTCGTTTGCCAGGATCAGGTAGCTGGACCGACCCGCGGCGATGGTCCGAGCGGCGACAGGAGGCCGACCCTCGGTCCGGTCGGCGGCCTCGGAGGCGGACGCGGGCAGGGCGTTGAAGACCCGGCCGAACCGGTTCAGACGCCCCTCGCGGCCCGAGGCCGAGGCCAGCTCGACCCAGGCCCAGCGCGGGTCGATGGCGGCCAGCGCGTGCCCCAGGGGCTCGTCGGCGTCGGCGCCCGCGGCGGTCGGTCGGGCCGAATGAGCCAGCGTCGTGCCGCTCGAGGCCGGGTCGTGGCCCAGGAACAGGCCGCGGCCGAGGCGGGCGGCGACCGGGGCGTCCAGGTCGGGGTTAGTCGCCAGGTCGCGGGCCAGCCCGGCGGGGTCGGACGAGGCGCCCCGGAGGATCACCGGGGCGTCGGGGCCGTCGGGCCAGGCCTCCAGGTCGAGCCCGACGGCGCGCCAGGCCACACCGGCGGGCAGCCCGGCCAGGTCGGCCTTGCGTGCCTCGTCGCCGGCCGGCCCATCGGCCAGCACGGGGGTGACCAGGGCCAGTCGTGCGGCGGGCGAGACGCCCCGGACCTGGTCGGCCAGCTCGGCATAAAGTCGACCCAGCTCGCGGGCCCGCCACTTCAGCCAGGGCTGGTGGCCGGGGCCCTCGACGAATCGGGCGCGGGCGGCGAACCGGCCGGCGTCGGCTCCCATCCCGGGGACCTTGCGGGCCGTCTCGCCTTCGAAGGTCTGGGCCACGAACTGGCCATAGCTCGCGTCATCCAGCCCGGTGGAGGGACCGCCCAGCAGCGTGGGCCCGGGGCCAAGCCGGACCAGCACGCCGGCGAAGCGGTCGCCGCCGGGCGGATGTTCCAGCTGCTCGGCCAGCCGCCGCTTCATCGCGTCGCGGACCTCGGGGTGGAGCGGGTGATAGGCCGATCCATCGGGCTGGCCCGTCACGCTGACGCGGACCAGGCCGCGTGCCACGGCGTCCGAAGAGTCGGGCGCGGGCAGTCCGGGCAAGGTTCCGTCGAAGCCGACTTCCAGCCAGAGGCCGACGCCCTGACGGGCGAGAATCCTGGACAGGAGTGTCAGGCGATCGGCCCCGGTGCAGTCCTCGGCGGCCTGGCCATCCAGGCGGCGTCGGGCGTTGCGGTCGGGCAGGTCGGAGGGGAGTGCCACCGAGGTCGCGCCGCAGGCGGCCAGGTAATCGCCCAGGTTGCGGGACTGGGCCACGAAGTCGGGCTCACGCCCCTCGCGTCCGCCGAAGGCGTCGAGCTGCCTGCGGTCGGAGATCGAAAGGCCCAGCGTCCTGGCCGGGCCGGCCTTGGGTGCCCCGGCCATGTCGGAGTTGAACGGCTCGGCCAACTCGGTCAGCGAGACCGAGCCGAGGTGGATCGGCCGCGAGGCCCCGCGGTTGACCAGCACCAGGACCGGCTCGGCGACATCGGGCCAGACCAGCCATGAGGTCGAGGCGGGGGGCGTGGGCGCCGCGATCGGGAGGCCGGAGGCCCTGGTGTCGAGCAGCAGCCGGTGGCGGTCGCCGCCCGCTGAGTTCGAGGCGACCAGCGCGACGCCCAGGTCGGCGGGATCCCCCTCGATAATGCTGAGGGTCAGCCGGTGCGGCCGGCCAGGGCGGCGGACCTTCAGGCCGAGCGCCGACCAGGCGAGGCCGTCGGTCGACTCGGGGGGAAGCTCGGCGATCTCGGGGCCGCGGGCCAGCCAGCCTCGCAGGCGGTCGCGTCGGGTTGCCTCGACGAGGGCCCCCTCGGGCAGCGGCCAGTCGGACCGGCCCGGACCGGCGACCGGCGACCGGCCTGCGGCCAGAGGCCGGTAGCTCCGCGAACGGTTCAGGTCGAGCGAGTCAACCTCCTCGGAGAGGCCACGTGCCGAGGCCTGGGGGCGGACGGTGGCCTCGCGGGCGACGACAGCCAGGCTGACCGTGCGGGTGGCGTTGACGGCCGACGCCTGATCCCTCCGCCTCCGGAGCCAGCGGGCCCGCCTCGGGGCATCGCCGCCGGAGAGCGGTTCCCAGGACGCCCTGAGCGTCAGCAAATAGGTCCCCTCGGCCGCCGGGGCGGGAACGGCCAGTTCCAGGGTGGGCCGACCCTGGGCGTTGGCGACGACGATCTCGTGGCGGTCGACCGTCCAGGTCGGCTCGCCCCCCCGCGCCGGCCGGATTTCGGCCGTGAGCTTCACGGCCATCTCGCCGGGCTCGGCCGTCAGCAGGTTCAGGCCAACCTTCACCGGCACCGATTCCGAGGGGGCGGCGATTCCCTCGCCGGGCAGGTCGATCTCCAGCGCGTCCCAGGCCAGCCGCTCGATGCCCAGGTCGAACGGCACGGGCGGGGCGGTCCGGCGCGGGCCGTCGAGCAGATCCCGGACCGGGAACCGGACGACCCGGGGGCCAACCCGCACGGCGAGGCTCGCCCCGAGGATCGTCTCCAGCCTGACCCGGGCCCTGCCCGATCCGATCGGCCCCAGGGTCCAGCCGCCGCCCGACCAGGGGGCCGGAGCCTGGCCCGGCAGCTCGGCGGGGCCGCAGGCGACGGCGCCCAGGATGGTGCCTTCGGACAGCTCGACCACCGGAGGGCCGGGCGACTCGGCGGCCACCGCAGCGGGGAGGTTCCAGTCGACCTCGACGGTCAGGCGGATGGTGTCGTGGGCCGGGTCCTGCGGGGCACGCATCGGGGGCCCGGCCGACGCCGGGGCGTGTGGCCCGGGTCCGATGGCGATCAGGCCGGCCAGGACAATCAAGGCCGAGTGCCGTCCGAGCATGCTCCGCACCGGGCCGTCCGATCCGTCGGGTGAGCCTGGCATGCACCCCCACGCCGGGGGCCGTCTCGAGAGTGATCTATCGGCACCTCAAGACCCGAACTCGATGAAAAATCGCGACAAAAGGAAAAATCGGCACGCATTTCCAGCACGCAGATCGCACCCTGTATGATCCCCCGACGATAGAATAGACTGATGGCCGGGCGCATCCGGCGGCATGGGCGGTGCATGCCCTCATCACGCAATGCAGATGCCCGATCCGTTTTCTCCACGGGGTTCCCATCCAATGTTGAAGCTGATCCTCTCGATTGCCGGGCTCTTCGGAGGGCACGACGGGTTGGAGCCGACCGACCGCCTGATCCCTCCCGGATACCAAGGCAACCCGTGGGGCCCGGTCGCCAACGAGGCACGCCGCGCCGGAGCTCTGCCGCCGATCCCGATGACGCCGGCCATGACCCAGTGGGACGGCTGGGGGCGCAAGGTTCTGCGCGACGGCGACGTCCTGTTCCGCCGGGGCGACGGCCGCGTCCTCATGGGCGCCTTCCCGTTCAGCCGCTTCATCGCCGCCGCCAGCGGCAGCTACTTCTCGCACACCGGCATCGCCGCCATCGAGGACGGCTCGCCCTTCATCTATGACATGACCAAGGCGGGCGTCCGCCGCCAGCCGTTCTCCGTCTGGGTGCTGGACAACGTCGGGCCCGTCGGCGTCAAGCGGCCCAGGCCCGAGCACCAGGCGAAGATCCCTCAGGTCCTGGCCTTCTGCCGCGACACCTACGCCCGCCAGGTCGCCTTCGACTTCGACCTGAAGATCGACGACAACGAGCTCTACTGCGTCGAGATGACCGAGAAGGCCTTTCGCTCGGTCGGCCTTAAGCTGTCCGACCCGGTGCTGCTGGGCGACATGGAAAACGCCTCACGGTTCCCGATCTGCATGTGGGCGTTCGCCACCTTCTCGAAGTTGACGCTCGACCAGCCGGTCTTCTTCCCCGGCAACCCCCGCCACGGCATCTGGTCGTCGCGCGACCTGCTGACCGTGTACGACCCGTCGCGCGACCCCAAGTTCGAGCCCCCCGTGGGCAGCAAGGTCGGCGACCCCCTGGGCTGGCTGCTGGCCGACCTCCAGCGCATCGGCGACCCGGCTCGCCCCCGGTCGAAGCCCGTCGCGCCGAGGACCGACTCCAAGCCCGAGGCATCCACACCGTCCGCCAATCCGTCGGCCGCGCGAGCCGGCCAGTCCCGGAGCTGATCGGACCGACGGTGGCCGTGCGGGGGGATCGGATCGTGCCTTGACAGGCGGCGGGATTCATCGCTTAATCCCACCGCGTCGATGGCATCCCTCCTCGCGGCCGAGTCGGGAGACCTCGGCCCGTACCCTTCGCCGGTCGCGGGCCGGATCACGATGATCACGCACCCCCCCCTAGCACGACCCGCGGCGGCCGCGTTGCTCGGCTGCCTGCTGCTGGCGTTGACTCCCGGCAGGTCCGACGCGGGCGACGCACTGGCGCTCGACGACGGCCAGCCCCACGCCGCGATGCGTCGCGCCGAATATGGCACCGGACCTCGGTCGTACTGGCTCTTCGAGCCTCGTCAGCCCACTCCGGAGACGGCCCCGCTGGTCGTCTTCTTGCACGGCTGGCTGGCGGTCAACCCGGGGGTCTACGGCGCCTGGATCGATCACCTCGTGCGGTCCGGGCACATCGTCGTCTTCCCCAGGTATCAGGACGACGTCGCCACCCACCCGGGCGAGTTCCTGCCCAATGCCCTTGAGGCGGTCAACGACGCCATCGGGGTGCTCACGACCTCGCCCGGGCATGTCCGGCCCGACCTCAAGCGGTTCGCCCTGATCGGCCACTCGGCCGGCGGCAACCTCGCGGCGCAGATGGCGGCGGTCTCGGACGAGGCCGACCTGCCCAGGCCCAGGGCGGTCGTCGTGGTGACCCCCGGAGAAGTCAGGGCGCTAGCCGGCCCCGACCTGGCGCTGATTCCATCGACTACCCTCCTGGTCGTGGCGGTCGCCGATCAGGACTTCCTCGTCGGCGACAGCCGAGGGCGGCACATCTTCGCCCAGGCGTCGTCGATCCCCGCCTCGCGAAAGAAGTTCGTCCTCTACCGGACCGACCGCCACGGCAAGCCCTGGCTGGTGGCCGACCACACGTCGCCGACCGGCGCCCTTCCCTCGCTGGGCAACGGTAACGGCCTGTTCCCGGGCGCCCAGATGAACCTGGCCGGGGTCGACCCGCTGGACCGCGCCGGGTACTGGCGGATGGCCGACCTGACCCTGGATGCCGGCTTCCGGGGCAAGACCCTGGACGAGGCGACGGCCGGCGGGGCCGAGTTCCGCCAGATGGGCTTCTGGAGCGACGGCCGCCCCGTCCTGCCGCCGATCGTCGGCGACGACCTGACGAAGATCCCCCGGGTGGTGCTCGCCAACGGCCTCCGCCTGATCGCCATGCCCGGCGCCGTGGTCGACAAGATCACCCGCTGAGGCCGTCGTCGCACAGGAGCGTGCCGACGTTCATCTGCTGTGCTTCAGCCACTCGTCATAGGCGTGGGTCCTCGGGCCCAGATATTTGTAGGCCTCGAAGACTTCGCCGCGGCCGGACATGCGTGGATCGCCGTCCATGCGCAACGACGCTTCCATCTCCGATCTGAGCTGCTGCTTGAGGGCCTGGAGCGACGCGTCGGACGCCAGGTTCTTCACGCAGTCGGGGTCCCTGACGACGTGGTAGAGCTCCTCGGCCGGACGCTTGCCGAAGCAGAGGCGATAAGATTCATCGAACTGGGATGTGATCAGGGTCTTCGTCGGGCCATTGTCGCAGTTCGGGTAGCTCGTCTCGGGGTTGCCGACCGGCCAACGATCGGGCTCGTAGTTGACGACGTAGAGATATTCGAGAGAGCGGATGGCGCGGACCGGGTAACCCTGGTCGTCCGGCCGCCCGAGGTCATGACGCTCCTTGCCGACCACCATCCGGTTGCGGGTCGGATCAATCTGCCCGGCCTTCTCGCTCGCCAGAAGGTCGCCGAAGCCGCGACCGCTCATCGAGTCGGGGGCCTTCAGGCCGGCGGCCTCCAGGAACGTCGGGGCGAAGTCGCGGACATTGACGAAGTCATCGACGACGCGGCCCGGCTTGATGCGACTCCCCCACCGGACGGCCAGGGGGATGTGAAATCCCGCCTCGTAGATCTGGCCCTTCACGCGTGGGAACGGCATGCCATGGTCCGAGGTGACGAGGAGGAGCGTCTCCTCAAGCTCGCCCGATTTCTCGAGCTGGGCGATGATCCTGCCGAGATCCGCGTCGAATCGCTCGACTTCCATCGCATAGTCGAGCATGTCGCTGCGGATGACGTCCGAGTTGGGGTAATAGGCCGGGAGCGGGACGGAGGCGAGGTCTCGGCCCGCGCGACGGCCCGCCCCTTCCTCATACGCGCGATGCGGCTCCTGGCTGCCGACCCAAAAGCAGAACGGTTGGCCCGTCTTGCGCTCTTCAAGGAAGGCGGAGAAGTTGCGAGCGAGGTCGGTATTGCTCATCCCGCGCAGCGGCGGCTTCTGCTTGAACTGCTGGTAGCCCGGCCCGGCGGGGTTGCGCTTGAATCCACCCGCCTTGAAGTCTCCCGGCCCCCAGCCCTTGCCTGTGTGGCCGACGAGGTAGCCCGCCTGTTCCAGGAGATCGGGGTAGACCGGCCACTTGGCGGGGAAGACGCCGTTGTGGCACATCGCCTCTTCGAGTTGCCAGGTATTCCGCCCCGTCAGCAGGCTGGCACGGCACGGGCTGCACTTGGGGTTGTTCGTGAATGCGTTGCGGAACAGCACCCCTTCTTGGGCCACGCGGTCGAAGGATGGCGTCTTGATCCACGAACAGCCGTAGGCGCCCGCGTGGCCCGACGACCAGTCATCGGCGATCACCAGGACGATGTTCGGGCGTTTGTCATCCCGGGGCGGGGCGGCGTCGGCGGCCCGCGCCATGAGCAAAATCCCACAGAATCCGACGGCAAACACGGCCCGCCCCGTCACAAGACTGCTCATCGGTCGGACGCTCCGCCCGGTTGCACGATCGCCGCAATTTGAACGGGAGCGACCTCACGAGAGGGCGACAACGTGCGGGCCGGACGACCGGGAACAAAGAAACTACACTAATCCGATCGATCTAGCGATAATCGACCGGCGGGGCACAGAATCCGGCGCATTGACGGGCCCTAAAGCAGGCTGATCGGGTCGACGTCCACGGCCAGCTCGATGCCCGGCGGCGGTTCCATGGCCCCCACGCAGGCACGGAGCAGGTCTTGCAGCGGCCTTGGCCCGGCCGCCCGCAGCTTGAGATGGTGGCGGAAGAGGTTTTTGATCTTCTCCACCGGCGCCGGCGAAGGCCCCATCAGCTTGATCTGCCCCGGGGGCGAAGCATCCCGCAGGACCGTGGCCAGGCCGTCGAGGTAGTCGCGTACCGCGTGGTCATTCGGCCCGCGGGCGATCATCCGGACGAGTCGGCCGTAAGGGGGGAAGCCCCACTGCCTGCGGGAGGGCAACTCGCCGGCGACGAAGCCGAGGTAGTCGTGCGTCATGGCGCAGCGGATCGCCGGGACGTCGGGCGAATGAGTCTGGACGAGCACGCGCCCGCGGCGGTCGCCGCGCCCCGTGCGGCCGGCGACCTGCGCGACGAGCTGGAAGGTCCGCTCCGAGGCGCGGAAGTCGGGCAAATGCAGGCTGGTGTCGGCGTCGATGACCCCGACCAGGGTCACGTCGGGGAAGTCGAGCCCCTTGGCGATCATCTGGGTTCCCAGCAGGATGCGGACCTCGCCGGCTCGGAAGGCCGAGAGCACCTGCTCGTGGCTGCCCGGCGTGCGCATCGTGTCGGAGTCCATCCGCCGGATCGACTGGTCGGGGTGGAGCGTGCGAACCTCGCGCTCCAGCCGCTCGGTGCCGATGCCGCCGTAGAAGAGCGTGGAGGTCCGGCACGACGGGCAGGCGACGAGCCTGGGCCGCTCGGCGTCGCACATATGGCAGACGAGCAGTTGCCTCCCCTTGTGGAAGGTCATGGCGACGTCGCACGAGTCGCACTTCACCACGCCGCATTTCTGGCAGAGCGCGTAGGTGTTGAACCCGCGTCGGTTCAGCAGCAGGATCACCTGGCCGCCGTCGTCCAGGGCCTCGGTCATCGCCGTGCGCAGGGGCTGGCTCAGGGCGCCGTCTCGCATGGGCTCGCTCCGCATGTCGATGAGCGCGACCTCGGGCATGGGCCGGTCGGCCACTCGCCTGGAGAGCGTGACCTTCCTGAACCGGCCGAGCTCGGCGTTCTGCCAGGTCTCCAGCGCGGGGGTGGCCGAGCCGAGGATCACCGGGATCCCCAGCGCCTGGGCCCGCTTCACGGCGACGTCCCGTGCGTGGTAGCGGGGGACAGACTCCTGCTTGAACGTCGATTCATGCTCCTCGTCGATGACGATCAGGCCGAGCCGCCGCGCCGGGGCGAAGACGGCCGATCGGGCACCGACGACGACCTGGATCTCGCCGGCCGCGATGCTCTTCCAGTGCCGGTGGCGCTCGGCGTCCGAGAGGTGACTGTGCAGGACCGCCACGCGCGGGAACCGCCGCTTGAACCGGCGGATCGTCTGCGGGGTCAGGCTGATCTCGGGGACCAGGACGATCGCCTCCATGCCTCGGGCCACCACACGCTCGATGGCGCTGAGGTAGACCTCGGTTTTGCCGCTGCCGGTGACGCCGTGCAGCAGGTAGGTGGCGAAGCCCCCCCCGGACAGCGCCGGCTCCAGGTTGCGCAGGGCCTCGGCCTGCTCGTCGGTGAGCGCCGGCGGTGCGGGCGATCCGCCGGTGGTGTCGCCCTCGGCGGCCGTCGCCGGGGGGAGCCGACGCTTGACGGTGTGGATCAGGCCACGCTTGCGCAAGGCGATCACCGGCCCGGTGGTGCAGCGGCCTCTGCGGCAGGCGTCGGCCAGGGTCAAGGGCCCCTCGGCGGCCAGCAAGATCGCCAGGACCTCCGACTGCTTGGGCGGGAGCCCCTCGGGGATGCCCGCCAGGCGGACCTCCTCGGGCACCGTCAGGCAGGTCCAGACGCGCGTGCCGGCCTGCTTCTTCACCCCCGCGGGCACGACGGCGTCGAGCGCCTGGCCCCAGGAGCAGGCGTAATAGCCGGCCATCCAGCGGGTCAGCTCGAGCATCGGGGCGTCGATCAGGGGAGGGTCGTCCAGGACCTCCAGCACATCCTTGACCCGGCCGGGCTCGAGCCCGTCGGGGGCCAGGTCGGACAGGCTGACGCAGTAGCCGACCGTCGGGGTATCGCCCCGGCCCAGGGGGACTCGGACCCGCTGCCCGGGGCAGATCGCGTGCACTAGGCCGGCCGGCACCCGGTAGGAATAGGCCGTGTCCAGCGGGCGGTTGAAGACCACCCCGGCGAACGGGCCGCCGGCCGCGCGCAAGGGCACCTCGTCGACGCCGAACCATGCCCCTTGGTGTTTGCCGTTGACAGAACTCATGATCCGGCCCTAACGTCCGACGTTCGGGCCCCGGCCTCCCCCCCTTCGCCCCGTGCCGGGCTGGCCGGGGTCACGCGACTCAGTCTAGCATTGCACGTTTGTCCAGACAATTCCGGCCGGGGCCCCGTGGGAGGGGCGGCCATTGGTCCTTAGCCTGAGGTCGAGCCCTCGATGCGACTGGGAGTCTTCGGCGGGACATTCGACCCGATCCACCTGGGGCACCTGATCCTGGCCGAGTGGTGCCGCGAGGCCTGCGAGCTCGACGAGGTCTGGTTCGTCGTGGCCGGCGCCCCGCCTCACAAGCCGCCGGGCGGCCGGACGCCGGTGGCCGACCGGCTGGAGATGGTCCGGATTGCCGTGGCCGGCAACCCCGCGTTCTCGGTCTCCGAGATCGAGGCCCACACCCCCGGGCCTCATTACAGTGTGCAGACCCTGGAGACGATCCGGCTTGCCCGGCCGGATGACGACCTATTTTTCCTGATCGGTGGAGACAGCCTGGTCGACCTGCCCGGCTGGCGTCAGCCGGGGCGGATCGCCGAGCTGGCGACCCTCGTGGCGGTCAATCGGCCGGGTGCCGACCTGCCGCCGACTCCCCCCGGGCTCGGGCCTGGCGACAGGCCGATCGTGCATGTCAGCATCCCGCCGATCGGCATCGCCTCCAGCGACCTCAGGCGCCGCATGGGGCAAGGCAAGGGGATCCGCTATCAGGTCCCGCGCGGGGTCGAGGCGTACATTCATGCCCACCGGCTGTACGGCGTGGGCCGCTGAATATCCGGAATTTTAGCCATTTCGGCCCGATTTGGGCCCGCTCGAACGCACCTGCGGACCCATGCACGCATCCCGCGTTCGCATCATCCCGGCATATCGACGAAGGACACGGAACCGGAACAGAACCATAGTTTTGAGATCCAGATCGGCGGAAATCAGACAGACTATTCAACCCATTTCCGCACGCTGACCCGACCGAAAAGGCCAAATTAGTTTGCCCAGATTCTCCAAATTTGGACTTGCAATCGAAGTTCGACGGGGGCAAGGTGGCTCCGACGACGCGTGACTCTCGGGGGAACCGGGACGGTCACCTTGCTCGCCCAGGACAGGCGGATCGCTTCACGGATTGAGGCAGAAGGTCGAGCGTTCCCTCGAAGCTGCCCATGACTTGGCTCGCAAAGTTTGCAGCCGGGCCGCGTCGGGTCGAGGGAGTTCTGGACGTTGCCACTTCGCACCAATGACCTGCCACGTCGCCGTATCGGCTTTTCTGCCCTATCTCTTATCGCGACGACGGTGGCCATCGGGCTGCTGGCCATGGGGGCGAACGATGCCTCCGCCCAGGCGGTGACCTACCGCTACGCAGGCCAGCCTGCCGCCCAGTACGTCTATCCGGCTCAGACGCAGCAACCGACGTACTACACCTACCCGGCGGCCCAACCCGCGCAGCCGGCCTATTATTACTATCCCGCGGCCCAGCAGCCGGTGGCCCAGCAAGCCCCCGCCCAGGCCGTGCAAACCTACGTCGCGGCCAAGCCGGCCACCTACCAGACGCAGGCCCAGCCCGCTGCCGCACCGGCAGTCGCGGCGGCCCCGGCGCCGGCAGCTGCGACCCAACCGTCGGGCGACTCGTACGGATTCACCAACTGGCTGAATTCGACCCGAGCCTCCTACGGCCTGGGCCCCGTCGGCTATGACCCCAACCTGGAAGCGTGGGCGGCCGCCAACAACGGCCAGCAGAACGCCCGGGGCATGGGCCATCACGTCATGGGACCCGCCCGCAGGCAGAACTCCGCGATGGGCAATTACGCCTCCATCGGGGCCATGTGGATGGCCTCCCCGGCGCACCGGGCGGCCTTGCTCGACCCGACGATCACCGCCATCGGCCTCGCCGGTGCCGGGGCGTACTGGACCTTCAACGCCTACTGACCGATCCCCCGCGGATTGCTCAGCCGACCGATCGCCCGAGCCGCCGGCCCGGACCGATCGCAGCCCTTCCACGCGCCCACCCCCCATCGCCGCCCGGACCGTCGACACGGCGAACTCTCCCCCCCGGCGAATCGACGCCGGGGCGGGGAGCGGGCCTCGCCCCTCCCCTAACCTTCCCATCTCTCGCTTGCCGCTTCCCACCCGCCGCGCACCGCTGGCAGGTCAACGCCGGGCCTGACTCCCGGCCCCCTCGCCTCGAATTGCCAAAGAACCCCCTCGCCCCATCTGCCGCTCACCCGCCTGCATCGCCCTTCAAACGCCCTCATTGGCTTCGTTCTGCGCCCGTTGAATGGCTTCGTTTCGCACAGATCAGAATCAATTCGGCGGCTGACCTGTTACAACTCGAGATTGGACCATCGCTTACGCCCACAATGGGTTCGTTTTGCCGCAGCTCAATGGCTTCGTTTCGTTACGAGCCTGGAAATTCGATCCTTCACACAATGAGAGCATGCAAATACAAGCGATGATCGCCGTCACCTGCCGTTGAATGAACGACGCGGTGTTGAACACTAGAACAACAAAGCCGCAAGATCAAGACGATCGTTCTCAACATGAAATTCGTAAGACATGAGAGAATCGTGACAGGCTCGGGACTGAACTTTCCTGATGACTTTTGTCAGAGATAGGTGCAAGGCCGGTCGTCAACGGCTTTAGCTGTCCTATCAGTTGCAATTGCGAAACAAAACCGGCAGGAATTCTGGCGAAGATTGCCAGTGTGCCGACGAATGGCCAGGCTTAACTTGGCCCGCGAGAGACGTGGGACGGGCACCTGCAATTTTCCCTGAGCCGGTCCCTTTTCCCGCGCCACCCGGGCGAAGAGCGCTCCGGGCGAAATCCGTCGGCGTCAAACCTCGTCCCGTCAGGGCAGGAAGAGGTTGTCGCGGATCTTGGCGAGGATGGCCCGTTCGAGGAGCGGGTCTCGGCCTCGGGGGATCCACTGGACGGAGAGGGGAACGGGGCCGACGATTTCCCGGGAGCGATTGACGGGGAAGTCGTTGCTGAAGACGGCCCGGCCGGCGTTCTGGCGGTCGGGCTTGATGAGGTCTTCCAGCTCCTTGAAGACCTCGACCTTGACGGCGAATCCGCCGGCGGGGGCGGGCTTGACCGTGACGATGGCGAAGCGGCGGATGGTCTGGAGGCTGGACTCGAACCGCTCGCGGAAGCCGACGGAGTCGCCCGACCAGGGTTCCAGCAGGGTGGCGCCGGCCTTGGGCTGGGTGACGATCTTGCCGGAGAGGCGGTTCTCGCTGGCGATGTCGAAGTACTCGTCGACGCTGGCGACGGCCGCCTTCCAGGTGGTCTCGAAGTCGGACGAGGGGGCGACGATGGGGTTGTCCGAGGCGGGGCGCATGTTGGCCCCCATCAGGCCGCAACCGGGCAGGCAGAGGGAGAGCGGAAGCAGCAGGGCCAGCGCGGCGGGCGCGAGGCGCGGGGGGCGCGTGCGCATGACGGGAGTCCTTTCCGGTCCGCGGCGAGCTGGGTGGCCTCGCCCGGTCAAGTTCGCCGCGATCGGCCCATCCATGGGCGCACCCGGGGTAGAGCGGCGGGGCCGTTCCTGCCAGGGCGCCGGGCATGTTGATGATTTTTCGTCGCGCGGGCAAGGTCAAACGCGTGCGGACGTCGCCGACGTGACCTAGGTTTGCCCTTGAGATGGCGGGAGGCGGGGCCCGCCCGACGCTGCGGGAGGACTCAAGCCGAATCGAGGACCGATGATCGACATCCAGACGCAGCGACCAGGATCGGGCGACCCGGCCGAGGGCAGGCCCGCGTACCGCAGCGCCATCCATCGCGTGGCCGACCGGATCGGGCTGTCGCGGCGAACCCGCGACGTCTCCGAGACCGAGCACATGATGGCCGACTTCGCCGGGGTGCTAACCTCAGTGCGCGACTGCGGCGAGCTGGCCGCGGGCCTGGCCAGGGTGGCCCAGGGGATGGTCGGCGGCTGGGCGAGCGCGACCCTGACGCGCGGCGAGGGGGCCTTCCGCGTGTCGTCCGTCTGGCCGCCGCCCGACCCGCCCCTGGCCTCGACGACGCGGACGGCACCGGCCACCGTGGCGGAGACCCAGAACGCCCCGACCGCCGAGCGGCTGCAATTCCCGCTGGCCATCCGGGGCCGGACCTACGGCAAGCTGACCGTCGAGCCGAGCCCCTCCTTCCATGCGAGCCCCGAGGTGATCGCCCGGCTGAAGACCCTGGCCACACTGGCCGCGGCGGCCATGGCCGGCACGCCCGGGCGCGCCGCGGGGAGGATCGACGGCGAGACGCCCGAGGTCACCGACAGCGTGTTCGAACTGGTGCTGTCGCCGATGCTCGTGCAGTCGGACCGCCGGCACGAGCCGGCGACGCTCTTCTACGTCCAGATCGACCTGCTCGACGCGATCCGACAATTGAACGGGCCCGCGGTGGCCGACGAGGCCGTCCGCCGTGCGGAGACGGCGGTACGCACCGCGCTGCGGGCGAGCGACATCGTGATGAGGCTGCCCGATGGCCGGGTCGCCGCCATCCTGCCCAACGCCTCGGCCGCCGACAGCCAGACGGTGGCCAACGCCGTGCGTGCGCTGGTGTCCAAGGCCAACGGCCACCGGGAGGACATGCCGGCCCTGACGGTGACCGTCGGCGTGGCCAGCTACCCCGAATGCGCCCACGACGCCCAGGCCCTGCACATGGCCGCGATCGTGGCCCTGGATCGGTCGAAAGTCCTGGGACGCGACCGCGTGCAGTGCGCCCCGCGCGTCAACCAAGGCATCCAGCCCGGCGCCGCGATGAGTTCGGCCGGCTGAGCGCCTTCTCATGCGCGCGGGCGTCGGTCTCCCCGCGCAGACTGCGCAATGGCTTGCCACCCGGGGATGCCAGCTCGTGGCCGCCCCGCGTGGGGGTTCGACCTTGGGCGAGCTTCATCGCCGGGTCGGGAACGGGTGGGCAGCCATCCAACCTACCCTTTCCTTCCAGGCCCGCTGATCGCGCGGGAATCGAGGTCCGAACGCGACCCATCGGCATTCTGATTGCCATCCTTTGAGGGTGACGGGCCGGCGCGGGGCGGATTGCGGTCGCCGCACGCCTCGCAGGCCATCGTTCTCGGCGGTCCCCGTCGACTCGTCTCCCCCCAAAGGGTGTCTCCTCGCCGGCCGCAGCCCTCCCGCGGCGTAGGCGAGGCGACCAGAGGCAAACAGGCATCGCATGTCAGATGACTTCGCCCGCGGTCCGATTCAGACGCCGAGCGTCCGGCACGCCCGCCTGTCCGACTTCCTCATGGTGCTCGCGATCGGCCTCGCGGCATCTTGCGGCGAGGCCAACGGGCAGCAGCCTGGCGACCTGGTGCCGACCTTGCGGGCGGAGGGGCGGCATTTTGTCGACGGGTCGGGCCGGGTGGTCTTGCTGCGCGGGGCGAACCTGTCGGGCACGTCCAAGGTCCCCCCGTTCGTCCCGCTGACCGACACGATCCACCTGGATCGGATGGCGGCGCTGGGGATGAACGCGGTGCGGCTGATCTTCATCTGGGAGGCGTATGAGCCCTGCCCGGGCGAGTATCGAGAAGACTACCTCGACCAGATGCGGGGGATCGCCGAGGCGGCCTGGGCTCGCGGGCTGCACGTGATCGTCGACTTCCACCAGGACGGGTTCTCGCGGTATGCGTCGCATGGGGCCGGGGATGGGTTTCCGGCCTGGGCCGTCTCGCCACGCGGCCGGCTCTCCACACCGGACAATAATCCGAGCCGCAAGAACTGGCCGATCCTGATGGCCACCGACCCGACGACGTACCGGTCGTTCCACGACTTCTTCGGCGACCGCAACGGCGTCAGGACCCGATTCCTGGCGATGGTCGGGCGGGTGGCGGCGGGGTTCTCAAGCAACCCCGGGGTGATCGGCTACGACGTCCTGAACGAGCCCTGGGGCAACGAGCGTCGCGAGCTTCTGCCGCTGTATCGCGATGCGGCGGCCTCGATCCGGTCGGCACACCCCTGGGCCATCCTCTTCTTCGAGGGGCAGTTGACGACGAACGCGGGGTACCAGTCGAACCTGCCACGCCCTGAGGTGGGCAATGCGGCCTACGCCCCGCATTACTATCTGCCGGCGACGATCGTGCTGAACGGCTGGATGTCTCGGACCGGGCCCATCGACCGGGCCTTCGCCAACATGGAGGCGAAGGCCGAGGAGTGGTGCGCGCCCCTGTTTCTGGGCGAGTTCGGCATCCAGGGGGATGCCACGAATGCCGGTGCGTACATGGATTATCTGCACGACCACCTCGACGCGAGGCTGGCCTCGGGCACGCAGTGGAACGTCACGCCGGGCTGGAACGCGATCGACAAGGACGGCTGGAACGGCGAGGACTTCAACATCATCGACCCGTCGGGGACGCTTCGGCCCAACTTCGTCTGGAGGCCCTATCCCAGGGCGGTCGCCGGCGTGCCGACCGAGTTCCGGTTCGATCGCGAGTCGGGCTGCCTGACCCTGTCATGGGACAGCCGGCCCGAGCTGGGCGAGACCCTGGTGTACGCCCCCGCTCACCTGTTCCCCGGCGGGACAACCCTGACGGTCGACGGCGACCCGCAGGCCGTCGTCACACTCGACCAGGTCCGGCAGCAAATCTCGGTGCGTTGCTCCCGGCCGGGCCCGGTCCGCCTGCGTGCCGGCGCCGGGGCCTGAATCCAGAAGGCCTACCGGCCTCGTTCAAGCCATTTTGGCCACCTCGATACATCAATAAAATGAGTGCCCACTTTGATCGCGTACCAGTTCGATCGACGCACGTTGCGGACACCCGTCGGGGTCGCGGTCGTGTTGCTTGTGTACGCGATCTGGCGAGGCGATTGGCTCGCTCTCGCGGGATTGCCTCTGATCTATCTCGGATGGGTTGGATGCGCCGCGAACTTGAACCTCGCCGACGGGTGCATGCCGGCCTTGGCCACGTTGATCGCCTTCAGCATCGGAATGGGGCTCGGTTCGACAGGACTCATCGCCGCCGCGATTGCGTGTGCCGTAACCTGGAGCGGAGCTTCCCTGGAGTCGGCCGTGCGCTGCCAGCCGATCGATGCCGAGGGCGCCAGGGAGAGTTCCGCCACGACGTCGAGCCCGGACGATCGCGAACAACGTGCTTAAACGTCGCGGGAAGTGACGGGGGCCTCAGGCGATGCCGTAGATCTTGAGGTCGTAGAGGGAATAGTTGGAAGCGGGGCCGGGGGCGGTGGCGTAGATCCGGACGTACCGGCCGCTGCCCGAGAGCCCGGACTGGTCGGTGTAGCCGGCGCTGGAGTTGCCGGTGATCGAGCGGATGGTGGTCCAGTTCTGGGCGTCGTTGCTGACCTGGATCTGATAGTTCACGGCGTAGGCGGCCTCCCAGATCAGGGACACCTCGCTGATCTTGTAGGTCGCGCCGAGGTCGACGTAGATCCAGGCGTTCTTCGTCGGCTGCATCCACTGGCCGCTGGACCAGCGGGTGGACGAGTTGCCGTCGACGGCGAGGTTGGCGCCGTAGCCGGCCCCCTCGACGCTCGACGCGTAGGTGGCCTTGTTGCGGGATAGCTCGGTGGGCTGCGGGCCGGCGGGGATGACGACCTGCGCGCCGTCTGAGGGGCCGAACAGGCGGAACTCGGCGAGCTGGATGATCGAGTCGCCGTTGCTGGCGATGTTGTCCAGCCGGTAGATCCGGTACGCCGTCGCGTTGCTGAAGCTGTACGTCCGGGTCCCCAGGCTCGACGTGTTCGCCTGGTTCGTCTGAGTATCAAGCGTCGTCCAGCTCACCCCGTCGTTCGAACCCTTCAACGACCAGCTCTTCGGAGCCCGGCCGGGGTAGCTCGACGTGTCGGAGGCACTCGTCAGCGTGTACTGATCAATGACGTAGGCCGAGGCGCCGGCGAACTGGTACTGCAACCAGCTGCTGCCGGAGAAGTCGAGCCACTTCGTCGACGCGTTGTTGTCGAGCGCCTTGGCGCGGCCTTCGCCGGTGCCGTTGTCCCCTCGGGCGGAGACGACGATGTCGGGCACGGCGGTGCGGTCGACCCGAACGCCGGTGGCCACGGGGACCGACGATGGGCCGCGGAGCCGGACTTCGGCCAGCTGGATGATCGAGTCGCCGTTGCTGGCGATGTTGTCCAGCCGGTAGATCCGGTACGCCGTCGCGTTGCTGAAGCTGTACGTCCGGGTCCCCAGGCTCGACGTGTTCGCCTGGTTCGTCTGAGTATCAAGCGTCGTCCAGCTCACCCCGTCGTTCGAACCCTTCAACGACCAGCTCTTCGGAGCCCGGCCGGGATAGCTCGACGTGTCGGAGGCACTGGTGATGGAATATTGATCGATGACGTAGGAGGTGTTGCCGGCGAACTGGTACTGGAGCCAGCTGACGCCGGAGAAGTCGAGCCACTTCGTGGACGCTTTGTTGTCGAAGGCGGATGCCCTGCCCTCTCCCGGGCCGTTGTCGCCGCGCGAGGTGACGATGCCGCCGGCCAGGGCGGTGCGGTCGGCGTAGGGGGTGCTGAGATTGAGCGAGGCGACGGCGCCTGCGGGGTTGAGGTTGCCGCCGGTGGACGACCAGGCGCCGACCGACTGAGCGTGGGGCTGGACGGTCTGCTTGAGCAGGGTAGCGCGGCGTGCGGCCGACCACGACGGGGTGAGCGCGGCGATGGTGCCTGCGACGCCCGAAGTGTAGCCGGCCGAGTAGGAGGTGGCGCCCGAGGAGTTGGACAGGGCGCCGAAGTCGACGTGCACGGCCCCGTAATTGGAGGGCGCCGACAGGTTGCCCAGCGAGTCGACGGCGGCGGCGACCAGGACATTGCCGGGCGAAGTGCCCAGGCCGTTCAGGCTGGAATCATCGGCCCAGGCGGGCATGATGTAGGCGCCGCTTGCGTCGATGTCCTGCCCGCCCTGGCTGGAGCCGAAGCCGTTGTTGCCCGGGGCGGTGACGACCAGGGCGCCTCGCGCCTCGGCGTACTGGATGGCCTGCGAGAGCGAGGAGTCGGAGTGGGGGTCGGAGGAGTCGACCAGGTACATGTCGCTGTTGAACGTGATGATGCTGATATTGATGACATCGGCGCCATGGTCGGCGGCCCAGTAGACGCCGCGGACGATGGCCGTGGGGCTGATCGAGCTGCCGCCGGCGGTGACCCGGATGGGCATGATCTTGACGTCTGCGGAGCCCGCGCCGGGCTGGGCCTTGGTGTCGAGGATGCCCCGGATGATGTTGTCGGCGACGGTGGAGCCGTGGCCGTGCTGGAGGCTGGTGTCCTGGACGACCGAGTTCCCGGCCTGCGCAGCGGTCTGCTTGGCGTTGGCGTCGTAGGCGGCGGTGAAGTCGTAGTACGGGTAGTCGGCCGGGTCGGACAGGTCGACGCCGGTGTCGATCAGGGCGACGAGCGCGGGGACGGCGCGTGTCTCGAGCCACTCGAGGCTCGGCCTTCTCTTACGGGGTGTCGTTCGTCGCACGTGGGGCACCTCGTCGTTGGCTCGCGGTCGTCCTCGTTCGCCCGCCCGCGTCGACGGCGCCGTGGACGCGGGATGGGCGGGTCGCCTGCCCGAGCATAGCACCGCAAATGGTCAAGCCGATGGGGCCATTGAGGCGATAGCACCCTGGCCCCAGCAGAATCGATTCGATCGAACCTGGAATTGGACCGCGGGACGGGACGCAGGGGTCGCGACGGATCGCCGGTGATGCGGCCTGTCGCGGTCAACGGCGTCGCGCAAGCGGGAGCCGGCGGAATGGCCTCGTTCGCGTGGATCGGGCCGTCATTCCCATCAACGATCCGATCCGGTCAGATCACGTCGACGAGCAGGGCATTGTGGACGGTGGTGCTGGGGAGCCAGCCCCGGACGAGCACGACGCAGTCGCCCTTCTCGACGAGGTTGCGGGCCTTGGCCCAGTCGATGGCCACTTTCATGGCATGCTGGCCGTCGACGATCCCGGGGACGTGCAGCGCGGTGACCCCCCAGAAGAGACCCATGGCGCGAGCATTCTCGAGGGTGTCGGCCAGGGCGATGGTGGGAGTGGCGTGCCTGAGCTTGGAGAGGGTCAGGGCGGTGCGGCCCGAGCGGGTGGCCACGACCAGCAGCGCCGCGTCGAGCCTGCGGCTGACCAGGCTGGCGGCCTCGGCGAGCGCCTCGGTGATGGGTGTGATCTTGCTGGACGCGCTGGGCCCGTCCTCGATGGCGTCGGCGAGGACCAGGTTGGCATTGCTCGGGATGGCGTTGGCCGGAGAGGCGTAGGCGGGGGTGTGGTCGCGGGCGCCGTACTCGCCCGAGAAGAGGTGGCGTTCGGCCTCGGTGACGATCCGGCTCATCGTCGAGGCGGCCTCGACGGGGTAGAGGCCGGCGGCGGTCTCGCCGGAGAGCATCACCGCGTCAGTTCCGTCGAGCACGGCGTTGAAGACGTCGGTGGCCTCGGCGCGGGTGGGGCGGCTCGACTGCTCCATGCTGTTGAGCATCTGGGTGGCGGTGATGACCGGCACCCGGGCCCGGTGGCAGGCGGAGATGATCTGCTTCTGGATGGCCGGCACGCGGGCCACGTCCATCTCGACGCCGAGGTCGCCGCGGGCCACCATCACGGCATCGGAGACGGCGATGATCGACGCCAGGTTGTCGACCGCCTCGGGCTTCTCGATCTTGGCGATGATGCGCGCGTGGCAGCCGCGCGCGGCCAGCTCGGCACGCAGGCGGGTCACGTCCTCGGCGCGGCGGACGAAGGAGAGGCCGACGTACTCGACCTGGTGCGCGGCGGTCCAGTCGAGGTCGAGGAGGTCCTTGGGGGTGAGGGCCTCGACCTTGAGCGCGGCGCCGGGGAGGTTGATCCCCTGCTTGGTCTTGATAATGCCGGCCAGGGTGACCGACAGCTTGACGCGGCCGGGCTCGGCGGCCGTGACGATCATCGCCACGGCGCCGTCGGCGAACAGTAGGGGGTCGCCCACCTTCAGGTCGTCGGGCAGCTCTCGATAGGTGCAGGTGAGCTGCCTGGGATCGTCCTCGGTGCGGTCGCGGACCAGGGTGAAGACGTCATTCAGGGCACAGACGACGGAGTCTCCCGGGATCACCCCGAGGCGGATCTTGGGGCCGCCGAGGTCCTGGAGCACCGGAATGAGGCGGTCGGCCGCGGCGGAGGCGTCGCGGATGCGGGCGAGGGTCTCGGTGTGGTCGTCGTGGGTGCCGTGAGAGAAGTTCAGGCGGAAGACGTCGACACCGACATTGATGAGCTCGCCCAGGGTCTCCGGGCTGCGCGAGGCTGGCCCGACCGTGGCCACGATCTTCGTCCGCACCCTGGCAAACGGCTCGGCCAATCGGATGGTCAAGGGAGTTAGCTCCGGTCGTCGAGAGGCAGAGGGCGCGAGGTGAGGTGGGGAGAGGGACCCGGGGCCCGCGCATCGCGCCCCGGATCCCTGGCACGTTAGCAAAATCGCAACGCCGACGCCCAGTCCGTCGCGGACCGGCAGGAGCAACGGGCCTGGCGATCGGGCACGAGGCCGAGCCCGCAAGACTTGAGCAATCGCACCATCTTGTGAATTTGGTCGCAAATTGGTCGACAATTTCGTGTCCCGGCCGCCGATCTACTCTAAAGATGATGGCCCCCACGCCCCTCGAGAGACCGGGCGGTCGGCCGGATGCCGAATTGACGGCCGAGCGAGGGTATCGGACAATCGCGGGGGCCGCCCAAGGAGAGGACGAAGCCCGACTGGGCCTCGCCCCCCCCCGAGAGACCCCGGCGACGGCCGGTTCGAGCACGACCCGGGCCCGGCTCGTTCGACCGACATCCTTGCTTCGCACCGACTTGCATTGCTGGGCCCTTTGAACTTTCGATTCCATGGGACCCGCTCGATGAAGCGATTGTTCGCCGTCGTCGCCCTGCTGGCCGCCCTCGGCGTGCTGTCGAAGCTCGCCTTGAAGGGATCCCCGGGTCACTCCGGGAACGGGTCCATGGCGGGCGATGGAGCTCGAAGCCCCGGCCTGGACGCCCCGGCGGCCCCGGATGACGGGGCCTCGCTGCGGGCCAGGTACGCCGGCACCAAGAGCCAAGGGCTGGTCGACCGGACCTGGGACAAGTACCGCCAGACGGCCCTCGCGGTCGAGCGGACCGACGGGATCGAGGGGCTCGCCCTGCTGGACCGCCTCGACTTGGAAGCGATCTTCCTCTACGAGAAATACCCCAAGGAGTTCCGTCGCCTGCGAGACGCCCTGGACGGCGACGCAGCGGCCGACCTGCTGCTGCACTGGCGCGAATACTTCGGGCTGAAGCGGGCCGACGAGACCGACCGCTCGATCCTGATCTCCGAGATCGCTCACCTCAGCCCCGCCCAGCGCAGGGCGGCGTCCAAATATCCGGCGGCGCTCCCGCTGATCCTGGCCGAGCCGACCGGCGTCACCGAGCTGATCACGCGCAAGCAGGGCGAGCCCAAGGAGTTGGGCGATTCGCTGATGCTGCTCGACTTCATCAGCCTGGAACCGGGCTCCGCAGGCCTGCGGGCGGCCCTGCGCACACTGGACACGCACGGGCCGCTGGCGATCGAGGCGTTCCGCAAGCGAGGCATGGAAGGGTTCGCCCTGGTCAAGCTTTACGGCGAAACGCTCCTCGCCCTCGACGACGCCATGCCGCTGGACCAGGCCCTAATCGTCCTGCGTGTGAACGCCGACTATGTCGACCAGCTAAGTCGGACCCTGCGGCCCGAGGCCCTGGCCGGCCACCTCCGGCACGTCGCCGCGGCCGGCCTGACCGAGCTTGTCGGGGGCAGCCCCGACGCCCTCCGCCTGGTCGTCGAGCACGGCGCCATGGGCGAAAAGGCCCTGCGCCAGGCGGGCCCCGACGCCGCCGACGTCGTTTACGGCGACTACGCCGACGACACCCTGAGAAACCGGGCCGTCGAGGCCCTGGCCGTGCACGGCACGATGGCCCTCGCGATGCTGGACAAGTACGCCATCGATCCCGACTTCCGCGAGATCCTCCGCGACCACGGTGCCGCCGTCATCCCCCCCCTGGCCCGCGCCGACGCCGGCCCCGAGACCCTCGCCTATTTGCGGTCGAAGACCGACCGGACGCTGACGGAAAATCTAGCGCGTTCGGTGCTAGCGGTCTCGGGCGAGAACGGCCAGGCGACGATCCGCCTGATCAAGAAGGACGGCCTGGAGCGGGTGGCCGAGCTGGACCAGTCCGGCGTCGAGTTCCGCCAGTTCCTGCCCCTCTACGACCTGCTCCACCTGGGCTCGGTCCTGGTCCGGGGCCATTCCCCCACGACCGGCGAACTCTCCTTCGCCTTGATGGACGGGGCCTTCGTGGTCGTCGACGTCCTGAGCCTAGCCGCCATCCAGCCCGAAGGGGCCGTCGCCGCCGAGGCCGCGAGGGCCGAGGTAAAGGTCGCCGTGAGAGAGGCGGCCAAGACCGTCGGTCGGGAAGCCGCCGAGCAAGCCGGCGAGGTCGCCACCAAGGCCCTCGGCCGCAAGGGTGCCGAGACCACCGCCGGCCAGCTCTCGAAGTGGTGGGCCGTGCGGATGGCCGGGGGAACCTACAAGGTCCTCCGCCGCCTCCCCGAGGCCCTGCCCCGCATGACCCTCCTCGAAGTGGCCGACCTCGGCCGCCCCCTCTGCGAAAAAGCCGGGATGAAGCTGAGCACCTGGGCTCCCCGCCGCCTCCTCACTTCCACCGGCGAGACCCTCCTCGCCATCCCCCCCGCCAGCGGCCTCAGCTACCTGGCCAAGCAAGGCGCCATGGCCGGCGTGGGCGTGGTCGGGTTCCAGAAGATGGAAGAGCACCTGGCCAGCCGCAGGCCGCAGCAATCGGCCGACTGAACACTCGCCGCGTCCCACGATCCCGGCGGGATCTTCCGAGTCCGCCCCCGACTGGCGCGAACTCGGCATCAACGTGGCGGGGCGAGGTACGCACCGACGTTCATCATCCAACCACGCGATCCTCCGCCCTTCCACGCCTGACCGCCGGCGGGGTGCCGCCCCATTTGAATCCCCGTTGGCGAGCGGCTCGCATTTCCGTGCGTCGATGGGACTCGCTCACGCCGAAATTCTCGGGCTGGCGAAGCTTGGCATTGAAGTCCCGAGTAACTCGGGACCGATGAGTAACGCATTGTTATCGGTGCGAGCGCCAACACGGTTCGATGGATCGGGCCTGAGCAATTCCACAGGAGGAGTTGTTCTTCATATGAAAGCACTCCTTTCATGTCCGATCTCGCCCGCCGCACGTCAGGCCGCATTCGGCCCTCGCTGGGCCAACTGGAAACGCTCGAGTCGCGGAACCTGCTCAGCGTCCTGATCAATGCCCAGCCGACTCTCCAGGTCGAGCGGTCTCCGGGCGTCAGACCCTATGGGCAGGGTGAGTTCGCGGTCACGCAGAAATCGGTCATCCATGTCAGGGGTGTGGCTCAGCCGCCCCAGGGGCTGGATGTCACCGTGTCGATTTATGCCCAGGACAGCCAGGGCCAGATCATCAACGGCGGCCTTCCGCTCGCCACAGTCAGGCCGAATAGCCTCGGCCAGTACAAGGCCTCGTTCCAGCTGCCGAGCCTGATCCGCAAGGACACGAACACGCTCGTCGCGTTCGAGACGGCCTCCGGCTCGATCACCTCGAACCTGGCGATCAACGGCACGACGCTCTCCGGTCTCAACAGCAACCAGTCGATCAATGCCACCACGCTGACGAATTTCAGCGGCTCGCTGACGATTAACGCGGGCACGCTCACGAACCTGTCCGCCTCGATCGCCAACCCCAACGGCACGATCAGCAACCTGTCGGGGCAGTTCACGATCCCCGCGGGGACGACGGTCAGCGGGATCAGCGGGTCGACCGTCACGGCGGCGGGGACCACGCTGACGCTCACCGACGGAACCATCACGACGGTCGGCGGGACGCTCTCGGCTCTGGAGGGCACCCTGACCGTCCCGGCCGGAACTCCGGTCACCGTCGGGGCGACCCCAGGCACGATCGGCGCCATCAACGGCACCGTCTTGCTCGCCGGCGGAACGATCAGCGCATCGACCGGCACCTTGACGGGCCAGTCGGGCACACTCGGCGCATCGACCGGAACATTCGCACAGACAGGAAGCGGGACGCTCGGCGCCCTGATCGGCACCCTCAATGGTGGCGGCGGGCTGATCGGGGCGACGACCAGCACGCTGACTCAGACCGGTTCCGCCACCGAGAGCGGGCGGGGCGGGGCCGTGACGAATGGGTCGGGCACGATCAACCCGACAACGGGGACCGTGACCCAGGTTGGGACGGCCGCCATCGCCCCGACGACCGGCACGGCGACGACTCCCATCACCGAATATGCCGTCTCCAACCCGGTCGTCATCCGGATCCACGTCCCGCCGAATCTCGCCCGGGTCGCCGCGGTCCCGAGCCTCGCGAGACCGGCCCGGCCCGCCCTTCTCGGCCTGACTCGCGTTCGCCGACGTTAATGGCATTGGGGGCACCTCGCGAACCTCGGGCGCAGCGTCGCATCGAGAATATTCAACGGCTAGGTCGTGAGGTGCCCGCGACATTCCCCCGCCTCTACAACCCGGCAGCGTCAGGCCAGACGCGGTCTCCTTGCGACCGGATGGCCTGACGCTGCTGCGTCGCCGTGGTATCATTGACCGGTGGAACCTGGGCCAGTTCTCGCTCTTGAACCGAGGTAGGTACGATGGGGAAGGGCAATAACTCGCAGAGTAAGGAAACGAAGAAGCCGAAGAAGGGAACGCCCCCGAAGGCGACTCCCGTCAAGGCGACGCCGCCGCCCAAGAAGCCTTGATCAAGCCGTTCGGGTGCCGCCGGCCACCCTGCTGCTGCCGGTTTGCTTTGTAGGGGTGGAGTAGTAGGCAACTCGCCGGGCTAATCCCCCGGAGCCGTGGGTGCGAATCCCACCCCCTGCACTCGAGACTTCCCGGCCGATTTCGAGGCCTTGGCCCCGAGAGAAATTCACGGGACTGAATGTGATTGATTGCAGCCTTGACGGGGATCATGAAGTCGTTAGATTGCCGGACTTTTGTCGCGACTGATCGTCGAAGAGTACGCATCGGGCGGAGCCCGGGAGTGCCGCAGGGATGCTCACCGATTGTTCATATCGATGGGCCTCGCTGGCCCTCGGGCTCGGTGTCTGCCTCGCGTCAGAGGGCTCCGCGGCAAGCGGCGCCGCGATCTCGACCTGGTCCGGCGCATCCGCCACGGCCGGGGCGACGACTGAGACTGGTGCGACCGCATCGGCGTCCGACGCCTGGTCTCGGAAGGTCGAATATCGCGGTGCTTACGACTACGGGAGTATTGGCGGACGTTTCGTCAATGCCTCCGGCAAGGCTTCCGCCGCCGCCGGCGGCTCACCCGACAATCTCCTTTCCGTAGACACACACGCGTATGCCGAGAACCCCGGCACGATCGAAGGGACGAGCGTCCACGGCGGAGCCGCCACGGCCTCGGCCCGGTGGAGTGGAGATTTCTTGACCATCTCGCCGCCGCAGGGGATGGCGATCCCCGACTCAGTCCAGCTCCATTTCGGAATTGAATTCAACCGTCAATCCGATCAAGGCAATTTTTGGAATGAATATTTTCGCTTCGGACCGGCCACGGTTGTGGCGAACGAGAAGACGTTCAATCTCCGTGACTATTGGCGGGATACAGAATTACCCAGATTCGACTCCGCCGGTCCCGACTCCCCGGTCGGCCGCTTTCACATTGATTTGCCCGTGAACGCTGCGGGCCTGAGTGCACCGTTCTCACTCTCACTTGAAGCCTCATCCTTTGCGGTGGCGCACAGCAACGATCGAGGCGACGTCGATCACAGGCTCCGCCTGAGCCTGCTCGGGGTGACTCTCGCTGACGGGACTTCCCTGGGCTCGCTCGGCTATCAGGTCTCCTTCGCCTCGGGGCTCTCCTCGCCCGAGCCCGTCCCGGAGCCCGCCTCCGTCGCCATCTGGACACTTGGCGCAGCGGCGTGCATCGTGGCCGCGCGTCGCCGGAAGCAGTGGAACTGATCAAACTCGCCGACGGTCGGAAGCATTGAGGTGGCATCGCCTGTCCCCGCTTCGACCTGGCTCTCACTCATCCGAAAACCGCGATTCGCCTTGTCTCGGCCATGCGGCTCCAGCGAGGTCTGGGTGGTTGGCGATAGAGAAAGTCGAGGGCTCGCACTCTCGAGCCTGCCGCGGGCGACTTCAGGCTGTAGAATTGATGGATGGACCGGGATCGAAGGCCCGGCACCCGTGTGAGGGGCGTCGACGATCGGGATTTGTTTGCCTTCGAGCTTGGCGTACCATGTCAGGCAAGAAGAGCGACCGCCGCACGCATCGTCTCCGGTTGCCTCGCAGCCGGGATTGAGGGCCGGCCTGGTCGGATTCTGCCAGAGAATGAGCGGCCCCGGGCGAAGACATGAAGGGGCCGATCCGCCGCAACTGGCCGACAACGGCCCCCTTCCGCCAGCGCTTGCACGAATCCAAACGGCCGGCCCGAGACGAACCGAGCCCGAATCGAGGACCGTCACGATGTTCGATCATGCTCAGAAAAGTCGCTGGGGCCGGATGTTCACGATCTTCGTCGTCGGTCTCCTGGCCATGGTGGTCCCGATCCCGCGATCGGTGCGAAGGTCGTTGCGAAGGACTTACCGTTCCCAGCTCCTCGTCGCCAGCCTCCTGATCTCGCTCGTTCCAATCGGAACGGCGCAGGCGGGCAAGGTAGGCTGGCTGGATGACGTGGTCCAGGAAGTCGTCCGCGAGGCCAAGGCCGGCGGGCGGGTGGCGGCCCGGGGTGGAGACGGCGCGACGGCCTCGACAAAGGCGGCGGGACGACTGTTCGCCGGCGAGGCGGGCGAGAGCCTGGAGAGCCTTGCCCGGCGTCATGACGACATCGCCCGGTTCGGCCGCTCCGCCGAGCCCGCGTCCGACGTCCTGATGCAGACCCGGTTCGCACGCCTGCTGAAGCCCGAGCCCGAGATGGTCCGGACCTTCGCGGCCCTGAGCCCGGCCGAGCGGAGGCTGGTCGTCGAGGTGGGCGAGGCCGCCCAGCGCCTGGCCCTGCGATATCCGGGACAGGCCGACACCATGATCCGGGCCCTGGGCACCGAAGGGCTCTCGGCCGTGCGGGTTTATGGCGACGACGTGGCCGAGGTGATTGTGAAGGAAGGGCCAGGCTCGGTCGACGTCCTTCGCAAGACGGGCCGAGGGGGCTGGAAGTTCTTCACCGAGACCGTGCTTCCCAATAAAGGGAAGCTGGCCGCAGCGGGTGTGCTGGCGGCGTTCCTGGCCGCCCCCGACAAGTTCGTGGACACCGCCGGACGCGTGACCGAGTACGCCGTGGCCGAGTTTGCCAAGGCAGGGCTGAGCCTGGGCGGTGCGGCCACGCGCGGGCTGGAGTCGGCCGTGGGGAGCACCCTGGCCGCCTACGGCCTGAACTTCGCCGCGGCGCGATATCTGGGCATGGGCCTTGCCGGCTGCGTGATCGTGCTGGCCACGATGGTGCTCATCGGCCTGCCCGTGGCCTGGGCCCTCCGCCCGTTCACCGGCCTGGCTCGCCTGGCCAGCGCGCCGTTCCGTCGGTCGGTGCGGGTGGGATGAGCAGATGAGGATCGTCGGGGCGAAACCTGTCCGCCCTGACCTCGCCCGAGGGAGGGGAGCGTAGCCATGCCCACCGAACTTCGGCCTTCCGGTCGGACGGCGATCTCCGTCCGATGCCTGAATCCGAGGAGCAAGATTTCGGTGGGCTCGGGGACGGTCTACGTCGACGGCCGGAGGGTCGGCCTCACGATCGCGGGCAAGGATCGGGCGTTCCGGGTCCGGCCTGGCATTCACACGGTCGAGGTGCGATATGGGATGTCGCGGTCGAACGAGGTGGACCTGAAGCTGGCCCCCGGCGATCAGGCGGCGCTCGCCTTCAAGCTGGGCGGAGGCTCTCGGCCGATGTTCGGCTCGGTGAGCGCTCTGTCGTGCTACATGGCGTTGCTGCCGATCCTCGTGGGGCTTGCCTACGCGGCGCGTGAGCCCTGGGGGAATCTTGTCCCTGCCGTGTTGAACGCGACCACGTTCACGCAGGCCATGATGCCCTGGCTCTATTACGTCGCCCCGGGGTTGTCGTCCTGGACGGTCCTGGCGCTGCTCCTCAACCTGGTCTGGCTAGCTGGCCTGCCGCTGGTCTTGCTCAATCGGGGGCCGGGCACCGGGGAGTTGCTGCGCCAGGTGCTGGGCGGTGGCGAGATCATCCTGAAGCAGGAAGACCGGCTGGCGAGCCTCTCGCCGATCGACCTGATGGTGACCGATCCGGGGCCGACGCCGGAGGATCATCTGAGCTTGCAGGCCGCGAGGAACGCACGGGCGACGTTGCGTAGCGTGCAGCGGCCGGCATCGCGGGATGAACCGGCCGAATAATCAGGGGGACTTACCCGGTGCTGGCGATCACGCGGACGGATCCGTTGAAGCCAGGGGTGGGTGGATCCGGCGGCGGAGCTCCCATCTGGATCATGAGGTAGAGTTGCCGATTCCCCCGGATTCCCCGGGAGATCCGCCAACATTCCCGGGGACTAGGATGGTCTGGACGAGGCTGATCCCTGGACCCGGGCCCGGTTTGGTGGCGGCGCTGATGTTGATTACGTCGGCGGGGTGTGCCTCGCCCGGGGTGCGTGCGGCCGGGGGAGACACGCAGGAATCCAAGGGCTTCCTCCTCTTCGCCAACAACGGCAAGGTGCCCGAGCTGGAAGTGCCGAGGCTGAAGGGGCCGGACGACGTGGCGCCCGGGAAGGCGGGGGCGGAGTCGACCGGGGTGGAGACCTGGATGGTCCACACCCGCGCTTCCGAGCAGACGACCCACTCGGATTTCTGGCGGACGATGGACGTCTCCCAGATCGATCCGGCCGGGGGTGCGCCCAAGCCCGCCCCTGCCAGAACCCTCCTCAATTTGATGGCGGGGCGGACGGTCGTCATCCTGGTGCACGGCAACAACTACTCGTATGAGGCGTCGACCCGCGAGGCGCTGCGGGTGCGGGACGAGCTGGCCGGCGGCGGCGGGTTCACTTCGGATGCCCTGTTCCTGATCTTCGACTGGCCGAGCGAGCGATTGCGCCCGGGCCTCGTCGGCGACCTGAACGAGAAGGCCCGGCGGTCGAGGATCGCCGGCTCGCACCTGGCGATGTTCCTGCGCGAGGCGCCTCCCGAGACGAAAGTCTGCCTAATGGGCCAGAGCGACGGCGGGCGTGTGGTGCTCACCACGCTGCACTTGCTCTCGGGGGCTGAACTCCCCAAGTTCTTGAAGGAACCCGCGATCCAGCTGGAATCGGGCCGCTCCGACCTCCACATGCGTGTCGTGACGCTGGAAGCCGCCGTCGGCCACCACTGGATGAACCCCGGCGAGCGGCTTCAGCACGCGGTGGGGATGACCGAGGGTTGGCTGAATCTCTTCAATCGCTTCGACTACGCGCTCGCGGTTTATGGCCTGGGTCAGTACACGGGAGTGAGGTCGGCACTCGGCCGTAGCGGCCTGCGGCCGGATGACTTGCGCAAGCTGGGGGATCAGACCTGCCTGATCGAGCAGATGGAGCTGCACTCCATCGGCGGACTCCGCCACCTGATCTATGTCGAGGCATTGTCCGACCCCGAGGTGCTCCAGAGAGTCACGCGATACACGTCGTGGGCCCCGGTGCCCGTCGACCCGGGAGGCAAACCTTCGCAGCCCAGCGGCGGGTCGGTCGACTCCGGCGGACCTGGGTCCGACCTGACGCCGATCTTCGAAGGGATGCCCAATCTTCGCTAGACGCGAACGAACCGATGGGGGGATGATGGGGCGGGCGAAGGTGTCTGCGCCCGGGTGGTGGACGAGGCCGAAGGAGTAGGACCCGTCGCATGTCGAACCGGCGCAAGGCCCATCTCGACGCGTTGGAAGCCCGGCTGACCGGGCCCAGGCGCATCGCCCTCTTCGGCCACCGGGACGTGGGCAAGACGACCCTGCTGGCGATGTTCTACCGCCAGGCGTCGACGGGCCAGATCCCGGGGCTCAGGCTGGCGGCCGTCGACGCCACCAGCGCCGAATACCTGGCCGAGAAGATCGCGCAGATCGAGTCGGGCGAGCCCCCCGCCGGCACCCTGGCCGAGACCGAGCTGCGTCTACGGCTCTACCACGGCCGGGCGCGGTTCGACCTGATCGTGCGGGACTACCAGGGGGAGCACGTCACCCTGGGCTCCGACGAGCCGATCCAGGCCTTCTTCGCCGAGTGCGACGCCGTGCTGCTCTGCCTCGACCCCGAGGGGCCCGCCAGCCCGGCCGAGCGCCGGCGGCGGCAGCAGGAGGTGGAGAACCTCCTGGAACGGTACATCGAGAAGTCCGACGACGCCACCACCGACCGGCCGGTCGCCCTGGTCCTGACCAAGTTCGACCGCGTTCCCTACCGGGACGAGGGTGACGGCGCGGTGGTCGAGCACCTGGTCGAGGCCCGCTACGGGATGACCCGGCACTTGCTGAGCACCCACGCCCCCCGCAGCGCCATGTTCGCCGTCAGCTCCTACGGCCACGGCGCCGTCGGCGGCCGGCCCCCCGCCGAGCTTCACCCGATGGGCCTGGAAGGCCCCCTGGTCTGGCTGGCCGAACAACTCGAGGCCGGCGACCACGAACGCCTGGAATGGCTCTGGGACCTGGCCCCCGACGACCTCCCCAGGCTAAGCCGGTGCGTCGCCTCCTACGAGCAACGCTACCCGCGCTCCGAGCGGCTCGACACGCTGCACTCAAAGCTGGCCACGCTCAGGCGGCGACGCAATCGTCGGGTCGGGGCCAGGCTGGTGCTCGCACTGGGGCTCCTCGTCGCTGGCGTGGCGGGATACGACGCCCTGGGGTTCCAGGCAGCCTCGACCTTCGAGCGAAATCATGCGGCCCCCGCGGTGGCCAAGCGCTGGGAAGACCTGATCGCCTGGCATCCGTCGATGGGCGTCTTCTGGCCGTCCTACTCGAGGCGGGCCGAGCGCAAGCTTGCCGAATGGCGGGTGAAGGCCGCTGACGTCCGCGAGACGGTCGGGGCTCCCGACCCCGGCCTGACCGAGCAGCTTACCAGGCTGAAGGTGCAGTCGCCCGATCTCGCCCCGGCAATCAAGAAGGTGGAGGAACGCCGCAGCCAGGCCGAGCACGACGCACGCTGGAAGGCCCTGAAGGCCGACGCACTGGCCGCGGCCGATCAGCCCGAGAAGCCGATGGACCTGGCGCGTGCCTTCCTGAGGGAGTTCCCCGACTCGGCCCACAAGGATGAAGCCCTGGCCCTGATCAACTCGATGCGCAGCAAGGTGGACGACCGCGCCGCGCTGGAGGAGCGCGACCTGATCGACGACCTGGTCCGCGCGTCGAAGCTGCCCAATGCCGACCTGGCCGACGTGATCGCCCGCGCCCAGATCTTCATGAGCGAGCACCCGCGCAGCCGCTGGCGGGGCGAGGCCAACGACCTCCTTGAGCGGTCGGTCAAGCAGGTGGACGACCGCGACATCGAGCGAGCCCGCCAGTTCTCGCGCGACCACCGCACCAGCTTCGCCGCGCGAATCGAGCGCTATGACGACTACCTGAAGGCCCACCGCGACGGCGGCCAGTCGATCAGCGAGGCCACCGAAGCCAAGAACCGGATCCTGGCCGAGTGGGACGCCTATTCTTACAGGCTGGCCTACGACCATTGGGTCGCCCACCCCGACGACGCCGCCGAGGTGGCCACCCGACTGCGGTCCTATCTGCAAGACCACCCCGACGGGCATTACACCCGGGACGCCCAGACGTTCGTCACCTGGTGGGAGAAGGTCATCGCGCCCGGGCAATATCGGGTGACCCTGAAGTGGGGCGAGTTCCCCCCCGAGGTCGGCAAGAACCTGGCCGTCGTCCTCGAGGTCGCCGGCGTGACGCACGGACCTTCGCCGGTGATCCCCAATACCTTGCGGCCGATCTGGCAGTATACGTTCCCTCGGCCGATCACCTGGAAGCTGGGCGACCCCGTGACCATCAAGGTGGTGCGCGACGTCGGCTGGTTCTCCAGCAATCTGAAGCCCCTGATCACCTTGCAGACCCCCAAGGGGGATGCGCTCGGGATGCGGCTTCTGACCGGTCCGATCAAGCCCTCACGCGGCGGGAAGACGACCTTGGTCTTCGAGTCCGACTTCGCCATCCCGCGCCTGACCCGACCGGATTGAGCCCAACATGACCCGGGACGTCGAGCAGGAGCCCGCCCCGGAACAGGGCGACGCGGTGATTTCACCCCCTCGGCGGGGCCAGGGCCAGGTCGTCGAGTTCGAGCAGGCGGTCTACGGCAACTTCGGGTTCTGGGATAAGGGTTATGCCCTGCTGGGGCACTCCCCCGGATGCAGGCCCGAGTGGCTGGCCGATTTCAAGGGGGCCTGCCAGCGGTTTGGCGAGGCCACGGGCGGGCCCCTTCCCGCCGACGCCCTCTTTGCGTTGCGCCTGCCGAGCGGCACCTGGGCGGTAGTTGGCGTGACGCCGCAAGGAGACGACGACCGTGGACGGCCCGGCGCCCTGGCCTTCCACGGCCTTTTTCTGGCGGCGTCCGAATATCGCAAGGTGGGCTTCGACCCGTTTGCCCTGGCCGGAGCGCTCAGGTGTGATTGGGGCGTGCAGCATGCGGCCCTGCCACGCGGGAGAGTTATCGCGGAAGCCGGCGACGCGACGACCGCCGACGCGGATGCCCTCTGGGTCGCACGCTGGCTGGCCTGGGGACGGCGTGTGGTCCTCGAGTCGTCGACGCCCATCGAACCGCTCGCCAGGCGTGCCTGGGCCTCGCTGCCGGCGCGGACACGCAAGCGGAAGTCGCTGGCGACGCTGGCGTTCAGCAACGCGGGCAGGTTCGACCTGCTGGCCGTGCCCAAGCTGGCCGGCGTGACGCTCGACCCGTCCTATCTGGTGATGGAGCCCGGTCAGGTTGGGCTGAGGCTCGAGCCGCCGCCGCGGCCCTGGTCCAGCCGCAGGCGCGTCGGCCTGGCGGCCGGTCTTGTGGCGCTGGCGTTCGTCGGGGTGGCACTGGCCTGGCTGGCGGCCGCCCCACGCACCGTGCCCGAAGCCCCCGAGCCCATCCCGGTGCCCGTCATGCCCCGCGTCGATGTCCGGCCGGCCCCCCCAACGGCAGCCCCGGCACCCGACGACGATCGGAGGGCGGCCGAGGCGCTGGACTCGCTGGCCGGACGGCTGGGGGTCGACACCGGGCCGGGCCTCGACACCCGGGTCGCCCGTCTGGCCGATCGGCTCGATTACCGCGGGCCCCTGCTGGACGACGAGGAGCTGGCCGCGCTTGCGGCCGAGCCGACCGACTCGGAGAGTGCCAGGCGCGAGCGTGACCTGGCCCTTGCCTGGCACGCGCACCTGCTCCGGTTCCGCCACGACGAGCCCTGGGCCACCGGCGACGGCCGAGAATCCGCCACCCAGCAGGCCGAGCGGCTCGCACGCTGGGCCGGCGCCGCCCCGGGCGAGCCCGAGACGTCGGGCGAGACCGTCCCACGCACCGCGGCCGAGCGGGCGGTCGACGCGGTGGCCCGTCACATCGCGTCACCGGTCGCCGTACATCCCAGCCCGCTGTCGCCCCGCTATCCGGCGCTCCGCGATTACGTCCGATTCCTCTCCAGGCTCCCCCGTCGCTGAGTTGTGAAGGGGCGGTGCGGCCGTTATCGTGAAGCAATGCCCCCATCGGCCCTTTCCGCCCGTCATCCCAATGGTTCGGAAAACCCCTTGAAGACCCAGGCCATCGGACTCGGGTTGGCCATGATTGCGCTCATCGCCGGCTGCGGCGGCCAGGAGGTCACCCCCGAGCGGCTCGGGGCCGCCCGCCAGACCTGGCAACGCGCCCGAGTGGACGACTACGACCTGGAATGGACGAGCACCGGCGCCCGCAACGTGCATTACCGCGTCTTCGTGCGAAACGGCGAGGTCGAGGCGATCTACAGCGTCCTTCCCGATGGCCGCGAGGTCGTGGCCAGGCCGGGCGAGCCGAAATACTTCGGGGTCGACGGCCTCTTCCGCACGATCGACGACGACCTGGCGCAGCTCGGGTCGGCCAATCCCTTCGGGCAGCCGGCCGGGACGAAGATCGTGCTACGCTTCCGGCCGGATCCGACCTATGGTTATCCGATGAGCTATCGGTGCGACGTCCTGGGCACGCCGCAGACCCGCGCCCTGGATGTGCGCAAGTTCGTCCCGAACCCGGGCCGAGCGATCCCACCGCCGGGGCCGAGCTGACCAGAACCCGGGGACGCACGATGCGGACACGCCCCTCTTCTCCGCCCGAATCGAAGGCCACCCCCGTGAATGAGCAAGAGACGACTCGCCAGGACCGCCAGTGGAGCCGTCACGCGGCACGCTACGACGAGCTGTTCCTCGACCCGTTCCGCCCCGGGGTCGTCAACCCGCTGCTGGCCATGCTTGACGCTGTGGACGCGCCGACCACGAAGACGGTGGCCGACCTGGGCTGCGGCACGGGCCCCCTGCTGCCGTACCTGGTGGGGCGATTCGGAACCGTGATCGCGCTGGACTTCGCCCCGGCGATGATCCGGCGGTCGCAGGCCAGGCTGGGGGCCCTGGCCTCGCGGGTGACCTTCCACGTGCGAGCGATGGACGAGCTGAGTGATTACGCCGGCAAGCTCGACCTGGCGGTGGCGGTCAACTCGCTGGTGATGCCCGACGTGCGCGAGATCGACCGGACGCTGCGGGCGATCCGCGCCACGTTGCGGCCCGGCGGCGTCTTCGCGGGGGTTGTCCCCTCGATCGACGCGATCCACTATCACACGATGTTGCTGATGGACCAGGCCCTGGACACGGGCGCCGAGCCCGAGGCGGCCGAGCGGTCTGCGGCGTTCCTGGCCGAGCACACCTACTACGACTTCGCCATCGGCCGATTCGAGTTCCGCGGCCTGCGCCAGAAGTTCTGGCAGCCGTTCGAGCTGAAGCACCGGATGGCCCGCGCGGGATTCACCTCGATCGAGCTGGATCAGGTCCTCTACCCCTGGGACGAGAACATGGCCGGGTTCGAGCAGCTCTCGGGCCACCCCCGGAGCTGGGACTGGTCGTTCGTGGCGCGCGCCTGAGCGGGCCACGCCTTGCCCTGCCCTGCCCCCGTCCGCGCAGCTGGAGTCCGCCCCGAGATGGACAGGAAGCCCACCCCGCCCCCGCAGCCCGGCGGCCGCCGCACGCACCGGCTCTTCGACGAGGACCCCTTGGTGGTCGCCGAGTCGATGCCGCGCACGCCGTTCGAGTTCTACCTGAGGTCGACGCCCGCGGCCCCCCTGCCGGGCTGGGTCCGGGCCCTGCTCTGGGCCGTCGGGCTGGCCGTCGCCCTGCTGCTGGTCGCGGCCCTGACGAAGGGCCCGAGGCCCCGCCCGGCGCGGGCCGCCTGGCTCGTTCCCGCCGGGCTCGTCGCGACGCGGGCCGAGGCCTGAGCCATCGCCACGCTGCGGACATCGGAATCGACGGACCATCCGCCGCCGGGCGTGTTTGCCCCCTCGTCTGACTCCACGCCGAGTTCGTCCGGCGGGAGTCCCGCGTGAAGCCGCCCGTTGGCGTACTCCGTGACCTAGTGTCCCCGAGTCGCCACTCCTCTCGGGCCGAGGCACGTCATGTCGCAATGCTCACGGTGTGCGGTCACCCCAGCCCCGCTGCCCGAATCCGGGACCCTCTTCGTGTCCCTGCCGCTGGCTCATACCCAGGGCAAGATCCGGTCGCTGCTCACCCAGATTGAACTCGGGTTCGAGGCGACCGGCTCCGGGCTGCTGGGCATCCCCATCGCCCCAGGTGTCCTCCCCCTCCTGGCCAGGTCGCTCGCCGAAGTCCTGAGCCTGGGCGAGCAGGCCGACGCGAAGACCTTGATCCTCCGCGACGGTGCTTGCCTGTCGATCGACGACCTGACGGCGATGCAGCCCCTGGGCACGCTGCTCGCCCGGATCCGCGGGAACTGGCTCATCGAGCTGCTGAAGGAGAACCGGATGGTCTCCCACTTTCAGCCGATCGTCCGGGCCGGTGACCCCGAGGTTGTCTTCGCCCAAGAGTGCCTGCTGCGCGGTCTGGGCGACGATGGATCGCTGATCCCGCCCGACCGGCTCTACCGGGCGGCACGCGAGGCCGACCTGATGTTCCCGCTGGACAGGGCCGCGAGGCTGACGGCGATCCGCTCGGCCGCGGCCCAGGGGCTCGACCGCGACGAGTCGCGCCTCTTCATCAACTTCAACCCGACGGCCATCTACGACCCGAATTTCTGCCTCCGCACGACCGTCGCCGCGCTGAACGAGACGGCCTTCCGGCCCGAGCGGGTGGTTTTCGAGATCGTTGAGAGCGATCGGATCGAGGATCTGGGCCACCTGAGGCGGATCGTCCACTTCTACCGCGAGGCCGGCTTCAAGGTGGCGCTGGACGACCTGGGATCGGGCTTCGGCTCGCTGAAATTGCTGGCCGAGCTGCGGCCCGATTTCGTCAAGCTCGACATGGAGCTGATCCGGGGCGTCGACGGCGACAGCTACAAGGCAGGCATCGTCGCCAAGCTCCTGGAACTGGCCCGGGACCTGGGGATCGAGACGGTGGCCGAGGGGATCGAGACCGAGGGCGAGAGCGCCTGGGTGCGCGACCACGGCGCCGATTACATGCAAGGTTACTTCTTTGCCAGGCCGACGGCGACGCCCGCCCGCTCGCGCCATCCGGCCGTGGCGAGCCTCTAGACCAGACCCTTCCGCATCAAGCGGTTGACGCGATTTTGCCGATGTCCGCAATGGCCAAACCAGCCGGGGATGTCGTCAGGGCCCGGCACTCCCGAGGCGCTCGCGAGAGTGAAACTGAACGCCGCAAGGCGGCGCTTTGACCGGTCGTCGTGACGGTCCGATTCAAGTCGGATCGATGTACGCTTTTTTTTCGGAGTCACCGGCCTTTCATTATTGTAAAACACCGGCCGAACAGGGTACTGTCATTCTGAGTGATCGCTCATAGAGTCATGCGATTCCCGGTTCGAGTCACTGTATTCAATGGGCCGTATGCCCCGCCGCCGACCTCTGACATTCATCGCGGGCGCGATCCTCACGCTCTCGGTGCTCGGCTGCGCAGCTTCGACGGCCAAGGCGTCGTGTAGTCATTATTCGCACTCTCGCTCAGATCGCGAAATCATCGCGATGCTCTCCTTTTTCGACGATCTGACGGTCGACGCGAGGGTCGGAGACGAGCCTCTCCAAGCTCCGCGACCACAACCCTGCTCCGGACCATCCTGTTCAGAAGGTCCGTCACGCCCGATCCCCACGCTTCCTCCCGCGACGCCGATGGGCGAGCGTTGGTGCTGCCCACCAGCCCTTTCCTATCTGGCACCGCCTAAGACCAGTCGGTTCCGTGTCGATGAAATGACACCACTGACAGTGGACCGCCCGCTCAAGATCGAACGTCCCCCGCGAAGCCATTGCTTCTAAATATCTAAATTAATCGCTGTATTGGTGCAGGCATGTCACGAATGCCGGGTTCTCCCGCGTTTGTGCCCCCTCGTCCTTCGACGCGATTCCGTTCATCGATGGCAAGAACCTGCCTGCGTGAGAAATCTCGCGCGTGGACCGGTCTGGCATTCGATACCGCTCGCGGCTGAATATCCCGGCATAACCTCCCGGACCTTCCTTGCCAAATGGCAGGGATTGACCTTGTCCGGCATTGCGCACCGCGATCGTTTCGATCGGTCCTCCAACAAACTGAGGCCATTTTCATGATTCGCAAGCGTTCAGGCTTCACACTGATCGAGCTCCTCGTGGTGATCTCCATCATTGCCGTCCTCATTGCCCTCCTCCTGCCAGCCGTTCAATCGGCCAGGGAGGCCGCTCGGCGTGCGCAGTGCGTCAACAATCTCAAGCAATTCGGTCTCGCTCTGCATAACTATCACGACGTTAACGGGGCGTTTCCGATCGGCAACGCCATGAACGTCGCGACCAATGACAAGACGAACTTATCTCAGCACACGCGTCTGCTCCCGTTCATGGAGCAAACGGTGATTGCTAATTCGATCAACTTCAATCTCAACTCGACCATGCCCGGGAACTCGACTGCTCTGGTGACCAGCGTCGGCATCTTCGTCTGCCCTAGCGACTCGGCGAATGTGCTGCCCGCGGGTTGGGCGGGAGTCAATTACCGGTTCAACCACGGGACGATCCCGCTGAACGCCTTCGGGCCGCAGGATACCTCCGCCGTGAACACCGCGATGCCCGCGCCCAACGGCACCTTCTTCCTGGACTTCCGCGTCGGGATGGCCGAAATCACCGACGGAACCAGCAACACCGCCGCGATGAGTGAGCATATCAAGGGCGATTTTAGCAACTCGATCTCGACGGAGTTATCCGACACCTACCGCCCGGGGACCTACCCGGCCAACGCCGACGAGGCGGTCAGCATGTGCCGCCAGGTCGATGTCCTGGACCTTTCCAAGCAGGGCAACTCCAACGTCGGCGCACCTTGGATGTCGGACAGCCACACAGGCACGCGTTACTACCACACCGGCGTGCCGGGCTCGCGGTCGTGCATGTACCCGCCGCAGCGGATCAGCACCACCGCCAACAGCCGCCACCCCGGAGGCGTCAACGTCACCATGGCCGACGGCTCGGTCAGGTTCGTGAAGACCACGATCAGCGTCCAGACCTGGCGAGCCGCCGGCACTCGCAATGGTGGCGAGGTCATCAGCGCCGACAGCTACTGATTGGGCCACCTCGATGATGGGCATTCCATTTGGAGACTTCTCGATGAAGCCAATCAACACGGGGCTCGCTCTCCGACCCATCGGACTGGCCCTGGTATTCCTCGTCGGGACCGCCGGGTGCGGCCAGAACGCCTCGCCGTCCGACCCGGTCGAAGGCCGGACGCTGCTGCTGGCCGCGCTCGAGGCCTGGAAAGGGGGCGAGAAGCCCGAAACCTTGACCAGCCAGGACCCGCCACTGCACGTCGCCGACGGGGACTGGATGTCCGGGCTGCGCCTGGTGAACTTCCGGGCCGCCGAGGAGGGTCGGCTGATCGGGACCGACGTCAACTATGACGTCGTCCTGGAGATGAAAAACCCTCGCGGCAAATCAATCAGACGCGACGCCGTCTACGCGGTGACCACTCACCCGCAGCGGCTGGTCCTGCGTCAGGACAGCCTCTGAGACGGTCGACATCGCCCCGTCGCTCGCACTCGTCCACGTCTCTCTAACGTTCGATAAGGGGACGCCTCACGTGAGAACGATCAAGCTCCTCGCGACCGGCCTGTTGCTGGCATCGGCCAACGCCACATACGCCGACTCGCCTCGGCCCGTCCCGCTGACCCGGCCCGAGATGAAGCAGCTTCTCGAAGACATGAAATCGCGCAAACCACGCATTCCACTCCCTGAGCTGAGCGCCGAGGAGAAGGAGAAACTCGGGGAGCGTGGCGCGGGCTACGAAAGTCGAATCCGCGCCCTTTACCTGCCGGCCGGCGAGGGATTCGGCTTCGGAGGAAACCGTCCGGCGTCCGCCGGGAATGCACAGACACCCGCCAATCCCCGGACTCAGCCCGGCCAGTTCGGTAGGAACACTGACCCGAACCAGTCTCTGGACTATGCCTTCAAGACCGAACTGTTCTGGATCGTCTC
The DNA here is from genome assembly GCA_038400315.1 of Isosphaeraceae bacterium EP7. NCBI lineage: Bacteria > Pseudomonadati > Planctomycetota > Planctomycetia > Isosphaerales > Isosphaeraceae > Kueselia > Kueselia aquadivae. Next base: position 6,909,383 of record CP151667.1, read on the forward strand.
GCGGACCAACAACTGCCAGTATTGCCTCGGCCACCAGGAGTCGAAACTGCTCGCCGCCGGCTTGAAAGAAGATGAGATCGCCGCCCTGGACGGCGATTGGTCGGAGTTCACTCCCGCACAGCGGGCGGCCTTCGCCTTCGCCCGCAAATTGACGTTCGAGCCCTACAACCTGTCCGACGCGGATATCGCCTCCCTGCGCAAGGATTACACCGACCTCCAGATCCTGGAGATGATCATGTCGGTCGCGGGCAACAATGCGATCAACCGCTGGAAGGAGGGGGCCGGGGTCCCTCAGTCCGCGAACGGCGGCAATTTCGGCAGGAGGACTGAGCCGACCACGGAGCAAAACGCGGCCCATCAGAGCTACCTGACGCCGACCGCCGAGAAATATCTCAGCCGGATCACCAAGGTCGCCCCGGTCGTGAACGATCCCACGTCCGGCAAGCCGACCGTGTTGACCGTATGCGACCGACCGCCGCTGGAGCCACGAGCCGAAGTTGAAAAGGCCCTGCAGGTAGCCCGAACGCGAGGCCCGCGCTTGCCGCTGCTGGATGAGGCAAAGGCTGAGACGGTGCTATCCGAAGCCCTGCCGTCGGGGGATTTGCCGCAGTGGGCGAGGCTGCTGGCCAACTTCCCCCGCGAGGGCGTCCGGCTCGCCACGGGAATCCGCAACGCCGACGAGAAGGGCGACCTTACGCCGCTGCTGAAGGCACAGGTCAGCTGGATCATCGCCCGGCAAGATCGCGCGTGGTACGCGACCGGCCAGGCCAAGAGGCGACTCGAATCGCTGGGCCTATCCGCCGACCAGATCTACAGCCTCGACGGCGATCTGTCGTCGTTCACACCCAGCGATCGGGCACTTTTTGTGGTCGCCCGTAAGCTGGCCGCCTCCCCCGTCGTGCTTACGGATGAGGATGTCGCTCTCGCCGTTAAGCTTGCCGGGCCGCGTGACACAGTCCAGCTCATCAATTACACGACGAACCGTGCGTCGTTCGATCGCATCACCGAGGCGGCCGGGCTCCAGGTTGAGAAATAACAGGGGCGGTTTTCAACTCGCCCGGTCTTGCTTGGACGCCAATCACCGGCACGAGTCGACGCTTTTTGCCCCGGGCGACGGAGAGCCCGGGGTTTTTCATGCGCGGAGCATCGCGTGTTGCCACGCGACCCGTCCATGGAACAGCAGACGGCGATTTCCCCCCACGGGGGCGCAAAAAGAGAGGCCCGCGCCGGCCGTCCCCGAGGTCTGGGAGACGGCCGACGCGGGCCTTCGATCGGATCGGGCGGTCTGCGTCCCGCCGGACTCGTAGCCGCCCGAGATCGCGGATTCTTCAGGGTCAGGTGCCGAATTCGGGCCGGCGGGCGGAGAGCTGGGACTGGAGGCGGCTGATGATCGACGAGTGCATCTGCGAGACCCGCGACTCGCTCAGGTCGAGCGTGGCGCCAATCTCCTTCATCGTCAGCTCTTCATAATAGTAGAGGATGATGATCAGACGCTCGTTGCGGTTGAGCCCCTTGGTCACCATGCGCATCAGGTCCTTGCGCTGGAGCCTCCGGGTCGGGTCCTCCCCCTTCTTGTCCTCGAGGATGTCGATCTCGCGGACGTCCTTGTAGCTGTCGGTCTCGTACCACTTCTTGTTGAGGCTGATGAGGCCGACGGCGTTGGCATCGGCGGCCATCTTGTCGAACTCGCCCGGCGGCAGGCCCAGGCGCTCGGCCAGCTCGACGTCCGTCGGCGGGCGGCCGTGCTGGGCCTCGAGCGACTTGCGGGCCTCCTCCATCTTGGTGTGCTTGGAACGCACCAGGCGGGGGACCCAGTCCATCGTCCGCAGCTCGTCGAGCATGGCCCCGCGGATCCGGGGGACGCAGTACGTCTCGAACTTGACCCCGCGGGTCAGGTCGAACGCGTCGATGGCGTCCATCAGGCCGAAGACGCCCGCGGAGATCAGGTCGTCCAGGTCGACGCCCTCGGGCAGGCGTTGCCAGATCCGCTCGGCGTTGTACTTGACCAGGGGGAGGTAACGCTCCACCAGCCGGTTGCGGAGTGGTGTGGTCGGCTGTTCCTTGAACTCACGCCAGAGTTCCGTGACGTCCACATCCAGCTTGGTTGACATCTAGACCTCCGTGTCGACTTCGCGGGCAGGGGCACATCCATGTGCCGGGGGGTCGCTTCGAGCAGTGGGCCTTCGATGCGATCGCGGCGGAGACCGGCGGCGGCCGGCTCCCCCCTCTCCTGTCGCGGTTCAAGGAACCCCGCGGACATCTTCAGATATCGGACATCCGGCATCATCGGCTTGAGCCGCATTGCCGGAGAAGTTTGCCTGAGCCTCACGATCGACACCCCCGGCGCGTCGGCGCCCAGCGTGCGAACAGCGAGGCGAAGAGGCCGACGATGGCGGCCGGAGGCGGGCCGATGCCCGGGGCCTCCGCCAACCGAGCCGGCGGCGACTTGGACCGCGCCCCGGCCTGGGGAATCTCCCCCGCCCGCGCCCTGACCCATTCACGAAGCCCGTCGGCCTGGTCGGACATGCCCCCTCCCGTCGCGCCCGGGGCGCCTCTGGTCGCCGGCGGGTCGCCCCGCCCGATGGGTCGGTTCATGGCAAGACCTCCTGGCCGAGGATCAGCCGAGCGAGCCTGGACCGGTCCGCGCCCTCGATGTCGTCGGGCACGGCCTGGCCGGTGGTGATGTAGCTGACGGGGCGGTCGGCCTGGGCCAGCAGCCCGAGGACCCCGCCGAGGCCGTCGGCCTCGTCGAGCTTGGTCAGGATCAGGCGGTCGGCCCGGGCCACGGCGAACCGGTCGACGGCCGCCTTCAGGCTCCGGGCTCCGGCCGCGGCGCTGAGGACCAGGTGGACCTCGTCGGGGCGGGCCTCGGCCAGGAAGTCGGCCAGCTCGCGGATCTTCACCTCGTCGCGCGGGCTGCGCCCGGCGGTGTCGATGAGCACCAGGTCCACCTCCCCCAGCTCGTCGATCGCCCGGCGCATGTCGGCCGGGGTATTGGCCACCGAGAGGGGCAGGTCGATGATCTCTGCATACGTGCGCAGCTGCTCGACGGCGGCGATCCGGTAGGTGTCGACGGTGACCAGGCCGGTGTGCAAGCCGTGGGCTAGCTTGAAGCTTGCGGCGAGCTTGGCCACGGTGGTCGTCTTGCCCACGCCGGTCGGCCCGACCAGCGCGATGACGCGCCTGGTGCCGGGGATGGCCAGGATGGGCGGGGCCACCGGGATGCACGACTCGACGGCCAGCACCAGGGCGCGGCGGAGCGAATCGGGCCGCTCGGCCTCCTCGGGGTCGACCAGCTCGGCCACGTGCTTCGCCAGGCGGCGGGCCAGCCCCTCGGGCACGTCGGCCTCCAGCAGGCTCGCATAGATCGGGACCAAGGGGGACGGCAGGTCGGGCAGCAGGTGGTCGAGCCGGCCCATCCGGGCCAGGTCCTCGACCGCGGCGTGCAGCCTGCCGAGCCGGTCGCCAACCCCGGCGCGGACCGCCTCGTGGGCCTCGCGGTGGTGCGCCTGCGGCACCGCCACGGCCGGCGGCTCGGCCGGCGAGGCCGATGCGGCGGTGACCTCGACCAGTTCGCGGCTGCCCAGGCCGAAGATCCGACGGCGGCGGACCTCGCGCGATCCGAGGATGGTGGCCCCGCCCCCGAGGTCTCGTCGCACCAGGGCCAGGGCCCCTTTGAGCGTGGCCGCCCGGTAGGTCCGGGGCGTCGTCTGCGGCTCGGTCTTTCGCACGGTCCCCCTCCCTTCCCTTGTCCCGGGCCATCTCGATCGCGGAAGCCACCCGGTTCCGTCCGGGGGCGAGGCTTGCGTCCCGCTCAGCGGGTCGCCGTGGCTGTGCTCACAGTGGTGACGGCCGGCAGCTCGTCGCCGTCGACCACCGAGCCGAGCGTCTCGACGGGCGCATCCCTGGGGATCTCGCGGTAACTGAGCACGACCAGCCGGGGCAGGTCGGCGCGGGTGAGGTCTTTCAGCACCGGGCGGGCCTCGGGCGAGGTGAGGACCACCGGCGGGTGGCCCGCCTCGACCAGCGGCTGGACGGCCTGGGCGACCACGCGGATCACCTGGCGGCAGAAGTCGGCCCCGAGCGCCGTGGTCGGGCCCGAGTCGGGCTGCTGCGCCGAGGCCGCCAGTCGGGCGTCGATGGCACGGCCCAGGGTGACCACCCGCAGGTGGCCGTCGGCCCCGAGGTGCTGCTGCGCGATCCGCCGGCCGAGGCTCTGGCGGACGTGCTCGGTCAGGGCGTCGGTGTCGTGCGTGCGGCCGGCCTGCATGGCCAGCGACTCGAGGATCGTCTCCAGGTCGCGGATGCTGACCCGCTCGCGGAGCAGGTTCTGGAGCACGCGCTGGACCTCGCCGGCCCGCATCAGTCCGGGCACGACCTCGTCGACCAGGGCGGGCGACGTGGAGCGGACGCGGTCGAGGAGCCGGCCGACCTGCTCGCGGGTCATCAGTTCGTCGGCATGGCTCAGGACGATCTCGGTGAAGTGGCCGGCGACGACAGCGGAGGCCTCCATCAGCCGGCAACCGGCCAGCTCGGCGACCTCGCGGCCATCGGCGTGGATCCAGACGGCCGGCTGGCCGGTGATCGGGTCGAAGCCGTCTCGGCCCGTCGGGCCGTCGACCAGGCCGACGGGGGGGATCGCCAGCAGCCTACCGGCGTGGGCCACGCCCTGCCCCACCACCGAGCCGCGGATCTTGATCCGATATTCGTGGGGGCCGATGCCGATCTCGTCGCGGATCCGGGCCTTGGGCACGATCAGGCCGAGGTCGCGGGCGACCCGGTGGCGCATCGCCCCGAGCCGCTCCAGCAGGTCGCCGCGGCCGGGCTCGGCCAGGCTGATCAGGCGGTACCCAATCTCCAACTCTAGCGGATCGACATGGAGGAGATCCTCCATCCGATCGCGGACGGGCTCGGTACGCTCGGACTCCGCCTCCACACGCTCAGGCTCCGCCTCGGGACGCAGATTGTCGCGTGTGCGTCGGGACCGGATCACGTAAGCGCCCGAGGCGAGGGCCCCGGCCAGGGTCAGCAGCGGCAGCTTGGGCAGTTCGGTGAAGGCCAGGACGGCGAGGAAGACGGCCGAGGCGCCCAGTACCTCGGGGCGACCCAGGAGCTGCCCGGTCACCTCGGCACCCAGGTCCGAGTCGCTGCTGGAGCGGGTGACGATCAGGCCGGCGGCCAGCGAGATGAGGAAGGCGGGGACCTGGCTGACCAGGCCGTCGCCGATCGTGAGCTTGGTGTAGACCTCGACGGCCTCGCCGACGCTCATGCCCGAGTTGACCACGCCGATGTAGAGCCCGCCAAGGATGTTCACCACCGTGATGATGACGCCGGCGACGGCATCGCCCCGCACGAACTTGCCGGCACCGTCCATGGCCCCGAAGAAGTCGGCCTGGCGATAGACCGCGTCGCGCCTGCGGTGTGCCTCGTGCTGGTCGATCAGCCCGGCATGCAGGTCGGCGTCGATGGCCATCTGGCGGCCGGGCAGGCCGTCGAGCATGAACCTGGCGGCGACCTCGCTGATGCGGGTGGCCCCCTTGGTGATGACGACGAACTGGATGACCACCAGGATCAGGAAGAGGATGGCCCCGACGAGCACCTGGTCGCCGGCGACGAATTCGCCGAACGCCTTGATGACGTCGCCGGCCGCGTCCAGCCCGTGCTCGCCGGCCCGGGTGAGGATGAGCCTCGTCGTGGCGACGTTGAGCACCAGCCGGGTGAGCGTGGTGGTCAGCAAGATGGTCGGGAAGACGCTGAATTCATGGGGCGCCCGGATGGCCAGGGTCGTCAGCAGGACGATGACCGCCAGGGTGATATTGGCCGAGAGCAGCAGGTCGAGCGCCGCCGGGGGCAGCGGGACGACGAAGACCAGGATCGCGCCGACGATCGTCACCGGCAGGATCAGGCCCGAGAGGCGCGACCAGGGAGTAACCTGGCTGGGCGGTGCGGGAGGCATCCGTTGCTCTCCTCCGCTCGAGCGGGGTGGTTGGTTCGTCCGTCCGTTCCGTCTGACTCGAACGCCGGGCCGCCCCGTCGGGGGTCGGAACCGGAGTCGGCCGTGGCCCCGGCGAGCATCCATGCTCGACCGAGGCCCGTGCCAAGTGCGCAACCGCAGGCCATCGGCATGCGAGCCGAGGGCCGTACGGAGGTAGGCTTAACTTGGAAAATCTCTGCAATTCGCCGGGTTTTGACTCAAGGATGGCGGGCTCTGGCTTGCGAGGGGGACGATACCGGCGCGGCCCTGCGCTGTCCAGAGCGATCGGACCATCGCCGCCGAAGATCGTCGCCGGATGCGACCTTTCGAAACGCCCGACGGCCCGCACTCCCATGAGGAGTGCGGGCCGTCGGGTGGTTCGTGAGGAGTTCGGCCACTCGGCGATCGCTAGGCGTCCGCTCCGAGGCCGAGGGACCTCAGTTGCCGGCCGGGGTCAGCGAGATGCTGCCGCCGTTGGTGACTTCCGGGGGAGGGGGGACGTCGCCGGCCAGGGTGGCCGGGGCGATGGCACCCGGGGCGTAGGAGGACTGGGCGGCACCGTAGGCGGGAGCAGCCTGGGGAGCACCGTAGGCGGGGGCGGCCTGGGGGGCGGCGTAGGTGCCCTGGCCCGTGGCGTAGGTCACCGGGGCGACCGTGCCGCAGCCGGTGTCGCAACCTTTGTCCTTATGGCCCCAGACGCGCTTCTTCTTCAGCACGTACTCGTAGGTGTAGGTCTTGGGCTTGTGCTTCAGCAACCCGCAAAGCTTGGTCTTCAGGCCAAGGGAGGGAAGCTTGGCGCCGCAACCGCCGGTCTCGCAGCCCTGGGGGCTGGCGATGACGCTCTGAGCGGTGGGGATGGGGCCTTGGGCCGAGGCAATGCCGCAGGTGCTGCAGCCGTGCTCGAACAGACCGGCCGTGCTCACGCTGCTCATGCCGAGAGCGAGGGCCAAGCTAACGCCGAGGGTCAGGGGCTTCAACATGGGAGACGTAACTCCTAAGCAAACGATCGTTACGAGGACGACAATCCGGCCGGCCGGATGCCGAACCCGGCTAAATTCAAACCAGGGCATCAAGTGACAGCAGGTGTTCCCGACACCCGGGGCCTTGCGGCCCGACCACCACTCCGACACCACCCAGTCGGTGCTCCCGAGTTCTCGCTTCAGGGTTACCGAGGCGAGCTAGACAGAGATATCGTCAGCCGGGCCCCGCCCCTTGAACGCCCTTCCCGTTTTCTGCCAACGAGTTACAACGACGACTCGTGACGGTCGTCGGGGTTCCGGCGGCCCGGCAATCTGCGCAAGGAAGGCGGTCGCGACAACCGCCACAACCCCCAAAGTCAACACAGGAAGGTCAACGCAACCATCAACCTTCACGCCGTCGGTTTCGTCGAGGGGCGACAGGTCGGGGCTTCCGGTCGACGAGGACGGCCCCCGATGGTCTCGTCGCGGTTGCGAACGAGGCCATCGGGGGCCGTAGGACAGCTCGATCTCGACGATCCCTGGGCGTCAGCGCCTGGTGGACGGGGTGTCCAGACCGGGGGCCTTCTCTGGGGGGGCTGTCGCCGTCGAGGCGGCGGCCGTCGGATTGACGCGCAGGAGGGTCAGTTCGTTGCGGTCGAGCCCCTCCTCCCGCATCAGCGGGGTGACCAGGCCGGCCAGCGCCCGCTCGAACTGGGCGTAGTCCTTGTTGCGGATCAGGAGATAAGGGGAAGCCTGGCCTCCCTCGCGGATCCACTTGACGAGCAGATCCTGCTCATTGCGGATGCGCACGACCGGGTCGAGGATCAGGCGGTTCTCCTTGGAGGCCTGCACCAGGTCGATCCCCTCGTTGTAGGTCGGCTGGCTGCCGGGGACGGGGGCGAGCTGGCGATCTCGCAGGTAAAACCAGAGGCCCTCGTCGAGTTCGTGGAAGAACATGACGGTGCGGACGTCGGGCGGCAGGACCACGCCGAGCCGGTCGGCAAGCTGCCGGTGGCTGCGCAGGGGGTCTTCGCGGGGGGCGACGGCGCCGTAGGCGACCAGGACGCCCAGGGTCATCGCGGCCACCAACGGGGCCAGGGCCAGGGCATTCGCCCCGCGGCGCCAGGTCCAGGCGCTCAGCACAATCAAGCAGGCGCACGCCGCAGCCCCCGCCAGCGCCACGCCCAGATAGGCCGGCACCAATTGCGAGACGACCACCGGCGCGACGAGCACCGCGACGAATGGGATCACCCAGTGCAACTGGAGCAGGCGTCTGGCGGCCAGATTGGCGGGGCCCTCCTCGCGGGCGACCTGGCAAAGCCGCACCCACTCCTGGCCCGCCAGAAGCGCGGCGCCGGGCAGGCAGGGGACGTAGTAGTTGGGCTTGGCCACCTTCCAGAGGCAGAACATGGCCAGGTTGCCCAGGGTCCACCACCAGGCGAACCAGACCTTGGGCCGGCCCTCGCGGCCGCGATGCAGCAGCGGCACGATCAGGGCCGAGAAGGCGAGCAGGCCCCAGGGGAAGGTCATCCAGGGCCAGTCGACGGCCAGAATTTGCCGGGCCCTGGAATGGTGGATGCCCGCGGTCCCCGCCTTCTGGGCCATCTCCAGGTACCAGACCCGCGCCGCCATCGGGTCGGTCAGCGCGACGGGCACCGGCCAGCAGAGGGCCAGCAGTCCGAAGATGGCCATCCCCCAGCCGTCGGCCAGCCGCCGTAGCCCACGCCAGGGCTCGCCCAGGGCGATGACATAAGGGATGACCGTCAGGGCGACGACCAGCAGGATGATCGGGCCCTTCGTCAGGATGCCCAGGCCCATCGCCGTGTACATCAGGAGCGACCAGCGGCGGCCGCCCGCCTGCTCCGGCAGGGCCTCGCCGGGCTCCGGCGGCCGGTCCCCGTGCAGCCTTCGCCACGCCGCATAGAGCGCCAGCGTCGCGAAGAACGCCAGCGGGCCATCGTTGCCGGCCTGGCGCAGCTCGATGATGAAGAAGGACATCGACGTGAGCACCAGCCCCGAGGCCAGGCCCACCGCACGTCCCCCCAGCCTGCAGCCCAGGCCGTAGACGAGCCCGACCATGCCCAGGGCCGATAGCGCCCCGGGTAGTCGCACGATCACCTCGTCGCGGCGACCCGTCAGGGTCATCAACCCGGCGATCGTCCAACGCGGCAGGGGGGGCTTCTCCAGCCGCTTGCGCCCCTGGATCTCGGCGATCAGCCACCGGCCATGGTCGACCGTGTCGATCGCCTCGGCCGAGGCGCGCTGTTCGCGCTTACCCCAGAGGTCCATCGACCCCAAACTTCCCAGGAACGTGAGGCAGGCCAACACGCCCAGCAGCACTTCCGGGCCAAGGCGACGGACCCAATCCCTCGCGGCCATCGGCATCGTCTCCTCCCTGGACCGGCGCAGCCGTCGCATCTCGTCAGGCCACCGATCGGGAGGCCCAGATTCCAAGTTCGCGACGCCTCCCAGGCCGACCGGCTCCTCCGGCCGACCGAGAGGCGCGGCACCTTACCGCAAGTCTCCCGATGCGACAATCCGGGTCTCGGCCGCGTCGCCGAGGCCGTGCATCGGGCCTCGATCAACGACGAGCCGAGCCCAGCACGAGCCCGAAGGAATTCGGAGAATTTCCGTTCGGGCCCGACCTCCCGGGACCCGGGCGGGTCCCACCTCGGGTGCCGATCTGCTCGGCTCGGGCCGACTTGCGCGTGCCGGGCCGGGCCCATCAGGCAAATCGGCGTGGACTTTCGTCAACGGGGCTGGCTGCATTGACACTTTCTCGGAAGATCGGGTATACCCCCGTTCGACGCCGCCCGAGGTGGGTCGATGGCATCGCCGACGAGGCGACGCCCGACGTCTCGGGCCCCCGGACCAAGGACGGGTCGCGGGCCGACTGCGGCGGGTTTGACGCTGATTCGGAAGAGACAGGCGAGTCTCGCAGCCGCGGGACGAGCATGGTTGCCGGGTCGGACAGGTTGCGACTCGGGTAGAACCCCAGGGAGGGGGCCGGCCCATGCGGATCGAGATCGAGCAATCCACGACGTTGCGGCCGGCGCCCCACCGTCGCTACTTCCCGATCCCCAACGCGGCCGGCCCGCTGGGCCGCTTCGCCCGTCTCTATGCGGACGAGCCGGCGAACTGTCGGCGAGACTGGCGGAAGTTCGCCGCGGTGGCCGCCAACCTCGGGCTGCTCCTGGCCGTCTTCCGGGCTTACCACGTCGAGGGGCGGGCCTTCCAGATCCTGGCCGCGCTGGGCTTCGCCGCGTGGCCGGTGCACTACCTGGCCCCCTTCGCCTGGAAGAAGCCGCTGTTCGTGGCCGCCTCGGTCGCGGGACTGGCGGCGGTCTTCGGCTGGTCGGTCGCCGCGGTGGTCCTGCCCGTCGCGGCGCTCCTGATCGGGGTCTGCTACCTGCCGCTGGCATGGAGTGCTCGCGCCGGCATCATCGCCGCGGCCGCGCTAGGCATGGCCCTGGTCCGGGGCGGGCTTGTCGGTGGCTCCCTGCCCGACGGGCTCTGGCCCGTGCTGGGCACCATGTTCATGTTCCGCATGATGATCTATCTGTATGAGCTGAAGCACGCGAAGAAGCGCGAGTCGCTCGTCGACACGCTGAGCTACTTCTTCCTGCTGCCCAACTACTGCTTCCTCCACTTCCCGGTGGTCGACTACCGGACGATGCAGCGCGGGTACTTCTCGCGTGATATCCACTCGATCCAGCAGGCCGGGCTGGGGATGATCCTGCGGGGGACGGTGCAACTGCTGATGTACCGACTGGTGTACCACGGGCTCTTGATCTCGGCCGAGGAGGTGGCGGGGCCGGCGAGCCTGGCCGGCTACCTGGCGTGCAACTACCTGCTCTATCTGAGGGTCTCGGGCCAGTTCCACGTCGCCTGCGGGATGCTGCACCTCTTCGGCTTCGCCCTGCCCGAGACGCACCACAACTACCTGCTCGCCAATAGCTTCACCGACTACTGGCGTCGCATCAACATCTACTGGAAAGACTTCATGGTGCGGCTGGTCTTCAACCCGGTCGCCTTCCGGCTGAAGCGTCGGCCGCAGTGGCAGGCGTTGGCGGCGGCCACGACGGTCGTCTTCGTGGTGACCTGGGCCCTGCACGCCTACCAGTCGTTCTGGCTGCGAGGGAGCTGGGGCCTGAGCCTTCCGGACTGCCTCTTCTGGGGCATCCTGGGCGTCCTCGTCCTGGTCAACGTCCAGCTTGACGCCCGCAGGCCGAGGCGGCGCACGGCCCCCGGATCGAGGCCGAGCCCGGCGGAATTCGCGCTCCGTGCGGCCAAGACGGCGGGCACGTTCGCGACGATCTGCATCCTCTGGTCGCTCTGGTCGAGCCCCAGCGTGGAGGCCTGGATGGGCCTCTGGCGCAGGGCATTGGGCGGGGCCTGACGCACGCAAGGACGGCACGGGGCCAGCAATCCAAGCAGGTGACCACCGCATGGCTCGGAACATTCACCCCTCACGTCTGCTCGCCGCGGCCGGGCTGCTCGCCTTCGGGCTGGCTCCCGGCCGGCTCGTCCCCCCGCAGGCCCTGGCCGCACGCGACGCGATGCGCAGCGACGCCATCAACGCAACCGACTACGACCGGATGGAACGCGGCTACTACGAGCAGATCCTCGATGCCGGCCGCGACCCGGGCTCGCACCCCGACGCCGACGCGGCCAGGCATGCCGAGGCACCCCCCTTCGACGCCGGCCCGCTGGCCGACGTCGTGCCGGACGCCCGCCAGTACGTGCTCAAGCCAGCCCTCTCCATCGAGCACTGGGGCGTGCGATGGTCGACCAACACGCTGGGCATGCGCGACCGCGAATACGCGGCGGCCAAGCCCCAGGGCACGTTCCGCGTGGCCCTGATGGGCGACTCGATCACGTCGGGCTGGGGTGTCGACGACGGCCGCGGATATGAGCCCATCTTAGAGCGAGAATGGGACGCACGCTCGGTTGAGGGCGGCGGCCCGCGCGTCGAGGTCCTCAACTTCGCCGTCCCGGGCCATGCTCCCGGCCAGCGCTGGGAGCACGCCAGGCGGGTGGCGCTGGCCACCATGCCCGACACGGTCATCTACCAGGCAACGCTGGCCGACCTGGGCTGGGACGAGCGTCGGCTGCGTGTGATGCTCCCCCGAGGCCAGGGCTGGGACGCCCCCGCATACCGCCAGACGCTGGAGCATGCGGGCGCCCGACCCGGGCAGGGCTCCGAGGCCTATAAGCGGCTGCTGCGCCCCATCCGCATCCAGATCCTCGAGGGGGTCTATCGCGAGATCGTCGCCGGCTGCCGCGAGAAGGGCCTCTCCTGCGCCTGGGTCTTGATCCCGCGCGTGGGACGGCCGGGCAGCCGCGCCGAGCGCGAGCAGATGGTGGACCTGGCCCGCGCCGCGGGGTTCTCGCCGGTCCTCGACCTTTCGGACGTCTATGACGGCGTGCCGCCTGAGTCGATCGCCATCAAGCCGTCCGACTACCACCCCAACGCCGACGGGCACGCACGCCTGGCCCGGCGCATCGACGGGGCCATCTGGGGCCACGTCGCCGCAAGACTCAAGGACGCGGGAGGCGACCGATGACGACCGCGACCGGAACGAAGGGCCCGACTCTGACCCGCATCGCCCTGAGCGCACTGCTGCTGGCCGCCGGTGTGGCCCCCCTGCCCCACGGCTGGGCCTCGGCACGCGTTGCACGCGACAACGCCCGCTCGACGGAGCTCAACCGGGCCGACCGCAAGCGCGACGCGGGCGGCTATTACGAGGGCCTCATCGGCGGCGACGGATCGCCGGGCGCACGCGACGAGCTGGCCTTGACCCTGATGGGCAAGCCGGCCAACTGGACCCGATTCGGCGATGCCGGGGTCTCGCGGCAGATGCCCGCCGACTACCTCCAGTTCGAGTTGATCCCGAACGTCAATCGCACCCTCTTCGGCCGCCGCTTCACCACCAACGGGGCGGGCCTTCGCGACCTGCCGACGACCGAGGCGAAGCCCGACGGCATCATCCGCGTCGCCCTGCTCGGCTCGTCGATGGACATGGGCTGGGGAGTGGGCGACGACCAGACGTATGAAAACCTGTTCGAGAACTGGCTCAACGCCCACGCGGCGCGACGGGGCCTTCCCCGTCGGTTCGAGGTGCTCAACTTCGCCGTGGCCGCCTACAGCCCGGCCCAGCGGCTGGAGAGCTATCGTCGCAAGGCCGCCGCGTTCAAGCCCGACCTCGTCTTCTACTCGGTGACGATGCTCGACCCGCGCCTGACGGAGATCCACCTCCGGAGCCTGCTGCTGAATCGCGTCCCGCTGAGAGACGACTTCCTGGTCCGCGCGCTGGCCTCGACCGGGCTGACCGAGGCCGACTTCCGGCTCGACGCCCGCGGCAAGCTGGTCGACAAGAGTTCCGTGAAGGATAAGATCCGCGACCAGTGCTGGCCGATCGCCGACGGCGCCCTCGGGGCGCTCGCCGCGGAGTGCCGGGCCGCGGACATCCCGCTCGCCTGCCTGATCATCCCCCGGGTGGGCAAGTCGGACGAGCCCGGCACGCGCGACGAGGCGGTGGCCCGTCACTCGGGCATCGCCGCGCACCACGCCGTCCCGGTGATCGACCTGTCCGCGTCGTTCGACCGCCATGACCCCCGGGAGCTGGAGATCGCCTCCTGGGACGACCACCCCAACGCCGCCGGACACCGCCGCCTCTTCCTCGGCCTGGCCCGCGCTGTCGCCGCGCAGCCTGAGCTGTACCGCTCGCTGTTCGACGCCTCTCCCCCGCCCCCCAGACCCTAACCCCTCGACGAGAAGGCGCGGGGCCCGCGCCGGCAAGGAAGCGACCATGAGCACGGATCCCTCGATCTCGCACCTCTCCGACCTGCTGCGCGACGCCGCCGCCCTGGCCCCCGACGGGACTGCCGTCGAGGACGAGGCGGGCCGCACCCTGACCTACCGCGAGCTCGACCGCCAGGCGGGCCGGCTCGCCACCCGATTGGCCCGCTGGGGCGTGGCCCGGGGCGATCGCGTGGGCCTGTTCCTGCCCAAGTCGCCCGAGTCCGTCGCCGCCATCCACGGGACGCTCCGCGCAGGCGCCGCCTACGTCCCGGTCGACCCCTCCGCGCCCGCGACCCGCGGGGCAGGCATCCTGGCCGACGCCGGGGTCAAGGCGATCGTCGCCGAGGCCTCCCTGGTCGCCGGCATCCGCGCCGCATGGCCCGGCCCCGGTCCCGTGCCCAGGCTGGTGGTCGTCGGCGGCATCCCGGGTGCCGAGCCGCATCCGTGCGACGCCCCCTGGGACGAGGTCATGGCCGACGAGGCCCCCGCGCCCCTGCCCGAGCCCAGGGGGGCCGACGACCTGGCCTACATCCTCTACACCTCCGGCTCGACCGGCACGCCCAAGGGGGTGATGCTCTCGCATGCGAATGCGTTCACATTCCTGGATTGGTGCGATTTCGCGCTCGACCTGCGCGACTCCGAACGCTTTAGTTCTCATGCGCCGTTTCACTTCGATTTATCCGTGTTCGACCTCTATGCCTGCTGCCGCCATCGCGGGACCCTGGTCCTGATCGGCGAGGCGCTTGGCAAGGACCCGGCCCGGCTGGCGGCGGCCCTGAAGGCGAGGCCGGTCGACGTCTGGTACTCGGCGCCTTCGATCCTCGGGCTGCTGGCCGAACACGGCGGGCTGACCGCCGGCGACGGGTCGGCCCCGAGGGTGGGGCTGTTCGCAGGCGAGGTCTTCCCGATGGCCCCTCTCCGGCGGATCCGCTCCGCCTGGCCCGAGACGACGCTCTGGAACCTCTACGGCCCGACGGAGACGAACGTCTGCACCGGCTATCGTGTCCCCGGCTCGATCGAGGCGGACCGCACCGAGCCGCTGCCCATCGGCCCGGTCTGCCCGCCGCTGCGTGCCCGCGTGGTCGACGAGCAGGGGGCCGACGTGGCCCTGGGGTCGGTGGGCGAGCTGGTCATCGCCGGCCCCGGCGTGATGCGAGGCTACTTCGGCCGGCCCGACCTGACCGCCCGGGCCTTCCTTCCCGCCGCGCAGGGCGAGGCCGAGCCGACCTGGTATCGCACGGGCGACCTGGTGGTCGACGACGGCACCGGCTGCTACCTCTTCCACGGCAGGCGCGACCGGATGGTCAAGAAGCGGGGTTACCGGATCGAGCTGGGCGAGATCGAGAGCGCCTTGTACCGCCACGGCGACGTCGACGGCGCCGCGGTGGTGGCCAGGTCGGATGACGCGGGCGTGGCCATCGCCGCCTTCGTGGCCATGAAGCCCGGCCGCAAGGGGTCGATCATCGCCATGAAGCGTCACTGCACAGGCTACCTGCCGCACTACATGGTGCCCGACTCGGTCTCGTTCGTCCCCAGGCTGCCGACCACGTCGACGGACAAGGTGGACTATCAGCGATTGCAGGGGCTGGCCCGAGGCGAGGGCTGAGCCGGACGGAACCAGACGGCTCGACACGGAAGCGCGAGGGGCCCCGGCCATGACGATTCGGCATGCGTTGACCTGGAAGTGCGCGTTCTACGACGTGCTGCTGCCGCTGCTCAGGCGGACGAGCCCGGCGCGGGCCGACCTGGCGCTCTCCGCGCTGGGCCGTCTCGTCTCGAACTTCCGCCCGATGCATCGGCGGCAGTTGGCCGGGGCGCTGGTCAAGGCTCGCGAGGCCCTGGGGGCCGACTGGTCGCCGGCCGACGTCCGCGCCGAGATGGACGACAACCTCCCCCGGTTCCTGGCGCGAGACTACCTCCTCGGCGGGCCGGCCGACTCGGGCTGGGGCGGCCGGTTCGAGGTCGAAGGGGCCGACGTGCTGGCCGAGGCCACCGCCGGCGGCCGCGGCTGCATCCTCGTCGGCAGCCACCTGGGGGCCTACCTCCCCGCGGTCCGCTGGCTCTGCGAACAAGGTCCCCCCGTCCGGCTGCTCATCCAGCGGCCCAAGCATGTCTCCGGCGAGCTCTCCCGCTGGTTCGACCGCACCGGCCCGCACCCGCAGTCGGGCTTCTTCCTGCGCCGGGGGCTCGACGCGGGGACGTCCGCCACGCGCGTCCTGGCGGCGAGGTCGGCGCTGCGCGACGGCCTGTCGATCTACATGACCGGCGATGTCCCCTGGGACGGCCCCAACGCCCGCCCCGCGCGGTTCCTGGGGCGCGACTTCCGCCTCCTGTCCATCTGGACCGACCTGGCCGTGCTGACCGGGGCGCCGGTGGTGCTGGCCTTCGGCTCGCACATGCCCGACGGCCGGTTCTCCCTCAGGTTCGAGGGCCTGGGCCGGCTGGCCGCGGGCGACGAGACCTGGGCGCTGGCCCGCTATTGCCATCGCCTCGACGCCGAGATCGCCGCCCACCCGGCCGACGCAGTCGCCCACCTGACCTGGCCCTGCTACACCCAGCCGGCACCCTCGACGCGCGTGCCCCGACCGCACCGCGGGAGGACCAAGACCGCACCACGCCTGGCAGGAACCGCGGCCGGACAGGCCCACTAAACGTAGATACTTATACGTTACTCATGTATTGCAAACGCCTATCATTCGCGGAGCCTCCGGTCTATGATCGGGCGGCCCGTGCGGCGGGGAACCGGGGCGGTGAGCCCCTGCCTGGTGCCCGCGGGTCAACCGACGGGACTCCACGATGCCCTGCGCCCGCCTCTGCGCCGTCTACCTCTACTACAGCTCCAACGGCGTCTTCTACTACGGGTCGCTCGACTGCTGCACCAACACCTCGGCCACGACCCTCATCAGCACCTCGACCCCCTTCACCACCCTGGGCTGCGACTGCACCACGAACCCGATGCCGAAACGGTGCATCGCCCGGGCCAATCCGTGCAGCTCAGGCTCGACGGGGCCCCAGGCCAAGGCGTCGGGCACCCAGCACCCCGTCGGCGACCTTGCCAAGGACGGCGCACCGATCTTGAAGCAGACCAACGGCCTCTACCCGGCCTTCGAAGAAGTACCGGGCACCTCCGA
Source organism: Isosphaeraceae bacterium EP7 (assembly GCA_038400315.1). Taxonomy (NCBI): domain Bacteria; kingdom Pseudomonadati; phylum Planctomycetota; class Planctomycetia; order Isosphaerales; family Isosphaeraceae; genus Kueselia; species Kueselia aquadivae. The sequence continues at coordinate 6,926,252 of CP151667.1, forward strand.
GATCATCGGCAAGCCCCGCAACTTCCGGCTCATCAACCCGCTCGACAACCGCGACTTCACCCTCCGGCTTCTGCTGGTGCTGACCACCGCCGACCCCACCCACGTCGCGCTCATCGCCACGGCATTCCAGGCCGAGCCCGACCCGAATGCTCTCAAGGATGAGTTGGTGGTCATCAGCGTGCTGGGCGAGCGCTGCATCGAAGTCCAGCGGAAACTGGACGGCCTGATCTTCACCGCCTACCTGGCCGACATCTGGACCGTCCCCGCCGGGTTCACCTACGATCCAGGGCCGTCCAAGTAGAGCGGGCCCCGGCTCCGGGCGCAGCGGAAGCCAAGGCCCGGCAGCCGGTTGCCTCGGGACTGCCCCACGCGAACGAGGTCGGGCGGCGTCACCGGCCCGATTAGCTTGCCGGAGACCACCTCCGTTCCACCGCCACAGACAACTTGATTGGCGAGGTGATCCGTCGGAATTCCCACGATCCCCGCCAGCGACGGGTCCGACCCGAGCGTCGTGCAGGTCCACTCAGCCACGTTGGAGCAAAGTCCGAAGACGGGGGGAACGGTCGGCAGCATGTCGTGGCGATCCGCCCCCGCCGGTCCGAACGACCAGGAAGTCGGCGGGTCGTTGCCCCAGGGGTAGCGGCGGGTTCCCCCCATCGTGGCCGAGAATTTGAACTCGGCCTCGGTCAGCAGTCGCTTGCCTACACGCTCGGCATAGGCCACAGCCTCGTCGTAGCAAACCATCGTGACGGGGTCGTCCGGCTTGCCCCTCGCGGGCGCCCCATAGGTCCCGACGGTGACCTCAGTGGTATCCAGCAGGAACGGACGGACGTCGCGGCGGAAGGGCTTCGGGCCGGGGCCCGACGCGGGTCGGTCGGGCTCCAGGAGGAAGGCCTCACCGCCGTCGATCGGAGCCATCCCGCGATCGACATCTGGCGGCGGGGCCACGACCGGCGGCCAGGTTACCAGGTCGTCGCCAATCAGCTTCCAGTCCGTGTGAGGGTATTCCATCAGGGTGACGGGCGCGCCAGGCTCAGGCACGCGACGGTAGACCTGGTGGAACCGGCGGTCGGGCCAGACGACCTCGACGAGATAATCGCCGGGCGGCAGGCTCGCGCGGCCGGCCCTCAGACGGACCAGGTGGGCGGCGTCGGGCTCGCCGGTCCTGGGGTCCAGAGGGACTGCGACCGCCCGGGCGCCGGCCGGCTGGGTCACCAAGCTGACCCTCAGCGGCGAGGGCTTCGGCGGGTTCACCCCGCCGCCCCACCGGGACCAGGCCGGGGCGAAGGCCAGGATCAGCACCAGGACGACCGCCGCAAGCGCGTCGGACACACCCCAGGCGTGGTTGCGGACCCAGTAGAGGGCCACACGCAGGGGGCGCCGGCGCCAGGCCTCGATCGGCCGGCCCTCGCGGGCGGCCATCCACTGGTCGCGGAACTCGTCGGTCGTCGCGTACCGATTCTCGCGGTCCTCCGCCATCCCCCTGAGGATCACCGTGTTCAGGTCGGCCGAGATCTTCGGCTGATAGGCCCTCGGCGGCGTCGGCGTCGGCAGGCGTTCGCCCGGCCTGGGCCGGCCGTACGGCAGGTGCATTGTCAGCACCTGGTAGATCGTCACCGCCAGGCTGAATTGATCCGCCCTGGCGTCGAGCGACGGGTGCCCGGCGGCCTGCTCGGGGCTGCTGAACCCGGCCGTCCCCATCGGCTGCCCGGTTCGGGTCAGCAACGACTCCACGGCCAGGCGGGCCAGCCCGAAGTCGGTCAGCCGGGCCCGCCCCCGGCCGTCGATGAGGATGTTCGACGGCTTGAGGTCCCGGTGCAGGATGCCCATCGCATTGACACAGGCCACGGCGTCCACGATCTGGTCGAGCCAGCTCAGCTGGAGCCTCAACTGCTCGTCCGGCTCCAGATGCAGGAACGGATGGTCCTTCTCCGGAAACTCCGGAGGCCGGCCCGCCCGCACTCGCTTCAGGTTCAGCAGCAGCCGGCCGAGGTCCGGTCCGTCGACCAGTGCCATCACCAGAACCAGCGGCGGGCCCATCAGCAACTGCATCACGCCCACCACGTTGGGGTGATCGATGCTCGCGGCAAGCTCCGCCTCGTTGCGGAACCGTGCCACGCGATCCAGATCGTCGGTGCATTCCTCGGGCAGAATCTTCAGCGCGACCATGTGGTTGAGCGAGGGGGACCTGGCCTTGTAGACCTTGCCCATTCCCCCCTCGCCGATCAGCTCGAGCGACTCGAAGCCCGCGACCCGCGGGGTCGGGACGCCCGCCCCGGGTGGGGGATGCGACCCCGCCGCCTGGGTCGACTTCAGCGGGTCTTCCGGCAGCGGCCAGCTGGGCGAAGGGCCGAGTTCCTCGGTCCTCGGCACCTCCTCCACCGCGGCCGTCGACCCCGAGGTGGAGTCTGCCAGCAGGTCGACCTCGTCCGCCGTCAGGCCCACCGCGCTGAGGACCTCGAACACCGTCCCGGAGTCACGCGGGAACCTGCCCACGTACTCGGCCAGGCTCGGGCGGTCGCCCCGGGCCTGGCGCAGGCTGACATCGAGGCGCAGCAGCTCGGCCAGGAGCTTCGATCGCCCCGGCTCCGTCGTCCCCTTGAGATAGGCGTCAATCTCCGGGCCCTGGCCCGACGTGAAGGCCGTCTCGTACTGGGCGGCGACTCCCGAAATCCACGATTCGTCCAACGGAGTCGCCCCCCGAGCGAGACCACGCCCACGTCCCCCTCCCGGGGCACCGACCCTCGCCGCTCCCGGGTCCGATCCACGGGAGCAAGACTGCGGCAAACGACCGCTCCATCGGGCCGAAAGATCGTCGCCGATCCTGAATCCGACAGTAAGGCCTTGCCCCTCTATTCTATTTCTATAGAATACAAACAACTGCCGCCTTGGGCAGCCTTGTTGAGATTTAGCCTCGGGGGGACGGCGATGGCTCGACCGGCGAGTGAACTGCCGACGGACGGAGAGTGGGCGATCCTGCGGGCGCTCTGGGACCTGGCGCCGGCGACGCTCGGCGAGGTGCGCGAGGGGCTGCGGGCGGCGGGCAAGCCCGCGGCGACGACCACCGTGGCGACGATCCTGAAGGTGATGGAGAGGAAGGGACTGGTGACCCGCGACGCCGCCCCGCGCGGGGCCCGATGGTCACCGGTGCCCACCCGCGATTCGGCCGCCAGCGGGCTTCTGACCAAGGTGATGGACGCCGCCTTCGACGGCTCGGCCCGCCGCCTGGCCGCGCACCTGATCGAGCAGGGGGCGCTGACCCGCCAGGACCGGGACGCGATCCGGGCGATGCTCGACGCGGCCCCCGACGACCCCGAGATGCCCGGCCGCTGACGTCGAGCCCCGTACATCCGCCGAGATGCCCGAGGGGAGCCACCAATCGATGAATCCGCATTTTCTGATGAATTTGCCCGCCTGGCGGGCCTGCGGCTGGACGATCCTCCACTTCGCCTGGGCAGGGGCCGCCATCGGCCTGGCCGGCCTGCTGGCCCGCCGCCTGGTGCGACGCGCCGGGCCCGAGACCCGGTACGCCGCCGCGCTCTGCTGCCTGATCGCCCTGGCCGCCGCCCCCGCGGCGATCGCCTGGACCATCGCCCCGGCATCCTGGAATGACGCCCCGGAGATCGGCGCGAGTGCGGCGACCGCCTCGTTCGCGCCGCCACCCGGCCCCCGGGCCGATTTCGCCCTCCCCCGGGAGGCCGTCGCCGCGACGCCCCGGAGGCTAACGGACAGGCTGGACGACCTGGCGAAGTACCTCCCCTGGGCCTGGCTGGCGGGGTCCTCCCTGACCCTGGCCCTGCTGGCCGGCGGCCTGGTGGGGGCCGAGCGTCTTCGCCTGGATTGCCGCGTCCTGACCGAAGGCGAGCACGTCGCCCGGCTCGCCCGCCTGGCCGCCGAGATCGGCATCAAGGGGCGTGTCTCGCTGGCCCTCTGCGACCGCCTGGCCGCCCCCTTGCTCCTGGGCATCGCCCGCCCCTTGATCGCCTTGCCGCTGGTCGCCCTGGCGGGCTGGAGCCCCCATCAGCTCGAGATGGTCCTGCTGCACGAGCTGGCCCACGTCCGCCGCCGAGACAACCTGGTCAACCTCCTCCAGCGCCTCGTCGAGTCCCTCCTCTTCTTCCATCCGGCCGTCTGGTGGGCCTCCGCCTGGGTCCGCGCCGAGCGCGAGCACTGCTGCGACGCCCTGGTCATCGCCCGCACCGGCCGCCCCCGAGCCTACGCCGAAGTCCTCCTCGCCCTGGCCCCCGCCACAGCGCCTCGCCCCCTCTCGAGCCCGCTCGCCTGTCGGATCAACGAATCGCCGCTAGTTCAGAGGGTTCGCCGCATCCTCAACCTCCCGGAGGCCCCCATGAGCCCACGTCGCCTGGCAACCGCCCTGGCCCTCGCGGCCCTCGTCGCACCACTGACCCTCGTCGCCTTCGCCGGCCCCGACAAGTCCGCGAACTCGAAGGAAAGCGAAGAGGTCCTCCGACTCATGCGAGAGTCGATCGCCGCGATTGGCCCGGTCGACGATCGCCTCGCCGCAACGACTCGTCTCGCCCGGGCCGAATTCGCCGCCGGTCATCGCGACGAGGCCGTAGCCATCCTGCTCGACGCCAGGGACCAGGCCGCCAAGCTCAAGCCGGGCGAGGGGCACCACAGCCCCCACGTCCTCTCCTGGATCGCCCAGGCTCAGGAGACGATCGGGGATCGCGACGGTGCCTTGGAGTCGCTTCGGATCGAGGCCCGCGTGGCGGGGACGCCCAGCATCCGACGAATCGACGATGAAGTCGCCTATTCGGAGAATCTCAATCTCTTCGAGAGTATCGTTGTTGAGCAGCTGAAACTCGGCGCGATCGACGATGCGAGAAAGACCGCCGAACTCGCCGAACGATTCGAGAATGCAATTCCGCCGGAAAAATCCAAAGATCACAACATGTTCTCAACTCTCATGAAAGAGAGCATCAACGCGGCCTCCGCGGACGTCGAGACACTCCTGAGTGGCAGTGGAGGCCCCAACCAACCCGAGGTCTCCGCCTCGCGGAAGCGACAACTCGTGCTGATCGCGGCCGCGCGCGGGACCGTGGGACCTCATCAGCAAGAAATCGCCCGGCGGTTGGGCGAACTGGCCTCGAAGCCCACCCCCCTGCCCCCGGCCGATCACCCGGAATATTACAACCAGTTGAATGAACGCTTCAGCTTCGCCTGCGAGGTGGCCTTGGCCCAGGCTCAGGTCGGCTATTTCGGCGAGGCGATGGAGACCGCACGCGCAATTAACGATGAGCGTTTGCCCGGGGTCGCAGATTCCAGCCACCGATTCAACAAGGCGAAGACGATCCAGGAAATCGCAGTCCTGATCAACAAGGCCGGGCATCCCGACGAGGCGAGGTCGATCTTCGCGGAGGCCGCCGAACTGGCCTGCACGATTCAGGAGCCGGGCTTCACCATTGGCCGCCTCGGCCAGATTGCCGAGGCTCAGAACGATCTCGGAGATCTCGCGGGAGAGGAGCAGACCGCGAGACGACAAGATCCCTCCGAAGCCATCTGGACCCTGCTCAGGATCGCCCAAGCCCGGGCCAAAGGGGGTGACCGGGACGCCGCTGCGAAAATGCTGGTCCGGGTGCGGGAGCTCCTGACGACGAAGGGGGCTGGCGGCGTTTTCGCCCCGCTTCAGCGGGTCCATCTCGCCTGCGAGAGCGGCGAGCTCGACGCCGCGACTAAACTGGCGGATGCCATCCCGGGCGACCCGGCCGATCCCGACGCCCGGTTAAAGCGTGACGCCCTCACGATGGTCGCCCTGGCCAGGGCACGCACGGGGGATCTGGAATCGGCCAAAGCGCTGGCTGGAAGGCTTACTGACGCCGAAGCCCGAACCGAACTCTTCGGGCAGGTCGCGGCGGCGCTCGCTGAAGCGGCCAGGGCCGGCGAGACCCGTTAGCGCCCGGCCTCGTTGGTCAAACTTGCCGGGTTCGCCTCGATGGGCGGGCCCGGCAGCGGCGGGACGGGTCGGGGGTCGGCGGCGGGGTTTTCGGTGGGGCGGCGGCCGAGGCCGGGGAGGTGGAGGGACTCGGGGAGGGCTCCGTTTTCAATCGCGGCGGTGGCCTTGAGCCAGGTTTGTTCCAGGTTCAGGCGTTCCCTGGGGTCGAAACGGATGTAGGCGATCTTGCGGTAGAAGTTGGCGACGTTCCCGCAGACGGAGGTCCAGGCGGGGCGGTCGATCTGGAAGTGAGCGACGCAGGCATCGGCGTCGAGGATCGGGGCGGGCGTGCCTTTGGGCCAGTTCAAGGAACCCCGGCGAGCCATCTCGTCCAGGACCTGCTGAGCTTGCGCCATGTAGCCCAGCAGGGTCGGGTGCTGGGCGTCGTGCAGCAGGTGGTCGCTGGTCAGGCCACGGGGGCTGAGGCCGGCGAAGAGCTTCGGGCTGTCGATCAACACGACCGAGTCGTTGTCGGCGGCGGCCACCCGGTAGGCGTCCTGGAAGTCGTCGGGGCAGCGCATGGGCATGGAGTCGAGTTCGCGGGCCCGGTGGTAGCGGTCGCGGGCCTCGACGTTGTCGCCCCGGGCTTCGGCCAGGCGGGCGAGGCGGAAGTGGGCCTCGGCGAAGCGGGGCTGCCGGTCGAGGAGCGCCCGATAGCCGGCGATGGCCTCGTCGGGGTGGTCGGCCTCGCGGTCGCGGATAGCCTGGAACTCGACGGCGATCCGGTCGCGGTCGCCCCTGGGGGTGGCGGAGTCGAGCACCGACCGCGAGGGGTCGAAACCGGCGTCGTTGCCCACCGGGATGACCAGCACCGGCACGACGCCCATCCGCCGGCACGCCCCCGCGATCGCACCCAGACGGCGGCCGAAGTCGGCCACCATCGAGGCTCGCTCGGGCTCGGTGAAGCAAGGGACGTCGATCAGGGTGCGGGTCGCCTTGGGGGGCGGGGCGACGTCAACCCGCTGCCGTTCCACGGTCTCGAGCACCACGTCGGCCAGCGGAGAGATGGCGCGGGCGAGGTCGGCCAGCCGGCTGGGGTCGGGGCGAAGGGGGTCGTCGAGGTAATAGGTCGTGTTGCGTTCCCACGAGAACCGGGCCTGGAACTCGTTATGGCCCGAGCAGACGACCATGACATCGGGGCGCCTGCCGACCCGGGCCAGGAGGGCGTGGGCCCCCTCCAGCGACATCCCCCCGACCGCGCAGAACTCGACGGCAACCTTGCGGCCTGGAAAGACCTCTCCCAGCTTCCAGGCCACCATCTGGGCCACCGAGATCTTGGGGTGGTAGGGCTCTCCCAGGGCGCTCGACTCGCCGACGGCCAGCACGGTCAGTGTGGCCGGGTCGGGGCCTGGGGCCGACTCCATCGCCAGGCCCGGCATCCGGTGGATCCAGGCCCGATATCCCGCGGCGCCGGCCTCGACCAGCCCGACGGCCATCAATCCCGAGACACCCGCCGCCAGGGCAGCCACGGCCCACCTCGGTCGCCTCCGTCCATCCCTTCTGGCACGGCCAGAAGCCAGGGCCGCCGCCCCGATGGCGCCTGACGAGGCAAGCAGAACCAAGGCATGGGCGACCAGGACCGAACGCAGGGCGCCAGCGTGGATCGCCCGCTGGGTGGCCGTCGGCACGAGGGCCTGATACCACATGGGCCCGATCGAGGTCGCCAGGACGAGGGCCACGGCCAGGCTTGCCGCCAACGCGATCCGCACCCGGCGCAAGCCCGCCTTCGATCCCGGCGTCGCATCGGCCATCTCGACAGAACCTCTCATTGGGGTCATGCATGCCCAGTTTTCGGAGTCGGGATCGGGCCGATCCGAGATCTCAATGGGCTGCGGTTTCAGGACTTGCGGTGCGCCGGGTTCGTTTCGTCATCAGACCGCGTTGTCTGACTCGCACCCAATATTAAACAATTATCAATCGTGATCCTGTCACACCTGGGCCAGCAGGCTGGGGCCTGGGACGAGGAGGCGCTCCATCTCGCGGGGCTCGAACTTGGTCAGGCCGCCGGCGTAGGTGCGGCCCTCATTGCGGTTGACCGCATTGGCGAGGTGGCGGGCGAGGTTGACCAGCGAGGACTCCGGGAGCGGGTCGCGGGGATAGAGGCCGTGGGCGATGTTCAGGTGGCGGGCGCCTGCAGTGTTGAGCACGAAGGCGGGGGAGCGGCGGGCCATGTAGGTGGCGAGGATGGGCGCGGGCTCGCGGAGCCCGACCGACCACCAGGCCCGGCGATGCGCGGCGATGTAACCCTTTGCAGTTCCTGAAATTTCGACCATTGAGAGGAAGCCATCGATGGCCCGCCGCTCGGCGTCATCGAAGCCGTCGAGGTCCACCGGAAGGTCGATGACTCTCCTGAGACCGAGGGTGTCGCCCAGAACCTGGCCGGCGCGGATTAGCTCGCGGGCACGGGTCACGGCCGGGATGAGAACCCGCTCCGGGAGCCCCAACGCGTGCGGGCCGGCGATCCAGACCTTGTTCGCGCCGGTGACTTGCCCCCGGTGGACCCTGCAAAGCTCGCCGAGTTCGACATAACCCGCTGAAACCAAACGACCTGGCCGGGTCAGGCGGGACCATCGAGGTTCGGCCCGCAAGACTTCGCGGGGGACGTAGAGACCTGCCCCATCGTCCAGACGTTCGATCGAGGCGACCCGTCGAAGGACCATCGACGGGTGGGGATGCCCGACATCGAAAAGCGTGATGGCGGCGGTGGATGCGGAGTCGGGGAAGGGCTGGGCGGTGGGCTCGATGATGACGACCTCGCGGCCTCCCAGCTCATCGAGGAGCAGGTTGCGGACGAGACGGCCATAGTTGACGTCGAGCCACTCGGACGCGGTGATGAAGGCGCCGAAATCGCCGGGGGTCGCCTTCAACGCGGTGGCCAGCAGGAAATGGACGTGCAGGCCGGCAAGCTGGCTGGCCTTGTGTCCCAGCGCGGCCGCCTGGTCGGTCAACCAGCGTTTCCAATCCGGGCCCAGCAGATGATGCCGAACGTAAGGCGGGTTCCCGAGATAGAGCGTCCTGCCGGCGATGGTCGAGATCGAGGCCGAGCGGTAATCGCCTACCCGGACTTCGGAACGACCGGCCAGGCCGGCGACGGCGAGGTGGGCGCGGGCGAGGAGGGCGGGGAGCGGGTCGGCCTCGATGGCGAGGAGCGTGGCGTCTGGAAACCGGCGGCCAGCCCCGACGGCGAACCGGCCCGATCCGGCACCCGGGTCGACGACCCGCGCGGGGTTGATCCGGGCGGCGGCCCAATCGAGCATCGCGGCGACGATCGCCGGGGGGGTGTAGGTCGCGCCCAACGACCGACGCTCGGCGGGTTTGCGGAGCGTGCAGAGGAATTCGCCCAGGGGGTCATCCCCCGCCTTGATCCGTCGCCTGACCTGCCCGGCCAGGCCGGATGGGGCAGTCCCGCACCCAGCGGCAAGCTCGTCCTCGGCCGCGGACCAGCCCTCGACGTCGCAGGCGCCCAGGCCGATCGCGAGGGCGGCGAGGGTTCGTTCGGAGAGGGTTGTGGGGCTGTCCTTCGCAAGTCGCTTCGTCATGGTGGGGCGATTTTTGTCCGCGGGGCCCGTCGTCGTCGAGGGGGCACGCCGGCGACGCCCGAGATTCGAACCCGGCGTGCACCGGCATGGGCAGGGGATCGAGGGGACGGTACACTCGGCCAGTACGCCGGGATCGGGACGAGGGTGCACGGAGGATTGACGCAGGATGGCCGGCCTGACTCTGTTCGACATGGACGCCGATCTCGACGGGCCGCCGCTCTGCACGGTCTCGGAGCTGACGGCGCAAATCAAGCTGATCCTTGAACATGGGTTCGCCGAGGTCGCCGTGCGTGCCGAGGTCTCGGGCCTCTCCAGGCCGCGGTCGGGGCACGTCTACCTGAAGCTCAAGGACGAAGGGGCGTCGATCAACGCTGTGCTCTGGAAGGGGGACGCCCGCCGGGTCGTCTTCGACCTGACCGACGGCCTGGCCGTGAAGGCCTGGGGCCGGGTGGCGGTCTACGCCCCGCGCGGCGAGTATCAGCTCGTCATTCACACCATCGAGCCCGAGGGGATCGGCGCGCTGGAGCTGGCCTTCCGCCAGATGTATGAGCGGCTGAAGGCCGAGGGGCTGTTCGAGCCCGAGCGCAAGCGTCCCCTGCCCCCCTACCCACGTCGCATCGCCGTGGTCACAAGCCCAACGGGCGCCGCGGTTCACGACTTCCTGAGGGTGGTCGGCAGGCGCTGGCCGGGTGCCGAGATTTTCATCGTCCCGACCAAGGTGCAGGGGCCGGGATCGGCGGCCGAGATCGCGCGGGCGATCGAGCTGGCGGACTCGATCGCCGGGGTTGACTTCCTGGTCGTCACACGCGGCGGCGGCAGCCTGGAAGACCTCTGGTCGTTCAATGAAGAGGTCGTGGCGCGGGCCATTTACTCGACCGTGCACCCGGTCGTCTCGGCCGTGGGTCACGAAGTCGACGTTACCATCGCCGACTGCACGGCCGACCTGCGGGCGTCGACCCCGAGCGTGGCCGGCGAACTCTGCGTGCCCGACGCCGAGTCGATCCGCGGCGGCCTGCTCGATCTGCGCCAGCGTCTCGATCGCGCCGGCCAGGGGAGGATCGACGACGCCCGGTACGAGCTGGAGTCGCTATCCGATCGGGCCGGGCGGGCGATGGCCCGCAACCTGGAACGGCGACAGCAGACATTGTCCAAGCTCGCGGCGCAACTCGAAGCCCTGAGCCCGCTTGCGGTCCTGGCTCGCGGCTACAGCCTGACGACGGCCGACGGCTCTGGCGAGCCACTACGGTCGTCCGACGAGCTGGTCCCCGGTTCCCTAATCCGGACGAGGCTGGCCCGGGGGTCGGTGCTCAGCCAGGTCTTGAGCGTGGATGAATCGTTCTGACCCTGGATCCACGGGCGACGAGTCTTCTTGAAGTCGAAGGGAGAGGGCGAGGATGGAGAGCGGACCCAAGTTCGAAGAGGCGCTGGAGCGGATCGGCGTGATCGTCGCTTCACTGGAGCGCGGCGACGGCGATCTGGGGCGGTCGCTGGGCGAGTACGAAGAAGGAATCCGCCTGCTGGCCCGCTGCAAGACGATCCTCGACGGAGCCGAACGGTCGGTCACTTTGCTGACGGGCGTCGACGACGAAGGGAACCCCGAAGGGACGCCCTTCGAGCCCCATTCATCGACCGAAACCAAGTGACTCCCTTGATTTACGCCACGACAAGTCTGCCCGGATGCCCGACGATCGGTCGAGCCGTGGGCATGGGGCCGGATCGTCAAGGACGGCCCAGATTCCCCATGTTCCTGGAAGCTATCCCCGGATCGAGCCTGGACTTGCGGCCGGACCTTTGCGACGCAAAGCAATTTGGCGGTGCCGCATGGACAATTGGGCCTCGAATGTCCACAATAGGCGCAGCCGCGGTGAGATCGGGCCGGGGCATGACGCATTGTGTCCCTCTCGCCTCGCATCGAAGTGTTCGCCCATGACGACGCTATCGCCGACCGATCGGACGACGCTTGCTGAATCTCTTCGCGAGATCCGCCGGCGGGTGGAAGAGGGTCTCGACCTTTATCTGCCCGCGGCCGAGGCCGGCAAGCCGGGCGACTGCCCCGAGCGGCTGGTCGAGGCGATGCGTTACAGCCTGCTGGGCGGCGGCAAGCGGCTGCGGCCGGTGCTAACGATCCTGGCGGCCGAGGCCTGCGGCGCGAGCCTGGAAGACGCCCTGCCGGCGGCGTGTGCGGTGGAGATGGTTCACACCTACTCCCTGATCCACGACGACCTGCCGAGCATGGACGATGACGACCTGAGGCGAGGCCGGCCGACCTGCCACAAGGCGTTCGACGAGGCGACGGCGGTCCTGGCCGGCGACGGCCTTCTGACGCTGGCCTTCGAGGTGATCGCGCGGCATGTGCGTCCCGGCGACCGCGCCGCGGCCTGCATCCTGGCGTTAGCCGAGGGGTCCGGGCCGTCGGGGATGGTCGGCGGCCAGATGGCCGACCTCGAGGCGGAAGGTCGGGACGACGCGACGATCGAGGCCCTCGAGGCGATCCACCGCCGCAAGACCGGGGCCCTGCTCCGGTCGTCGCTGCGGATGGGCGCGATCGTGGCGGGTGCGCCCGCGGCCTGGCGCCAGGCTCTGGATACCTACGGGCATGCGGTGGGTCTCGCCTTCCAGATCGTCGACGACCTGCTCGACGTGAACGGGGACGAGACGAAGCTGGGCAAGCGCGTGGGCAAGGATTCGAATCTGGGGAAGTGGACCTACCCGGGCCTGCTGGGCGTCGAGGGCAGCCGCCTTCGGGCCCGTCAGCTCGCCGACGAGGCGGTCGCGGCCGTCGGCGTGCTCGGGGATCGTGGGGCGCCGTTGCGGGCCCTGGCCGTCGATCTACTGGAAAGGGATCGCTGATGAGCAGCGCGTTGTTGGCGCGGATCGCGTCGCCGGCCGACCTCCAGACGCTCACCGAGACGGAACTCGGACAGCTCGCCGCAGAGATGCGCGACGAGCTGGTGCGCGTCGTCAGCCGCCGCTCGGCCCACTTCGCCAGCAACCTGGGCGTGGTTGAGCTCTGCCTGGCGCTGCACCTGACGTTCGACTTCAGGCAGGACCGCCTGATCTGGGACACCGGCCACCAGATCTACCCGCACAAGCTGATCACCGGGCGTGCCGCCGAGATCGACTCGATCCGGACGAAGGGGGGCCTGATGGGCTACCCCAACCCGTCGGAGAGCGAGTTCGACCTGTTCATGACCGGCCACGCCGGTTGCGCCCCCTCCACGGCGCTGGGCCTGAAGGCCGGCGACGACCTGATGGGGCACCCTGAACGGCACTCGGTCGCGGTCATCGGCGACGGCGCGTTCCCCTCGGGCATCGTCTTCGAGGCCTTGAACAACGCGACCGAGCTGGGCAAGAAGTTTCTGGTCATCCTCAACGACAACCAGATGTCAATCTGCCCGCCGGTGGGCGGCCTGTCGTACTACCTGGACAAGGCGCGGATGGCGCCGGCCTACAACGACCTGAACCGCAAGGTGAAGTCGATCCTGTCGTCGATCCCGATCGTGGGCGACCAGGCCGACCGCCGGCTTCAGCAGTTCAAGGACGGGATCAAGGCGTCGGTGCACGGCGGGATGCTCTTCGAGGAGCTGGGCTTCGCCTACATCGGCCCGATCGACGGCCACGACCTGAAGACGATGCGGACCTATCTTGAGAAGGTCAAGGCGATGGACGGCCCCGTGCTGCTGCACGTCGTCACAGAGAAGGGCCGCGGCTTCGAGCCGGCGATGAAGGACCCGGTCAAGTTCCACGCCCCCGCCCCGTTCGTCCGCGACGAGTCGGGCATCATCCCCCTGAAGACGTCGACCAGCCTGGCTTACACCGACGCCGTCAGCGCGGCGATCTACGGCGCCATGCAGCGTGACGAGCGGGTGGTGGTGATGACCGCCGCCATGTGCGAGGGGAACAAGCTTCAGAAGATCCGCCAGACCTACCCGCAGCGGTTCTACGACACCGGCATCTGCGAGAGCCATGCCGTCGCCTTCGCCGCGGGCATGGCCAAGGCGGGCGCCCGCCCGGTGGTGGATATCTATAGCACGTTCCTCCAGCGCTCCTTCGACCAGATCTTCCAGGAAGTGGCCCTGCAAGACCTGCCGGTCGTCTTCGCCATCGACCGCGGCGGCCTGGTCGGGGCCGACGGGCCGACGCACCACGGGACGTACGACCTGGCCTACATGCGCATCTTCCCCAACATGGTGGTGATGGCGCCGGGCGACTCCAAGGACGTGGAGCCGATGGTCGAGTTCGCCCTGAACCACACGTCGCCCACGTCGATCCGCTACCCCAAGACCAACCTCGAAGCGATCGACCGCGAGGTGATGCCGATCGAGCTGGGGCAGGCCGAGATCCTGGACTGGGAGACCGACGGCATGCTGCTGGCCTGCGGCACGCTGGTGGGCGCCTGCCTGCGAGCCGCCGAGGTCTTGCGTGAGGACTACGGGCTGCGGGTGGGCGTGGTCAACGCCCGGTTCGTCAAGCCGCTGGACCGCGCCACGACCAACAAGGCGATCGAGGAGTGCGGGTTCGTCCTCACGATCGAGGAAGGCTGCCTGGCCGGCGGCTTCGGCAGCGCGGTGCTGGAGGCGGCCAGCGACGCGGGCCTGACCACCTCGCACGTCCGGCGGCTGGGCCTGCCCGACCACTTCGTGCTGCACGCCGAGCGCGACGAGCAGCTGGCCGAGGTGGGCCTGGATGTCGACGGGATCGTGCGGTCGGCCGTCGAGCTTGCCCGGTCCTCGGGGGTCCTGCCCGTTGTTGCGGCGACGGCCGGTGTCTCGCACGGCAACGGCACATCCAACGGCAATGGCGCCGCCGGCAGCAACGGCAAGAATGGCCGCGGGCACGTCGGCCTCGGCTGAGTGAGGCCGAGGCCGAGTCTGCACCTTCGATCGATCGGGCAACCTGACGCGGAGGAGACTCGCTTGGCCCAGGACCGCTCGACGCCGCTGCGGGTGACCATTCTGGGCAACGGGACCAAGATCGAGGTGCCCGGCCTGGCCGCGCGGCTGGGCAAGGCTGTGGCCTCGACGCCCGGCCTGGTGCTGACCGGCGTCGATCTGTCGAGCGACAGCGACCTGTCCACCCTGGACGCCGATCTGGCCGTCGTGATCGGCGGCGACGGCACGGTGCTGCACACCGCCAGGCGCATGGACGACCACCCCACGCCCGTCCTGGGGATTAACGCGGGCCGGCTGGGGTTCCTGGCCGACCTGACCCCCGAGGCCTTCGTCGTCCAGCTGGACGACCTGGCCGCGCGGCTGTTCGTCGTCGACGAGCTGATGACCCTGAACTGCACGGTGACGCCCCTGGTCGGCCCCCCCCGGCAGTTCCGCGGCCTGAACGACGTGGTGATGCGGTCCGCCCCGGTGTTCCACCTGCTGGAGCTGGCCCTGGACATCGACGGCGAGGGGGTGATGACCTATCGCTGCGACGGCCTGATCCTGGCCACGCCGCTGGGCTCCACCGGCCACAGCCTGTCGGCCGGCGGCCCGATCCTGCCGCCGGGCGCGCAAATGTTTGTGGTGACGCCGATTTGCGCCCACACGCTGACACAGCGCCCGCTGGTGGACTCGGCCGACAAGGTTTATGAGCTGGCCCTGCGCAGCGACGCCGGCGCGGCCATGCTGGTGGTCGACGGCCAGGTTCAGGAGCCGCTGGACCCCGGCGACCGGGTGGCCGTGCGCCGCGGGTCGCCGTCGTTCCCGATGGTCCGGCTGCGCGGGCAGAGCTTCTACAAGACCTTGCGCAACAAGCTCGGCTGGGGGACCGCCCCGCCGGGCGAGCGAGGCCACGGGGCCTGAGCGTGGCCCCTCGGTTGTGGTTGACCGTTCCGAGGGTCGTGGCGTACCATCCGGCCCCATCCCTTGAGGCCGCCACCCCCGTTGATCGACCCCGCCCGAGCAGACCGAACGCTCCAGAGGCGATGCGCCCGGCGATGGCCTATCCTGCCTGCTTCCCACCCCTGACGCGGGCCCGCTGCCTGGCCTTGCTGGCCCTGGTGCTGGAATGCGCCTTGGCGCTGCGGGTGCTGGCCGCCGGCGCGGTGCAGTGGCACGTCGACCGCCGGCTGGCGGCGAAGGGGAAGATCTGCCTGTTCGCCGATGCCCAGATTTACTGGGACCTGGGCGGCGCGATCGAAGAGGGGCGGACCTATCAGGTGATGCAGTACGACGTCCCCCACTTCGCGCTGCGCACCCCGGCCTATCCCGCCTTCCTCGCGGCCTGCCGCCTTCTCTTCGGCGACCGCCTGCTGCCGGCCAGGCTGGTGCAGGCGGTGCTGGGCGCGGCCACGGTCGGGCTGCTCGCCTGGCTGGTGGAACGGGTCAGCCCTTGGCCGGGGGTGGGCTGGCCGGTTTCGCTGCTGGCGGCGGCCCTCGCGGCGGTCGAGCCGTTCCTGGTGGGGACCTCGGCGCTGCTGCTCTCCGAGGCCCTGTTCCTGCCGCTCTCGACCCTGATGCTCGCCTGCGCGGCGATGGCCTGGCCCGCAACGGGAACCGGTCGCCGCTGGTGGGCCTGGGCGTTCGGGGCGGGGGTGTCGGCCGGCCTGGCGGTGCTGTCGAAGCCGTCCTGGGCGTTGTTCCCGCCCTTGCTTGCGCTGGCCTGGCTGGTGCTCGCGGGCCAGGGCAGGCGCAAGCGGGCGTTCGCGGGGGGGTTGCTGATGGGCCTCGGGCTGACGGCGGCGATGGCCCCCTGGTGGGTGCGCAACGCCGAGGTCTTCGGCCGGTTCGTGCCGACGGCGCTCTGGATGGGGGCGAGCCTGTATGACGGCCTGAGCCCGACGGCGACCGGGGCCAGCGACATGCGTTTTCTGGATGCAGGCGACCTGATCGCCCTCGACGAGCGGGCGCAGGACGCCGAGCTGACCCGACGATCGCTGGCCTTCGCGCGGGCCAACCCGTCGCGGGTGCTGGAACTCGCCGCGATCAAGGCCCGGCGGTTCTGGAGCCCCTGGCCGAATGCCGAGGAGTTCGGGTCGCGTGCGCTGGCCGTCGCCAGCGCCACGGTCACGCTGCCGGTCTATGCCCTGATGCTCGCCGGAGTCTGGGACCGGCGGCGCGACGCCCGGGCGTTGGTGCTGCTGGCCGGGCCTCTTCTGTACTTCGCGGCGCTGCACATGGTGTTCGTCAGCTCGATGCGATACCGGGTCGCGGGCCTGGTCCCGGCGCTCGGCCTGGCGGCGATCGGCCTGGGTCGGCTGCTGGATTGGGGACTGCCCAGGGCACGAGGCGAGCCGCCGCCGGACGCGGGCTGAGACCGGGCGGCGGCGGCGGTTCTTGAGATGACACTCCACTCCATGGACGGGGGGGGTTCCTGCGATGCGTATCCGTAGTGAGAAGAGGCGCCGGATCCGGCGGATCCTGACCCTGGCGCTCGTGCTGTTGTCGCTGGGCGTGGGCGGCGTGGCCTGGCTGGCCTACGCCTATCTCACCGACAGCGACACCTGGGCGGCGACAATCCGGGCCCAGGCCCCACGGTTCTTGCCGGGGTCGGTGGTCGACGTGGGCCGGGTGCAGCCCGGGCTGTTCAGCGGGCACGTCAGCCTCTTGAATGTCAACGTGACGCAGGCGATCGACGGATCACCGTTCGTGGCCGCGTCGATCGCTCGGCTGCAGATCGCGCACGATGCGCGGGCCCTGCTGCGCGGCGAGTTCGTCCCCAGGCGGGTCGACGTCTCATATCCGGTGCTCAGGCTGAAGCGTCGCAAGGACGGCCGCTGGAACCTGCAAGGCCTGCTGGCCGACCCCTGGCCGGGCCCCGAGCTGGAGAACCCGCCGCCGGTGTTCATCCACAACGGCAAGGTCGAGCTGAGCGACGAGTCGGGTGCCTCGGCGATCCTCCGCGATGTGGAGGTGACCGTGCAGCCCGTCGACGCCCAGACCGTCGAGTTCGAGGGCTCGGCGCAGGGAGACACCTTCGAGCGGGTCCGGCTGCACGGACGCATCGACCGGTCCACCGGGTCCGTCACGCTGGCCGGCAACCTGGACCGACTGGTCATGTCCGATATCTTGCGCGGCCGGTTGCCGGCCGACATCCGGGCGCTCGTCGACCGGGTGGGCCTGACCGGCGGCGAGGCCGACCTGATGCTCCGCTCGGCCTCCTTCAAGATGGACGACCCCAAGGGAAGCATGAGGTACGACGCCGGGGTGTTGCTGAAGGCGGGCGTCTGGAACTGCCCCGAGCTGCCGTTCCCGTTCAGCGGGGTCTCGGCCAGCCTGTCGGTGGCCGACGGCAAGGTGGTGCTCGACAGCGCCGAGGGGTTCAACGGCGAGACCAAGGTGCATGCAAGCGGGGAGTGCTCGCTGGACGACCCGAAGACGGCCCCGATGGACTTCGAGCTCCTGGTCAACCAGCTGGCGCTGGACGGACGGTTGAAGGCGAGGACACCGCCGCAATTCACCAAGCTCTGGGACGAGTTCAAGCCCAGCGGCAAGGTGAGCGTCGCCCTGCACGCCGTGCGGCGCGACCGCGGCGGGCCGATGGGCGTGGGGATGACCGTCGAGTGCGAGGACGTCGCGATGACGTACCACCTGTTCAAGTACCCCCTTAGCGGCATCCGAGGGCGGATGACCCTGGAGAACGACACCCTGAAGATCATCGGGCTGAGGACGATGGTGGGGGGCAAGCCGGTGACGGCCACCGGCACGATCGAGAAGCCGGGTCCACTGGCCGTGGCCAACCTGACCTTCAAGGCCGAGTCCCTGCCCATCGACGACGTGCTGCTGAAGGCGATGCCCCCGGACGTCCGCGAGGTGGTCCAGCAGTTCTCGCCCCAGGGGACCGTCAATGGCGTGGCCAGGATGAAACGCGTCCCGCCGTCGAAGCCCGGCGACCCCGTGGCCGGGGTGGTGACGATCGACGCCGACCTCGACCTCAACGAGCGCTGCTCGATCCGCTGGGCCGGCCTCCCCTACCCCGTCACCAACCTGACGGGCCACCTGGAGATCCACCCCGACCTCTGGATCATCAGGGACATGAAGGGCAACGGCGGCAGCGGCTCGTCGACCATCGCCGGCAGCGGCAAGGTGCGCAAGGTCGGGCGGGTCGCCGGCAAGGACCTGCTCAACATCGACCTGAAGATCGACGCGGCCGAACTGCGGTTCGACAACCAGCTGCGAGACGCCCTGCCCCCCGCCTGGAAGAAGACCTGGGCCCAGCTCAACCCCAGCGGCACCAGCGACGTGAAGTCGGAGATCAAAATCGTCCCCGGCCAGCCCGACAGCTATAAGCTGACCCTCACCCCGGGCCCGCAGGCCGCCGTGCGCCTGGCCTACAGCCGAGACCCCTCGCCCGGCGACCCAGGTGGGCATTACCAGCTCCAGATGGACGACGTCCGCGGCCAGTTCGAGGCCATCAACGGCACGGTCGACATGAAGAATGTCGACTTCAACTTCTACGGCTCACCCGTCCGGTTCGAGACCGGCCGGGTCCGGGTCGAGGACAGCGGCCGGTTCGACCTCGCCGTGAAGCAACTGAAGGTGCAGAAGCTCAGGCTCGACTCCAAGCTCCAGGAGATCATGCCCCCGGTCATGGCCAGCTTCGCCCGCAGGCTCGACGACGGCCATCCCTTCACCATCCAGCGCGGCAACCTCAACCTCGGCTGGTCGGGCGTGCCCGGCGCCCCGGTCCATTGCGGCTGGTCCGACGGGCTCGTCGTGCTCGACAACAACTCGGCCGACACCGGCATCCCGCTGCACTCGCTGCAGGGGCAGCTCGACAGCGTCGCAGGCCTGTACGACGGCACGAACCTGTCCGTGAGCGCGGCCCTGAACCTGGACAGCGTCATCATCAAAGGCCAGCAGGTCACGCGCCTGACTGCCCCGATCGAGGTGGACAAAGGGGTGGCACGCATCAAGTCGATCCGCGGCACCCTGCTCGACGGCGAGGTCACCGGCGCCCTGGAGGTCAACCTGGAGGCCACCCCGCGCTACAAGGCCGAGTACCAGATCCGCGAGGCGAAGCTCCAGAGCTACGCGCGGACCGTCGCCGGCAGCCAGGCCTACCGGGGGACCGTCTCGGGCCGGGCCTCGCTGGAAGGACAGGGCTCGGACATGCGAACCGTCGTCGGCGACGCCGAGGTCTACATCAATGAGGCCAATCTCGGCGAGATGCCCGACATCGTCCGGCTGCTTGCCCTGCTCCAGCCCAGGCTCAGGGACCGCGGCAAGGCCGGCTTCAACGCCGCCGAGGTCCACGTCCGCGTCCGGGACGGCGTCGCCCGCCTGAACCAGATCCGCCTGACGGGCAACCCGCTCAATCTCCAGGGCAACGGCACGCTCGACATGCAGGGCAACCTCGACCTCTCCCTCGTCCCGGGCTTCGGCGACGGCCTCGGCGTGAAGTTCGTGAACAACTCGCTGAGGGCCGCAAGCAGCCAGCTCTTCGGGGTCAAGGTCGGCGGCACCCTCTCCGACCCCCGCCCCAAGCTCGTCCCCTTCCCCGTCGCCGACGAGGCCTTCCGCCTCTTCAGCCAGCGCCACCCCGAGCGGGCCTCGACTCGCCGCTGAGGCCGGCCTCGCCCGGGTTCAGGCCTCCTCGATCGGCGAACAGTCCAGACCCAGCCGCCGCGCGGTCCCGTCGCCCACGCGCACCCGCTCGGCGATCCGATGGCCGACGACCCAGACGATCCCCGCGGCGTCGCAGACCAGGGGGACACCCGGGCGATCGGCCCTCGCGACGCGGCGACCCCGGAAGAAGTCGGCCAGCGGCCGCGACTGGCCCCCCATCCCCAGCGGTTCGAACCGGTCGCCGGGCTCCGGCCCCCGCACCGTCAGCGGCGGCCGGATCATGCCCAGGTCGACGACCTCGGCCGAGCCGGTCACGTCCAGGTCCGCGACGATCCGCACGCCCCCCCAGGTCACGCTCCCCGGCAGCGGCAGGCAGACCTCGGGCCTGGCAACCTCCGCAAGGGCCGCATGCCTGGATAACACGACGCGGTCGCCGGCAAGCTCCGCGTGCACCCCCGCCGCGACATCCAGGGCCCCTTCCCCCCGGCCAGCCCACGCGGCCAGCCTCCGCCAGCGCCGCGTGTCCATCGATGCCTCGGGCCAACCCTGGCGCGACCAGAGCACGCGCATCACTTCAACCCGATCGGCCGCACGCAGCCCGATCAGGGCCGCCCGGTCGAGAATGAGCACGCCATCGCTCTCTTCAATCAGCACCCGGCGCACCATCGCGGCCCGCACCGGCCGCAGCCGGGCCTCGGCCGACGCCGCGTGGCCGGCCAGCCGCGCCAGGGCCTCGACGACGCGAGGATTGGACTCGGAGGCCAGCTTGGGGATCAAATCGTGACGGATCCAGGAACGAGTGCGCGTTGTGTCGAGATTCGTCGGGTCGTCGCGCCAGACCTGGCCGATCTCGCCCAGGTAACCCCTGACCTCGTCGCGGCGCACGGCCAGCAACGGGCGGACCAGCGAGACCGGGCCGTGCAGCGTGCGGCGTGCCGGGATGCCGGCCAGGCCCCGCAGGCCGGTCCCCCGGATGATCCGGTGCAGCACCGTCTCGCCTTGATCTTCCAGCGTGTGCCCCACCGCCACCGCGGAAGCTCCGCGAGCCAGCGCAATCTCCGCCAGCCAGTCATACCGGGCGCGCCGGCCGTCGGCCTCGAAATGCCCTTCGCGGGCGGGCACCCACGTCCCCAGGTCGCAGGGCCAGCCCAGCGAATCGGCCAGGTCCGCGATGAACGTCTTGACATGCGGGCCCGCCTCGCCCAGGTCCCCGTGGTCGAGGTGCGCCACCGACAGCCGAAGTCCCAGCCCGGGCGCGATCTCCGAGAGCACACGCAGCAGCCCGACGCTGTCCCCGCCGGCCGAAACCGCCACGACCCAGGTCGGCCCCAGGCCGCGGGCCAGCCAGCGGGCGACTCGCGCCCTCACGCGGCGTTTCCAGTCGGGGCTGGGGCCCATCTCGCCCGGAATCGTCGGCATCGTGGCCATCCCTGGTGACTTGGATCGACACGCGAGACGCAGGCATTCTAACCCGGCACCGCTCCGGCCGAGTCCCCGTTCCTCCGCACCGGGGTCGCCGTGTAAACTGGTCCGATGACCATCGACGCCCCCGAACAGTTGCGCTGCCCCCGATGCCGGGGAGAGCTTGAATCCGCCGAATCTGCCCTGCGTTGCGGCGCCTGCGGCGCGACCTACCCGGTCGTCGGGGGCGTGCCCAGGCTGGCCGGCGAGGGCTACGTCGCCAGCTTCGGCCGCCAGTGGAACCGCTACGACGTGGCCCGCGACGCCGAGGACGAGGCCGTCTTCCAGGTCAAGACCGGCATCGCCCCGGCCGACCTCGCCGGCCTCACCGTCCTCGACGCCGGCTGCGGCGGTGGCCGCTACTGCCGGATCGCCGGCCGCTTTGGCGCGAAGGTCGTCGGCGTCGACCTCAGCGACGCGGTCGACAAGGCCGCCTCCCTCTGCGCCGACCTGCCCAACGTCTCTATCGTCCAGGCCGACCTCCTCGACCTCCCCCTCGCCGAAAAAACCTTCGACCTGGCCTTCTCCATCGGCGTCCTGCACCACAGCCCCGACCCCCGCCGCGCGTTCGCCCAGGTCGCCGCCAGGGTGAAGCCGCGAGGCCGCCTCGCCGTCTGGCTCTACCGCCGCAACACCCCGCCGCAGGAATGGGCCAACTCCGCCCTCCGATCTCTGACCACCCGCATCCCCGCCCGGGTCCTGGAACCGTTGTGCGCCGGCCTGGGCGTCGTCGGCAGCGTCCCCATCCTCAACAAGACCCTCAACAAAATCGCCAACTTCTCCAACCACCCCGACTGGACCCTTCGCGTCTGCGACAACTTCGACTGGTACGCCCCCCGCTACCAGTCCCACCACACCGTCGCCGAGCTGAAAACCTGGTTTACCGAGGAAGGTTTCGGCCACCTGACTGAACTAGCCCCCGCCCGCACCGGCCCCCTGTATGACTGGGCCTATCGCAATGACCTGGTCATCGGCAGTGGCGTGAACGTGGCCGGGACGCGACTGGGTTAGGTGAGAGCCATCGACGTTCGAGTCCGACGGTTGACGCGGCATTCCCATGCCCTGGCGTCAACCTATCCGATCCAGGCAGGCTCGCGTCCCGGATCGAAGAGCACGGCGAGCCCAGGCCGACGAGTCCCGAACACGCCCGGCGACCGGCCAGGTACCGCGACGTGAAGAGAGGATGCATTAACGTCGACCTGCCTCGCCGTTGCTGGCGCCGCGGACCCAACCCGCACCGACCTGAAGGCGGGGTTCGCGGCCGGGGCGGCGGCCACGACGGGCGTCACCGCAAGGCCCAGCGGCACGTCCGCGCTGTTCGCCCGCCCCCAGATGACCACGGTGATGAGCGACGGCGGGAGGTTTCCGGAACGCCATTCCGACGTGCTTGGCGTGTAGACGAGGCGATCGTCGAAGCCGTCGCCGTTGTAATCGCCGATCATGGGGAGCCGGGTCCCATCGGCGACGCCGCCGGGGCCGGAGATTTCGACCAGGCCCAAGGCATGGTCAAGGTAGGTCCAGAAATTCTGGGCCGGATGGTAGAGGGTCGGGTCGGCCTTGCCGTCGCCATTGTAGTCGCCCGCGGTGGGCAGCATGCCCGCCGCCGCGGCGGGCATGTCCAGGACCAGCAGCGTCGTGGCCACCGAGTTGCCGATGTACCAACGCTTCGTCGAGGGGCTGAACACCGCCAGATCGGCCTTGCCGTCGCCGTCGAAGTCGGCCACCAACGGGACGTCGTCACCGCCGGCGCCCCCCCAGACCAACGTCGTCGGCGCGGCGGCGCCCCCAGAGTTGCGGATCGTCCAGATCGCCGTCGAGGGCTCGTAGACCGCCAGGTCAGCCTTGCCGTCGCCGTCGAAGTCGCCGACCATCGGGACATCGCCGCCGCCGGCGCGGCCCCAGACCATCGCCATCGGCGCGGCGCCCGACGAGTGGCGGATGAACCAGATCGCCGTCTCCGGGCTATAGATCGCCAAGTCGGCCTTGCGATCTCCGTCGAAGTCGCCCGTCAGCGGGATGTCGGCACTGCCGGCGCGGCCCCAGACCACCACCGTCGGCTCGGCGCCCGACGAGTTGCGGATCGCCCAGACCGACGTCGTCGGGTCGTACACCGCCATGTCCGATTGACCGTCGCCGTCGAAGTCATTCGCCGCGACCTTCTGAGCCTGGCTCGACACCGACAAGTGAGGCCCGCCGACACCGCCGCCAAGGCCGGTCAGCGACACCGAGGCGAGCAACGCCCTCGGCTCCATCGCTTCGATTCGGGGGGAGAATGCGCCTCGAGCCCGCCTCGACCCTCGAATTCCCGCCTTCGATGGAATCATCACGCATCACCTCCGATCACGACCGGTTTGGATCACGTCCCTCGCCCGTCGACGGGGGGGTCAAGCCGAATACCCGGCCATGGCCACGCATCGACGAAAGTGATGTCGACGCACCCGCCCCCGGCTCGGGGCCGACGGTTCGTTCCATCGTCGAAGGGGATGTTCGCGGGGCCTCTCCCCGCGGCGAGCCCTGGTCCAGGGGGATTGCTATCGTCCACGACGGCGCGCGAACACGCAAGCCAATGACCACAAGACCGACTTTAATATCACCCCTCAGAATCCGCCCGATGTATTGCGCGACTCCGACCCAAGGCGCCATCGCTTCCACGTCGACCGCCGAGCCTAACCCGCGGCCATCACGCAGGTCGTCGCGGCGACCGGGAGTTGATCGGAGTCTCGACGTCCCTCCCGGCCCAGAATCCGCCATTCCGCACGATCGCCGCCCGCCGATGCCTCCATCAAAGTGAGACATCAGCAGGCCCGTGACATCCGCAGGTCCGACGCAATTGCCCTGCATCCTCGGTCGGAACGTCACATCGACATTGAAGTCACGCCGGCTCGGCCATGACCACCGCCTCGTCGGCGTCGACCGTCCCCTCGGCGGCGGCGGCCAGGGAGTGGACGAGGTCCATGGGGGGTGACGCGTCGGCCAGGCGCAGGCGGCCGGCGAGCCAGAGGCTGAGCAGGGTCGTCGCGATGGAGATGAGGCCGACGGTCGGGAAGTGCAGGAGCTTTCCGTCGATGGGTGACTTCGCCAGGATCATCCCGGCAACCGACGCCCCCATGCCCGCGGCGATGTGCTGCACGGCCGAGTTGGCTCCCAGGAAGCCGCCGCGCTGGTGGGGCTCGACGCTCGACGTGATCATCGCCATCGCCGGCACCATCCGGCCCGCGTTGCTCACCATCAAGGCGCCCATCACCAGCACCGCAACGGCCAGCGGCACCGGCGGCAGGTTGGTCGAGACCAGGATCATCAGGGCGAAGAACGGGGCCACCAGTCGGTAGACCTTCAACTTGCCGTGGCGGTCGGCGAAGCGGCCCGAGATGGGCGAGCCGACCATCGTCAGCAGGCCGCCGACGATGTAGCAGAACGGCAGTTGCCCCTCCTTGATCCCGACGTTGGCCACCAGGTAAATGCTGAGGGACGGGATGACCGTGAAGGCGCCGAACATCAAGGTCGCCATCAGGGCGAATGCCCTCAGGTGGTTCGGGTGGATCAAGGTCTCCTTGAGCCGGACCAGCGGATCACCCTCGACCCGCCTGCCCAGGTGCGCATCGAGCCTGGGCAACGCCCAGCCGGACAGGAACAGGATGGGCACGCCGAGCGCCGCGAGCACCAGGAAGGGCATCTGCCAGCCGTAATTCTGGCCCAGGGTCAGGCCCACCGGCACGCCGAAGACCGATGCCAGCGCGAAGGCCGACATCAGGGCGCCGGTCGCACGACCACGGCGCTCCTCGGGGAAGACGTCGCCGACGATCGCCATGGCCATCCCGCCCAGGACGCCGCCGAACGCGCCGGTCAGGAACCGGGCCGCGAGCAGGAGTGGATAGGTGGTCGCCAGGCCGCACATCAGGGTTCCCACCAGGAACCCGACGAAGAGGGCGAGAAACGCCGGCCGCCGCGCGAACTTGTCGATCACCATCGTCGCCACCAGCCCGGCCAGGCCGGCGGCGTAGGTGTAAGACGCCACGATCGCGCTGAATTGCGCCGGAGAGAGGTTCATCGCCCGCTCGAGCTGCGGGCCCAGCGGCATGATGACCATGAAGTCGACGATGCTGGTGAACTGCACCGCGGCCAGCACGAGAATGACCAGCCGCTCACGAGGCGACATCGAACCACCCGACGATCCGTCCGCCATCGCGCGCAAGCTCCCTTGATCGCCGCTCCCCGGGCCGGCGCGGGCCTTCCAGGCCCCGGCCGCCTATCCCGGGTCGACGCGGCGGTGCCGCGTCGGGGTCAATCTGCCGAATCATGCCGCGCGCGTCAAGGCCCCACCGGGGAACATCCGTTCATTTCCCGGCCGGCGGCCAGAGGTGGAACCCCGTCATCGTCGTCTCCACGCTGTACAGGCTCTTGCCCGCGCAGATGTAGAGCGTCTTGCGGTCGGGCCCGCCAAATTCGACGTTCGCGGGCCCCTCGGGCGTGGCGATGAACGCCAGGGCCGTGCCGTCGGGGGCGTACACGTAGACACCCGCCAGGGCCCCCGAGCCCGCCGTGGCCACGATCCGGCCGTCGGTCGTCACTGTGAACCCGTCGATCCCGCTCCCCTTGCCGAAGTCCTTGATGACACGCGGCTTCGAGACATTTCCGTCGGAGTCCAGGTTCAGGGCCACCAGGGCCCGCCGCTTCGACCCGTTATCGGCGACGTAGAGCGTCTTGCCGTCGGGGCTGATGGCCAGGCCGTTGGGCTTCGTCGCGGTCGTCTCCAGCCGGTGCACCGAGCCGTCGGGATCGATCCGGAAGACGCCTTCGAAGTCCAGCTCGCGGGGCTCGTCGCCCACGTAGCGGGGGTCGGACATGTAAACACGCCCGGCGGCGTCGACCGTCACGTCGTTGGGGCTGTTGAACTTCTTCCCCTCATAGCGATCGGCCAGGGTGCGGACAGTGCCATCGGCCTCTGCGATCGAGACCCGGCGGTTGCCCCCCGTGTTGGCCCCCTCGGCGACGACGAGCCGCCCCTTGGGGTCGAAGACCATGCCGTTGCTCCGGCCGCCGGGGTCGCGAAGCGCGGTGACCTTACCCGTGGCCGGGTCGAACCGCATGAGGCGGTTGCCGATGTCGGAGAAGAGGATCGCGCCGTCGCCGGCAAGCGCTCCCCCCTCGGTGAAGCTCCCCTCGCCCCAGAGCTTGCGGACCTTCGCCCCTTTGGGCACCACCGAGTCGGCCCCGGCGCCGGGTTCAAAAGTCGTGCCCGGGCCGTCGAGGCCGACGAATGCCAGGGTCAGGGCCAAGGCGGCGGCGAGGGACATGGCGTAGCTCCAGTGCGTCGAGATCGGTCCGGTTCGGTCCGCCGGACACGCTACGCCGGAGGCAGGGCCGGGTCAAGCGTCCGGCCTGCCACGCCGCGGGCGAATGCCCCAGAATGATCTCATCTCGCATCAAGATGAGAATCGCCAAGAAATCGGCGTCCGGTCCCCTCCCAAGCGGCTGAATTTGGCCATGTCTGGATTGCCTGATTCGCCATCCAGGCGGACGACGGAATCGCCCTCGGTGCAGAAAATCATCACGCCAACATCCGATTTCGCGTCCGGCCCGACGGCGTCCCTCGGCGGCACGCAAGGTGCCAAGGTCGGCCTGTCGTCCTCATCAATCGGCGGGCTGGCTGCCGCCGTGGGCCGGCCTTCCCGAGAGGCCGGCCATTTTCAAGCATGCATTCCACTTCGATCATTGATGGAGCATCTGCGATGCTGATTCCTCCGAACGTCGGTTCGCCCAAGGGTGCTGGTCAGGCTCGCCGGAGCTTCCTCAAGAGGCTGGGGCTCGGCGCGGGGGCCATGGGGCTCGTCGGCGCGGGGATGCAGGGGACGGCGTTTGCCCAGCGCGGCGGGCTCGATCCGGCCGTGCTGAACTTCGCCCTGAACCTGGAATATCTGGAGGCGGAGTATTACTCCCTCGCCACGACCGGGCTGAGCATCCAGGAGCGGGGCGTCGGCGTGACGGGCATCAACACGGGCGCGGGCAACCCCGGGACGCTGACGGTCAAGGCCAATCCCAAGGTCCCATTCGCGACGCCGCTCATCGAGCAGTATGCCAATGAGATTGCGCAAGACGAGCTGAACCACGTCGTCTTTCTGAGGTCGGCCCTGGGCGGGGCGGCGGTGGCCAAGCCCGCCATCGACCTCCTCAACAGCTTCAACGCCGCGGGGATGGCCATCGGCCTGCCCGACGGCTTCGACCCGTTCGCCAGCGAGGTCAATTTCCTGCTCGGCGCGTTCGTCTTCGAAGACGTGGGCGTGACGGCCTACAAGGGCGCCGCCCGCCTGATCGCCAATAAAGACTTCCTGGAAGCCGCCGCCGGCATCCTCGCGGTCGAGGCCTACCACGCCGGCGAGGTGCGCACAGTGCTCGCCCGGATCAACGCCGACAATCCCGGCGCCGGCATCGCCGGACTCGTCCAGAAGATCTCCGACCTGCGCGACGGCGCCGACGGCCCCGCCGACCTCGACCAGGGGATTCTCGACGGCAACGGTCAGATCAACATCGTGCCGACCGACGCCAACGGCATCGCCTTCAGCCGGACCACCCAGCAGGTCCTGAACATCGTCTACCTGAACGGCAACGGCACCCCCGGCGGGTTCTACCCCCTCGGGCTCAACGGCGGCATCCGCTAAATCGCGCTCTCGAGTCGTGCCTTCCCCCCCACATTGACCTGATTACACTCACACGCGGGACACCCTCATGAGCGTTCGGAACCTGATCGCTGGACTGGTCGCCGTCGGCGCCCTCGCGGCTGCCTCCAACGCCTCGGCGGACACCTACACCCTGGGCGACGGCGGCAACTCGCTCGTCCGCTTCGCCAACGGCAGCCCCGGCTCGGCCTCGGTGGTCGCCGGCTTCAGCGGCGCCGCCACCGCGCTGGACGCCATCGACTTCCGCCCCGACACCGGCGAGTTGTACGGCTACCAGAGCAACAGCAACACGTATTACACGGTCAATACGTCCACCGGCGCCCTGACGGCCGTCTCCGGGGCCGTCGCCCCGACCAACACGTTCGTCCTGGGCATCGACTTTAACCCGACGATCGATCGCCTGCGCACCGTGACCGAGAGCGGGCAGAACATCGTCTTCAACCCCAACACCGGCACGACCACCGTCGCCACCGGCCTGGCCTATGCCGCGGGCGACGTCAACGCCGGCCTCGTGCCGTCGATCGTCGAGAACGCCTATACCAATAGCTTCAAGGGTGCCACAACGACCACCCAGTATGCCATAGACTACCGCCTGCACACGCTCACCACGCTGGCGAACAACGCCGGAACGCTGGCGACCATCGGCACGATCACCCTGGATGGCGTCGAGCTGAACTTCGACGAATACGTCGGATTCGACATCGCCACATTCGGCGGGGTCAATGTCGGCTATGCCGTGCTGAACGTGGACGGCATCTCGGGCCTGTACACGATCGACCTGGCCTCCGGCGCGGCCACGTCGCTGGGCGCGTTCGACTCGTCTCTGTCGAGCATCCCGCTCTACTCCCTGGCCGTGGCCCCCGTGCCCGAGCCCGCCACCCTGGCGATGCTCGGCACCGGGCTCGCCGCCGTCGCCTTCGCGGCACGCCGCCGGTCCTGACCCTTCTTCATCGCACCGAGATCGCGGCCGATCCGATTCATTTGCAGGCCGCGATCCATCATCCCCGGGCCCGCCTGGCTTCAAACGCCCGGCGGGCCCGGTCCCATTTCCGGGTCGCAAAATCAGGCGAGGATCTGCGGGATGACGTGGCCGTGCACGTCGGTCAGGCGGCGATCAATCCCGTTATGGCGATAGGTCAGGCGCGTGTGGTCGATGCCCAGCAGGTGCAGCACGGTGGCGTGCACGTCGTAGACTTCCGTCGGGCTCTCGACCGCCTTGTACGACCACTCGTCGCTGGCGCCATGGGTGACGCCCCCCTTGATGCCGCCGCCGGCCAGCCAGTTGGTGAACGCGAGCGGGTTGTGGTCGCGCCCCTTGCCCCCCTGGCCGCACGGCATCCGGCCGAACTCGGTAGTCCAGAGGATGATCGTGTCGTCGAGCAGCCCGCGCGACTTCAGGTCGAGCAGCAGGGCGGCGGCCGGCCGATCCATCCCGGCGGCCATGCTGCCGTGGTCGCGGGCCAGGTCCTCGTGAGAGTCCCAGTTGCGTCGGGGGAACCCGTTGTCGGCGCCGCTCCAGACCTGCACGAACCGGACCCCGCGCTCCAGCAAACGCCGGGCGATCAGGCAGTTGCGGCCGAAGTCCTCGGTCACCGGGTCGTCCAACCCATAAAGCGACTTCGTCGCGTCGGTCTCCCCCTTCAGGTCGAGCGCCTCGGGCGCGCTCAGTTGCAACCGGGCGGCCAGCTCGTACGAGGCGATGCGGGCGTCGAGCCTCGAATCCCCCTCGCGGGTGGCCTTGTGGCCCCGGTTCAAGGCATCGAGCAATGCCAGGCCTTCGCTGCGTGCCTCGGGGGTGAGGTCGGGGTCGTCGGGCGGGAACAGGTCGAAGATCGGGTTCTTGCCGCCCGGCCGCACGGTCGTCCCCTGGTGCGTCGCGGGCAGGAACCCGGCGCCCCAGTTGGCCGGCCCGTTGGGGGCATAGCCGCGCGTGTCGGGCAGCACCACGAACGTGGGCAGGTCGCGGTTCATCGACCCCAGTCCGTACGACGCCCAGGCGCCCATCGCCGGGAACCCGGGGAGCACGAACCCGGTCCCTTGCAGGAACGTGGCCGGCCCGTGGACGTTCGACTTGGAGGTCATCGCCGGCAGGAACGCGATGTCGTCGACGCATCCGCCGATGTGCGGGACGAGGTCGCTGACGTATTTGCCGCACTCGCCGCGCGGGGACCAGGCCCAGGGGCTCTTCATCACGGGGCCCGGGCTGCTCTGGAACAGCTCGACCTTGCCGCCGGGGTCGAACGGCTTGCCGTGGTCCCTGATCAGCCTGGGCTTGTAGTCGAACGTGTCGCACTGGCTGGCGGCGCCCGACATGAAGAGCTGCACCACCCGCGTGGCCTTCGCCTTGTGGTGCAGGCCGCCATTCAGGTCGGCTCGGGGCCTGGGCCCGTCGGCCGCCAGCAGTCCCTCGGTGCCCATCATGTGCGCCAGCGCCATCCCGCCCAGGCCGCCGCCGGAACGCCAGAGGAACTGTCGACGGTCGATCATGGCCGGGGTCCCCCTGCAAATGTCAGTCAATCAATGAACACAAACTCATTCGAATTGAGCAGGATCCGGCAGGCATTGGCCCATCCATGGCGAGCCGCGTAGGCGGCAAGGGCGGCCTGTTCGTCGGCCCGAGCCGGCCTGCCCAGCGCGATCCGGTGGGCCACGTCGGCACGGCCGGGGCCGTCGGGCGAGGCGGCCTCGACCCGCGACGCGAACCGCTTCGCTTGCGCCAGCATGAACGGATCATTCATGAGCGCCAATGCTTGCAGCGCCGTGATCGTCGTCGACCGCGCCGGCGTGTTCGCGTTCGGGTCGGCGCCGTCCATGCACTCGATGAACGGGTTCGGCACGCTCCGCACCACGAACCGGTAGACGGCCCGCCGGCGCCCCTCGGGGGGGTCGGAAACGCCCGGCGACTCGTGGTCGTAGATGGGCGAATGATCGTCCTTGAACCGGAAGAGGGAGAACCCGGGGCCCCCCATCATGGGGTCCATCGCCCCGGCCACCGTCAGCACCGAATCGCGCAGGCTCTCGGCATCCAGCCGCCGCCGGCTCATCCGCCAGAGGTAGCGGCTGTCGCCGTCAATCTCCGCCTTACCCGCATCGTCGCCGGATACCTGGCGGTACACGGCGCTCGTCACGATCAGGCGGTGCAGCCGCTTCAAGGATTGGCCGTTGTCGATTAGCTCGGTGGCCAGCCAGTCGAGCAGCTCCGGATGCGTCGGCTTCGACCCGTTGCGGCCGAAGTCGTTCGGCGTGTCGACCAAGCCCCGGCCGAAGTGATAATGCCAGACCCGGTTGGCGATCGACCGCCAGGCCAGGGCATTCCGGGGGCTGCTCAGCCACTCCGCGAGCGCCGCCCGTCGTGCCCCTTCGTTCGCTGAGTCCGAGACCGAGAAATCCGCCCGGGCCAGCTCCAGACAAGGCAAGGCCCCCGGCTCGACCGCCTCCGCGGGCTGCTCGACATCTCCGCGATTCAGGCGATGAATCGGCCTGGGGGCGCGAGAGACGACGCCGTAGACGGCATCGGGCCCGGGAAGCTCCTTGATCTGTCGATCGATCGAGGCGACCTCGACACCGATGGCGGAAAGTTCGGCCCGCTCGGCCGGCAGGGTGGCCGCTTCGAGCTTCGAGCCGCGATCGGCCTCGGCGCGGCGGACCTCGGCCATCAGCTTCGACCTTCGGATGGTGGCGGGGTCGGAGAGCTTGGTCCGGCTGTCGAAGCCATCGACCAGGCTCGCACGGCCCCAGCGGCCTCCTTCGATCGAGTCGAGCGACGAGACCGTCGCGCCCGCGGCGACGTTCCGGCCGTCGGCAATCACTTCGAGCTCACCGAGCGCGAACACATAATCGGCTGTCCGCTCCCAGAGCCGCACGGCCGTCACCCGCACGAACCGGCCGCGTCGCCCGCCGCCGGGCACCGCGACCACCCTTTCCCCGGGATTCGGCACGTCCTCGCTCGAATGATCGGCCACGTTGGCGGCACCCGTCATGGCGGGCTCGTCGGCGATCTCCACCCGAAATCGTCGGGGGAAGCCGAAGCCGGGCGCATCGCGGAAGTCGGTCGGTCGCGCCGGGATGAGCCGGACCTCGTCGATTGGCACGACGCGGCCCAGGTCCACCTGCACCCACTTGGTCACGTCGGCCGTCGCGCCGATCTCGCTGTGATACCCGTTCGTCGGGCTGGCCGCGGCCGGATCGGCCGCCGATTCGAGCTGCGCCCGAAGGGCCGCGATCTCGCCGTCGAGCGCCTCGAGGTTCGCCCCGGATCGCCGCCCGACCTCCGCGACGATCCCGGCCTTGCGGGCGATCAAGCCTGCGCGTTGACGTTCCAAACCGCCCCGCATCCGGTCGATGTCGGGCCTGGCCACCGGGCGGTTGCCGCGTTCCACGCCCGCGAAGACGGCCTGGAGGCGGTAGTAGTCGGCCTGCGAGATGGGGTCGAACTTATGATCATGGCAGCGTGCGCAGTGGGCCGTCAGGCTGACGAAGGTGGAGACGGTGCTGGCCACCATGTCGTCGCGGTCCAGCACCCGCGTCTTCTCCTTGTCGACGGTCCCCTCGCGAAGCTCGACCTGGCCGACGAAGTCCCAGGGGCCCGCCGCGATGAACCCGGTGGCCACCTGGCCGCGCGGGTCGCCCGGGTTCAGGACGTCGCCGGCCACCTGCTCGCGGACGAACTGCCCATAAGGAATGTCGTCGTTGAGCGCCCCGATCACGTAATCTCGATAACGCCAGGCATGCTCGCGTTTCTTGTCTTTATCATATCCGTGGGTGTCCCCATAATGCACCACGTCGAGCCAGTGCCGGCCCCAGCGCTCGCCGTAGCGTGGGCTGGCCAGCAGACGGTCGACCAGCCGCTCGTAGGCGTCGGGCGCGGGGTCGGCCGCGAAGGTGTCGACCTCCTCGGGCGTGGGGGGCAGTCCATGCAGGTCGAAGGTCAGGCGGCGGATCAAGGTCCCGCGGCCGGCCTCGGCGCTCGGGGTCAGGCCGCGCGCGGCCAGCCCTTGGAGGATGAACGCATCGACTGGCGTCCTGGCCCAGCCGCCGCCGTCCAGGCTGGGCACCGGCGGCCTGGCCAGCGGTTTCAGCGACCACCAGGTCCCGCCGTCTCCGGGCTCCTTCAAGACCAGGCCCTCGGGCCAGTGGGCGCCCTGGCTAATCCAGGCACGAAGGGCCTCGACCTGCTCGGGGGCCAGTGGGCCTCCCTGCTTGGGCATCTCGGGGGTCTCGCCGGTCAGCATCTCGACGAGCAGGCTCTCCTCGGGCTTGCCCGGCTCGACGGCGGGCCCGCTCTCGCCTCCGGCCTTCAGGCCAGGTGCGTCGGCCAGTGACAGCCCCCCCTTGGCGTTGCCCGGCCGGTGGCACCCCACGCAACGCCCGGCCAGCACCGGCGCCACTCGGTCGCGGAAGAGCCCGCCGGACGGGTCGTCGGCCGCTTGCGCATGGCCGGTCATCGCGGCCAGCAGGAGCAGGGGCGCGACGAGGCGTCTCGGGGTCGGTTCCGTCATCGGGGTGTCGCCTCGTCGGGGTGGGGAGGGAGCCGGTCTCGCGTGCATGCGACCTTCCAACACTTTCACAACAATGGTCGCAGCTGGCAAGCGCGGGTCGGCCAATGGCAAGACCCCGGCGCGGGCTTTCGCCGTGCGCCGGGGCCTTTTTTTCTCGTCTTCCGAGCGGGTCGCTCAGGCGGTCGGCAGCGAGAGCGGTCCCACCTGGCTCTGGTTGGGATTCACGGTGACATCGCCCCGCATCCCGGCCGAGCGGATATTGGAGCGCGCCGTCACGTTCGTCCTGCGGGTGATGTCCAGGTGCGTCAGGGGCTGGCCGATGACCGTCGAGTTCGACGCATCGTTGATCTGCAAGAGGTTCAGGTTGCCCGAGTCGTTGATCACCATCCCTTGCGCGGACTTGATCCGGATCGACTGCACGTTCCCCTGGATGTCGATCAGGGCCGAGTCCACCAGCTCGGGGTGGAACGACGGGCTCAGGCCCGTCAACGCGTTGGGGTCGTTCAGGGTGATCGCCCCCGCGGGGGCGAACGAGCCCGGGGCGTACAGGCTCACCGTGTTCACGCCGCCGACCTGGCCGGTCACCAGGGCGAGGTTGGCCTCGACGCTGCCCAGCGCCTTCAGCGGGGTGCCGTCGGTGGTGCCCGGCACGATGGTCAGGTTGCTGATCGACTGCGGGCTGGTGATCTGGGTGCGGCCCAGTTCGTTCAGCGTCCCGCCGGCGCCGCTCAGGGTCAAGAACCCGGGCTGGAGCAGGTTGGGCTGGAACGAGTCGAAGTGCGCGGCACCGGTGGCGTAGATGTTGCTGCGCCCCGCGGGGCTCGCCACGCCGCCGGCCAGCTCGAACTGACGCGTCGGGGTATAGGCCGACCCGACCGTGACCGCCTGCCCCGAGGCCAGGCTGGCCGCCGCGTCGATGATCTGGGCCACGCCGCCGCCGCCCGCCCCGGCGTCGATGAGGATCGTCCGCGTCTCGGACGACCCGATCCCGTCCACGCTCGTCAGGCCCGACGGGGCCAGGCCGGCGATCGAGAACGAGCCGGCCGCGTTGCCGGTCGTCGCGTCATAGCCGTAAACCTGCGACCCCACGCCCACCAGCGCGGTCAGCCGGCCATTCACCCGGGACAGGCCGACCCCGGCCGAGCCCGTCGCGGGGGTTGCCCCGGGCAGGTTGATCGTCTGCAAGGCCTGGCCGGTCCCGGTGTCGAACCGGATAAGCTGGTTAGCCGTCGGGTCATACCCGAAGATCTGGGCCGCGTTCAGGGTGCCCGCGGTGGCGCTCGACCCGCCATTGACCTGGTTGACTGTCAGGGCGATGCCGGCGGGGGCATCGGGCACATCCTGCCCGGGCTGGAGCGGATTTTCCAGGCTCGCGCCCGGCACGAACTGCCCGGAGACGCCCGTCAGGACCCGGCCGCCGTTGGGCTCGTTGGCGTAGTTCGTCGTCCGGCCGTCCTGGGTGACGGTCAGCGAGGCCGTCGCGGCGGTCGAGGCGGTCAGGTAGGCGGCGGGAATCTCCCGCAGGTTCATCTGCGTGTTCTTACCGACGGAGTTGAGGAACAGGGCATTCACCCCGCCGGTGAGGTTCACCTTGCCGCCGTCGACCAGGTCGAACCCCTTCAGGTTCACCACGCGGACGAGGTTGGAGCCGACCCCGCTGAGGTTGTCGAACGAGACGTCGGCGTCCCGGACCGAGCCGAGCTTGGCCCCGCCGGCGCCTCGCACCTTGGCGACGATGCCGGTGGCCTGGTTGGTGCGGTTGTACACCAGATCAAGCGTGCCGTCGGGCCGCACGGCCGAGCCCGCCAGGCTGCCGGGCCCGTACAGGCTGATGGTGACCTGAGCCCCGCCGGGCGTGGAATAATCCATCCGTCGCCCGCTCAGGGGCACGCCGTTGGTGCGCTTCTGGATGAGCGCGTTGAGGTCTTTCTGGTTGATTGGCTTGCCGCCCGGCCCCAGCATGTCGCCGTTGAGCAGCTGGCGCCCTTCGAGGTGCTCCGCCAAGGGCCTGAGCTTCCTGGTCCGTCGCATCTCGCGTTCCATCGCCACCGCCTCCGAGCCGGCCCCTGGGCTTGCCCGGCGCCACCGCCCTGGGCAAAATCGGGCATCCTATCGCCGATTCATCCGGGAGAATCATCGGCGGCCGGCCGCATCCGGCATCAACGGAATTTCCCCAACCATCCCGAGATCCGCCACCGCAGGCCCGTCCCAACCCTCGGCCAAATCCGCCGGCGATCGAAGCTCGCCGACCTCATCGCAAGACTCCACTCGATCCTTCCTTTCGGGGCGACCGCAATGCCACACGCCGATTTCTCGCTCATACGCCGCGAGATCAGGGACGCCGCGAGGCGTGAATTCAGCGAGATCCGGTCGAAGGCGCCCGGCGAGTCGTTCTACACCTTCGCGCTTTATTCCGACGGGGACGCGACGACCGTCTGCCCCGCCGCGAACACGGAGCAGGGGTACGAACGCAGGGTGAAGAAATACCGCTCCGACCGCGAGTTCATGGAGATGCTGAAGTCGTTCAACCTCCCGTTCTCCCCGTTCGACTACCGCTGGGGCACCAACGAGTGGGCCCATCTCCACGGCGGATCCGGCCACTTCGCCGCCGTGTCCGCCAAGATCAGCGCAGATGACGCGTACGATGCGACGGCCGACGACGGGTTCGCCAAGCACAAGGGCCGGGTCTTCGCCGCGATGCTGCTCGGTTTGAAGGACCTGGATGCGGAGGGGTTCTTCGGGGTGGGCGAGCAACGCGAGCGAATCATCCTCTTCTGCTCCGCCACCGATGCAAGCGAGACGGCCTGGCTGGAAGAGGAATCGGCGCGTCGCCTGAACTCGGCCGCCGCTTATCAGTCATTCTTCGACCAATGGATCACCAACACGGTCATGGCGGAAAATCTCGCCGATCACAAACTCGACCTCGACGATGACGAGGTTTACCGCGAGTTCTCGCTGAGCCTGGAAGCGGGCTGATCGGGGCCCCTCACCCTGACGATTGGCGATGCTGAATCCATCGCACGAGACGAGAATGGCCCGCGATCGAGGTTTTCCCGGAGACAGATCCAGGTGCACGCCGACATGACCAAGCCCCCCGCCTGCCTGGCCATCGGCGGCAGCGACAGCTCGGGCGGGGCGGGAATCCAGGCCGACCTCAAGACGTTCGCGGCCCTGGGAACTTACGGGGCCAGCGCCATCGCCGCCCTGACCGCGCAGAACACCAACGGGGTGCAGGGAGTGCTGGGCATCCCCGCGGCGTTCGTCCGCCAGCAGGTCGAGTCGGTCCTGTCCGACCTGCCGATCGCCGCCATCAAGGTCGGCATGCTAGGCGACCCCGAGGTCATCCAGGTCGTCGCCGCACTCCTCGCCAACGTCCCGCAAATCCCGGTCGTCATCGACCCCGTCTGCGTCTCGCGCGGGGGAGACTCGCTCATCGAGCCGGGCGCCTGGCAGGCCTTGCGCGATCTGCTCCTTCCGCTGGCCACGGTGGCCACCCCCAACCGCCACGAACTGGCCCTGCTCGCGGGCACGCCCCCCGTCACCGACGAGCTGACCCTGCGGATCGCCGGCCGAGCCCTTGCCGTCCGGATCGGCCGGCCCGTGCTGGCCAAGGGGGGCTCCGCCTTGCCCGAAGCCCTTGACTTGCTCATCCTGCCCGACGGCCAGTTCACGCGCCTGACCGCCCCCGACGCCCCCATCCCCACCCGTCACACCCACGGAGCCGGCTGCACCCTCGCCGCCGCCATCGCCGCCTACCTCGCCAAAGGCCTCCCCCTGCCCGAGGCCGCCCTCGAAGCCAAGCGCCATGTCACCGGAGCCATCCGCCACGCCCCCGGCCTCGGTTCCGGCCACGGGCCCGTCAACCACGCCTGGAATTCGACCTGAAACCCCGCGGATTCGACCTGGCAACGTCGTCAGGCCGATGCGGCGTGAACGCTTGCCACCCACGAACGCACAATCCGCCACCGGTCCCTCCTCGAAGGGGCCGGCGGCCTGAGCTCGTTCGAGTTTGTCGCCAAGGTCGGGTCGAACTCAGCGGGCCTCGGCGCGACCCTTGCTCCGCCAGCGATGGCGGATCAGGCCGCCGGCCAGACAGACTCCGAACAGAGCGAGCGTGCTCGGTTCCGGCACGGGCTGGGCGTGCGGGGTCAGCAGGTAGGCGTGCACGACTCCGTTCGGGTCCTTGGCAACCCCGGCGATCCGCCCGGACGCGTCGATCCCCCGCGCCTCGATGAGGGTCAGGCTCGACGCCGAGGGGATGAGCAGGCCATTCAGGTCAATCGTCTTGCCGTCCTCGAAGATCGCGGCGAGCTTGGTGCTGTACCAGTTCTTCGCGTCCTGCTTGGTCCAGCCGACGACCTGCCCGGCGTTATTCAGGGCCTCAGGCGCCGAGTTCGCGGCCGCCTCGAACAACTGAACATTCGGCCCCGTGAGATAGGACCGCTCACTGAAGAAGAGTTGTCCAGCAGGGGAGTAGCTCCCGATAATCTGCCCATGGTCATTGATCGCGACGGCAGTATTTTCCCAGTTCCCGACCCGGACATCGAACATGGGTATTGCTCCGCCGATCGTGTTGCTCCAGGTGTCCAGCTTGGTGAATGGATTGTAGACGTAGCCGATGGAAGTCCGACTGCTGAAGTCGCCACTGGGGCCGGAACTATTGAGCAAAGCATTCCCGACACTCTGGCCCATATTGTTCGTCGAATTATCGCGGACCTCGTCTCTCCAGGTTCTCGACTCCAACGTATCGTAATCACCCTTATATGTGTAATAGCTACTTCGCCATGAATGTCCCGGGGGATGTGCCCACTGGTCGAACGAGCCCGACCTGAACGCAGCCTGATCGTCGGCCGAGAGGTACGTCAAATAGCTGTTCGAACCGTCCGCGGCGCCGAGGTCGGTCAGCTCATATTTAATCTGGCTCGCATGGGCGAGCGTAGCCGTCGAGAACAGCGCGATCAGGGCTGCGATCACGACGCGGGGCCGCGATGAGACGCCTTGGGCCATCGGGGATCATCCTTGGTGGGGGGAGAACAGACTCGGATCCTTCGAGCCTGCTACGGTCTCTCATCCCGGCGTCAGGATCTCTCGGGGCATCGTCCGGGTGCCAGGTTCTCATTGAGGCCGCGGATCGTAGACCGACCAGCCGGGACTGTCAAGATATCCTGAATTGGTGAGTGGGTCCGTGCAACTCGACTCTGGGACGTGCCCCGGGGGCGTCGGCTTGGGAGAGGTCTGACCGAGCCGAGGGTCGCCGGCGAGATTGACGCCCGACCTGCCCCGGGCGGAACGGATCGCCCACCTCGGGGCACATTCCGACGCAATTGCGCCCCCGGGACTGGGGCCACCGCGAGAAACAGACCGGGCCGAGTGCCCTGGAAGCAGACGGCCGGGACCGCTACACTCGGCACCATCGCCCGATCCGGCACCGGAAGCGGGCTCGTGCGAACCAAAAAGGCGTGCGTTGTGACGCCCCTGACGAAGGAGAGATGCTGGTGCGCCGCTTCCTCACGATCGCTGTGTCACTGTCGATGGTCCTCGGCCTGGCCGCCTCGGGCCGCCTGATCGCCCAGGAGCCGGCGAAGACCGAGGTCAAGGCCGTCGAGGCCCCCAAGGTCGAAGACAAGAAGGCCGAGACCCCGGCCCCGGCTCCGGCCGAGGCCCCCAAGGCCGAAGAGAAGAAGGCCGAGACCCCCGCTCCGGCTCCGGCCGAAGCCCCCAAGGCCGAAGAGAAGAAGGCCGACGCTCCGGCTCCGGCCAAGGCCGAGGAGAAGAAGGTCG
The DNA here is from genome assembly GCA_038400315.1 of Isosphaeraceae bacterium EP7. Classification (NCBI taxonomy): domain Bacteria; kingdom Pseudomonadati; phylum Planctomycetota; class Planctomycetia; order Isosphaerales; family Isosphaeraceae; genus Kueselia; species Kueselia aquadivae. The sequence goes on from CP151667.1 coordinate 6,965,660, forward strand.
AGGCGGAAGCCCCGCTGCCGACCATCCCGCCCGAAGTCGAGGCCAAGCTCGAGGCCGCCCGCCACGCCGTGGCCGAGGCCATCGTCGCCGCCCAGGATGCCGGGCTCGTCGAGACCACCGTCACCCCGCCGCCGATCCTGGACATCCTGATCACCGGCCGTGCCCTAGACCAGCGCGACCTGAAGGCCCGCCGTGGCGTCAGCCCCGAGGTCTTCGGCGCCTGGTTCACCGGCTACGCCGCCCTTGAGGGGATCACCCCCCAGACCGACGTCCGGATCATCCAGCCGTCGAAGGGCCTGACCGACTGGTACGGCCAGCGTGCCAACATCCTCAACCGCCACATCGACGCCGTCCGCAAGGCCAAGGCCGACGCGGCGCCCAAGAAGGAAGAGCCCAAGCCCGCCACCCCGGCACCGGCCCCCGAGCCCAAGAAGGAAGAGCCCAAGCCGGCCCCCGCTCCCGAGCCCGCCAAGGAAGAAGCCAAGCCGGCCGCTCCCGAGCCCGCCAAGGAAGAGGCCAAGCCCGCCCCGGCCCCGGCCGCTCCCGAGCCGGCCAAGGAAGAAGCCAAGCCCGCTCCGGCCCCGGCCGCTCCCGAGCCGGCCAAGGAAGAGGCCAAGCCGGCCGACGCCCCGAAGGACGCTCCCAAGAGCTGATCATTCGGCAAATCGCCCGCAACCCAAACGGCCCCCCACGCCCCGAGGCGCGGGGGGCCGCGTTCGTTTCCAGGCTCGATCATCCCGACCCCGCCAGGGCCCCGTCGATGGCCCGGAACCCGGCTTGCGAGGGACCGCCCATCACCCGACCGAAAAACTTTAAAGAAAGCGAAAACAGAGACCGGTTTTCCCTGCGAATTCCAACTAAGAAGGCGTACTTGACGCAGACCCCCGGCGCGAGCCGGTCGAGCCCCCTCATACTTTGACAATTCGCTGAACCAACCGACGCCAGCCGAGCGATCCAACCGGCCGGCCGAGCTGCCGGATCGGGACAGACCGGCCCAATGTCTCCTCCTCCGATAGGGCCACGTTGCCACCGCCAAACGAAGCCACTCCGAGATTTCGGAACGAAGCCACTTCAAGCCGGCAGAACGAAGCCACTTCGAGATTTCGAAACGAACCCACCTCGACCCAGCAGAACGAAGCCACTCCGAGATTTCGGAACGAAGCCACTCCGACCCAGCAGCACGAACCCACTCCGAGATTTCGGAACGAAGCCACGTCGAGATGACAGAACGAAGCCACTTCGAGCCTTAACTCACAGGCTGATTCACAGTTAGAAAAAAAGAGCTGCTCCGAATCCAGACGAGGCGAGATGGCCTGACGACGCGAACCGGAGTTCATTTCGCGGCTAGGCGGGGTGCCGCGAAAACGTCCCGAATGCGGGGTCGTGGTTGGCTCGGCCGCCCGGGCGTGGTAGCGTGCTTGCCCTCCGAACCTTTCCCGGACTCCACCGGTCTCGACTCCTCGCGGACCGCACACGTCGCAACTCTGAAGCGCCCGAAGGGCCCAGGGCCGACGCATCGTCTGCACAATTCTCAACGAGGCGAGGGGCCGACCGACGTGACCACTCCCCTGAACAAGGCGACGACCGGGCTGCTCGCCATGGCCGGGCAGTCGGCCGTCCGACTCGGGGCGGCCGCCGTCCTGGTGCTGGCCGAGGGGGCGATGGACTGGGAGGGCGTGCGCGAGGTCTTCGAGGACGACGTCCGCGTGCTGATCGCCGTCGAGGTCGAGCGCCACGTCGAGGCCGTCCGCGCGGCCGGCATGATCCCCGTCGAGGTCGAGCCGAGCGAGGCCGCCATCAGCGAGTGCATCAGCCAGGCGCTCATCGAGGCCGTCGCCAACGAGCACCTCACCGCCGGCGACCGCGTCATCGTCGTCTACTCCGGCTTCGAGGCCGAGACCCTCGACAGCCTGACCGTCGTCCGCCTGGGAGAGCACCTCGAACGCCTGACGGCCCGCGACCTGAGGGCCCTGGAAACCTCGGTGCCGCTGGAAACCCTGAAAGCGGTCGTCGACGTGGCCACCGAGATCGGCCGCGAGGGGCGCGAGGGCAAGGCCGTCGGCACCCTGATCGTCGTCGGCGACGTCCGCAACGTCATGACCCGGTCGCACACCCTGGGCTTCGACCCCTTCAAGGGCTACCTCCGCAAGGAACGCAACCTGCGCGACCCGCGCGTCCGCGAGGCGATCAAGGAGATCGCCCAGATGGACGGCGGCTTCGTCGTCGGCCGCGACGGCACCGTCGAGGCCGCCTGCCGGATCATCGACGCCCCCAAGGCCAACCTCGTCCTGCCCAAAGGGCTGGGCACCCGCCACTGGGCGGCCGCCGCCATCACCAACGTGACGAGCGCCCTGGCCGTGGTCGTCAGCCAGTCCACCGGCACCGTCCGCCTGTTCCAGGAAGGCGAGATCGTCCTGAAACTCGCCCCCATGCGCCATGCCCGCGCCATGAAGTGGCACGACGCCGAGACGGAGGCCGCCCCCGCCCGCCCCGAGCGTTGACCCGCGGAGCGATCAGCTCCTTTGATAGGCCGTGCGGACCGGCCCCACGAAGTGGTGGTAGTCTCGACTGGGTAGGAACGAGGACGCCTGCCGGCCGCCGATGATCAGGAAGCTGAACAGGAAGGCGAACATCACCGTCTGGGTCAGCAGCAGGAGCAGGACGCCGAAGCTGGTCGTCGCCCAGCCGGGGATGGCCAGGTCGGTGGCCAGGCGGATCAGGATGATCGCCGCCAGGCCCAGCAGGCTCAGGCCGACCAGGCCGAAGGCCGCGACCAGGACCCGGACGCCGACGACCTCGCTCTGCACCGACAGGGCGCTCAGGCCGTGGATCACCAGGCCGACGAAGTTCATCTTCGACTCGCCGTCGAGCCGGCGGGCACGCACCGTGGGCACCACCGAGTGCGGCTGACGCGACTTCAACACCGAGGCGGCATAGTGGTTCCAGAGTTCGGAGACCACCACCAGGCTGGACAGCCGCTCGCGCGAGATCGCGCTGAAGTTGCCCACCCGCACCCCGTGGCCGATCAGGACCCGGTGCAGGCCGCGGAACAGGCCGTAGAAGAAGCGGAAGGCGAGCGACTCGGACCGCTTGCTCCGGCCGGCGAAGACCACGGTGTGGCCGCCGTCGCGGTCGAGTTGCTCCAGCAGCCGCGGGACATCGCGCGGGTCGTCCTCGCCGTCGGCGTCCATCAAGACGACCGCGCGGCAGGGGACACGGCCTTCGACGAACGACAGGCCGACGGCGATGGCCCGCTGGTGGCCCAGGTTACGCCTCAGGGTGAGCACGCTCACGCGGTCGATCGCGGCGAACGGCCCCCCCGGCCAGCCCGCGGGCGCGGGGCTGGTCGAGCCGTCGTCGACCACCAGGATGCTCGCCGCCAGGTTGGCCCCGCCGAGCGCGGCGTCGAGGCCGACCAGGAGCTTTCCCAGCGCGGGCCAGTCATTGAACACGGGCAGGATCACCAGGAGCGAGTCGTCGCCTCCCCCGATCGCGGCGTCGGTCTCAAGGCTCATGCGTCCCACCATCGTTCCCGGCATCGGGAGTCGAAGGGCCGGCCCTTCAACCTCATCGGGGTATCATTGTCTCGCCCAGCCCTCGCGCTGTCTGCGCCCTGGAACCCCGGGCCGCTAAGGTTCCCGGTCGCGTATGCTAGGACCCGGACGATCGCCGGCTGCTGCACCACGAGGCCCGCTTCATGACCGAATCAACGCTGTCGGCCGGGACGACAATCGAGACACGTGAGCAAACCGCCTGCGCGAGCCTGGTCCTGGTGGCCGACGGGGTCGGCGGCTTTCACTTCCTCTCCAGGGCACTTCAGCATGTGATCGGCCGGCTCCCGGGCGCGCCCGAGGTCCGCACCCTGCGCTGGGGGCACGGGTTGGGCCGCTGGCATTCCGACCTGACCGACATCGTCAACCACCGGGCACAGGCCGAGGTTCTGGCCGGGCAGGTCCGGGCGTTCCGGGCCTTGCACCCGGGCTCGCCGGTCTACCTCGTCGGCAAGTCGGGCGGCACCGGGGTCGTCGTGCGTGCCCTGGAGATGCTGCCTGAATCGAGCGTCGAGCGGGTGATTCTGCTGGCCCCCGCCCTGTCGCCGGGCTACGACCTGACGGCCGCGCTGGGGGCCGTGGTGCGCGAGGTCGTGGTCTTCTGGTCGCCGCTGGACGTCTTCGTCCTGGGCCTGGGGACGCGCCTCTTCGGCACCTTCGACGGCCCGCGTGGCGTGTCGGCCGGCCTGGTCGGGTTCCGCCGCCCGAAGGGCCTGAATGAGCTGGGAATAGCCCGGTATGGCAAGCTCAGGCAGGTCCGCTGGACCCCTTCGATGGCCCGCACGGGATACCTTGGCGGGCATGTCGGGCCGGATAGCCCGGCCTTCCTAAGGCGTTACGTCGTCCCCCTGCTTTTACCCCCTTGGGATCTCGACGCCGGGGTCAAGCCGGCGCGTCGCGGGGTCGATAAGCATTAGGCCCCAGCGACGCGGTGCAACGCCGCGACGCGACGACACGGGGCGGCCTCCCAGAGCCCTCCGCCCGTTTTGACGTGGCGGAACCGGGCAGCCGGAGACAGAATGAGAGGCCGACCGGATCGGGTGCGAGGCGGGTAGACCGGGAGCGAAGCTCCTCGGCTTGCTCGCCGAAGCAGCCTGAACGATCGGGAGGGCGTGCCGGCCGCGGCCTCGCGGGGCCCCGGCCCGCGCGCCCTTCGTCTGCCGGCCAACCCTTGACCGGCGACGGGCACGCACGAGAACTGGCACCGTTGAGCCCGCACCGCGTGGCGGTCTCGACGCCTCGGCTTGGAACTGATTCACACCATTCGCGGCCACCCCCCTCGCCGGGCGTCGAGACCACCACGCGATCGGACCTTGACCGTCCCGTCTCGTGCCGACGACTCCCCCCTTCGGAGGACTGGCCCGGCCCTCGTCGAGGGCTCGCCTCGTCCTCCTGGCTCAGCTTGACACCTCGACTTCCTTCCGGAGCTTGCCGACCACGATGAGCACGCAACTTGCCCCGATCTCCGCGGTGATTGGCCGAGAGATCCTCGACAGCCGTGGCAACCCGACCGTCGAGGTCGACGTCATCCTGGCCGACGGCACCCTCGGCCGCGCCGCGGTCCCGTCGGGCGCCAGCACCGGCGCCCACGAGGCGATGGAGCTGCGCGACGGCGACAAGGCGCGCTACCTCGGCAAGGGGGTTTCCAAGGCCGTCGCCAACGTCAACGGCGCCCTGGCCAAGGTCAGCATCGGCCGCGACCCGTCCGACCAGACCGGCCTGGACCGCGCCCTGCTCGCCGCCGACGGCACCCCCAACAAGGGCAAGCTCGGCGCCAACGCCATCCTGGGCGTCTCGCTCGCCGCCGCCAAGGCCGCCGCGCAGGCCCACCGCCTGCCGCTCTACCGCTACCTCGGCGGCGTCAACGCCAAGACCCTGCCCGTGCCGATGATGAACATCCTCAACGGCGGGGCCCACGCCGACAACAACGTCGACGTCCAGGAATTCATGGTCATGCCCTTCGGCGCGGCCACCTTCAGCGACGCGCTCCGCTGCGGGGCCGAGATCTTCCACAGCCTGAAGAGCGTGCTCAAGGGCAAGGGCCTGAACACCTCCGTCGGCGACGAAGGCGGCTTCGCCCCCAACCTGAAGAGCAACGAGGAGGCCATCGAGGTCATCCTCCTGGCCATCGACAAGGCCGGCTACAAGGCCGGCTCCGAGGTCTTCCTCGCGCTCGACGTCGCCTCGACCGAGTTCTTCAAGGACGGGGTCTACACCCTGGAGAACGAGGCCAAGCCCAAGAAGACGCCCGAGCAGATGGTCGAGTTCCTCGCCTCCTGGGTCCGCCAGTACCCGATCCGCTCGATCGAGGACGGCTGCGCCGAGGACGACTGGGCCGGCTGGAAGCTGCTGACCGACACCCTGGGCGCCACCACCCAGATCGTCGGCGACGACCTCTTCGTCACCAACAGCGAGCGCCTGGCCCGCGGCATCGACGGCGGCGTGGGCAACAGCATCCTGGTCAAGGTCAACCAGATCGGCAGCCTGACCGAGACGCTCGACGCCATCGGCATGGCCCAGCGCAACAAGTACACCACGGTCATCAGCCACCGCTCGGGCGAGACCGAGGACAGCACCATCGCCGACATCGCCGTGGCCACCAACGCCGGCCAGATCAAGACCGGAAGCGCCTCGCGCTCCGACCGCATCGCCAAGTACAACCAACTGCTCCGCATCGAGCAGGAGCTGGGCGCCGACGCCGTCTACGGCTCGACCCTCTGGCCCACGAAGTGACCAGACTCTGATGCAAGACGAGCGGGCGGCCGAGCGCTCGGCCGCCCGCTCGTCGTTCCCGGCCCTGACTCAGCGGGTCTTCTGAGGCATGGGAACCCTGGAAGCCGCCTCCCTGTAGGGGCGTTTCTTGCGATAGAGCGCCAGGGTCATCTCGCCCTCGCGACTCAATTTCGGGTCGACGGTCATCGCGTTGGCCTGCGTCTGGTAGTCGACAGCCTTGTCGAAATCACCGGCCTCGGCGTAGGCCGCGGCGAGGGTAAGCCGCGATTCCATCGCGTTTTGTCCCGCCTCCCGGAACGCCTTCAAGGCCGATTCGACGGCTTTTTTGCCGTCGCGATGCCTGGGGTCCGGGGAAGTGGCCATGATCCAGGCCTGCATCCTGAGGGCTTCCACGTCGTCTGGGGCGAGGCGGAGCGAGTTGCCGAGGTCGGATAAGGCCATCGCGAACTGACGCTTGCGCAACCAGATCGCACCTCGGACCCGGAACGCTGCATCGTTGGCGGGATCCAGTTGGATGGCCTTATCGAGGTCCACCATCGCCTTGTCGTACTCGCCCACGCTGTGACTCAGCACCCCGCGGTAGCAGTAAGCCGCCGAGTTCTCGGGATCGAGGCGGAGGGCCTCATCGAGATCGGCCAGCGCCTTGCGGTCATCCTCCCTCTGGATCCAGATCAGGGACCGTCGGGCGTACGGATCCGGGTTCTTGGGATCGAGGCGAGCGGCCTCGTTGAAGTCGGCCAGGGCCTTGTCCAGGTCGGGCTTGGCGAACCATGCGACCCCGCGGAGCACGAACGCATGCGAGTTCTTCGGGTCGAGCCTGATCGACTCGTCGAAATCGGCCAGGGCCTTGTCGAGCTGCCCCCGAGCGTGCCAGGTATTGCCCCGGTTGCTGAATGCGAGCGGATTGCTCGGATCGAGCTTGATGGAGGCGTCGTAATCGGCCAAGGCCTCGTCAAGCGCCCGCCTGTACCACTGGGCGTCGGCCCGATCGAGGAAGAATTCGGCATCCCCGGGTTTGATGCGGATGGCCTCATTATAGTCGGCTAGGGCACCATCGTGGTCCTTCCTGAAGGACCGGATGCTCGCTCGGTTGTAGTAGGAGAGGGCGTGGTCGGGGTCGAACTTGATGGAGGCGTCGTAATCGGCCAGGGCCTTGTCGAATTCCTCCTTCGCCTGCCAGGTGAAGCCGCGTTGGAAGTAGGCGATCGCGAATTCGGGGTCGAGCCGGATGGCCTCGTCCTGCTCGGCCAGGGCCTTGTCGAAGTCTCCCTTGAGGTGCCAGACGTTGCCCCGGTTGCTGTGCGCGAGCGGGTCCTTGGGATCGAGCCGGATCGCCTCGCCGAGGTCGGCCAGGGCCTTGTCGTATTCCTTCTTGCCCTCCCAGGTCGCCGCTCGGTTGATGTAGGAGGCGGGTACTTCCGGATCGAGCCGGATGGCCTCGGTCAAGTCGGCCAGGGCCCCGTCGTACTCTTTGCGGTGGAGCCGCATCCTGCCCCGATTCCTGAGTGCGTTGGAATTCTCGGGATTGAGCTCGAGCGCCCCGGAATAGTCGGCCAGGGCCTTGTCGAGATCCCCCTTGGCCTCCCAGGCGGCCCCCCGGTCGTTATGGAGGTCGGCGTTCTTGGGGTCGAGCCGGATGGCCTCGGTGTAATCGGCCAGGGCTTTGTCGTATTCCTTCCTGTCTTGATAAATGGCCGATCGATTGATGAAGGCGGCCGGCAGGTCGGGCTTGAGCCGGATGGCCTCGGTCAGGTCGGCCAGGGCCTCCTCCTCGTCGAGATTTTCGCGTCTGACCAGCCCACGCAGGATGTAGAGCGAATCATTCTTCGGGTCGGCCTCGATCTTCCCGGTGAAGTGGGCCTCCGCCTGGTCGAGCGGGATGATCCCGCCCACGGGGGCCCAGCCCGAGATGGCGCGAGATTCGAGCAGGGCCCGGCCGCCCTCGACTCGGGTGACGCGATAGACACGGAAGTTGCCGCCGTTGGCGACGACCTTGCCGTCGACCTCGAGCGGGGTGGCCTCCTCCTTCACGACCATCATCCCGACCTGGATCGGGCCTCGATCGGCCCGGGCGATCCCGCAGGAGAGGGCCAGGACGACCAGGCCGTTGAGGAGATGACGTGACATGGAATCGATCTCTCTCACCACCGAGATGAATGGATGCATCCAGATCACTCTATCTCGGGTTTGCCTGCGCGGCAACAATCCCGGAGCGATCTCGTGGCGGCGTGGCGACATCGCCCGAGTGTGGATCGTCGGATGGCCCCGCGGCCACGCTGTGCAGGCCGGGGGAATAGGGGGTGTGCGCAGCCAGGCCGGGGCCGTCTCCCTCGACGGAGGCCCGCGCAATCAGGATGGGAGAGGGGCGGGATGCGTCCGGTCGGCGGCCATGCCCGCGACGGCCGGCTATGCCTCGATCGTCGGCCTGTTTTCAGCAGCCCAGGTTCGAGGGTTCAGAGCTCGAACCGCTTGATCAGGGTCACTTCGTTGCCCCGCTCATTATAGCGGAACTCGTCGACCAGGCCCTTGGCCAGCATGATGCCGAAGCCGCCTTCGCGCTTGCCCATCTCGTTGCGCAGGTCGATGTGGCCGATGGGGTCTTCTTCGCTGGCGGCGTGCGGCAGGTTCTTGGGGTCGAAGCCGGTCCCCTGGTCGCGGATGATCAGCTGCACGCCTTCGGGCTCGATCCGGTAGGTGATGCGGACCATCAGCTCGGCGTTCTTGCGGTTGCCCCACTCGATGGCGTTGCCCCCCATCTCCAGCACCGCCTGCTTCAGCTCGCGGACCTGGCGCTCCGACAGCGGGGTGTGGGCGTAGAGGTCGGAGAGCATGTCGTTGGTCTGCTGGAGGTAGGTGACCTCGCTGCGGACGTCGAAGTGGATCTCGCCCTTGGTGCCGCGGTGCTCGTGCTCGGCGTGCCAGGCCAGGGCCTTGTCCATCTCGGCGAAGAGTTCCTCGGGCGTGAACGGCTTGGGCAGGTAGCCGTTGGCCCCGACGCGCACGCCCCTGATCCGCTGAGTGGGGTCATTCAGCGCGGTGACCATCACGATGGGCATCAGGTTGGTGTCGCGATTGCGCTTCAACTGCTCGCAGATCTCGAACCCGTCGGCATCCGGCAGCATCAGGTCGAGCAGGACGAGGTCCGGCTTGTGCTCGCGGACGGCCGACAGGACCGACGCACCCGTGTAGAGCTGGACCGGCACGAAACCCCGAGCCTGCACCAGGCTGGCGAGAATCTCGTTGGTGTCGCGCTCGTCGTCGACGATTAACACGGTGCGCGGCATGGGCAAAACCTTCACTCGGGATGAGGATCCGTCGGTCCGTGCATTCTCTCGCGCCGGCTGGCGCCTGACAAGGCACTTGGCCGGCCCCTGCGCCGCCTGCCCACTTGCGGGCCGGGTCGCGCAGCGGTCACAATCGACCCGATCGACGCCGGAAACGGCCCGCTTCCGCCTCGTCCAGTCCGATCCGATCTGATCTGCTGCCCGACGGGACCCACCGGCATGCCGACCAACAAGATCCCCGAGATCATCGACTCATTCGGCTATGTCATCTACGCGGCACTTGCCCTGCTGGCCGTGTGGGGTGCGTACAACTCGATCCTGCTGTACCGCAGCCTGAAGAAGAAGGCATTGGCCAATGACGCCGCCGCCGAGCTGATCGCGCAGGTGCAGGCCGCCTGCCAGCAGGGCAAGGTCGAGGCGGCCATCGCCGCCTGCCAGGCCCCTCGGTTCTGGCACTCGGCGCTGGCGCAGCTGATCTCGGTGGCGCTGAAGCACCGCGACAAGGGGATCGCCAAGGTCAAGGCCATGCTCGTCATGGAGTTCCACACCGAGGTCGTCGCCGGCATGGAGAACCGCCTCGGTTCCATCGGCACGATCGTCCGGATGGGGCCGCTGCTGGGGCTGCTCGGCACGGTCGCCAGCATGATCGGCGCCTTCGGCCGCATTGGCGGCTCGGCCAAGGTCAACCCGACCGACCTGGCCAATGACATCAGCCTGGCGCTCTGGGCCACCGGCGCGGGGCTCCTGATCGCCACCCCGATGATGATCGTCGGCAACGATATCCACGCGAAGCTCCGCTCGCTGCGGGACCGGACCGAGCGCCAGCTTCAAGACTTCATCGAGGTGCTTGAAGCCCAGAACCCGCCGCAGCAGCGCCGCGACTCGGGCTCGCGCTCCGGCACCATGCGGGCCGTGCTCCCCCGCTAACATCCGCATCCAGCACGCGGGCGGCGACGGGCCTCTGCCTCTTATCCTCCGACCACCGACCGGGCCGACGCCATGCTGCTCCGACGACAGGTCAGCGAGGAGCGCGACGAGCACATCGACATGACGCCGATGGTCGACGTCGTCTTCCAGCTCATGACGTTCATGCTCTTCTCCTCGCAGATGGGGGGCGAGCTCCCCGTCGACATCCCGACCGCCTCGCACGGGGTCGGCGTCGAGGACGACACGGCCACGTTCCTCACCCTGCTGAAGCCCGAACGCCCGGGCGCCCCCCCGCGCATCCTGCTGGGCAAGCCCGAGGTGGGCACGATCACGATCGACCAGGTGAAGCAGGCCGTCGCCGCCGGTGCCGCCGAAGGCAAGCGAAGGGTCGTGCTCCAGGCCGACGGCGCCGTGCCGCACGGGGAGGTTTTGAAGCTCGCCGCCCTCGTCACCGAGACCGAGGGCGTCACCCTTCACGTCGGCGTGAAGGAGCCCGAGCGCTAGCGGCCGCAGGCGTCCGGCGTTCCCCCCTTCCCCTTTTGCTGTCAGCCGCTTCCCGCAGGAGCCGAGCCGTTGCCGACCTGGGACGTCTTCGTCGCCGATCGCCTGGAGGTCATCCGCAACCTCGACCTGGACGCCCTCCGCGCCGCCCTGGCCCGGGGCGAGTGCCGCGACGACGACCTGGTGCGCCTCTCGGGCACGACCAACCCCTGGACCAGCCTGGCCGACCTGCCCGGCCTGGCCGCGCCGGCCCCCGCCAGGCCCACGCCCGCTCCTCCGATCCCGCCTGCCGCCAGTCCCACGCCCGCTCCCGTCGTCGAGGCTCCGCCGGCTCCCGTCCCCAAGCTCGACGGGACCGACGCGGACCTCCCCCAGCTCGGCCCCGACGAGGGCGATTACGAGGAGGTGGTGGATGACCTGGACGACGGCCCTTCCTCCTTCGACGTCATCGACCCCGGGATGCCCGAGATCCGGCCGACGACCGGGGGCTACGGCGGCAACGACCAACGGCTGGTCGACGACGCCAGCGCCGACCTGATCCCGGTCTACGGCCCGGACGAACTCTCCCTCGACGATCCATACGATGGCGAGGACGAAGAAGACGAGGACGAAGGGGCGGGCGAGTTCAGCCTGGCCCGACCCGGGGCCGACAAGATCGAGGAGCTGGACCTGGCCGCGATGGTCGACGTCGCCTTCCAACTCGTCCTCTTCTTCCTCGTCACGGCCACCACCGTGCTGTCGAAGACCCTGGAGATTCCCAAGCCCAACCCCGAGAACGCCCCGGGCGCGGTGGCCCAGGGCCGCAGCAAGAACCTCGACGACCTGTCGAAGGATTACATCGTGGTGGAGATCGATCCCGCGGGAGCAGTGAAGATCGATCACGAGCCGGTGAACGCCACGGCCGGCGCGCTGACCGAGGCCCTCCGCCGCTCGCGAGAGGCCACCGGCCGCCGCTCGATGCTCCTCACGGCCGACTTCGCCACCCCCCACCGCAGCGCCGTGCTTGCCTACGACGCGGCCAACGAGATCGGCCTCTCCATCGCCATCGCCCGCCCCACGCCGCCGTCCCCCCTGGGCAACGGCGGGGGGGCGGCCCCGGCCCCGGCCGGGAAGGCGGCGGGTGGCCGATGAGGACGAGCCGCCGGCCCCGGAACGCATCCAGGATTCCGCACGCATGACGATCGAAAAGTCGGAGACTTACGCCTCGGACGCCGTCGTCGACGAGGTGGCCGCCGTCGCCGAGATGGCCGACGACTACCGGCGGCTGAAGGCCGAGATCGCCCGGGTCGTCATCGGCCAGGATCGGGTGGTCGACCAGCTCCTGATCGGCCTGTTCGCCCGCGGGCATGTGCTGCTGGTGGGCGTGCCGGGCCTGGCCAAGACGCTGCTGGTCAGCACGGTGGCGGGCATCCTCAGCCTCTCGTTCCGGCGGATCCAGTTCACCCCGGACATGATGCCCGGCGACATCACCGGCACCGACATCCTTCAGGACGACCCCGAGACCGGCCGCCGCCGATTCGCGTTCATCCCCGGCCCAGTCTTCGCCAACGTCGTCCTGGCCGACGAGATCAACCGGACCCCGCCCAAGACCCAGGCCGCGCTGCTGGAGGCGATGCAGGAACGCCACGTCACGGCGGCCGGCCAGACGTATCCCCTGCCCGACCCCTTCTTCGTGCTGGCCACGCAGAACCCGATCGAGCAGGAAGGGACTTACCCGCTGCCCGAGGCCCAGCTCGACCGGTTCATGCTCAACGTCCGGGTCCCCTACCCCACGGCCTCCGAGGAGCTGGACGTCCTGCGTCGAACCACCGGTGACGAGCCCACGACGCCCACCCCTGTGCTGTCGGCCGACCGGATCGAGGCGCTCCAGCACCTGGTCCGGCGGATCCCGGTCCCCGATCACGTCTTCATCTATGCACGCGACATGGTTCGCGCCACGCGGCCGGCCGAGCCGGAGGCGACCGACCTCGTGCGCCGCTGCGTCTCCTGGGGAGCGGGCCCGCGCGCCGGCCAGTCGCTGATCCTGGCGGCCAAGGCCAGGGCCGCCCTGCACGGCCGGCTCCACGCCGGCATCGCCGACGTCCGCGAGGTCGCCGCGCCGGTGCTCCGCCACCGGGTCGTCACCACCTTCCGCGCCGAGGCCGAAGGGGTCGACCCCGACAAGATCGTCGCCCACCTCATCGAGACGATCCCCGCCCCCGCCGACCGCGCCGCGACCAGGCTCATCGGCACGCACTGATTCATTCCGCCCGTGACCCGGGCCAAGGACCGCATCAACTCAGGCGCAACCGCCCCGATGAGCCCCCAGACCCGCCCCGACGACGGACCCGATGACGTGCTCGACCCGACCGCGCTGGCGCGGTTCGGCCGGCTCGAGCTGCTGGCGCGGCTGGCCGTCGAGGGGATGAACGCGGGGTCGCACAGGAGCCCCTTCAAGGGGTCGTCCGTCGAATTCGCCGAGCACCGCCAGTATGGGCCGGGCGACGAGATCCGCCGCGTCGACTGGCGGGCCTACGGCAAGAGCGACCGCTACTTCGTCAAGGAGTATGAGGAAGAGACCAACCTCAACGCGTATCTCGTCGTTGACAGCTCCGCGAGCATGGCCTACGCGGGCGCGGGTTCAACCAAGCTGGAGCATGCCCGGGCGCTGGCCGCGACGGTCGCCTACCTGATGCTCAAGCAGCGCGACGCCGTCGGCCTGGTCGCCTTCGGCACCACCGCGGGCGAGCCGATCCCCGCCAGGTCGGCGCCGGGGCACTTCGCGGTGCTCTGCAGGGCCCTGGAACTGGCCGAGGCGGCCGGCGAGACGCCCCCATCGGCGGCCCTGAATGAGCTGGCCGGGCGGGTCGACCGCAGGGGCCTGGTGGTCATCTTGACCGACGCCTTCGAGCCGCTTCCCGACCTGATCGAGGCCCTGCGCCACCTGCGGCATCGCCGGCACGAGGTCCTGCTGCTGCACGTCCTGGCCCCCGAGGAGGAGGAGTTCCCCTTCCGCGGGCCCACGCGACTCCGCCCCCTGGAACACCCCGGCGACGCCCGCGACGTGGACCCAGCCGCCGTGCGTGCCGCCTATCTCCGCCGCTTCCGCGCCTTCTGCAACGATCTGGAGGGGGGGGCGCTCGCCCTGGGCTGCGACTACCACCGGGCGTCGACCGCCGAGCCCCCCGGGCGGACCCTGCTCGACTACCTGGCCGCGCGGTCGGCACGCAAGGGGCGGCGTGGGGCGTCGGCCGAGGGCGGCCGGTGAGCTTCGGACTCGCTCACGCCTTGATGCTCGCCGGGCTGGCCGGCCTGGCCATCCCGCCGATCCTCCATCGCCTCAGGAGGCGTCCCGGCGAGGTCGTCGACTGGGCCGCCATGCAGTTCCTCGACGAGGAGCCCGCCGCGCGCCGGCGACCCCGCCTCGACGACCTGCCGCTCATGCTCGTGCGCATGGCCACGCTCGGCCTCATCGCGGTCTCCCTGGCTCGGCCTTATCTCCGGTCGGGCACCGGCGAGCCGGGCGCCGGGCCGGGGCCTCGGCTCGTCGTGCTGGTCCTCGACGGCTCGGCCAGCATGGGACGCCGGGGCGCCGAGGGAACCCCACGCGAAGCGGCCGTCGCCTGGGCACGCTCGCTGCTCAAGAGGCTCGAACCGGGCGACCGGGTCGCCCTGCTCCTGGCCCGCGACCGCGTCGCGCGGGTCATCGACCCTCCGAGCTCCGACCTCTCACGCGTTGCTGAAGCGCTCGACGCCCTCCCGCCCCCCCGCGGGTCGAGTGACCTCCCCTCGGCCGTCGGCGAGGCGTTGCGCATCCTGGAAGGGGTGACACAGCCGGCCGACCTCATGCTGCTCACGGACCACCAGCGGCTGGCCTTCCGCCCCGACGAGTCGGCCCGCTGGCAGCTCTTGCGCGACCTGCGAGGGCGGCTCCCCGCCCCCGTCCGACTCTGGGCACCCGACTTCAGTCCGGCCGGGCCGGCGGCAGGCTCGACCCCCGACGGCTCGGTCGGCCCGGTCTCGGTCTCCCGCGACCCGATTGCACCCGGAATGACGCTGACGGTCTCGGCCGAGATCGCCAACGCAGGGCCCGGCCCGCTGGTGCGGCAGGCCGAATTGCTCATCGATGGCCAGCTCGCGTCGATCCCCGCGCAGGCGGTCGGCCCGCTCCCGCCCGGGGCCCGCGCCCCCGTCCTCTTCCGGGCCTCGATCGCCGACGCGGGGGAGCACCTGCTCGGGATCCGGCTGCGGCCGGCCGACGACCCGAACCCCGTCGACGACACCTCCGAACGCCCCGTCACCGTGCGCGACGCCCTGTCGGCACTGCTCGTCACCGGCGAGCCCGACGCCGACGCTGTGGAACGGGCGACCGAGTTTCTCCGGATCGCGCTCGCCCCGGTCGACGATCAGGCCCCGGTCGTCCGAGCCCGGGCAGCGGCGGTTAGCTCACTGACGCCCACCTCGCTCGACGGCCAGTCGCTCGTCATCCTGGCCGGCGTCGACCGCCTGCCGGACGAGTTCAGCGGGCCGCTCGCCAGATTCGTCGGGCAGGGCGGCGGGCTGCTCGTCATCCCCGGAAGCCGGGCCGAAGTCCCCGGCTGGGTCGACCAGCTCGGCCCGCGCGGGTCCGACCTGCTGCCGGCGCTTCCCGGCGATCTGAAGGGGGAAGTGGGCCGCCGCGAGGCCGTGGCGCACCCGGCCCCCTCCAGTTTCAGCGGCCCCGTGATGGCCCCGCTCGCCGCGGGCGACGCCCCCGCCCTGGGGCTCGCCGACCTGTACTCGTACCGGGTGCTCCGCCCCCTGCCCGGCTCAACTGTCGCGGCCCGGCTGGACAACGGCGACCCCTGGATCGTCGAACGGCCGCGAGGTCGGGGCCGGGTCGCACTGCTCGCCGGCCCGCTGGACGCCAATTCCGGGACCCTGCCGATCAACGCGGACTTCGTCCCGCTCGTCCACGAGTGGGCCGGCCGCCTGGGAGGGCCCGACGCCACGCATCGGCCCGTCCGCCCCGGCGAGCCGCTCGCCTTCGACCTCGACCCGCCGCCCGCCGCCGACGTCGCCGCGCCGACCATCACCGACCCCGACGGCGTCCGCCACCCCGCGTCCATCGACCGGTCGGCCGGCCGGGCCGTCGCTCGGCTGCGCCAGGCCGACATCCCTGGCGTCTACCGGCTCGACCCGGCCGGCCCCCGAGGCCGAGCCGCTTACGCGACGGTCGCCGCAGACCCACGCGAGCCCGACCCCGCCCGCCTGACCCCGGCCGACGCCGCCCGACTGGCCCTGGGCTGGCCGCTCGAACTCGACTCCTCGCCCGCTCGGCTGGCGGGCCGGCTGCTCGCCCCCCGCGCCGCCACCGACCGCGAAGCTTGGAGGCCGCTCCTCCTGCTCGCGCTCGGCGGGCTCGCCCTGGAAGCCTGGATGTCCCGGCTCAGGGCACGATGAGCTGAATGCTTATGCGATGTGACGTTGATCCAAAGCAACGCGACCGGACACAAAATCTGGCTGCAAGCATGAAATCGTGGGCAAGCCATCCGGAGATCCGTCTATTATGGCAGAAAATGCGATCCTCGCGTTTTCATTCGACGACACTCCTCAAATTTTCCGCCGATTGCCGTCCGAACCCCGAGAAGAAACGTACTATTGCAACGGGTTGCGGCTAAATCAGGCCGCCCAATGCCGATGAGCTGCTGACACATCGAACGAGCAGCTCCATCCGGCCGATCTGTTGCGGATCCCTCGGGATTGCACCGAGGGCGTCCGGAAGTTGCCCCGTCCCCGGTCGGATTCGGCTCTCAGGATCGATGACGATCCCATTAGGGCCCGGGTCTTCGACGCGGACGAGGCCCGAGAGGGAAGACCGCGAAGCGCCGGCCATGTTGGCCCTGCGCTCCGAGTGCGTCCCTTCGCATTTCACCTGGAGACGTACGCACGATGACTCGCCGCATTTTCGGTCGGATCGCCGGTGCCATGCTGACCCTTGCCGCCCCGGGCCTGGCCTCGGCCGATTCGGTCCTCTACAAGTACAACGTCGTCACCACGGGCGACTTCACCCAGAACTCGCATGTTGATTACAACACATTCATCGGCGGCAATCTGAAGGGGTCCGGCGGCGTCTTCTCGATGAGCAACAACTTCCCGGTCGGGCCCGGCCTGACCATCGCCGGAACCGCCGTCGGCTCCAGCAACCAGCAGGTCAACAGCAACCGGAACCTCGTCGTCTCCAGCGCCGGCGCCGCGGGCACCGTCCACCTCAACGGCGGGTCGCTCGTCATCGACTCGACCCTGGCGACGCAGGCCGCCCAGATCAGCCAGGAATTGCAGAACGACTCGATCGCCTTCAAGGCCCTGGCCACCAATCAGGCGGGCCCGGTGGTGGCCAACAACGGCCAGTTCACCTTCACCGTGAACGCGGCCACCGCCGTCAACGGCGTCGCCGTCTTCAACATCAATGGGGCCTTGCTCAGCAGCAACTCGGTCCAGAATGGCCTCTCGCTGGCCGGCGACTTCGCGAGCGTCAGCAGCATCATCATCAACGTCACGGGCACGTCGATCACCACGAACGGGAACTTCAACGGCGCCTGGAACGGTGCCCCGATCAGCGCCAAGACGCTCTGGAACTTCGCCGACGCCACCACGCTGACCCTCAACAACAACTTCCAGGGGGCCATCCTGGCCGTCAACGCCGCCGTGACGCACAGCAGCGTCTCGACCGACGGCTCGCTCTTCGCCAAGTCGCTGGTCTCCAATGGCGAGATCCACAAGTCCCTCTACAGCGGCTACGTGCCGAGTCCCTCGGTCGTCCCCGAGCCCGCCTCGTTGGTCATGGCCGGGATCGGTGCCGCCTTCGCCATGGTCACCGCCCGCCGCCGGGCCCGCGCCTGACCCGAAGTTTGGGGGAGCGATCCCCCGGGCCGACCCGGCCCGAACAAGGCCAACCGGGACCGCCCCGCGTCGAGATCCTCGACGCGGGGCGGTCCCGCCTTCGTTTCGAAGGGAAGACCGGGCGCGGCGGGCTGGGCCGGCCCTCGGCTTCCCCCCCCGCCGGGGGCCCGATAGACTGGCGGCCGAGCGGCCGGGCAAGTTGCCCCGGCCGCGCCGTTGCACCTGCGTCCGTCGGGCGCCAACCCCTGGAAGGCCCGCGCCATGACGGTCGACCTGCCGGGCGGGCTCCGCCTGATCCTGGCCGGCGCGCCGACAGCCTGGACCTGGGGGCTCGCCGCCCTCGCCCTGATCGGCCTCGTCTGGGCGTTCTCGCGCCAGGAGCTGCGCCTCGTCGGCGGCCGTGCGGCCCGCGCCTCGATGGCGCTCCGCATGCTGGCGGCCCTGCTGCTGGCCGCCGCCCTGTTCGAGCCGGTCCTGGAACGCACGACGCGAGAAACGAGGCCCGGCCGGGTGATCGTCGCCGTCGACGTCTCGGCCAGCATGGAGACGATCGACCGCCGGAGGCCCGACGCCGAGCGGCAAGCCCTGGCCCGCACGCTCGGCCAGATCGATCCGGCCACGATCCCCAGACGCGAGATCGCCCGGCGGCTGCTCGATGGCCCCCTCGCGCCACTGGCCCGCGAGCACACCGTCGAGTTCGAGTCGTTCGCGCTCCGGACCCGCCCCGCCTCGCCCGATGCGTTCGCCCGGCCCCTTCCCCCGGACGACCCCGAGAGGCTGGCCACCGACTGGTCCGGGGTGCTGGCCGACGCCCTGGCGGACCACCCTTCGAGCCCCCCCGCCGACGCGCTGGTTCTGCTGACCGACGGCCGCCGGAACTTGCCCGAAGGCGACCTGCCCGCGCGGCTGGCCGGCCGCAAGATCCCGGTCTATCCGGTCCTCGTCGGCTCGACGATCCCCCCGCTCGACGTCGCCGTCGCCGCGTTGCGTGCCCCCGAAGTCGCCTTCCGCGGCGACGTGGCCACCGTCGAGGTCGTCGTCAAGGCCGACGGACTGGCCCCCGGGCGTGAGCTGAAGGTGACCCTGGAAACCCAGGGCGGCAAGCCGCTCAGCCAGGTCATCGTCACCCCGAGCGACCGGTCCAGGCCCGTGGCCACCTTCCGCCTGCCGCTGGGCACCCTGGGCCGGGTCCCGCTGACCGCCCGCGTCCAGCCACAGGCCGGCGATGCCCGCTCCGACAACGACGCCCGATCGACGGCCATCCAGGTGGTCGACGACAAGGCCCGCGTGCTGCTCATCGACGGCGAGCCTCGCTGGGAGTTCCGCTACCTGCGCAACGCGCTGACGCGCGACCCCCACGTCAGGCTCGACGCCGTCGTCTTCCGCCAGCCCTCACTCCCCGACCCGGATCCGGCCGCGACCAGGTCGGTCGACGCGGCCGAGTTCCCTGCCCCCGCGCCCTCGCCCGACCTGGCCGACCCGCTAGGCGAGTACGACCTGATCATCCTGGGCGACGCTGCCCCCTCCGACCTCTCCCCCGAGGCCTGGTCGCGGCTCGATCGCTACGTCTCGGAGCGCGGCGGGACCCTGGCCTTCTCCGCGGGCCCCCGGTCGTGGCCCCCCCTGCTCGCCGATCCGACGGCCCGTTCCTTGATCCCCGTCCTCGACCCGTCGCCCGTCCCGGTCGACCCCGCCGCCGTCGATCCGACTCACCCGAGCCTCCCCTCGGGGGTCGCCCTGCACCCGAGCCCCGCGGCCCTGGCCGATCCATTGTCCTGGCCGATGCTCCAGCTCGACGCCCGGGGAGGCGCCGCCTGGGGGACGCTGCCGCGCCTTCCCTGGGTAGTCGCGGGCCGCCCAAAGCCGGCCGCCGCCGTGCTGGCCAGTGCCGGGGAGGGGCCGGAAGCGGGGGGCCGCGCGGCCATCGCGGCGCAGCCATACGGGCTGGGCAAGGTGCTCTGGGTGGGGACCGACGGCACCTGGCGGTGGCGGCACCGGGCGGGCGACGCCTACCACCACCGGTTCTGGGGCCAGGTGGTGCGCTGGGCCTCCGCCGGGCGGCTGGCCTCGGGCAGTTCCCTGGCCCGATTCGGCCCCACCCGCTCGCGCCTGCCCGAGGGGGACGCCCCGTCGATCCAGGCCCGCTTCGCCGAGGGGACCGCCGGCCTGACGCCCGATCTCCTGGTCGCCGCCCGGATCTTCCGCGCCGATGACCCGTCGCGAACCAGGGCCGTCGCCATCGCCCCGCTGCACCCGCTTCCCGGCCGCCCCCGCGTCTATCAGGGGGAAGCCACTCCTCTGCCGCCGGGCTCTTATGTCATCCGCCTGGAAGCCCCCACCCTGACGGCCGAAGGCCCGCCCCTGGAGGCCCCGCTCGACGTCAATCCCCGCGAGTTCGGCGAGTTGATCGACCTGGCCGCCGACCCCGCCCCGCCCGAGCAACTGGCCCGTGCGACCGGGGGCCGGGTCTTCCTGGATCACGAGGCCGCCGCCCTTCCAGGCTCGATCCGGCCCCGAGTCCACACCCTGACCCGCCGGGTTAGCACGCCCCTCTGGGACGGCCCCGCCGCACTGCTGACGATCTTCGCCATCCTGACCGCCGGGTGGGCGCTTCGCCGACGATCCGGCCTATCCTAGGTCGACGGCGGGGGCGAGTTGGGCGATGATGCTCGGTGAAGTCGGCCCCGATTCCCCCGGACAAACGCCGAGGTGAGCGCCCCTCACGGCGGAGACGACCGAGATGGCCAAGCCCGAGCCGCAAAGCCAGCTTACCCCCGCGATCGGCCGGGCCCTGCGCGGGCTCGAACGTCGCCTGCGGTTGGTCGCCGCGATGCGCGGGCTGGGCACGCTGATGCTGGCCGCCGCGGCCTGCCTGACCGTCGGCATGGCGGCCGACTTCGCCTGGGACGCCCCCGATTGGGCCAGGCGCATCGCCTGGATCATCGGAGTGGGCTGCCTCGCCACCATCCCGATCCGCACGTTCGTCCATGCGTTCATGAGACATCCCGGGGCGCTGGCCCTGGCGGCGCTGGCCGAACGATCCGACCCGGCGCTCGGCGACCGGCTGACCGCGGCGGTCGACCTCCTGCTGAGGCCCGCCGGATCGCCGGCCCTGGTGCGAGCCACGATCGCCGAGGCCGAGGCCCGCGCAGACGCCGTCGACGCCCGCCGCGCCGTCCCAGACCGGGCCGCCCGCCGCCATTTCCTGGCCGGGCTGCTGGCGCTCGCCCCCCTGGCGAGTGCGGCCTGGCTGGCCCCCGACTCGATCGGGGTGCTCCTTCGCCGGGCTCTCGTCCCCCGCTCCGACCTGCAACGCATCAGCCGACATCTCATCGAAGTAACCCCCGGCGATCGCGAAGTGGCGCTCGGCGACGACGTCGCCGTGACGGCCCGCGTGGCCCCCCGGTTCGGCGGAACGCCGCCCGAAGAGGCCTGGTTGGAGTGGTCGGGGCCCGACGGTGGTAACCCCCGTCGTGCCCGATTGGTCCCCGATCGAGGCCGCCCCGGACACTTCGCCGGGACGCTCCCCGCCTCGATGCCCGTGACCGGATACCGGGTCCGCTCGGGGCCCGCCGCCAGCCGCCGCCACGAGATCCGGGGGATTGAGCCCCCGACCATCGCCGGGCTGACGGCCACCGTCCGGCCCCCCGCGTACACAGGCCGCCCGACGACCACCGCCCGGGACGCCTCGCGCATCGTCGCCTTCGAGGGGAGCACGATCACGCTCGCCCTTCAAACCAAGGCCGACCGGGCCACCCTGACCACGCCCGGCGAGCCTGCGCGGCCATTCAACCGGACGAGCCTGGACTCATCCTTTCAGATCGACATGAAGGCCGATGAGTCGGGCACCTTCGCGATCGGACTCGTCGACGCCCGGGGGATCGCCGGTCGATCGGGGCCCGCCAGGCACCTGGCGGTCGGGCCCGACGAGCCGCCGACCGCCGTCGCCCACGGCCCGGACGCCGGGACCAGGGCCAGGCCTGACGACGTGCTGACCATCCGCCTGGCCGCGGCCGACGACGTGGCCGTCGCCTCCGCCGAGCTGCACTGCGAGGTCAGGCGGGTTGCCCCGGGCAAGTCTCCCTCGCCCGCTCAGATGCCGATCGACCTCGAACGCGTCGGCCCCTCCGAGGTCCGCGGGCTCGCCCTGCTGCGGCTCGCCCCGCTGGGCCTGGCCCCCGGCGACGTCGTGGCCTGCCGCGTGAGGGTGGCCGACAATCGGCCCCCGCCCCGCGGCCCCAACGTCACCTGGGCCGACCTGCCCCCGCTGACGATCGCCCCGGACGCCGAGCCCCTGGGCCTCCAGGCGGGCAGGCGACGCCGCGACGCGACCCGCGAACGGATCGACACACTCGCACGCGACGCCGCGACCGCCCGCGTCGAGGTCGAGCAGCTGCGTTACGCCGCCGACGCCGCGGCGCGGGGCAACGGCCGATGGGACGACGCGAGGAAGGACGACCTCGCACGCAGGACGCGCGACGTGGCCGCCCTGGCCGATCGCCTCCGAGCCCTGGCCGGCGACCTGGAGCACGACCAGGACGCCCGATTCAGCCCCCTGGCCGCCCCCGCCCGCGGCGTGGCCGAGGCGCAGGTCGAGCCCGGCCGCGACCGCCTCGAACGCGCGGGCCGTTCGACCACCCCCGGATCTCGCCTGGACGAGTTGCGCCGGGCCGATGCCCACCTCGCCGCCACCCGGACCGGCCTGGACGAGCTGCGCCGCGACTTCGACGAGCTGGCCCGCGACGACGCCGACCGCGAGTCGCTGGCCCGGCTGGCCGAGGCACAGGACGCGCTGGCCGACCGCGCGGGCGACCTGGCCAAGCATCGGCCCGCGGGGGGAGAACTCGACCGCCTGAAGGCCGAGCAGGAGGCCCTCGGCCGCGACGTCGACCGCCTCGTCGAGCAGTCCCCCACCCTCCGCGCCGAGCTGCTGTCCGGCCAGATCAAGGAGGCAGGCGCCCTGGCCAACCGGGCCAAGGACCTCGCCCGCCGCAACGCCGAGCCCCCGCCCGACCGGGCCAAGGAAGCCGAAGACGCCCGCGCGTTGGCCCGCGAGGCCGAGCAAGTCGGCAAGTCATTGGCCGATCTCGCCGACCGATCCAAGGACCTCAGCCCGGCCTCGCGCGAGCCCGCGCAGGCCGCCGCCAAGCAGCTTGGCCGCGACGCCCCCGCCGCTCTGGACCGTGCCGCCGATGCCCTGGCCGGCAACCGACCCGACGACGCCAGCGAGGCCCGACGCAAGGCCGGCGAGGCCCTCGAAGGCGGGGCCCGCAAGGCGACCGACCTGGCCGGCTCGCTCCAGTCCGACTATCCCGAGCTGAACATCGCCGAGCCCGACGCCCGAGTCGACCCCGCCCTGGCCGGTGCCCGGGAGGCCCTTCGCGCCGCCGCCCGAGAGATCGACGGGCCCCCCGGTGAAGACGCGGGCAAACCCGCGCCGTCGGCCGAGCCCGCCATGCGCCAGGCCGCCGCCGGCCTCCGCGCCGCCGCCCAGCCGCCTCGGCCAGGCGCGGCACTTGCGGGCCCCGCCGGCACCTCGGCCGGCAAGTCGGCCGCCGCGGCGGGTATCGCCGCCCCCGACCTCTCGACTCTGCCGGCGCTCGCTCGCCAGAGGGCCGGCCGCGCCTGGGGCGGTCTGCCCCCCCACCTGCGTGCCGCCCTGCAAAGCCAGGGGATGCGCGGCGGCTACCGCGACGACTATGAACGGCTCATCCGCCTCTACTTCCGCGAGGTCGCCGCCGATCCCCGCTGAGCCTCATCCATCCACGGATCTCTGCTCTTTTGAAACCTGAATCCCATCGAATGATCTTCCGACTCCTCTTCCCGGCCGTCCTCATCGCCTCGTCGCAAGCGACGGCGCAGGACATCCCGCCGTCGGGCCGGCCCACCACGCCCGCCAGCGACCAGGCCGTGCGACGGGCGCTCGACTACCTGAAGGGGACACAGAAGCCGGACGGCGCCTGGGAGTCGGGCGGCTTCGGTCGGGCCACCTCGGTCACGTCGCTGTCGGTCCTCGCGTTCCTCGCCGCCGGCCACGTCCCGGGCGAGCCCGGGCCATATCGAGACTCGGTCGAGCGAGGGATCGGTTATGTGCTGGGCAGTCAGCGGCCCAACGGGATGCTCGTCTCCAATGCAAGTCACGGGCCCATGTATTGCCACGGGATCAGCACGTTGATGCTCGCCGAGGTCGTGGGCATGACGCCCGACCCCGCGCTGGCGGCACGCTGCCGCGAGGCCCTGGCCCGAGCCGTCGCGCTGATTTTGCAGGCGCAGGCCCTGGCCAAGAACCCCGACAATGCGGGCGGCTGGCGGTATCAGCCCACCAGCCGCGACAGCGACCTGAGCGTCTCCGGCTGGCAGGTGCTGGCCCTCCGCGCGGCCCGCTCGGCCGGGTGCGCCGTGCCGTCCGCGCCCATCGACCGGGCCCTGGCCTACCTGAAGCGGTGCGCCCACCCCGACGGCGGCTTCGGCTACCAGCCGGGCATGCCCCCCAATAATCCGCGGACCGGTACCGGCGTGCTTGCCCTGGAACTGTGCGGTGAGCATGGATCCGCCGAGGCCGTCGCGGGCGCCCGCTACCTGGCCGCCCGGCCGCCCCGCTGGTCCAACGAGTACTTCTTCTACGAGGCCTACTACTGCTCGCAGGCCACCTTCCAGATGGGCGACGAGTCGTTCCTGGGCTACTACCCCAAGCTGGTCCCCATCCTCCTGGAGCACCAGGAGACCGACGGGAGCTGGCTGTCGGCCGACGGCAATGACCGCTCGGGCGGCCGGGCCTACTGCACCGCCATGGGCGTCCTTGCCCTGGCGGTCGAATATCGCTACTTGCCCATCTATCAGCGCTGATTGTTCAGGCTTTCTCCGTCGCCCCGCCCGTCAGCGCGTCGGCCCCGGGCACCAGGGCGATGATCTTGTCGATCACCTCCTGGGGCAGGTAGGCCTTCATCAGCTCGATGGCCTTGGGCAGGAACGCCGCGATCTGGTCCACGCTCAGGCCCGCCTTGCCAAGCAGGGCCAGCAGCGCCACGGCCGAGCCGCCACCGCCGCCCGCCAGCTTGCTGGCCATGCCGATCAGGGAGCCGAGGAGCCCGGGGCTCGCGGCCTCGTCGACCGGCCCGGCCTCGTCCTCGAACGACTTGATGGCGCCGTCGGCGCCCGGCACCGAGGTCTCCACCGTGCCGAACAGTTCCGGGCTCAGGTGCTGCTTCAGGAACCCGAGCAAGGCCCCGAGCCCCTGCTCCGCCACCTTGGGGTCGATGCCCACTTGCGTCGCCAGCGTCGTGATCAGATCCATGCTCGGCCGCCCCTGCTCAGTCCCCGGCTCGTCGCGCCCCGCGCGGGACGCCTCGTGAACCCGACGACTGTGCCAGGCGGCGTGCGCCGGGTCAACGGCCCGACGACCTGAGAACAAAAATTCATATGAAGCCCAGAACGATGATCCGCACGTCAACACGGGGCCCCGCGCCCGATCCGTCGTGGCGGGGGCCGGCCCCGTCATCGCGCCGCGACTTCCGACCGGGCGACCGGCGTCGACGCGGTGTCGTCCGCGGTCGGGGCGACGGCTCCCTCGGTCTTCACCAGGTTGATGCCGTGCTCGCAGTCGGCCTTCGCCTTGTAGCCCTCGCCGGAGGTGGCGATGATCTTGCCATTGCCGGCCCTCAGGCGCCAGCGGAATTCGCCCTTCTTGTCGCTGTAAATCTGGAAGGAGCTGGCCAAGGCGCACCTCGCTTTCCCAAGGAGAGTCGTCACCGCCCGCGCGGGGCACTCACCGCATCTTCCCCGGTCAGCCGGGCCGAATCAACCGCCATGCCTCCCGCTTTCGCGTCGGCCCCGGGCACGCGGCGCGCTCAGCGGGGCTCGCGCACCAGGGTCGGGGCCTGGAAGCGAGACGGCTGGCCCGTCGTGTGGCCATCATTGTCGTACGTGATCAAAAGGCGCACCTTGATGCGTCCGGCATCCTCTTGGACTTCCAGCACGGCCAGCCCTTCGGCCTTCAGGCCCGGCTCGAAGCGGGCCAGCTCCTCGGCCCCCTCGGCGCGGCCGTCGGCCACGAACCAGAGGGTATTTCCGTGGAAGGCGTTGGCCTCGTCCTCGGTGGCCGTCAGCACCAGGAATCCGCCCAGGGCGGGCACATCTTCCAGCGAAGTCAGCTGGCAGCGGACCCCCTCGCGGGCCCCGGGCTCGAACCGGAAGAGCGGCCTCAGGGCGGGCTCGGCCACGCCGGACGCCAGGTCGGCGGCCACCGCCCTGACCCGGTCGTCGGGCTCGCGGAGGCCGATCACCAGCTCGCGCCGGGCCCCTCGCTCGCGGATCGCCAGGCCTTCCACCTTGCGCTTCGCCAGCGCGGCCGGGGCCAGCCCTTCGGCCTCCAGGGCGCCGGCGATCGACCCGGCCACGGCCAGGGTCTCCACCGATGCGTCGTCGATCGCCGGCCGGCCGGCGAGGTCGGCGACCCTGAACCGGATCAGCACCGAGTGGGCCAGCCGCTCGGCCTCGGTCTTGCCGCCGTGCGAGCCGATGGCGTAGATGCGGCCCTCGGAGTCGCGGGCCATGCCCTCCCACTTGGGGCTCGGGCCCGCTGCGGCCAGGAACCGCGGCGAGGCCAGGGGTTCGCCTTGCGCCCCGTCGGCAATCGTCATCAGTCGCAGCGACGCCTCTTTATCGTGGGCCACAAGGGCGTGCAGGCCGTCGCCCAGTGGCTCGACCGCCGAGGCCTCGATGGCCGCGTCGGTCGAGCCGTCGCGCACGAACGGGGCGGGCGGCGGGCCCATCTCCAGGCGGTACGTCCAGGCGTCGTCGGCCGAGGCGCCCGAGCCGAATCCCAGCAGGGCCGCCGCCATCCAGAAGGCTCGCATCGGTCGACTCCCCATCAAATCCAATTACTTGAGCGCGATTAGATACTCGGATTCGGACTCGCTCACTTCGATCGACACCCCGGACGAGCCGGGGCTCCGGTACTTCGAGGGAAGCCGGCCCCGGCCGGGCGCCGTGACGGCCACGCGGTGCAGGCCCGAGACCGCGCCGTCGCCGGCCCGGAAGGTGGTCAGCACGAAGGTGCCGTCGGGCCCGATCTCGCCGTGGGCCTCGCGGCCCGAGTCCTCGGGCTCGAACCGGATGGCCCCGCCGGCCAGGGGCTTCCCTTTGTAGGTCACCTTGCCCCGCACCGGCAGGGTGGCCGCCACGTGGGCCCCCTCGCCCGCCCCGCCGCCGCAGCCCGACGCCAGCAATGCGAACAATGCCGACGCCGTCAACCAAGGCCGAATCGTCATCTCAAGGGGCTCCCGTCGCGTACCACTCACCGATCGCAATATCCACGAAATTAACATGCTTCGACTGCTTTAGAAGGAGTCGGCCGAGATGACCTCGCCGCCGGCAATGGTGCCCATGGCCCGCCAGGCCGTGGCATTGATCGTGTCCTTGACGAACCGGACCGAGCCGTCGCCGAACAGCGAGTTGACGCCGCCGGGGTGCATGCTGCTGGCCGCCAGCGACATGTAGGTCGGGCCGCCGTCGTTCTCGTCGACCGAGTCCCAATCCATCGGCACGAGCTTGCCGGCGTTGGAGAACCCGGTGGCGCGGCTGCGGGCCTTGACCGGGCCGTTGGGGGTCACCGCGGTGGTAAATCCCGAGTAATAGACGCCGCCGTTGCACCAGCGCGTGTGGCCCAGCGGGCCCCCCGCCTTGATCTTGCCGGTTGCCGCGCCGCACGAGCCGATCAGCTCCGCCAGGGCCGCGTTGGAGGCCGCGCCCGGGGCGGGCACGTTGGTCGGGCTCCAGGTCCCCACGCTCGCGTCCGACGGCACGCTCGGCGCCTTCATGCATCCGCGCATCTGCGCGTGGCCGATCGTCCCCTCGGACGCCATCAGGCTGTTGCTCAGGCCGTCGGAGACCATCGCGATCGAACGGGCGTAGTTGGGGCCGAACATCGACTTATTCATCGGCCCGACCGAGTTGGTCGCGCCCCAGTTCACCGACCAGACGTACCAGTCGCCGTCGCTGGTGCCGTAGCTGGTGGTGGCGTAGCCGGTGTTACCCAGCGTGGCGTCGTCGATGTGCGAGCCGGGGTCGGCCGGGCACGTCAGGGCCGCCAGCGGCATGTTCGACACCGTCGTGTTGGGCGGCTCGCTGTAGGTCAGGTTGAAGTTGATCGAGTTGAAGAAGGCCGTCTGCTCCAGGAACGGGGCCACCCGGGCGAAGGCGCTCCAGGATGACTCGAACGCCCACGAGCCGGGGCCGCCGGTCGCCGTGGGGATCAGGATGGTGGTGGGCGGGAACGCCTGGTTGGCGCTCTCGTAGTTGTGGAACGCCAGGCCGATCTGCTTCATGTTGTTGGTGCACTGGATGCGCCTGGCCGCCTCGCGGGCGCTCTGCACCGCGGGGAGCAGCAGGGCGATGAGCACGGCGATGATGCTGATGACGACGAGTAATTCGATCAGGGTGAAGCCACGTCGGGCGGATTTCACGGCGGTCAACTCCGTCGGAGTATGGATGGATCGCGTCCTCGATGCAGAGCACGAAACCAGGATGATCCGCCCATATGAGAATTCCGGCGCAAACTCCGTGAAGATCTCAAGAACCCTTCACAATTCCGCCCCCGAACGCAGCCAGGGCCACCCGAGGCAGCCCGATGTCCACCACCCGGACCTCGCCCGTGTAATCCGCTGCCCCGGCTGCGTCGAATCCCAGCTTGGGCGCCACGAACGTCGCGGTGGCCCGCGCCCGGACCGCCAACCCCAGCGGCTTCCCCGTGTCGGCATCCAGGCCCGAGGGGATGTCGAGCGCCACCACCGGCCGGTCCGACGCGTTCAACGACTCGACGACCGCGTGCAGCACGCCTTCGAGCGGCCGGGATAACCCCGTCCCCAGCAGCCCGTCCACCACCCAGTCGGACCAGTTCCAGAGCCCGGCAAGTTCGGCCGCCGTCGGCTCGGGCCAATGGACCTGATCGATTCCCGACTTCTCCAGGATCAGCCGCTGGACGCCCGCATCGCCCGAGACGGCACCCGCCGCCGCCAGCCAGACGACCTTCACGGTGAACCCCCAGCCGTCCAGGTGCCGGGCGACCACCCCGCCGTCGCCGCCGTTGTTGCCCGCCCCGCAGACGACCGCCACCTTGACCGGCCCCCCGGCAAGCTCCCTGATCAGGGCCGCCGCCCCTTGGCCCGCGTTCTCCATCAGCAAGAGCGTGGGCAGGCCCAGCTCAACGGCCGCCTTCGCGTCGATCGACCGAACTTCTTCCCTGGATAGCGCACGGATGCCCATGAATCTTCCTCCAACCATTAGCCCGTGAACGACTTAGCCGACCTCGGCCGCCATTGACACCCGCCCCGCCCGCGTCCCACAATACCTCGCCAACCAAGCCAGCCACGGAGCGCCCCCATGCCGATCTACGAATATCGCTGCGAGCCCTGCGCCAAGACATTCGAGACTCTCATCCGCAACAACGGCGACACACCCCGCTGCCCCGACTGCGGCACCATCGAGGTCGCCAAGCAATTCAGCGTCCCGGCCTCCGTCCATTCCAACGGCGCATCCTCCCTGCCGGTCTACAACGCCCCTGCCCCGGGCTTCGGCTGCGGCGGAGGAGGCTGCGGAGCCGGTGGCTGCTCGATCGACTGAACCCGGCCGTTTGAAGTCCAACGAGCCTCGCTCCGGGACCGGGGCGAGGCTCCGGCCGATCTGACTTCCTTCCAGCCGCCTGCCTGCGGGACGCCGACCGGGGCCTCGGCGAACCTTGCAGTCGATGCGCGAAGGCCAGACGTCCGCTCCACTTCGGGCGCCACGGCCTGCGATCGGATCTCCGGGTTGCCAGCACGAGAGGCCCGACTCGCCGTGAAGGCGCGGGGACCACTCACGGGCCCTGCGCGATCGTCAGGGTGGCCCCGGAATGGGCGACGCCCCGTGGATTCAGACGTTCGGCGCACTTCACAGCTGCCTCCCGGGGCGAAGTGTCGGCGGCCCGAAACCTGAGAAAATGGCAGGATTTCTCGCCGGTTTTGCTCGCGGATTGCAACTGACCGGGACGGGCCACGTTGCGACCCCGCACGCCCCGGCCTGGCTCTTTGGCAATTCGGCCGGATCGAGTGCTGCGAGTGCCGGCCGGCCCGTCGACGATCGAGGTGCAGGAGTTCGGTCATTGAGACCGGAACGGCGGAGCACGGAACCTGCTCACCCTTAATAAGACGCAACCCAACAAGGCAATCTGCTTCCAAAAATCGAGCGAAGCGAAAAGAATTTTTCTTACGCGACCCCAGAAGCTAGATGTCAGCAGAGGAAGGCCAAGCCCATCATAGCATCCCCTTAACGGGATGTCCAGGGCTCGAATCGGAATTCTCCGGGGCCTGGAGCCCTGGGCATTCTCGCGCGGCCTGAGACGCGTACAGGCCGCCCCACAATCCGGGGTGTCGAGCCGAGTTGCCTCGCCTCGATACCCCGAGGACGCCGTTCGGGGCCGGGGCGGCGGGCAGGCACACGGGTGTCCGGCCGACGCAAGCAGATCGGCCCGGATGCGGGCTGGGGGGGAGAAGGATTCGACGCAAGTCGGCGCCGGCGTGCGCGTTGCCGTCGACCCAAGTCGACTGCGGGCGCGGGCTTGGCGCGTTGACAAGGGTCCCCCGAGGGCGCATATCTCCCTGGCGATCTGAAGGCTCCATCTTGCCGCGCACCCCTGAATTCTCAACTTCCGGCTCAGGCCGGAGGGCCCCGACCGCCGATTCGTTGTGTCGACGGACGGCCGAGTGTTTGTGGCGGGACCGGGTTCCTCTGGGCAGAACAAGCCCCGGGAGGTCGGCCGCCGGAAGGTGGGCGGTGCG